>JBPBPC010000057.1:0-94627 GCA_050954665.1 Janthinobacterium lividum
TCATCCAAGACGCCACCGATTGGATAACCGAACTCGACGCAAAAAACTGGTTCGACCACTGTGGTTACCATGTACACTAACCTGAAATCTGCTCTAGGAATCGTGAGCCTGTCCCGCTAAGCGGTGCTGGGCCTGGCCTAAGGACCGCAGGGGCCCTAGCTAACGGCCGGAGTAAGGCCCAACACCGCTCGGCGGTACACGCTAAATGGCCGTCCAGCCGCCGTCCACCACCAGGTTGGCGCCGGTCATGTAGGCCGAGGCTTCGGAGGCTAGGAACACGACGGCCCCCTGGTAATCGGTGGCGGCGGCCATGCGGCCCAGGGGCGTTTTGGCGCTGTACTGCTTCACAAAAAAAGCGTCCTGGCTGTTCTCCACCCCGCCCGGCGAGAGGGTATTCACGCGCACGCCCTTGCTGCCCCAGTAGGCGGCCAGGTAGCGGGTGAAGTTCACCACCGCGCCCTTAGTCATGGGGTAAGACGGTGATTTGTAGAAGGTTTGCTCGCCAGCTTCGTTGCGGTAAATGCTCTGGTCGGGCCCCACGATGCCGTAGGTGCTGGCCACGTTGATGATGGAGCCGCGGCCCTGCTCGGCCATGGGCGTGCCGAAGACCTGCGCCGCCAGGAAAACCCCCGTCACGTTCACTTCCAGCACTTGCTGGAACGTGGCGAGCGGAAAATTCTCGAACTTGCTCAAGTCGGCCGCCAGCGCCGGGTTCTCAAACATGTCGTTGATGGCCGCGTTGTTCACCAGCACGTCGAGGTGCCCGAACCGGCCGATGATCTGGTCGCGCGCCGCTGCCAGCGACGCGGGGCTGGTTACGTCCACCGCCAGCGGTAGGTGGGGGCCCCCGGGCAAGCCGGCCGCCACCGCCTCGGCCGCTTCTTGGTTAATGTCGGCCACCACCACGTTGGCGCCCGCGGCGGCCAGCGCCGCGCAGTGCTGCCGGCCAATGAGCCCGCACGCGCCCGTAACGATGGCCGTTTTGTTGGTTAAATCGAAGAGGTTCATAAGAAAACAAAAGTGCCGCGGGGCCCCGGGCCCCGCGGCACAAATAATTACTTCACCTTGGCCGGGGCGGCGTTGGTCACCTTGCGGAACACCGCTTCCACGGGCTCGCCGTGCAGGCGGGCGGCCACGTCGCCGGCTTCGATGGCTTCCTTTAGCAGGGGCAGCACCTCGGCGTACATGGCCAGGGCATGGGCCACGTCGGCGTCGGTGTGCGAGAAGCACATGTTGTGAAAGCCGCCCCACATGATGCCGCGCTTGAACAACTCCTGCTGCACGTAAGCCTTCACCTCCAAGGGGTTGCCAGCGCTGGCGTCGAAGGTGACGATGCTGCGGCAGTCGTAGCCGTAGCACTTGGTGTACTGGCTCAGGCCGAGGTCGGCGGCGATTTGGTTGTAGCCTTCCTTCAGTTTGTTGCCCTGCTCGGCAAGGCGGGCGGGCACGTTTTTCTCGCGCATCTCGGCGATGGTGGCCATAGCCGCGGCTAGGCTCAGGGCCTCGCCGCCGAAGGTGGTGAAGAAGAACACGTCCTGCTCGAACAGCTGCATCACGTCGCGGCGGCCGGTGAGCAGCGAAATCGGCATCCCGTTGGCAAACGCCTTCGAGAACACCGCCAGGTCGGCCTTGATGCCGAAGTACTCCTGGGCCCCGCCCACGGCGATGCGGAAGCCGGTCCACATCTCGTCGAAAATCAGCAGCGTGCCGTTCTCCTGGCAAAGGCGGGCCACTTCGTGCAGGAAGTTGTCCTTGGGCGCGTCGAAAATGAACGGCTCTAGAATCACGCAGGCCACCTCGGGCGTCAACAATTCCCGGAACGAATCGAGGTTGTTGTACTCGAAGGCGTCCACTAAGTCCTTGCTTTCCTGCGGGATGCCTTTGTCGCGGCTTGTGGTGCCGATGTACCAGTCGTGCCAGCCGTGGTAGCCGCAGCACAGCACATGGGGGCGCCCCGTGAAGGCCCGTGCCACGCGCACCGCCGCCGAGCACACGTCGGCCCCGGTTTTGCTGATGCGGATGCTCTCGGCGTTGGGGATAACCTCGTGGATAAGCTCGGCGAACTGCACTTCCAGCTCGTGCATCATCGAGAACGTGATGCCGTCTTCGAGCTGCGCCCGGATGGCGTCGTCCACCCGCGGGTAGGCGTAGCCCAACGAAATGGGGCCGATACCCATCTGAAAATCAAGGTATTCATTGCCGTCCACGTCCCAGATGTGCGCGCCCTTGCCGCGCTTCACGTACTTGGGGGCCCCGCCCTTGGTGTACTGCCCGGGGCCCTTGGCCAGGGTCTGGGTCACCGGCGTCATGATGGAAGTGGCGCGGGCGTACAGCGCGTCCGACTCGGTGAAGTCGGGGTAATTGGCGTTGGAGGCAACGGTATTGGGCATGTCAGGAAAGAGTTATTTGGGCAGTGAAAAGAGACGCGACGCGTCGTTACTCGGCAAATTCGTTTTCCACCACTTCGGTTTTGGTGGTGATGGCGGCGGGGTTGGTGCCCAGCTTTTCGGCGATGCGCTGGGCAATGTGCTGGCCGGTGAAGCCTTCGTATTCGAGCACTTCGCTCAACAGGCCGGGCTTGTACCACTTCTCGCGGAGGGCGATGGGCAGCACCTTGGCCGTCAGCTCGTTCTTCAGCAGCACCTCGGCCAGAATGGAGTAGAGGCCGCCGGTTTGGAAGTGGTCTTCCAGCGTCACGACCAGGCCCCCGGCGCGCACCACTTGCAGCAGCGCGGCTTCGTCGACGGGCTTGAGGGTGCGCATGTTCACGAGGCCCACCGATTTGCCCTGGGCTTCGAGCAGCTCGCGGGCGATGAGGGCCTGCTCGAACAGCATGCCGTAGACCAAGATGGTGGCGTCGGTGCCGGTGGCCACCAATTCGGCCTTGCCCATTTCGAAGGGGGCGTGCGGGTAGGTGCCGGGGCGGGTGTTGATGCGCACGTAGGCTGGGCTGGGCGACGCCCAGATTGCGGGCAGCATGCCGAGCATGTCGGCCTCGTCGGCGGGCGCAAAAACGGTCATGCCGGGAATGCCGCGCATCAGGGCCACGTCCTCGATGGCCTGGTGCGTGGGGCCGTTGCCATCCGACAAAAAGCCGGGCACGAAGCTGCTGATTTTCACCGGCAGCTGGCCGATGCCCACGTCGGTGCGGATGAACTCAAAGGCGCGCAGCGTGAGGAACGTGGCCAGCGCGTGCACTACCGGGATGCGCCCGCGCAACGCCAGCCCGGCCGCCGACCCAATCAGGGTTTGCTCCGTGATGCCGGTGTCGATGAACCGGGGCCCCAGCACGGCCGGCAGGTTGCGGATGAGGGCGCGGTTTTCGGCCGTCATCACGATGAGGCGGTCGTCGGCCAGGGCCGTTTCTTTGATCAGTTCTTCGTAGTTCATGAAAGAAGCTTGGTTGGCAATCAAAACGTCATGCAGAGCGCAGCGAAGCATCTCTACCGCGTAACTAATAATGATTTATTGCTGCGGGAGAGATGCTTCGCTGCGCTCTGCATGACGGCCTATCCTATTGGTAATAGAAGTCGAAAACTACCTAACCGTCAGCGTTTCGCTGGTGAGGGCGGTGGCTTCCTGGCTGTGGAGTTCTTCCAGCAGCTGCGTCACCTCGTCCGACGAAAAGTTACAAAACCAGCGGTCGGCGCGGGCTTCGATGCTGGGCAGGCCGCGGCCGCGCACCGTGTCGCAGATGATGACCGAGGGCTTGCTGTCGGAGAAGGGCAGGGCCCCGAACGCCGCTTCGAGCTGCCCGAAGTCGTGGCCGTCGATGCGCTTCACCGCCCAGCCGAAAGCCTCGAATTTGGGCCCCAAGGGCTCCAGCGGAATCAGGTCTTCGGTGGCGATGTTGGCCTGGAAGCGGTTGCGGTCCACGACCAGCGTGAAGTTGCTGAGTTTGTGGGCAGCGGCCACCAGCACGGTTTCCCACACCGAGCCCTCGTTCAGTTCGCCGTCGCCGGTGATGACGATGGTGCGGTTGTGGAGGCCCCGCAGGCGGTTGTCGAGCGCCACGCCCAGGCCCACGGAGGGCAAGTGGCCCAGCGAGCCCGAGTGAAACTCAACGCCCGGCACCGAGCGGTTGGGGTGCCAGTAGATGGAGTCGTTGGCCTTCAAGTGGTTGGCCAGGCGCTCTTTGGGCATGAAGCCCAGCTCGGCAAACGTGCCGTAGAGGGCCGGCACGTCGTGCCCCTTGCTCAGGAACAGGAAGTCGCGGTCGGGCGCGTCGAGCGTTGCGGGGCTGATGTTCAGGAAATCAGCGTAGAGGTACACCAGCAGGTCGGCGCAGCTCAGCGAGGCGCCGGTGAAGCAGCCGCCGTTGGTGCTCAGGCGCACGATGTGCTCACGCACGCGCAGGGCCAGGGCTTTCAGTTCGTCTTGTTTTTCGGAGGTCATAGGGCTTTTTTCTTGCCAGAGAACGTCGTGCTAAGCGCAGCCGAAGCATCTCTAACGCATACTTAATCAATGATTACTGCCGCGGGAGAGGTTCTTCGCTGCGTGAACGCCAAGTGCGCATGACAGTTCAACTATAAGGACTTGGTTTGGTCGGCGGCCACGGTTTTTAGTTCGTCCAAGTGGTTGCGGTACCAGTTCACGCCGGCCAGGCTGGCGTTGAGGGCGTAAATGTCCGGCCTTTGCTTTAATAAAGCGAGAACATCGGCCAGGCCGAAGGCGGGATTGGCCGGGTAGAGGGCGTCAAACACGGCCTTAATGAATTCATAATCTTCGCGGTAGTCGATGGTGAAGCGGTGCGACATCGAGTAGTCAAGTCCCGTTTCCCAGGCCACGTTGGCGAGGCGGAAGCGGCCGGGGTTTTCCCAGAAGAAAGGCGTGGTGTGCTCGCGCTCGAGCGGGCGCCGGGCCTCGCGCCAGGCCGTGGCCAGGGCCCCCAGGGGCATCACCTCCACGTCGTTGCCATCGGGGTAGGTGGCGGGGTGCAGGTTGCTCACGAAATCGTACTGCCCGGCCGTATCCACATAGTGGCCCAGCACGCGGTCAATCACGGCGGGGTCGATGAGCGGGCAGTCGGACGGGATTTTCACCACCGCGTCCACGTTGCCGGCGGCCCGCGCCGCCTGGTAATGCCGGTCGAGCAAGTCGGTGGGCGAGCCACGGAACACGTTGATGCCGTGCGCTTCGCAGAGCGCGGCCAGCGCGTCGTCGGCCGCGTCGGTGGTGGTGGCCACCACGATTTGGCCGGCCCGCTGGGCCCGTTGCACGCGCTCGACCATGCGCACCAGCAGGGGCTGGCCGGCCAGCGGCAGGCTTACTTTGTCGGGGAGCCGCGACGAGCCGCGGCGGGCCTGGATGACGGTGAGGATGTTCACGAGTGGGCGGTTTGGGCCGGCTGAAGGACCGGGGCCGCCGCCGGGGCCCCGGCGGCGGGCGTGGCAAAAGCTTCGGGCTGGTACTGCCGCAAAAATGCCGGGCCGCTGCCCGCAAAGCCGGCGTAGCGGCGGCACACGTCGGCGATGCGGCGGGCCGAGGTGCCGTGGTTTTGCCAGGGCAGCTTGCGCCGCAGGTCTTCCACGTCGAAGTACGAGTGCACCGGGATGCCCAGGGCCAGGCCCACGAAGGCCACGGTGCTGTACTGGGTGATGAGCTCGGCGCAGTTGGCAATCATCTCCTCGGTGTTGCCCTCGGTGTAGATGCGGGTGCCGGCGGGGGCCCAGCGCTGCACCTCGGCGGTGGCGCGGGCCATGTTTTCGTTGGGGTGGAACTTAAAAAACATGGGCCGGCCCGCGGCGATGCGCGCAGCCGCGCGGATGAACCGCTTGCGGTTGTCGGGCCGGTAGGTTTCGCGCATGTCGGTGGTGGCCACCAGCACGTAGCCGCGGTGCGGGAAACTGTTGCGGCGCAGCTTCTCCACGTCGTCGAAGTTGGGAATGCCGGTGACCACCAGCTTGCCCGCCGCCACGCCCACCTGCTGGAAGTGCTCCGCGTAACCCGCCGAGGCCACGCAGTACACGTCGCAGCAGTTGTTCATCCCGTTTAGGGCCGTGCTGACGGTGAGCACGGGGTAGCGGGTGAAGCGCTTCACGAGCCGGGCCCACCGGTTGAGCGGGTCCGTCATGCCCTCCTGCACGAACACGGACTTGGTTTTGGCCAGCAGGTTCCAAGGCACAACCATGTCGGAGCAGCACACAATCAGGTCGTAGTCGTGCCGGAACACGCGCGCCTCGAAGTCGTTGGGCAGGCCGTGGGCGGCCAGGTAGCGGTCGGCCTTGGCCTTGATGTGGCCCGTCACCACGGTGCCCCTCAGCACGGTCGACCAGATGAGGAAGCGGTAAAAGCCGCGCTGCCAGCCGTCGTAGTACAGCTGGCTGAAGTACGGGTCGAACTCGTCGCGCAGCAGATCAGCAATTTGGTGCATTTGCGTGGTCTGGTTGGGCGAGCCAATCAGAAACAAGACTTTTTTGCGCGGCATACGGGTGGAAGGAGAGCAAAAGCCAAACGGGGAACAAATTTACGGCGGCCGGCCGTAGTGCGTCATTTCTCCGCTACCGTTGGGGTAAAATTTGCGCATTTTCGGATAAAATTTGCGCAGCGCCGGGGCCCACCGGCCGCGGCGGGAGCCGGAGGGCCAAAATCAATCAACCCGTGCCTTGGGCCCAACGGGGGCTAGGCCTTGGGAACCAGGGAAAACGGGTGGCGTGAGGCGGGGCAAGGGGCGCTGGGCCTGGCGCTGCTGGCGGGGCGCGGGGCCCCGGCGCCGGCGTACCGCACCGGCTTCCCGAAGTGCAGCACCAACGGCCCCTGGCGCCGGGCCACGCGCGCTTCCCGCTGCCCCAGAGCGGGCTGAACGCCAACCCCCAGGCGCAACAAAATCCCGGGTACTAACGCTTTATTTGCCACGAGTGGGGGCCCGTTGGGCCCCGCTCGTTTGCTTTCCGGTCCTTCCTAACCTTCCCTTTCCAATGCGCGCCGTTCCGTTCGTTACCAAAGTATTGCTGGGGGCCCTGGGGCTGGCGGCGGCCGCGCCGGCCCCGCGCCCCGCGCCCGGGGGCCCCAAGGCCGAGCTGTGGCTGACCACGCCCGACCGCACGGCCCTGTTTCAGCGGCAGGCGGGGGCCCTGGCGTTTGGGGCGGCGGGCGCGAAGGCCCCGGCCGGGGCCCCGGTGATTGAGGTGGACGCGGCCCAGCAGTTCCAGGGCATCGACGGCTTCGGGTACTGCCTGACGGGCGGCAGCGCCCAGCTGCTGCGCGCCATGAGCGCCCCGGCCCGGGCCAAGCTGCTGCAAGAGCTGTTCGGCACGGCGGGCCCCGCCATCGGCGTGAGCTACCTGCGCCTGAGCATCGGCGCGTCGGACTTGGACGCGAAGGTGTTCAGCTACGACGACCGGCCGGCCGGCGAAACCGACCCCGCGCTGGCCCACTTCAGCCTGGCGCCCGACGAGCAGGACCTGATTCCGGTGCTGAAGGAAATCCTGGCCATCAGCCCCAACCTCAAGCTGATGGGCTCGCCCTGGAGCCCGCCGACCTGGATGAAAACCAACGGCAACTCGAAGGGCGGCAGCCTCAAGCCCGAGTGTTACGACGCCTACGCCCGCTACTTTGTGAAGTACCTCCAGGGCATGAAAGCCCACGGCATCCGCCTCGACGCCGTGACGGTGCAGAACGAGCCGCTGCACCCCGGCAACAACCCGAGCTTGCTGATGGAGGCCGCCGACCAGGCCGCCTTCATCGGCCGCAGCCTGGGCCCGGCCTTCCGAGCCGCCAAGCTGGACACCAAAATCATCTGCTACGACCACAACACCGACCGGCCGGATTACCCAATTGCGGTGCTCGGCGACGCCACGGCCCGGCCGTACGTGGACGGCTCGGCCTTCCACCTCTACCGCGGCGAGATTGGGGCCCTGGCGCAGGTGCACGCCAAGTACCCGGCCAAGAACCTGTACTTCACCGAGGAGTGGGTGGGGGCCCCCGGCAACCTGCCCAACGACCTGGCCTGGCACACCAAAAACCTCACCATCGGGGCCACGCGCAACTGGTGCCGCACCGTGCTGGAGTGGAACCTGGCCGCCGACCCGCAGCAGAACCCGCACACGCCCGGCGGCTGCACCGAGTGCCTGGGGGCCGTCACGCTGGCCGGCGACGCCGTGACCCGCAACCCGGCCTACTACATCACGGCCCACGCCAGCAAGTTTGTGCGCCCCGGCTCGGTGCGCATCGCCTCCACGCTGCCCGCGGGCCTGCCCAACGTGGCCTTCCGCACGCCCGCCGGCCGCACCGTGCTGGTGGTGCTGAACGAGGGCGCGGGGCCCCAGGCCTTTGCCGTGCGCAGCCAGGGCCGCGTGCTGGCCACCTCGCTGGCCGGCGGCGCGGTGGCTACCTACGTCTGGTAGCAGGGCGTTTTCTTTGCGCCCCAACCAACTACTTTGCCCATGCTTCGGTGGCTAAAATACTGCGTAGTGGCGGCCGGCGGGCTGCTGCGGGCCCCTGCCGCCCCGGCCCAACCGGCTGCGCCGGGCCCCGGCCCGGTGTGCCAAACCCGGGCTGGCCGCCTGCAAGGCACCCGCGCGGCCGACGGCCTGGTGGCGTTCAAGGGCGTGGCCTACGCGGCGGCGCCGGCGGGCGCGGGGCGGTTTTTGCCGCCCCGGCCGCTGGCGCCGTGGGCCGGCGTGCGGCCCGCCACGGCCTTCGGGCCCCGGGCCCCGCAGGGCAGCACCGCGGGGCCCCAGGGCGAAGACAATTGCCTGACCCTGAACGTGTGGACGCCCTCGGTGCGGGCGCGGCGGGCCAAGCCGGTGGTGGTGTGGGTGCACGGCGGCGCCTTCACGGGCGGCGCGGGCAGCGAGTTCGACGGCGGCAACTTTGCCCGGCACGACAGCATCGTCACGGTCAGCATCAACTACCGGCTGGGCAGCCTGGGCTTTTTGCAGCTGAGCCAGTGGCTGGGGCCCGCCTACCGCCAGGCCGGCAACGCCGGCGTGCTCGACGCGGTGGCGGCCCTGCGCTGGGTGCACGAGAACATTGCCGCGTTCGGCGGCGACCCGGGCCGCGTCACGGTCATGGGTGAGTCGGCGGGGGCCAAGCTGGTGGGCGCCGTGCTGGCCACGCCCGCCGCCCGGGGCTTGTTTCAGCAAGTGATTTTGGAAAGCGGCGGGGTGCAGGCCGTGCGCGACACCGCCACGGCCGCCGCCGTGGCCCAGCGCCTGCTGGGGGCCCTGGGCCTGCGCCCCGACCAAGCCGCCCAGCTCCTGACGCTGCCCACGGCCGACCTCATCCGGGCCCAAGAAAAAATTGCGGCGGGCCCCGCGGGCTTGCAACTCTTTGGCCCCGTGCTGGACGGTACCACCATTCCCGAAGCGCCGCTCGCCTACCTGGCCCGGCCCACCAGGGCCCCGCTGCGGGCCCTGGTGGGCACCAACCGCGACGAGGCGGGCCTGTTCATGGGCTTCTGGCCGGCGCTGCAACAGCCCAACGCCGAGGTGCTGGCCGCCCTGTTCGGCGCCAACGGCGCGCAGGTGTGGCAGGCCTACCAGCGCCGCCCCGCCGCCGCGCCCACCGACCAGGCCTGGCTGCGCAACAACACCGACTACCTCTACCGCCTGGCCTCGTACCGGCTGGCGGGCACGCTGGCCGACGCCGGCCAGCCCACGTGGCTCTACCGCTTCGACTACCAAACGCCCAGGGGGCCCGGTCCGGTGCACGCCCAGGAGCTGGGCTACGCCTGGAACGCGCTGGGCCCCGTGGCCCGCCAAAGCGCCGCCGCCCGCGCCCTGGCCGCCCAAATGCACCAGCGCTGGGTGGCCTTCATTGCCACCGGCACGCCGGGGGCAGCGTGGCCCGCCTACCGCCCGGCCCAGCGCCAGGCCATGGTGTTCGACTCGGTGAGCCGGGCCCAGCCGCTGCTGGCGCCCTACGAAGACGCAGCGTTTCCCGCCCAGGCCTTTCGGCTCTGAGCTTCTGCTATTTTTTTTATTTCTGCGTTCCATTTCGCGTTCATGGCCAATTATTTAGTCAATATTTTGCCTGCGCTGCTGGCAGCAGGCGCGGCCGCTGCCCAGCCGGCGCCGAAGGCTGGGGCAGCGGCCGCGCTGTATTCGGCCGCTGGCCGCTAGGCACGCGCCTTCGACACCGCCCAGGGCACCGCGCTGCGCCTAACGGCCGCCCCGGCGCCGCCTAAGAAAGAAGATTGGAGGCATTTACATAGTAAAGGAGTATCCGAGCGGGGCCCTAGGCGGCTTACTTTTCGGGCCCTCGCGGGCCTGCTACTGCTGACCGATGCTGAGGCAGGCGGTGCCCGACGTGCGCCGCCCGTGCTGCTTCGACAAGGTTGCGCTGCGGCCCGGCGAAACCAAAACCTTCCCCTTCACCCTGCCCGTGGCGGGGCGGGCCTACAGCGGCCCCACCGGCGAGCCGGTGCCTGAAGCTGGCGATTTTGACCTGAAAATTGGCGACCAAAAGCAGCTCCTTGCCAGGCAGTAGCCGCGCTGGCGGGGCCCCATTGCAAGGCAACAAGCAAGTATTTATGAAATATTGGTGAGCAAAGGCAATACTTTTTCTACCGTTGACGTTAGAGGCCACACAAACCCCGTGCTTTAGTGGCGCGGGTTCGCTCACCAACTCCTTCACTTCCTTGAAAAAGCAACTCGTTCTCCTCGCCCTATTGTGCGTGGCTGGCGGCTACTCGGCCAGCGCCCAAACCACCACCACGACCCAGCAAACCACGGCCCCGACCCAAACGACGACGCCGGCCATGACGCCGGCCCCGGGCACCACCACCACTACCACGGTGGAATCGACCGCCGCTACTTCGGACCCCAACACCGTAGCCGTGCCCAAGGGTGCCAAAGTGAAAGGCAACCGCAAGAAGATGAAAATCAAGCCAAAAGACTAATTCCCCGGAGTTTATTAGGCCCACCAAAAGCCCCGCCGCAAGCACTTGCGGCGGGGCTTTTTTGCGGACTTACCGCAGCAGGGCCCCCACCTGCGCCACCAGCACGGGCACGCTCAGGGCCCCCATGACGAGCACCACCGCCCAGCCGGCGGCCAGCATCCAGCGCGGGTGGTGGTAGGCGCCCATGAGGCGGCGGCTGGTGGCGGCCACCAGCACAATGCCCAGCGCGATGGGCAGAATCAGCCCGTTCACGGCCCCGGCGAACACCAGCAGCTGCGCGGGCTTGCCCACAAGCACGAAAACGCCCGTCGAAAGGACGATGAAAAGGGAAATGCACGCCCGCTCGTGGCGGGCGAAGACGGGGTGGAACGTCTTGAAAAACGACACCGACGTGTAGGCCGCGCCCACCACCGACGAGATGGCCGCGCTCCACAGGATGACCCCGAAAATGCGGAAGCCCGCCTCGCCCGCCGCTGCCCGGAACACGCCCGCCGCGGGGTTGTCGGCGTCGAGCCGGGCCCCGTGGCGGAGCACGCCCACAATGGCCAGGAACAGCACAAACCGCATGACAGTGGAAATAACGATGCCGCTGACGGCGCTGCGCGTCACCACATCCTGCTGAGCCGGCCCCTTGATGCCCGCGTCGAGCAGCCGGTGGGCCCCCGAAAACGTGATGTAGCCGCCCACCGTGCCGCCCACGATGGTGACGATGGCCGCCGCGCTGAGCTGGGCTGGCAGCAGCGTGTGGTGCAGCGCCAGCAGCAGCGGCGGGTGCGCGCTGAAGGCAATGCCGAGCGTGAGCAAGATCTTGACCGTGCCGAGAACTTTGGTGAAGCCGTCGAGCATCTTGCCGATTTCCTGCACCCAAAACAAGGCCAGGGCCACCGCGCAGCTCACCAGGGCCCCGTGCTCAAACGTCATGCCCGTGAGCACGTTCAGGCCCAGGCCGCAGCCGGCAATGTTGCCGATGTTGAAGGCGAAGCCGCCCAAAATAACCATGCCCGCCAGGAAGTAGCCCAGGCCGGGCAGCAGCCGGTTGGCCAGGTCCTGGGCTCGCAACTCGCTGACGGTGAGAATACGCCAGGTGTTGAGCTGGGCCCCCACGTCCAGCACTACCGACACCAGGATGACGAACCCGAAGCTGGTGAGCAGCCGCTGGGTGAACACCGTCGTCTGCGTCAGAAACCCCGGCCCGATGGACGAGTTGGCCATCAGAAATGCCGCCCCCAGGCTGGCCCCGCCGAACCACCGCTTGCCCGCTCCCATCAGTGCGCGCCGGCAAAATCGGTCCCCAGGCGCACGCCCGCTTCGCGCAGGGCCCCGTGCAGCCGCTGGGCAAATTCCAGGGCGTGGGGCCCGTCGCCGTGCAGGCACACCGTATCGGCCCGGACGGCCACGTCGGGGCCCTGCTGGCTGCGCACCTGGCCCGCGCGCACCATCCGCAGCACCTGGGCCAGGGCGGCGTCGGCGCTCGTCACCAGGGCGTCGGGCTGGCGGCGCGGGGTGAGGGTGCCGTTGGCCTGGTAGGTGCGGTCGGCAAACACTTCGTGGGCGGTTTTGAGGCCCAGCCGCTCGCCGGCTTTGGTTAGTTCGCTGTTCGCCAGGCCGTAGAGCACCAGCTCGGGCTGCACGCGGTACACGGCTTCGGCAATGGCCTGGGCCAGGGCGGCGTTGGTGGCGGCCATGTTGTAGAGGGCCCCGTGGGGCTTGAGGTGGTGCAACCGCCCGCCCTCGGCCCGCGCCACGGCTCCCAGGGCCCCCAGCTGGTACACCACCATATCAAAGGCTTCCTCGGCCGAAATGGCCAGCTCGCGCCGCCCGAACCCCACCAAATCGGGCAGCCCCGGGTGCACCCCGAGGGCCACGCCGTGGCGCAGGGCGGCGCGCACGGTTTGCCGCATCACGCCCGGGTCGCCGGCGTGGAAGCCGCAGGCGATGTTGGCCGACGTCACAAAGGGCAGCACGGCCGCGTCCTGGCCCAGCGTCCAGGCCCCGAAGCTCTCGCCCATGTCGCAGTTCAGGTCAACGGAGTAAGTCATGGAAATGGGGTAAAAAGAACATTAACTAAAAACCGGTCGTGCTGAGTGCAGCGAAGCATCGCTGCCGCAGCAGTAATCTAGGGAACAGTCAGCGGGAGAGATGCTTCGCTGCGCTCGGCATGACCGGTTTTTATGCGCCTCCAAATAACGCTTTGAAAGCAATGGCCCGCTGCAACGCCCTGAGGGCGCGCTCCTGCGCAAGGTACAGCGCCTGCGCCTCGGCCAGCGATACTTCCTGGAAGCGCAGCGCCTGGCCCGGGGCCGCCTGCGCCAGGGCCCCAAAATCGGCCGTGATGACCTGGGCCAGGCGCGGGTAGCCGCCGGTGGTTTGGCGGTCGGCGAGCAGCACGATGGGCTGGCCATTGGCCGGCACCTGCACCGTGCCGTGCGTGACGGTGCTCGACAGCAGCTCGGCGTCCGTCAGCCGCGCCAGCGCCGGCCCTTGCAGCCGGTAGCCCATGCGGTCGGCGGCGGCCGTGATGGCAAACGGCGCCTCCCAAAACGCCCGCTGGCTCGCCGCTGAAAACTGCCCGTACTCCGGCCCCCGAACGGCGCGGACGACGGGACTGGGGCGCGGTACGGGGCAGAGCTGGGGCCCCGGCGTCCAGCGGGCCTGGGCCCAAGAGGTTTGATTACCAGCCAATTCTAGCCGAAGCTGTTGGCCCAGGGCCGTGGGCGCGCCCACGGGCAGCTCGTCGCCGGCTTGCAGGGCGCGGCCGTGCCAGCCGCCCAACCCGGCGCGCAGGTAGGTGGCGCGGCTGCCCAGCACCGGCGCCACGGCCACGCCGCCCGCCACCGCCAGGTAGGCTCGGCAGCCCGCCCGGGGCGCTCCGAAGGCCAGCTCGGCGCCGGCCGGGGCCCAAACGGGCCGGTTCAATCCCACCGCCTGGCCGTCGAGGGTGGGGGAGAGGTCGGCCCCGGCGAGGGCCAGCAGGGCGCCGGCGCCGAAGCGCAGGCGGGGGCCCCGGAGCGTAATTTCGAGGCCGGCCGCGCCTTCGGGGTTGCCCACCAGTAGGTTGGCCACGCGCAGGGCGCAGGCGTCCAGCGCGCCGCCCACCACCACGCCGTCTTTTTGGTAGCCGGGCCGGCCGAGGTCTTGCACGGTGGTGAGCAGGCCGGGGTGCAAAATGCTAAGGCTCATGCTGCTGGCTGCGGGCATACTCCGCCGCGCTGATGGGCACGAACCGCAGGGTTTGGCCGGCGTGCAGCCGGCTGGGCGCGGCCCACGCGGGGTCGAACAAGCGCTGCGGCGTGCGGCCGATGAGCTGCCAGCCGCCGGGCGTGGGCAGCGAGTAAATGCCCGTCTGGGGCCCCGCGATGCCCACCGTGCCGGCCGGTACCCGCGGCCGCGGCTGGGCCAGGCGCGGCGTGGCCAGCCCCGCATCGAGCCCGCCCAGGTACGGGAAGCCGGGCGCAAAGCCAATCATATAAACGAGGTAGTCGGGGGCCGTGTGCCGGGCAATTACCTCGGCGGCGGACAGCCCGCAGTAGCGGGCCACAAAGTCCAGATCCGGCCCAAACTCCCCGCCGTAGCAGACGGGGATTTCCACCGGCTCGGCCGCCGCCGCGGCCGCCGGGGCCGCCGCGGCGGGCAGCATGGCGCGCAGCGTGGCCGCCACTTTTTCGTAGGGTTGGTACCGGCCGTTTTCGCTCACCCGCCACGGGTCGTAGTACACGGTGAGGGTGGTGAAGGCGGGCACGCACTCGCGCAGGCCCGCGAACGGATGCTGCGCCAAGTGCGCGCCAAACGCCTGAATGGCCGCGTGCGTGGCCGGGCTGATGCCCTCGCCAAACTGCACCACCACGGCCGCATCGCCCAGCGGAAACAGCTGCACGGGCAACGCGGACGGCGGCGGGTGGGCTTTGTTCATGGGGCGCGGGCACGGGCGGCCTGAATGACCACGCGGCCGGGCTGTAAACATAGCGGGGCCGGGGCACTGCTGCCCCGGCCCCGCACCCGGTTTCTTTCGAACCGGTTAGCTTACTTCTTGTCAGCCAATGACTACCTTCGGGACAACCAAAGGGAGCGGGGCCCCTGCCCGCCCAAACTTGTCCGTAGCCCAGGTGTGGGTGCGTCCTTGTGGTTAGCCATCATTTTTCATTTTTTAACCAATGAAGACTGCTCTAAGCCTATTAACCAGCCTGGCTTTGGCAAGCCTGCTGCTCCCGGCCCGCGCCCAAACGGCTCCGGCGGTTCAGTCCCGAGCAAGCAAGCCCGCCGCCGTGACCAACCCAAAAACAACCGGCGCGGCCGGGCGCAAGCCCGGCGCTTACAGTGGCCCGTATGTGGTCAGCGACACCAAGAAGCTGGGCCAGCAATTCATCGAGCGCAGCCGTCCCGCTGACAACCTCATCATGGCTTACCCCCGGCCCCAAAAATAATATTTCCCGTCGCCCAAGCTCCGTTAAGCCCTGATGGGGCCCTACTGCGTGAGCGTGAACGAGGCCATTTGCACGTCACGCGAGTTGTTGCCGACCATTACCTGGAACTCGCCCGGCTCGGCCACGAACTTCAACTCGTTGTTGTAGAACTTCAAGTCTTCCACCGTGAGGTGGAAGGTGAGCTGGCGGCTTTCGCCCTTTTTCAGCAGTACTTTCTGGAAGTTTTTCAGCTCTTGCACGGGGCGGGAGCTGGAGCCCACCACGTCGCGCAGGTAGAGCTGCACCACTTCTTCGCCGTCGGCGGCGCCAGTGTTTTGCACAGTCACCGTCACATCCAGGGCCCCACTCATGGGCATGGTAGCGGCGCTGAGCGTGGGCTTGGACACGCTGAACGTGGTGTAGCTCAGGCCGTAGCCGAAAGGATAGAGCGGATCATTCGGCACGTCCAGGTAGCGCGACTTGTACTTGTCGAGCTTGACGCCGGCGTAGGGGCGGCCCGTGCTTTTGTGGTTGTAGTAGATGGGAATCTGGCCCACCGCGCGCGGAAACGTGGCCGTGAGCTTGCCGGCCGGGTTGTAGCCGCCAAACAGCACGTCGGCCACGGCGTGGCCGCCCTGGGTGCCCGAAAACCAGGTTTCGAGGATGGCGTCGGCGTTTTGGTCTTCCCAGGGCAGGGTGAGGGGGCGGCCGTTCATGAGCACCACCACCAGGGGCTTGCCGGTGGCTTTCAGGGCTTTGAGCAAGTCGAGCTGGCGGCCGGGCAGGCCGATGTCGGCGCGGCTGGCGGCTTCGCCGGTCATGCCCTGGCTTTCCCCCACCACGGCCACCACCACGTCGGCCTGCTGGGCGGCGGCCACGGCTTCGGCAATCAGCGCCTCGGGGGCCCGCGGGTCGATGTTCAGCTCGCCGCCGTGGGCGTTCAGGCGGTCAATCATTTGCGGGTCGTCGGCCACATTAGCGCCTTGGGCTGTCACGATTTTCACGCCCGGCGCGGCGGCCCGCAGGCCTTGCTCGACCGACACGGCCTGCTTCCACTCGCCGGCCCCGCTCCAGCTGCCGATCATGTCGCGCTGGCGGCTGGCCAGGGGCCCTACCAGGGCGATGGTGCCGGTTTTCTTGAGGGGCAGGGTCTGCTTCTCGTTTTTCAGTAGCACGAAGCTGCGGCGGGCCACGTCGCGGGCGTCGGCCAGGTAGGCCGGCTTCATCAACGTGGCCTTGGCGCGCTTCTCGCTCACGCCGTGGTAGGGGTCGGTGAAGAGGCCGAGGCGGTACTTGGCTTCGAGCACGCGGCGGCAGGCCTGGTCCACCTGGGCCTGCGTCACGGTGCCGTCGGCCACGTTCTTCGCCAGGTTGTTGAGGAAAATCTCGCCCACCATGTCCTGGTCGATGCCGGCCGTCAGGGCCAGGGCCGACACCTGGGCGTCGTTGCCCAGGCCGTGGGCCTCCAGCTCGTTGATGGCCGTGTAGTCGGTGGCCACGAAGCCGTTGAAGCCCCACTGCGTGCGCAGCAAGTCGGTCATCAAGAACTTGTTGGCGGTGGCCGGGATGCCGTTCACGTCGTTGAACGACGACATCACCGAGCCCACGCCGGCCTCCACGGCGGCCTTGTAGGGCGGCAGGTACTCGTTGTACATGCGCTGGAGGCTCATGTCGGTGGTGTTGTAGTCGCGCCCGGCCTCGGCGGCCCCGTACAGGGCGAAGTGCTTGAGGCAGGCCATCACGCGGTCGGGCCGGGTCATGTCGTTGTCGGGGCCCTGGTAGCCGCGCACCATGGCCCGCGCAATTTGCGACCCCAGGTACGGGTCTTCGCCGCTGCCCTCCATGATGCGGCCCCAGCGCGGGTCGCGGGCAATGTCCACCATCGGCGAGTACACCCAGTTCACGCCGTCGGCGCTGGCCTCGTCGGCGGCGATGCGGGCGGTTTTTTCCATCGCCGGCAAGTCCCACGACGCGGCCAGGCCCAGCGGCACCGGGAAAATGGTGCGGTGCCCGTGGATGACGTCGTAGCCCAAAATCAGTGGGATGTGCAGCCGCGACTCCTTGATGGCCAGGGCCTGGAGCTTGCGGGCGGCCACCGGGGTGTAGGTGTTCAGCACGGCCCCCACGCGGCCCTTGCGGATGTTGGCGTCCACGTCCTTGCTCACCACCGGGCCCGTCACGTCGAAGCCGACCGACACGAGGTTGAGCTGGCCGATTTTTTCCTCCGGCGTCATCTTGCCCAGCAGGTTGTCGATGAAGGCCTGCATTTTGGCGTCGGGCGCGGGCAGGGCGGTGCGGGGCGCGGCGGCCGGCTGGGCCGCCGCCGGCAGGGCCCCCAGCGCGAGCAGCAACAGGGCCGCGCGCAGGGTGTGGGTGGTTTGGGGCATCGGAGAAGAGTAAGGAATGATAAGCTGTTAGCAATGTGTGAGGTAGCGCGGGCTTGGTGGGCCGCGCCGCGGCCCGGTACCGGCCGCCGGTAAGCGGAAGCGCGGGCCGCGGGCGCGCAGCATCCGCGCCGCAAGGTTACGGCACGTTTTGCACTGGTCCGGCCGGGCCGATGCCGCCCTCGTTCACGGCCTCGATGGTGAAGTAGTAGGGCAAGTCCTTGTCCATGCCTTTGAAGTAGTAGTCGTTCTGGCCGTGCACCATGATGCTGTGGTAGAGCTTGTTGGGCGCGATGCCCACCCGAATGTTGTAGGCGTAGGCGTCGCTGGCCGGGGCCCACTTCAACCAGGCGCTGCGCTTGTCGTGGGCCGTGCGCAGCACCACGAACTCGCGCACCGCCGCTGGCTTGGCGATGGCCGCGCTGCCAAACACCCGCAGGCCGCTGAGGGCAAATTTGCCGGTGGGCACGTGCCCGTTTTCAAGCTTGAGGTAGCGGGCCTGCACGGCCTGCGGCAGCTCCAGGTACTCGTGCGGCACGTCGGTTTTGTTGCGGCTTTTATCCACCAACGCCTGCCATTTCTGGCCGTCGAGCGAGTACAACAGCTTGTACTGGTGGTAGGTAGTGAGCTGCTTGCCCAGAAACTCCGCGTCCTGGTCGGCGTAGTTTATTTGCACGGCGCGCACGGTGCTCGCGCGGCCCAGGTCGGTTTGGAACCACTCGCCGGGGCCCCCGGTGGCGGCGCTCCAGTAGGTTTTGATGCTCTCGTCCACCGCCAGGTTTGGCGCGTAGCCGCCGAGCGTGGACGAGGCCCGCACCGGCTTCTGGTAGTTGAGCAGCATCCAGCCGGTGAAGGTGCTTTTGAGGTGGTCGGCGGGGCCCGTGGGCAGGTAGTGCGGGTAGTCGCCAAAATCGGTGTCGGCGTAGAGCACGCCGTCGGCGTCGAAGCCCGCCGGCCACAGGCCCAGCCGCCGCTCGAAGTTGTTTTTCACGCTCACCACCATCGTCGACACGTGCCAGTATTCCCCCCACACGTCCTGGAATGTGTTGCCGTGGCCCGCCCCGCGCGCGAAGCCGCCGGGCTTATAGGCAAACGGGTTGTGGGGCTGCGGCGCGAAGGGCCCCAGCGGCCCGGCGGCCACCTGCACGCCGTCGCCGTAGCCGCTGAATTCGGTGCCGGGGGCCCCGTATTGCAGGTAGTACTTGCCGGCGTGCTTGGTCATCCAGGCGCCTTCCATGAACGGGTCGAGGAAGGTGTTGTCGAGGTATTCGCCGAAGCGCTGCCACCCGAACTGCTTGTCGTTCAGGCCAAACATCACCTGGGGCGTGCCGATGGGCAAGAAGGTTTTGCGGCTGATTTGCTGGCCGTAGAGCGGCAGCTCGTTCGAGCTGCCCCAGTACACGTACAGTTTGCCGTCGGTGTCGAGGAAGAAATCCGGGTCCCAGGCCCCGATTTGGAAGGGCTGGGCCGTCGGCGTCCACTGGTTGTGCAGCGGATCGGTGCTCATCCAGATTGGAAAATCCTTTTCGTGCGTCGAGCCGAACACCAGCAGCGTATCGCCCACCGCGCACACGGCCGGCGCGCACAGGTCGTCGAGGTTTTTGACGCCGGGCAGGATAAACGAGCGCGCGATGAATTGCCAGTCGTACAGGTCTTTGCTCCACCAATAGCCGCGCTGGTTGGTCGCAAACAAGTAGTACGTGCCCTTGAACAGCGTAATCACCGGGTCGGCGGTGGCGCGGTGCCGCCCGGCCACGGTGTAGACGGGGTTGGGCGCGTAGCCGTAGTCCAGGTTGAGGGGGTTGCAGTAGGTGCGGCGCGGGGGCCCCGGCTGGGCCGCGGCGGCCGTGGCCAGCAGGAGCCAGCAAAGCAGTAAACAAAGGGGGCGCATGGCGGCCTACTTGGGCAAGGGTTTAAGGTTCGGGCTCTCAAAGCCCAGCTTGGTCAGGCCGCGCTGCACTTCCGGCGCGCTCATGAATAATTTCCAGAGCAAGCCGGTGCGCTGGTTTTCGATCATGGCCACGATGGGGCCCTCGTCGATGGCCAGGTACGACTTGGCGTACCAGTTGTGCGCCTCGCTGTAGGCGTCCACGAAGCCGTACTCGCCCCAGATTTTATCGCCCAGGTCGTCGTAGAAATGGCGCAGCGCCTGCATCGATTCGGCCGGCGCGTAGGGCATGGCCGACAGGGCGGCGGTGGGCGAAATCACCCCCAGGTCTTCGGTGGGCGAGTGGGCGGCGTAGCCCTGGTAGCTATCCGAGGCGGTGAGGCCCCAGGCGTTGGGGCCGTAGCCCTGGTAGTGCTTGGGGTTGGCCACGCAATAGGCGCGGTTGATGAGCGTGTGGTGACGGTTCTGCTCCCAGTAGTCGGCGTGCGCGTCCTTGAGGCCGTGGGGGTTGAGGCCCAAAAACGAATAGTGCGTGAAAAATAGTGGCCCGCCCAGCTCGGGGCCCAGCGGCAGCTTCAGGTCGTAGTAGGTTTTGCCGTTCAGGTAGTCGGGGCCCGTGGCCCAGCCCTGGTCGTACACGGCTTTGTCGATGGCGTAGCGGGGCGAGGCGGCGGCCAGCACGTAGGTCACCAGGGCCTCGTTCCAGCCGTGGAGCTGGTGGTTCATGCTCCAGCCGTTGTTGGGGCTCCAGTGCCAGTACAGCACGTTTTGGCCCTGCGTGAACCAGTTCCACTCCACGCCCTCCCACATCCAGAGCACCTTGTTGCGCACGTTGCTTTCGTCGGGCGTGTCCTTCGTGAAGTACTGGCGGGCGCAGAGCAGGCCCTCGTACAGAAAGGACGTTTCCACGATGTCGGCCCCGTCGTCTTTCGGGCTGAAGCGGATGGTGTGGCCCGTGGCCCCGTCGTACCAGTGCGGAAACGCGCCGTGGTACTGGTCGGCCTTCCACAGAAAGTTCACGATTTTGCTGACCCGCGCCGCCGCCTGGGCCCGCGTGATCCAGCCGCGCTCGGCGGCCACGATGATGGCCATGAGGCCGAAGCCCGTGCCGCCGGTCGTCACCACCTCGTCGCCGTAGTCGAACGAGTGGTTGCTGCGCTCGCGCGCCATGCCGCTGACGGGGTGCCCAAAATCCCAAAAGTACCGAAACGTCTGGCGCTGCACCTGGTCGAGCAACTGCTCGTCGGTGAGGTGGCGCGGCCGCTGCCGGGCGTCGAAGGCCGCAGTTTTAACCGCTGGCTTGGCGGTAGCAGGAATCTTTTGGGCCAGGCCCACGGCCGGTACCAGGCCGCTGAATAAAAAGGGTAAAAGCCAGTGTTTCATGCAAAAGAAAAGAAATCAGTGGAGGGTGACGAGCAGCGTGAGGGGCCCCGTGCCCACCGCGCCGGCCAGGCGCACGGTATAGTCGCCGGCCGGAGCGGTGGCCCCCAGGGCCACGGTGTACTGGCCGGCGGCCTGCTGCTGGTTGGCCCAGGGCGTTTCCACCACGGTGCCATCGGCGGCCTCTAAGGTGAGGGTGTAGGCGCCAGCGGCAGCCACGGCCACGGCCAGCGGGTAGGCGTTTTGGTCGGGGTGTTTCAGCAGGTCGTAACGGCCGGTTTTGGCCTCGGGCACGGCCAGGTAGAAGCCCGTGGCGTAGGCGGGGGCCCCGATACCGGCCCGCTGCAAGCCGGTTTGCAGCTCAGGAATTTTCGTGCCCAGCTGCCAGAGCAAGCCGCTGCGGTAGTTCTCCACCATGTCAACGATGGGGCCCTGGTCGATGGCCAGAAAATCTTGCCCTACCCAGTTGCGCGAGGGGTTGTAGGCGTCGCGCGGGCCGTACTCGCCGATGAGCTTGGCGGCCAGGGGCCCGTAGTAGTTGCGCAGCGCCTGCATGGAATAGTAAGGCGTGTAGGGAAACGACGAAAGCGCCGCCGTGGGCGACACCGTGCCGTTGTCGGCGTTGGGTTGGTGGGCCTTGTAGCCGTCGGGGTCGTCGGAGGCCGTCAGGCCCCACAGGCTGGTGTAGTAGCCGTTGGCCTTGGGCGCGGCGTAGAGGCAATAGGCCCGGTTGATGAGCGTGTGGTTCAGGTTTTGCTGCCAGTAGTTGGCGTACTGGTCCTGCATTCGGCGCGGGTCGAGGCTCAGGAACGAGTAGTGCGCAAAAAACAGCGGCCCGCCGTAGAAGGGCCCCAGCGGCAGCCGGTAGCCCTCGTCGGTTTGGGCCAGGCCCAGGCCGGCGCCGGCCCAGGTCGTCTGGTACACGGCCGGCGCAATGGCGTGGGTGGGCGAGCCCAGGGCCAAAATGTAGGTAATCAGCGCCTCGTTCCAGCCGCGAATGGGCTGGTTCATGGCCCACTGGAACGAGGGGCTCCAGTGCCAGTACAGCAGGCCGTCGCCGCGGCTGGCGTACCAGTCCCACTCCACGCCTTCCCAGAGCTGGGTGATGGTTTGGCGCAGGGCGGCTTCGGCGGCGTTGCCGCCGTCGTAGTAGGCCCGGGCCACCAGCAGGCCGTTGATCAGGTAAGAAGTCTCCACCAAGTCGCCGCCGTTGTCCTGGGCGCTGAAGGGGATGACCGCGCCCGTGCTGCCGTTCAGCCAGTGCGGCCAGGCCCCGTGGAAGCGGTCGGCTTTGGCCAGGAAGTCGCAGATTTTTTGGGTGCGGGCCACGGCGTCGGCGCGGGCCAGCCAACCCCGGCTGGCGCCCACCACCAGCGCCTGCACCCCGAAGCCGGTGCCGCCCGTCGTCACCGTTTCACCGGAGGTGGTCCGCTCGCGGGCCAGGCCGCTGATGGGGTGCCCAAAATCGTAGAAGTAGCGCAGCGTGGCCTGCTGCACCTTGTCCAGCAGGAGGCGGTCGGCGGTGGGGTCCGTCACGGTGGGCACGGCCGGCACGGTGGGCGCCGGCGTGGGTGCCACCGGGGCCGCATCGGGCGTTTTCTGGCACGCGCCGGCCGCCGCCAGGGCCCCCAGGGCGGCCCAGAAGCTCAGCAATCGTAAAAATCGGGGCATCGAGACCAAAGCTTAGGGCGATAAAAAAACCTGGGGCCCGGTGGGGGCCCCAGGTTAATGGGCAAAGAAGCGGTTAGTAGCCGGGGTTCTGCGTCAGCTTCCCGCCGCTGAGCGTGATTTGGCTCAGTGGAATGGGCATCAGCTCGTTCTTGCCGTCCACGAAGTTTTTGCCGGCGGCGCGCAGCACGGTGCCGGCGCGGCCCTGGCGCACCAGGTCGAAGTACCGGTCGCCGTACTCCAAGGCCAGCTCCACGCGCCGCTCCTTCCAAATCGCCTGGCGCAGCGCGTCCTGCGACATGCCGGCGGCCAATGGGGCCAGCCCGGCCCGCACCCGGATCTGGTTCACATCCGCCAGGGCCTTGGCACCCTGGCCCAGCTCGTTGGCGGCCTCGGCGTTGATGAGCAATACCTCGCCCAGGCGCAGCACCCGGATGTTCTGGTCGGCGCCGTAGCCGCAGTCCTTGGGGTACGAGTTGGGCACGTAGGCCTTCATGTTGTAGCGCATGTTGGCGGCGTTGACGTCAATTTTGTCGCCGTCGGGCGTGGTCGAGCCGCGGAGCAAAATGGTGCCCAGCTTGCGGGTGTCGCCCGGCTCAAACGCGGCCTCCAAGTCGGCGGTGGGGTTGAAGAAACCCCAACCGAACTGCGGGCGCACGCCCTGTACCTGGGCCCACTGGTTGTTCGAGGCCCCGCAGTTGCCAACGACGGTTTGCGACTGAATCTCAAAAATCGACTCCGGCCCGTTCTCGCCCGGCACCCGGAACATCTTGTAAAAGTCCGGGGCCAGCGTGTAGCCCAAAGCAATTACTTGGTCGGACGTGCTCAGGGCGTCGGCCCAGTTTTTCTGGTACATTTTCACCTTCGCGAGCAGCGCCAGGGCGGCCCCTTTGGTGGCGCGGCCCTGGTCGGCGGCCGCGTAGGTGGCGGGCAGCACGGCGGCCGCGGCCGTCAGGTCGGTCACGATTTGGGTGTACACCTGGTCTTTAGGGGCCCGGGCGGGGTTCAGGTCGTCGGCCGAAGTGGGCACGGTGATTTGCAGCGGCACGTCGCCGAAGGCCCGCACCAAGTTGAAGTACTGCATGGCGCGCACAAACTGCGCTTCGGCCACGTAGCGGGCCTTCAGGTTGGCGTCCATCGACGCGATGGTCGGCACGTTCTGAATCACCTGGTTGCAGAGCAGAATGCCTTGGTACTGGCCGGTCCAGTAGCCTTCCACGGGCCCTTCGGTGGAGGTGATGCGGAAGAATACGAAGTTGTTGAGGAACTCGGCGTCGCCGGGCACGCTGCCTTTTTCGGCGTCGTCCGAGGTCAGCGTCGTCACCGCCAGCCAGTTAAACGCCGTCAGGTTCCACTCGCGCAGCTTGCCGTACACCGAGTTGATGGCCAGCGTGGCGTCGGCCTGGGTTTGGAAAAATTGCTCGCTCGTGGGCTGGCCCTGGGGCTGCACGTCGAGGTACTTCGAGCACGACGACACCACGCCGGCCGTCAGGCCCAGGGCCAGCAGCGCCGGCACGGCCCGGCGCATAAAAGGGGATGCTTGCTTTTTCATGAATATAAATGCGTTAAGGATTAAAAACCGATGTTGAGGCCTAGGTTATAGGTAGCGGCCAGGGGGTACACGTTCAGGTCGATGCCGGCCGCGGTGGGGGCCCCGCTCACTTCGGGCGTGAAGCCCGAGTACTTGGTGAGGGTCAGCGGGTTCTGGGCGTTGGCGTAAATGCGCAAAGTCTGTACGTGCAACGGCGACACAATGGATTTCGGGAAGTTGAAGCCCAGCTGCACGTTGCGCAGGCGGATGTAGTCGCCCTTCTCGATGTAGTAGGAGCTAACGTCGAGGTTGCGGCCCGCCAAGTTGGCCGACGGGGCTGAATTGGTCGAGCCCGCGCCGGTCCAGCGGGTGTTGTAGAATTTCTCGGTGAAGTTTTCGTTGCCGTAGCGCACCTCGCGCAGCCCATTGAGGATTTCCACGCCGCCCACGCCCTGGATGTCTACCTGCAAGTCGAAAGCCTTGTAGCGGAAGCCCAGGTTCACGCCGTAGGTGAAGCGCGGGTTGGGGTTGCCGAGCACCACTTTGTCGCGGTTGTCGATCACGCCGTCGCCGTTCACGTCGCGGTAGCGCAGGTCGCCGGCCTTGGCGTCGGGCTGGGCCGAGCCGGTCACGTCTTGCGTGGTTTGGAACACGCCGGCCACGTCGTAGCCGTAGAAGGCGCCCAGCGGGGCCCCCACCTGCGACACCGTGGCCAGGTAGCCGGCCACCGGCAGCGCGCCCGCAAACAGCGGGGCCCCGCCCACCGTCGAGAGCACTTTGTTCTGGTTGTAAGCGCCTGTTAGGTTGACGTTGTAAGAGAAGTCGCCGGTGCCGGCTGAGGCCCAGCGTAGGGCCGCTTCCACGCCCTGGTTCTGGAAGCTGGCGCTGTTAGAATAAAAGCCACCGCTGTTGGTGAAGCCGGGCGAAATCAGCACCGGCACGGGAAACACCGCGTCGATGGTGCGGCGGTTGTAGTAGTCCAACTCGGCCGTCAGGCGGTTGTCGAGGAAGCGCATTTCCAAGCCGCCATCGGCTTCGCGCACGTTTTCCCAGCGCAGCTGGCCGGGCACTTGCTGGTCGAGGTTGGCCCCGGTGTTGGGCACGCCGCCGAAGATGGCCGCGTAGCCCGGCGTGAACGTGGCGCGCTGAATGGCAATGTTGTTGTTCACCGAGCTATTGCCCAACACGCCGTAGCTGGCGCGCAGCTTCAGGAAGCTGAACACCGAGCTGTTTTGCATGAACGACTCGTCGGATATCACCCAGCCCAGGCCCACCGAGGGGAAGTTGCCGTAGCGGTCGGTGTACTTGCTGGAGCCGTCGCGCCGGAAGCTGGCCGTCAGCAAATAGCGGCCTTTGTAGGCGTAGTTGACGCGGGCGAAGTACGAAAACAGGGTGTACAGGTCCACCGGGTTTTGCAGGTTGGACGTGCCCACCGTGCCCAGGTTGAAGTAGTAAAACGCGTCGGAACCCGGCTGAATGCCGTTGATGGAGCCGATGATTTGCTCGGTGCGGTAGCGCAGGGCCGTGGTGCCGATGAGGGCCGTCAGGTGGTGGTCGGTGCCGAAAGAGCGGTCAAAGTTGAGCGTGTTTTCCCACTGCAACTGGTTGTTCTGGTTGGTGCCCTTGGTGAGGGTGTTGCCCCGGTACACCTGCACGGTGGTCAGCGAGTCGGCCCGCTGGTAGTTGTAGTACTTGCCGGCGCCGTAGTTCACGCCCAAGCTGGTGCGGGCGGTGAAGTACTTGGCGAAGTTGACCGAGGCAAACACGCTGCCGACCAAGGTCTGGCCCTGCGACTTCTGGTTGAAGTAATCGAGCGTGCCCTGGGGGTTACCAAAACTGCCCAGACCGGTGCCAATCAAGCTGGGGTCGCCGTAGCGCCCATTGGGCAGAAACGGCGAGAGCACGGGCGGCGCCACGTAGGCCTGGTAGAAGATGTTGCTCCCGTTAACTGAATTCGGAAAAATGTTGGACGTGCTGCCGGGCACATCCGTCGATTTGGCGTTAGAGAAGATGGCGTTGTAGCCTATTTTGATGTGGTCGGTGGGGCTGAAATCGGTTTGTAGCCGGGCCGTGATGCGCTCGTAGTCGTTGGTGTTCACCAAGCCCTGCTGCTTGAGGTAAGAGCCGCTGAACGAGTACGAAATCTTGTCGGAGCCGCCCGACAGGCTGAGCTGGTGGTTGGTGACGAGGGCGTTGCGCGAAATCTGGTTGAACCAGTCGGTCGAGGGCAGGGTAGTGGGCAGGTTGTTGCTGGCGGCCCCGCCTTGCAGCGCGTTCTTCTCGTTGTAAAGCGTGGCGTACTCGGCGGCGTTGGCCATTTTCACCTTGTTGGTGACGGTCTGGACGCCCACGAAGCCGTTGTAGTTGATGCGCGGGGCCCCTGCCTGCCCGCGCCGGGTCGTGACCAGAATCACGCCGTTGGCCGCTTGGATGCCGTAGATGGACGCGCTGGCGGCGTCCTTCAGCACCTCAATCGAGAGGATGTCGTCCTGGTTGAGGAAACTAAGGTCGGCGCCCTGCGGCAGGAACGTGCCGTCGACCACGTAGAGCGGCGACACGCCCGCAATGGAGCCCGTGCCGCGCACCCGGATTTCCGGGGCCGAGCCCGGGGCCCCAGAGTTGGTGATCTGCACGCCCGACACCTTGCCTTGCAGCGAGCTGACGGGGTTTTGCGAGGCCTGGTTGACCAGCTCCGAGCCCTTCACCGAAGCGATGGCGCCGGTTACTTCGCGCTTCACCTGGGTGCCGTAGCCCACCACCACCACGTCGTTGAGCGTCTGCGACGCCGCGGCTTCAAACTTGATGTCCAGCGTGGTACGGCCGTTCAGCGGAATTTCCTGGGCCGTGTAGCCCACAAACGAGAACACCAGCGTCGAGCCCGCCGGCGCGTTGATGGTGTACTGGCCGTCGGCCCCGGTGGCCGTACCCGTGGAGGTGCCCTTCACGATGACGTTCACGCCGGGCAGGGCCTCGCCCCGCTCGTCTACCACCTTGCCCGTAACGGGCGTATCGGCGGCGGGCTGCAACACAATGCCCTCGGCGGTGAGGGTGTAGCGGATGCGCAGCGGCTCCAGCAGGGCGGCCAGCACCTCGCCCAGCGGCTGCCCAGCGGCCTGGAGGCTCACGTGGCGGCTGGCGCGGATGAGTTGGCGGCTGTACTGGAAGCGTGCGTCCGTCTGCTTCTCAATGTCGGCCAGTACGGTGTACACCGTTGCGTCCTGGGCGTTGAGGGTAACGGCTTGCATAAGAGAGGGCTGCGCAGCCGTGGGGTTGGCCATGGCCATGCTGCTGAGCAGCGTGAGGCACAGGGGCTGGAGCAGCGCAGCGCGCTTGAGGGAGGGCAGGGCCGGCGAAAAAGGTAGCCTTGGTAACATAGGGAAGAAGAAAAAAAGTGAACCGGTAAGCAATGCTGCTAAGCGCCGCAATGAGCAGTGTTGATCAGCCTTGGCAGCGGTTGCTGGGAGGCAAGGGAGCTGTCCCGCAAACGATTGCAATAAATGTACATCATTTTAGCAAGATTAAATTGACTGGCAGCCGATCGAGTGAA
Organism: Janthinobacterium lividum; assembly: GCA_050954665.1. GTDB lineage: Bacteria > Bacteroidota > Bacteroidia > Cytophagales > Hymenobacteraceae > Hymenobacter. The sequence goes on from JBPBPC010000057.1 coordinate 27,642, forward strand.
ACGTTATTTCCGCATCGGTCTGGACGTAAGAGGCGCCCGTGGCCTGGCACAACGCGTCGAGCTTTGCGAAAAGCGACGACTGGCCGCGCAGGTTCAGGTTGACGGTGCAACCCGCCACCGCGGCGGGCCGGTAGCGGATGGCCACGCCGTAGGCCGCTTGCAGGGCGTCGAGCACCTCGGCCACTGGCCGGTTGTCGTAGGAAAAGGATTGCGGGGCTAATTGCACCGGCTGGGGCACCAGCTCGCGGCGGATCCGCTGCCGGGCCGGCGTGTACACGGCTTGCTGATTGGGCAGCAGCACCAGGGGCCCCGCCGCCTGGGCCGGGACAACTGCGGAGGCCGCGGAAACTGGCCGCAACAGCTGCACCCGCACCCGGCCCGTGCGCACTTGCACCACGGTTTCGGCCTGCTGGGGGTAGGCCCGCACCGTGAAGCTGGTGCCCAGCACGCGGGTTTCTAAGTCAGCCGTGAGCACCCGGAACGGGTGGGCCGCGTCGTGCGCCACCCGAAAAAAAGCTTCCCCGCTGAGGTACACCGTCCGCTGCCCCCCGGCGAAGCCCGGGCGGTACCGCAACCGGCTGGTGGGTTGGAGGGCCACGAAACTGCCATCGGGTAGCCGCACGTCTTGGGCGCGGGCCGCGGCGTTATGGCGCACTTGCCACGCCACTGGGGCCCCAGCGGGGCTGGGCCGGGGCCCCAGCAGGCTGCTGCCCACCCCCAGGCCCACAGCCACAGTGGCCGCAGCCAGCCAGTGCCAGCCGGAGGAGTTCCTCGCGGTGCGCCGTCCTAAAACAGCAGGGGCGGGCCGCAAGCGCTGCCAAAGCCGGCGCCGTAGAACGTCTCGCTCGGCCGCGCTCAAGGGTGGGGCGGGCCCGTCGGGCTGGGCCGCGTACCACGCCTCCACGGCCCGCGTTTCGGCGGGGGGGCAGGCGCCGTGGCGGTAGCGGTGCAACAAGGCTTGGAGGGCGGGGTCGGTCATGGACAAGCGGCCGGCGGGGCCGGGTTCGTCCTAGTAAGTCGGAGAAAGGTGCCAATACCCTGGCCTGCCGGCAAAAAAAAATACAGCCTCACGCCCGGGGCCCTACCACCACCACCACAGCGCCAGTAGCACGAAGTCGCGCAGGCTTACGCGCAGCAGCTTGAGGGCGCGGGTGAGGTGGTACTCCACGGTTTTGGGCGAGAGGTTGAGGCGGCTGGCGATTTCGGGCACCGAGTGGTGCTCGAAGCGGCTGAGCCGGAACACGGCTTGGGTGTGGGCGGGCAGCTGACGCAAGCCAGCCAGCAGAGCAGCCGACAAATCGCTGGCGGCCAACGCATTTTCGGTGCTGCTGTCGGCTGCGGAGGCATGGGCGCGCTGGTGGTCGAGGTAGTGGGCGTAGGCCAGGCGCGCGCGCAGGGCGTCGATGGTGCGGAAGCGGGCCGCGCCCAGCAAATAGCTTTTTAGGTGCTCAATGGCCAACTGGGCCCGCCGTTGCCACAGGGCGGCCAGCACGTCGTGCACCACTTCTTCGGCCAGCTCGGCGGCCCCCAGTTTGCGGTAGGCAGCGGCGTAAAGCTCGTACCAGTACCGCTCGTAGATTTCGGCAAACGCCGCCTCGCCGCCGCTGCCGCCCAAGGCCTGCACCAAGGCCGCGTCGTCGTGGCTGGCCAGAGGCCGGGGCACGCGGGGCGCGGACGAAGCAAACAAGGGCATAAAACAAGAAAATCGGCCGCAGCCACCCTACCAAAAGCGGGGCAAAAGAAAACGAATTAATTCGTTTAACTGCCCATGGCTCACCGCCAGCGCGATTGACACGTCGAAAATAATGGTAAAATAATGAGGGGGCGCTGAATAAAAAAGCCCGTCGGCGCCCCAAGGCGCGGCGGGCATTACTTACGAAATAACCAGGGCCCTGGACAGTCTTAGTTCCTTAAAAACTACCGCTTTTGCAGCTCAATGCGGTCCAAGCCCCGATTCAGCCCGCGCCAAACCATGCTTGGCTGCCCGGGCGTCGTTTCCAGGGAAAAATTGTCGCCGACTACCCCCAGGTCCGTCAAAAACTGCCGGTCCAAATCCAACGGGTATGAGCCCGGCTCGTAGTTGAATTCAAACAAGAAACCGGCCTGGGGCCCCTGGCCGGTGCTGGCATATTCATCCGCGACGCGGAGGGCAAAATACACCGGGAAAGCCTTGCCGGCGTATTGCAGCGTGCCTTCAAACTCGCCATACTGCGGGTCGCGGGGCGTGTAGCGGGAGGCAACAGCTGGCGCAAGAGCCAGTATAGCAAAATTCTGAAAAACAGTGTCTTTAGTTACACCTGCGCGCTTTTGGTAATAGCTGCTAGTCAGCCGCTTCACGGCGACCCGGCGCAGGTCCCACGTCCCCGTTAGCTGGGGCGTTAATTGTTGCATGAGCGTAATGCCTGCCTGCCGATAATCTGTTTTAGGCGCGGCGTCGGGCGCCTTGCTGCACTGGCAGAATAGGGGCCCCGCGGCCAGCAATAGCAGCGCGTGGGAATAAGGATTTTTCATAGCGGTTGGAAAGGGAAGGACAAAAAAATAGCAGTACTCCAGAAATCAGAAATACTGCTAATATATTGTAAATAAATAACTTAAGTGGCCCCGGCGAGAATCGAACTCACATCTAAAGTTTAGGAAACCCTTGTTCTATCCGTTGAACTACGGGGCCATACGTGCCGGCAAAAGTACGGCCCGCCGGGCGGTTTCTTACGACTTATAGGCCAGCACGATGCCGAAGGAGAGCACCGTCAGAATGAGGCCCACCATGAAGATGGAGTAGCTTTTGCGCAGCAGGCCGTACTTGCGGGCCAGCACTTCGCCGAGGTAGTACACGTCGGTCACCATGTTGGTGTAGAGCATGTCCTTCTCGCGCATCAGGTCGCGCATGCCAGCCTGGAAGTTGTCGAGGCTGAGCTTGGTGAAGTTGCCAAAAAATAGCAGGTTCACGCGGCGGTTGGTGGCAATTTCGGGGCTCTTTTTCAGCCACTTGAAGCTCGTCACGTCGGGCTGGGCCGAGAGGATGGCCGTCACCACCGAGCCCAGCGAAGTGAGCAGCAAGATGCCCATCGGCACAGCCAGCATGGGGTTGCGGGTGAACGAGGGCCCCAGCACCGAACTGCGGGCCCCCAGGTAGGTGATGATGACCGAGAGCAGCACGGCGTTGAGCGAAATCATCATGCTGGCCTTTTTGTCGGCCATGTCGCTCAGCTTCATGTGGTTGCCGTACATGGTGCGGAACATGGTTTCGATGCCGCGCTTGGGCTGGGCCAAGGTTTCGGTTTTGGCTTCGGCGCGCTTCTTGGTCTTTTTCTCGATCTTCTTGAGCTCGTCGCGCTGCGCTTTCTTGTTGGCCTTGAAGCCTTTGCCGAAGCGCGCCTTGCCGGCGTCGGAATGGTAGTGGTGGGCCTGCATGAAGGTGAGCTGGAGCTCGGCCCAGTCCTCGCTGGCGTAGGTTTTGCCCAGGGCCACTTCCCACTCGGTGCGCAGCAGCTCGGCGCTGGCCTGGAAATCGTCGCGGGCCAGGTTGCTCATGTCGGCGTCCACGAGCAGCTGCTGCAGCTCGGTTTCGGCCACCTCGTCGCGGTGCGTGGCCCGGATGAGGCTTTGCACCAGGGCGCTGCGCTCGGCGGGCACGCCCTGGGCGGCCAGCCAGGCGGCGGCGCGCTCCATGGAGCGGTACTCGTGGCCGTCGTACACGTCGAGGTAGCCCGTGTCGTGCCACCAGGCGGCCACCAGCAGCGCCTCGGTGTCGGCGGGCCCCAGGTCGGCGGCGGCGGCCAGGGCCCGGGCTTCCTTCACCACGGTGGTGGTGTGGCGCAGGGTGTGGTAGGTGAGGGCGGGGGCCAGCTGGGTTTCGAGCAGGGGCACCACGGCGGCCTGCGCGGCTTCTACCAGGGGCGAGAGCGCGGGTTTTTCGGCCTTCTCGGGCTTGTCGGCTTTGGCTGGTTTGGCCGCCGTGGAGGCCGCGGCCGGGGCCCCCACGGAAGTGGGCGGGGCGGCGGGTGGCGGGGCGGAGAGGGGGAGGGTTTCCATGCGGGGGCGGGCAAAAGGGCCGCGCAACTGCCTTAAACGCGGGCGCGGCCAGGCAAGTTAAACCCGGCGGCGCGGTGCGGCGGCGGGCAACTTGCCCGGCCCCCCCGTATTTTTGCAAGATTCCTGCCGCGGCCGGGCCGGGGCCGGCCGCCATCCTACGAAGTTTACTATTTATTATTGGAAGCACTTTATTACATGAAGGCATTTATTCGCGCCCTGGGGTTATTAATTGTGCTGGTGGCGGGGTGCCCGGTGGCGGGATGGGCGCAAATCGAGGAAATTGGAGAAGCCGGCGAGTCGCCCGATAACCCCTTGCACCCCAAGCCCAACTACCGCCGCGCGGCCGTGGGCTGGGAAAAAACCACGCCCCCCGACACCACCCACCTCCGCTACTCGGTGTTCCTCATCGGCGACGTGGGCAACCCCGTGCTGCCGGCCAACGGCGGCGAGCCGTCGCTCAACTTCCTGCGCAAGCAGATTATGCACGCCGGGGCCCGGAGCACCACCATTTTCCTCGGCGACAACATCTACAACCAGGGCATGCCGCCGGTGGGGGCCCTGGACCGCCGGACCGCCGAGGAGCGCATCACTGCCCAGCTCGACGTGCTGAAGGGCTACCAGGGCGAGAAGTACATGACGCCCGGCAACCACGACTGGATCCAGGGCACGCGCAACGGCCTGGCCCAGGTGAACCGCGAGCAGGAATTTACGGAGAGCTACCTGAAGAAGGACTCGACGGCCTTCAGCTACACGGGCGACTTTTTGCTGCCGCGCGACGGCTGCCCGGGGCCCTACGAGGTGCGGGTGCAAGACAACCTGGTGCTGATTTTCCTGAACTCGCAGTGGTTCCTGACGCCGGCCGAGTTCCGGCCCGCCAACGGCTTCTGCAACATCTCGTCCGACGCCGACATCTACGCCGAGGTGGAGGACATCATCGCCCGCAACCAGGACAAAAACATCATGGTGGTGGCCCACCACCCGCTGTACTCCGACGGCATTCACGGCGGCTACTTCACGCTCGGCGACCACATTTTCCCGCTCAGCATCGTTTTTAAATACGCCTTCGTGCCGCTGCCGCTCATCGGCTCCATCTACCCCTGGGCCCGCAAGTACGGCGGCATCAGCCAGGACCTGGCCTACCCGGCCTACCAGGCCTACAAAAAGGGCCTGACCGACATCTTTGCCAAGTACCCGAACGTTATTTACTCGAACGGGCACGAACACAACCTCCAGTACTTCAAGGAGAACAACACGCACTTCATCACCAGCGGCTCGGGCTGCAAAACCCAGCACGTGAAGCCCGGCGACGGCGGCGGGGCCCTGTTCTCCGACAAAGAAAAGGGCTTCGTGCGGGTGAACTACTACGACAACGGGGAGGTGTGGAGCGAGTTTCTGGTGCCCAACGGCACCGGCGAAACCGCCCACCAGGTGTTCCGCACCCTGCTGTACACCACCCGGGCCGGGCAGGTCATCGCGGCGGTGCCGGCCCAGGCGTCGGGCAAGCACCACAAGAAGAAAAAGAAGAAGGACCGCGACGGCGACGACCAGCCCGAAGAAGCCGTGGGGCCCCTGCCGGCCCAGCGCCCCGCCTTCGGGCCCGACAGCGTGCGCACGGTGGCCGTGAACCCGGCCTACAACCGCCACGGCAAGTTCCACGACTGGCTGCTGGGCCGGCACTACCGCGCCGAGTGGGCCGCGCCGGTGGCGTTTCCGGTGCTGGACCTGGCCCACGAGCGAGGGGGCCTCACGCCCTACAAAACCGGCGGCGGCAAGCAAACCGCCTCGCTGAAGCTGCGCAACGAGGCGGGCCACGGCTACACGCTGCGCACGATTGACAAAGACCCCGCCGCGGTGCTGCCCGAAGCCCTGCGCACGGGCCTGGCTAAGGCCGTGCTGCAAGACCAGGTGTCGGCCCAGCACCCCTACGCCTCGTTTGTGCTGCCGCCGCTGGGCACGGCGGCTGGCATCTTGCACACCAACCCGGTGCCGCGCTACATCCCCGCCGACCCGCTGCTGGGCCAGTACTTCCCGCAGTTTGCCAACAAAGCGGTGGCCCTGGAAGAAGACGCCAAGGACAACCAGAGCGACGTGGCCAGCCTCGACTTTGCCACGAAGCTGGTGGACACCGAGAAGATGCTGGACCGGCTGCTCGACGACAACGACAACCGCGTGGACGAGGTGGCCTTTGCCCGCTCGCGCCTGTTCGACATGTGGATCGGCGACTGGGACCGCCACGAGGACCAGTGGCGCTGGAGCGAGCAGAAAAACAAGGACGGCGACCGCACCTATGTGGCCGTGCCCAAGGACCGCGACATCGCCTTTTTTAAGGGCGACGGCGTGCTGCCCTACCTCATCAGCCGCAAGTTTGCGGTGCGCAACTTCCAGAACTTCGGCTACGACTACGCCGATTACAAGGGCCTGAACCAGACGGCCCTCAGCAACGACCGCACCTTTATGAGCGGCGTGAGCCGGGAACAGTGGGTGGAGCAGGCCGCGTACCTGAAGGCGCACCTCACCGACGAGGTCATCGAAAAAGCGTTCCGTGACAAGTGGCCGGCCCCGATTTACGCCCTGCACGGGGCCGAGATTGTGGCCAAGCTGAAAAGCCGCCGGGCCCTGCTGCCCGACCTGGCCGGCAAGTACGCCGACCTGCTGGCCGGCATCGTGGAGGTGCGCGGCTCGCAGAAGAACGAGAAGTTCACGGTGGACCGCCGCCCCGACGGCACCACCCATGTGCTGGTGCAGAAAATCAGCAAGAAAGGTAAGCTGAGCACGATTTACGACCGCACGCTCGACGTGAAGGTGACCGACGAGCTGCGCCTCTACGGCATTGCCGGGCAGGACGTGTACGTGGTGCGCGGCGACGTGCAAAACGCCATCAAGCTGCGCATCATCGGCGGCACGGGGCGCGACTCCATCACCGACCGCTCGCACGTGGCCGGCATGCGCCACCGCACCCAGGTGTACGACGCCGACACCGGCAACGTGGTGCTGACCGGCTCGGAGGCCCGCCTGCGCCTGGAGCCGGGCGTGGACGTGAGCCGCTACGATCACCCCAAGCGCTTCGACCTCAAGGACTACCGCCTGAACTACACCGGGCCGGCGCTGTTTTTTGGCTACAACATCGACGATGGCCTGCTGCTGGGCGGCGGCGTCACGCACCGGCGCTACGGCTTCCGGCGCGACCCCTTCGGCTCGGAGCAGAGCCTGACAGCCAACTACGCCCCCGCCCGCGAGGCCTACAACCTGCGCTACGCGGGCCAGTTCACCCGCGTGTTTGGCCACACCGATTTGCACGTGGCCGCGCAGTACTACGGGCCCCAGCTGCTCTACAACTTCTTCGGCCTCGGCAACGACTCGCAGAACCTGGTGGCCCGCGACAAGGACGAGAGCCGCGCCACCAACCGCAGCATCAACAACTCGTACCGCGTGCGCTTCGACCGCCTGCACGTGGCCCCCACCTTTGAGCGCCACATTTTCAACTTCATCAAGGTGGGCCTGGGGCCCCAGTACGACCAGTTCCGGGTCGAGACGGGCCCCATCGGGCAGGTCATCAAGGACAGCATCGGGGCGGGCAACGAGAACCGCCGCTTCGGCGTGCGCGCCTCCGATTTCAAGTCCAACAAGTACCTGGGGGCCCTGTTCTACTTCAACATCGACGCCGTGTCGGAGGAGAAGGACCCGCGCATCGGCCTCCGCTGGCACAACGAGGCCCAGTACAACTGGCAGCTCAACGGCGAGCAGCTCACCTATGGCCGCCTCAGCTCGGAAATCAGCGCCTACCTCACGCCCAGCTTCCCGTTCCGCCTCACCTACGCCGGGCGCGTGGGCGTGCAGCACAACCTCGGCGACTACCGCTTCTACCAGGCCAACACGCTGGGCGGCACCACCAACCTGCGCGGCTACCGCCGCACCCGCTACGCCGGCCGCACGGCCCTCTACGGCAACTTCGAAGCCCGCTTGCAGCTGCTGAGCTTCAACGCCTACGTGTTCCCCGGCAAGCTCGGCGTCCTGGGCCTGGCCGACGTGGGCCGCGTGTATTCCGACGTGGACGTGCGCCAGGGCCTGGCGGCCTTCCACTCCGGCTTCGGCGGCGGCGTGTACGTGGACGTGCTCAAGCAAGCCGTCATCAACGTGACCTACTCGGTGGGCGAGGAAAAACTGGTGTTCGTGGGGTTTGACTTTTTGTTCTAGCGCTGCCCCCTGTGCTCGCGTTTGAGGGCCCCAAAACCCCGGCCGTGGCTGCTGCAAAACGCCCTGGCCAAGGTTTTGGGCGTTTAAGCTTGTGCCCACTCCTGGTGCTCGTCAGGCCTAAAACAGGGGCCCCACGCCGCGTAATTTTGGCCTACTCCCGCCCGCCCATGATCCTCGGTTTCAACGAAGCATTCATTCCGGCCATCGTGGCGGGCACCAAAATCCACACCATCCGCGCGGGCCAGCGGTGGGCGGCGGGGGCAGTGGCGCAGTTTTGCGCCCGGGCCCAGCAGCCGGATTGCTACGAGTTCTGGGGGCCCCGGCCCATTGTGCGGGTGCAGGCCGTGGAACTGACGGCCACCGAACTGCGCATCGACGGCCGCCCGCTGGGCCCGGCCGAGCGGGCGGCCCTGGCCCAGGCCGACGGCTTTGCCACCGCGGCCGAGCTGCTGGCTTTCTTTGCCGACCAGCCGCTGCCCTTTCACGGGCAGCTCCTGCACTGGACGGAGTGCCGGTACTAGCGCAGGGGGCAGCGTGGCCTTGGCGAGTCCGCGCCTAGGCCGTGCCACCGCGCGGACTGGCCGAGGCCGAAGTTGTGCCCCCGTTTTAGCTCCGCAATAGCCCTGCAGCGGGTAAGCTCATGCGTGCTGCACTGCCGTTGTGCCGGCGGGGTCTGGACAGTTGGGCAGTTGGTCGAGGTTCTGGGAGGCTATGGCCGGAGGTTTCCGGCGCGGGCCATTTGCGGCCGCGGGTTTGCATAAGGTAGTTCAGGCAACGGTTGCTGTCTTTAAGACAGTAATTGGTTGTTTGTCAACTAATTTATGCTCAATCGCTCATGAAAAATTTCCTGTCCGCCGCGTTTGCCGCCGCCGTGCTGCTCGTGGCCCCCAGCGCCTTCGCCGCCCCCCTTGCGAACCAAGAGGGCCCCCGCCGCCCGCCCGTGGCGCAGGGCCCGGCCTACTACGGCGACCGCAACTACGGCGGGGGCTACGACCGGGGCCCCCGTCCGGACTACCAGGCGCCGGACTGCCGCGTCGCTGCCCCCCGCCCCGCCCCCGACCGCTACGACCAGGGCCCCCGCTACGGCTACGAGCCCGCGCCGCCGGCCTACCCGCCGCCCCAGCGCCGCCCCGTGGCCGTGGCCATCCAAATCCACCTGTAGCCCACCCAGCGTTCCCCATCTTTCCCGTTTCAATCCCGCCACAACCATGAAAACTACCCTGCTTTCGTTCATTACCGCCCTTGGTTTATTTGCCGCCACGGCCGCCACCGCCGCCCCCTTCGACCGTGGCCACGACCCGCGCCGGATGTCGCCCATCGAGCACGCCCGCCACGACCGCGGCCAGCGCCAACTGGACCGCCGCCGTTGGGAAGCCCAGCACCGCCACGACGACCGCCGCGACAAGCACGACGACCACCACCGCCGCAACCACTAGCGGCAGGGCCCCCGCCATTTTCCCCACAGCCCCGCGCTTCGCCCGAAGCGCGGGGCTGTGGGCATGACAGCTTCGTTTACTAGGTGTAGTGGCAGGGTTCTCCGGAAGCAATTGTGCACGCGGATACAAAACCTGCCCGGGTGGCTGCACGATGCGGGATTGGGCCCCCAGCAGTTCCTGTGCCCAGCCGTGGTGTACAACCGCACCTCCAACGCGCGCTGGGGCATGGAGGCTTTGTTTGTTTCCAGCCCGCGCCACGCTGCACTACAACTACTCGCCCACCTCGCTCTTCTACGCGGGCTGCTCCGTCGATGGCCTCAACTACATCCTCAAGCTGCGCACGCCGCTGCCGCGCGTGGGCCAGCCCGACAAGCTGCCTTTGCAAACCCGGAAGCTGCGCGAAACCGAGGTGCTAACCTCGGCCATATCCTTTTGGGGCCCCAGCCGTTCCCCTGGCAGCCCCACGGGGTTATTTCGCCCAATTCTCTTCTCTTAAAACCACGCATGGAAAAGCCCATTTCCCGCCGCCAGCACGCCTTCACCGATTACTCCTACGCGCCCCTCGTGGCGTCGGCCCCCCACTTGGTGGGCTTCACCGACGAGAAGGCCGCTACCACCCTGTGCCACGTGCTCAGCAGCACGGTGTTGGTTTCCAGCTTGTTCACCCGTGCCGAATGGGGCCCCATCCCCGTCATGCCCTACAAGGCGCACCTCGTCATCGATACGCTGGGCGGCCTCACGGCCCTGACGGCCCCGTGGGCGTTCGGCTTCGCCAAAAACAAGCGCGTGCGCAACACGTTCTTGGTCATCGGCGTGTTCGGCCTCATCGCTGGCCTGCTCTCCAAGCCGGAGGAAATGTCGAAGCAAGACCGCTACTAGCGGACTGGCTTGGCCACTGACATAGAACGGAAAACGGCGCGGACCTGGGGTTCGCGCCGTTTTCCGTTCTATGTCAGTGGCCAAGCCGGGGCCCCGGCGGGCGCGGGCTAGAACTCCCGGGCGCGGCCCTCAATTTTTCGGTAGGGCGTACTGAAAAATTCGCCCACGGTTTGGTTGAACGCGTCGGCGTACGCCACCAAGGTGCTGTGGCCGGAATTGGGCAGAATCCACAGGCAGGCCTTGCGGAGGTTGACAAAAATTTTCAGCGTGTGGCCGGGCCTTATCACGTCGTGGTTGCCGCCGATAGGGTGGGCGCGGCAACGGTGTGCAGCGCGGCCAGGGAGATGTGGGGCTGCTCGTACAGCAGCCGCATGTACTCGTAAACCATGGAGTCCAGCGCGGTTTTCGGCTTCGGGTCCTTGAAAAGCGCGCTGAACATGGCGTGCGTTTTGGCCACGCGCCGCAGCACGTCGGGCGCCACCGCCGTGGAATCGGGGCGCAGGTTGGCGCCGGTGATGGCCAGCTTCTTCACCTTTTCGGGGTGCCGGATGGCCAGCAGCAGCCCGTTGATGCCCCCGTCGCTCCAACCGAGCACCTGCGCCGAATCGACGTGCAGGGCGGACAGGAGGGCGGCGTAATCGTCGGCCATCATCTCGTACGAGAGCGAGTCAATCTTATTGACCGACTGGCCGTACCCCCGGCTGTCGGCCACGATGACCCGGTGCGTTTTGGCGAAGTAGGGAATTTGCTTGGCAAACGCGCTGATGCTGCTGCCGTTGCCGTGAATCAGCAGCAACGGCTGGCCCGTGCCGTACACTTCGCAGTACGTCCGAAAGCCCCGGATGGGGTAGAATTTTCCCGCCTTGGGGTCGCGGCCGTACGTCGTGGTCTTTTGCCACCGGTCGTAGTCGGCCTGGCGCTTGGCCGGGGCGCCCCGCCCAAACGTGCCCCCAGCGCCGAGCAGCAAGCCCGCGCACAGCACCGCCCGCAGGCGCAGCGCCGGGCCCAGCCAGCCTTTAAGACGGAAAGAAAAAGTGCGCCGAAAGGAGGACATGGCAGGTGCGAGGCTGATGGAAAAGCAAGAAGTACGAAAGAATTCGTACTTCTTGCTTTTCGTTGCTCAGCCCGCGGCTAACGGCTGGCTCTGGCCCGCCCGGGGCCCCAACGGCGGGCGCGCGGCTGCCTGACAAAAGCCGGGCCCAGTAGGCAACCGCGCGAAGCCCCGGGCCCCGGCTACTTGCGCCGCTTCAGCTTTTTCAGCCACTGGTAGGTGGCTTCCTGGGCGCGGACGCGCGGGGCCCCGGTGGGCTCGGGGAGGAGGAAGTTGTTGTCGAAGTCGCGGGCCTTCACGTTGTCGGTGCGCTGGAAATCGAGCAGTTGGCGCACCTCGGCGCGCAGGGTTTCGTCGAACAGCGGGAAGGCCACCTCCACCCGGCGGTCGAGGTTGCGGGTCATCCAGTCGGCCGACGACACAAATACCTTTTCCGCGCCGCCGTTGCCGAACACGTACACCCGGCTGTGCTCCAGGTTGCGGTCCACAAGGCCGCGCTGGCTGATGTTTTCGCTCAGCCCGGCCTCGCCCGGCACCAGGCAGCCGATGCCGCGGATGATGAGCTCGACGTGCACGCCGGCCTTGCTGGCGGCGTAGAGCTTGGCAATCATGCTGGGGTCTTGCAGGGCGTTTATTTTGAGGATGATGGACGCCGGCTGGCCCTTGTGGGCCAGCTTTATCTCGTGGTCAATCAGCTCGTTTAGGCGCGGGCGCAAGGCAAAGGGCGCCATCAGCAAGTGCTCGAGCGGGGCGGCGGGGGCCACCCGGTCGTGGAAGTAGTTGAACACGGCGGCCACGTCCTTGGTCAGCCGCTCGTCGGCCGTGAACAGGCCGTGGTCGGTGTACACCTCGGCCGTGTCCTCGTTGAAGTTGCCGGTGCTGAGGTAGGCGTACTGGCGGGTGGTTTCGGCTGCCTCGCGCCGCGTGATCAGCAAGAGCTTGGCGTGCACCTTCTGCTCAGGCGGGGTGAAGATGACGTGGGCCCCTGCCTTTTGCAGCTTCTCGGCCCAGTAAATGTTGGATTCCTCGTCGAAGCGCGCTTTTAATTCTACCACCACCGTCACCTGCTTGCCGTTTTTCACGGCCTTCAGCAGGGCCTTGGCCACGGCGCTTTTGCCAGCCACGCGGTAGAGGGTGATGGCCACGGCCGACACCTGCGGGTCGGCGGCGGCTTCGCGCAGCAGGCGCGTCACGTGGTCGAAGCTCTGGTAGGGCGGGTGCAGCAGGTGGTCGCGCCGGCCGATGGCGGCCAGCAGGCTGCCCGTGCGCGGCAGCGTGGGGTGGGGCAGGGGCGGCCAGGCGGGGTTGAGCAGCTTGGCCTGCCCGAAGCTGGGGAAGCCGAAAAAATCGCGGAAGTTGTGGTAGCGGCTGCCGGCCACCAGCTCCTCGTCGTCGATGCCGGTTTTCTGCTTGAGGGCCCGCAACGCCTCGCGCGGCATGGCGGGGTCGTACAGCATGCGGGCCGGGTAGCCGGTGGCGCGCTTGGCCAGGCTGCTGCGGATTTTGGCCAGCAGGTCGTCCGACACCTCTTCCTCGATGTCCAGCTCGGCGTCGCGGCTCAGCTTCACGGCGTGCACCGCCACGCTGGCGTAGGCCGGAAACAGGCTGGGGGCCCCCACGCGCACCACGTCGTCGAGGAACATCACGTAGCGCTCGTCGCCCTCGGCGGGCAGCTGCACGAAGCGGCCGCCGTGGCGCTTGGTGGGCAGCTCCATGGCCAGCACGCGCTCGGCCTCGGGGCCCTTGCCTTTGCCCGGCGCGGCGCGGGGCCCCGTCAGGAAAAAGGTGAGGTACACGGCCTGGTCCTTCAAAAACAGGTGGTGCAGCGTGTCGTCGAGCACCACCGGCGAGAGCAGGTCGCGCACCGAGGCGTTGAAGTACTCGAGCACCCAGGCCCGCTGCGCGTCGGTGAGTTCGGCCTCGCCCACCAAGTGGATGTGGGCCTGGGTGAGGGCCGGCAGCAGCTGCTCGCGGTAGGTGGTGCCGAATTCTTCCTGCTGGCGCTGCACCTCGGCCAGCACGGTTTTTAGCTGCCGCTTGGGGCTCTCTTCCAGCTGGGCGCGGGTTTTCTTCTTGAGCTTGACCAGCCGCCGCAGCGTAGCCACGCGCACCTTGAAGAACTCGTCGAGGTTGCTGCTGAAAATGGCCAAAAACTTGAGGCGTTCGAGCAGCGGCACGGTTTCCGATTGGGCTTCTTGCAGCACGCGGGCGTTGAAGCGCAGCCAGCTTAGGTCGCGGGGAAGGGTTTTCATGCAGCAAATGTCATTGAACGTTCTGGGAGCGAGCGGCCCCGGAACGGGGCACCGCCGCAGTACGCCAACGGGGCGCCACGGTTCATTACCCTATCGTTGCCCCCGGCCCCGGCAACGGGGTAATGCGCGCAATAACTTTGCTGCACAACTAGTTAACAAGCCAAAAAGCTCAGCTTTTACGCCTCAGAAAAACTTAGGCCCTTAGCTCAAGGCGCACGCCGGCCCCGCAAACGAGCAGGCCAGCACGCCCAGCAAAAACAACCACCACGCCCAGTGCGTGCCCGCGGTGGCCGGGGCACTGGCCGCCGATTGGGCTGGAACAAATACGCCCGGCGTGCCGGTGAGAGGAGCAAGCGTTTCCATAGTAGTAAGGAGAAAGGGTGGTGAAACGGTGCCGCCACGGCGGCATTATGCTGAGTAAAGCGCTTGCTGGTCAAGCACTTTTTTGGGGCCCTGGGTGCCACGGCTGGTCCGCTGGGGGCACGAATACCACCAGCACCAAGCCGCTGTTGAGGGGAATGGTGAAGTATTTCATAGCGATGGAAAGGGCGTGGCGAACTCCGCGGCGCCAGGCGGCGCGCGGGCAAGCAGTGGCGGCTAAGGGTTGGTTTGCAGGTGTTTGGGCTAGCTGTGCAAAGGTGCCACCCCAAATAAATCTGTACAATCACATATTAATGTGATTTAATGCAAGCGGGCTCCGGGGCCTCGGCCGTTTGCGGGGTGGGCGGGGCCCGCTGGCTACGCCAAGCCGTCGCGCAGGGCCCGGCTCACGGCAGCCGTGGCGGAGCGCACGTGCAGCTTTTCGTAGATCTTTTTGATGTGCGAGCGCACCGTGTCCAGGCTGATAAAGCACTTATCGGCCAGCATCTTGTAGCTGTAGCCTTCCACCAGCAGGCCCAGTATCTCCAGCTCGCGGGCGCTGAGGTCGGGGGCTGGGGCGGGTGCCGGGTGGGGCGGGCGCACCGGGGCCCCCGGCCGCGGAAACAGGCGCAGGACCTGCCGGGCCACGGCCGGCGTGAGGGGCGCGCCGCCGGCCTGTACTTCGGCAATGGCGTCGAGCAGCCGGGCGGGCGGGGTTTTCTTGAGCAAGTAGCCGTCGGCCCCGGCGCAAATGGCGTCCAACACTCGGTCGTTGTCGTCGAACACGGTCAGCATCACCACGTGGGTGGCCGGGGCGGCGGCTTTCACCTGCCGCAGGCCCTCGATGCCCGAGCACCCGGGCAGGTCGATGTCCATCAGCACCACGTCGGGCCGCAGGCGGCGCACATCGGGCCCGGCCTGCGCGCACGAGCCGAACGCGCCCACCAGCACCAGCCCCGGGGCCCCGGCCAAAAACTGGCTTAGGCTGGCCCGCAGCCCGGCGTTGTCCTCGTACAAAAGCAGGCGGGTGGGGGGCATGGGGCGGGGCATCGCGGCAAGTGAAAGTACGGCCGACAAAAGGAGGTGGCAATCACATAAATGAGTGATTTTTTAGGCATGCGGCGTAAGGATGGCCCCTGCTTCTCATGCCTGGCGCCCTGCGCCCTAAAGCGGCACGCTCAGGCGCACCGTGGTGCCGTGGCCGGGGGCCGAGGTGAGGGTGAGGGCGGTGCGCAGCGCGGCCGCGCGGGCGCGCATGTTGGGCAGGCCGTTGCCGCTGCCTTGGGCGGGCGCGGCGGGGTCGAAGCCCACGCCGTCGTCCTCCACCAGCAGCACCAGGTAGCCGGGGGGGCAGGTGAGGGCCACGCGGGCGTGCCGGCAGTGGGCGTACTTGGCCAGGTTGTTCACGGCCTCCTTGAAGAGCAGGAAAAACTCGCGGCGGCGCTCCATGGGCAAGTGCAGGGCCGCCACCGCGGGCGCCACCTCAAACGCCAGCGCAATGCCGCGGGCCTCCAGCAGCTCCGCGGCGAAGGCCCGCATCCGGGCCGTCACGTCGGCCAGGCCGTCGTGGGCGGGGTTGATGGTCCACACGATGTCGTCGAGCGCGTCGAGCATCTGGCGCGACGAATCCTGGATCTGGTTCAGCAGGCCGGCGGCCTGGGCCGGGCGCTGGCCCAGCTGGTGCTGGCGGGCCAGCTCGCTGAGCAAGGCAATGCTGCTCAGCGTCGAGCCCATGTCGTCGTGCAGGTCGCGGGCAATGCGGTGGCGCACCCGCTCCAGGGCCAGCAGCTGGCCCACGCGCAGGCGGTAGGCCAGCCACGCCAGGGCCCCCACGGCCCCCGCCGCCAGCGCCCGGAACCACCAAGTGCCGTACCAGGGCGGGGCCACCACCAGCCGCAGGGCGGCCCCGGTGCCGGGCGGCGCGTCGGCCCCGCGCACCCGAAACGTGTAGGGGCCGGGGTCGAGGTTGGTGTAGGTGGCCTCGCGCTGCGGGCCAGCGGCCACCCAGTCGGGGTCGAAGCCTTCGAGCCGGTAGAGCAAGCGTTGGCGGCCCGCCCCCCGCAGGTCCAGCGCCGCAAAATCGAGCGTGAACACGTAGTCCCGGGGCCCCAGGCGCAGCAGGCGGCGCTGGCCCACGGCCGTGTCGGGCAGCGCCACGGGCCGGTTGAGGCAGCGCAGGCCGGTGAGCAGCACCGGCGGCACGGGCGCCGGCCGCAGCGCCGCGGGCCGGAAGCCCACCAGCCCGCTGGGGCCCCCAAAGTAGAGGCCGCCGCCGGGGCCCCGGCTGGCCGCGCTGGCGTTGTATTCCTGCTGGGGCAGGCCGTCGCGGGCATCGTAGGCGGTGAGGCGGCCGGTGGCCGGGTCGAGGCGGGCCAGGCCGCGGTTGGTGCTCACCCACAGGGCGCGGGCGGCGGGGTCGGGCAGGATGGCGTACACCACGTCGTTGGGCAGGCCCTGGGCTTCGCCAAACGCGGTGAAGCGCCCGGTGGCCGGGTCGTCGAGCCGGGCCAGGCCGCCGTCCTCGGTGCCCACCCACAGGCGGCCGGCGGCGTCGAGGCACAGGGCCCGCACGAAATTGCCGGGCAGGCTGTGCTCGTCGCGGGCGTTGGCGCGGAAGGCCGTGAAGCGCCCGGTGGCGGGGTCGTCGAGCCGGCACAGGCCGCCGCCGCCGGTGCCCACCCACAGCCGGCCGGCCCCGTCGCGCAGCACGCAGCGCACGAAGTTGTTGGGCAGGCCGTGCGGGTCGTCGGCCCGGCGGCGGTAGGTGGTGAAGCGCCCGCTTCTCGCGTCGGCCAGCCGGCTCAGGCCGCCCTCGGTGCCCACCCACAGGGCCCCGTCCAGCGGGTCGCGGTAGAGGCAGCGCACGAAGTCGTCGGCCAGCGTGCCGGCATCGCCCGGCGCGTGGCGGAAGTGGCGGAACCCCGGGGCCCCCGCCGCCCGGTAGTCGAGGCCCTGGCGCTGGGTGCCGGCCCACAGGCCCCCGTCGGCGTCGGGCAGCACGCAGCGCACAAAGTCGTCGGCCAGGCTAGCGGGGTCCGGCGGGCGGTGGCGCAGGCGTTCGGCCACGGCCCCGGTGCGCGGGTCGAGGCGCAGCAGGCCCTGGCGCTCGGTGCCCACCCACAAGCGCCCGGCGGCCGGCGCCACCGCCCACACGGGCCCCAGCGGCCGCAGCGCAAAGGGCGAGGGCCGCACGTCGAGCCGGCGCAAGCCTGCGCCGGTGCCGGCCCACAACTGGCCGGCGCGGTCGGGGGCCAGGGCCAGCACCTCGCCCGCCAGCCGGAGCGAGTCGGGTGCCAGGGCTGGAGCTAGGGCGGGGGCATTCGCTGGGGCCACCACGGGCCAGTAGCGCAGCCCGGCGGCGGTGGCCACCCAGGCCCCGCCGCGCGCGTCCGCCCACAGGCTGCGCACGGGCGGCTGGCCGGGCCCCGCCGGCACCAAGTCCGCGGCGGGGCGGCCCGGCGGCAGGTAGCGCAGGCCGCCGCCCTCGGTGCCGGCCCACAGGCCCCCGCCGGGCGCGGCGGCCAGCGCGCTCAGCGGGGCGGGGCCGGCCGGGCCGTAGCGCGGCTCGGGGCGCAGGGCGCCGGTGGCGGGGTCGAAGCGGCAGAGCTGGCCCTCGCCGGTGCCGGCCCACACGGTGCCGGCCCCGTCGCGGGCCAGGGCCCGCACCGAGTTGCGGCGGCCGGCGCTGGCCGGGGCCCCACCGGGGGCGTACCAGTAGCGGCGCAGGCGGTGGGTGGCGGGGGCGTAGTGCCAAAGGCCGCTTTCGGTGCCAATCCAGACGCCGCCCGCGGGGTCGGCGAGCAGGGCGTTCACGAAGTAGTGGGCGGCCGAGTCGGTGGGCACGCGGCCGAAGCGTTCGGTGCGCGGGTCGTAGTAGCACACGCCGTCGCCGGTGCCCACCCACAGGCCGCCGCGCACCGGGTCGGGGGCCAGGGCGCGCACGAAGTTGCCGGCCAGGGCCCCCGGCCGCCGCGCATCGGCCCGAAACGTGCGGAAGGCGCGGCCGTCGTAGCGGCTCAGCCCGTCCTGGGTGCCGGCCCACAAAAACCCCTGCCGGTCCTGGGCCAGGCACTGCACCGTGTTGTCCGTCAGGCCGTCGGCCGTGCTCAGCGGGGGCCCCGGGCCCTGGGCGTGCCCGGCCGCCGCCAGCGCCAGCAGCAAGGCCAGGGCTACGGCCCGTTCGGCCCATTTCGTTGCGACGAAAACCCGAACCCCCATTGCGCACCGCTGAAGTAAACGCCTGATCCGGAAGCAGCTGCCTAAAGCAAGCCAGGGGCCGCCGGAGCCCGCCGCAAGGTAGGCCGCAATTCTTAACTTCCACGCTACGCCGTTAAGCAGGGCGCCAGCAGGCATTGCCACTGCTAGGGCCCCGCGAATCTTCGCGTGCCGCGGGGCCCCGCCGCTACCCTGCGTTCTTCGGGTAGTCGTAGAAGTAGAACTCGGCGTTGGCGCGGGCCACCTCCTCCCAGCGGCCGGTGCTGAAGCGCAGGCACACCACGGCCGCCGTGGGCAGCTCGTGGAACGAGCTGGGCGAGAGGGCGTTGGCCGCGTCGGTGATGGTGGGGTTGTGGCCCACCAGCAGCGCCGATGCGGCCGCGTCGGGCAGGGCCCGGATGATGGCGAGCAGCGCGTCGGCGTCGGCGCGGTAGATGGCGGGGTCGACGGTGATTTTTTCGTGCGGAAAGCCCAGCTCGCGGGCCACCAGCACGGCCGTGCTCAGGGCCCGCACCGCCGAGGAGCTCACCAGCGCATCGGGCTGGATGCCGCGCTGGGCCAGGGCCTGGCCCATGCGCGGGGCGTCGTCGCGGCCCCGGTCGTTGAGCGGGCGCTCCTGGTCGGTCAGGTCGTCGAAGCTCCAGCTCGACTTGGCGTGGCGGAGGAGGTACAGCGTTTTCATGGCGCGAAGCTAGGGGCTCGGCCCGAACCGAGCGCCGGGGCCCACCGAAGGGGCCGGCGGTGCGCTCCGCGGCCCCGCGGCCCGGCCCTGCGCGCGGAGCTATTTTGCGTTTGGGGCGGCCAACTTCGCTGCGGGCCAGGCCGCTTCGGCTGGGCGTGCGCAAATACGGCAACTGGGCGCTCCGATACGGGCCCTCGGCCAACCTATTCCTCCCGCCATGCCCGCTTCCGCCGCCGCCCTGCGGCGGTTCTTTTACGAAAACGGCTTGCTCCTAACGATGCTGGGCCTGGCCGCGCTGCCGGGCCAAACGCTCCCTGGCCCGTGCGCCGCGGCGGCTGGTGGTTGAAGCTGTACCAGCACTCGCTGAGCCTAACTTTTTTCGCGCTGTTCCTGGCGTCCGTCTACCTGCCCGCGCGGGGCGGCGCGGGCGTCTACAACATTGAGCAGGCGCACGAGGGCCAGCCGCGGGTGTCGGTGTGGGGCTACCTGCACACGTCCCGCTTCTGGTTCGAGTCGTTCCAAAACGGGCAGGGCGAGTTCATTTCCATCCGCTCGCTGGTGGGCCTCACCATTTTCCTGCGCCAGCGCTCGTCGCCGCAGTCCAAGCCCGTGGACGCGCCCACGGCCGCAACGGGCAAGTAGGGCCCCGGGGCCCGCCGGGGCCCTAGCCCGCCGCGCCGGGCAGCAAGGCCGCCAGCACCTCCCGGATTTCAGCAAACAGCGGCCGCTCGCCCACGGCCGGCTGGGCGCAGCGGCCCTGCAAGTCCCATAGCCCTGCCAGGGCGGCGGCCGGGGCCCCGCAGCGCTCCAGCAGCTCTTCGAGCAAGCAAGCAAACGCGCGCACCTCCAGGCGCTGCAAGGCCAGGGCGGTGGGGCTGTCGGGGGCAAAGAAGCAGGCCGCCCCAAAGTCGCCCAGCAGGCAGTTGCCATCGCTGGTGTTCAAGACGTTGTGGGCGTACAAGTCGCCGTGCAGCACGCCCTGCGCGTGCAGGTGCGCGGCCGCCGAAGCCACGCCGTGCGCCAGGCGCAGCAGGGCCCCCAGGGCGAAGGCGGTGCCGGGCGCGTACACGTCGCGGGTGCAGGTGGCCAGGCTGGGCGGCCCGGCCAGGTTGCCAAAGGCGGGGTCAATCAGCTCCAGTACCAGGCCCTCGGCCCCGGCCGGGTGGTCGGCGATTTGGCCGCGCACGGCGATGAGGTGGGGGTGGGCCCCGGCGCTGATGCAGGCGGCCAGCTCGCTGTGCGGCAGGCCGTCGCTGGTCACGGCGCCCTTGAAGAGCTTCACGGCCACGTCGGCCGCCGGGGCCCCCAGCGGGTGCCACCGGGCCCGGTAGATGACGCCCGACGCGCCCTCGCCCAGCACTTCTTCCAGCGCCAGGCGGTGCCACTCGACGGCCGCGACGGGGTGGCGGGCCAGCGCGGCGGCCTCGGCCTCGGCGCAAAACGGGTTGCCGGCGTAGGCCAGCCACGCCAGCCGGGGCAGGGCCAGCAGCCACGCCGGCAGGGCCTTGAAGCGGTTGGCGGCGATGCGCAGCAGCTCCAGCCGGGCGCAGTGGGCCAACTCTTCGGGCAGGTGGGCGAGGCGGTTGCCGGCCAGCATCAGCTTTTGCAGCTGGGGGCACTGGCCCAACTCGGGCGGCAAGCTTTCGAGCTGGTTGTCGGTGAGAATGAGCCAGCGCAGGGCCGGCGTGAGGGCCCCCGCGGGCAGCCGCCGGATGCGGTTGGCCTTGAAGCCCACCATGCTCAATTGCGGGCATTGCCCAAGCACGGCCGGCACTTCGGTGAACCGGTTGTCGGAGCAAAACAGCACGCGCAGCCGGTGCAGCCGCCCGAAGTCGGCGGGCAGGGCCGCGAGGCGGTTGCCCGACAGGTTGAGGATTTCGAGCGTGTCGGCCAGCTCGAAAATCTCGGGCGGGAATTCCGTCAGGTCCGCGGCCAGGTCGAGGCGGGTGGCGCCGGCCAGCTGCCCGGCGCGGAGTTGGGCGAGGGTGTGCATGGCGCAAAGGTCGGGCGCAAACGGTGCGGGCGCACGGGACAATTTTTTCGCGCCCGGGGCCCCGCACCGGCCCGCGGCGTGGGCTTAAAAAACGCCCGCAAGCGGCCCCTGGCCACCAAAAAGCCCGCCGGTTGGGGCGGGCTTTACGAGGGTGCAGGAAAAGTCATCTAAAACCCCCAGAACGTCATGCTGAGCGCAGCCGAAGCATCTTTACTGCTCCACCAATCAATGATTACTGCCGCGGTAGAGATGCTTCGGCTGCGCTCAGCATGACGTTCAAAATTATTTGCCTACAAGCTCTTAGCTGACGCTATGGAACAGGCGGCTCCAGCGCACTTTGTGGAGGAAATCGGCGTAGGGGTCCAACGAGAGCCACACGAGCACGGCCTTGCCCACCACGTGGTCTTCGGGCACGAAGCCCCAGAAGCGCGAGTCGAGCGAGTCGTGGCGGTTGTCGCCCATCATGAAGTAGTAGTTCTGCTGAAACGTGTAGCTGGTCAGCGGCTGGCCGTTTTGCAGGATGGTGAGGTCGTTGCCGGTGGCGCGCAGGGCGATGCCTTCGTTGTGCTCGTAGCGGAGGATGATTTTGTAGTACACGGCTGCGTTTTCGGGCGTGAGCTGCACAGTTTGGCCCTTTTTGGGCACGGCCAGGGGCCCGTAGTTGTCCTGGTTCCAGTGGCGCAGGCCGGGCGTGGCGGGCGCTACCTCGGTGGCCGGGTAGTCGGGGTTGTCGGGGAAGAGCGCGGGGCCCCAGGGCGCGGGCTGGCCGGCGGGCTCCACCTCGGCCACTACGCCGCGCACGTAGGGTTGGGCCCGGAAAAACGCCGCCGCGGCGGGCGTGCAGTCCACCTCGTAGCCGGGCCCGTAGCGGGCGTGGGTTTGCAGCGCGGGCTTGCCCTCGTTGTCGTAAATCAGCTGGTCGTCGGCCGTCAGGTGGTAGTCCACCACGCCGTGGGCGCGGAAGTCGCGCTGCACGTCGTCGTTGTTTTCGGTGGTCTGGATGAAGTACTTGTGCTCCAGCTCGCCCGCCCCGGGGGCCACCTGGCCGTTCACCAGCAGCTGGCCGTCGCGCAGCTCGAACCGGTCGCCGGCCACGGCCACGCAGCGCTTCACGTAGTTGGTGCCCAGGTCGGCCGGATACTGCGCCTCAAACGGGACGTGGAACACCACCACGTCGTTGCGCTTGATTTCCGAAAAGCCCGGGAAACGGAACGCGGGCAATTGAATGAGGTCGGAGTAGCTTTTCAGGTGAAACAGCGGGTCCGTTTGGTGCGTGAGCGGCACTTGCAACGGCGTCTGCGGGGTGATAGGGCCGTAGTGCAACTTGCTCACCACCAGGTATTCGCCCACCAGCAGCGAGTGTTCCATGCTGGGCGAGGGGATAACGTAGGCTTCGGCTGCCGACCAGCGGAAAATGCTAGCCACCACCACGGCAAACAGCAGTGAATCGGCCCACTCGCGGGCGGTGCTTTTGGGCGGGGCGGGGGCCCCGGCGGGCTTCTTTCTAAAAAATGCCATGCGGAAGAGGGGTTTAGGAAATCACAACGCCCAAGGTATCGGAATATTTCGTCCGTTCGCTATTCAAGTTGGGGCCCCGCTTTGCCTGCCCGTCCTCCGCCGGCTTAGAGCGGTTTTCAAATAAATGCACGTAGCCTGTACCGCCAAGCTGGGCTGAGCCTTGCCCCTAGGCCCCAAAAGCAGCATAGGCAAGGCCAAGCACAGCTTGGCGTACAGGTACACTGGCTGCACCCGAAAACCGTTACTAAGCTGCGCGGACCTCAAATCTCTCGCCTTCAGCACGCAGTGGCCTTCGCTGGGCCCCCAAAAAAAGCCTGCCGCCCGTGGATGTAAAACCACAAGCGGCAGGCCAATAATCCGGGCAAAGGTCCGTCCGGTTGCGCTAAAACGCGGTGTCTTTGTTTTTGATCCGCCGGTAGAGGTAGAAAACGCCAGCGGCCAGCAGCACGCCGCTCAGCACCCGGTGGCGGGCGGTGAAGCCCTTGGCCACGTCGCTGCCGGTTTTGTCGCCGCCGAATATAGCCGATGCCATGTCGCCCAGCGTGCTGCCGGGCTTGGCGCTGTTGTTGCCGCCGAAAATGGAAGATACAATGCCGCCCAGCGTGCCGCTCGGCGTGTTGTTATTGTCGCTCATCAGTGAAAGAGATTTAAGGGGAAGATAGGCCTCTTACGCGGGGGGTGCGGCCGGCGTTGCCCGCCGCCGGGCGGTTCGGTCCCTACATTCGCGGCGGGCCCCTGCCGGGGCCGGCCATCACTTTTTCCACTCACCGATGCATTTACCTACGATGCGCCCCTGGCTGGCGCCGGTGGCGGCCGGCCTGCTGCTGGCGGGCTGCCAGGGCAAACCCACCACCGCGGACGCCGCCGCCGGGGCCCCCGCGGCCGAAGCGGCGCCCACCGACACGGCCAGCGTGCCCACGCCCGCCGACGGCATTACGCCCGCGCTGCTGGCCCAGCACATCAAGGTGCTGGCGTCGGACGCGTTTCAGGGCCGGCGGCCGTTCACGGCGGGCGAGGAAAAAGCCACCGCCTACCTGGCCGCCGAATTCAAGAAGCTGGGCCTGCAGCCGGGCCCCGGCGGCAGCTACTTCCAAGCGGTGCCGCTGGTGGAAATTGCCGGCCGGCCCGACTCGGTGGCCACGGTGACGGGCCCGGGCAAAAGCCTGGCGCTCAAGTACCGCACCGACTTCATGTTCCTGACCGAGCGCGAAAAGCCCACGGTGGAGATCAAGGATTCGCCGCTGGTGTTTGCTGGCTACGGCGTGACGGCCCCCGAGTACCAGTGGGACGACTACGCCGGCCTCGACGTGAAGGGCAAAACCGTGGTGGTGCTCATCAACGACCCCGGCAACGCGGGCAACGACACCACGATGTTCCAGGGCAAGGCCATGACTTACTACGGCCGCTGGGGCTACAAGTACGAGGAGGCCGCCCGCCACGGCGCCGCCGGCCTGCTCATCGTCCACGACACCAAGCCCGCCTCGTACCCCTGGACGGTGGTGCAGAGCAGCAACGGCGGCGCCAAGCTGCACCCCACCACGCCCGACCACGGCGCCCGCAAAGTGGCCCTCGAAGGCTGGATGACATTGGATGCCGCCAAGCGCATCTTCGCCGCCGCCGGCCAGAACTACGACGCCCTCTACGCCGCCGCCAACCAGCGCGGCTTCAAAGGCCAGGCGCTGGGCCTGAACCTGACGACCACGCTGCACAACAAAATCACTTACAAAACCTCGAAAAACGTGGTGGCCGTGCTGCCCGGCGCCACCCGGCCCAAGGAGTACGTCATTTATTCGGCGCACTGGGACCACCTGGGCATCGGCCCGGCCGTGAAAGGCGACTCGATTTACAACGGGGCCCTGGACAACGCCAGCGGCTGCGCCGGCCTGCTGGCCATTGCCACCGCCTTCCGGCAAGCCAAGGAAAAGCCGCAGCGCAGCATCGTGTTCCTGGCCGTGACGGGCGAAGAGCAGGGCCTGCTGGGCTCGGATTACTACGCCCAGCACCCGCTGTTTCCGGTGGCTAACACCGTGGCCGACATCAACATGGACGAGCTGCTGGCCTTCGGGCCCATGCGCGACCTTACCATCACCGGCTACGGGCAGTCGGAGCTGGACGACTACGCCCGCGCCGCCGCCAAGGAGCAAAACCGCTACGTCATCCCGTACCAGCACCCCGAAACCGGCAGCTTCTACCGCTCCGACCACTTCAGCTTTGCCAAAGTGGGCGTGCCGGCCCTCTACGCCAGCGGCTCGTTCGAGAGCCGCCTGCACGGCAAGGCCTTCGCCGAAAAGGAGCGCGCAGACTTCGAGGCCAACAACTACCACCAGCCCTCCGACCAGTACAACCCCAACTGGGACCTGCGCGGCGCCGCCCAGGACGCCCGCCTGCTGTTCCGCATCGGCCAGAAACTGGCCGCCGAAACCACCTTCCCGCGGTGGAAAGCCGGCTCCGAGTTCCGGGCCGTCCGCCTGAAAAGCCGGCCGCAATAAGCAGTTGGGTTAACCCAGCCGCTCCCGGTGGCGGCCACGTGCCCGGTCGCGCCGGGGGGCGGCTGGCGTTGGCTAGAACTGCTTGCAGCCGGGCGGCGGCACCGTCGGTGGGGCCCCTGGGGTAGCCTTGGGGCCCACCGGCGAGGGTGCACCTAGTCGACCCGCTTGAAGGGGCCCTGGCCCGTGGTGGCGGCGTGCCATTCCGCCGCGGTGAAGCTGCGGGCCCCGTTTTCGGGCACCGAGTCGCGCAGGGCCTGGGCGGCGCTGGTCGCCGAAAGGGGGCCCCGGAGCGGGTTGGTCATGTGGCAGTGCACACTATCGGCGGTGACGTGCGTGACCTCCGACAAAATGTAGGGGACGCCGCTGGGCGCGGCGTTGACGCGGTAGCGGGCCCCGACGGTTTCGGGAGAAAACGAGGCTTGCGTAATGGCCGTTGGCGCCAGGCGCTTGGGGCCAAACCAGCCCACGGCAAAGATGAACGCCGCCAGCGCGCCCACCAGCAGTAGCCCCGCAAAATGCCTGAGGGGCGTGCGGGCCCGGCCTTGCACGGCCTGCACGGGCGCGCGGTAGGCGGCGGGCAGGGCGTTGCCGGTCAGGGTTTGCTGGCAGTGCCGGCACACCGTCACGCTGCGTTTGCCGATGGGAAACACCGGAGTGAACATGAGCTTCAGGTAGCGCGAGAAGACCGAGCACACCAACGAGCCGCGCGTGCCGCAGTTGGCGCACGCTAGGTCGGGCAGGGGCTCGGTGGCGACGCAAGCGCTGCCAGTTCCGTAAAAAAATATAAACATAGAAGCAGAAAATGGGGCGTTTGTGCCGCGCCCGGGCGCCTTGCCTGGTTGGCGCGCTGGGGCCGCGCCGAAGGTAGGCGCAACCGCACGGGCCGCCAAGTCTTGGCGGCAAAGCGGTACGCTCCCGCCTGCGGGGTAACACAACGCCCCGGCTGCTTGCGCGGCCGGGGCGTTGGGAACCGGGTTATTGGGTAGGAAGTGGGGCCCCGCTACTCGGCGGCGGCTTCGTAAGGGTAGCGCTGCTGGTGCAGGGCCGCCACGCGCTGCCCCAGCAGCTGGCGCAGCTCGTCGAGGTTCTCGCGGGTTTGGGCCGAAACGAACACCACCGGGTCGTGCAGCTTGGCCATGTAGGTGGCTTGCAGCTGGGCCAGGGGCGGGCGGGCGTTGGTCTCGCGTTCCGCTTCGGCGGCCTCGGCGGCGAAGTCGTCGGCCGGGATTTCGTCGGGGCGGTACTGGTCGATTTTGTTGAACACCAGCAGCAGCGGCTTTTCGGCGGCCCCGATTTCCAGCAGCGTGTCGTTCACTACCTGGATTTGCTCTTCAAAGCCGGGGTGCGAAATGTCCACCACGTGCAGCAACAAGTCGGCTTCCCGAATCTCGTCGAGCGTGCTCTTGAAGCTCTCGATCAGCTTGGTAGGCAGCTTGCGAATGAACCCGACCGTGTCGGAGAGCAGGAACGGCGTGTTGTCCAGCACCACCTTGCGGGTGGTGGCGTCGACGGTGGCAAAGAGCTTGTTTTCGGCGAACACCTCGGCCTTGCCCAGCGTGTTCATCAGCGTGCTCTTGCCCACGTTGGTGTAGCCCACCAGCGCCACCCGGATGAGGCCCCCGCGGGCCTTGCGCTGGGTGTGCGCCTGCTTGTCGAGGGTTTCGAGCTTCTCCTTGAGGAAGGCAATCCGGTCGCGCACGATGCGGCGGTCGGTTTCGATTTCCGTCTCGCCGGGGCCCTTCATGCCCACGCCGCCGCGCTGCTTGTCCAAGTGCGTCCACAGGCCGGTGAGGCGGGGCAGCAGGTACTGGTATTGCGCGAGTTCGACCTGCGTGCGGGCGGTGGCCGACTTGGCACGCAGGGCGAAAATGTCCAGAATCAGCAGCGACCTATCCACGATTTTCACCTTCAGCTCGGCCTCCAGGTTGCGCAACTGCGAGGGCGAGAGGTCGTCGTCGAACACGGCCATGCTCGTGTTGTGGTGGTGCACGTAGGCCTTGATTTCGGCCAGCTTGCCCTCGCCCACGTAGGTGCGGATGTCGGGCTTTTCGAGGCGCTGCACGAAGCGCTCGGTGGCGATGGCCCCGGCGGTTTCCACCAGAAAAGCCAGCTCGTCGAGGTATTCGGTGGTCTGGTGCTCGTTCTGGCGGCGCGGGGGCACGCTGATGAGCACGGCGGTTTCCTGCTCCACGGCCGTGGCGTGCAGGCGGCTTTTGCCGGTGCCCGCCGAGGCGTGGGCCTGGGTGGTGTCGGTGGAGTAGTGGCGGGTGCTGCCGCTGGGGTTCCAGCTGTTGGATTTGGATTTGGCCATAAAGAAATTCGTTGACAAGGGGCCCCCGGGTGCGCCGGGCGGGGCAAAAAGCCGGCCGCCGGCCCGCCCGGGGGCCCCCACCACGAAGTTACGGCTGGGGCGGGGCGGCGGCTGGTTTGCGGGCGAAGTCGCCGGCTTTTACGATGGTGAGCTTCGAGTAGTCAAGGTATTTTTTGGCCGCCGCGTTCACTTGCGCCGGCGTGAGGGCCCCGATGCGCCGGTCGCGCTCGGCGTCGTAGGCGAAGGTGCGGCCCGCAGGCTTGGCCAGGTACTGGGCCCACTGCCGGGCCAGGTTGTCGTCCTGCGAGCGCTCCACCTGGAAGCTTTGCAGCGCCGCCGACTGCGCCGCCTTCAGCTCCTCGACCGTCACGCCGTCCTTGGCCAGGCGTTCCACCTCCTCGCGGTAGGCCTGCTCCAGCCGGGCCGAATTGTCGGGGTTGTAGATGGCGTACGACATGAAGCTGCCCACCTCGTCGGTGTCGTCGGCGTCCACCCACGAGCCCACGCCGTAGCTCACGCCCTCTTTCTGGCGGATGCGGGTGGCCAAGCGCGAGTTCAGAAAGCCGCCGCCCAGGATGTAGTTGGCCATGTACACGGCCGGGTAGTCGGGCGAGTCGTCGCGCAGCGGGTAGCTCAACTCGGTCACGAACATGGCGTTGGCCTTGTCGGCGGTTTGCAGCGCCTGCGTTTGCCCGGGGCCCTCAAACACGCGCTTCGGCACGCGGGCGTAGGCGCTGCTGGCCTTCCAGCCACCGAGCTGGCCCTTCACGGTTTTGCGCAGGCCGGCTTCGTCGAACGCGCCCACCACGGCCAGCGTGGCGTTTTGGGCCCCGTAAAAGGTTTTGTAGAACGCCCGCACGTCCTCCACTTTCAGGGCCTTGACGGCCGCGATTTCGTCGTCAAACGACAGGACCGCGAACGGGTGGCCCTTGGGGTAGGGGCTGCCCAGGCGCTGCGCCAGGTTGAAGGCCAGGGCCTGCGGCTCTTGCTTCTGGCTCTCCAAGCCGGCCAAGCGCTCTTGCTTGAGCTTCTCGAACTCGTCGGCCGGGAAGGTGGGGTTGCGCAGGCAGTCCAGCGCCACGGCCAGCACGGCGGGCAGGTTTTCCTTGGCCGTTTGCACGGAAACGTTGGTGCTCTGGCCGTAGCCGTAGATGCGCACCTGGGCCTTGGCCTTGTCAAAGGCGTCGCGGATTTGCGCGTAGGAGCGGGTGTTGGTGCCGCGCTCCAGCATGGACGCCGTGAGGCTGGCCAGCGCGGGCTTGTTGGCGAGGCTGGCTTCGGTGCCGTAGCGCAGCCGGAGCTGCAGGTTCACGGCGTTGCCCCGGGTTTGCTTGGGCAGCAGGGCCAGCTTCACGCCGCCCTCGGGCACGCGCCGGGTGCGGGCGTCGATGTTGGCAGGCGCGGCGTCGAAGGCTTCGCCAACGGCCACGGGGGCCTCGCCCTTGTAGCCGTTCACGAGGGCCGCCACGTCGGGGGTGGGCGGCACGGCGCTGCGGTCGGGCTTGGCGTCGGGCTCGAACAGGCCCACCGTGCGGTTGCTGGGCTTGAGGTAGGCCGCCGCCACGCGCTGCACGTCGGCGGGCGTCACGCGGCGCAGGTTGTCGCGGTAGAGGTACACCAGGCGCCAGTCGCCGCTGGCCACGAACTCGCTCATGGCCAGCCCCACCTGCTCGCTGTTCTGGAACAGCAACTCCAGGTCCTTCAGGCGCTTGGTCTTGGCGCGTTCCACTTCCTCGGCCGTGGGGGCCTGCCGGGCCACGCCGTCGAGGGTAGCCAGCATGGTGGTGCGGGCCGAGTCGAGGGAGCGGCCCTGGCGCACCTCGGCGTAGAAGTAGGCAAAGCTGGGGTCGTGCAGGGCCGGGGCGTAGGCCCACTGCGAGGCCGCCTGCTTGGTCGAAACCAGGGCCTTGTAGAGGCGGCCCGAGGGCTCGTTGGTCAGCACGTCGAGCAGCACGTCCACGGCGGCGTAGTCGGGGTGGGGCCCCGCGGGCACGTGGTAAGCGGCGGCCACGGCCTGCACGTCGCCGGGGCGGCGCAGCGTCACCTGCCGCTCGCCGTCCTGGGTGGGCTCGGTGGTGTAGGTGGGGGCCAGGGCGCGGGTGGGCTTGGGAATGCCCGCAAAGTACTGGTTGATAAGCGCCAGCGTGGGGCCCGGCTCAAACTTGCCCGCTACCAGCAGCACGGCGTTGTCGGGCTGGTAGTACTTCTTATAAAACGCCTGGAGGCTGGGAATGGGCACCCGCTCGATGTCCTCGCGCGAGCCGATGGTGCTCTTGCCGTAGTTGTGCCAGAGGTAGGCCGTGCTCAGCACCCGCTCCATCAGCACGTTCTGGGGCGAGTTCTCGCCGCTCTCGAACTCGTTGCGCACCACGCTGAACTCCGTGTCGAGGTCCTTTTTGGCGATGAACGAGTTCACCATCCGGTCCGATTCCAGGTCCAGGGCCCACTTCAGGTTCGCGTCGGTGGCGGCGAAGGTTTCGAAGTAGTTGGTGCGGTCGTAGTAGGTCGAGCCGTTGGGCGAGGCGCCGTGCTCGGTCAGCTCCTGCGGGATGTTGGGGTGCTTGGGCGAGCCCTTGAACACCATGTGCTCCAGCAGGTGGGCCATGCCGGTTTCGCCGTAGCCCTCGTGCCGCGAACCCACCAGGTAGGTCACGTTCACGGTCATGGTGGCCTTCGACGGGTCGGGGAACACCAGCACCCGCAGCCCGTTTTTGAGCTGGTACTCGGTGATGCCCTCCACCGAAGTCACCCGGGCCATGCCCGCGGGCAGGGCCCCGGTTTGGGCCAGGGCGGAGGCCCCGGCCAGGCACAGTGCGGCCACGGCCGGCAGCCCGCGCCGCAAAAAAGTAGCAAGTAGCATGGTGCAAGAAATGAGTGGAAACCAGGACTATGTCACGAATTAACAGACATAATTCAATAATCCAACGGTTGCATATAGCCCCGCCCAAATCTTTTGGGTTGCCCGCTATTTCAGCGTCTGCGAGTAGGCCACCACCTGGGCAATTTGGGCGGCAGTGAGCTTGGTTTTGAAGGCCGGCATCTTGCCCAAGCCGTTCGTCACCAAATAGGTGCGGCCAAAGGCGTTGAGGTTGCTCTTGGTCAGGTCGTGGGCCCCGTTGAGGCCCAGCCTGCCGTTGGCCCCGTGGCAGCGCACGCAGTTTTGCTGGAAAATAGTTTTGCCCGGCGGCACGGGCGGGGCGGCCCGCAGCCCGGCCGGGGCCCCCAGCAAAACGGGGAGTAGCAAACGAAGCATCATGCGCCAATAACAAAGATTACGGCCGCAAAGGTCGGCGCGGCGGCGGGGTTGTTCCGACCTTTGCGCGGGCTGCCTTTTTGCCGTTTCTTATTTAGTATTCTATTCGTGCGCGTCGCCATCGTTATCAACACCAGCTGGAACATCTGGAATTTCCGCGCCGGCCTCGTACGGGCCCTGCAAGCCGCCGGCCACGAGGTGCTGGCCATTGCCCCGCCCGACGACTACTCCGCGCGCCTCGAAACCGAGCTGGGCTGCCGCTTCGTGCCCATCCTGATGGAAAACAAGGGCACCAACCCCGCTAAAGACGCCCAGCTCACGCGCCGCTTCTACAAGATTTACCGGCGCGAGCGGCCCGACGTGGTGCTGCACTACACCATCAAGCCCAACATCTACGGCACGCTGGCGGCGCGGCTGGCGGGCGTGCCCAGCATCAACAACGTCAGCGGGTTGGGCACGGTGTTCCTCATCCGCAACCTGGTGAGCCGCGTGGCGCTGGGCCTGTACCGGGTGGCGTTCCGGTTCCCGCACCGGGTGTTTTTCCAGAACGCCGACGACCGCCAGCTCTTCATCCAGCACGGCCTGGTGCGGGCCGAAATTGCCGGCCTGCTGCCCGGCTCGGGCGTGGACACGGCCCGGTTCCGGCCCGCCCCGGCGTTTGGGCGCAACGAGCCGTTCGTGTTTTTGATGGTGGCGCGGGTGCTCTACGAGAAGGGCATCCAGGAATATTTTGAGGCCGCCCGGCTGGTGCGCCAGGCCGTGCCCGGCACGCGGGTGCAGCTGCTGGGGGCCCTGGACGAGGCCGGCGGCGTGGGCGTGGCCCGGGCCGTGTTCGAGGGCTGGCTCGCAGGCGGCGACATCGAGTACCTGGGCCGCTCCGACGACGTGGCCGGCCACCTGCACCGCGCCGACTGCGTGGTGCTGCCCAGCTACCGCGAGGGCACGCCCAAAACCCTGCTCGAAGCGGCGGCCTGCGGCAAACCCCTGGTTACCACCGACGTGCCCGGCTGCCGCGACACCGTGCAGGACGGCCAGAACGGCTACCTCTGCCAGGTGCGCTCGGGCCCCGACCTGGCCGCCAAAATGCTGCAAGTGCTGCGCCTGGGGCCCCCGGTGTTGCAGCAGATGGGCCGGGCCAGCCGCGCGCTGGCCGAAGCCAAGTTCGACGAAAAACTGGTGCTGGACCAGTACCTGCAAGCCGTGGCCGCTGTGCCAGGGCCCAAAAAATAACCGCTTGCCCACGCGCTGTTCCATAATTTTGCTGCCCTATGCAAATCAAAAAAAACGCCATTGCCGGCCCTATCGAGTTCATTCCCCGC
Organism: Janthinobacterium lividum; assembly: GCA_050954665.1. Lineage (GTDB taxonomy): Bacteria > Bacteroidota > Bacteroidia > Cytophagales > Hymenobacteraceae > Hymenobacter. The sequence continues at coordinate 59,626 of JBPBPC010000057.1, forward strand.
CTGTTTGGCGACCCGCGCGGGGTGTTCTACGAAACCTTCAGCGCCCGCCTGATGCAGGAGGCCGGCCTGCCCGCCGGCCTCGACTGGGTGCAGGACAACCAGAGCAAGTCGCAGCCCGGCGTGCTGCGGGGCCTGCATTTCCAGCAGCCGCCGCACGCGCAGGCCAAGCTGGTGCGCGTGGCCCAGGGCCGGGCCCTGGACGTGGTGGTGGACATCCGCCGCGCCTCGCCCACCTACGGCCAGCACGTGGCCGTGGAGCTGAGCGCCGCGCTGGGCAACATTTTCTACGTGCCCGTCGGCTTCGCCCACGGCTTCGTGGCCCTGGAGGAAGACACGCTGTTCCTCTACAAATGCTCCGGCTACTACGCGCCGTCCTCCGAGGGCGGCCTGGGCTGGAACGACCCGGCGCTGGGCATCGATTGGGGCGTGGAAAACCCAGTGATTTCGCCCAAAGACGCCATCCTGCCCCCCCTGGCGGACTTGGATAGCCCGTTTTAAACCAGTAAATGGTGCGCAGCAAATAGGTGGGCCGTCCTGCTTCGCGTAGTGAAGCAGGACGGCCTTTCGGCTTATTGTCAGCTGCTTACAGCAGCTCTACCAGCGTTTCCAGGGCCATGCCGCGGCTGCCCTTCACCAGTACCTGCCGGCCGCTGGGGGGCGCGGCGGCCAGCCAGGCGGCGGCGGCGGCCTTGGTGGCGAAGTGGTGGGCCCCGGGGCCCAGCGCCGGCTGGGCGCCGGCCAGCAGGGGCCCCACCAGCACGATTTCGGGCAGCGCCAGGCCGGCCAGCAGCTCGCCCAGGGCGCGGTGCTCAGCGGCGGCTTCGGGGCCCAGTTCGAACATGTCGCCGAGGATGACCAGCTTGCGCTGCCCGGCCGCGGCGGGGCGCTGGGCGAAGCTGCGCAGCGCGGCGGCCATGCTGCTGGGGTTGGCGTTGTAGGCGTCGAGGACGAGTTCGTTGCCGCGGGCGGTGCGCACCAGCTGCGAGCGGTTGTTCTGGGGGTTGTAGGCGGCCAGGGCGGCGGCCACGGCATCGGGCGGCACGCCGAAAAACTGGCCCACGGCGGCGGCGGCGGCCAGGTTGGGGAAGTTGTAGCCGCCGGTGAGCTGCACCGCCACGTCGGGGCCCTGGGGCCCCAAGCGCAGGGCCAGGGCGGGGTCGGCGGCGAGCAGTGTGGCGGGAAAATCGTCGGCGGGCCCCGGGTAGGTGCGGCGCGCGGCCACCACCGATGCCCGGGCCGCCACCTGCGCGTCGAGGGTGTTCACGAACGCCAGGCCGCCGGTGTCGCGCAAAAAATCGAACAGCTCGCCCTTGCCCAGGGCCACGCCCGCGGCCCCGCCGAAGCCTTCGAGGTGGGCCTTGCCGATGTTGGTGAGCAGGCCGTGGGTGGGGCGCGCCCACTGGCAGTAGGCCGCGATTTCGCCCCGGTGGTTGGCGCCCATCTCCACCACCGCAAAGTCGTGCTCGTCCAACCGCAGGCGCAAGAGCGTCAGTGGCACGCCGATGTGGTTGTTGAAGTTGCCCAGCGTGGCCAGCACCCGGAACCGCTTGGCCAGCACGGCGGTGAGCAGCTCCTTGGTGGTGGTTTTGCCGTTCGAGCCCGACACGGCCAGCACGGGGCCCCCGAACTGCTGGCGGTGGTGCGCGGCCAGGGCTTGCAGGGCCCCCAGCGGGTCGGCGGCGAAGAAATAATGAGCGTCGTCCTGGGCGGCCAGCGCCGCGTCGTCCACCACGGCCACCTGGGCGCCCTTGGCCACGGCCTGGGGCGCAAAATCGGCGCCGCGGAAGCTGGGGCCGTTCAGGGCAAAAAACAGGGTGCCCGGCTGGGGCTGGCGCGAGTCGGTGCTGACCTGGCCGCGGGCGGCGAGGTAGTGGGCGTAGAGGGCGGGCAGGTCGAAGGCGGGCATAAGCGGAAAGGGGCCCCGGCCAAACCCGGCCGCGGCGCCGGGGCAAATTAAGCTGCGAACTTTGTGCACCGCCGCGGTTGTCCGTTGTTAGTTGCCGGTTGCTAGCGCGCAACAAGCGCGGGCAACTGACAGCGAGCAAGTAGCCACCGCGGCAGTAGGCGCCGGCGGCGGGCGCGAAACCTGACAACCAACCACCCCAACCACCACCTTATGCTGCGCCGCTACGCCGTTTTGCTGTTGATGCTGCTGGGGGCCCCGGCCGCCCGCGCCCAAACCGCCACCTTCGGCGGGTTCGAGTACCGCGCGGCGGGGGCCGTGGTGGAGGGCGCCGACACGCTGCGCCAGGCCTGGGCCGGCGGTTTCAACACGCCCCAGTTCAGCAGCATCGACCTGGACGGCGACGGCCGGAACGACCTGTTCGCCTTCGACCGCCAAACCAGCCGCTGCTACACGTTCCTGAACGCGGCGCAGCCGGGCGGCGGCCGCGGCTGGCAGTACGCGCCCGACTACGAGGCCCTGTTTCCGCCGGACCTGGCGGGCTGGGCCCTGCTGCGCGACTACGACTGCGACGGCCGCCCCGACCTGTTCAGCTACGTGAACGGGGGCGACATCCGGGTGTACCGCAACGTGGCCGGGGCCGGCGGGCGGCCTGCCTTCCAGCTCACCACCAGCCAGTTGCGCTTTACGGGGGCCGGCACGGGCACCAGCAACCTCACCATCGGCGGCTACAACATGCCGTCGATTGCCGACGTGAACGGCGACGGCAAGCTCGACATCCTCAGCTACGACTTTGTGAGCGCCACCGTCGTGGAGCTGTACCTGAACAGCAGCACCGATGCCTGCGGGGCGGGCCTGAACTTTCGCCTCGACACCAATTACTGGGCCCAGCTGCAAACGTGCAGCGGGTGCGCCGCTTACCAACTGCCGGGCCTGGCCTGCCGGGGCGGCGGGGCGGCGGCCAAGCCCGACCACACCGGGGGCCACAACCTGCTGGTGCTCGACGTGAACGGCGACGGCGTGTACGACGTGCTCGACGGCCGCGACAACTGCCCCGAGCTGGTGGCGCTGCTCAACCAGGGCACCAACCAGGCGGCCGCGCTCACGGCCAGCAGCATCCGCACCGATTTCCCGTCGGCCACCAACCCCGTGCGCCTGCCGGTGTTCCCGGCGGGCTACTTGATCGACACGGATTTCGACGGCATCAACGACCTGGTGGTGGCCCCCAACATGCTGGACAACAGCCAAGACAACGTGAGCCAGCGCGACAACGTGCGCCTGTACCGCAACACGGCCGCCACCGGGGCCCCGGCGTTCGGCTACCAACCCCAGGGCTTCCTCACCAACGACGTGATTGACGTGAGCGAGGCGGCGGCCCCGGCCTTCGGCGACATCGACGGCGACGGCCTGCCGGACCTGCTCATCGGCAGCAACGCCGACCGCGTGGACGGGCAGTACCGCGCCAGCCTGACGTACTACCGCAACGTGGGCACGGCCGCCAAGCCGGTGTTCAGCCTCGTGTCGCGCGATTACCTGGGCCTCGCCGCCAAGGGCACCGCGCCCGCCCTGTTCCACGCCCTCAAGCCCGCCTTGGTGGACCTGAACCGCGACGGGGCCCTGGACTTGGTGTACGCCGCCAACTACCAGAACGTCAATTATATTTATTACATATTGAACACGGCCGCGGCGGGCCAGCCGCCGGTGTTCGACCCCGCCGCGGCCAATTACTTTAAGCCCCAGGGCGCGGCGGGCAGCGGGGTGCTGCCCTCGTTCGTGGGCGACGCGCCGTGCTTCACCGATGTGGACGGCGACGGCTACGTGGACCTGCTGCTGGGCACCGACGACTACACCGAGCCGGGCCAGTCGCTGCGCTACTTCCGCAACCAGGGCCCCGGCGTGGCGCTGGAAAACGCTTTCGTCGTGGTGAACAACGACCTCGGGCAAATCCGCGACGCGGCCGGGGCCCGGCCCTACCACCTCAGCCCCGCGGTGGCCGATTTCGACGGCGACGGCCTGCCCGACCTCGTGACGGCCGACAACACCGGGGCCGTCCGGTTTTTCAGCAACTACCGCACGCTGCTGGCCGGCACCACCGCGCCCCGCACCAACCTGTTCTGGAACGCCCTGCTGAGCCAGTACGAAGGCAACCGCCTGGGCCAGAGCCCGCTGGTGCGCTACGGCCTGGCCGCGGCCGACGTGAACGCCGACGGCGTGCCCGAGCTGTTCATCGGCACCGAAACCGGGGGCATCAGCAGCTACGCCGTGCGCCGCAGCACGCCCACGCCCGCCCGCCCGGCCGCCGCCGCGGCCCTGGGCCTGGCCCTATTCCCCAACCCCGCCCGCGCCCAAGCCACCGCCGAAACCGCCCAGCCCACCCGCGTGTCGGTGCTCGACGCTACCGGCCGCGTAGTTAGGGCCCCCGACGCCCTGGCCCGCCAACACGCCCTGGCCCTCAGCGGCCTGGCCCCCGGCCTCTACCTGGTGCGCGCCGAAGCCGCCGACGGCACCGCCGCCGTGCAGCGCCTAGCCGTCCAATAAAACGGCGTAGCGTAGACTCGCAGCGTCCATGCTACCGGCAGCTACCGCCCGGCCAAAGTAAATTCGTCGCCGTCCTGTAAGGCCGGGAATTTCGCCCGAAAATCCTGCAAGTCGGCCCCGCTCAGCGTGCGCGTGACGCAGCCCACGGCGTCGCCGGGCGCGGCCAGGTACTCGCCGCGCATGTTCAGCAGGGCCGAGTCGCCGGCGTAGGCGTGGCCGAGGCCGTCGGTGCCCACGCGGTTCACGCCGGCCACGTAGGCCACGTTTTCGAGGGCGCGCGCTTGCAGCAGCACCTGCCAGGGGCCCCGGCGCACGGCCGGCCAGTTGGCCACGTACAGCAACAGGTCGTAGGGCGCGGCGGCGGGGTTGCGGCTCCACACGGGGAAGCGCAGGTCGTAGCAGATGAGCGGGCAAATGCGCCAGCCGCGCCACTCCTCCACCAGCGGGGCCCCCCGGCCGGCGGCGTAGGTGCGGTGCTCGTCGGCGAAGGTGAACAGGTGGCGCTTGTCGTAGTGCGCCAGCGTGCCGTCGGGCCGCGCCCACAGCAGGCGGTTGTGGTAGTGGTCGCCGGCGCGGATGATGACGCTGCCCGTCACCACGGCGCCCAGGCGGGCGGCGGTGGCGCGCAGCCACGCCACGGTGGGGCCCTGCATGGTTTCGGCCAGCGCGGCGGCGGCCATGCTGAAGCCGGTGGTGAACATTTCGGGCAGCACCACCAAGTCGGTGGGCGCCGTTAGGGCCCCCAGCAGGGCGTCGAAGGCAGCGCGGTTGGCGGCCGGGTCGTGCCAGTGCAGGTCGGCTTGGACCAGGGTCACGGTGAGGTCGTTCGGCATGGGGGCAAGGCTGGTTGGTGAGCAACGGCAACGGCGCGTTGGCGGGGCCCCAAGGTATCCACGGCCGGCAATTGGTGGGGCCCCGCGCGCCCGGCGGCACGTACCGGGGGCGATTTATTTTATTGGATTGATTCTAAATAAGGAATTCCGTTCGTTCCTTTGTCAAAAATCTGGACCAATTCTAAATAGCTACGTTTTGCAAAATCTTCGACTCCTGGGCCTCGCCACTGCCTTTGTTGGGTGCGCCCTCACCGCCCAAGCGCAGCAAGCGGCCACCATCCGCGGCCGCGTCACCACCTCCGACGGCCAGCCGGCCCAGGCCGTGACGGTGGGCCTGAAGGGGCGCGGCCAGGGGGCCATCACCAACGCCCAGGGCGAGTACGTGCTCGACCACCTGCGGCCCGGCAGCTACACGCTGGTAATTTCGGCGGTGGGCCTGGTGGCGGAAGAAAAAACCGTGGCCGTGGGCCCCGGGCAGCCGCCGGCCAGCGTCGATTTTGCGCTGGCCGAGAACGCCCAGCAGCTCCAGGAAGTGGTGGTGAGCGGGGGGCGGACCAACCGGTTCAGCCGCACCAACAGCGAGGACGTGGCCAAAATGCCGCTCAAAAACGTGGAGAACCCGCAGGTGTACAGCACCGTGACCAAGGAGCTCCTGACCGAGCAGCTGGTCTTCACGGCCGACGACGCCACCCGCAACGTGCCCGGCATCCAGCGCATGTGGGAATCGACGAACCGCGCCGGCGACGGCGGCAGCTACTACACCATGCGCGGCTTCGTGACGCAGAGCCAGCTGCGCAACGGCCTGGTAGGCAACGTAACCACCACCATCGACGCGGCCAACCTCGAAAAGCTCGAAGTCATCAAGGGCCCGTCGGGCACGCTCTACGGCAGCGCGCTCACCTCCTACGGCGGCTTGCTGAACCGCGTCACCAAGAAGGCCTACGACAAGTTTGGGGGCGAGGTGAACTACTCGGCCGGCAGCTACAACTTCAACCGCGTGGCCCTGGACCTGAACACGCCGCTGAACCCCGCCAAAACCGTCCTGTTCCGGGTGAACGGGGCCTGGAACTACGAAGGCAGCTTCCAGAACGTGGGCTTCAGCCGCACCTACGCGCTGGCCCCCACCCTCACCATCCGGCCCACCGACAAGCTGAGCATCACGCTCGACGGCGAGTTTCAGCGGGGCACGGCCACGGGGCGCACCTTTTTCTTCCCGAACTCGCCCGTCAGCCAGCTGGGCTTCGACCGGGCCGACCGGGCCCCCATCGATTACCGCAAAACCTACAGCGGCGCGGGGCTGTGGACCGCCAGCCGGGCCACCAACCTGTTTGGGCAGGTAAACTACCAGCTCTCGCCGGCCCTGCGCTCGTCCACCAACTTCGCCTCGAGCAGCAGCTATTCCGACGGCTTTGGGCCCTACTTCGGCATCGTGGGCAACGGCAAGGGCATCGGCCAGGATTCGCTGCAGCAGTCCGACCAAGCGAGCCGTAACAGCCGCGCCCACTTGCTGCAAGTCCAGCAGCTTTTCAACGGCGACTTCCAGCTGGGCCGCCTGCGCAACCGCGTGGTGCTGGGCTTCGACTTCCTGCACGTGCGCAACGACCAGTTCTTGTACGGCAGCACCTACGCCACCGTGCCCATCAACTCGCCGACCTACGACTACGGTGCCTTCAACGGGGCCAACATGACCCAGCTGTACAACACGCAGGCCCCCGGCTACACGTACCCGGTTTATAACGAGACCAACACCTACAGCGCCTTCCTTTCGGACGTGCTGAACCTCACCGACCGCCTCAGCGTGCTGGCCGCCGTGCGGGTGGACCGCTTCGCCAACAAAGGCGCGGACGGCGCCAACGCCGGCTACAACCAAACGGCGGCCTCGCCCAAATTTGGGGCCGTGTACCAGCTGGTGCCCGCGCAGCTGTCGGTGTTCGCCAACTTCCAGAATTCCTTTGCCAACCGGGGTTCATATTACGGCTACAACGCCACGACCGGCACGTTGACCGCGCCCATCACGGCCAAGCTGGAGCACGCCAACCAGGTAGAGGCCGGGGTGAAATTTGACCGCCTGGGCGGCCGCTTCACGGCCACGCTGAGCGTGTACGACATCCGGGTCCAGAACGTGCTGCGCACCGACTCCGACCCGCGCGGCGCGGCCCTGTACGCCCAGGTGCAGAGCGGCGAGCAGGTGAGCCGCGGCGTGGAAGCCGACGTGGTCATCAACCCCTTCCCGGGCCTCAACGCGGTGGCCGGCTTTGCCTACAACCACGCGGAGCTGACCAACGACGTGGCCGCCTACGAAGGCCGCCGCCCCGGCACCGCCGGCTCGCCCGTGCTGGCCAACCTGTGGCTGAGCTACCGCCTCCCCAACGGCCCGCTCCAGGGCCTGGGCCTGGGCGCGGGCGGCAACTACGCCAGCAACAACCTGGTGGTGAACAACGCCGACTTCGGCCAGTTTACGCTGCCGCACTACGTGGTGCTGAACGCCAGCGCCTTCTACGACCAGCCCCGCTACCGCCTCGCGGTGAAGGTGGACAACCTGACCGACCAGCACTACTGGATCGGCTACGGCTCGATGAACCCGCAAAAGCTGCGCAGCGTCATCGGCTCGGTGGCGTTCAAGTTTTAAGCACGCATTGAGAACGATGAGCATGACGTTCTTTAACCAGCCTTAGGGGCCCTATCAATCCGCCACAGGGCCCCACCAACCCACCCCATTTCCCCCGCCATGACCGTTAAGCAAGCCATCGGCAAACTGCATTTGTGGCTGGGCCTCGGCTCGGGGCTGGTGGTGTTGGTGGTGAGCCTGACGGGGGCCATCTTCACGTTTCAGGACGAGATCCGCGACGCCACCGAGCCGTGGCGGCTGGTGGCCGCGCCGGCCCACGGGGCCCCGCTGCCGCCCTCGCGCCTGCACGCGGCCACCATGGCGCAGCACCCGGGGGCCACGCCGGGCTACACCACGTACTACGGGCCGGGGCGCTCGGCCACGGTGTACTTTTCGGATGCGGCCGGGGGCAGCTACGTGGCTTCGCTGAACCCCTACACCGGCCGGGTGCTGCACGAGCAAAACCTGCGCACCGACTTCTTCACCATCGTGCAGGGCCTGCACATGTACCTGCTGCTGCCGGTGGCCGTGGGCGAGTGGGTGGTGGGCGTGGCCGTCGCCATTTTCTTAGTAATGCTAGCCACTGGCTTGGTGCTGTGGTGGCCCAAGCGCCGGCAGGAGCGCCGCCAGCGCCTCACCGTCAAGTGGGGGGCCCGGTGGCGGCGCCTGAACTACGACCTGCACCAGGTGCTGGGGTTCTACGCGGCGGCGGGGGCGTTCGTCATCGCCCTCACCGGCTTGTTCATGAGCTTCGGCTCGTGGCTGCAAGCGGCCAGCGCCCTGGCCAACGCCGGCCGCCACTACCCCCAGGAAGAAGCCCCGCCCCACGTCGATACCCTGGCCGCTGCCCGGGCCCCCGCCCAGCCGCTGGCCGACGTGGCCTACCAGCAAGTGCGCCGGCATTCGCCCACCGCCGACATGGTGCTCATCGGGCCGGTGGCCGGCCGCGCGCAGCCCCTGTACTGCCTCACCTACCAGAAGGCGCTGCACTACTACCACCGCGACGAGTACTACTTCCACCCCGTGTCGGGCCAGTTGCTGGGGGCCCTGCCGCACGCCGCCAAAAGCCCCGGCAGGAAGCTCGGCGACCTGAACTACGACCTGCACACGGGCCAGATCCTGGGCCTGGGCGGCAAGATCGTGGCCTTCCTCGTCAGCCTGATTTCGGCCAGCCTGCCCGTTACCGGCACGCTGCTGTGGTGGGGCCGCCGCCACAAGGCCAAGCGGCCAGCGCCGCCTCGCGCCGCCGCTGCGCGCGCTTAGCCGGGCGGCTGGCGCAGGCGGGCGGCGGCGGCTTCCAGCGTGGGGGCTTCCTTGGCGAAGCAAAAGCGCACCAGGCCCGGGTCGTGGCCGTCGTGGTAAAACGCCGACACCGGCACCACGGCCACGCCCCAGCGCCGGGCCAGCGCTTCGGCAAACGCCCCGTCGGGGGCCCCGGAAAACGCCGCGTAGCCCGCCAGTTGGAAGTAGCCGCCCGGCACCGCCAGCAGCTCCCAGCCGGTGCCGGCCAGCAGGCCCCGGAACAGGTCGCGCTTGGCCTGGTAGAAAGCGGCCAGGCCGCGGGCGTGGGCGTCGGCGGGGTCGGCCTCCAGGGCATCGGCCAGGGCCAGCTGGGTGGGCGTGCTCACGCTGAACGTGACGAACTGGTGCACCCGGCGCAGCTCGCGCGTGAGGGCCGGCGGGGCCACGCAGTAGCCCACCTTCCAGCCGGTGGCGTGGTAGGTTTTGCCAAACGACGAGAGCACAAAGCTGCGCCCGCGCAGGCCCGGGTGCTGCCGCGCGCTGCGCGCCGGGGCCCCGTCGAACACCAGGTGTTCGTACACTTCGTCGCTGAGCACCAGCGCGTCGGTGCCGTCCACCAGGTCGGCCAGCGCGTCCCAGTCGGCGGCCGAAAACACGGCCCCGCTCGGGTTGTGGGGCGAGTTCACGAGCACCAGCCGGGTGCGGGCCGAAAAGGCGGCCCGCACCGCGGCCCAGTCGGGCCGGAAGCCGGGGGCGGGCAGGCGCACGTAGCGCGGCACGCCCCCTTGCAGCCGAATGGCCGGCCCGTACAAATCGTACGCCGGCTCGAAAACCAGCACCTCGTCGCCGGGCCGCACCACCGCCGCCAGCACCGCGTACAGCGCCTCCGTGGCCCCGGCCGTGACGGTGATTTCCGCGTCGGGGTCGGGCGCCAGGGCCCCCGGGCGCAGCCGCCCCACCTGCGCGGCAATGGCGGCCCGCAGCCGCGGCAGCCCCGGCATGGCCGCGTACTGGTGGCCGTCGGGCGCGAGGGCGTGGCGGGCCAGGGCCTCGCGCAGGGCCTGGGGCGGGCCGTAGTCGGGGAAGCCCTGGGCCAGGTTCAGGGCCCCGGTTTCCTGGGCCAGCAGGGTCATGCGGGTGAAGATGCTGGTGCCCACGTCGGGCAGTTTGGAAGCGAGCATTGGGGTGGGCACTTGGCGGTCGGTGGCCGGCTTGTGGGGCGGTGGGGCCCCACAAGCCGGCCACCGACCGCCTTATAAATACAGGGTGAACGTGGTGCCGGCGTCCACCACGCTGGCCACTTCGAGGCGGCCGCCGTGGCTTTCCACGATGCGGTTGACGAGGTAGAGGCCCATGCCCGTGCCGTCGATGTGGGCATGGAAGCGGGCGAATTGCTGGAACAGCTGGGGCCCGAACCGGTCGAGGTCGATGCCCAGGCCGTTGTCGCGCACCGTGAGCACGGGGCGGCCGGTTTCGGCGTCGGGCACGGCCCCGACCGTAATGCGGGGCGGCCGGCCGGGGGCGGCGTACTTCAGGGCGTTGCCGAGCAGGTTGAAGAGCAGGCTTTGCAGGTGGGCGCGCACGTAGAGCACGGTGGGGCAGCGCTCCACGTCGAGGGCAACGACGGCCCGCAGGCGCGTCACTTGGTTCTGCACGCTGTGCACGATGCCCTGCACCATCGGGGCCAGGGCCACGGCCTCGGGCAGCACCGGCTGGGGGCGCTGGAGTTGCACCACGGCCGTGAGGTCGTCGATGGTGCCGTAAATCTGGGCCAGGGCCCGCTCGAAGTAGGCCACGAGCTGCCCGGCCTCGGGGTCGCGGAAGTAGGCCGTGCGGGTGAGTTCCTCGAAAATGCCCGCCATGTTGTTGATGGGCTGCTTGAGGTCGTGGCTGGCGGCGTACACGAAGTTGTCGAAGTCCTGGTTGGCGCGGGTCAGGCGCTGGTTCTGTTCCTCCAGCAGGCCTTGGGTGCGCGCGGCGTCGTCCACGTCGGTGCTCGTGCCGTACCAGCGCACAAACTGGCCCCGGGCGTCGTAGAGGGGCTGGCCGCGGTGCACAAACCAGCGGTACTGGCCGGTGTGGGCCTCGCGCAGGCGGGTGTGCAGCTCGAAGGCGCGGCCGCTGGCCCAGTGCGTGGCCATTTCCTGCGCCGCCGTGGGGCGGTCTTCGGGCGGCAGCAGCTGCGCCCAGCCGTCCTGGGCTTGGTCCAGGGACAGGCCGGTGTAGTTTACCCAGTGCTGGTTCACAAAGGTGAAGCGGCCGTCGGCGGTGGCGGCCCACACCAGGTGCGGAAGGCTTTCGACGAGGAAGCGAAACTCCTGCTCGCGGCGCACCAGCTGGCGGGTGAGGGTGCGCAGCTGGTGGATGTCGGTGTTGGTGCCGTACCAGCGCAGCACTTGGCCGCGGGCGTCGCGGGCGGGCTCGGCCTGGGCCAGCACCCAGCGGTAAGTGCCGTCGTGGCGCAGCAGGCGCAGCTCCACCTCAAACGGACTGCCCTGGGCCAGGGCTTGCTCCCAGCGGGCCAGCGTCGGGGCCTGGTCGTCGGGGTGCACGGCGCGGCGCCAGTCGTTGGGGCCCCCGCGGCTGCCGGCCAGGTCTTCGCCCAAAAACTCGGCCAAGCGCTCGTTGAAAAACTCCAGCTGGCCGGCGGCGGTGGCCATCCACACTTGCTGGGGCAGGTGCTCGGCAAAAATGCGCAGGCGCGCCTGGTTGTGCAGCGAGTGGGGGTCGGCGGGGTGCAGCGCGGCGGTCACGTCGAGCAAGCTCAGCAGCAGGCCGGGGGGCGAACGGCGGTAGGCGGGCAGGGCCTGGAGCGTGGCCTGCCAGTAGCGGGCCCCGGGGGCGGTGCGCTGCGGGGCGGGCATCAGCACCTCGGGCTTGCCCGTGGCCAGGGCCCGGGCCAGGGCGGCGGGCCACTCGGCGGCGGGGGCCAGCAGGTCGTCGGCGGTGGCGCAGGCGAGCAGCAGCTCGGCCAGCGGCCGGCCCGGCAGGCGGGCGCCCGCCGGGCCGGGCAGCAGGGCCAGCAGGGCGTCGTTCAGCACCTGCACCTGGCCGCTGGGGCCCAGCAGGGCGTGGGGGGCGGGCAGGGCCGCAAATACCAGCTGGAAATCGAACCCGGGGGCGGGTGCAGGAGCAGAGGGCATGCAGCGGCGGGCGAGGTGAAGGCAAGGAGCGAAAACCAAAGGTAACCGCCGGCCGCAAAGGCCCGCCTGCGGGCCCAAAAAAGCCCCCGGCCGCGGGGCCGGGGGCAAGGCAACGGTGGGGGCGGGGGCCCTACAGCACCGGCTTCAGCAAGTTGGGGAACAGCTTGCGCACGTGCGCCACCTTGTGGGCCGACACGTTCTCGATGTAGGGGTTGTCGGGGTGCAGGCGGTAGTAGCCCTGGTGGTAGCCCTCGGCGGGCCAAAACTGCTGGAGCGGCACCACCTGGGTCACGATTTTGCCGTCGTACTCCTTCGAGCCGTTCACCTTGGCGATGGTCGTTTCCAGCACTTGCTTCTCGGCCGGGGTGCGGTAAAACACGGCCGAGCGGTACTCGGGGCCCGTGTCGGGGCCCTGGCGGTTGAGCTGGGTGGGGTCGTGCGAGGCGGTGAAAAAGATGTCGGCCAGCTGCTGGTAGCTGATTTCCTTCGGGTCGTAGTAAATGTCGACGGCTTCGGTGTGGCCGGTTTCCTGGCCCGCTACCTGCTCGTAGGTGGGGTGGGCCACGGTGCCGCCGGTGTAGCCGCTCACCACTTGCTTCACGCCTTTTATTTCTTCAAACGCTTCTTCCTGGGCCCAAAAGCAGCCCCCGGCGAAGGTGGCCTGCGCCAGGCCCGCGGCGTTGGCCGGGGCGAGGCCGGCCGTGGAGCGCGGCGGCTTTTCGGTGGGGGCTTGCGCCTGGGCCTGCGGCGAGCCGCAGGCAGTGGCCCCGGCCAGCAAGGCCAGGCCGGCGGCCGTGTGCAATAGGTTTTTCATGGGGGAGGCAGGGGGTGAGAGCTGACGTACGAAACGGCGCGGCCCGCCGGATGGCGGCGGTTTTTAATTCATTGGACGGGCCCGCCTAGCGAAGCCAACACGGGCCGCGGGGCGGTTGCGACGCGCGCATTCCCTTTTAACAAAAAGCCCGCCGAATAGGCTCCCGACGAGCGATAATTTGCGGTGAAGGAGCGGGGCTCACGCAGTTTCCATTTACCATTCGTATATAGCGTTGCCTTGCGGCCCGGGGCCCCGGGCCGCGCCTTTCTTTCCTGCTTTTTTTTCCTTTGCGCCATGCCCACGCCCTACCCGGTGCCGCATCGCTTTCGGTGGTATGCCCTCGCCGGCCTGGGCTTGCTGGGCCTGGGCACCGCTGCCCTGCGCCCCGCCGCTGCCGGCCCCGACGAAGTGATTCGCCGCCTGGTGCAGGGCGTGCAATCGTTCTACGCCGACGCCCGGCCCGAAAAGGCCTACCTGCACCTCGACCAGGACGGCTACGCGGCGGGCGAAACCGTGTGGTTCGGGGCTTACTTGGTGGACGGCCAGCAGCACCGGCCCGACTCGCTGAGCCGGGTGCTGCACGTCGAGCTGGTGTCGGACCGCCGCCAGGTAGTGCTGCGCCAAGCCTTGCACCTGGCCGGCGGCCGGGCCCCCGGCGCGCTGGCGCTGCCCGATACGCTGGCCCCCGGCACCTACCTGCTGCGCGCCTACACCGACTGGATGCGCAACGCCGGCCCCGATTACTTCTACCAACGCCGCTTGCAGGTGTGGCCCGCGGCCGGCCCCACCGATGGCCCCGACGCCCGGGCCGCCACGCGCGCCACCGCCGCGGCCGCCCGCGCCGCGGCCCGCCGCTTGGGGGCCCCGCCCGACGTGCAATTTTTCCCCGAAGGCGGCAGCCTGGTGGAAGGTCTGGAAAGCACGGTGGCCTTCAAGGCCGTGGACTACGCCGGGCATGGCCTCGACGTGGCGGGCCAGGTGCTGGACGCCCAAGACCGGCCCGTGGCCACGTTCCGCAGCGCGCACCTCGGCATGGGCACGTTTCAGTTGGTGCCGCAGCCCGGCCAGCGCTACCGCGCCGTGGTGGCCCTTCCGCAAGAGGCTCCGCTGGTGGTGCCGCTGCCCGCGGCCCAGGCCAGCGGCTACGCCCTGCACGTGACGCCCGAGCCCAATGCCTTCCGGGTGAGCATTCGCCAGCGCGGGGCCCCCAGCGGACGGGTGCTGCTGCTGGCCCAGGTGCGGGGCGCGGTGGGCTACCTGGGCCAGGGCAGCGTGGCGGGCCCAGACGCCTTCATGGTGCGCATTCCGCGGGCCAAGTTTGCGGCCGGCATTGTGCACTTCACGGTGTTCGACGGGGAAGGCGTGCCCCAGGCCGAGCGCTTGGCTTTTGCTCCCGAAACGGCCCCGCTGCGCGTGGCCCTGGCCCCTGACCGCGCCGCCTACGGGCCCCGCGAGCCCGTGCACCTGCGCGTGGCCGTGACCGACGCCGCCGGCCACCCGGTGGGCGCCACCCGGCTGTCGGTGGCCGTGGCCGATGCCGCCGGGGCCGGGGCCGAAACCATTGCCTCGCACCTGCTGCTGACTTCCGACCTGGTGGGCTACGTGGAGGGCCCCGGCTATTACTTCCAGAACCCCACCGCCGAAACCGCCGGGGCCCTCGACGACTTGCTGCTGACCCAAGGCTGGCGGCGCTTTGCGTGGAAAGACGTGCTGGCCGGCCCGCGCCCCCGGCCCGAGTTTGGCGCCGCGCAGTCGCTGGGTGTGCGGGGGCAGGTGCTGACGCCCGGCGGCAAGCCCGTGCCCAACGGCAAGCTGGTGCTGCTGCGCAGCGCGCCCCACCGCCTCGTGCTGCCCGCCACCACCACCGACCAGGGCCGGTTCCTGTTCAACGGCCTAAATGGCTGCGGCGACACCACCCGCTTCACGCTCCAGGCCCGCACCGCCCGCGGCAGCGCCAACGTGGTGGTGCGCCTCGACGCAGGCCCGCCCGTGCCCCCCGTGGCCCTGCCGCCGCTGCCTTTGCTACCCACGCCCGCCGAGCTCATCGCCGTGCAAAATGCCCAGGCCGCAGTGGCCGCCGACCGCCGCTTTCGCCTCGACACGGCCAACTCCGTGGTGCTGGGGGCGGTGAATGTGAAAGCGAACAAGCGGGGCTCGGCCGACAGCCGCCGCCTCTACGACCTGGCCAATGCTTCGGTGCTGCGAATGGACGACCTGCCGCTGGGGGAGTCTAGCCTGACGGTGTTCCAAGTAATGCAAGGCCGGGTGGCCGGCTTGGACGTAACGGGGACCGACCCCAACGTGCGCGTCCAAATCCGTGGGCCGTTTTCTACCCTCAAAAACAACCAGCCGCTCTTCCTGCTCGACGGCACCTCCGTGTGGCAGGACGCGCTGAATTTTTTCCCGGCCCACGAGGTCGAAAGCATTGAAGTACTGAAAGGCCCGGCTGCGGCGGTTTACGGGTCGCGCGCCGCCGGCGGTGTGGTGGCTATCTTCACGCGGCGGGGCGGCAACAGCTACCGGCCCGTAACTAGTGGCGTGGCCACGGGCCTCATGGCCGTGAGCGCGCCCGGCTACGCCTGCCCCCGCCAGTTCTACCAGCCCCGCTACGACCGGCCCCAGCCCACCGCCGCGCGCCCCGACCCGCGGCGCCGCACCCTCTATTGGAACCCCGACGTGCGCACCAACGCCGCCGGCGAGGCCGAGCTTACCTTTTATACCGCCGATGCGGCCGGGCGCTTCCAGCTCGTGGCCCAGGGCGTGTCGGCGGCCGGGCAGCCGGCCTTGGGGCGCGGGGCCCTGCAAGTGGCCCTGCGGCCGTAAGACCGTGGGTGCGGCTTGGCCCCGGCGCGATCTATTCTGCGTAGCTTTGGAGTTCCACGCCGCGCGGCCGAATTCTCAGCCGTGCTTTTCTTCCTTCGCATGGCAAACGCCCCCACCGCTTTTACCGTGGCCACCGCCACCGAGCCGCACCGCGTGCGCACCCGCCAAATTGTGCGGGCCCACCCCGAGGTGAAGCAGCTTATGACCCGCAACCCCGCCACCTTCCTCATCGGGGCGGGCTGCGTAGCGGCGCAGGTGCTCATCGCCTACTTGCTGCGCGGCTACGCCTGGTACTGGACCATTCCGGTCGCGTACCTGGTGGGCGCGTTTTTCTCGCACACGCTGTTCGTGGTCATCCACGAAGCGGCCCACAACTTGGTGTTCAAGGGCTTGTGGAAGAACGTGGCTACCGGCATCCTGGCCAACTTTCCGTCGATTTTTCCCACGGCCATCAGCTTCAAAAACTTCCACATCAAGCACCACGTCTTCCAGGGCGTGCACGAATTGGATGCCGACTTGCCCGACTGGTACGAGGCCAAGCTGATCAAAAACTACAGCGTGGGCAAGGCCATCTGGCTGTTTTTCTTCCCGGTGTTCCAGCTCATCCGCACCATCCGCTGCCGCGAAATTGCCACCGTCGACCGCTATGTGTTTGCCAACATTGCGGCCCAAATTGCTTTCGACGTGGCCGTGGTGTACTTCTTCGGCTGGACGGCCCTGCTGTACTTGTTCCTGAGCTTCTGGTTTTCGGTGGGCCTGCACCCGCTCGGGGCCCGCTGGATCCAGGAGCACTACCTCACCCTGAGCGATACCCAGGAAACCTACTCCTACTACGGCCGCCTGAACGGCGTGAACCTGAACGTGGGCTTCCACAACGAGCACCACGACATGCCCAGCATTCCGTGGAACAACCTGCCCAAGCTCAAGGCCGTGGCCCCCGAGTTCTACGAGCCGCTGCTGGCCCACACCAGCTACACCAAGCTGTTTTTCCGGTTCCTGTTCGACCAGGAAATCAGCCTCTACTCGCGCGTCATGCGCAAGGAGCGCGGCACCGCCACCCTCAAGGACCAGAGCGTGCCGGACAAGGAAATGGCGGCGGTGGCCTAACTATTTTTGGCAACGACTAAAAAAGGGCACCCCGGGAGGGGTGCCCTTTTTTAGTAGGCCCCGGCCGCACCGGGGCGGCCCTACCTTTGGGCAACCCTACTTACTGCCCACGCACGCCATGAAAACGGAAGTCAAGAACGCCTTCGGCAAAGTCATTATGACGGCGGAGTACGAGGCGGCGAACCGGCTCGTGTACAACGAGTGGTTTGGCTACCAAACCCGCGAGGGCATCATCACGGCCGCCAACGCGGGCCTGGCGGTCATTGCCCGGCACCGCTGCCCGCTGCTGCTGAACGACAACACCGCCGTGCTGGGCCCCTGGGACCACGCCGTGGACTGGATTGCCCAGGACTGGACGCCCCGCGCCATCGCCGCCGGCCTCACCCACTTTGCCCACGTTGTCAGCCCCGAGTCGTTCGCGGCCCTTTCGGCCCAGGCCATGGCCAGCGGCATCGCCGGTAGTTTCCAGATGCGCATTTTCGGCGAGGTGCCGGAAGCACGGGCGTGGTTGCGGGCGGCCCAGCAAGCCGCGGGCTAGGGTGCAGTCGGGGCGCAGGGCGCGGTGGAGACGTTGCTGAGCACCCGGTGCGGCACGGCGAGTGGGGCCACGTTGACAAAGCAGTAGCGAGGGGCGGGGGCTTCCGTGTTGGCTTGGAAGGTAAAATAAATGCGCTGGCCCCGTTTGCCCAGTATGCCCGACGGGTGGTTGGCCGCTGCTATCACATTGTTGCCGCCAAGGCTATCAGCCTGCCACGCTGCCGGAAGCGGTTTGCCGATGGGAAATTGGCTGTCAACCTGAATCAGCGTACCATCTACGCAATGGTCGCGCAGTATCACGCCTGCATAGCACTGCGGCGTCACATCAACGTCGTGCTTGCAGCTAGCCCAGGCGCAAGCGGCCAGCGCAGCCAGGACGCAAAAGCGTAGTTTGGAGGGCATAAGCACGTGGGAATGAAGTGCGCGTCGCGTCAGGGCGCCGCGGGCCCGCAGGGCGTGGCCGAAAAGCTGGTCAGCACCACGTGCGGAATGGGCAGTGCGATGCCCATGGCGTTGCAAGGCCCAAAGTTGCTAAACCCCTGCGTGTCGCCTGCAGGTGAAATAAATGCGTTGCCCTTTTACGTTAAGTGCTCCTAACGCATTGCTGTTGAGGGCCCCAATTGCGTTTTGATTGGCAAGCCCGGTGGAGTCGTTGGGCACGGTACTGTAGCCCACGGGCTTGCCGATGGGGTACTGCGCGTCCACGTTGATGAGGACGCCGTCGTAGCAACTGGCGCCGACTACGGTGCCCGCGTAGCACCGCGGGGCGGAGTCGGCGTCGTGCTTGCAACCGGGCAATGCACCGAGTAACAGGGCTAATGGAAGAAGTAAGCGTGGGCGCATAGAACGGGAGGGAAAGAGATGAACCTGAAACCTTTGCCGCTGCGCTATTGCGCGCAAGGAGTGGCTGACGTGTTGCCCAGCACGAGGTGCGGAATGGGCAAGGGCGCCGTGTTTTGGGTGCAGTTGCGGACGGGGCCCCGGTCGCCGGGGCTGGCCGCGTAGGTGAAGTAAACAACTTGGCCCACCCGATTCAAGCCGTTCAAATTGTTGACGGCCGCCACCACGTTGGTGCCGACGATGCTGTCGCTGGCCGCCTGGGCCAGCTGGACGGGCCGGCCAATGGGGGTTTGTTCGCTTACCTGAATGAGGACGCCGTCCATGCAGGTCTGGCCCAGCACCACGCCCGCGTAGCATTGCGGCGGCGCGTCGGCGTCGTGCTTGCAGCCGGCCAAGGCGCTGAGCAGAAAGGCTGGTAACAATGGTAAGCGTGGGCGCATGGAATAAAAAGTAGGATGAACGCAAGCCCCAGAAACAAGAGCCGGGGCCCCGGCGAATGGTTGCACGGCGCCAACCTCAGCGGCAACTCATGGAATGTGGGTAGCTTGCCGGGCGGGGCCGTGGCGCGGGGCCAACGGCCTGCCCGCCTTTGCTGACCAATGCGTCGTTTGTTGCTGGGGGCCCTGGGGGGCTTGTTGTTTGCGGGGGCCGCCGGGGCCCAAAGCCTGCCCGTCATCGCCCAAAACCCGCCCGATTTGCGCTGGCGCGAGGTGCGCACGCCGCACTTCCGGGTGCTGTACCCGGCCGGGCTCGACTCGGCGGCGCAGCGCACGGCCGGGCGGCTGGAGGCCGTGCACGGGCCCGAAGGCGCCACGCTGGGCGTGCGGGCCCGCCCTCTTGCCGTGGTGCTGCAAAACCAGACGACCGTCAGCAACGGGTTCGTGACGTTTTTGCCGCGGCACGCCGAATTTTTTACCACCCCCGAGCAGGGCCAAGGCTTGGGCACCGTGGACTGGCTCGACGGGCTGGTGGTGCACGAATTCCGGCACGCGAACCAGTTCGACAAGGCGCGCCAGGGCGTGGGGCGCGTGCTGGGGCCCCTGCTCGGCGACGGGGCCTTGGGCGTGGCGGCGGTGGGCGTGCCGCAGTGGTTTTTAGAAGGCGACGCCGTGGGCACCGAAACCGCCCTCACGCGCAGCGGCCGCGGGCGCATCCCGTATTTCGGCCTGGGCTTGCGGGCCAACTTGCTGAGCGCCAAGAACTACAACTACCAAAAAGCGGTGAACGGCTCGCTGCGCGACTACGTACCCGACTGGTACGTGCTGGGCTATTTCATGACCTCGTACCTGAAAACCCACCGGGGCCCCGCCGCGTGGGGCCGCGTGCTGGACCAGTACTACCGCTTTCCGTTCTACCCGTTCTCGTTCTCGAACAGCACCCGCCGCACCACCGGCCTGCGGGTGGAAGACCTGTACGCCCGCACCACGGCCGACCTCGACTCGACCTGGCGGGCCGAACAAGCCGCCCGCCCCGCGCCCACGCCGGTGCGCGAGCTGGCGGGGCAGGCCGCTACCCGCGTGTTCACGCAGTACCAATACCCGCAGTACGTGAACGACAGCACGGTGCTGGCCCTGAAAAGCGGCCTGAATAACATCCCGCAGCTGGTGCTGCTGGGCCGCCACGGCCGCGAGCAAAAGCTGTTTACGCCGGGCTTAATCAACATTCCCGAACAGCTCTCGGTAGGCGGCGGGGCCCTGGTGTGGCCCGAGTACCGGCAGCAGCCACGCTGGGGGCAGCGGGTATTTTCGGAGCTGAAAATCCTGGACTTGGCGACCGGCCGCGTGCGCGCCGTGGGCCGGGGCGGGCGCTACGCCGCCGCCGCCCTCTCGCCCGACGGCACCCGCTTGGTGGCCGTGCGCACCAGCGAAAGCTACCGCCACGCGCTGGTGGTGCTCGACGCCCATTCCGGGGCCCTGCTCCAAACCTTGCCCAACCCGCGCAACGACTTCTACCAGCAGCCGCGCTGGCTGCCCGACGGCCGCCGCGTGGTGGCGGTGGCCCTCCGCGCCGCCGGCAAAACCCTGGCAATCATCGACCCCGCCACCGGCGGTGCCCAGCCGTTGCTGCCCGTGGCCAACGTGAACCTGACCAACCCCCAGCCCTGGGGCGACTACGTGCTGTACAACTCGCCGCAGTCGGGGGTGGATAACATTTACGCCGTCGGCCTAAAAAACGGCTTGACTTACCAAGTAACGAACCGGCCCTTTGGGGCCTACCACGCCGCTGTTTCGCCCGACGGCCGCACCTTGGCCCTGCACGACTACCGCGCCACCGGCGCCCGCATCGTCGAAATGCCCTTCGCCCCCGCCACCTGGACGCCCCTGGGCGCCCCCGCCACGGCCGACGCGCCGGCGCCCTACGCCGCGGCCCTCGCCGCCGGCGAGCCCGCGGGGCCCCGCATCGCGGCGCTGCTGGCGGCGCCCGATTCGGCGCGGCCCCGCTACGGGGTGCGGCGGTACGCACCGCTGGCCCACGCGTTTCGAGTGTTCAGCTACGGCGTGGTGCAGAGCCCGGCCGGCAACGCGGTGAGCGTGGGCGCGCGCTCGCAGGATTTTTTGAGCACCACCCAGGCCTTTGCTGGCCTGAGCTACGACCAGACCGAGCGCACCTTCGCCGGCACCGGGGCCCTCAGCTACCAGGGCCGCTTCCCGGTGCTGGACGTGGAGGCGAGCTACGGCGGCCGCAACTCGACGCGCTACTTCGACCGCGCCGCGCCGCTCGACAGCCTGCGCAACGCCCGCTGGCAGTACGCCCGGGTGCTGGCCGGGGCGCGGCTGCCGCTGGTGCTCACCCGCTCGAAGTACTTGCAGGCCCTCACGCTGGGGGCCTACTACCTGCACGAGCGGGTGTACAACTACCCCGCCGCCTTCCGCAACCGCGACGAAACGGGCCCCACCACGCCGCTGCACGCTGTTCAATCCTACCTGTCCTACGCCAGCCAGCTCAAGCAGAGCGCCCGCGACGTGGCGCCCCGCGGCGGGGCCACGCTGCTGGCCACCTACCGCACCACGCCCTTCGGCACCAACTTGCAGGCCAGCCAAGTAGGGGCCCAGGCGGCGGTGTACTTGCCCGGCCTGGCCGCGCACCACGCCCTGCGCCTGCGCGCCGGCTACCAGTACCAGCAGCAAAACCAGTACAATTTCACGGCCGCCATTTCGTACCCGCGGGCCGAAACCGACTACATCAGCTTCGACCGCCTCGCCGCCGCCAGTGCCGACTACAACCTGCCGCTGGCCTTCGTGCACTGGTCGGTGGGCCGGGTGCTGTACGTGCAGCGCCTGCGGGCCGACGTGTTTGCCGACGTGGCCCGCGGCAGCAGCCTGGTCACCGTCCCGGTGAACGGCCTGCCCGTGCGCACCCGCGCCTACCAAGACTTCCGCAACGGCGGCGCCGACTTGCTGGCCCTGTTCAACGTGTTCCACCTGCGCACCCCCGTCGAGGCCGGCCTGCGCGTGGCCTACAGCAGCTACTTGCAGCGGGTGGTAGTGCAAACCCTGGCCTTCAACGTGCGGCTGTGAGCCGGTATTAATTTAACAGCTACCCGAACCGGGTCGCCATGCTGAACGCAGTGAAGCATCTCTCCCGCAGCAGTAATTACCAGACTTGTTCCCGAATAAGCGTTTTAACAGTCGTTGTTCCGGTCCGACCGCCGTAAGCGGTCCGACCGGTGTCGGCTGGGAACGTTTAGCCGTTGCCAAGTTGGCGAAAACCGGTCCGACCGCTGTAGGCGGTCGGACCGGAACAACGGCCGTTAAATAGTAACAAGTCTGGTAATTACTGCTGCGGGAGAGAGGCTTCACTGCGTTCAGCATGACCGTTCTTTTTGGGTGGTTTGCCTGGAGTTTATATAGGGCCCTTACCGCACGTGCTTGACGTCGTCGTCGTCGCCGTGGCGCGGGTTGGTGAGGCGGCCGTTGCCCTTGTAGTGCAGGTCGGAGCCGCCCGAGGCGTTGGCGGTCAGCTCGCCGTCCACCCACACGTCGGCGTCCGAGCCGCCGCTGGCGTTGATGGTGGCCGTGGTGCTTTGCAGGCCGAAGCCGTGGTAGTCGGAGCCGCCGCTGAAGTGCATGTCCTGCCGCTCTACCTTGCCGGTCAGCGTCACGTCGGAGCCGCCCGACGATTCGGCGCGCACCGATTTGGCCTGCAGCGTCAGCGTCACGTCGGAGCCGCCGCTGGCCCGGATGTGGAAATCGTCGGCCGCGAGCGGGGTTTGGCCGTGGGCGTCGGCGCCGCCGCTCAGCGACAAACTCGTCAGGCGCGGGGCGGTGATGTACACCTTCACGCTGCGCTGCCGGCCCGCGAAGCCGCCCACTGAGCCCATTTTTTGCCACGAGAAATTCTGCTCCCAGTGGATGGACAGCGTGCCGTTGCGCACCTCCGTCACGATGTGGGACAGCGCCTCGGGCAGGGCTTCCACCGCCACGGCCGCCGCGGGGCCCTGGGTGAGGTACACATCGATGCCGCCGCTGGATTCGACCTGCTCGAAGCTGCCGGCCACGGGGCGTTCCTGCCGCTGCTGGGCCAGCGCGCCGGTGGTGGTGAGGGCCACGGCCACGGCCGTGCTAAAAAGGCGGGTGAGGGAAGCAGTAGCCATGCGGAAAGGGTTGGTTAGTAAGGCGTGAGCAGTAGGTGAGGTACAGGGGTTTGGCGATGACTACCGCCCCGGGGCCCCCGGCGTTACAAGGGGCCCGGAAAATATTTGCGGCCCGCGCCGCCGTTGGGCGGGTGAAAGATGACTGCCTCGCCGCCGCCAAGAAACTGGGCTATTTATTCGGGTGTGATTAGCAAATGGCCGCCAGCGAAAAGGCCGGAACTGCGAAAGCGCTGGCCCTTTTATGTTTTTGGCGATGCAGAACCGCTCGATTCGCTAAGCCGCTAGCCGGGCGGCGAGCAAGGCCTTGAGCTCATCGGGGGTGCATTGCAACATGCTGGTCGAAAGCAGCACGGGCGAGCCGTACGTCTTTGAATAGTTTTCAAGCAACCGCCGGGTGGCCCCTTTTGCCGGGCGGGCAATGTACTTGGCTGGGTCGCGCAGCAGCACCGCTACGAAGGGGAAGAACCCAATTTTAATGTCTCGCAACCCGGTAATGTCTTCCCAGGCCACGAGCCCGGCCGCCGCATCCGAGGTGTTGTCGATGAAGCCTTCCGCATGGAGTACCAAGCCCGGCTTTTTGCTTGCCATTCGCTTGACGTATAAAAAGCCAAGCGCCGCCAGCAGCACCGCGCCGCTTATTCCAATGAGGCGCACCAGAGGCGGGTTGAATACCCCGTTGAGGACGATGTGCTCCGCGTCGTATGCTATGTAGAGGTTGCCGCAAGCCAGCAAAAACATCAGGGCAGCGAATAGTCCTGTTTTTCGATTGCTGAGCGGGATTTCGACGGAAGACGCAGTCATTGACTAAGGAAATATGCCAACTTATTGCCAAGTTGCCGGGGCGGTGTAACGGGGATTGAGCCGCTAGATAACGAACAATAAATGGATTTCTGGGAGTTGGCTTAGGCACTGGCCCTGAGGAATTACCAAGGCCGCCGCAAGGGAGAAATCCGAATTACAAATTCTCCCAAAGCGTTTGCGCGCCACTCAAAAGCCGGCCGCTCTGCTGCGCCGCCCGTCACTGGTTGAAGCAAGGAATGAAATTGCCGCGCCCGCTACCCGTCTGACTCCGGTACAGCAGACGCCACAAAGTGGCAGCTTTCGTCGTTTCCGCTGCTTGCTGGGGCGCAATAATTTGCGCCTCTCGGTAACGCATTCGTCGTTTGCCCGGTACTTTAATGGCCTGCCAGCTAGGGGCTGGCAGTTGCTATTACGCTCTCATGCCGATGAAATTAATCTGGCTGCCCCTTGCGGCCGGCCTGGGCGGATTGCCTGCCGGGGCCCAAGCGCAAATTCCGTCGCCCACCGACAGCGCTACCTTCCTGCTGCACAAGTTCGAGCAGCGCATTGGCCAGGAAACCTACCGCGTGCACCGCACCGCGCAGGCCCACACCTACGACGTGAAGTTTCGGTTCGCGGACCGCGGCTCGCCGGTGGCGCTGGGGGGCCAACTTGTGGTGACGCCCGCCGGCGAGCCGCTGAGCTTAGCCGTGAAGGGCCAAACCTCGCGCTTCAGCACCATCGACGATTCGGTGCGCATCCTGCCCAACGGCCAGGCCCGCATCCGCGTGGATGCCGCGGTGCGCACCGCGCCGCGGCCGGCCCTGAGCTTCCCCGTGGCCGGCTACGCGCCCGGCACTGGCCAGCTGCTGCTGCTGCGCTACTGGCAGCAGCACGGCCGCCCCGCGGCCCTGCCGCTGCTGCCCAGCGGTACGGTGCGCATCCGGGCCGATGGCCAGGACACCCTCGCCTTCCAGGGCCAGCCGCTGGTGCTCACGCGCTACGTGCTTAAGGGCCTGGTGTGGGGCAACGAGTTGCTTTGGACCGATGCGCAGGGCAACCTGCTGTGCATCATCACCAACGACGCCGAGGGCGACAAGCTGGAACTGATGTGGCAGCCCTACGAAGTGCTGCTGCCCGCGCTCATTGGGCGTGCCGCTGGGCACGGCATGCGCTTGTTCACGGCCGAGGCGGGGGCCCCGGCGGCGGCCAGTTCCGCCGCCCCATTGCCGGTGCTGGCCGTGGTGGGCGGCACCGTGGTGGACGTGGTGCGGGGCCGCACCATCCCCAACGCCGTGGTGCTGATGGCCGGCGGCAAGATTACCCAGGTGGGCCCGGTGGCGGCGGTGAAGATTCCGAAAGGGGCCCGCGTGATCCGGGCCGAAGGCAAAACCGTGGTGCCGGGCTTGTGGGACATGCACGCCCACTTCCAGCAAGCCGAGTGGGGCCCCGCCTACCTGGCGGCGGGCGTGACCACCGTGCGCGACTGCGGCAACGAGTTCAGCTACATCAACGCCGTGCAGCAGGCCATCGACGCCGGCCGGGGCGTGGGGCCCCGCATCCTCAAGGCCGGCGTCATCGACGGCGACGGGCCCCGGGCGCTGGGCATCGTGCGGGCCAACACGCCGGCCGAAGCCGTGCAGGCGGTGCAGCGCTACAAAGCCAACGGCTTCGTGCAAATCAAAATATACAGCTCCGTGAAGCCCGCCCTTGTGCGCGCCATTTGCCAGGAGGCCCACCGCGTGGGCCTGCCCGTCACGGGCCACATTCCCGACGGCATGACCATCTACCAGGGCGTGGCCGCCGGCATGGACCAGGTGAACCACCTCAACTACGTGTTCAGGGCCCTCAACCGCAACCCCGACCGTTCGTTCGTCCTGAACGACACGGCCAGCGCCCGCCTCTTCGCTTTTCTGAAGGCCCACCACACGGTCATCGACCCCACGGTGGGCGTGTACGAGCTGATGTTCCGCTCTGCCGCCGACGACATTACGGCCCTGGAGCCGGGCTACGCGCAGCTGCCGCTGCCGCTCCAGGCCCTGTACCACAACGTGGGCCAGGACCCCGCCGACGCGGCCAAAGCCGCGCCCTACTTCGCCGGCATGCCCCGCCTCGTGAAAGCCCTCGTTGACTACGGCATCCCCGTGGTGGCCGGCACCGACATGGGCTTTCCCGGCACCAGCCTGGCCCGCGAGCTGGAGCTGTACGTGCAAGGGGGCCTCACGCCCATGCAGGCCCTGCAAACCGCCACCATCGCCGCCGCCCGCGCCATGCAGGCCGGGCAGCGCGCCGGCTCCCTCGACCCCGGCAAGCAAGCCGACCTGGTCATCATCGACGGCCACCCGCTCCAAAAAATCCGCGACCTCCGCCGCGTGCAGCTGGTGGTGAAAGCCGGGCAAGTGTACGAGCCCGCGCAGATGCGCAAGCTGGCCGATTATCAGCAGTAGGGCCCCGACTTTACTTCTTGAACCAGGCCAGCAAATCGGGCTTGTAGGAGCTGCCGATGGGCAGCACGCTGCCGTCGGCCAGCACCACTTGCTCGGGCTGGAGCAGCTTGATGTGGGCCCCGGCCACGATGAACGAGCGGTGCACGCGCACGAACCGGCCGCCCAAGGTTTCGGCCATGTCCTTCATGGTTTCGTGCAGCAGGTAGGTTTTGGCGGCCGTCACCAGCTTCACGTAGTCCTTGCAGCCCTCCACGTAGAGGATGTCGCGGTGCGGCACTTTCAGCAGGCCGCGGGCGTCCTTCACCAGCACGTGGGCCTCCTCGGGGGCGGCGGGCGGGGCGGGCTGGGCGCGGGCCACGGCCTTCAAAAACCGCTCGTAGCTGAAAGGCTTGAGCAGGTAGTCGAGCACAGACAGCTCGTAGCCGTCGTAGGCGTACTCGCGGTAGGCAGTGGTGAGGATGGTTCTGGGCGGGTGCTTGAGCGTGCGCAGGAAGCTCAGGCCGTTCATCAGCGGCAGCTCGATGTCGAGAAACAGCAGGTCGACGGGGTGCTGCGCGAGGTGCTCGTGCGCCTCCATGGCGTGGCGGCAGGCGCCGGCCAGCGCCAGGCCGGGCGTTTGGCCGATGAACTGGGCGAGCACCTGGTGGGCCAGCGGCTCGTCGTCGACGACGAGGCAGCGAAGGGTGGGCGAGGTCATGGAAAGCAAGCGAAGAAACGGGAGTGGAGGCGGCGCGGGGCCCCTAAAGCTGTTTGCGTTAGATAGAACGGTCACGCAGCGCGCAGCGAAGCATGACCGTTCTATCTAACGCAAGGGGCCCTACAGCGGCGGCAGGCGCAAAGTAAGCTCGGCCCGGTAGCGGCCGCCGTGCTCGGACAGCTCCAGCTCGTGGGCGCCGGGGTAGTACAGGTGCAGGCGCTGGCGGAGGTTGGCCAGCCCGATGCCGCCGCTGCGCCGGGCCCCCGGCGCGGCGGGCGGGGCCGCGGGCAGCGTATCGTTTTCGATGACGAAGTGCAGCGTGCCGGGGCCCGCCACGAGGGTGGCCTCCACGCGGGCACCGTCGGCGAAGTGGTGGCGGCCGTGCTTGAAGCTGTTCTCCACCAGCGGCAGCAGCAGCAGCGGCGGCACGCGCCGCGCGGCCAGCCCGGGGCCCCCGGCGGCGAAGCGGATGCGGGCCCCGGCGTACTTGCGCTGCTCCATCTCGAAGTAGTTGTCGAGGAACGCGACTTCCTCCCCCAGGGCAATGGCGTCCTTGCCGCTGTCGTAGAGCACGTAGCGCATCAGCTCCGAGAGCAGCAGGATGAAGCGCGGCGTTTCGGGCGAGCCGGCCAGGCTCAGGCCGTAGATGCTGTTGAGCGTGTTGAACAGAAAGTGCGGCTGGAGCTGGGCCTTCAGCTGGTCGAGCTGCAGGGCCAGGTGGTCCCGCTCGATGCGCCGGCGGTGGGCTTCGTTCTCGAAGGCGTAGCGCACGAAGGCCACGCAGCCGAAGGCCAGCAAATCGACGAGGACCACGTCCAGGTGCGGCTGGTACGCGTCGAACACCTGCGTCCAGCTGCCGGCGTAGGGGCGGTAAAAATCAGCCAACGCCGGCGGCCCCGCCAGGGGCCCCAATAGCCCCGCCGCCAGCCACGCGTTCACCTTGATGCCGTACCAGAAGTACAGCACCGAGCCGACCGTGAGCAGGGCGTAGCGGCGCTGCCGCAGCAGCCCGGGCGCCAGCAGGCGGTAGTAGGGCACCACGTACAGGGTGGCCACCAGGGCAAACAAGATGAGCTGCGGGTAAGGAAAGTTGGAGTTGCGGCCGGTTGGGTGCCAGCGGGCGGCGGCTTCCAGGTAGTAGCTGTACTTGTACAGGCCCACATACAGGGCCCACACCAACAGTTCAAAAACGAGGGGGAAGCGGCTGGGCCGGTCGGCGGGTTCGGTTTGCATGGGGCGAAGGTGGCGGGTTCTGGGCCCAAGGGCGGCACCGGGGCGGGCGGTTTTCGACCAACTGGGGCATTTTTTCGACCAAAAAAGTTGGGGCCCCGCTTGGTCGAAACCGGGCCCGAAGTGGTCGAAAAACGCGAAAAGCGGGGGATTTGCCGCCGTTGCTTTGTCCCACTCCCCACCGAATGCGGCCGGGCCATCCTCCCCTCGCAACCGCTCCACCGCCCCGACATGAAAAACGTTTTCTCCGCCCTGTTCCTCGCCGGCACCCTGGCCGCCGCTGCCCCCGCCACCGCCCAGACCCCCGCCGGGGCCCCGGCCACCGCCGGCCCCGGCACCCTCACTGGCACCGCCACCGACAGCGTGTCGCGCCAGCCGCTGGCCTTTGCCACCGCCGTGCTGCTGCCCGCCACGGGCCCCCAAAACCCGCTGAGTGCCGTGGCCGACGAGCGCGGCGCCTTCCGCTTCGCCGGGGTGCCGGCCGGGCAGTACGCGCTGGTGCTGCGCTACTTGGGCCACCGCCCCGGGGCCCCCGTGGCGGTGCGGGTGGGCGCCGGGGCCCCGGTGGCCGTGGCCGTGGCGCTGGCCCCCGACCGCCACGCCCTGGCCGAAGTGCGGGTGACGGCCGCCAAGCCCTTCATCGAGCAGCACGCCGACAAGCTGGTGCTGAACGTGGCCGCCAGCCCCATCGCCGCCGGCGGCACCGCGGCCGACGTGCTTGCCCGGGCCCCCGGCGTGCTGGAGCAGGGCGGCGGCTACACGCTGCGCGGCAAATCGGTGGAAGTGCTGCTCGA
The DNA here is from genome assembly GCA_050954665.1 of Janthinobacterium lividum. GTDB lineage: Bacteria > Bacteroidota > Bacteroidia > Cytophagales > Hymenobacteraceae > Hymenobacter. The sequence continues at coordinate 88,556 of JBPBPC010000057.1, forward strand.
CGGCAAGTACACCAACCTGAGCGGCGAGGAGCTGAAAAACATGCTCGCCTCGCTGCCCAGCAACGCGCTGGACAAAGTGGAAATCATCGCCAACCCCTCGGCCAAGTACGACGCCAAGGGCGGGGCCGTCATCAACCTGGTGACCACCAAAAGCCTGAAGCTGGGCACCAACGGCACCGCCACGGTGGGCGCCGGCGCCGGCCGCTACGGCCGCGCCAGCGCCGGCCTCAGCCTCAACCACCGCACCGAAAAGCTGAACGTGTACGGCAGCTACGACCGCCTCGACAACCAGGTGTACACCGCCACCCGCGCCGTGCGCGCCGCCACCCCGGAAGTGCAAATCGCCGAAGATGACCTCGAACTGCGCCGCAACCGCAACAACTCCGCCAAGCTGGGCCTCGACTACAACCTGAGCAAAACGGCCGCCGTGGGCGTGCTGGTGAAGGGCCTGTTCAACGAGCGCACCCGCACCGCCGACAACTGCGCCCTGCTCACCGGCCCGGCCGGGGCCCCGCTGTCGAGCGCGGCGGTGGCCACGGCGGGCCAGGCACAGTTCTTCAGCCCCGCCGTGAGCGCCTACTACAAAACCACGCTCGGGGCCCCCGAAAAAACGCTGCGCGTGAACGCCGACTACTTCGGCTACCACAAAAACTGGCACAACGACTACGCCACCACCGCCTTCGACGCCGCTGGGGCCCCCGCCGGCCCCGCCAACTTGCTGCGCGACGACTCGCCGGCCCGCAACGCGGTGAAGTCCATGGCGGCCGACTACGCCCAGCCCCTGGCCGGCGGCACCTTCGAAGCCGGCCTGAAAACCGTGGCCACCACCACCGACAACGACATCCGCTGGGAGCAAGCGCCCGCCGCCGACCAGCCCTGGGCCCCCGACCTGGGCAAAACCAACCACTTCGTCTACCGCGAAAACATCAATGCCGCCTACGCCACCTTCGGCCGCAGCCTGAAAAAAGTGGCAGCCCAAGTGGGCCTGCGCGCCGAGCAAACCAACACCACCGGCACCTCGCTCACCCTGGACCAAACCACCGAGCGCAGCTACCTCAACTTCTTCTCCAGCGCGTCGGTGCAGTACACGCAGTCCGAAAAAGTGCAGTTCGGCTTCGCCTACCGCCGCCAAATCGACCGCTTCCAGTTCGGCGTCGTCAACCCCTTCGTCACCTACCTCAGCCCCTACCGCTACGCCCAGGGCAACCCCCACATCCGCCCCTCGTTTTCGCACAACTTCGAGCTGACGCACACCTACGGCAGCCTGCTCGCCACCGCCGTCAGCTACGGCTACCACACCGACGTGCTCATCGACACGTACACGAAAGACGACGCCACCCAAATCGTCGTCAACTCCTACCAGAACTTCCGCAGCGCCAGCGAGCTGAACGCCACGGTGACGCTGATGAAGCCCTTGCTGCACGACAAGTGGCAGACCGTAACCACCTTGTTCGTGATGTACGCCAAGGTGAACGCCGGCGGCGGGGCCCCCGGGCTGAACGCCGCCCGCCCCGGTGCTATGCTCTCCACCAACCACACCCTGGCGCTGCCCCGCGGCTTCAAGGCCGAAGTGTCGGCCCAGTACATGTCGCCGATGACCTTCGGCGGGCTGGCCATGCGGGCCAACTTCGGCAGCAGCGTGGGCGTGGCCAAAACGGTGCTGCACGGCAACGGCACGCTCACGCTCAACGTCACCGACGTTTTCAACACCCAGCAAAGCCGCTTCGACGTGCTCGCCGGCGGCGTCAATTCCCGCAACGTCACCAAGGCCGAAAGCCGCTTCGTCAAGCTGGGCTTCAGCTACAAATTCGGCAACAAAAACGTGAAAGCCAGCCAGCGCCGCGACACCGGCACCGAGGCCGAACGCGCCCGCATGGACAACTAAGCCCGGGGGGCCCGCGCACAAAAAAAGCGGCCGCCACTCCTGGGAGTGGCGGCCGCTTTTGGTATATGTTAGCGCGTGCTATTTGGCCGCGGGCGGGGTGGCGGGGGCCGCCTTCACGCGCACGGCGGTGGGGCCCTTCTGGCCCATTTCTACTTCGAAGTTTACTTTGTCGCCCTCCTTGATGGGGCCCCCGGCCAGGCCGTTGGCGTGCACAAAGATGCTTTCCTGGGTTTGCGAATCCTTGATGAAGCCGTAGCCCTTCGAGTCGTTGAAGAAGGCCACGGTGCCGAGGCGCACCAGGTCTTCCGGCTCCAGGTCTTCCTGCCGGGCAATGCCGATGCGGATGTCCTCGTCCTTGATGACCCGCTTTTTGGTGGGGTCGGGCGGGGTGGTGGAAATGTTGCCGTTCTCGTCCACGTAGGCCAGCATCTCGTCCAGGCTTTGGCCGGACTTGGCGTTGGCCTTGCGCTGCTCGCGCTTTTCCTCTTTATCGTTTTTCTTTTTTAGCCGCTTTTTTTCGTTCTCTTTTTTACCGAACGTTTCTTGTGCTCTTCCCATGGGTTGTTGTTAGTTCGACGTAGCTGCTTGGCCTAGCCAAAGCGAAAAGGTTAAAGCGGCTAATTTGATTCCGCCGAAAGGCGAAAGTTACGAAAAAACTGGCCAGCTTAAAACCCCCCGGGGCCCGGGCCGCTGCACCCGGCGAAGGCCACCACCTCGCGCGCCTCGCCGGGGGCCAAGTCGCCGAGCCACACGCCGCCCACCCGCACGCGCACCAGGCGCAGGGTGGGCAGGCCCGCGGCGGCTGTCATCTTGCGCACCTGCCGGAACTTGCCCTCCGTGAGCACGATGGCCAGCCAGCTGGTGGGCCCGTGCCGCTCGTCGCGGATTTTGCGGCTGCGCGGGGCGAAGGCGGGGGCGTCGGCCAGCCGCCGCGCTTGGCACGGGGCCGTGTGGTAGGCGGCGCCGTCGGCCGCGCGCAGCGCGAAGCCCGCTTGCAGCTGGGCCAGGGCCGCGTCGGTCACGAGGCCGTCCACCTGGGCGTAGTATTCCTTTTCCACGCCGGGGCTGCGCACCTGCGCGCTCAGGGCCCCGTCGGTGGTGAGCAGCAGCAGGCCCTCGCTGGCCTCGTCGAGGCGCCCGATGGCCATGGTGCCGGGCGGAAACTCGTGCAGGGCCCCCAGGAACTGCTTGTTGCGCTCGCCCTTGAACTCGCTGCGGAACTGGCTGAGGCACCCGTAGGGCTTGTGCAGCACAAAGTGCCGGTGCGGCAGGGCGGGGGCCCCGGCCGAAGCTGCTGCATCGCACTCGGGCAGGCACGCTGGCAACGGTTCTTTATTTATTGGCAGTTGGAGTAGGCTAGGCATTCGACGGAAACGGGGTGAGGCAAGCCGTAGGCCGCCGCGAGCCCTTGGGCTAGGAATTGATGCCCTTTTTCGTTTAGGTGCAACTGATCTACAAATAGCTCGTTGTTGTTACCCAGCAGTTGATGCGAATCAAGCCATTGCACATTGGGTAACACAGCCAAGCGCTGCCGTAGCAACCAGCCGCCCCAACGCCGCAAGCGTGTCGCAACTGGGTCAACGCATGGAAAGGGAGATAGCATAATAAAAGACGTGGCGGGGTGCTGCCGCATGTACGCATTCAAAGCGCGAAAGGCCTGCTGGTGCCGCGTCGACAAACACCAGAGCGTGGCTGTAAGAAAGCCAATGCCGACTAAGCGGGTATAATAGGCAATTCTGCTGGGCAGCGGTGCGGGAATTGTTCCAAGGGGGGACTTGGTGGAAGAAGAGGACGAACTACCGCTATTCCGCCTCTTAACTTTTGACTGTTTGGTAAGCTCGCGCTTAAACTGGGTAAGTATGGATCGTAGGCTGGGCGAGAACTCGTAATTGCCCAACTGTAGCACCACATGCGACGGGTGCGCGGCTTCAAGTCGGGCCAACTGTTCGGGCAAACGCACGAACTGCACATTAGGTGTTTGCATCACCAAAGTGCCAGCCAGCGCTTCCTCGAGCAACGCAGGAAAAGCGCGGTCCGGGCCGATGGGCCAGCCTGCCACGTGGCAGCCGCCCATAACAGCAATTTTGACTGCTCTCATAGTGAAAAGGGCCTAAAAGAGGGCACCGCCGTTGCCTGAAAGCATTGCTAGTGCCTAAAGGAACTTGTAAACGTTGATTCAAGAAAAATCGGTATGGCAGGAGTGCGTAGAAAGTCCCGCTGCGGACTTTTACACTTGATAGTCAATAATTAAGTTTTTATACAGTTCAAGCCAAAAACCTCGATGCGGCGCCAACCCCGCCACGCCGCTGTGCGTTAGCAGCCGCGGATACCATCCTTTTTTAGTCCTTCGTCATGCCTGATAAACCCACTATTTTCCCGCCTCAGTCCCAAGATGCGGGTGCTGGCAAGCCCGGCCTCGAATACAAAATGACCCCCGAGCCCGAGCACATCCGCGAAGGCTACAAGGGGGCCGACAAGCTTTTGGGAAAGGTTGCCCTCATCACGGGCGGCGACTCGGGCATTGGCCGGGCCGTGGCCGTGCACTTCGCCCGCGAGGGCGCCGACGTGGCCATCTGCTACTTCACCACCGAGCAGCAGGACGCCGAAAAAACCCAGCAACTGGTGCAGGCCGAAGGCCGCCGCTGCCTGCTGCTGCCCGGCGATTTGAAGGGCCCCACCTTCTGCGAGGAAATTGTGGAACGCACCGTGGCCGAGTATGGCCAGCTGGACGTGCTGGTGAACAACGCTGCCGAACAAAACTGGCACGACTCGCTCGAAGACATCACCAACGAGGAACTCGACAGCATCTTCAACCTCAACATCATCGCCATGTTCCGCATCACGCGCACGGCCCTGAAGCACTTGAAGGAAGGCGCGGCCATCATCAACACCACGTCGGTGAACGCCTACAAAGGCAACGAGCAACTGCTCGATTACACGTCCACCAAGGGCGCCATCGAGGGTTTCACGCGGGCGCTGTCGCTGCAACTCGTCAAGAAAGGCATCCGGGTGAACTCGGTGGCCCCGGGCCCCATCTGGACGCCGTTCATCACCGGGGCCGGCCTGCTAAAGGTGCCCCTGTTTGGCCACGAAGTGCCCATGGGCCGCGCCGGCCAGCCCTCGGAAGTGGCCCCGGCCTACGTGTTCCTGGCCTCGGAAGACGCTTCGTATTTCTCGGGCCAGACGCTGCACCCCAACGGCGGTTCGGTGGTGAACGCCTAGAAGTTAAGGCGTAAGCAACCGGTACGGCCGGGCCTGGGCAACCCCGCCCCAAGCCCGGCCGTATTGGCTTCCTGAAACTGCAAAAGAGCGGTTTTACAATTTTTAACCTTTGCCCTTATGAACACCAAACTGCTGGGCTTGCTGGCCGCTGCCGCGCTCACCACTGCTTCTTGCTCGCAAGAGAAAAAAACTGAAACCACGGAAACTACCGTGCCTGCCGCTACCGGCGACAATGCCACCGTGGCCACTACCGCCACAACCGTGGATACGGCTGCCTACCGCACCAGCGCCGACGCCCTGGCCGCCCGCGTGGCCCAGGACCTGAAAATCACGGACCCGGCCCTGGTGACCCGCATTAAAAACGAGTACTACGCCCGCGGCCGCGAGCTGCAAGGCTACACCACCAAGTACGCCACCGACACCACCGGCGAATACGTCGCCACCCGCACCGCCAACGACCAGGCCACGGCCAACTTGAAAACGGCCCTCACCGCCGACCAGTACAAGGCCTACGCCACCAAGCAGGGCACTTACTACGAGGGCCCCTACTCGGCGCCGACGGCGTCCCCCACCGCCAGCAAGCCCAGCCTGGGGGCCCGCGTGGGCCAGGGCTCGGGCATCAAGAAGCTGGAGAACACCGACGAAGATCACAAAGTGAAATACGAGAACGGCGCCAAAATTAAGCGCGGCGACGACGGCTCGCTGAAAATTAAGCGCGCCGACGGCACCAAAATCAAGATTGACGAAAACGGCCACCGCACCGTGAAAAAAGGCTTGTTCTAGGCCGCGTTCGCTGCGCAAGCACCGCCTGGCACCAAAGGTCCTTCTCCGCCCGGGGAAGGACCTTTTTTTGGGCCGCAATTTGCCTAGAGCAGTTTCGGAGTAAGTGTACGGGTTTTTAGGATAGCTTGCACTATGCGAGCTTATTCGGATGATTTGCGCCAGCGCGTAGCGGCCGCTTACGC
>JBPBPC010000001.1:0-81564 GCA_050954665.1 Janthinobacterium lividum
GGGCCGCCGGGGGCCCCAATTCACCAAACCAGCGGGGCCCGTTACAGCTCCATGATGTCCTCGTTCCAGAGCGTGGGCTCGGCCGCGATGAACTCGTTCATCAGGTCCACGCACTCCTGCAGGTCGAGGATGACGACCTCCACGCCGTGGCTTTCGAGGAATTCCTTCGACTCGCCGAACGTGCGCGACTCGCCCACGACGACCTTCGGAATCTTGAACTGCACGATGGTGCCGGCGCACATGTAGCAGGGCATCAGCGTAGTGTAGAGCACCGTGTCGCGGTAGGTGCGCTGGCGGCCGGCGTTCATCAGCGCGTCCATTTCGCCGTGCTTGATGGCGTTGTTTTCCTGCACGCGCTTGTTGCGGCCGCGGGCCACGAGCTGGCCGCCGCGCACCAGCACCGAGCCGATGGGGATGCCGCCCTGCGCGCGCCCCATCCGGGCTTCGTCGATGGCAGCTTGCATGAATTCGTCCTTGGCGGCGGTGTTTTGGGCAGGCATGGGAGAAGGAATGGGGCCCCGCGGGGCCCGGGGTGGAACAATGAAGGAAAGCTACCGGGCGCAAATGCCGCGGTAGTCGCAAAACTCGCACTTGCTGAAGTCGTCGGTTTTGCGGATGGGCTCGGCGGGGTCGAGGATTTTGAGGACGATTTTCGTGATTAACTCCTCGGACGTTCGCACGAAATCCTGGCCCTCGCTCGTCAGAAACGACAAGTCGGCCGCGAGCAGGCCGGCGTCCAAGTTGCGCATCGACACGATGGCGGTGTTGGCGGTTTCGCGGCCTTCGGTGCTGGCCAGCATGAAGCGGTAAAGCCAGAGCTGGCGCACCTTGTCGGCGCTGCTGCTGGCTTCGGTGAGCAGGCGCTCGGTGGCTTCGGCGGGGGTGAAGCGGTTGCGGTAGCCGCTCAGGTTCAATTCGTTGGCATCAACGAGGCCGGTTTTGTAGTCCACCACCCGCAGGCGGCCGTCGGGGAGCTGGTCCACCCGGTCGGCCATGCCGAAGAGGCGCACGGCCAGGGGCCCCGAGCCGGGCACGTCCACAAACACGGTGGCGGCCAGCGGTTTTTCCAGGCTGAAGAGCCGCAACGGCAAGCCCTCGCGGGCGGGCAGGCCCTGGAGGTAGCGCGCCACGAGGCGCGTGGCCACCTGGCCGTACACGTGGTTGAGGCCCTCGTCGGGGCGGGCGTAGCGCTCGGTGTCGTCCTGGCGCAGGGCCCTGTTTACTTCCGTGGGCACCTGGGCGAGCAGGGCCGGCAGGTCGGCTTCGGTGAGGGCGCGGGCGTCTTGCTCGAAGGGGCGGAGCAGGTTTTCCAGGGCCGCGTGCACCATCGTGCCGAAGCTGCTGACCTCCAGCGTTTCCTCCACTTCTTCGCTCTGGTGGAAGCGGGCCACTTTCGAGAAGTAAAACCGCAGCGAGCAGGCCAGGAAGTCGTTCAGGCGCGAGGGCGAGATGTTGCGCTCCATCACGCCGCGCAGGGCCCCCAGCAGCTCGTCGTCCTTCTCGAGCACGAAGTCGCCGGCGTAGGTGGCGGTGGCTTCGGCCGCGTCGGGCACCGTCACGGTCAGGTCGTCCACGGTCAGCAGCGGGTTTTGGGGCCGCAGGTCGTTTTCTAGTTGCAGCAGGAAGCGGCTGCGCTCGCCGCTTTTGGTGCCCTCGGCGCCGGGCAGCACGTGCACCAGGTCCACGCGCTGGGCCCGTTGCAGCAGGCGCCAGAAGTTGTAGGCCGTGCCCGCCTCGGCGTCCACGTTGGTGGGCAGGCCGAATTCCTGGAGCACGTCGTAGGGAAACAGCGACTGCTGGCGCTTGGGCGCGGGCAGCACGCCCTCGTTGCAGCTCAGGATGATGACGTGGTCGAAGTCCAGGGCCCGGGTTTCGAGCAGGCCCATCACCTGCACGTCGGCCAGCGGCTCGCCGGCAAAGGGCAGGCGGGTGCGCGCCATCTGCTCGTACAAAAACCGCCGGAACGAGCCCACCGACAGGCGCTGCTCGCGGCAATCGAAGGCCGAATCGAGCTGCTTGACGAGCGTGTAGAACAGGTACAGGTACTCGGCGCCGAGGGCCGGCTCGTGGTCGGGGCTGGGCTTTTCGGCCGCGTACACCTGGTGCAGCAAGTCAATCAGCGCGTAGCACGCCCGGATGATGTCGTCGCAGTTGTTCCAGGTTTGGAACAGGGCCTCCAGCAGCGGCTGGTGCTGGCCCAGGGCCAGCAGGTCGGCAGCGGGCAGCAGCACGGCGTTCAGGCGCACAATTTCGCGGCACACGTGGTCGAGGATGCCGTGAAATTTTTCCTCCGGCTGCTGGTTCAGCCAGCGCTGGTAGCGGCGCAAAAACGGGTGGGCCAGCAGCTTGCTCACCGCCAGGTGGTGGTAGCGGGGCACGCCGTAGCCGGTTTCGGTGCTGCCCTCGCGGATGCCGGTGAGGTGCACCTCGAACAGCAAATCGACCAAATTAAACAGCGGCGTGGCTTGGAAGCTCAGGCCCATCGTCACGTTGTAGGCGGGCACGGCGTCGGGCGGCAGGCCGTGCAGCACGGGCAGCAGCAGGGTTTCGTCGGGCAGCACCACGGCCACGGTGGCGGCGGGGTAGTCGCGGCGGGCTTCGGCCAGGAGCTGGCCGGCCAGCTTGCCCTGCATGCTGGGGTTGGCCACGCCCAGCAGGCGCACGTGGTGGGCGTGGCCGCGCAGCCACTCGGTGCCGCCGCCCAGGGCCCCCAGCGGCAAGTCCCAGCGCTTGGCGTACTGGCGCAGGTGCTGGCCGGCGCGGTTGGGCGAGTCGGGGGCGAGGTAAAACGGGTCGCCGTCGAAGCGCAGCTCGGCCCGCCCGGCGCGGTAGAGCAAGCGGATGAGCTTCTCCTCGGCCTTCGACAGGTTGCCCAGGCCCACGAACACGTGGCGGGCCACGGCCGGGGCCCCGGGGTCGGCATCAAGGGCGTCCAACCGCTTCTGCAACTTCTTCACGGCCAGGCGGTAGGCCAGGCCGGGGTAGGCGAGGTGCTGGGCCAGCATGCGGCGCTTCAGCTCGCGGTACACCTTTTCGAGCTGGTCCCAGAAGCTGAACGCGCGGCCCGCCAGGTGGCTGCGCGCGGGCAGGGCCTCCAGGTTCCAGCGCTCCAGGGCCTTGGCCTGGCTGAGGTACTCGAACACCTTGCGCGGCTGGGCCAGGTTCTGGTCGAGGTTGGAGAAGTCGTTGAGCAGCAGGCCCGACCAGCCCACGAAGCGGTCGAAGTTCAGGCCCGTGTCGTAGCCCTTCAGGATATCGTAGAGCAGCAGTTGCAGGGCAATGGGTTCCTCTACCTGCACGCCGGCCAGCTCCACCATGTAGTCTTCCATGGCCGCCACGCGCGGGGCCCACAGGGCCTGGCCCAGGGGCAGGGCCAGGGCCAGCTCGTTCTTCAGGTACACCACGGCGCGCCGCGTGGGCACCACCACCACCAGCTCCGACAGCTCGTCGCCGGGCCCCGCGCCGTAGCGCTCCAGCAGGTAGCGGGCCGTGTCGGCCAGGAACGTAGCGGGGGCGGCTGCGGGGGGGGAGAGGGGCGGCAAAGCAGCGGGCGCGGCGGCAGGCATCGGCAAAGGAGCGGTTGGGACCGGCAAGGTACGGCCGGGGTCGGTGGGGCAGGCCCTGGCAACAACCGCCGCCGCGCCCGCGTTCGGGGCCCCGCCCGGCGCCGGGCGGGGCCCCGAACGCGGGCGCGGCCCCGGCGGCAACCGGGCCCGGAACGGTTGGCCCAGCCTGGTGGGGCGGACCACCGCCGGGCAACCGCGCCCCGCCCAACTACTTAGCGGGGCGGTGGGGCGGGCCCACTGGCGCAGCGCCCCGCTGCGCGCAATAGCAGGAACAAATAAGTGTTAAAAATTATGTTATTCGTTACATTTAAATGAACGCTAATTGCTACATAATAAGCATGTTAACTAACAAAATTCGCCTATATTTGCTACCATTATCCTATCCTATATTTAGTACTTGATTTAAATGGAGGTGCCTGCTAAGTCCGTGCCGCTGGCTACGGAGGTTTTTACGTCCCGTACCAGCGCGCTGCCCGCCCAAGAACAGGAGTGGCGCGCCCGGGCCGAAGCCCAAATTGCCGCGCTGCACCAGCAGCTGGACGCGGCCCAGGCGCAGGCCCGCGCCGACCACGTCCGGTTCCAGGCCTTCCTGGACGCCCTGCCCGACGGGGTGCTGCTGACCACGGGCGACGGCAAAATTGTGGCGGCCAACCAGCGCTGCCGCGACTGGTTTGGCCCGGCCGCGGCGGCCGAAGCCGGGGGCCTGCTGCCCGGCGCCGACGGCCCGGCGGTGCTTCAGTACCACTTCCAGCGCCCCGCCGACTTCCTGGCCCAAACCCGGGCCCTGGGCGCCGCGGGGCGGCCGTGCCTGGGCGAGCCGTGGGCCCTGGCGGCCGGGGGCACCCTGGAGCGCGACTACCTGGTGCTGGGCGACGGCAGCCTGGGGCACGCCATGCGCTTCCGGGCCCCGGCGCCCGTTGCGCCCGAGCGGGCGGCCACCGCGGCGGCCCTGCACCGCGCGGAAGCGGCCCTGGCCGAGCAGCGCGAATTTTACGAAACCGTGCTGAACGAGCTGCCGGTGGAGGTGGCGGTGTTCGACGCGGCGCACCGCTACCGCTACGTCAACGCGGGGGCCGTGGCCGACCCGGCCCTGCGGGCGTGGCTGGTGGGCCGCGACGATTTTGATTACTGCGCCCGCCGCAACCGCCCCCCGGCGCTGGCCGAGCGCCGCCGCCACTGCTTCACCCAAGCCGTGGCCACGCAGGCCCCCGTGACGTATGAAGAGACCCTGCCCGCGCCCGGCGGGCCCCGGCAAGTGGAGCGGCACTACCGGCCCCTGTTTGCCCCCGACGGCGCGCTGCGCATGGTGATTGGCACGAGCGTGGACGTGACCCGGCACCAGCGGGCCGAAAAACAACTGGCCGACCAGCGCACGTTTTACGAATTTGCGCTGGACCAGCTGCCCTGCGACGTGGCCATCTTCGACCACGAGTTTCGGTACTTGTTCGTGAACGCCGGGGGCGTGCGCGACCCGGCCGTCCGCGCGTGGATGGTCGGGCGCACCAACTACGACTACTTCGCCCGCTTCAACCACCCGGTGGCCATGGCCGACACCCGCCACGCCCGCCTGGAAGAAGCCGTGCGGGAGCGCCGCCTCATCACGTTCGAAGAAACGTTTGTGCGGCCGGACGGCACGCGCCACCAGTACCGGTGCTTGCAGCCCGTGTTCCACCCCGACGGCGCGCTGCACCTGGTGGTGGGCTACGGCCTGGACGTGACCGAGCGGGTGGCGACCGAGCAGCAGCTGCGCCACGCCAAGCTGGCGGCCGAGTCGGCGGTGCGGGCCCGCGAAATTTTCCTGGCCAACATGAGCCACGAAATCCGCACGCCCATGAACGCCATCCTGGGCATGGGCCAGCTGATGGCCAAAACCCCCCTCACGCCCGAGCAGGGCAGCTACCGCCAGGCCATCACCACCTCGGCCGAAAACCTGCTCGTCATCATCAACGACATCCTGGACCTCTCGAAGCTGGAAGCGGGCAAAATGGCGCTCGAACGGGTGGGCTTCGCGCCGGCCGCGCTGCTGGCGCAGGTCGAGCAAACGCTGCACTACAAGGCCACCGAAAAAGGGCTCTCGCTGCTGGTGCAAACGGGCCCCGGGGTGCCGGCCGTGGTGCTGGGCGACCCGTACCGCGTGACCCAGGTGCTGCTGAACCTGGCCGGCAACGCCATCAAGTTCACCGAGAAAGGCCACGTGGCCGTGTCATGCAGCGTGGTGGCCGGCGCGGGGCCCCCGGACGGCACCGTGGACGTGCTGTTCCGGGTGGTCGACACCGGCATCGGCATCGAGCCCAGCTTCCTGGCGCACATTTTCCAGGAATTCAGCCAGGAAGACACCTCCGTGACGCGCAAGTTTGGGGGCACCGGGCTGGGCCTGCCCATTTGCCGCAACCTGGTGAAGCTGATGGGCGGCGACGTGGCGCTGACGAGCGAAAAGCACCGGGGCACGGCCACCGAGTTCACCCTGCGTCTACCCGTGGGCGCTACCCAGGACCTGCTGCCCCGGGCCCTGCTGCCCGAAGACAGCCCCATTCGCCAGGACCTGCGCCACAAGCGCGTGCTGCTGGTGGAGGACAACCGCTTCAACCGCCAGATTGCCAAAACGTTCCTGCAGCAGGCCCACGTGCAGGTAACCGAGGCCGAGCACGGCGCCGCGGCCGTGGCGCTGGCGCAGGGCCAGGCCTTCGACCTGATCCTGATGGACATCCAAATGCCCGTAATGGACGGCTACGCCGCCACCACGGCCCTGCGCCAGCAGCTGGGCATCACCACGCCCATCGTGGCCCTCACCGCCAACGCCATCCACGGCGAGCGCGAAAAGTGCCTGGCCGCCGGCATGAACGGCTACCTGGCCAAGCCCTTCCAGGAAGCAGAACTGCTAACGGTGGTGAGCGAGTGGGCCCTGCGGCCCCGCCCCAGGCCCGCGCCGGACGCCGCTTCGGACCCTGCCCCGGACGCGGTAGTGGACGCAGTGGTGGACGCGGCGGTGGACGACCCGGCGCCCCTCTACCGCCTCGACGACTTGCTGAAGGTGGGCCAGGGCGACCGGGACTTCGTGGCCTTCATGCTGGCCACGTTCGTGGAAAGCGGCGAGGAGGCCCTGGTGGAACTGGCCCAGGGCCTGCGCGAAGGCCACGTGGGCCGGCTGAAAAGCGCGGCCCACACCCTCAAGCCCAGCCTGGCCCACTTGCACGCCGGGCACATGCTGCCCGCGGTGGAACGGCTGGACCAGTGGGCGGACGGTTTTCAAGTGGACGAGCTGGCCCCGCTCGTGGCCGGCATCGCGCAGCAGCTGCGCGCGGTGATGGCCGAAATCAGCCTTTTCCTGGCCACGCAGCCCCCCATTGCGCTCGATTGAGGTAGCCCCTTAGGGCCCCGGGCGGGGCAATGCGCCGCTTTGGGGCCCCGCTCGTTTCCTGTTTCCTACCCCATCCGGGGGCCGGTGGTTGGGGGCAGTCGCGGGTGGTGGGCACGGCTGCCTCGACCTGAAATGTCTCGGACTTAGCCAGGCTTGCGATGAAGGAAAAATGGCGCCTGGGTTAAAGAGGATTTGGCTGGCCCGCAAGTTCGAACAGCAGGCAGGAATGGCGGCATTTGGTGAGGGCCACGGGCGCCGAAGGGGATGCCGGGGGCCCACGCCGCGCCCAAGCCGCGGACCGGGCGCGTGGGCTCCAACTGGCTTCGCCCACTTTGCACGCCGGGGCCCCGGCGTGCAAAGCGGCTATGCCGGGGCCCCGGCGCACGCGATTGGCTGGGTTCAATGGCCATTCGCAGGGCCAAGCAGGGCCAAGCAGCGCGCAGGCCAGGGTGAGGGCTGGCCCGCGCTGTTATCTTAGCCCAGCGTTTTGCTGCCCCGTATCCTCGTTTATGCCCCCTGCCGAGGCCCCTGCGCCTACCGACAACTTTCCCCCCGAGCTGCTGCCCGCCCTGCTCGACCTTTCGCTGACGGGCGTTGTGCTGTACGAGCCCGTCCGCGGCGTGGGCGGCGCGGTGGTCGACTTGGCCTTTGCCTACGTCAACCCCGCCGCCCAGCGGATGCTGCGCCTGCCGGTCCGGCCCGCGGCCACCTTCTTGGAGCAGTTTTCGGACGGCCGCACCAGCGGGAGCTTTGCCTTCCACCGCGACGCGCTGCTGGGCGACGCGCCGACCCGGTTCGAGGCCAACTACCAGGCCGACGGCTACGACAACTGCTTCCGCCTCGCGGCCCGGCGGGTGGGCGGCCAGCTGCTGGTCAGCTTCACCGACACCGGCGACCAGCCCCGCCCGCCCCTGGAGGAGGCCCTGCGCGCCAGCCAGGCCCGCGAGCAAGCCGCCCACGCCGAGGCCGAGCGCCAGCGCCGCCAGCTCGACAACGTGCTGCTGCAGGCCCCGGCCATGATTTGCGTGTTCGAGGGCCCCGGCCACCGCTTCCAGTTCGTGAACGGGCCCTACCAGGCCTTGGTGGGCAACCGCCCGCTGCTGGGCCAGCCCATTGCCGAGGCCATGCCCGAGCTGGCCGGACAGCCCATTTTCGGCCTGCTCGACGGCGTGTACCGCACCGGGGAGCCGTTCTTCGCCACGGAAATGCTCGTGCAGCTCGACCACGACAACTCGGGCCCCGCCGCCCTGGAGGAGCGCTACTACAACTTCACTTACCAGGCCCGCCGCGACCTGGCCGGGGCCATCGACGGCATCCTCGTGTTTGCCTACGAGGTGACGGTGCAGGTGCAAGCCCGCCGCGCGGCCGAAGCCAACGCCCAGCAGCTGGCCGCGCTGAACGCGCAGTTGGACAACCTCAACGAGGAACTCGCCGCCACCAACGAGGAGCTGCAAAGCACCAACGTAGAGTTTTTGGCCAGCAACGCGGCCCTGGCGCTCACCCAACAAACGCTGGAGGCCACCAACGGGGCCCTGGTGAAGACCGCCCGCGCCGCCGCCGCCGCCCAAGTGGCCGCCGAAGCCACGCGCGCCGAGTTGGCGCGCGTGTTCGAGCAAGCCCCCGTGGCCATTGCCATCCTGGAAGGGCCGGCGCACACCGTGGCGCTGGCCAACCCCGAAATGTGCCTCATCTGGGGCCGTTCGCCGGCGCAAATCATCGGGCAGCCCCACTTTAAGGCGCTGCCCGATTTGGCGGGCCAGGGGTTCGAAGCCATTTTCGCCGACGTGCTCCGCACCGGCCAGCCGTACTACCTGCGCGAGCAGCCCGTGCACGTGGACCGCGCCGGCGACGGGCGGCCCGCCCTGGGCTATTTTCACATCACCTACCAGCCCCTGCGCGACGGCCAGGGGCAGATCACGGGCATCACGGCGTCGGCCGTGGACGTGACCGCCCAGGTGCTGGCCCGCCAGCAAGTGCAAGGGCTGAACGAGGAGCTGGCCGCCATCAACGAAGAACTGCGGGCCAGCAACGAGGATTTTTTGGTGAACAACGCCGCCCTGGCCGCGGCCCAGCAGGCGCTGGGGGCCCTCAACCAGGCGCTGGAGGCCCGCGTGGCGGCGCGCACCGAGGAAGTGCGCGCCGCCCTGGCCACGGCCGAGCAGCAGCGCGAGCAGCTGCGGGTGCAGCAGGGCCTGCTGCGCCAGATTCTGGGGCAGGTGCCGGCCGCCATTGCCACGCTTACGGGCCCCCAGCACCGCTACTCGTTCTTCAACGACCAGTACCAGCGCCTGGCCACCGGCCGCGCCCAGGTGGGCCACACCTTGGCCGAGGCGTTCCCGGAAGTGGTGCCGCAAGGTTTTGTTGAGCTGCTCGACGAAGTGTACGCCACGGGCCAGCCCTTCTTGGGCATCGAGACGCCCGTCCTGCTCTACGACGAGCGCACCGGCCAGCCCGCGCAGCTGTACGTAGATTTTGCGTACCAGCCCCTGTTCGATGGCCAGCAACGGATCCAGGGCGTGTTGGTTTTCCTCGTGGACACCACCGAGCAGGTGCTGGCCCGCCGGCAGCTCGACGTTTTGCAGGCCGAGCTGCTGGCCGCCGCCCGGGCCCAGGCCCAGGCGCGCGAAGCCCTCTACCAAGTGTTCGAGCAAACCCCGGCCGCCGTGCTGCTGCTGCGCGAGGCCGGGCACCGCATCGAATACTTCAACCCCGCCTACCAGGCCATGTTTCCGGGCCGGTTGCTGGAGGGCCGCGCCCTGGTCGAGGCCCAGCCCGAGTCCGGCGAACAGGGCTTCGTGGGCTTGCTCGACGCGGTGTACCGCACGGGCCAGCCCTACGTGGGCACCGAGGCGCCCGTGCGCTTCGTGGCCGCGCCGGGCCAGCCGGCCGAAACGACCTACTTCAACTTCACCTACCAGCCCCACCGCGAGCAGGACCGGGTGGTGGGCATTTCCGTGTTTGCCTACGAAGTGACCGAGCAGGTGCTGGCCCGCCAGCAGCGCGAGGCCCAGCAGGGCGAGTTGCAGCGCGTGTTCGAGCAGGCCCCGGTGGCCATTTGCGTGTTCCGGGGGCCCCGCTACGTACTGGACGTCATCAACGCGTCCATGGCCCAAATGCTGGGCCACCCGCTGGCCCACTTGCTGGGCCAGCCCTTTTTCGAGGCCCTGCCCGAGCTGCAAGGCCAGGGCCTGCCCGCGCTGCTGGCCGAGGTGTGGCGCAGCGGGCAGCCCTTCGTGGCCGTGGAGCGGCCGGTGCGGCTCAACTACCACGCTCCCGGGGCCCCGGGCTACTTCAACTTCGTGTACGAGCCCCTGCGCGACGAGCAGGGCCAGGTGGTGGCCATCACCTGCGTGGCCGTGGAGGTGACGGACCAGGTGCGGGCCCGCGCGCAGGTGCAGGTGCTGAACGAGGAGCTGGCCGTCATCAACGAAGAACTGCGGGCCACCAACGAAGAGCTCGGCGACACCAACGACCGCCTCAGCCGCACCAACGCCGACCTGGACACGTTCGTGTACACCGCCTCGCACGACCTCAAGGCGCCCATTGCCAACATCGAGGGCCTGCTGGGGGCCCTGCGCGAACAGCTGCCCCCGGCGGCCCTGCAAGCCGAGCTGGTGCCCCACCTGCTGGCCATGATGCAGGGGGCCGTCGAGCGTTTCCAGCAAACGCTGGGGCACCTCACCGACGTGTCCAAGCTCCAGTTGGTGCAGGCCCAGCCCCCCGAGCCCGTGGACCTGCCCGCCCTGGCCGAGGCCATTCGCCTCGACCTGGACCCACTGCTGGCCGCTACCCGCGCCACCCTGGTGGTGGACCTGGCGGCGGTGCCCACCGTCAGCTTTTCGCCCAAAAACCTGCGCAGCATCCTCTACAACCTGCTCAGCAACGCGGCCAAGTACCACGCCCCCGGCCGGCCGCCCGTGGTGGCCCTGCGCGGCCGCCGCGCCGACGGCCGGGTGCTGCTCGAAGTGGAAGACAACGGCCTCGGCCTCAACCCCGAGCAGCAGGGCCGGCTGTTCGGCATGTTCCAGCGCCTGCACGACCACGTGGAGGGCTCCGGCGTGGGCCTGTACACGGTCAAGAAAATCGTGGAAAACGCCGGCGGCACCATCGCCGTGCGCAGCCAGCCGGGCGTGGGCTCCACCTTCACCGTCACCTTGCCCGGCTAAGCGCCGCCGGTTCTTTGCCCCGTATGCCCCAGCTTTCCTGCGTGCTGCTCGTCGACGACGACCCCACGACCAACTTCCTGAACCAGTTGCTGCTGAAGAACATGGCCGTGGCCGGCCGCTGCCTGGTGGCCGAAAACGGGGCCCAGGCCCTGGCCCTGCTGGACGCCGCCTGCGCCACGCCAACGGCATGCCGAAGGGCGCGGAGCTGAACGCCGTCACCAACGGCGCAGGCGTGGGCCAGCCCCAAAGCGACAAGTAGCGTTTTGCGGCGGACCTTGGGGGCCCCAAAGGGCTGTGCGCCCGCGGCTAAAAAACGCCCGCGGCCCTAGTGCTGGCAGAAGGTAGAACGGGGTTTTAGCAGGAGACAGGCTGTTATTTGTGACGTTGCAAGGGGCCCGGGTGCTGGAAACGGCGCTGGGCACCGCCGCGCGGAATTAGCAAAAAAGTGCAGGTGAGCGGGGGCATAGTGCCTTTATTTGCAAGCACATCATTTTTCCGCTCTATGCAAATACGCTACGCTTTCGCCTTGCTTGCCTTGGCTGCGGCGCCCGCCCTGGCCCAGACCGACCCGGGGGCCCCGGCCGCGGCGCCTGCCGCTGCGCCGCTTGCCCAGCCGCTGTGGCGCACCCAAGCCAAGGCGGGCCTTAACCTCAACGAGGCCACGCTGAGCAGCAACTGGCGCGGCGGCGGGGCCAATACCTTGGGCTTGAGTGCACTGGCCAATTTTCAGGCCAACCGCAAGCAGGGCATTCACAGCTTCGATAACGAGGCCGATTTCCTGTTTGCTTTTTCCCAAACGGCTGGCCTGGGCTACCGCAAAACCCAGGACCGCCTGTACCTCGACTCGAAATACGGCCGGGCCCTCAGCGCGAAGTGGGACATGTTCCTGTCGCTGAACCTGCTCTCGCAGTTTGCCCCCGGCTACCGCTACGACGACGCCGGCGTGCAGCAGGTGTCGGACCTATTCGCGCCCGCGTTTTTCACCGCCGCCTACGGCTTCGAGTACCACCCCAACCCCACGTTTCACGTGCGCTTTTCGCCGTTTGCCCCGCGCCTCACGGTGGTGGGCCGCGTGGCGCGCTTCGTGCCCGCCCTGGGCGCCACGCCCTACGGCGTTGACCCCGGCCGCAGCACGCGCTGGGAAGTATTGGCCTCCCAGGTGCTGGCCGAGCTGGACCGCAACCTGAGCGCCAACCTCAACTTAAAGGCGCGCTACTTGCTGTTCGCCAATTACGAAACCTTCAACTTCAAGCGCATCGACCACCGCCTCGACCTCACGCTCACGGCCAAGGTGACGCGCTTCGTGAACGTGTCGCTCAACGGCACGGCCCTCTACGACTACGACCAGGACGGCGCCATCCAATACAGCCAGGGCCTGACGCTGGGCGTGGCCTACGCCTTCCAAAACTTCGTGGACCCACCTAAAAAGTAAGCCGTGCCCTGGTCCAGCGGGCCTTCCCGGCCGGGCAAGCCGTCGTACTCGGCCACGAAGCGCAGCAGCACCAGCAGCACGTCGGTGGCCCGGGGCAGCAGAAAGCGGCCGTTGTTGGTATCGAAATGCCCCAAAATCTGCTGCAAGTCAACGTCTTTGGCGGGGCGAAAACCCATGCCCCAGTCGGGAAAGCTGCGGTGGCCGATGGGGCCCTCGCCCAGTAGTTCGCAGTTGCCGTGGCGCGGGTCGTGGGCAATTTTGTCGTAGTACAAGTGGCGCACGGCGATTTCCTGGCCCTCGATCACCTGCAAAAAACGGCCGTCGGCGGTGTAGGGCAGCCCGCCGGTGATGCGCCCGGCTTGGTTGTGGGCCCACGCGCGGCGCAACAGCGCTGCCAGCTGGGCCGTGGTGAACAGGCCCTGCGCCCGGCTCTGGTAAATTAGGTGGCACCAGCTCATCAGTTGCTGATACCCCTGGCCAAAAGAAAGAGTGTGGGCCCCGGGCCCAAAAGTAGCCCTGGGGCCCCGCTGGGCGCCCAAAGCAACCCGCCCCATCCACCGCCCCGCAAACGCAAGAGCGGGCAGCCGGCCTTCGCCAACTGCCCGCCCCGGGTTTTTCCCAATTAAAACCCGGCCCTAGTGCACCGCCACCAGCGCGGCGGGGCCCTCGGCGAGGGGCACGTACTTGGTGTGCTCCGAGCGGTAGAAGCGCTCGAACACCAGCGGGAAGATGAACAGCGTGAGAATGGTGCCGGTGATGAGGCCCCCAATCACCACAATGGCCAGCGGCTTGGAGGTTTCCGAGCCGATGCCGGTGCTGATGGCGGCCGGCATGAGGCCGATGGTGGCCATGAGGGCCGTCATCACCACGGGGCGCACGCGGCTGCCCACGCCGTCGCGGATGCTGTCGTCGAGCGTCATCTTGCGCACCAGGTTTTGCTTGAAGACGGAGATGAGAATCACGCCGTTCTGAATGCAAATGCCGAACAGCGCGATGAAGCCGATGCCGGCCGAAATCGAGAAGTTGGTGTGCGTAATCAGCAGCGCCGCGATGCCGCCGATGATGGCAAACGGCACGTTGAGCAGCACCAGGCCCGCGTCCTTCAGGTTGCCGAAGAGGATAAACAAGATGAAAAAGATGAGGGCCAGCGACACCGGCACTACCTGCGTGAGGCGCTGCTGGGCCCGTTTCTGGTTCTCAAAGTCGCCGGTCCAGCGCATGCTGTAGCCCTTGGGCAGCTTCACCACGGCGTCCACCTTGCGCTGGGCTTCCTCGATGGTGCTGCCCATGTCGCGGCCCCGGATGCTGAACTTCACGGCGGCGAAGCGCTTGTTGTCGTCGCGGTAAATCAGGCTGGGGCCCGTCACGCTGCTAATGGTGGCGATTTCGGTAATCGGGATGGTTTTGCCGCTCTGGGTGGGCACCATCAGGCGGGCAATTTCCTCGGGCGTCTGGCGGAAGTTTTCCTCGTAGCGCACCCGGATGGGAAACTTGCGCTCGCCCTCGTACAGTTGCGAGGCCTCCTTGCCGCCAATGGCGGTTTCGAGCACCGACTGGGCGTCGGCCTTGCTCACGCCGTAGCTGGCCATGCGTTGCTCGTCCAGTTCCACGTGCAGCTCGGGCTGGCCAATGTTGCGCAGCAAGCCCAGGTCGCCGATGCCGTCCACCTTTTTCAAGATGCCGAACACCTGGCGGGCGTTGGACTCCAGCACCTTCAGGTCCTGGCCGTAAATCTTCACGGCGATGCTGCCCTTCACGCCCGAGGCGGCTTCCTCCACGTTGTCGGTGATGGGCTGCGAGAAGTTAAAGTCCACGCCCGGGAAGCGGTTCAGCTTCTCCTGCATGTGCTCAATCAGGGCCTCGCGGTTGGCCTTGCTCTTCATCTCCTTGTTCACCGCGTCGGTGTGCTTGAGCTGCACCAGGAACTCGTTGTTGTAGAAGCCCGTGGGGTCGGTGCCGTCGTTGGGGCGGCCGGTTTGGCTCACCACGTCGCCCACCTCGGGGAAACTCAAAAACACGCGCCGCATCTCGTTGCACAGCTTGTTGGACTGCTGCAAGTTGATGCTCAGCGGCAGCTGGGCGCGCACGTAAATCGAGCCCTCGTTCAGTTCCGGCAAAAACTCCGAGCCCAGGAAATGGAAGGCCCCCAGGCCCAGCACCACCGCCACCGTGGCCGCCAGCAGGCTGATGGTTTTGCGGGCGTAGGTGAAGGCCAGGAAGCGCTGGGCCCCGTTGTTGATGCCGCGCACGAAGAAGTTGTCCTTCTCGCGCACGTTCTTGTTCAGCAGCAGCGAGGTGAGCACCGGCACCAGCGTGAGCGTGAAAATGAGGGCCCCCAGCAGGGCGAAGCCCAGCGTCCAGGCCAGGGGCGAGAACACCTTGCCCTCCACTTTCTCGAAGGAGAAAATGGGCAGCAGCGCCGTGATGATGATGGCCTTGGCGAAGAAGATGGACTTGCCCATGTCGCGCCCCGTCTTCTTGATGAGGCCCAGCTTGGCGAGCTTGTTGAAGCGCTCCATGCCCACCTCGTGGGCCTTGTGGTCGAGGGCCACGAACAGGCCCTCCACCATCACCACGGCCCCGTCGATGATGATGCCGAAGTCGATGGCGCCCATGCTGAGCAGGTTGGCGCTCATGCCGCGCAGGCGCAGGCAGATGAAGGCAAAGAGCAGCGCCAGCGGAATGATGATGCTCACAATCACCGTGGTGCGCCAGTCGGCCATGAACACCAGCACGATGAGCGTCACCAAAATGATGCCCTCCATGAGGTTGTGAATCACGGTTTCGGTCGAGAAGTCGATCAGCTGCTGGCGGTCGTAGAAGGTCTTGATTTGCACGCCGGGCGGCAAAATCTTGGTGTTCAGCTCCTGCACCTTGTCCTTGAGGCGGGCAATGACTTCCGAGGGGTTTTCGCCCTTGCGCATCACCACGATGCCTTCGAGCTTGTCGTTTTCGTAGTTGCGGCCCACCTGGCCCAGGCGCGGCAGCGCCGATTCGTGCACGATGGCCACGTCCTTGATGAGGATGGGCGTGCCGTTCACGTTCTTGATGACGGTGTTGTTGATGTCGCCGATGTTGTTGAGCAGGCCGATGCCGCGCACCACGTAGTTCTGCTGGCCCGAGTTGATGACGTCGCCGCCCACGTTCACGTTCGAGCGCTGCACGGCCTGGTACACGTCAAGCGGCGTGATGCCGAAGTCCTGCAATTGGCCCGGGTTCACGCTGATTTCGTACTCTTTGGCCTCGCCGCCGAAGCTGTTCACGTCGGCCACGCCGGGCACGGCCTTCAGGTTGCGGTCCAGCACCCAGTCCTGGATGGTTTTCAGCTCCCGAATCGTCTGGTCCTTGCCTTCCAAGGTGTAGCGGAAAATCTCGCCCGTGGGGCCGTAGGGCGGCTGCACGTCGGGCTGGATGCCGTCGGGCAGGTCCACCTCGCGCAGCAGGTTGTTCACCTGCGGGCGGGCGAAGGCGTCGTCCACGCCGTCGTCGAAGATGACCTTCACCACCGACAGCCCGAAGAGCGTGGTGGAGCGCACCGACGCCTTTTTCTGCACCGGGTTGAGGGCAATTTCGATGGGCACCGTCACGAACTTCTCAATCTCCTCGGCCGAGCGGCCGGGCCACTGGGTGATGATGGTGATTTCGGTGTTCGTCACGTCCGGAAACGCCTCAATCGGCGTGTTCCGGTAGCTGATGGCCCCCGCAATGACCGCCAAAATGGTCATCAGGAAGACGAAGCCCCGGTTCTTGAGGGAAAAGGCAATAATGCCCTGGATGAATTTATTCATAGAAGTCGTTGCTGACTTTATTTAGAGAAAAGGCGTTCATAACGAGCGCGTTGGCCCCGGTCTCGGGCCCCCGGCTAGTCGTTCAGCTCGTCGTAAATCAGCAGCTGGTTCTGGGCGATGAACTGCTCGCCGGTCTTCAGGCCCGAGGCCACGTAGCTGACGTCGCCCACAGTGCTGGAAATCTTCACGGGCCGGGTTTCCACGTGGCTGCGGTCCTTGTACACCATCACAAACGTGCGGTCCTTGTCGAACACCACGGCGCTGGCGGGCACGGCCAGCATGGTGCCACCGGCCGCGTTCTGCACCTTGATCTGGGCGTACATCTCGGGCTTGAGCAGGTAGCCGGGGTTGCGCAGCTTCACGCGCACCTTCATCACCTTGCTGTCGGGGTCGAGGATGTTGAACACCTTGTCGATGCGGCCCGTGAAGTGGCGGCCGGGGTAGGCCAGCGTCGTCACGTCGGCCGTGAAGCCGGGCTGCACCTTCGAAATGTCGGACTGGAACACGCTGGCCAAAATCCACACCTCGTCCAAGTCGCTCACCGTGAACAAGTTCTCTACGTTGCTGTTGTTGAACTGCATCGAGGTGGTCACGTTCTTGTCGGTGATGAAGCCTGAAATGGGCGACTTCAATGAGTACTTGCCGTCGGGCGTCACGCCGTAGATGGCGAGCTGCTTGCGGCTCTTGCCCGACGTGCCCTGGGCCTTTTGCAGCTCGCTGCGGGCCAGCAGCACGTCGCGCTCCGAGCTCAGGCCGGCCTTGAACATGTCCTGGGCCACGTCCACGTTTTTGCGGGCAATGGCCAGGTCCGAGCCGGCGGCGGTGCCCTGGTTTTGGAGGTCAGCAATTTCACCCGAGCGGATGACGGCCAGCTGCTGGCCCTGGTGCACGTGGTCGCCCAGCTCCACGTCCACTTTCTCCACCACGCCGCCCACCAGTGGGAAAATCTTGGCCGTGTGGTCTTCGTCGGGCGCAATCTGGCCGGTCAGGCTCAGCTCGTCGAGCATGGGCTTGGTCCGCACCGTGTCGATGCGCAGCTCCTTCATTACCTCGTCGGTGATGCGGAAGGCCGGGGCAGCGGCCGTTTCGGGGGCTTTCTTTTCGGCCGAAGAGCAGGCGCTCAGCGTGCCCAGCAGCAGGGCCGGGGCCAATAGGGAAATACGGGTCATTGGGTTATATAAGCTGTTGGCTATTGGCCGGTGGCCGTTAGCTTTCAATTGTTGCAAATGGAAATTAAGAAGCGGGCAGCGCAAAAAAAGCCACCAGCTAAATAAACGCTAATCGGCCCGGAACACCGGCCGGCCGACCGCCGCGTTCAATTGCTCGAAGGCGCGCATGCGGCTGGCCCGCAGCTGGTTGAGCTGCACCAAGTTGTCGTTGTAGGACTGGTAGTAATCCAAAAATTCTACCAGGCCAATCAGGCGCCGCGCGTAGGCCTGCTCGATGCCGCCGATGATGCGGTCGAAGGGCGTGGTGTCGCGGTCGGCCTGCTTGAATTGGGCGTCGATCAGGCCCACCAGCTGGTAGTTCTGCTGCACCTCGTTTTGCACCACCAGGCGGGCCTGGCCGAGCTGGGCCTGGCCGCTTTGGATGAGGGCCTGGGCGGTGCGGATGTTGCCCTGGTTGCGGTTGAAGATGGGCACGGCCACGCCCAGCGTCAGGGCGTTGTAGTTCTGGATGTAGGAGCCGGCGCGGTCGTAGGTGTAGCCCACCAGCAGGTCGGGGGCCACCAGGGCGCGCTGGTAGCGCAGGTTGTTGCCTTGCTGCTGCAAGTAGGCGGTGCGGGCCAGCAGGTCGCCGCGCAAAATCTGGGCCGAGTCCACGAGCTGCTGCATGGCGTAGGGCCCCAGGCTCAGGTCGCGGGTACGGGGCAGGTCCACTTTGGGCATGAGGTAGGCGCCCGAGGTGTCGCGCGTCAGCACCCGCAAGTCGCTCAGGTTGGGGGCCATGTCCACGAACAGCTGCTGGCGCTGGTTTTGAAGCACGAACAGGAACGCCTTGAGGCGGACCACCTCCTTCTGGGCAATGTTGCCTTTCTCGTACTGCTGCTGGTAGGCCGGGATGATGCGCTGGAACGACGTGATTTCGGTGTCGTACACGGCCAGCGTGCGCTGCTTGTAGTACAGGTCGTAGAAGGCGGTGCGCAGTTGAAAACGCAGCGTGCGCAGCAAATCTTGCAGGTTGTACTGCTCGACCAGGGCGGCGGCCTGGGCCACGTTGGCGGCGGCGCGGCGGCGCCCGGCGATGGCCACCAGCTGCTGCACCTGCAGGATGCTCTCGCCGGTGCGGGTCACGTCGAACGAGCGGCCCGTTTCGGGGTTGTGGATGTTCTGTTCCACGTTCACCACGGGGTTGTCCCACAGGCGGGCCTGCAAAATCTGGGCCTGGGCGGCCGTCACGTTGAAGCGTTGGGACAGCAGCTGCAAGTTGCCCTGCACGAAGCGTTGCTCGGCCCGGGCCAGCGTCAGTTGCACCGTGTCAACGGCTGCGGCCTGGGCGGTGGGCACGGGGGCCACCGGCCGGGGCGCCGGGGCGGGGGTCCCGGGCTGGGCCTGGCCCGCCGTGGGGGCCCCTAGTTCACAATACAAAACCCAGCCAACCAACAAAAAAAATGAACGCAGCATACAACGTTAAATAGTGCTATTAAGCCCCGCGCTATCCGATTCGCACAACATGGGAGGTTAAAGTTCAAGCCTAGGCAATGATTGCAAGATGAAGATATAAAGCGTTTTTCATGAGGTTTCATAAAAAGTACAACTCCTATATTTCATAAATTATTGGCTAATAGCTAGTTTATTACTCATTCAGTTCAGCCAATGTTCATCCATGATTTGGAGGGCTCGGCTCAGTCGGCCGCTGGCAGCAGCGGGTGGAAGCGCACGCCGTCGCGCGGGTTGAACTCGAGGGCGGGGGCCGGCAGCTTTATAAATTGGGTGGCCCCGAGCAGCATCCGGCCGGTGGAGCCGGCGGGCACGAGGCGGGCAAAGTCGGCGTCGGGCGAGAGGTAGAACTGGCGCACGCGCCGGAACTGCACCGGCCGGCCGTCGGCGCCGTACAGCGGCGGGTTGGCGTGGCCGCCGGTGAGGCCGCTGCCGCTGTAGCCCAGGTCCAGGTTCAGCCAGCGCGAGAAGGCGGGCCCCACGGGCAGCACCGCGGCCACGTTCACCGAGAGCCAGTACTGCTGGCCGTTGTAGTCCTTCAGCATTTGGGCCCCGTGGGTGCGGCCCAGCAGCTCGGGCCGGTACTTGGCGTACAGGCTGCTGCTGAAGCCGTAGCGCAGGCTGGCTTTTTGCTGCCCGAAGCCGTACTGCTGGCCCATAAACAGGGCGATGCCGGCCGCGTTGGCCGCCATGTCGCCCTTCGAAAAGCCCCAGCCCTGCGAGTACCCGTCGAACACCTCGATGGTGCTTTGGTAGAGCAGCGCGACGAGGCCCCCGGTGAGGACGGCCGTGCGCTCGGGCACGCCGCTCCACCGGAACAGCTCGTACTCGCCCCGGCTGATGGCGTAGGCCGTGGTGGCGTGGCCCACCTTGTCCATTTGCAGCCACTCGCCGTTGTCGTCGAAGGTGTGGAAGGGCACGCGCTTGGTGTACCAGGTTTTGCCCAGCAGGTACGAGGTGAGGGCGTACACCACGGCCGTGCCCACCGCCACGCCCACCAGCCGCCCGGTGTGGACGCCGCCGGCAGCCAGCGGGTCGGGGGGCGGCGGGGGCGGGGCGGGCGGCAGGCCCTGGGCCGCGGCCGGGGCCCCCAGCGCGGCGGCGGCCCACAGGGCACCGGCAAGCAGGCGCAGGGTACGGTTCGAGGCAAGCACAGGCAGCAGAAAAGAAGTCCGAAGCGCCGGGGCCCCGGCGGCGCCCGAAACTACGGTCCCCGGCCGGGTTTGGCCTGGGCCCGGGGCCCAAAACGCAAAAAAGCGCCGGCCCGGTAGGGCCGACGCTTTTTCGAGGTTGCAATTATTGCCCGGCGCATTCCGGCGGCGCGGCCTCGCCCGGCGGGGCGGGGGCGGCGTTTTGGGCGGCCGCGGCGCTGGCCTTTTGGTAGCGGCACGCGTGGAGCAGGTCCACGTAGCGCAGTTCGTCCGGGGTGGCGCCCAGCGCGCGGGCCAGCCGTTCCAGCGCCTCCACGCCGGGGGTGGCGTGGCCCTGCTCGTAGCGGCTGAGGCCGTTGATGGACAGGCTCACGCGTTGGGCCAGCACCGCCTGGGAAAGCCCGGCCCGCCGCCGCAGGTAGCGCAGGTTTTTGGCGATGTGCATGGGGGGGGGCGGGGCAAAGGGGCGGCTAGTTCTTTTTGCGGGCGCGCTCCATTTTGCTGCTGTACACCCACTCGTACACGGTGGGCAGCACCAGCAGCGAGAGCACGGTGGCCGTAATCAGGCCCCCGATGACGACGATGGCCAGCGGCTTCTGGGTTTCGGAGCCGATGCCGTGGCTGAGGGCGGCGGGCAGCAGGCCCAGCGAGGCCATCAGGGCCGTCATCACCACCGGGCGCAGGCGGGTGCGGGCCCCGTCCTTGATGGCGTGCTCCAGGTCCATCTTGTCGCGCAGGTTCTGGCGGAACTTGTTCACCAGAATCACGCCGTCCTGGGTGGCCACCCCGAACAGGGCGATGAAGCCCACGCCGGCCGAGATGCTGAAGTTGGTGTGCGTAATCAGCAGCGCCGCGATGCCGCCGATGAGGGCAAACGGCACGTTGAGCAGCACCAGCGTCGAATCGAGGGCGTTGCCGAACGAGATGAACAGGATGAAGAAGATGGCCAAGATGCTGATGGGCACCACGATGGAGAGCTGCTTCTGGGCGCGCTCCTGGTTCTCAAACTCGCCGTTCCACTGGGTGCGGTAGCCCTGGGGCAGGGCCACGTTTTTGGCCACCAGGCCCTGGGCTTCGGCAATGGTGCTGCCCAGGTCGCGGCCCCGCACCGAGAACTTCACGGCGATGAAGCGCGTGTTGTCTTCGCGGTAGATGAAGGCCGGGCCCGCCACGTTCTGGATGGTGGCGATTTCGCCGAGCTTGATTTTGCCGCCGTTCAGCGTGGGCACCATCAGGTTGCCGATGGCGTCCATGTTCGAACGGTACGACTGGTCGTAGCGCAGGCGCAGGTCGAACTTGCGCTCGCCTTCGTACACGGCGCTCACGGCCTTGCCGCCGATAGCCAGCTCAATCACGGCGTTGGCGTCGGCGGCGGCCGCGCCGTACTGGGCCATTTTGTCGGGGTCGAGGGTGATGCGCAGCTCGGGCTGGCCCAGGTTGCGGAACACGCCCAGGTCCTCGATGCCCTTCACTTTCTTCAGCTGGTCGTACACCTGGGTGGCCTTTTTGTCGAGGACGTTGAGGTCGGCGCCCGTGATTTTTACGGCGATGCTGCCCTTCACGCCCGACACGGCTTCCTCCACGTTGTCGGAAATTGGCTGCGAGAAGTTGAAGTCCACGCCGCGGTACTTGGCCAGGGCCCCCTGCATCTCGGCAATCAGCTGGTCCTTGGTGATGCTGCGCTTCCACTCGTCGGCCGGGTACAGGTCCACGAAGAACTCCTGGTTGAAGAAGCCCGTGGCGTCGGTGCCGTCGTTGGGGCGGCCGGTTTGCGAAATCACGCCCCGCACCTCGGGGTACTGCTCGAACACCTGGCGGAACTTCTCGGTGTACTGGTAGCTGTCTTCCAGCGCGATGGAGAGCGGCATGGAGGCCCGCACGTAGATGGAGCCCTCGTTGAGGTGGGGCAGAAACTCGGTGCCCACGAAGTGGAACGAGCCCACGCCCAGCACCAGCGCCGCCACCGCCACCGCCATGGTGCGGCGCGGGTAGGCCATCACCTTGTTCAGCAGCGGGAGGTACGCCTTGTTGAGGCCCTCCAGGAGGGGGTTGTGGCGCTCGCGCACGTTCTTTTTGAGGAGGATGGACGAGAGCACCGGCACCAGCGTGAGGGCCAGCAGCAGGGCCCCCAGCAGCGCAAAGCCCAGCGTGAACGCCAGCGGCGAAAACAGCTTGCCCTCGACTTTCTGGAACGAGAAGATGGGGATGAGGGCCGTGACGATGATGAGCTTGGAGGTGAAGATGGACTTGCCCATCTCGGTGCCCGTGTGCAGGATGCGGCTGAGCTTGGCGCGCTTGTTGAAGTTTTCCATGCCCTCGTGCTCGGCCCAGTGGGCCAGCATCACGAACAGGCCCTCCACCATTACCACGGCCCCGTCGATGATGATGCCGAAGTCGATGGCCCCGATGCTCAGCAGGTTGGCGCTCATGCCCTTGATGCGCATCAGGATGAACGCGAACAGCAAGGCCAGCGGAATAATAAGGGCTACCGTCACCGTCGTGCGCCAGTCGGCCAGAAAAAGGAGCAGGATGATGGTCACCAGCAAAATGCCCATCGCCACGTTTTCGCCCACCGTGTGCAGCGTGTGCTGGTTCAGCTCCGAGCGGTCGTAGAACACCTTGATGCGCACGTCGCCGGGCAGCACCGTTTTGTTGAGGTAATCGACCTTGGCCTCCAGCACGGGCAGCACGGCGCCGGGGTTTTCGCCCTTGCGCATCAGCACGATGCCCTCCACCACGTCGTCGTTGTTGTCGCGCCCCACGATGCCCAGCGGGGGCAAAAACGAGGTTTGCACCGTGCCGATGTTGCGCACCAGCACCGGCACGCCGTTCACGTTCTTGATGATGATTTTCTCGATGTCGGGCACGTTTTTCACGATGCCGATGCCGCGCACCACGAACGCCTGCTGGCCCTCGCGGAGGATGTCGCCGCCCACGTTCACGTTGGCCCGTTGCAGGGCCTGGTACACGTCGAGGGCCGTCAGGCCGTACTTGTTGAGCAGGGCCGGGTTGGCGGCCACCTCAAAGGTGCGCACCTTGCCGCCGAAGCTCACCACGTCGGCCACGCCGGGCACGGCGCGCAGGTTTTTCTCAATCACCCAGTCTTCCAGCGTTTTGAGGTCGGTCACCGACTTTTGCTTCGAGGTGAGGGTGTAGCGGTAAATCTCGCCCGTGGGGCCCGTGGGCGGCTGCACGCCGGCCGCCACGCCGTCGGGCAGGTTCACGTTGGCCAGCTTCTGGGCCGTTTCCATGCGGGCGTTGAAGCCGTCGGTGCCGTCTTCGAACACGATTTTGATGAACGAGAGCCCGAACAGGTTGATGCTGCGGATGACCGTTTTGTGGGTCACCGAGTTCATTTCCGTTTCGATGGGGATGGAAATGAAGCGCTCGACTTCCTCGGCCGAGCGGCCGGGCCACTGCGTGATGATGACCACCTCGGTGTTGGTCACGTCGGGGTAGGCCTCGACGGGGGTGTAGTAGAAGCTGACGGCCCCGGCGATGGCCACCAGCCCCGTCACGAAGAACACGACGTAGGGGTGGCGCAACGAGAAGCCAATCAGGCCCTTGATGAATTTATTCATGGCAAACGAAAAGGCAAAAGGGGGGAGGGCCGCCCGGGCGGGGCGGCGCAAAAAGCCGGGCCACTGGGGCCCCTAGTTGGCGCTCAAGTCGTTGAAGAGCAATAGGCTGCCCTGCGTCACCACCTGGTCGTTGGCGTGCAGGTTGCCGCCCACGTAGGTGAAGCGGTCGGTGTTGCGCAGCACCTTCACGGGCACCAGCTCGTAGGATTTGCTGGCGTCGTCGCCCGATTGCAGCGCGGGCGTGCCGGGCCGGCGGCGCACCACGAAGTACTGGTCGTTGCTGAAAATCACCGACTTGGGGTTCACGGCCAGGGCCTGGCCGGGGCGCTGCAAGTCGAGGGTGATGCTGCAAAACATGTCGGGCTTGAGCAGGCCGCCCGGGTTGGGCAACTCCACGCGGGCCTGGAGCACCTTGGTGTCGGCGTCCACCACGTTGCTGATGTTGGTGATGGTGCCCTTAAAGGTGCGATCGGGGTAGGCCAGGGCCGTGATGTTCACCGGCTGGCCCACCTTC
This sequence comes from Janthinobacterium lividum, assembly GCA_050954665.1. Classification (GTDB taxonomy): domain Bacteria; phylum Bacteroidota; class Bacteroidia; order Cytophagales; family Hymenobacteraceae; genus Hymenobacter. Next base: position 24,217 of record JBPBPC010000001.1, read on the forward strand.
ACGGCGGCCACGTCGCTCTCGTAAATGTTCAGCAGCACCCACACCCGGCTCAGGTCCGAAATGGTGAAGAGCGGCGTGCTGTTGTCGGGCCGCAGCTGCATGCCCGCGTTCACGTTGCGCTCCACCACGAAGCCGCTGGCGGGGGCCTTCACCACGTAGGTGGGCTGGGCCCCGCCGGCGCCCTGGGCGCTGCCGCCGTAAATTTTGAGCACCTGCGACGTCCGGTTCAGGGCCGAGCGGGTTTTTTCGAGCTGGGCGCGGGCGGCAATCAGGTCGTTTTGCGAGGCGAAGTTCGACTTGTAGAGCTGCTCGGCGTTGGCGGCGTTGCGCTCGGCCACGGCGAAGTCGGAGCGGGCCCCGTTGTAGTCGTTCTGGTAGCCGCTCACGTCGGCGCTTTGCACGCGGGCCAGGGCCTGGCCCTGCTGCACTTGCTGGCCCAGGGCGGCCGTCACGTCCAGCACGTTGCCGCTCACCACCGGAAACACCCGGTCCACGCGCCGCTGGTCGTAGCTCACCTTGCCGGTGAAGCGCAGCTCCTGGTCGGGGCTGCGCAGCAGCACGGTGTCGGTGCGGTAGCCCGAGCCCAGGTCCTTGGTGTTGACGGGCAACTTGTCTTCTGATTTGGTTGTGCAACCGGACAAATAGCCGGCCGTGCCCACAACCAGGAGCACGGGCAATAGGGGGGAAAAGCGCATTACGGATAAGAAAATAGCAGTTGCGAAGGGGGGGGAGGGGGCCGCGCCGCGGGGGCCCCTAGTCTTTGAAAACGGGGGTGTTGGTGACGAAATTGACTTGCTGCTTGGCCTGCTCCAGGCGGTTGCCGATGTCGATCAGGTTGAGCTGGGCGTCGTTGTAGGCCCGGAACTTGTCGATGAAGCTCACCAAGTCAATCAGGCGGCGCTTGTAGTCGGCGGCCGCGTTGCGGCTCACGTCGGCGATGGTGGCCACGTACTCGGGCGTCACGCTGCGGCGCAGGTCGGTGGCGCGCTGCACCTGCTCCACGGCGGCGGCCACGTCCTGCTCCACCTGCAACTTGTTCTGGTTCAGGCCCTGGGCGCTTTGCTGAATGCCCACCTGCGCCGCCTGGATGTTGCCCTGGTTGCGGTTGGCCACGGGCAGGTCGATGGCCGTTTGCAGGCCGTAGTAGTGCGGGTAGGCGTTGCCCAGGCTGGCGTAGTCCACGCCCACGGTCAGCTTCGGCACGGCCAGCGCGTGCTGCAAGCGCAGGTTTTGCTGGGCGTAGTCGGTTTGGCGGGTGGCGGCGCGCAGGTCGGGCCGGTACTGGTAGGCCAGGGCCGTGAGGTCGGCCAGGGTGGGCAGGGCGGTGGGCGGCGCGGGCAGCAGGTCCTGGCCGGTGGGGGCCACAAACGTGGTGCCCGGCAGCGCCAGGAACACGCGCAGCGCCGATTCGTCCTGCCCCAGCTGGGTGAGCTGGTCGGAGCGGTCCTTCTCCAGGCTCTGGCGCTCCAGCTCCAGGCGCGTCACCTCGAAGCCGGCCACCGTGCCCAGCCGCAGCTGCTCGCGGAAGCCCACCAGCAGGCGCGCCAGCTGGTCGCGCTGCCCGCGCAGCAAATCCAATTTGCGCCGTTCGGCCACCACGTTGAAGAACGTTTGCGAGAGCTGGAAACGCGAGGTGCGCAGCAGGTCCTCGAACGCGGCCTGCTGCACCTCGGCGTTGGTGCTGCCGAGCTGCACCAGCTTGGCGCGGCTGCCCGAGAGGTTGATGAGCTGCTGCAACTGCAGCACCACCGTGTTGCCGGTGGGGTTGTTGGCGTCGGCCGACTTGCCGGCCCCAAACGGGAAAAATTGCTTGGTGTTGGGGTTGTAGGCGTTGACCTCGGCCGACAGGTTGGGGTTGTCGCGCAGGGCCGATTGCACCACCGTGGCCTGCGCCAGGTTCACATTAAAGCGCTGGGCCAGCAGCTGGAAGTTGGTTTGCACGAACTGCTGCTGCGCCTCGGGCAGCGTCAGGCGCAGCGTGTCGGTGGCCCCCAGTGCCGCCCGGATGGGCACGCCGGCCGGCATGCCCGGCACCACGGGGTACTGGCCGTAGCCGGGGCTGCCGGCCACCGGCGCGGCGCCGGCCTGGCCGGGCTGGGCCGGTTGGTTGGCGGGCAGGGCCCCGGCGGCGGGCGTTTGGCCGGGGGCCTGGGCGGGGCGGGCGGCGGGCTGGCCGGGGGCGGCCGGCAGGGCGTTGGGGGTGCCGGCCTGGGGCCGCGACATGCTCGACTGGGGCGTGGGCGTGGCCATGCGCTGGGCCCGGCCCAGGCCCGGCAGCAGCCCCAGCCCCCCGGCCGCGGCCAGGGTTCGGAAAAAACGTGCGTTCAATCGCATAAAAAATGCACCGGGCCAACGGCCGGCCAGCAACGGAAAAGGGGTGAAAGGGCCCCGGGGCGACACCGTCCCGAAAACCTTTACAAAATTCCTTTCGCCGTATTAGACCGGTATTAGAGGCACATTAGAAACGGATTAGAATTCATCTTTTTTTCAAAAAAGAAAGGCCCCCCGGGGCCCTCATTGCAATTTTATAGCAGCAGCGTACCATTCGCGGGGAGCCGCTGGCCTTTTGGGTGGTGGCGAGGGCTTCGTGGGGCCCCGGGCGAGAGCCGGCGCCGCCCGGGTGCGCCGCCGGGCCCCCAAAACCGGGCTAGTGCGTCGCGTTGGCGCCGGCCACGGCGGGGAGCGGGTCGTCCTCGATGTTGACGGCGACGAGGGGCCCGGCCTGGCCCAGCAGGCGCCGCGAGTCGGGGCTGAGGTGGCGCAGGCGCACGGTTTTGCCCAGGCGCCGGTAGCGCGCGGTGAGCTTGTGCAGCGCGTCGATGGCCGACATGTCGGCCACCCGGCTCTCCCGGAAATCGACGACGACCTCGGCCGGGTCGCCCGCCGCGTCGAACTTCTCGCCAAAGGCCTGCACCGAGCCGAAGAACAGGGGCCCGAAGATTTCGTAGTGGCGCACGCCGGCCGCGTCCACGTGCTTGCGGGCCCGGATGCGCGTGGCGTTTTCCCAGGCAAAGGCCAGGGCCGACACCACCACGCCCAGCAGCACGGCCAGCGCCAGGTTCTGCGACACGGCCGTGACGACGGTCACGAGCAGCATCACCAGCACGTCGGTGCGGGGCATGCGGCGCAGAATGCGCAGGCTGGCCCACTCAAACGTGCCGAGGACGACCGTGAACATCACGCCCACCAGCGCCGCCAGCGGCAGCCGCTCGATCAGCCCCGCGCCCGCCACCACGAACAGCGCCAGGGCCCCCGCCGCCGCCACGCCCGAAAGCCGCCCGCGCCCGCGCGATTCGAGGTTGACCATCGTTTGGCCGATCATGGCGCAGCCGCCCATGCCGCCGGTCAGGCCCGAGGCCAGGTTGGCCAGGCCCTGGGCCACGCAGTCCTGGTTGCCGCGGCCGCGGGTGTCGGTCAGCTCGTCCACCACCGTCAGCGTCAGCAGGCTTTCGGTGAGGCCCACCAGCGCCATCACGAAGGCGTAGGGCAGCACCACGGCCAGCGTGTGCCACGCCAGCGGCGCCCGGGGCAGGTGAAGCGTGGGCAGCCCGCCGGCAATGGAGGCAATGTCGCCCACCGATTTCGTGCGCAGCCCGCCTAAAATCACGAGCGCCGACACCACCACAATGGCCACCAGCGGGGCCGGCACGGCCTTCGTCAGCCGGGGCAAGACGTACACGATGGCCATCGTGAGGGCCACCAGGGCCCCCATCAGCAGCAGCGGGGGCCCCGCCAGCCAGTGGGCGGCGCCGGCCGCGTCGCGCACCTTGAACTGTTCGAGCTGGGCCATGAAAATGATGATGGCCAAGCCGTTGACGAAGCCGTACACCACCGGCTGCGGCACCAGCCGGATGAACTTGCCCAGCCGCAGCAGCCCGATGCCGACCTGGATGAGGCCCATCAGCACCACGGCCACGAACAGGTACTCGACCCCGTGCTGCGCCACCAGGGACACAACGACCACGGCCACCGAGCCGGCCGCGCCCGAAATCATGCCCGGACGGCCGCCAAAAATGCTTGTGATCAAGCAAATAACGAAGGCCGAGCCAATGCCCACCAGCGGGCTGACGTGGGCCAGCAAGGCAAAAGCCACCACCTCGGGCACCAACGCCAACGCCGTGGTGAGGCCCGCCAGTACCTCGTTTTTAGCGTTGACTCTATATTGGGTGAAATACGAAAATTGGGGGTGCATGAACGGGGCAGAAAACGGGCATAAGAAAAGCCGCACGCTCCCGGCAGGAAGCGGCGGCCAGAGGATTTCAAACCGGCTCTTAAGGCGGCGGAAGCCGAGCGGCTAACAAAAGCGCAAAGGGCATACGCAAAGAAAGGTGCAAAGGGCCGCGCTGCTTCGCCCGGGGCGTGGGCCCCGCGCAAGGCAGCGCCCCGGGCCTAGTGGCAGACCAGGATGGCGGCCGGGTAGCCCGCCCGCCGCAGCGCGGCCAAATCCAACCAAACGCGGGGCGGCGAAAATATGACCCGCCAGCCGCGGTAGCCGGCGCACCCCGCGCGGCTGGGCGCCGGGGCCCCGGCTGGGCTGGCGCCGGAGAGGCGGTGCCACGGAAACGTGGTGCGGAAAACCCAAGAATGAAGGTGATGCATAATCAAGAGAATAAAGCCTTGAAAAAAGCGGTGGCTCCGGTTAAAGGCGTCGCTCGTTTATGTGCCGCGCCCAGGCCGCACGCGGGCTCCCGGGTTGGGGAAGTGCGGCGGGGGCCCGAAGGGGGTGGGAATTCTTTGGAAGGCGAAGGCAGCGGCCGGGTGGCCAAAAATCGGGCCGCCGTAGGTTGGGCGTAAAACCCCACGGCTTTTGCGCCCCGGGGGCACAATCTACACCAAGTCAACGTAATAACGGATCGGCCGAAGCAAAAAAAATAGGTAGGAGGGACCGATTAAGTCCTGTTCCACGGTTTCTCATTTCCGCTGGCCGGGCCACAAGTCGCTCAGCGCCCTGGCTGCCGAACCGGGCAGGGCCCCTACACCGGCAGCCACACCTCGGCCACCGTGCCCTGGCCGGGGGCCGATTGCAAGGCCAGGGTGCCGCCGTGCAGCTCCACGATGCGGCGGGCCAGCGGCAGCCCCACGCCGTGGCCCACCACGCCCCGCGCGTCCGCCGCCCGAAAAAACGGCTGGAACACATTGGGCAAATCGGCGGCGGCGATGCCGGCGCCCGCGTCGGCCACTTGCAAGCGGAAGCCGCCGGCCAGGCAGCGCAGGCGCAGGTCCACGGCGGCGGGCGAGTACTTCAGGGCGTTGTCGAGCAGGTTGCCCACGGCCCGGGCCAGCAGGGCCCGGTGGCCAACGATTTCCAGCGCGGCGGGGTCGTCGGGCAGGGCCCCCAGGTCGACGTGCACGCGCCCGCGCTGGGCCGGCGGCAGGGCCCCGCGCGCTTCCCACAGCAGTTCGTCGAGGCGCACCTCCTCAGTAAGGGCCCCGACGCCCTCCGCCTGTGCCAAGTCCAACAGGTCGTTGATAAGGGTTTTGAGCTGCTGCAATTCGGCCAGTACGGAGGCAGCGCCTTCGCGGTAAGCGGCCGGCTCCCGCTCGCGCGCCAGCAGCACTTGCAGCTCGCCGATGCTGGCCGTGAGCGGGGTGCGCAGCTCGTGCGAGGCGTTGCGCACGAAGGTGCGCTGGCCCTCGAAGCTGGTTTCGAGCCGGGCCAGCAGGCGGTTGAAGGTGCGCGCCAAGCGCGTCAGCTCGTCGCGCTCGGAGGTGCGCAGCGGCGTTTCGTCCACGCGCCGGTGCAGGTCCTGCGCCGTGATGCGGTCCACCTGGTCGTTGAGGGCCGCGATGGGGGCCAGCGCCCGCCCCGCAAACCCCCGCCCAGCCAGGTAAATCACCACCAGGCTCGCCACGAACACGGCCCCCATGATGCTGGCCAAGTAGCGCAGGCGCCGGTTGCCGTAAGTGTTTTCGGCCGCCGCCACGATGATGTAATCGCCCTGGTTGTCGCGGTAGAAAATGCCCACCGCCTGCCGGGCCCCCAGCGTAAAGTACAATTCCTTGCTGGCCACAATGCGCGCCAGCGTGGCGTCGGACAGTTGCACCCGGCGGTCGGCGGCCACGAACCGCACCCGCATCTGGTCGTCGTACACCTGCAAAATCTCGCTGTTGAGGGCTTGCAGGTACTTTTTTTCGAAGTCGCGGAAGGCCCCGGCGCGCATTTCGTCCTTCTCCAGGTAGATGTAGCCCGTCACCTGGGCCCGGTCGCGCAGCCGCTGCCGGAACTCGCGCCGCGTGTAGCTCTCCTGCAAGGCGAACACGCCCGCCAGCACGGCCAGCAGCAGCACCGCCACCACGCCCAAAAACAGCCACGTCAGCCGGTTGCGAATGGTCATGGCGTCGGCAATAATTTAAAAGTCAGGCCCGGCATTTTATTCCTCCCGCATCACGTAGCCCATGCCCACCACGGTGTGGATCAGTTTTTTATCAAACCCCTTGTCCACCTTGTTGCGCAGGTAGTTCACGTACACGTCAATCACGTTCGAGCCCGTGTCGAACGATTCTTCCCACGTGTGCTCGGCAATTTCGCCCCGGCCCAGCACGCGGCCTTGGTGGCGCAGCAGCAGCTCCAGCAGGTTGAACTCGCGGGCGGTGAGCTTGACGGGCTGGCCGGCGCGGACCACCGTTTTGGCGGCCGTGTCCACGGTCAGGTCGGCTAAGTGCAGCTGGTTGCCCTTGGCTTCGTGGCCGCGGCCGCGGCGGCGGGTGAGGGCCCGCACCCGGGCCAGCAGCTCCACAAAGTCGAAGGGCTTCACCAAGTAGTCGTCGGCCCCGCCGTCGAAGCCCAGCAGCTTGTCCTCGGTGGTGCCCAGGGCCGTGAGCAGGAGGATGGGCAGGTCCTGGTCCTGGGCGCGCACGGCCCGCAGCACCTCCAGCCCGCTCTGGCCGGGCAGTATCACGTCCAGAATCAGCAGGTCAAATGCCTGGCTCAGGGCCAGGCGCTGGCCGTAGGGCCCGTCGTAGGCCACGGCCACGTCGTAGCCCTCCTCCTCCAGCCCGCGCCGGATGAAGGCCGACACCTTGGGCTCGTCCTCAACCAGCAGAATCTTCGTTGCCATGGCGTTGCGTGAGGGGAAGGATCAAAAAAATGCGTGGAGTGCAAAAACGGGGAAAGTAAGTCGGGGCGGCACCTTTATTTATTGCCACGTCCCACTCATTTTCTTTTTCTTCGCATCAAAAGATTTAGTCGTCCTCGTAGTCCAGGCCCAGGCAGCTGTTCAGGGCCTGCTGTAATTCGCTGGCGGCGTGCAGCTGGCCGGCTTTGCGGCTCACCACCAAGCCCTTGCGGTACACCTGCTCGGCCTCGTCTTTGCGGCCAAAGCCTTCGAGTAGCTTGCCGGCGTGGTAGTACGTGCCCACGTAGTCGGGGTGCTCAGCCAGGAGTTTTTGGTAGTATTCCCAGGCCACCAGGGGCTCGGCGGCGCGGTACTCGGTGGCCAGGGCGTACACGGTGAACGGGTCGGCCGGGTCGTCGGCGTAAAAGGCTAACAGCTGTTCTAAACGGGAGGGGGCAGCGCTCATCGGAGTGGGAGATTTGGCTATCTTTGGGCCGGCAAAAGTGCGGCTTTTACGCCGTATAATAAGGTAACACTTGCTGGGCCCCCGCGGATGAACCTCCGGGGCGCGCGGCCGGTTGTTATGCATGCCGCCTATTTTTGCGCTCTCTGCTCACTCAAATTCCGCTTAGATGAAGTTTCTGGTTTGCATTTCCAACGTGCCCGACACGACCACCAAAATCAGCTTTACGCCCGATAACAAGGAGTTTAACAAAGCCGGGGTGCAGTTCGTCATCAACCCCTGGGACGAGTACGCCCTCACCCGCGCCATCGAGCTGAAGGAAGCCAACGCCGGCAGCACCGTGACGGTGCTGAACGTGGGCGAGGCCGACACCGAGCCCAACATCCGCAAGGCCCTGGCCATCGGGGCCGACGACGCGATTCGGGTAAACGCTGCTCCGCAGGACGCCTTTTTCGTGGCCGAGCAAATTGCGGCCGTGGCCAAAGAAGGCGGCTACGACGTGATTCTGATGGGCAAGGAAAGCATCGATTACAACGGCTTCCAGGTGCACGGCATGGTGGGCGAGCTGCTGGGCATCCCCACGGTGGCCCCGGCCATGAAATTGGACATGGCCGGCACCACCGCCACGCTGGAGCGCGAAATTGAGGGCGGCAAAGAAATCGTGGAAGTGAGCGCGCCCTTCGTGGCCTCGTGCCAGCAGCCCATGTGCGAGCCCCGCATCCCCAACATGCGCGGCATCATGACGGCCCGCACCAAGCCCCTGAAGGTGGTGCCCCCGGTGGGCGACCCCGCCCGCACCCAGGTGGCCGCCTTTGCGCTGCCTCCCAAGAAGCAGGGCGTCAAGCTCATCGACGCCGCTAACGCCGGTGAACTTATCAAGCTGCTGCGCAACGAAGCCAAAGTCATCTAACCCAGCACTGTCATGCCGACGAAGGACGCATCTTATCACGGTTGCTTTCGTCCGCTTTATCTAACCCAAACGGCGCAAGCGTGATAAGGTCCTTCGCTGCGCCCAGGATGACAAAAACATAAGATTATGTCCGTTTTAGTAGTAGTTGAATGCGCTGAGGGCGAAGTGAAAAAGTCGTCGCTTGAAGTGGCCACCTACGGGGCCCGGGTGGCCGCCATGCTGGGCACCACGGCCACGGCCGTCGCCGTGGGCGAGGCCACGGCCGCCAACCTGGCCCAGCTCGGCGCGCAGGGCATCACGAAAGTGCTGTACGACGCCGAGCCCCGCCTGAAAGATTTTGTGAACAACGCCTATACCAAGCTCATCGCCACGGCGGCCGAGCAGGAGGGGGCCCAGGTGCTGGTGCTGGCCAACTCCAACATCGGCGCGTCGGTGGGCTCGCGCCTGTCGGTGCGCCTCAAGGCCAGTTTGGCCACCAACGCGGTGGAGTTGCCCAACATCGACGGCGGCCAGTTCGTGGTGAAGCGCGGCGCGTTTTCGGGCAAAGCGTTTTCGGACGTGGTGCTGAGCGGCGACCGCAAGATCATCGCTGTGAAAAAGAACAGCCTGGAGGCCCAGCACGAAGCCGGCAAAACGGCCGAAGTGGTGGCCTTCGCCGCCCAGCTGTCGGACGCCGACTTTGCCGACGCGCCCAAGCAAGTGGTGCTGCAAGAGCAAACCGGCGGCGTGCTGCTGCCCGAAGCGTCCCTCGTGGTGTCGGGCGGCCGCGGCATGAAGGGCCCCGAAAACTGGCACCTCATCGAGGAGCTGGCCCAGGCCCTGCACGCCGGCACGGCTTGCTCGAAGCCGGTGAGCGACGTGGACTGGCGCCCCCACCACGAGCACGTGGGCCAAACGGGCATCACCATTTCGCCCAACCTGTACATCGCCTGCGGCATTTCGGGCGCCATCCAGCACCTGGCCGGCGTGAACAGCTCGAAGGTCATCGTGGTCATCAACAAAGACCCCGAGGCGCCGTTCTTTAAAGCGGCCGACTACGGCATCGTGGGCGACGTGTTTGAGATACTGCCCAAGCTGACGGCCGCCGTAAAAGAACTGAATTAGTCCTGCGAAGCAGGCGAGAACCTGGGGCCCCGGAACATAATCCGGGGCCCCAGGTTCTTTTTTTGGGGAGGCGCGCCTTTCTTACGGGCCGTTCACCTTTATTTGCCGTAACGTTCAAAAATTAACCTTACCTTCTAAGGCCCCCTGTTCCCGGGGCCCCAACCGCAGGTCAGCGGTAGCCAACTTCCCTTGAAAAAAATCCAGCTTGAAATTTTAGGCCTTTCCTCCAGCCAGTCGCAGTCGGGCTCTTTCGCCCTGATCCTGGGTGAAAAGCACGGCAACCGCCGCTTGCCCATCATCATCGGCATGTTTGAGGCCCAGAGCATTGCCATTCAGATTGAAAAAATCAGCCCGACCCGGCCGCTGACGCACGATTTGTTCAAGGCCTTTGCCGAGCACGTGCACGTGGCCATCATCGAGGTGGTGATTTCCGACCTCAAGGAAGGCGTGTTTTATTCGCGCATCGTGTGCTCGGACGGCGCTACCACGTTCGAAATCGACGCCCGGCCTTCCGACGCCATCGCCATCGGCCTGCGCTTCGACGTGCCCATCTTCACGGTGGAAAGTGTGCTGAGCGAAGCCGGCATCATCCTATCGGACCTGGACGAGGGCGGCGAGGAAAATGATGAAGAGGACGACGACGAGGACGACACCGACGGCGAAACGGAGGCCCCCAAGGCCCCGCGCCCCACGGAGCCCAGCGGCCAGGTACCGGTTGAGGAGCTTAGCAAGATGCTGAGCCAGGCCCTCGAAAAAGAGGATTACGAGAAAGCTGCTAAAATCCGCGACGAACTCAACAAGCGCAACGGCCAGTAGGGCCCCGCCGTATTTGCCAAAAGCGCCTTTCCTGCCCGGAGGGGCGCTTTTATCTTGCCCATTTCTTGCCCATTTCTTGCCCTTTCCAATGAGTACCCCCGACGACGCCCTGCGCTACCCCATTGGCCGGGCCCAGCTGCCCACTACCCCGCTGGGGGCCCCCGGCCGCGCGCCCTACCTCCAACAACTGGCCGACTTACCGGCCCAGCTGGCCGCTGCGGCCCGCGCCGTGGGCGGTGTGCGCCTGGAGCAGCCCTACCGCCCCGGCGGCTGGAGCGGCCGCCAGGTCATCCACCACGTGGCCGACTCCCACCTGAACTGCTACTGCCGCTACCGCCTGGCCCTGACGGAGGACAACCCCACCATTCGGCCCTACGACGAGAAGGCCTGGGCAGAACTGCCCGACGTGGCCGCCACCCCCGTTACCACGTCGCTGGCCATGCTGGAGGCTTTGCACACCCGCTGGCTGGCGCTGCTCCACCACCTCAGCGAGGCGCAGTGGCAGCGCACGTTCTACCACCCTGGCTCCCAAACTACTTTTACACTGGAGCAGGCTTTGGTGCTGTACGCCTGGCACGGACGCCACCACCTGGCCCACCTGGAGCTACTGAAATAAAAAAAGCGGGCTCCGGCTACTACCAGCCGGGGCCCGCTTTTGCAGGGTCTTGGGGCCCTAAATGTTGGCTCCTTCGGGATGTTCGTCGGTAATGGCGGCTAGGCCCCCTTCCTCGTCCACGCGCTTGGCGGCGCGTACTAAACTGCTGCTGAAAATAAACTCTTTTAGCTCGGGCACTTGCACGTTCAGGATCTCGTCCTTGGTGCCGTCCCACAGCTTTTCGCCTTTGTAGAGGAAGATGATGTGCTCCCCGATTTCAATCACCGAGTTCATATCGTGGGTCACGATGACGGTGGTGATGTTGTACTCGTGGGTAATTTCGTGGATCAGGTTGTCAATCTTGATACTTGTGGCCGGGTCGAGGCCCGAGTTCGGCTCGTCGCAAAACAGGTAGGTACATTGCGGGGCGATGGCGCGGGCAATGCCCACGCGCTTCTTCATGCCGCCCGAAATTTCAGCCGGCATTTTGTTGCCCGCGTTTTCAAGGCCCACGCGCTTGAGGCAAAACTCGACCCGGTCGCGGCGCTCCTCAGCCGCCATTTCGGGCGTAAGCATTTGCAGCGGAAAAGCCACGTTTTCAGCCACCGTCATCGAGTCGAACAGCGCCGAGCCTTGGAACAGCATGCCGATTTTGCGGCGGATTTCCTGGCGGATGGCCACCTTGTTGTTGGTGTACACCGTGCCGTCGAAGGTGATGGAACCAATGTCGGGTTTCATCAGGCCCACAATGCACTGCAAGAGCACGCTTTTGCCGGTGCCCGAGCCGCCGAGCAGCAGGTTGCACTTGCCCGTTTCGAAGGTGCAGTTGATGCCGCGGAGCACGGGGTTGCCGTCGAAAGCTTTTTGGACGTTGGATACTTCGATCATGGGAGTTAGCTGTTGGCTGAGAGCTAGTCGGTTTGGGTTGCTAAATACTGGCTCTAGTAAACAAAAGTCAATAATTAGCCGCTGAGAACCGATTGCCTAGAGTAAAACGGCGGCCAGCACGAAGTCGGCAATGAGAATGGCGATGATGGAATTGGTCACGGCGCCGGTGCTGGCCGCGCCCACTTCCAGGGCCCCACCCGTGGTATTGAACCCTTTAAAGGATGAAATACCAGCCACCAGAAACGCAAATACGACCGATTTGATCAGGGCAAACAGGATGTTGTAGGGCACAAAATCAGTGCGGATGCCTTCAATAAAATCCTGCGGGGCCATTGCGCCAGTGAGCGTGCCGGCCAAATAACCACCCAAAATGGAGAGTACCATTGCCAAGATAACGAGCAGCGGAAACATGAGGATGGCGGCCAAAATGCGCGGGAACACCAAGTACGAAGTCGAATTGATGCCCATAACCTCCAGGGCCGACACCTGCTCGGTGATGCGCATGGTGCCCAGGCCCCCGGCGATGCTGCTGCCTACCTTGCCCGCTAGCACAATGCTGGTAATGGTGGGGGCCAGCTCCAGAATCGTCATTTCGCGCACCATGTAACCGATGGTAGATTTGGGGATCAACGGGTTGGTGAGGTTATAGGCAATTTGCACGCAGGTTACGGCCCCAATAAAGGCTGACACAATGGCGACGATGAACACCGAATCGACGCCGATGAGCATGGCCTCGTCAACGGTGCGGGCCCAGAGCACGGCCACCCGTTCGCGGCGGGTGAGCATACCTTGCAGGAAAAGGACAAACTTGCCAAAAACTGTAAACATAAAGTCAGGTGCGGAGCGGTAAGGTATAAGAACAACAATCGGGCGCGCAAAGTGCTGCCGGGCAGCTTACGTAAAAACCAAGAAAACGAGTGGAAGCAAACCAAAATTTAGTCGTTGTCACCGGCGGCACCAAAGGCATCGGGCGGGCCTTGGTGCTGCGTTTTGCCCGGGCCGGCTACGCGGTGGCCACCTGCGCCCGCGCGGCCGACGAACTGGCCGTGCTGGCCGCCACCGTGGCGCACCACATGCCTGGGGCCGTGCTGCACACCTTGCCCGCCAACCTGGCCGAGCCGGCCGGTTGCGCGCGCTTCGCCGACTTTGTGCTGGCCCAGCCGGGCACGCTGGCCGCCGTGGTGCACAACGCCGGGGCCTTCCTGCCCGGCCGCCTGCAGGACGAGCCCGCCGACGGCTCGCAGCTGCGCCAGCTGCTGGCCGTGAACCTGCTCAGCGCCTACGACCTCACGCGGGCGCTGCTGCCCACGCTCCTGCGGCAGGGCAGCGGGCACATTTTCACGCTCTGCTCCACGGCCAGCATCACGGCCTACCCCACGGGCGGCTCCTACGGCATCGCCAAGCACGCCCTCTACGGCTTCACCCGCAACCTGCGCGAAGAGCTGAAGGACCAAGGCATTCGCGTGACGGCCGTGCTGCCCGGGGCCACCCTCACCGCCAGTTGGGAGGGCGTGGACCTGCCCGCCGAGCGCTTCATCCGGGCTGACGACGTGGCCGAGGCCATTTTCGGGGCCTTCAGCCTTTCGCCCCAGGCCGTGGTCGAAGAGCTGCTGATCCGGCCCCAGTTGGGCGATATTTAACCCGGGCCCCGGCGCCCGGCGGCACCCGGGGCCGTTACTTTGTACCCCGGCTCTGCCCGCGTTGCGGTGGGGCCCCTGCATTCTTTTCAGAAGTACCCAATGGACTTAACCGGCAAAATCGCCATCGTCACGGGCCCCGCCAAGGGCATCGGCCGCGCCACCGCCGAAGCGCTGCTGCAAAAGGGGGCCCTGGTGGCCGGCTGGGGCCGCACCGCGCCCGAAGGCCTGGACCACGAGCGGTTCCAGTTTTTTGCCTGCGACGTGCGCGACGAGCACGATGTGGCCGAAGCCCTCACCAACACCCAGCGCGAGCTGGGGCTGGAAATCCACGTGCTGGTGAACAACGCCGGCGTGGGCGTGATGGGCGACGTGGACGGCTTCGACAGCGCCGACTGGCAGTTGATGTTCGAAACGAACGTGAACGGGCCGTTTTTTTGCGCCCGCGCCGTGCTGCCGCAAATGAAAAAGCAGCAGGCCGGCCACATCGTCAACGTGGCCTCGCTGGCCGGCACGGTGGGCACCGAGGGCATGGCGGGCTACTGCGCCACTAAGTTTGCGCTGCGCGGCTTCTCCGACGCGCTATTTAAGGAGCTGCGGCCCGACGGCATCCGCGTCACCTGCGTGATGCCCGGCTCGGTCGAAACCAACTTCAACGGCGGCCAGCCCGGGGCCCAGCCCAACCCCCACAAGATGCAGCCCGGCGACGTGGCCGCCGCCATCGTGCACGCCCTGGAAGCTTCCGCGGCCACCCTGGTGTCGGAAATCCAGCTGCGGCCGGCGCAGGTAAGGAAAAAGTAGGCGCCACGTTAGTTGGCAGTTGCGCGTTGCCGGTTGCCCGGCGGTGCTTGATTGACTAACAACGGGCAACGCGCAACTGGCAAGTGATAACCAACATGGTAGAAATCGAACACCTGACCAAAATTTACGGCACCCAAAACGCTGTGGACGACATCAGCTTCACGGCGGGCAAGGGCGAAATCGTGGGCTTCCTGGGGCCCAACGGCGCGGGCAAGAGCACGACCATGAAAATTGCCACCGGCTACTTGCCGCCCAGCGCCGGCACCGTGCGCGTGGCCGGCCACGACGTGCAAACCGAGAGCCTGGCCGTGCGCCGCGAGGTGGGCTACTTGCCCGAGCACAACCCGCTCTACCTCGACATGTACGTGCACGAGTACCTCGAATTCATTGGGGCCGTGCACGGCCTGCGGGGCCCCGGCCTGCGCAACCGCGTGGCCGAGCTGGTGCGCCGCGTGGGCCTCAGCCGCGAGCAAAACAAGCAAATCGGGGCCCTGAGCAAGGGCTACCGCCAGCGCGTGGGCCTCGCCCAGGCCCTGCTGCACGACCCTTCGGTGCTCATCCTCGACGAGCCCACCACCGGCCTCGACCCCAACCAAATCCAGGAAATTCGGGAATTGATCCGGGAAGTGAGCCACGACAAAACGGTGATTTTCAGCACCCACATCCTGCCCGAAGTCACGGCGCTGTGCTCGCGGGTCGTCATCATCAGCCGCGGCAAGCTGGTGGCCGACAGCCCCGTGGCCGAGCTGGCCGCCCGCGCCGCCGGCGAAACCGTGGTCCACGCCGAGTTCGAGGGCCCCGTGGACACCGCCCGCCTGGCCCAGCTGCCCGGCGTGCGCGGCGTGGAAGCGGGCCCCAGTGGCCTCGTCAGCCTGCGCAGCGCGCCCGGCACCGATTTGCGCGGCGCCATCTCGCGCCTCGCGGCCCAGGAAGGCTGGGTGCTGCTGGGCCTTCGGCAGGAGCAGCAGTCGCTGGAGGCGGTGTTCGGGGAGTTGACGAAGTAGCTACAAATTATGGATGATTTGAGTAGGGTAACGGAATGGATTGAAGCTGGAAAGCAAGTTGGTAAATCTGCCTTGTTTAATGAAGCGGACAAAATATACTGGGTATCAATTGGTGTGCAAAAATGGGAAGGTGAATACAAGCTTTACTTCTTTAAAGTAGACGAAGCCCGAATGAAAGACCTAGATTATTACGACGTAGAAGGAACCATGAGAATTACGCATTTTGAAGGACTTTCAAGTTTGATTAGTGCTTTGTGCCCAATAAAAATCAGTGAATTAACGCCTCAAAAAGGCAATAAAATATTTAACCCGGCTTTCAATTAGATTTTGCCGTTTTCAAGGTTTTTCCAACGGCTGCTTGCATGCTTACCATTTTAAACAAAGAATTTAACGCTTTCCTGAACTCCGCCGTCGCCTACGTGGTGCTGGGGGTGTTTCTGGTGGCCACGGGCCTGTTCGTCTGGGTTTTCCCCGACAGCAGCATCCTCGACTACGGGTTTGCCGATTTGCAGACGCTGTTTTCGCTGGCCCCCTGGCTGTTCCTGTTCCTGATTCCGGCCATCACCATGCGCACATTTGCGGAGGAAAAAAAGGCTGGCACCATCGAGCTGCTGCTCACGCGCCCGCTTACCGACGGCCAGATTATCGGCGGTAAGTACTTGGCTTGCCTGCTGTTGGCGCTGTTGGCGCTGGTGCCCACGCTGCTTTATTACTTCTCGGTGTACCGGCTGGGCAACCCGCCCGGCAACATCGATTCGGCCGCTACCGTGGGCTCGTACCTGGGGCTGGGGCTGCTGGCGGCGGTGTTTGCGGCGGTGGGCGTGCTGGCGTCGGCGCTCACGCGCGACCAGATTATTGCCTTCCTGGTGGCCGTGGTGGGATGTTTTTTGCTGTACTCGGGGTTTGATTCGCTGGCCTCGGTGCTCGATGGCAGCGCCGCTTACTACGTGAGCCAGCTCGGCATCGCGGCCCATTACCGCGACCTGAGCAAGGGCCTGGTGGACTCGCGCGACGTGTTGTATTTTTTGAGTGTGGTGGCCGTGGCGCTGCAAGCCACGCGGTTGGTTTTGCGCAGCCGTAACTGGTAAATGGAAACGACGACCAACGACCACTTGCCCGCCCCCGGGGCCCCCGCCGTGCCCTCGCGCAAGCGGGCCGATTTGCTGCGTTTTGCTGCCGTGCTGGGGGCCCTGCTGTTGCTGAATTTCATTGGCCAGCGCCTGTTCTTCCGCCTCGATTTGACGGAGGAAAAGCGCTACACCATGGCCCCGGCCACCAAAAGGTTGCTCGCCGATTTGAAGGAGCCGGTCACCATCACCGTGTACCTCACCGGCGACTTTCCGCCCGCCTTTCGCCGCCTCGAGCAGGGCGTGCGCGAAACGTTGAACGAGTTCAAGGTGTACGGCGGGGCGAATTTGAACTACATTTTCATCGACCCCAGCGCGGGCAGCACCGAGGCCAACCGCAACAAGTTCTACCAGGCGCTCTTCAAAAAAGGCCTGAAACCCACCAACCTGGGGGCCACCGAAAACGGCAAGCGCGTCGAGAAAATTATCTTCCCCTGGGCCGTGGTGAGCGTGGGCGGCAAGGAGAAAAACGTGCTCTTGCTGCGCGGTAGCCAAGCTGCGTCGCCCGACGTGCGCCTCAACCAAAGCATTGAGGGCCTGGAGTACGAGTTGGCCAGCACCGTGCGCAACCTGGTGCCCGGCCGCCGCAAGCGCATCGGCGTGGTGCAGGGCCACGGCGAGCTAAGCAACGCCGAAGCCGGCGACATCCTGGGGGCCTGGCAGCAGCAGTACGACGTGTACCGCGTGAGCCTCAGCCAAGTGCCCGACCTGCGGGCCCTCGACGCCATTGTGGTGGCCCAGCCTAAATTGCCCTATTCGGAGGAGGAAAAATTCAAGCTCGATCAGTTCATTACCCAGGGCGGACGGGCGCTGTTTTTCGTCGATGCCCTGCGCGTGGACCTCGACAGCGTGAGCCGCAACGGCGCCGCCCTGGCCACGCCTTACAACCTGAACCTCGACGACCTCTTCTTCAAGTACGGCCTGCGCCTGAACCAAAACCTGGTGCTCGACCTCAACTCGGGCCAGATTCCGCTGGTGACGGGCGTGGAGGGCAACCGACCCAAGATCGAGCCCATGCCCTGGCAGCTCTACCCGCTGGTCAACAAGTTCAGCGCGCACCCCATCACCCGCAACCTCGACGCGGTGTACCTCAAGTTTGCCGGCAACCTCGACACGGTGAAGGCGGTGGGCGTGCGCAAAACGGCGCTCATGACCACCTCGCGCTACACCCGGGTGCTGCCCGCCCCGGTGCCCATCAACTTCAACGACGCCCGCCTCGAACCCAACCCCAAGCTCTACCAAAAAGGCTTCCAGCCGGTGGGCTACCTGCTCGAAGGCCAGTTCAAGTCGCTGTTTGCCAACCGCACGCGGCCCGGCACCATGCAGTACCAGCCCGAGAAAAATGCGCAAGCCAAGCCCAGCAAAATCCTGGTCATCTCCGACGGCGACTTCATTCGCAGCGAAATCGATAAGAAAACCGGCCGCCCCCTGCGCCTGGGCTTCGACCGCCTCGCCAACACCGAATTTGCCAACCGCGAGCTGGTCCTCAATGCCACCGACTACCTGCTCGACGACACCGGCCTAATCGCCGTGCGCGGCAAGCAAATCACCCTGCGCCCCCTCGACAAAGTGCGCCTCGCCGAAGAGCGCCGCCGCTGGCAAATCCTCAACCTGGGGGCCCCGCTGGTGCTGCTGGGCCTGTTCGGGGCCCTGCGCGCCTGGCGGCGCAAGCGGCGGTACGCGAGCTTTGCGGCGGCTTAGGGCCCTTAGCAACGAAAACGGGCAGCTGGCTTTTTAGCCAGCTGCCCGTTTTCGTTGCCGGTTATTGACAAGCAAGTGCTTTAAGCCAAAACCCCGACTTCTTCCGCTTCCATCAGCCCCTGCGCGTTCACCGCGCTCAAGCGGAGGGCCCTGGTTTCGCCCACCAGCAGCGGGTCGTATTTGGCCACCACGCGGATGTAGTTGGGCGTGAAGCCTTCCATGCGGCCGTCGGTCACGTCGTCCTCAAACAGGACTTCGGTTTCCAGGCCTATGTGCTCTTCGTAGAAGGCGCGCTTTTTCTTCTCCGACAGGCTGCGGAGCTGGGTGGTGCGCTCGTGGCGCACCCGGTCTTGCACGCGGCCGGGCAGGGTGGGGGCCAGCGTGTCGGGCCGCTCCGAGTACGGAAATACGTGGAGGTAGCTGACGGGCAGTTCGTTGAGGAACTGGTACGTGTCCAGGAAGTCGGCGTCTGTCTCGCCTGGGAAACCCACAATCACGTCCACGCCAATGGCGGCGTGCGGCATTAGCTCCTTGATGCGGGCCACGCGCTGGGCGTACAGGGCCCGGCGGTAGCGGCGGCGCATGAGGCCCAGGATCTTGTCGGACCCGCTTTGCAGCGGAATGTGGAAGTGGGGCATGAAGCGCCGCGAGGCCGCCACCGTCGCCAAAATGTCGTCCGTCAGCAAGTTGGGCTCGCAGCTGCTGATGCGGAAGCGGCGGATGCCCTCGATTTTATCCAGGGCCGCCACCAATTGGGTAAAGTCTTCGCGCCGCTCGCGCCCGGGGCCCTGGAGGCCAAAGTCGCCCAGGTTCACGCCGGTGAGCACGATTTCGGGCACGCCCTGGGCCGCCAGATCCTCCACCCGCGCCACCACGCTGGCCACACTGCCCGAGCGGCTGCCGCCCCGCGCCAGCGGAATGGTGCAAAACGAGCACGAGTAATCGCAGCCGTCCTGCACTTTCAGAAACGTGCGGGTGCGGTCGCCGAACGAATGAGCCGGATGAAACTCCGTGGCAGCTGAAATAGGGGAGGCCCGCACGTGGCCCGGCTGCCCGGCCGCCGGCCGCGGCAAGCCAGCAATGGTGTCGGCCAGTTGAAATTTCTCGGCCGCGCCAAGCACGGCGGCCACGCCGGGGATGTTGGAAATCTCCGCGGGCTTGAGCTGGGCGTAGCAACCCACGATGGCCACAAAGGCCGCGGGGTTGTGTTTGAGGGCCTGTTGCACCACCTTGCGGCACTTGCGGTCGGCGTGGTCCGTGACGGAGCACGTGTTGATAACGTAGTAGTCGGCGCCAGTTTCGAAAGCCACCGGCTGGAAGCCTTTGTCCTCAAACTGCCGGCCGATGGCCGACGTTTCGGAGAAGTTGAGCTTGCAGCCCAGCGTATAAAAGGCGACGGATTGGGGAGTTGCCATAGCTCACAAAGATACGGCCCGAGCCGCCGGGGCCGTAACCAGCCAAGTGCAGCGGGATAAGGCAACCGTGGGCTAGTTGCAACACCTGCGCATTGATGTCAACCTGTCAATCTTCCATAGGCGAATGAAGTGCTAAAAGCAATTTAGCGGAAACGGTTGCGTTCTCCATAAAACGTTTGCGATACATACGTTTTTTTTAGCTTTCGCTTGAAAAAGTCTATTTTTTTCAAAAAATGCCTCATTTTTGAAGGGCTTTGGTGGGAAAATTAATTCGAACCATATCTTTGCCCATACAAAAACGCACCTTGTCTTCGAAAACTAATTTAGCTTTCTTTCTCATCACACCCGTATGGCCATCCTTCGTTTCAAAGCGCTCGAATTGGTTAATGAGCGCAAAGCCGTCACTGTAAAGCCCGCCCACCCGCGCCGCTCCGACAGCTTCGGTCAAAACGTGTTCAACCTAGAAGCCATGCGGGCCACTATGGCTGGCGAATACTTCAAAAAGCTGCAAGCCGCCGTGAAGCAAGGCGCCGCTGTGGAACGCAACGTGGCCGACGCCGTGGCTTCGGCCATGAAAACCTGGGCCATGGCCAAAGGGGCTACGCACTACACGCACTGGTTCCAACCCCTGACCGGCGCTACCGCCGAAAAGCACGACTCGTTCTTCGACTTGAACTCGGAAGGCCGTGCCATCGAGAGCTTCAAAGGCTCAGCGCTGGTGCAACAAGAGCCCGATGCCTCGTCGTTTCCCAACGGTGGCATCCGCAACACGTTTGAGGCCCGCGGCTACACCGCCTGGGACCCCACCTCGCCCGCCTTTATCATCGAAACCGTAGGCGCCAAAACGCTGTGCATTCCCACCATTTTCGTGGCGTACACCGGCGAGGCGCTCGACTACAAGGCCCCGTTGCTCAAGTCACTGGCCGTGCTGGAAAAGGCGGCCCTCGACGTGTGCCAGTATTTTGACAAGGACGTGAGCCGGGTGCACACTACCCTGGGCATCGAGCAAGAGTACTTCTTGGTGGACAAGGCGTTGTACGACGCCCGCCCCGACTTGGTGATGACCGGCCGCACCTTGTTTGGCCACGCCCCGGCCAAGGGCCAGCAGCTCGACGACCACTATTTTGGTTCAATTCCGGCCCGGGCCCACGGCTTCATGCTCGACTTTGAGGAAGAAGCCAACCAGCTCGGCATTCCGCTGCGCACCCGCCACAACGAAGTGGCCCCCAACCAGTTCGAGTGCGCTCCCACGTTCGAGGACGCCAACCTGGCGGTGGACCACAACCAGTTGCTGATGGACATCATGGGGCGCGTGGCCGAGCGCCACAACCTCAAGGTGCTGCTGCACGAGAAGCCCTTTGCGGGCGTGAACGGCTCGGGCAAGCACAACAACTGGGCGATGAGCACCGACACGGGCGTGAACTTGCTCGCCCCCGGCCGCCGGCCCAAGGAAAACCTGCAATTCCTCGCGTTCTTCATTACCACCATCAAGGCGGTGCACCGCTACGGCGACTTGCTGCGCGCCAGCATTGCCTCGGCCTCGAATGACCACCGCTTGGGTGCCAACGAAGCGCCGCCGGCCATCATGTCGGTGTTTGTGGGCTCGATGCTGGACTCGGTGCTCGACGAGTTGGAGCGCACGGCCAAGGTGCCGCTCGACAAAGGCGATAACATCTACCTCAAGTTGGGCATCGACAAGATTCCGCCCATTTTGCTCGACAATACCGACCGCAACCGGACGTCGCCGTTTGCCTTCACTGGCAACAAGTTTGAATTCCGCGCCGTGGGTTCGTCGGCTAACTGCTCGTCGGCCATGACGACGCTGAACGCCATCGTGGCCGACCAGCTCATCGACTTTAAAGCCGAAGTGGACGGGTTGATCGAGCAGGGCAAAAAGAAGGAAGTGGCCATCGTGGAAGTGCTGCGCCAATACGTCATCAGCTCAAAAAGCATCCGCTTCGAAGGCAACGGTTATTCCGACGAGTGGAAAGACGAGGCGGCCCACCGCGGCCTCAACAACGTGCCGACCACGCCGCTGGCCCTCGACGCCATGGTGACGCCAGAATCTACCGAACTATTTGCGCGCCACGGCATTTTGTCGAAGGTGGAGTTGCACGCCCGCCACGAGATTTTGCTGGAGGAATACCAAAAGAAGATTCAGATTGAGGGCCGCGTAATGGGCGACTTGGCCATCAACCACATCATTCCCACGGCGATTGCCTACCAAACCAAGCTCATCAACAACGTGCGCGGCTTGCGCGAACTGGGCCTCGACACCGACCACGCCCAGGTGACCATTGAAATGATTAAGGCCATTTCAAGCTACGTTTCGACCATCAAAACCAACGTGGATGCGATGGTGGGCGCTCGTAAAGACGCCAACAAACTGACCGATGTGCGCGAACAGGCCATTGCCTATTGCGACGATATTGTAACGAAATTCGCCCCCATTCGCCGTGCCGTGGACAAGCTCGAGCAGATGGTGGCCGATGAGGACTGGCCCTTGGTTAAGTACCGCGAACTTTTGTTCCGGAACTAGGCCCCAAGGGGTAGAATCGGGTCCGGTGTTGGGTGGGAATTCTCGCCGCGCCCCGGTTTTGAAAGAGGCAGCCTATGTGGGCTGCCTTTTTTTGTGGGCCGCGGGGCCCTAAGCCCCCGCAGCCCAGGCACGGGCGTCAGCCAAAACCATGAAGTGCCGAAACTTATAGGGCAACCCCGGCAGGGCCGTTTGGTACATCCCGTCGATGGTGACGCGGTTGAGAACTTCTACCGATTCGAGGTGCGCAAAACGTTGCAGGCCAATCAAAGACAGGGGCTTAAGCACGTGGTCGTGCGTCCACTCCAGGTCTTTGGGACGCACGGCGCCCAACCGGCGGTCGTCCGCTACCCAGCCCTTCACATGATGCTGCTGCGCGAAACGCAGCGTCTCGGTGAGGGCGTAGCGGAAATCGTTGCTGCCGGCAAAGCCCAGCCACTCCGTTTCGAGCACGGCGAAGGGGCCCTCGGTGTGCACGTGCACATGGAGGAAGGGAAAAGAAGCTAGGGTTTGCATACGAGGGGAAAACACAACTACGCCTTCTACGGCTGTTGCGGGCCGGTGGCTAGGCGGGGCCCCCACTAGGTGCGCTGGGCAACCGAGCGGAGACCTCGTCTTCGACCAGTTCGGCGCTGCTGCCGGGGTCGGGCACAAGCAGGTGCCAAGTGGCAAGGCGCAACTCGTCGAGCCGGCTAAGGGCCTCGCCTACGGTGGGATTGGCCTTTAACTTGTCGAGCAGGCCGCTTTTTAAGCCTGCCACTACCAGCTTTTCCAGCACAAAGGGCAACACCCAGCCCACTACGTTGGAGGCCAGGGCCCCGCGCAGGCCCAGGCGGGCCAGTAGGCGCACGCTCATGCGCTCCAGCAGCAGCACCCGGGCGGCGGGCACGGCCTTGTTGGACAAGAAATCGGCGACGAGCTTGAAGTTGCCCTTTTCGACCTCGGCCCGCAGCACGTCCTGCACGGCATCGAGGGCCCGGGCCGCAAGCTGGCGAAACAAGCGGCCCGTTTGCCAGGCCGTGAGGCCGGTACGCCGGGCGGCGCGGGCCACGAAAGGGAACAATGCAGGGGTCTTCATAAGGCGGGGCGTAGCGAGCCGTGATATTCCCTGTGCGGGAGTGAACTGGACCAAGCGCGGAACGAGTACGGCGACTACGCAGTTAATGGTTGTGGTTTGGGCCAAATGATGGCGGGCCGCGTGGCTTGCTTTTAACTGGGCCCGGGCCGGCTCTTATTTTTGCGTTTGAGGTGTTCCCAGCGCAGTTTATCCTTGTACATGACAGATTTGCTTCTGGATATTAATTTACAACAAATCCCCGACGCGTATTTTGACGGCGACTGGACGGTGCTTAGCCGGGTGCTGAACCGCAACGATCCGGACAGCTTGCTGGCCCGGGCTACGCGGCTGGTGCTGGGCCCCGGGCAGCTGGAAACGCACGCGCCGCCCGATGGCCCGGCCGGAACCGGCCGCTGGGCCGTGACGCGCGACGAGTTGCTGAACCGCCCGTACTTGCGCTTCGAGTTGCCCGCCGAGGAAACCCGGGCCCTGGTGACGCGCTTGCGTCGTTCGGCCGACGGGCTGCGCAGCCAGCTCAGCCTGTACTTCGCTTCGGGCATGGAGTTGCAGCTCGGCCGGCTGTAGCGGCCGTTTTCTTAATCGATTGATACGTTTTATCTCCTTATCGCTTCGTGAATCCTGCCGCTTCTCCTTCTAATGCCACCCCCACCATCGGGGCTGAGCAATTTGCGTTTTTGGCCGATTTGATTCCACAATTGGTGTGGATAACCGATGCTGCGGGCTTCCACACGTACTTTAACCAGCGGTGGACGGATTTCACGGGTTACACGCTGGCCGACAGCGTGGGCCCGGACATGTGGAACAACTTGCTGCACCCCGACGACCGCGCCCGGGCCCGCCAGGTGTGGGGCCATTCGCTGGCCACCGGCGACGATTACGGCATCGAGTACCGCTTCAAGGCGGCCGACGGCAGCTACCGCTGGTTTTTGGGCCAGGCCCGGCCGTGGCGCGATGCCGAAGGCACCCTCACGACGTGGTTTGGCACGTGCACCGACATCCACGACCAAAAAATAGCGGCTGAGCAGTTGAAGAAACGCGAATCTGAATTCGCCACGCTCGCCGATAACATTCCTCAGCTTTCGTGGATGGCCCGGCCCGCGGGCGATATTTATTGGTACAACAAGGGCTGGTACGACTACACCGGCACCACCCTCGCCGAAATGGCAGGCTGGGGCTGGGACAAAGTGCACCACCCCGACCACGTCGAATCGGTGGTGGCGTTCGTGAGCAAAGCCTGGGCCGCCGGCGAGTCCTGGGAGCTGACGTTTCCGCTGCGCGGGCACGACGGGCAGTACCGGTGGTTCCTGACGCGGGCCGTGCCCGTGCGCGACG
Source organism: Janthinobacterium lividum (assembly GCA_050954665.1). Taxonomy (GTDB): domain Bacteria; phylum Bacteroidota; class Bacteroidia; order Cytophagales; family Hymenobacteraceae; genus Hymenobacter. The sequence goes on from JBPBPC010000001.1 coordinate 48,679, forward strand.
AGCACGGCCGCACCGTGCGCTGGCTGGGCACCAACACCGACGTGACCGAGATGCGCCAGTTGCAAGACCAATTGCAAAGCTCCTACGCCGACCTCGAAGCCAAGGTGACGTTCCGCAACTTGGAGCTGGAGCACCAAGTGCAGGCGCTTCGGCAACAGCTGGCGGCCAAGTAACAGCCGCGCGGCGGGGCCCGTACAGGGCCCCGTACCCACCCGCGCTGCCCATGAAAGCCATTACCATCCGCCAAGCCGGCGGCCCCGACGTATTGCAATTTGCCGACGTGCCCACGCCCCGGCCGGCTGCCGGCCAGGTGCTGGTGCGCGTGCAGGCCGCCGGCGTGAACCGCCCCGACGTGCTGCTGCGCCAGGGCAAGTACGCCGGCAGCGGCGACGTGGCGGGCTCGGTGCCCGGCCTCGAAATAGCGGGCGTGGTGGCAGCCTGCGGCCCCGGGGCCCCGCGCTGGCGGCCCGGCGACGCCGTGTGTGCCCTGCTGGCGAGCGGCGGCTACGCCGAATACGCGGTGGTTGACGCCCGGCACTGCCTGCCCGTGCCCGCCGGCTTCAGCCCAGTGGAGGCCGCGGCTTTGCCCGAAACCGTGTTCACGGTGTGGCACAACGTGTTTCAGCGCGGGGCCCTGCAACCGGGCGAAACGCTGCTGGTGCACGGCGGCAGCAGCGGCATCGGCACCGCGGCCATTCAATTGGCCCATGCTTTGGGCAGCCGCGTGGCTGCCACGGCCGGTTCGGACGCTAAGTGCGCGGCGTGCCGCGCCTTGGGCGCCGACTGGGCCATCAATTACAAAGCCGAGGACTTTGCGGAAGTGCTGAAAGCTGAAGGCGTGGACGTCGTCCTCGACATGGTGGGCGGCGACTACACCGCCAAAAACCTGCGCTTGCTGAAGGACGACGGCCGCCTGGTGTTCATCAACGCCACGCAGGGCGGCGCCGGGGCCTTCAACGCGCTGGAAGTCATGCAGCGCCGCCTCACCATCACGGGCAGCACGCTGCGCCCGCGCTCGGCCGACTTCAAGGCGGCGCTGGCCGCTGCCGTCGAGCAGCACGTGTGGCCGCTGGTGGCGGCCGGCAAGTTTCGCCCGCTCATCCACCAAACCTTCCCGCTGGCCGAGGCTGCGGCCGCGCACCAGCTGCTGGAAAGCAGCGCCCACATCGGCAAGATCGTGCTGGAAGTGGGCAGCTGAGTATTTCCTGCCCGCAGGGCGCGCACCACGTGGCCCAGAAGTTGACGGCGTAGGTGGTACCGGTGGGCCGGGCCAGGCACTGCTTGAGCGCCGCGAATTCGACCGCCGCCACGCGCTGGGCAAGTCCTGGGGCCCCCAGGAGCAAGGCCGCGGCGAGCAAAAGGGCCTTGGGGCGGGGCATGTGCGAAGGGCCGCGCCGCGCCCGCGCCTGCCTTGGAAAGCGCGGCCCGGCCCAAAGTTGCGGCGCGCCGCCAAGTTACCTTTGTGGGGCCCCCGCAACTTTCGCCCGGGGCCCCTAGTTTTCTGGTTATGAACAAGACGTATTGCCCCAGCCTGACCGAGTACCGGCGCCGCGTGGCGCGGGTGGTGAACATCGGCGGCGTGCCCATGGGCGGCGACTACCCCATCCGGGTGCAGAGCATGACGACCGTGGACACGATGGACACGCAGGGCTCGGTGGAGCAAACCTTGCGCATGGTGGCCGCCGGCTGCGAGTACGTGCGCATCACGGCCCCCAGCGTGAAGGAGGCCCAGAACCTGTTGGAAATCAAGAAGGAGCTGCGCGCCCGCGGCTGCAACGTGCCGCTCATCGCCGACATCCACTTCACGCCCAACGCCGCCGAACTGGCCGCCCGCATCGTGGAGAAAGTGCGCGTGAACCCGGGCAACTACGCCGACAAAAAACGCTTCGAGGAAATTGAGTACACCGACGCCAGCTACGCGGCCGAGGTGGAGCGCATCCGCGAGCGGTTCCGGCCGCTGGTGAAAATCTGCAAGCAGTACGGCACGGCCATGCGCATCGGTACGAACCACGGCTCGCTGAGCGACCGGATTTTGAGCCGCTACGGCGACACGCCGCTGGGCATGGTGGAGTCGGCGCTGGAGTTTTTGCGCCTCTGCGAGGAGGAGAACTACTACGACGTGGTGCTGAGCATGAAGGCCAGCAACACCCAGGTGATGGTGCAGGCCTACCGCCTGCTGGTGCAGAAGCTCGACGAAGAGGGCCTGCAGCCCTACCCGCTGCACCTGGGCGTGACCGAAGCCGGCGAGGCCGAAGACGGCCGCATTAAATCGGCCGTGGGCATCGGCACGCTGCTCGAAGACGGCCTGGGCGACACCGTGCGCGTGAGCCTAACGGAAGCCCCCGAGGCCGAGGCCCCCGTGGCCCGCCGGCTGATTGACCGCTACCTGGGCCGCGCCGCCACGGCCCGGCCCATCCGGCCGCTGGCGGGCGAGGAGCCCCTCAACCCGTTCCAGTACCTGCGCCGCCCCACCCACGAGGTGCTGAACTTTGGGGGCCTGAACGTGCCGCGCGTTATCGCTGACCTCTCGCGCCTGCCGCGGCTGGAATACGCCGACCTGCGCGCCGCCGGCCACCTGTACTCGCCGTTTCTCGATAAGTTCCAGATGTCGGACCTGGGGGCCGACTACATCTACACCGGTGAGCGGCCCGTGCCCTTCATGCTGCCCAACGGCCTGAAGGAAATCGTGAACTACACCGCTTGGGCCGACGCCGGCCGCCGCGCCGACCACTACCCGTTGATGACGGCCTGCACTTACATGCAGGGGCCGGAGTGCCTGCACCCCCAGCTGAATTTTTTGTTGTTGGAGCTGGCCACCCTCGACGCCAACTTGCTCACCCGCTTGCGCCATGACCCCACCGTAGTGGTGGTGCTCTACACCACCAACGCCCACGCCATGCCGGAGTTGCGCCGGGCCTTTTTCGAGTTGATGACCAACCAAGTCAACTGCCCCGTCATCATCGACCGCGACTACCCGGCCCAGGCCGCCGAGCAAACCCAGCTCGACGCGGCCACCGACGCGGGCGGCTTGCTCATCGACGGCCTGGGCGACGGGCTAGTGCTAGGCACGCGGCTGCTGCCCGCCGGCCAGCCCCAGGACGCGTGGCTCGACACCGTGGGGGCCCTCAACCAGCTCAGCTTCGGCATTTTGCAGGCGGCGCGCACCCGCATGAGCAAGACCGAGTACATCAGCTGCCCCAGCTGCGGCCGCACCTTGTTCGACCTGCAGGAAACCACGGCCATGATCCGCCAGCGCACCGACCACCTCAAGGGTATCAAAATCGGCATCATGGGCTGCATCGTGAACGGCCCCGGCGAAATGGCCGACGCCGACTACGGCTACGTGGGCGTGGGCAAAGGCAAGATTGCCCTCTACCGCGGCCAGGACGTCATCAAAAAAGCCGTGCCCGAAGAACGCGCCGTGGACGAATTAATCGACCTGATGCGCGAGGACGGCAAGTGGATTGAGAAGGAAGTAGTAGGCGAGCCGCTGGGAGTATAGCTGCTATGCTTGACTTTAGTTTCATTGCCGACGAACAACCGATGCACGCGCGAAACTTAAATTATGCTGGTGGCATCGAATGGGAAGAATTTGAAAAAGCCCAGGAGTTAAAGCTCATCGAAAATCATCTTGATTATTACGGTAAATTTCGATGGACAAGCCAGAATGTGCAGCAGAAACGGAATATGTTGACGCCAACCATTGAGTCAGCTATTCCTAATCTGGTACCTGTTTTAAAGCAAGCATTTGTGGCTGGTTGTGGCTTGATAGCTTTTGGTGATTAGCATGATTACTACTGCATCAGTTCAGCCGCTTCAAGAATCAGGTTTCATAATTCTCCCACAGCTATTTTCCCAATCCGAACTAGCGGCCCTGCTGCACTGCATCGAAGGGGCCCCGGCGGCCAGTGCTAATTTTCGGCGCAGCCAAGACGTGTTTGCCATCCGCAATTTGCTGGGCGAAATACCGGCGCTGAGGGCCCTGCTGGACACAGCTGCAATGCGCGAATTATTGAGCGAATTGTTTCCCGCGGGCTGCCACCTCACCAAGGCTATTTATTTCGACAAGCCGGCAGGGTCGAATTGGCTGGTGGCCTGGCACCAGGATTTGATGGTGAACGTGGACCGCCGCGTTGATTTGCCTGGGTTTGGGCCCTGGACGGCTAAGGCCGGCTGGGTGGCTGTGCAGCCGCCGGTGGAAATACTGGAAAATACCGTCACCGTGCGCCTGCACCTCGATGATTGCGACGCCACCAACGGGGCCCTAAAAGTGGTGCCCAGCTCGCACCGGTGCGGCGTGGTGCCGGCCGAAACCATTGCCGGCCTTACGGCCACAGCCACGGTGTGCGCCGTGCCCGCCGGTGGGGCCCTGCTGATGAAACCGCTGCTGCTGCACGCTTCCAACCGCAGCACCAGCGACCGGCCGCGGCGGGTGGTTCACCTAGAGTTCTCGGCCCAGGAGCTGCCCGCGGGGCTGGCGTGGCGCGAGCGGCGGGCCCTGGTGGGGCCTGCGTAGGGCCCCCGGGGCCCCGTTTTTAGTGCCCTTCGGTTGCCACCAGCGGCAGTTCGGCCACGGGTTCGGGCCGCAGCGCTTCGGGCACCGAGCGGCCTTGCAGGGCCAGTTGGTGGCGGGCTTCGTCGAATTCGCCCTCGCTTTTGGCCACCACCAGCGTGGCGACGCCGTTGCCGATGACGTTGGTGATGGCGCGTGCCTCGCTCATGAAGCGGTCGACGCCCAGCAGCAGGGCCACGCTTTCCACCGGAATGACCTTGGTGGCGGCCAGCGTGGAGGCCAGCACGATGAAGCCCGAGCCCGTGACGCCCGCCGCGCCCTTGCTCGTGACCACCAGGATGGCAATCAACGAGAGCTGCTGGGTGAGTGAGAGCGGAATGTTAAAGGCCTGGGCCAGAAAGATGACCGAAATGGAGAGGTAGATGGACGTGCCGTCGAGGTTGAAGGAGTACCCGGTGGGAATGACCAGGCCGGCCACCGAGCGCGAGCAGCCGTAGCGCTCCAGCTTGTCGATCATGCGGGGCAAGGCCGACTCGGACGACGAGGTGCCCAGCACCAGCAAAATTTCCTCCTTGATGAAGCCCAGGTAGGGCCCCAGGCGCAGCTTGTAGTAGCGCAAAATCAGGTTCAGGACGCCAAAAATGAACAGGAACATGGTGAAGTACACCACCAGCATGAGCTTGCCCAGCGGCAGCAACGTGGCGATGCCGTACTTGCCGATGGTGAAGGCCATGCCCCCGAACGCGCCCAGCGGGGCCAGCTTCATCACCAGGGCCAGCACCCCGAACATGGCGTGCGAGAGCCGGTCGAAGGTTTTCACCAGTGGCTCGCCCGTTTTGCCCATCCGGTTGAGGGCCAGGCCGAAGAGCACCGCAAACAGCAGCACTTGCAGGATGTCGCCCTTGGCGAAGGCGCCCACCACGTTGTCGGGCACGATGTGGGTGAAAAATTCTACCCAGTTCATCTCACCGGCCTGGGACGTGAACTTGGCGGCTTCCGCGGTCTGCTTGCCGTCGCGCAGCACGGCTTGGGCCGTGGCCTGTACGCCCGCGCCGGGTTGCGTGAGGTTGGCTACTAAAATGCCGATGCCCAGGGCCAAGGTGGTCACGATTTCGAAGTACAGCAAAGCCTTGCCGCCCACGCGGCCCACCTTTTTCATGCTGCCCATGCCCGCAATGCCCAGCACCACGGTGAGGAAAATGATGGGGGCAATCAGCATCTTGATGAGGCTGATGAACGTGTCGGCGATGGGCTTAAGGGCCGTGCCGAACGCGGGAAACAGGGCCCCCACCGCCACGCCCAGGGCAATGGCGGTGAGCACCTGCACGGTGAGGTTCGAATACAGCCGTTTCATAACAGGGGCACTGAAGTGGTGGGAGTGCAAATAAAAGCGCGGGCGCGGGGCGAGCGGCGTTCCGGGTTTCCTTTGGGGCCAGGAACACAACCAGCGAAGTGGCGCTGCACGCCGTGACGGCCCCGTCCAAGGTGCCCACCGCCTCGCAGATGCCGTGCTCCTGCGCGAAGTGTCCAGCGATGCTTTTGGCTAGCTTGCGGTGGTCTGCAACGAACAGGTTTTGCATGGCGGGCGGCCCCGCCGCGGGGCCCTGCGCAGCCGCAATAAATCCGGCGTTTGGCCAATCTTTCCGGGGCCCCCGGTGTTACCTTACCAACCCACAACCTGCCCCGCCATGAACGGTAAAGACCTTTTTAATTTCGGCCCTGCTTTCGGGTATTTCTTTCGCAAGAACGACCCCGCCCGCAAAACCAACTTCAACCTCAAAACCATGCACTTCATCAATAAGCTCAGCTTGGCGATGTTCTTGGTGTGCCTGGTGGTAATGTTTTTTCGCTACGTGCTGTAAAACCGGTTTTTTGCGATGAACATTGAGGACTTTCGCGACTACTGCCTGAGCCTACCAAGTGCCACGGAGGAAACGCCGTTTGGCCCCGATACGCTGGTGTTTAAGGTGGGCGGCAAAATCTTTGCCCTCACCGATTTGCAAACCTTCGCCAGCGTCAACCTAAAGTGCGAGCCCGAGCGGGCCACTGAGCTGCGCGAGCAGCACAACTACGTGCTGCCCGGCTTTCACATGAACAAAAAGCACTGGAACACGGTGCTCATCGGCGCCGGGGCCCCCGACGCCGCGGTGCGGGCCTGGACGGCCGAATCGTACCAGCTGGTGGCCGCCGCGCTGCCCAAAGCCGCCCGGGCCGAACTGGCCCGCGCCCTCGAAGAATAGCCCCCCGGGGCCCCGCGTACCATGCAAATCAGCAGTCGTTTTTCCGTGGCCGTGCACGTGCTCTCGCTGCTGGCGCGCCAAACCCCCGCGGCCCTGCTGACCTCGGACCGCATGGCTGGCAGCGTGAACACCAACCCGGTGGTCATCCGCCGCATCTTGGGCCAGCTTAAAAAAGCGGGGCTGGTGGAAGTGCGCGCAGCAGCGGGCGGCACGTTTTTGCGGCGCGCGCCGGCCAGCATTTCGCTGCTCGACGTGTACCGCGCTGTGGAAGTGGTGGCCGAAGGCAAGCTGTTCAGTGTGCACGGCTCGCCAAACGCGCGGTGCGCCGTGGGGCGCAACATCCAGGCCGCGCTGGACGCCACGCTCGTGCGCGCCCAAACGGCGCTGGAACGCGAACTGGCCCGCGTGACGCTGGCCCAAGTGGTAGCCGACCTGGCCTTGCCAGCCAACAACTGATTTCCCCCTTCCGTTGCAACGCTTGGGCCCCGCCCGCCCGGTTTCGGCGCCACCGGCCGCCGCGTGCTCTTGGGAGAAGACCTGGCCGTGGCGATGCTGGACGAGCGGGAGCAGCACAAATTTGGCACGCAGCGCTTCGCGGCTGCCTATTAACCCCCGGGGCCCAGACGGGCGCCCGAAGAGCTCCGCCGATTTAAATCGGCGGAGCTTTTTTGTGAAAAAAAATCTTGGAATACTGACTGACTAGCATTCAGTTAGGCCGGAGCAACGTTTCGTTTGCCGAGCGGAATGCGTTGTTAGCCGGGGGGGCGCCGCCGTTGGCTGGCATTGGCTGGTGGGGCCCCAACGGGCCAGATAATTTTGTGGTGTTCTAAATAAGTATCCCAAAAACTTGGTGCGTGATGAAAGCTTTTGCACTCTTCGGTTGGTTGCTAACCGCCTTACTATCAGCCGGATCAGCCACGGCCCAGAACCTGGCCTTGGGCAAAACGCCCACCGCGTCTTCGCAAGTGCAGGCGGCCGCCAATGCTTTTGACGGCAAAGGCGACACGCGTTGGGAAAGCGCTTCCAGCGACCCGCAATACATTGTGGTGGACCTGGGCTCGGTGCAAACCATCGACCGCATCCGGCTGACGTGGGAAAACGCGTGCGGCAAGAACTTTACGCTGGACGTGTCCAACGACAATAGCACCTGGACCACCGTAAAGCCCGTGACTGGCAACACCAGCACCAGCAACGAATTCAGCAATTTGAAAGCCAGCGGCCGGTACGTGCGCATGAACGGCACGGCCCGGGCCACGACCTACGGGTACTCCCTCTACGAGTTCGAGGTGTTCAACTATTCCAACGACATGTCCAACAACCTGGCGCTGAACAAGCCGGGCACGGCCTCCTCGACGCAGGGCGGCTTTCCCACCACCAATGCCTTCGACAACGACAATTCTACCCGCTGGAGCAGCAACTCCGCCGACGGCGAATGGCTGTACGTGGACCTGCAGGGCACGGGCACCATCTCGCGCATGTACCTGGTTTGGGAAACGGCGTACGGCAAAAACTACCGCTTGGAAGTATCGAACGACGCCACTAACTGGACGGTGGTGAACACCACCACTAACAACACGCTGCACTTCAACGAAGTGAGCTTTTCGCCGGCCGTGACGGCCCGCTACGTGCGGATGTACGGTGTGACGCGCGGCACCGGCTATGGCTTCTCCCTCTACGAATTCCAGGTGTACGGCACCCTGGTGCCGCTGCCGACGCCGCTGCCGGTGGCGCTCGCGGGCTTCGGCGCAACCCCGCAGGCCGCGGCCGTTAACGTGCACTGGGCCACGGCCACCGAGCACAACAGCGCGAGCTTTGAAGTGCAGCGCTCGGCCGACGGGGTAAGCTTCAGCAGCTTGGCGGCAGTGCCCGCGGCCGGTAACAGCCAGTCGGCCAAGGCTTACCAGTACCTCGACGCGGCCCCGCTGCGTGGCACCAGCTACTACCGCCTCAAGCAAATCGACCTCGACGGCCAAGCGACTTACGGCCCAGTGGTGGCCGTGCAGGCCGCCGCCGTGCCAGCCACGGCCGCCGCGGCGGTGAGCCTCTTCCCCAACCCGGCCACCGACCGGGCCACGCTGCAGTGGGGCGCCGCCGCCGCCGGCACCGGCCGCTGGTACCTGACGACCACCGCCGGCCGGGTTGTGCACACGGAAACCTTCGCCGCGCAAGCCGGCCCCAACGCCCAAGCCATCGACCTGGGGCCCTACGCGGCCGGCAGCTACGTGCTGACCCTGGAGACCGCGGGGCAGGTCCGCCGCACGCTGGTGCAAAAAGCCAACTAGCCCGCAAGCCGCGCCCCATGGCGGCCCGCTGGGGCCCCGAGAGTGCGCACGAAAAAGCCCCGCCGACGCAAATCGGTGGGGCTTTTTCGTTGGGAAAGCGGCGCCGGTTTTACTGCCCGACCAAGAACACGGCGTTGCCGAACAGCAGCTTGCCGCTCTGCCAGAAGGCGCGGAACAAGGGGTTGTCGCCGAGGTAGATGACCTGGCCGCGGCCCAGGTCTTGCTCGCCCAGCACCAGCGTGTCCACCAGCTCTTTGCGGGCCTTGGCGCCGGCAAAACCGGCGTAGTAGCTGTCCTTTTTGATGACGCCCACGTTCCAGCCGCCCTTGCCCAGGAAGCGGTAATTGAGGGGGGTGCGGACGAGCGCCGAGTAGGTGCTGCCGTAGCCGAAGGCCAGCGGGTGCGTGTTGTCGAGCTGCACGCGGTAGATGGTGCCCAGGGCCTGGTCCTCGGTGCTTTCGCGGTCGGCGTTGCCGTAGCGGCGCAGCGGCAGGTAGGGGTTGGCTTTTTCCGCTTTTTTGAGGGCCACGGAATCGGCGGCTTTGGCCTTGAGCAGGAAATCCTTCTTGTTGGCCAGGAATTTCATGCCGCCTTCCATGGCGATGAGCTTGCCGCCGCCGCGCACCCAGGCCTTGAGGCTTTCCAGGGCCCGGTCGGGGTAAATGTCGGCGTAGTTGCCGTCGGGCAGGATCAGGACGTCGATTTTGGCCATGTTGGCCTGGGCCAGGTAGTCGGTGCCGAGCACCGTGATGGGGTAGCCGAGCTGCTGCTCGAAGAAGTGCCACACCTCGCCGAAGGCCGTGGCGTCGATGCCGGGGCCCGCCACCACGGCCACCACGGGCTGCTTCACGAAGTGCACCGAGCCCGAGCCCAGGTCGTGCCCGGTGGTCGAAAAGCCCGACTTCACGGCCTGCACCACCGTGCCCGCCGAGTCGGCCTGGGCCCGCACCAGCTGGTCGAACCGGGGCCCCAGGGCCTCGTTGCCGGTGCGGGTGATGACGAGCGTGCCGGGCGCGTACTGCTGCCCTTCGGCCTCGAAGGCCTGCTGAGCGAAGCGCACCTTCACTTGCTGCTGCAGCAGCTGGCTAAGGAAACGCACGTCCTGCAAGTTGTTCCAACGGGCGAGGTAGGCGTAGGGCCGGTCGGTGGGGGCGGCGGCGCTGCCCTTCACCACGGCCGGGGCGGGCGTGGGGCCCGAGGCGTCGAGGCGCTGGGCCAGGGCGTAGGCCTTCACCCCGAACGAGTAGGGCAGGGCCCAGGAGGTGATGTCGTAGGTGAGCGAATCTTCCAGCTGCGGGCGCGGCTCGAACAGCACCTTCACGAGCGTCGATTTAGGTTGGTACATGCTCACGAGCACGTCGTGGGGCGCAATGTCCACGTCCTCGGTTTTGCCGGAGGCGTAGTTGTAGCCGCGGGTGCGCAGCTTTTTGGGCGCGAAGCCGTAGCTGATTTGCTGGCGCTCGAGGTACTGCGTCAGCATTTTCAGCTGGCCGGGGTCGTTGCCGGAGGCCAGCACGAAGGTTTTGTAGGGCCCCCGGGGCTTGGTTTTGGCGTCGGTGAAGTAGGCCTGGAACTCGCGCAGCAGGTCGTCGTGGCGCTCGGCCGTGGCCTGGAGGGTGGCGCGGCTGGCGGCGTGGTGGTGGGCAATGCGCTGGGCCAGCGTGAGGGTGTCGCCGTCGAGGCGGCCGTAGCGCACGCCGGCGGCGCCCCCGCCGCCCTGCTCGTAGGTCATGCCGATTGCGCCGTTGAAGCTGGGCCAGGTGTCGCCGTAGGTGGGGGCAAACAAATCGTAGGTTTCGCGGGTGAAATACAGCCAGTTGTTTTTGTCGAACACGGCCCGGTTGTAGTCGCCGATGATGCCCTGGAACTTGCGCTGCCAGGGCGTAATGTCGGCGTGGTAGGGCTTAGCGGCCGGCGAGAAGTAATACGAGCTGTTGGGCCCCATCTCGTGGAAATCGGCGTGCACCTGCGGCAGCCACTGGTTGTAGAGCACGATGCGCTGGCGGCTTTCCTGCTGGGTTTGCCAGGCCCAGTCGCGGTTCAGGTCGAAGTAGTAGTGGTTGTAGCGCCCGCCGGGCCAGGGCTCGTGGTGCTCCCACGCGTCGGGGCCCGCGTTGGGGGTTTGGTTGCGCACGCGGTTGTACCAGTTGGCGTAGCGGTCGTGGCCGTCGGGGTTCACGCAGGGGTCAATCACGACCACGGTGTTCTTGAGCCAGTCCTGGATTTGCTGGTCCTGGGGGTTGCCCAGGTCGTAGAGCACCTGCATCACGGCCTCCGAGCTCACGGCCTCGTTGCCGTGCACGTTGTAGCTCAGCCAGCACACGGCCGGCATTTGGCGGCTGCTGGTGCCGCTTTCGAGGCCGGCCAGGCGGCGGTCGTTGTGCTGAATGGCGTCGAGCTGGCCGAAGTTGCCGGCGCTGGCCACCTCAATCACTTCCAACGGGCGGTTTTCGTAGGTTTTGCCGTAGCGCACCACCTGCATGCGGCCGGGGCTGTGGGCCACCACGTGGGCGGCGTAGCGCAGCACGTCGGCGTGGGGCGTGAACTGGCTGCCCAGCGCATAGCCCAGGAACTGGCCGGGGGTGAGCAGGGGCCCCGCGGCGTCGGCCGGCGCGGTTTGGGCGGCGCTGGCCAGGGGCAACGCCAGGGCCAGCAGCAGCCCGCGGCCGGCGCGACCCAGGGCGTGCGCCGCGGCGTGCCCGCGGGCGAATAATCTGGAGCGTAAGGAAAAAGCCATCAAACGGGTTAGAAAGTTTCGGAAGAACGCAAGGACGGGGCCCCTGGCGGCAAAGATGCAGGCTGCCCGGCCACGAGCCATTCTTTCTAGCGCTTTAAGCAGAAATAATAAGGTAATTTCTGGAAGGCAGGGGACAAATTTTAGGGCTTAGGCCGCCGAACACGCAACATTTTTGCAACTTGGGGGCCCAAACCGACCCGAAAACGGGGCGCTGGGCGCGGCACTGGGTTGCCGCGTTACGTCCCAGCCCGGGCTTTCAAGTCTTTCTGCCATCCTGCTTTTCATGAAAAATATCCTACCCCTGCTGGCCGCCCTGGCCCTGCCGCCGCTGGCCGCCAGCGCCCAAACCGCTACCGCGCCGCGCCCGCTGGGCCTGCGCGACCTGGCCCAGATGCGCGACGTGGCCGACCCCAACCTCTCGCCCGACGGGGCCTGGGTGGCCTACACCGTGGCCCGCGTGGACACGGCCACCGACAAGCGCGACGCCGACGTGTGGATGGCCCGCACCGACGGCACCCAAAACCTGCGCGTGACCACCAACCCGGCCAGCGAAAGCAAGCCCCGCTTCAGCCCCGACGGCAAGTACCTGAGCTTTGTGTCGAGCCGCGGCGAAGACGACGGCGGCAACGCCCAGCTTTGGCTGCTGAACCGCGCCGGCGGCGAGGCCGAGAAAGTCACCAAGCTCAAGGGCAGCGTGTCGGACTACGTGTGGAGCCCCGACGGCCAGCGCATCGCCATGATCCTCAAGGACGCCGACCCCGACTCGCTCACCGCGGCCCAGAAGGTGAAGAAGAAAACCGCGCCGCCCATCGTCATCGACCGCTTCCAGTTCAAGAAGGACATCGACGGCTACCTCAACCAGCAGCGTCAGCACCTGTACGTGTTCGACGTGGCCACGCGCAAGCTCGTGTGCCTCACCCCGGGGCCCTACGACGAGCACCTGCCCGCCTGGAGCCCCGACGGCAAGCAGCTGGCCTTCAGTAGCAAGCGGGGTCCCGACCCCGACCGCCACGACAACTACGACCTGTTCCTCATCGACGCCAAAGCCGGGGCCCAAGCCCGGCCGCTGCTCGCCACCGACGTGCCCGAGAGCGCGCCCAGATACGGCAGCCGCCCCGTGTGGAGCCCCGACGGCCGCCGCATCGCCTTTGTGCAGGGCGGCCCCAAGGAGCAGCTCGTGTACGCCCTGCACCAGCTGATGGTGGTGGACGTGGCCGGGGGCCCCGCCCGCCCCCTCACCGCCGGGCTCGACCGCAACACCACCCAGCCCGAGTGGGCCCCCGACGGCAAAAGCCTCTACTTCCTGCTCGAAGACGACCGCGCCGAATCGCTGATGCGGGTGCCGGCGGCCGGCGGCCGGCCGGAAAAAGTGCTGGCCGGCGCGCGCCAGGTGGGCGACTTTGCGCTGGCCGCCAAGGGCCAGCTCGTGGTGCTCAGCAGCCAGCCCCAGCAGCCCACCGAAGTATTCGCCCTTGACAAGAAAGGGGCCCTGCGGCCGCTTTCCAAGCAGAACGACGCGTGGCTGAAGGGCGTCACGCTGGGCGCGGTGGACGCCATCCAGGCCAAGAGCAAAGACGGCACGCTGGTGAGCGGCTTCACCATCAAGCCCGTGGGCTACCAGGCGGGGCGCAAGTACCCCACCATTTTGCGCATCCACGGTGGGCCGGTGGCGCAGTTCGGCTACGGCTTTTCGTTCGAGTGGCAGTACTTCGCCGCCAACGGCTACGCCGTGGTGGTGGCCAACCCGCGCGGCAGCTCGGGCCGGGGCCTGGAATACAGCAAGGCCATTTTTGCCGATTGGGGCAACAAAGACACCGACGACGTGCTGGCCGTGGTGGACTATGCCGTGGCGCAAGGCCTGGCCGACCCCGACCGCCTTGGCGTGGGCGGCTGGAGCTACGGCGGCATCATGACCGACCAGGTGATTGCCCGCGACCAGCGCTTCAAGGCCGCCGTGAGCGGCGCTAGTATCGCCAACGTGCTGGCCGGCTACGGCACCGACCAGTACATTCGCGACTACGAAACCGAGCTGGGCACGCCTTGGAAAAACCCCGACGTGTACATGCGCGTCTCGTACCCCTTCTACCACGCCGACCGCATCAAAACGCCCACGCTCTTCGTGTGCGGCGAGAAGGATTTCAACGTGCCCTTGCTCAACACCGAGCAGATGTACCAGGCCCTCAAGAGCCTGAACGTGCCCACCCAGCTCGTCATCTACCCCGGCCAGTTCCACGGCGTCACCACGCCCAGCTACGTCAAGGACCGCTACGTGCGCTACCTGGGCTGGTACAACAAGTACCTGATGCCCAAGGGTACGGCTGCGGCCTCCGGGCAGTAGCTGGCCGCGGCTAATCCCGGGGGGAAAGAAGGTCTGTCCAAGCAAAAAAGCCTGCTGCAATTGCAGCAGGCTTTTTTAGTTTCTACTAAGTTTCTGATAATTAGAACGTCATGCCGAGCGCAGCCGAGGCATCTTTACCGCGTAAGTAATCCTAAATAAATGGGTTTACTTACGCGGTAAAGATGCCTCGGCTGCGCTCGGCATGACGGCCTTATGGGCTGGCTATTGTACCTTATTGGCCTTGTTTTCTGGCTGCTGCTAAGGCACGCTTACACCACCACGTTCACCATGCGGCCGGGCACTACCACCACTTTCTTCACGTCTTTGCCGTCGCCGAAGCGGCTCAGGAAATCCGATTCGCGGATGGCGGTTTCGATTTCGGCGGCGGTGGCGGTGGCGGCAAACTGGCGCTGGTCGCGCACTTTGCCGTTGATGGCCACGGGGTAGGTCACGTTGGCTTCCACCAGGAACTCCTCGCGGAACTCGGGGTACGCGGCCTGGCTGATGCTGCCGGGCGCGTGGCCCAGCTCGGCCCACAGCTCCTCGGCCAGGTGCGGGGCAAAGGGGGAGAGCAGCAGCGTGAGCGGCTCCAGGATGGCGCGCTTGTGGGTGCCAAGGGCCGTCAGCTCGTTCACGGCAATCATGAAGGTGCTGACGCTGGTGTTGAAGCTGAACTTCTCGATGTCGTGCGCCACCTTTTGGATGACGCGGTGCAGGGCCTTCAGCTCGGCGGGCGCGGCGGGCTCGTCCGTCACGGCCAGGGCCCCGTCCTCGGGGTGGAACAGGCGCCAGAACTTCTTGAGGAAGCTGCCCACGCCACTGATGCCGTTGGTGTTCCACGGCTTAAACTGCTCCAGGGGCCCCAAGAACATTTCGTACAGCCGCAAAGCATCCGCTCCGTATTGCTTCACTAAGTCGTCGGGACTAGCAATGTTGAAGCGGTTCTTCGACATTTTCTCTATTTCCCAACCACACACATATTTACCATCAAGCTCAGTAACAAATCTCGCATTGATGTAGTCGGGACGCCATTTTGTGAAAGCCTCCTGATCGAGAATATCGTTACTTACAATGCTAATATCTACGTGAAGGGCAGAAAATGAGACCTTATTGTTACTATCTACATTGTGGATTATCAAATGCGCGTCAAAATCAGGATGAGCTAAACGTGCAGATTTCTCTATTTCCTTTGTTTGCTTAAGAAATTCAGCAACTGCAGGATTATCTATTTGGTCTAATGTACACTCTCGAAGCGCATCGCGCATGTTCTTGGAAACATAAATGGCAGGCAGAATGCTCTGGTGCTCATCACTGTTTGGATCGTTTGTAGCCCACTGATGCCAAAGTCGGTACACGAAATTCGACCGGCCCAAAATCATCCCCTGGTTAATCAGTTTCTGGAACGGCTCGTTGTGCGTGACCAAGCCCAAATCCTTGAGGAATAGGTACCAGAAGCGGGAGTAGAGCAGGTGGCCGGTGGCGTGCTCGGCGCCGCCCATGTAGAGGTCCACTTGGCCCCAGTATTTCTCGGCCTCCTCGCCTACGAAGCGGTCGGCGTTGTCGGGGTCCATGTAGCGGAGGTAGTACCAGCTGGAGCCGGCCCAGCCGGGCATGGTGCTCAGCTCGAACTCGTGCTGGCCGCGGTACTTCCAGCCGGTGGCGCGGCCCAGGGGCGGCTCGCCGTGCTCGGTGGGCTTGTACTCGTCGATTTCGGGGAGCACGAGCGGTAGGTCAGCTTCGGCCACGCCGTAGGCGGTGCCGTCCTTGTAGTACACCGGGATGGGCTCGCCCCAGTAGCGCTGGCGGCCGAAAATGGCGTCGCGCAGGCGGAAGTTGGTCTTGCCCTTGCCGAGGCCCTTCTCCTCCAAAAAGGCGATGAGTGTGGTGGTGGCCTCCTTGTAGGCGAGGCCGTTGATGATGCCCGAGTTGATGTAGCGGCCTTCCTTAGTGGGGTCGGCCTGCTGGTCAAGATCCTTTTGCGCGTCGGAAATGGCCGGGATGGGCAGGTCGAAGTGCTTGGCGAAGAGGTAGTCGCGCTGGTCGCCGCTGGGTACGGCCATCACGGCGCCGGTGCCGTAGCCGGCCAGCACGTAGTCGGCGAGCCAAATGGGCACGGGGGCCCCATCAACCGGGTTGGCGGCGTAGGCCCCCGTGAACACGCCCGACACGGCCTTCACGTCGGCCATGCGGTCGCGCTCCGAGCGGCGCTTGGTGGCGGCGATGTACTCGTCCACGGCGGCGCGCTGGCCGGGCGTGGTGAGGGCATCGACCAGCTCGTGCTCGGGCGCCAGCACCAGGAAGGTGGCCCCGTAGATCGTGTCAACGCGCGTGGTGTACACCTTGATGTCCGCGCCCGCATGGCCCGGCACCGGGAAGGTGACCTCGGCCCCGATGCTCTTGCCAATCCAGTTGCGCTGCATCTCCTTCACGGCGTCGGGCCAGTCCAACGTGTTGAGGCCCTGAAGCAAGCGGTCGGCGTAGGCGGTGATGCGCAGGTTCCACTGCGGCATGAGGCGGCGCTCGACGGGGTAGCCGCCGCGCTCCGAGAGGCCGTCCTTCACCTCGTCGTTGCTGAGCACCGTGCCCAGCGCCGGGCACCAGTTCACGTACGTGTCCTGCTGGTAGGCGAGGCGGTAGGGGAGAACGACGGCCAACTTCTGCTTCTCGGTGTAGCTCTGCCACTGGCCGGCCGAAAACTCGTGGCGGTCGGCCTCGTCGCCGGCGGCGCGGATGCCCGCGCTGCCGTGCGCGGCAAACTTCTCCTGTAAGGTGCGGATGTGCTCGGCCTTGTCCGTATCTAGGTTATACCAGCTGTTGAAGAGCTGGAGGAAAATCCACTGCGTCCACTTGTAGTACTGCGGGTCGGAGGTGCGCACCTCGCGGCTCCAGTCGTAGCTGAAGCCCAGCTGCTGGAGCTGGCGGATGTAGGTTTCAATGTTCTGCTCCGTGGTCACGGCCGGGTGCTGGCCGGTCTGGATGGCGTACTGCTCGGCGGGCAAGCCAAACGAGTCGAAGCCCATGGGGTGCAGCACGTTGCGGCCTTGCAGGCGCTGGTAGCGGGCCACGATGTCGGAGGCGATGTAGCCCAGCGGGTGCCCCACGTGCAGCCCCGCCCCGGACGGGTACGGGAACATGTCGAGCACGTAGTACTTGGGCTTGCGGGAGTGGTTGTCGGCCTTGAAGGTCTGGTGCGTTTTCCAGTGGGCTTGCCACTTCTTCTCAATTTCCTGGGGGCTGTAGACGGGCATTTCTTGGCGGGTTGAATCAGGCAAAGGTAAAACAAAGGCGGCGGGGGCCCTAGCGCGGCGCGGCGGGGCCCCGGGCAACGGCCGTATGTTTGGGGCCCCGCCGCGCCGCCAGGCGCCCACCCCATGAAAGCTTTCCTAACCGCCGCCGCTATCCTGCTGGCCGCCGCCCGCGGCGGGGCCCAAACCCCCGCGCCCGCCGCGCCCGCCAGCAAAACGGCCTGGTGGAAGGAAACCGCGGTGTACCAAATTTACCCGCGCAGCTTCCAGGACAGCAACGGCGACGGGGTGGGCGACCTGAAAGGCATCACGGCGCGGCTCGGCTATTTGCAAAGCCTGGGCGTGGGCACGGTGTGGCTCAACCCATTTTCCCGTCGCCCAACGCCGACAACGGCTACGACATCAGCGACTACCGCGGCATCCAGCCCGAGTACGGCACGATGGCCGATTTTGACGCCCTGCTGCAAGGGCTGCGCCAGCGGGGCATCAAGCTGGTGCTCGACCTGGTGGCCAACCACAGCA
Organism: Janthinobacterium lividum; assembly: GCA_050954665.1. GTDB lineage: Bacteria > Bacteroidota > Bacteroidia > Cytophagales > Hymenobacteraceae > Hymenobacter. The sequence continues at coordinate 66,556 of JBPBPC010000001.1, forward strand.
GCGACGAGCACCCGTGGTTCAAGCAGGCCCGCAGCTCGCGCACCAACCCCTACCGCGACTACTACCACTGGTGGCCCGCCGAAAAGGGCAAGCCGCCCTACCGCCGCAGCTTCTTCAACGCCGACACCGACGCCTGGCAGTACGACGCGCCCACCAACAGCTACTACCTGCACTATTACGCGGCCAAGCAGCCCGACCTGAACTGGGAAAACCCGCGGGTGCGGCAGGAGATTTACGCCATCATGCGCTTCTGGCTCGACAAGGGCATCGACGGGTTCCGCATGGACGTGATTCCGTTTATTTCGAAGGACACCACCTGGCCGGTGCTCGCGGCCGCGCAGCGCACGCCGCTGGGCACCCGCGCCTACTACGCCAGCGGGCCCCGCCTGCACGAGTACCTGCGCGAGATGAACCAGCAGGTCCTCCGCAAGTACCCGATGATGAGCGTGGGCGAAGCCTCGGGCGTGGGCCAAGCCCAAGCGCTGGACTTCATTGCCCCCGACCGCCACGAGTTGGACATGATTTACCACTTCGAGGGGCGCAACATTCCCTACACGTCGGCCCAAGCGCCCTACCCGGTGCCGAACTACGACTTCCGGGCCTTCAAGAAAGTGTACACCAGCTGGGACAGCCTTTTTGCGCAGCGCGGCAGCTGGGGCACCGTCTACCTGGGCAACCACGACGTGCCGCGCATGGTGTCGCGCTGGGGCGACGACCGGCCGCAGTTCCGGGCCGTTTCTTCTAAGCTGCTGACCACCTTTTTGCCCACCATGCGCGGCACGCCCTACTACCTGGCTGGCGACGAGCTGGGCATGACCAGCGCCCACTTCACCCGGATTGCCGACTACCGCGACATTAAAACCGTGGGCCGCTACCGCGAAATTGCGGCGGCCGGCGGCGACACCCTGGCTTTTCTGGCCGACCAAAAAATCATTTCCCGCGACAACGCCCGCACCCCGTTTCAGTGGGACGCCACGGCCCACGCGGGCTTCACCACCGGCCAGCCCTGGCTGCGCGCAAACCCCAACTACCCGGGCCTCAACGAAGCCGCCGAAGCCAAGGACCCCGGTTCGGTACTGGCGTATTTTCGGCGGGCCGTGGCCGTGCGCCGGCAACACAAGGTGCTCATTTACGGGCAGTACCGGCTGCTCGACGCGGACAACCCGCACGTCTACGCCTACACCCGCACCCTGGGCCCGGCGCGCGTGCTGGTGGTGCTCAACTTCTCGGCCGACGCCCGGGCTTGGCCGCTGCCGGCCGGCCTCAAGCTGGCCGGGGCCCCCTGGCTCAACAATTACCCCGGGTTCGCGCCGGCCGCCCGGCTCGCCTTGCAGCCCTGGCAGGCGCTGGTGCTGCCGCTGCGCTGAACGAAGGCGCCGCGGGCGGGTGTAAATTTGAATCCCTAAGCTGAACCCGTGGCCCGCATCCCCAAAGAACTCGTTGACCAGATAATCCAAACCGCCGACATCGTGGAAGTCGTCGGCGACTTTGTGCAGCTCAAGCGCAAGGGCCAGAACCTGTGGGCCCCGTGCCCGTTCCACAACGAGAAATCGCCCTCGTTTTCCGTCAACCCGGCCAAGTCGCTGTACAAATGCTTCGGCTGCGGCAAGGCCGGCGGCGTGGTGCAGTTCGTGATGGACGTGGAGGGCACCTCCTACGTGGAGGCCCTGAAGTACCTGGCCCGGAAGTACGCCATCGAGATAAAGGAGGAGGAAAAAACGCCGCAGGAGCAGCTGGTGCAGAACGAGCGCGACTCGCAGTTCATCGTATCCAACTGGGCCAAAGACCATTACCACCGCCTGCTGCAAAACTCCGAGGAGGGCATGAGCGTGGGCTACGGCTACCTCAAGGAGCGCGGCCTGAACCTGGCCACCGTCCAAACCTTCGAGCTGGGCTACTCGCTCGACCAGTGGGACGACCTGCTAAAAAGCGCCGCCGCGGCCGGCTACGAGCTGAAATACCTCGAAAAAACCGGCCTCGTTGTCAAGCGCGAGGACGACCAGGGGCACGACACCGGCCGGCGCTACGACCGGTTCCGGGGCCGGGTGATGTTCCCGATCCACAACATTTCGGGCCGCGTGGTGGGCTTCGGGGCCCGCACCCTGAAGCGCGACGACAAGATGGCGAAGTACCTCAACTCGCCCGAGTCGGAGATTTACCACAAGTCCGACGTGCTCTACGGGCTGTTTCAGGCCCGCCAGGCCATCCGGCAGGAGGAGGTGTGCTACCTCGTGGAGGGCTACCTCGATGTGCTGAGCCTTTATCAGGGCGGCATTAAAAATGTGGTGGCCTCGTCGGGCACGTCGCTCACCGAGGGCCAAATCCGGCTCATCAAGCGGTATTCCGACAACGTGACGGTGCTCTACGACGGCGACGCGGCCGGCATCAAGGCCAGCCTGCGCGGCACCGATTTGCTGCTCGAAGGGGGCCTGAACGTGCGCGTGGTGCTATTTCCGGACGGCGACGACCCCGACAGCTACATCCGCAAGGTGGGCGACCAGCGCTTTGCCGAGTACATCGAAAAGAGCAGCCAGGACTTCATCACCTTCAAAACCACGCTGGTGGCCCGCGACGCGGCCCACGACCCGGTGAAGAAGGCCGAGGCCATCCGGCAGGTGCTCACCAGCATCGCCAAGGTGCCCGACGCCATCAAGCGCCAGGTGTTTTTGCAGCAAACGTCGGCCGCGTTCGGCATCGACGAGCAGGTGCTCATCACCGAGTACAACAAGCTGGTGAAGCCCGCCGCCGGGGCCCCCCGCCCGGCCGAGGGCGGGGCCCCCAGCGGCGGCCCCGCGCGCTCCGCCCCGCCGGTGGCCGCCACCCGCGCCCTCACGCCCGAGGAGGAAGCCGAGGCCGCCATGTACGGCGCGCTCGAGCCCGGGGCCCCCACCGCACCCGCGGTTACGCCGGCCGAACCCGCCGAGGACGCCGCCCAAACCGACCTGCTGCAAGCCTGCGAACGCGAAGTGCTGCGCCTGCTGGTGCTTTACGCCCCGCGCGAGGTGGACACCGACGTGAGCGTGGCCCAGTACCTGCTGGGCCAGCTGGAGGAAGAGCCGTTCAAAACGCCGCTCTACGCCGAGCTGTGGGCCCTGTGCCGCGCCGAGCTGCTGGCCGGCCGCTTCCCCGAGGCGCGGCAGCTGGGCCAGCACCCGCGCACGGACATCCGCCTGCTGGTGACCGACTTGGCCACCGAGCGCTACGACATCAGCCCCAACTGGCGGGTGAAGGAAATCTACGTCTTCAACGAAGTGGACCTGCCCAAGGCGGCCTGCGACAACGCCGTGCTGCGCCTCAACAAGTGCCACGTGCAGCGCGAGCTGAACCGCCGCCTCGAAACCCTGCGCCAACCCCTGCTCGACGACGCCGAGCTGTTTGAACACCTGCGCGCTATCAAAGAGCTCAAGCAACTCGACAACCAGCTGGCAAACCTGCTGGGTACGGTAATCCCGCGCGGGGCCTAAGCAATGGGGCTGCGCGTGCCGTACCGTTAGCTGTAGCTGTGCTATGGCCTTGCCTAAAGGCCCTTCAGGACAACGCAGGCAAGGCTAATTGACGGTACACGCCGCCCAGGGCCGCAAGCCGGAGGCCCGCGCTACTTAAGCTGCTGCAGCGAGCGTTTGGTTTCGCGGTGCGCCCGTTTGATGCGGGCGTTGAGCTGCTTTTGGTTGGCTTTGGTCAGCTTAGCGGGTGCCATTTTTATCACGATCAGTGGGCTGCCGGGCTGCATGGTGAACGGGACCTCGGCCGCGCCGTCGTAGGCGGCCACGGCGGCTACGGGCCCCGCGTCGGCCGGCACGGTGAAGAAAAAGAGGCCTTCCGCGTTGGTGGCGCAGGTTTGCTTGGTGCGCACCAACCGCACCACGGCCCCGCCCAGGGGCCCCTTGGGCGTGTCGATGCGCCCGGTCAGGATAACGTTGCCAGGTGCCGGCGCTTCAACCGCCGCCGCGCTGGCAACTGGGGCGGCCGGCTGGGCTTGTGCCTGGGCCGGGCTGGCCCAAACAAAGCAAGCAGCAACGAGGCAGGCGCAAGAAATAAAACGCGCAATCATGGCGGGAATAGTATAGCGTGGTAGATATTTTAAATCACGAGGCAATGCCACTGCTGTAATTAATGCGAGGCCGGCAAAACACGGGCCCACGCCAAACCATATCGTATAAGGGGAATGCAAAAGTGCAAACAATTCAGCACAATCGCAACGTGGAATAAATAAGATTATTCAAAGCAAATAATTTATTGAATAGCAATTAGGGGTCAAATAAAGCGTAATAAATTGTATCGATTTATACTTATTCGCGATCAGAAAATCAATTATTTTTTACTAAGTCTTGTTTTAGTGATAAAATAAGACTTAGTAATTTCTTGCCGTTGCTTCGGTGGCCGAGGCCAGTTATCGCAGGCCTAGCTCTGCAAACTGGCGCTTGCCGCGGGCAAAGTAGGCCCACACCACGCTGCCGGCCCAGGCCCCGGGGCGCTGCGCCACGCGCAGGTGGGGCCCCGCGGCGGCGCGGCGGGCGCGCCAGTACGCACGCTTCTGGAAGAAGTGCCAGTGGGCGCGGGCCACGGCGCGGGCGTCGGCCAGCTGGCCGCCCGCTAAAAAGCGCAGGCCGGCTACCCAGTCCAGCACCAGGCGCTGGGCCAGGGGCCCTCTCAGTTCGCCGGGAGCCGCGTTTTTGTAGAGCAAAGCCAGGCCGTTGCGGAAGTTGAGGTAAGTTTTGCGGGGGTTGGTTTTGGCCAGGGTGCCGCCGCCCACGTGGTGCACGGTGCTGCCGCCGTGGTACCACACCTCGTGGCCAGCGTTTTGGAGGCGCCAGCAGAAGTCGATTTCCTCCATGTGGGCAAAAAACGCGGGCTCGAAGCCGCCCAACGCGCGCCAGGCGCTGGCCCGCACCAGGCAGCAGGCCCCGCTGGCCCAGGCCACGGCGCGCGCGTCGTCGTACTGGCCAGTGTCTACCTCGGTGGTGTCGAATAACCGGCCGCGGCAGAAGGGGTACGCCAGCCGGTCGAGGTAGCCGCCGCCCGCTCCAGCGTACTCAAACCGCGTGGGGTCGGCGTGGGCCAGGATTTTGGGCTGCACGGCGGCAATGCGCGGGTGCGCCGCCAGCAGCGTTCGCAGGGGCCGCAGCCAGCCGGCCGTCACGGCCACGTCGGAGTTCAGCAGCACGTAATACGGGCTGTCGACCAGGGGCAGGGCGTGGTTGTAGCCCTCGCAAAAGCCGAAGTTGTGCTCCAGCAGCAGCAGTTCTACCGTAGGAAATTCGCGGGCCAGCAGGGCCACCGAGTCGTCGGTGCTGGCGTTGTCGGCCACCACCACCCGGGCCCCGTCGGCGTGCGCCACCACGCCGGGCAGGAAGCGGCGCAGGAAGTCCGCGCCGTTCCAGTTCAGCACCACGATGGCCACGTCGGCGCACGCGCCGGCCCGGTTCGGAAAAGGTTGGTTGTCCGCCAAGGGCTCAGACGCCGAAGCTGCCCAGGTCGAGGCCGGGGATGTTGGGCATCAGGCCGCTGGTTTTGCGCTGCATTTCTTGGCGGGCCTGCTCGCCGGCGGCCTCCAGGGCTTTGTTGGCGGCGGCCACCACGAGGTCGGCCAGCATGTCGCGGTCCTGCACGGTGAGCAGGCTGTCGTCGATTTCAATTTTCAGGAGCTTGCGCTCGCCGTTGGCGGTGGCGCGCACCAGGCCGCCGCCGGCCTCGCCGGTGGCGGTGAGGTGTTGCATTTCCTGTTGGGCCTGCTGCATTTTTTCTTGCAGCTCCTTCACCTTGCCCATCATGCCCATCATGTCGAATGCCATAGCAAAAAATCGTTGGTAAGCCCGTGCGGGCCATGTTTTGAAAGGAAATGGGCGTTTCCGGTTGCGCCGGGTTCCGCCCGTACATACCCGCGGGGGCCCCAATAAGTGCCCCGCTGGGCGCGGGCCGCAAAGGTAGCCGCGGCCGGCCGGCGGACGGCCCGCCCCGTAAGCGGGATCATTTGCTGCTTCAACCACTTTTTGCCATGATGGTTTTCCTGTTGCTGGCCGCCTTGGCCCCGGCCGACACCGCCCGCCCGCTAATAGCCCCCGGCGCGCGCCTCGCGCTCGTTTCCAAGCAGTTCAAGTTCACCGAGGGCCCTGCGGTGGACCGTGCCGGCAACGTGTTCTTCACCGACCAGCCCAACGATAAAATTTGGAAATACAGCGCCGACGGCCAGCTCACGGTGTTTCTGGCGCCGTCGGGCCGGGCCAACGGGCTGGCTTTCGACGCCCAGGGCAACCTGCTGGCCTGTGCCGATGCGCAAAACCAGCTCTGGTCCATCAGCCCCGCCGGCCGGGTGACGGTGCTGGCCGACGGCTTCGAGCAGCACCGCTTCAACGGGCCCAACGACCTGTGGGTGAACTCCAAGGGCGGCGGCATCTACTTCACCGACCCGTATTACCAGCGCGACTACTGGACGCGCACGGCCCCCGACCTGGCCGCCCAGAACGTGTACTACTTGGCCCCGGGGGCCCTGGCGCCGGTGCTCGCCGCCAACCAGCTGCGCAAGCCCAACGGCATTGTGGGCACGCCCGACGGCCGCCAGCTGTTCGTGGCCGACATCGAAGCCAACAAAACCTACCGCTACCAAATCGGCCCCGACGGCCGCCTCACCAACCGCCAGCTCTTCGTGGAGCAAGGCTCGGACGGCATGGCCCTCGACAGCGCGGGCAACGTGTACCTCACCGGCCAGGGCGTGACGGTGTACAACACCCAGGGCCAGAAAATTGCCCACATCGACGTGCCCGGGGCCTGGACGGGCAACGTGTGCTTCGCCGGCAAAGACCTGAAAACTTTGTTTATCACCGCCTCCGAAGCCGTGTACACGCTGCGCCTGCGGGTGAAAGGATTGCGGTGAAACGGCAGTAACGCGGGCGCCGCGGGCCCGCGCGTGGGGGCCCCTGCACGATTACCGCGCAACTGCGCGGGCTTGCAACGCCCGCCCTACTGCCCGGCCAGCTGCTGCAAATAGGCGCGGAACTCGGCGGTGTCGTAGTCGGCCATGCCTTCGTGGCGGGTGGCCACGGTGCCGTCGGGCCTCAGCACGAAGGTGGTGGGAATGGATTTGGTGTCAAAAGCCTTGGGCAGCGGCGCGGCCGGAAAAAACACCGGAAATGTGTAACCCGCCTGCTGCACCACGCGCCGGGCCCGGGCGGGGTTTTCGTCGAGCGACACCAGCACGAACGCCACCCGGGCGGTATCCACCTGGCTGTACAGGTGCTGGAGGGCGGGCATCTCGGCGCGGCAGGGCGGGCACCAGCTGGCCCACAGGTTCAGCACCACCACCTTGCCGGCGAAGCGCCGCAGGGTGGCGGGGCGGCCGTCGAGGGTGTAGAGCGGCACGTTGTGCGGGTAGGGGCCCCCGGCGCGGGGCCGCGTTGGGGCCCCAGCGGGCAGCGTGGGCCGCCACAGCCCGGTGGCCAGCAGGCCCCGCTGCAGCGTGCCCACCACCGGGGCCTTGAGGTCGGTGAAAAACACCACGGCCAGGCCGCCCAGGAACAGGCCTTGCGTCAGGTTGGCGCGGTGGCGTTGGAGAAAAGACATGAGAGTGGGGTAATTGAAGGCGTCCGCCTGCATTTTTAAGTTGTGCTGGCGGCACAGGCGAACGGATAGCTACTTCAAAATTGTGACCGTGCCGGTTTGCCGTATGGCTTGGCCGGTGGCGTCGGTTTGCTCGAAGCGCCACACGTACACGCCGTTCACGGGCGCGTGGCCGTTGATGGTGCCGTCCCAGGTGGTGGCACGGTCGGTGGCGCGGAACACCTGCTGGCCGTTGCGGTCCACGATGATCAGCACGAAATTCTCTACAAACCGGCCTTTCACTTCGAACACGTCGTTCAGGCCGTCGCCGTTGGGCGTGAAGGCATTGGGCAGCAGCAGGCGGGTGCGGCGCGGCACCTGCGCCACGCTGGAGTAGCTGAACGTGCCCGCCGGGGTGCCGGCCCCGCTGATTTGCAGGCGGTAGCGTAGCACCGGGCGGTCGGCTGGCGGCTGGGCGTCGGTGGCACCAAGGGCCGTGGTGGGGGCGGCCGTGGCCAGCACCGTGCCGTCGGAAGCCAGGGTTTGGAGGGCGTAGGCGGCGGGCTGGGCGGGGTCGGGGCCGGTGAAGGCCGTCCAGCTCAGGCCCACGGCGGTGGCGTCGTCGTCGAGGGCCCGGGCGGTGAGGATGCTCGGGCAGGCCACGCTGCTTTCGGCCGACGTGTTGCCGCACAAATCGGTGAGGCGCACCGAGTAGCACACCGCGGCGGGCGTCGCCGCGCCGGTCGAGTCGGTGACGGTGCGCCCGGTGGTGGCCGCGAGGAAATCGGAAGCGGGGCCCGCGCTGGGCAGGCGGCGGTAGCGCAGCGTGCCCCCGGCCGGCACGGGGCCCCCGGGCAGGCTGGGCGTGAGCGTCGCTCGGTTTTGCAAGTCGAAGCTGGCCACGAGGCGGGGCGTGGGCGGGGCCCCGTTGGAGGCAGCCACGAGGCTGGCTTCGTTGGAAAGCACGGCCCCGCCGTCGGTGCTCACGCGGTAGGTGTAGCGGGTGCCGCACACCACGTCGGCGTCTTCCAGGCCGCCGTTGATTGGGGTTAGGTTGGTGATGACCACGCCGTTGCGCGTCACGGCGTAGGGCCCCGGGTTGGGGTTGGCGTCGGTCAGCAGCAGCTGGTTGCGGCCCTGCGCCGAGGCCACCGCCAAGCCCAGGGTGTAGCGGGTGGCCGAGGCCACGGTGGCGGTTTGGCAGTTGTCGCTGCGCAGCAGGCGGTAGCCGCCGGCCGCCGCGGCGGGCAAGGCGACGCTGGTGCTGCCCGGCGGCACGTCGGCCACGTTCTGGAACGGGCCGGTGGTGCCGGCGGGCGCCCGCTGCAAGGTATAAATGTACCCGTCGGGCAGCTGGCCCACGGCCAGGCTGAGCTCGCCGCCGGGCGCGGGGGCGCTCAGCGTCAGGGTGTTCAGGGCGGGCACCTGGGCGGCCGTTATGGTGGGGACGGCCTGCGTATTAGTGCCGGTGCAGGGCCCCACCAGGTTGTAGTAGCCCGTGACGGTGACGGTGGTGGCCCCGGCCAGCGCCACCACTTGCGGCAGGTTGCGCCGCACCACGGGCACCTCCGGCCCACTGCCGGCCCGCACGGTGTAGCGGTCGTACACGGCGTCCGTCACCGTGACTAGGGCCACGCCGGCGGGGCAGGGCGCGATGCTGAACGGCGGCGGCACGGTGGCGTAGGCCGTGAGCACGCGGGTGTAAAACGTGCCGATGACGCCGCCGTTGGCCAGCGTGGTGTTGGCGTTTTCGGAGACGGTGACGGGGCCCGGCGCGGTGGGCGTGTAGCGGTACACGGTGCTGGCCCCGGTGGGCGAAATCAGGCAGCTGGGTGGGTACACGTCGGTGCCCGGCAGGGCCGTGTAGTACGTCAGGTCGGGCGATACGGCGCGGCTGGCGCAGGGCACAAAGCGCACCGGCCGGCCCACGCACAGCGCCTGCACCTCCTGCCCGGTGGCGGCATCCACGACGGCAAACGGCACGCCGTTGCAGTCGGCGGGCGGGGGCTGGGCGCAGCTCTGGGCCCGGGCCCGCGCGGGCGCCAGGCCCCAGGTCAGGCCCGTCAGCAAAAGGAAAAATAAACCGGGGAGCGTCAGCTTCATGCCCAAAAATACGCGCCGGCGGGCCCTCCCGCGCTACTGCGCGCCGCCGGGGCCCGCCGCCGGCCACGCGTGGCGCCGCACAAACGCCGCGGCCTGCTGCAACGCCGGGTACGGGGCCGCGCCGGGGCCCCCGCCGGGCACCGCCGCCCGAAACGCCGTCCGCAGCGTTTCGCCCGGGTTGGGGCCCCCGGCACCGGGCGTGGCCGCGGGGGCCCCCGCCGCCGCTAGTAGCTCCAGGCCCAGCAGCTGCTCGGCGTTTTCCACCACCTGGCGGGCGCGCTGGGCGGCGTAGGCGTCGGCTTCCGCGGCCACCAATCGGCTGCCGGCAGCGGTGTGCGCCGCCAGGCCCAGCGCCGCCGCGCCCAGCCCGGGCCCCGCCGCAAGCTGCGCCGCGCGGGCCGCCGCTGCCCGGCCCAGCGCCGCCACGGCCGCCGCCAATGGCCCCAACACCGGCGCCAGCGGGACTGGCTCCGAGCTGCCCAGGGCCCCGGTTACGGCCAGTGCTGCATCGTTCAACACAAGTTGAAGCGCCGTTTCCTCGGCCGTTTCTGCCGGGGCCGACAAGGCCCGGACGGCCGCCGCGGCCCGGGCCAGGTGCTGGGTGCGCAGCAGTGCGTCCGCGGCGTAGGCCAGGGTGAACGGGGCGCCGCGCCCCAGGGCCCCCGCTTCGCCGGTGCGCAGGGCCAACGGCGCCCAGCTGAACAGGCTGAAGGCGTCGGCCGTGGCCAAGCGGTAGCCTTGGTAGTTGATTTCGCCCTCGCCCAGCAGCGGCAGGGCCAGGTGCGCCCGGGCCGCGGCGTCGCCGCCCTGCTCGAACACCACCGGCAGCAGCTCGCGGTTGTAAAGCGCCAGCAGGCGCTCGGCCGTGGGGCGCGCCAGGCCGGCGGGCTGGTTAACGGCCTGTTGCGCGGCCAGCAGCAGCATCAGGCGCACCAGGGGCGGGGGCGCTTCGGGGCCCGTGCCGCAGGCCTGGGCCCGCAGGGCAGCCAGCTCGGGGCCCCCGGCCAAGTCCTCGGCAGGGGCAAAGCGGGCCGCTGCTTCGGGGCTCAGGGCTACGGTTTCGCCGCTGGCCAGCAGGCCGGCCAGCGTGCCAAGGGTGAGCGGGGCGCCGGGCGCGAGGAGGTGGGTGGGCACGGGCGCGTTACTGGGCTTGGGCGAGCACGGCCACGGCTTCGGCCACCGACAACAATTGCTCCTGGCCGGCGCGCATGTCGCGCAGCTTCACCTGGCCGGCGGCGCGCTCGTCGGGGCCCGCCAATAGCAGGTACGGAATGCCTTTTTGGTCGGCGTACTGGAACTGCTTTTTGAGCTTGGCGGCGTCGGGGTACAGCTCGGCGGGCACGCCGGCGGCGCGCAGCTGGGCCAGCAGCGGCAGGCCGGCGGCCAGCGAAGCCGCGTCGAACTGCGCCAGCAGCACCCGCGTCAGCGTGCCGGTGCCGGCCGGGAACAATTCCAATTCCTCCAGGCAATCGTAGAGCCGGTCCACGCCGAACGAGAAGCCCACGCCCGACACGCCCGGCAGCCCGAAGGCCCCGGTGAGGTTGTCGTAGCGCCCGCCGCCGCTTACGCTGCCCATCGCCACGTTGTTGATTTTCACCTCAAAAATGCACCCCGTGTAGTAGGAGAGGCCCCGGGCCAGCGTGGGGTCAAACTCTAGCCGGTCGAACTGCGCGAAGCCAGAAGCTTGCAGCAGGTCGCGCACGGCGGCCAACTCGTTGAGGCCCCGGTAGTAGGCGTCCAGCGAGTCGTCGGCTTCGTCGGTGGGCTCGTCGGGGCCCGGGCGCTGGCCGTCGGGCTCCACGCCGGCCGTCACGAAGCCGACCAGCAGGCGCTGGAGCTTCTTGGCGTAGCCGCCGCCCACCGTCAGCAGCGCAAACAGCGTGTCGAGGGCGGCGTCCGAAAAGCCTTTTTCGAGCAGCTCCTTGGTCACGCCCTCGCGCCCAATTTTGTCGAGCTTGTCGATGGCCACGAACAGGTCCGTTTCCTGGCCCTCGCCGCCCAGGGCCTGGTAAATGTTGCGCAGCACGCCGCGGTGGTTGATTTTGATGGTGAAGTCCACCAGGCCCAACCCGTTGAGCACCTGGGCCATCATCAGCACAATTTCGGCTTCGCACAGCAGCGAGTCGGTGCCCACCACGTCGGCGTCGCACTGCCAAAACTCGCGGTAGCGGCCGCGCTGGGGGCGGTCGGCGCGCCACACGGGCTGCATTTGGTAGCGCTTGAAGGGGAAGGTGAGGGCGGCCCGGTTCATGGCCACGTAGCGGGCGAAGGGCACGGTGAGGTCGTAGCGCAGGCCCTTTTCGGCAATTTTGGGCAGCACGGCGCGGGGGCCCTGGGCGAGGTCGTCGGCCGTCACGAGCGGGGTAATTTCGCCGCGGCGCTCCTTCACCAGGAAGTTGCCCGAGTTCAGCACTTTAAACAGGAGCTGGTCGCCCTCGTCGCCGTACTTGCCGGTGAGGACGGAGAGGTTTTCCAGGGTCGGCGTCTCAATCGGCGCGTAGCCAAACTGCTCGAACGTGCGGCGGATGACGCCAAAAATGTGCTGGCGGCGGGCCACCTGGGCGGGGCCAAAATCGCGGGTGCCTTGCGGGATGCTGGGTTTTTCCATTACGGCCGCAAAGGTAGGGCCCCCGGGTAGCGCGGGCTGTGCGCGCCCGCGCGGCGGAACGGCAACCGCGCGGCGGCCCGTGCAACCGCGCGGACGCGCCGCGCTGCTTTATTCCTTGGTGAAGACGTGGGTGGCGCCGCCCTGCTTGAGCGTGAAGGTGGGCTGGGCCGCGTCGAACTCCAGGCGGATGCCGGCCGGGTCGAAGGTGAACGCGCCGGGGGCCACGGCTTCGAGCGGCAGGGGCCCCTGGCCGGTGGCCTGGGCCGTGAGGCTGGCGCCGGCCTTGGCGACCGTGATTTTCAGCGGAAACCCGGGGCAGGCGTAGGTGCCGGGGTAGCGGTCGAGGTCGGCCGCGGCGGGCGTAAAGGTTTTAAAACTAGGAATTTTGTAGGGCTGGCCGAAGTAAATGCGCGCCGCGTCGGCCAGCAGCTGGTCGGCCGAATAGGCGCCGGCGGCGCCGTTGCTGCACACGGCCACGGCCAGCTGGCCCGCGGGGAAGTAGCCGGCCGCCGCGCGGAAGCCGTCGATGCTGCCGTTGTGGCCGTAGCTTTTCTGGGGGCCCACCGCCGTGGCGAACAGGGCCCGGCCGTAGCCGTCGCGCAGGGTTTGCATGGCGGCCAGGCTGCCGGCCGCCACCAACTTGCCGCCAAACAGCGCCTCAAAAAAACGGTCGAGGTCGGCGGGCGTCGACACCAGGGCCCCCGCGCCGCCGGGGATGCTCATGTCGGTTTCCGGGGCCAGCCGCCAGCCGCCGGGGCCGGGCTCGTAGGACAGGGCTTCCTGGCGTTGGGGGTTGATTTTGCCGCCGTAGTAGGTGTTTTTCAGGCCGGCCCGGGCCAGCACGCGCTTTTGCACGGCCTGCGCGTAGGGCATTTTGGTCAGTTTCTCCACGATGTAGCCCAGCAGCACGAAGTTGGAATTGCTGTAGGCGAACTTGGCGCCGGGGGCAAAATCGGGCGGGGGCCCGGCGATGAGGGCCAGCAGGTCGGCCTGCGTCCGGGGCTGGACCATGTAGGCCGGAAAGGCCGGGTCGCCGGTGAAGTTGTGGAGGCCGCTGCGGTGGCTCAGCAACTGGTCGACGGTGATGGCCGCCGCGCCGGGCACCTGCGGGAAGAACGTGGCCAGCGGCGTGTCCAGGGTCAGCTTTTTCTCCTCGATGAGCTGAAAAATCATCACCCCCGTGAAGGTTTTCGTGATGGAGCCGATGCGGTAGCGCGTGTCGGGCGTGGCCGGGGTGGGGGGCGCCAGCTGGGCGTCGCCGAAGGCGCGGCGGTACACCACCTGGCCCGCGTGCGAGAGGGCCAGGCTGCCCATCAGCTTGTGGTTGGCGGCCAGGGCCGTTACCAGGCTGTCGAGCTTGGCCGTGTTCAGGGTTTGGGCCTGGCCGGTAGCGGCGGCGAGGCCCAGCAGGCCAACGAGAAAGGGGGTAGCGCGGTGCAGCACGGCAAGTGAAGCAAAGAAGGTGAGGGGAAGGGTGTGGGCAGTGAATCGCCGCGCGGGCCGCGGCATTACGGCGGTGCGGAAAAAACTTAGCGGCCGGCCGGGGCCCCCGCGTAGCCGCTCTGGGCCAGGAAGGCCTGGGCGTCGTGCACGTGGAGGATTTCGGCCAGGGCCTGCTTCTTGTCGGGGGCCCGGTTGTAGTAGGCCTGCACGACGCGGTAGCCCACGTAGTAGCCCAGGTCGCAGGGCTTGTCGGGGGTTTCCTGGCGGCCGTTGGCGATCCAGTTTTTCGCGTCGGTGCCCAGCATCTCCGGCTGGAAAGCGGCCCACAGCGCCGCCTCGTGGGCGTTGCCGTAGGGGTGCAGGCGGGCGTTGGTGAGCGTGCCGGTGACCAGCTCGGCCACGAAGTCGGCCATGCCCTCGCTGAGGGCGTAGCTGAGCAGGGTGCCGTCCTGGGGGCCCTGGTTGCGGTGCACCAGCTCGTGCACCATCAGGGCGGGCAGCTCCGCCACGGGGGCGCAGCGGTTGCGCTGGAGCAGGCTCAGCTCGGCGGTGTTCACGCCCGGGCCGTTGGCGATTTGGTCGGCCCCGATGAGCAGGCCCGCGTCCGACACGGTGCCGCCCGACACCCAGCCGCCGATGACGAAGTAGATGTGCTGAAACCGCACCGCCGGGTACAGTTCCTGGAAGCGCCGGAAGGCCGCCACCACCCGCGGTTTTTCGCCGGCAATGGCCCGCGTGGTGGGCCGGATGGAGCCGTAGTACCGGGGGCGCTGCAAAACGCGCCGCGTAAACTCCGCGTCGCTGTCGATTTTCAGCCGGGCGTAGTCCTGCAAGCCCGCGGAGGCCTTGTCGAAGTAGTCGCGCCGGAAAATGGCCGGGGCCCCCGCCGTGTCGAGCTGGGCCGCGGCGTAGGCCGCCCAGAAGTGGTCGATGTCGGTGGTGACGAACCGCACGTCCTCGGGCCGGCGGATGCGGGTTTTTTCTTCCTGCCGGCGCGCCCGGGCCAGCAGCTGGGGCCACTGCGGGCTGCCGTGCAGCGGGTTCAAGTCGGTATCGGCGGCAATGTGCGCGGCGTCGGCGTAGCCGGCGGCGATGGCCTGGCGCAGGCTGCCGAGGGCGTGGGGCGCGTCGTGCAGCAGGGCGTAGCAGCAGGCCGTGTTGTACAAGGCGTTGGCCCGGTAGCGCGGGCTGGCCCCGGGGGCCCCCACCGCCTGCCGGTAGGCGGCAATGGCCGCGGGGTAGTCGTGCCGGCCCAGGCCTTGCTCGGCCTGGGCCATCAGCGAGTCCACGCGGGTTTTGGGCTGGGCCGGGGCGGGGCGGGC
>JBPBPC010000004.1:0-71999 GCA_050954665.1 Janthinobacterium lividum
AGCAGGGGCGCTAACCGCGCCCAAAGCGTGTCTGAAATGGTGAATTCTTGAACCGTCGCCATTATCCAAAGTTAATCACCTATTTGGATAGCCTCTAAGCCTCACGCAGCCGGTAACGGCTGGCTTTGGTACAAAAAGCCCTGGTTCTGCTACGCAGGGCTGGGGCTTTTGCTTTTGAAGTAAAATAAAACGTGCCGTTAATCAGTAACCTCACAGCATTTACAGAACATATACTATTGTTTTACAAAGACTTGATTATTAACTGCGCCATAAAAATTTCATTCCCAATTCAGGTAATGGAATGGTTGTGAAAACGCTGAGCTTTTATCCAGTAGAAACGCTAGTTTTTTCAACCGCCACCCCGGCCAGGGCGTAGAAGCACGGTACCATGCCCCCCGCTACCCCGTTGCGTTTCTTAGCCACCCGCGAAGCGACCGCTGCCCTTCCCCCGGTTTCTGCTCCTGATTACGCGTTGCGGCTGCGCCAGCAGTTGCCTCCGCCCCGTGCCGCGTTGCGGGCCTGTGTCATCATCCCGGCCAAGGACGAGGCCGCTACGCTGCCCGCCACTTTGGCGGCCCTGGCGGTGCAAGTCGATCTGGCCGGCCAACTTTTGCCGCCCGACAGCTTCGAGGTGATCGTGCTGGCTAACAACTGTACCGATGGCACGGCCGCCGCCGTGCGCCACTTTGCTGGCCAACACCCGGCCCTGGCCATGCACGTGGCCCGCCTGCGCCTGGCCACCCCCGATGCCCACGTGGGCCGCGCCCGCCGCCTGCTGATGGACGAAGCTTGCCTGCGCCTGCTGAGCCTGGGCCGCTTCAACGGCCTCATTGCCAGTACCGACGCCGATACCCGCGTGGCCCCCGACTGGCTGGCCGCTACCCAGGCCGAAATTGTGGCCGGGGCCGACGCCGTAGGTGGCCGCATTCTCACCGACGCGCCGCCCGTGCCCACCGACCAACCCGCGGCGCTGGGAGCCCCCGGCTGGGTGCGCCGCACCCAACTCCGCGACGCAGCCTACCACCTGTGGTGCGCCCGCCTCGAAGCCCAGCTTGATCCGCAGGCCGCCGACCCGTGGCCGCGCCACCACCAGCATTTTGGGGCCAGCCTGGCCCTGACGGCCCGCGCCTACCGCCGCGTGGGGGGCTTGCCCGTGGTGCGCTACCTGGAAGACGAGGCCCTGTGCCAGCAACTCCGCCGCCACGACTTGCGCTTGCGCCACAGCCCGCGGGTAGTGGTGCACACCTCGGCCCGCCAGTGCGGCCGCGTGGAAGTGGGCCTGTCGTGGCAATTGCGCGAGTGGGCGGCCCAAAGCCTGGCGCGCAGCGAACCGCTGGTGCCGTGCCCGCAGCACTTGGCGGCGCTGTGGCGCGCGCGTCGGCAGTTACGCGCCTGGTGGAGCCACGATGCCCCGTTTGGGGTGCCGGGGCAGGGCGTGGCGGCCGCGCTGGGCTTGCCCGAGAAGCTATTGGCCCGGCAGGTGCTGGCCAGCTGCACCTTCGGCCGGCTTTGGGATTGGGTGGCCGAGGCCCGCGCCACCGCCGGCGTAGCCGTGCCGCAAGTGCCCTTGGCCGAAGCTTTGGCCTGGCTGCGGGCCCCCATTCCTAGCAAATAAGCTAGTTTTTCTCCAGCACGTCGAGTCGGTACTGCGGGTGGCGCTGGCCGTTGAGATGCGCCCAGGGGGCCCCAGGACCGGTTTTTTGGAGAAAAAAATCGTGTACCTCGTCGCCCGTCAACGGGTAGTCGTGCACGGGAGGCGTCCAGTGCACGAGCAGCAGCTGGCCGCCGGCGGGCAGGGCCCCGGCGATGCGGTCGGCGGCGCGCGCCAGGTCGGCGAGGTTCCAGTAGTAGCCCACTTCGCAGAGGGTAACGAGATCGAAGGGGCCCGTTGGAAACTCGTCGGGCAACTGCATTTGCTGCAAGGTCACCTGGGGCAAGTCGGCGCACCGCTGGCGGGCTTGTGCCAGGGCTTCGGCGCTCACGTCCACCCCCAATAGCTGGTCACAGCGCAGCGCTAACTGGGCCGTGAACACGCCCAGCGAGCAGCCAATTTCGAACGCCCGCGGGTAGCGCGCCCGGGGCAGGGCCCCCAGCGAGGCCGCGTACTTGGCGCGCTCGTAGGGGCTGGTCTCGAAGCCCCACGGGTCGGAGTTAGCCCGGTACACGTCATCGAAATAATTGCTGTCCAGGCTGTTGGGTTGGTTTTCGTTCATGTGTAGTTCTCAAAATACACCTCAAAAGGCTGGTTGAATTTGGCCAGCATGTCGTCGGCCAACAGGAAGCCCTGGGTGTCGTCGGTGAACACACCGGGGGCCACCTGCGAGCGGTGGGCAGCTATGGCGGCCAGTTTCTGCGGCAGCACCCCGCCAATGGACAAGCGGAAACCCGCCACGTGGTCGGCGGGCTGGGGCAGGTCGGCCGGGGCAGCGCGCTGCCAGGCCCACACCACGTATTCGAGTCGGCGCGGCGCGGTGGGCAGCCCGGCCAGCGCCGCCTGGGCCAGCAGGTAGCTGGCGCGGTGGTCGGGGTGCGGGTCACGCCGCCAGGGCAGCAACACGGTGGCTGTCTGGTTTTCAACTACAAACGCACGCAACCGGTCCGCGGCTGCGGCAAAGCCGGGCTGCGCGGGGCCCGTGGGCACGTCCGCGTCGGGCAGGCGCAACAGCAGCGGTTCGGTGTGCACGCCGAGCAGCGCGAGGGCGTGGCGCAGCTCGCCTTCGCGCACGGCCCGCCGGGCAGGGGCCGAAAACACGGCCGAGTCAGGGTGCGACATGGTGCCGTCGCTCACCAAGGCGGCGTACACGGGCTGGTCGGCTTGCCGTAGCAGCGCCAGCAAGCCCCCGCAGCCCAAGGCCTCGTCGTCGGGGTGCGGCACAATAATGAGCGTGGGCCCCAGCGTGGCGGCAAATTCGGCCGGGCGCACGGGGTAATTAGCAAAAGGCAGCATGGTTGTTAATATAAATCGTTGCCTTCCAACACAAAGCGGCCCACGTCGGCCAACACAAAATCGGGGGCGGGCTGGCGCAAGTAGTGGGTCAGGTCGCGGTGCAGGCGCTCGAAGGGCTCGGGCTGGAGCAGGCCGCGGGCCCCCACACAGCGCTCGGCCAGCGGCAGCACGGCCAAGCCAATTTGCTCAATGGCAGTGCGCACAAGGCCGGCGTAAGCCCCGGCGGCGGGGCTGGCGGGGGCCCCGCCGCCGGCGGGCAGGGCGGCGTGGGCGGCGGCCCCGCACAGCCATTGCCGGCCGCTTTCGATCAGCAAGGCCATTTGGCCCAGGCGCTGGCGCTGGTAAGGGTCATCGGTGCGGCCAAGGCCCTGCAAGAAGCGGCGGGTTTCGTCGTACACGGCTTCGGCGCCGCCCAGCTGCACGGCCGCAAACCGGGTGGCCCCGCCCCCAAACCACGGCTGGCGGTAGTAGGCATTGGGCGGGCCCAGCAGGTCGTCGGGCCCAATTTCCAGGCCGGTCAGGTCGGCGCGGTGGCTGGCGGTGGAGCGCATCCCCAGGGGCCGCCAAAACGAGCGGTCGAGCACGGGCGGCTGCGCTTCGGCGGGTAGCACCAGCATCTGCCAGCCCTGGCCGTCGGGCAGGGCCCCGGTGAGGAGCGGCCGCGCCACGTAGCCGGCCCCCGAGGCAAAGGTTTTGGCCCCGTGCAGGCGGTAGCGGCCGTGGGGCAACGCCTCCAGCCGCACGCCGTGGGCGGGGTCCTCGGTGTTCCACATGCCAAACAGCAGCCCGGCGGCCGCGTCGGCGGCCCAGCGCGCGGCCTGCGCCGGTGTGCCAAATAACTGCGTGAGCAGCAAAGCGTTGGTGTGGCCTTCGAAAAGCCGGCCCACCGCCAGGTTGCCCCGGCCGACGTGGCGCAACACGGTCAGCAGCGCTTCGGTGGCGGCGGGGGCCCCCAGGCCGGCGCCGCCCAGGCCGGGGGCCAGCGCCGCGGTGAGCAACCCGGTGGCCCGCAGCCAGTCAAATTCCTGGGCGGGAAACACCGCGTCGGCGTCGGTGGCGGCGGCTTGGGCAAACAGGCGGGGGGCGAGGGCCGCGGCGGCTTGCACGGCCGCGGCGGGCGTGGTTAGTAACGGAGCAGCGGGGGCAGCAATGGCAGGGTAATCGGCACGGGTAATATCAACAACCATCGGCGCACGGGTGAAAGGCGGGTGAATAAACTATACTCCGAAACGGGCCGCCTTGTTCTTGCCGCGCTTACGCAGCGGCGGCGCAAAATTCAATTTCGGCCGGCTTTGGCCCCCGGCGGGGGGGCGGCGTACCTTTGCGGCGGCAATCCCGCCGCCGCTTTTCCGCCATCTATGTCGTCCCGCCCCGTTCGCGCTGCCCTGTTGTCCGTCTACCACAAAGACCGCTTGGGGCCCCTGGTGCAGGTGCTCCGCCAGCACGGCGTCACGCTGTACTCAACCGGCGGCACCCAGCAATTCCTCGAAAGCGAAGGCGCCGCCGTCACGGCCGTGGAGGACCTCACCGGCTTCCCCGAAGTGTTTGGCGGGCGAGTGAAAACGCTGCACCCCAAGGTGTTCGGTGGCATCCTGCACCGCCGCCACGAGCCCGGCGACCTGGCCCAGGCCGCGCAGCACGGCATCCCGCCCATCGACCTGGTGGTGGTCGATTTGTACCCGTTTGAAGAAACCGTGGCCGGCGGGGCCCCCGAGGCCGACGTCATCGAGAAGATTGACATCGGCGGCGTTGCCCTGCTGCGCGCCGCCGCCAAAAACTACCGCGACGTGCTAGTCGTCAGCAGCCGCGCGCAGTACGCCGCCGTGGCCGAGCTGCTGGCCGCCAAAAACGGCGCCACCGACCTCGACGACCGCCGCCACTACGCCGCGGCCGCCTTCGCCACCACCAGCCACTACGACACCGAAATTTTCAAGTACGTGAGCCAGGGCACCGACTTGGCCGCGCAGGACGCCGCCGCCACGCACCCGGGCCCTGCTACGCCGCTGCGCTACGGCGAGAACCCCCACCAGGCCGGCACGTTCTACGGCGACCTGGGGGCCCTGTTCGACCAGTTGCACGGCAAGCAGCTGAGCTACAACAACCTGGTGGACGTGGACGCCGCCGTGCAGCTCATGCGCGAGTTTGCCGACGGGGCCCCGGCCTGCGCCATCCTCAAGCACACCAACGCCTGCGGCGTGGCCCTGGCCGGTACCCTGCACGACGCCTACGTGCAGGCCCTGGCCTGCGACCCGGTGTCGGCGTTCGGCGGGGTCATCATCGTGAACCAGGAAGTGGATGCGGCCACCGCGGCCGAGCTGAGCCAGCTGTTTTTTGAAGTGCTGATTGCGCCCAGCTTCGCGCCCGACGCCCTGCCGCTGCTGCAAAGCAAGAAAAACCGCATCCTGCTGCGCCAAAAGCCGGTCGCGTTCCCCGCCAAGCAAATCAAAACTTTGCTCAACGGCCTCATCGAGCAAGACGCTGACTTGCAGGCCGAAACCGCCGCCGATTTCCGCGTCGTCACCCAGTCGGCCCCCACGGCCGAGGAAACGGCGGCCCTGGAGTTTGCCGGCAAAATCTGCAAGCACACCAAGAGCAACACCATCGTGCTGGCCCGCGCCGGCCAGCTGCTGGCCTCGGGCGTGGGCCAAACCTCGCGCGTGGACGCCCTGCGCCAGGCCATCGAGAAAGCCCACGCCTTCGGCTTCGACCTGCAAGGCGCGGTGATGGCCTCCGACGCGTTTTTTCCCTTCCCCGACTGCGTGGAAATTGCCGGGGCGGCCGGCATCCGGGCCGTGGTGCAGCCCGGCGGCTCCATCAAGGACGCCGACAGCATCCGCGCCTGCGACGAGCGCGGCATGGCCATGGTGCTCACCGGCGTGCGCCACTTCAAGCATTAATGCTGGGGCCCCGGGCCCGCAACTTTCTTCTGTTATGAAATACGCCACCATCGCGGGATACGTCCTGCTGGCCCTGGGCATTCTGCTGCGCCTGCTGGTGCCCGGGCTGGGCCTTGCGGGCACGGTGCTCGTGGCCGTGGGTGGGCTCGCGGTGGCGGCCGGCACGGTAGCGGCCGCCCGCCAGGGCCGGCGGTAGCATACTAGCCGGCCCGGGCGGGCGTTGGGGCCCCGCCCGGTGCGGCGGTGTGCCCAGTATTTTGCAAAGGAAAACCAGGACGGAACCTAGGCTTCGGATCCCCTCATTACTTCCGTACCTTTGCCCAATTATTGCCGCGTGGCCCCGGTCGTTGCGCTGCTATTCTGATTTAACTCAATGGGTTTCTTTAACTTCCTGACCAGCGACATCGCCATCGACCTGGGCACGGCTAACACGCTCATCATCCACAACGACAAAATCGTGGTGGACGAGCCGAGCATCATCGCCAAAGACCGCACCACCAACAAGATCATCGCTGTTGGCCGCCAGGCCCAGCAAATGCACGAGAAAACCCACGACAACATCAAGACCATCCGCCCGCTGAAGGACGGCGTGATCGCCGATTTCCACGCGGCGGAGGAAATGATCAAGGGCCTTATCAAGATGATTGACACCCGCAAGCGGCTGTTCCAGCCCTCGCACCGCATGGTCATCTGCATCCCGTCGGGCATCACGGAAGTGGAGAAGCGCGCCGTGCGCGACTCCGCCGAGCACGCCGGCGCCAAGGAAGTGTGGATGATTCAAGAACCGATGGCCGCGGCCATCGGCATCGGCATCGACGTGCACCAGCCCGTGGGCTCGATGATCATCGACATCGGGGGCGGCACGTCCGAAATTGCCCTGATTGCCCTCTCGGGCATCGTGTGCGACCAGAGCATCAAGACGGCCGGTGACGTGTTCAACCAGGACATTCTGGACTACATGCGCCGCCAGCACAACCTGCTCATCGGCGAGCGGTCGGCCGAGCGCATCAAAATTGAGGTCGGCGCTGCGCTTACCGAGCTGGACAACCCGCCGCCGGACCACGAAGTGCGCGGCCGCGACCTGATGACGGGCATTCCGAAAGTCATCAAGGTCACGTTCTCGGAAATTGCCATTGCGCTCGACAAATCGGTGGCCAAAATTGAGGAGGCCGTGCTGAAGGCCCTGGAGATTTCGCCGCCCGAGTTGTCGGCCGATATTTACGAGCACGGCATTCACCTCACCGGCGGCGGGGCCCTGCTGCGCGGCCTCGACAAGCGCCTAGCCGCCAAAACCAAGCTGCCCATCCACATTGCCGAAGACCCGCTGCGCGCCGTGGTGCGCGGCACCGGCCGGGCCATCAAGGACATCCAAGCCTTCAAGGGCGTGCTGCTGACCTGATTGCGGTTGACACTTAAATTGCGGCTGCCATTTGTCAATTAACATTTAACGCGCGGTGCCCGCCCCCCGCTTGGTTTTCAGGAAGTACGCGGCCTGTTAAACGCTACATGCTGACTGGTAGATGAAAAACCTGCTGTTGTTTCTGGCGCGGTTTCAAGGGGTGCTGGTGTTTGGGGTGCTGGAAGGGATTAGCTTGTACTTGTTCGTAACCAGCAGCTCGTACCAACGGGCGGCGTTTTTCAACTCAGCCAACGCCTACGCAGGTGTAGTCCTGGCCCGCCGCACCGAAGTGCTCGACTACTTCCACCTGGGGGCCCTGAACCAGCAGTTGCTGGCCGAAAACGCCCGCCTGCGCCAGCAGCTCTACCCGCCCGATGCGAGCCGGCGCGAGGCCGACTCGCTGGCCGTGCCCCCGGCCCCCGGCGACACGCTGCACCGCGTGCGCCACCAACGCCCGGCCCAGCGGCCCGACACCCTGCTGCTGGCCCAGCAGCGCCTGGCTGCTCGCGACCCGGACTATCCGCTCATCCCGGCCCGAGTGATCAATAATTCGCTGCGCAGCGTGGACAACTACTTTACGCTGAACGTGGGCTTGGCCGACGGCGTGCGGCCCGGCCTGGGCGTGCTGGCCGCCACCGGCGTGGTGGGCCGCATCAAATCCGCCACCGACCACTACGCCACGGCCACCAGCTTGCTGCATTCCAAAACCAGCGTGTCGGCCAAAATCAAGCGCGACAACACGTTCGGCAGCGTGCACTGGCCCGGCGACGACCCCACGCAGGCGCTGCTCGACGACATTCCGCGCCAAAACAAGCTAGTGGTGGGCGATACGGTGGTGACGAGCGGCTACAACGCCATCTTTCCGGAGGGCGTGTTCATTGGCACCGTCGCGTCGTTTGTAAAGGAGCCGGACAAAAACTTTTGGACCGTGCACCTGCGCCTGGGCCCCGATTTCAGCAACCTGACCTACGTGTACGTAGTGACGAGCCGCACGCGGCCCGAGCGCGACACCGTGGAGGCCCGCGCCCTGCCGCCGGCCGGAAAGGGGGGGCGGCCATGAAAATAGTGGCCCTTTTGCTGAGGCAAGTGCTGCGCTACGGGCTGTACACGCTGGTGCACGTGCTCATCGTCAGCCGGTTGGTGTTGTTCGAGGCGGGCTGGTGCTTCTTGTACCTGGGGTTTGTGTTGTTCCTGCCGCTGGGCACGCCCGTGGTGGTGCAGCTGCTGCTGGCCTTCGGCATGGGCCTGACGATGGACATTTTCTACGACACCGGGGGCCTGCACGCGGCGGCGGCGGTGCTGCTGGCCTTTGTGCGGCCGGCGGTGCTGCGCCTGCTGCGGCCCCGCGACGGCTACGACGCCGCCGACGCCGTGAACGTGCACTACATGGGCCCCGCGTGGTTTCTCACCTACCTGGGCGTGCTGGTGCTGGTGCACCACCTGGCTTTTTTCCTGCTAGAGCTAGGCAGCTTCCGCCACTTCGGCGCCACGCTGGAAAAAGTGGGGGCCAGCTGGGCCTTCACGTCCGTGGCGCTGCTGATTGTGCAGCTGCTGTTTTTCCCGGTGCGGCGCAGCCGGCAGTAGGCCAGGGGCCCCAAATGCACTGGCCGGGGCCCCGGTTCGGTTGTAACTTTATACTTATGCAATACCTGGAAAGCCGGCGCTACGTGGTGCAAGGCATCTTTCTGCTCGTGGGGCTGGTGTTTGCCACGCGGCTCTTTTTCATGCAGGTGCTCGACGGTACCTACAAGCTGGCGGCCGACCGGAACACCTTGCAGCGCCTGGTGCAGGTGCCCTACCGGGGCCTGATTTACGACCGCAAAAACCAGTTGCTCGTCACCAACACGCCCGTGTACGACCTGCTGGTGGTGCCCCGCGAAGTGAAAGGGCTCGACTCGGCCCGCTTTTGCCAGCTGCTGCAAATGCCGCTCGAAAGCCTGCGCGAGGGCCTGAAGGCTGCCCGGAAGTATTCGCGCACCAAGCCCTCGCCGCTGGTGCAAAACCTGAGCCTGGCCGAACGCGCCGCGATTGAGGACAACCTGATTGACTTCCCGGGCTTCCGCACCCAGGCGCGCATGGCGCGGGCCTACCGCACGCCCAACCTGGCCCACGCCCTGGGCTACGTGGGGCCCATCACGCCCAAGCTGCTGGAGCAGCCCAAGTACGGGCGCTACGGAGCGGGCGAGAACGTGGGCATCGCCGGCCTCGAATCGTACTACGAGCCCACGCTGATGGGCCGCCGCGGCGTGCAGTTTAAGATGGTGAACGTGCGCGGCGTGGAGAAAGGCGCGTTCCGGGGCGGCGAGTTTGACACGCTCTCAGTGGCCGGGCAGGACCTGCACCTGAGTATCGACGCTGAGCTCCAGGCTTATGGCGAAGAACTGCTGGCCGGGCGGCGCGGCTCCATCGTGGCCATCGACCCCAAAACGGGCGAGATTTTGTGCTTCGTGTCGGCCCCCCACTACACGCCCGAAACCCTCACCGGCAAGGGCATGGGCAACCGCTACATGGACCTGCTGCGCAACCCCGACCGGCCGTTGTTCGACCGGCCCCTGATGGCCACGTACCCGCCGGGTTCGGTTTTTAAATTAGTGAACGAACTGGTGGCGTTGCAGTTGGGCGTGGTCACGCCCGGCACCGGTTTTCCGTGCAACCAGAAGCTGGTGCGCTGCACGCACAACCACGAATACCCGGCTAACGTCAGCATTGCCATTAAAAACAGCTGTAACCCCTACTTCTACCAGGTGATGCGGGCGGCGGTGGTGCGCGGGCAGTCGCCCAACAAGTTCGAGGACGCCCGCCTGGGCCTGGGCCAGTGGCAGAAAATGGTGAAATCCTTCGGCCTCGGCGAGAAGCTGGGCGTGGACATGAGCCAGGAAAAGCGCGGCCTCATCCCGTCGCCCGAGTTTTATGACAAGCTGCGCGGCTACCACCACTGGAACTTCAAAACCGTGTATTCGCTGGCCATCGGCCAGGGCGAAATCGGCATCACGGGCCTGCAAATGGCCAACGTGCTGGCCACCATCGCCAACCACGGCTACTACTACACGCCGCACTTTGTGAAAGGCATCGGCAGCGCGGGGCCCCTGGCCAAGTACCGCGAGCGGCACTACACGGCCGTGGACACGGCGTACTTCAAGTACGTCATCCCCGGGATGCAGGAGGTGGTGGACGGCCGCGGCGGCACCGGCAGCCTGGCTTCGCTGCGCGAGTTCGGCATTTCGGTGGCCGGCAAAACCGGCACCGTGCAAAACCCCCACGGCTTCGACCACGCCACGTTCGCCGCCTTTGCCCCGGCCGAAGATCCGAAAATCGCCATCGCCGTGTTCATCGAAAACAGCGGCTTTGGGGGCAGCAGCGCCGCCCCGGCCGCCGGTCTGATGATTGAAAAGTACTTGCGCGGCCACGTGGTGTCGTACCATAAGCGCATGGAGGACTGGATCAAGTACGGCAACCTCACGGTGCACCTGCACTAGCCGGTAAGAACTTGGTAAAAGCGCCAACGCCGCGGTAACGAGAAAGGCCACCCGATTTGGGTGGCCTTTCTCGTTACCGCAATATCGTACTACAAAATCCCACTCAGCAAGCCGGGCAGGATGCCCAGCGCAATGGTGAGCAGCGCGAGCAGCCCCAGGGTGAAGGCTTGCAAGCCGTCGACGGGCACGGCCTCGGCGGTGGGGCCCTCGGCGGGGCGCAGGTACATGGCGATGATGGGGCGCAGGTAATAGTAGATGCCCACCATGCTCATCACGACGGCGAAGACGACGAGGCCGATGTGGCCCTGGCCCACGGCGGCGGTGAGCAGAAAAAACTTGCCGAAAAAGCCGCCCGTGAGCGGAATGCCGGCCAACGAGAGCATGGCCACGGTCATCACGAACGCCAGCAGGGGGTTGGTTTTGCCCAGGCCGTTCAGGCCAGCGTAATCGTCGCGCTGGCGGTGGTCGGCCACCAGTTTCAACACGCCGAAGGCGGCCACGGTGGCGATGGAGTAGGCGAGGGAGTAGAAGAAAATGCCGTTAGCGGCGGGGCCCGTGAGGCGGCCGTTGCTGGCCACCAGGCCGATGAGCAGGTAGCCGGCGTGGCTCACGCTGGAGTAGGCCAGCATGCGCTTGGTGGTGGTTTGGGCGGCGGCGCCCACGTTGCCAAGCAACAGCGTGAGGGCGCACATGGCCTGGATGGTGGGGGCCCAAAAGCCCTGCGCGGCCGGCAAAGCCACAGCCAGCAGCTTCAGAAACGCGGCAAAACCGGCCGTTTTTACCACCGTGCTCATGAAGGCGGTGAAGAACGTGGGCGTGCCCTCGTACACGTCGGGCGTCCAGAAGTGGAAGGGCGCGGCTGACACCTTAAAGCCGATGCCGATGATCATCAGCAGGATGCCGATGTAGAGCATGGGCAGCAGGCTGGCGTTGGTGGGGGCAGCCACGGCGGCGGCGATTTGCGAGAGGGCAAACGTGCCGGTGGCGCCGTAGAGCAGCGCGATGCCGAAAAGCAAAATGCCGGTGGCGAAGGCTCCCATCAGGAAATACTTCAGGGCGGCTTCGTTCGAGCGTGAGTCGCGCTTGCTGGCGCCGGCCAGCACGTACATGCTGATGCTCAGGATTTCAATGCCCACAAACAGCATCAGCAAGTGGTCGTAGCCGATCATCATGGCGGCCCCCACCAGCGAAAACAGCAGCAGCGCGTAGTATTCGGCCAGGTTGGGCTCGTGGGCCGCCACGTAGCTGCGCGAGAAGGGCAGCAGCAGCAGCGCCGTGAGCACCACAATGCCGGTGAAGGCCACCGTGTAGTGGTCCACCGTCAGCATCTGGTTGAAGAACGACTGCGGCGCGTGGTTCCAGTCGGCCAGGTTGGCCCCGAACACGGCCAGCAGCACCAGCAGCACGCCGGGCAGCAGCACCTTGTTCGAGCGCAAGAAGCCCAGGAACAACTGGACGATGCCGAAGATGGAAAGGAGGATGATGGAAGTCATAAACTAAGCTTCGGATGAGCTTCAAAAAAACGTCATGCTGAGCTTGCCGAAGCATCTCTACCGCTGACTAATTAATTACTGCCGCGGGAGAGATGCTTCGGCTGCGCTCAGCATGACGGCCCCGGGCCCCGTTTGGGGCGCCAGGTTACCGCCCAACGGCGGTTAAAATGCTGCTGACGGCCGGCTCGGACAGGTGCAGGAACGTGCCCGGGAACAACCCCAGCCAGAACACCAGCGCAATCAGCGGCACAAAAACCAGAAGTTCGCCGCCCGTCAGGTCGGTGATGGTGGCGGAAAACGACGAGTCGGGCCCCAGCATGGTGCGCTGGAACAGGCGCAGCAGGTACACCGCCGAGAAGATGATGGTGAGGCCAGCCACCGCGCCCACCCAGGCCGAGTACTGGTACACGCCGGCCAGCAACAAGAACTCGCCCACGAAGCCGCCCGTGAGCGGCAGGGCCACGGTGCTGAGCAACATCACCAAAAAGCAGACGCTCAGCAGCGGCGTGCGGCGGGTGAGGCCCCCCAGGTCGGGCAGCAGGCGGGTGCCGGTGCGGCGCTCGATGGCGTCGGCCACGAAGAACATGCCCACCACGTTTACGCCGTGGGCCAGCATTTGCACCACGGCGCCCTGCAAGCCGATTTGGGTGAGCGAGAACACGCCGGCGGCCATCAGGCCCACGTGCGAAAGCGACGAGTAAGCGATGAGGCGCTTCATGTCGCGCTGCCGGATGGCAATAACGGCCCCGTAAATAATCCCGATGACGGCCAGGATGATGACCGGCTTTTGCCACTGGCTGACGCCGAGCGGCACCACCGGCAGCAGCCAGCGCAAGGTGCCGTAAATGCCCATTTTCAGCATAATGCCCGAGAGCAGCATGGTAGCCGGCGCGGGGGCCTCGGTGTAGGTGTCGGGCTGCCAGGTGTGGAAGGGGAAGATGGGCATCTTCACGGCGAAGGCCGCAAAAATCAGCCAGAACAGCCACGACTGCTCGCCGGCGCTCAGCTTTAGTTTATAGAACGCCGACAGCTCGGAGGAGTGCGCGGCAAGGCTGCCGGCGGCGGGGCCGGTTTGCAGGTACAGGTACACGAAGCCGGCCAGCATCAGCAGCGAGCCGACGACGGTGTAAAGAAAAAACTTGAGCGTGACGGCAATGCGCCGCTCGCCGCCCCAGGCCCCGGCCAGGAAGTAAATTGGGATGAGCGCCACTTCCCAAAAGAAGTAGAACAGGAAGGCATCCAGCGACATGAACACGCCGAGCAGGCCGGTTTGCATGAACAGCACCAGGGCGTAGAAGGCCGAGGGGTTGTCGTAGTTGTGCCGGAACGCGGCCAGCAAAATCAGCGGCACCAGGAAGGTGGTGAGCAGCACCAGCAGCAGGCTGAGGCCGTCGAGCCCGAGGTGGAAGTTGATGCCGGCCGACTGCACCCAGGCGTAGTCGAGGTTGTAGGGCGACGAGCCGTGGCGGGCGAAATCGACGGCCACGAAGGCCGCCAGGGCAAATTCGACCAGTGCGGCCCCCAGGGCCAGGGCCCGGGCGGTGGCCCCTTTGGTGAAATGGAGCAGCAACGCGGCGGCCAGGGGGAGAAAAAGCAGTACAGCAGTCAGCATCGGCAAGGCAGAAGGGCGGCGGCGGCTCCCGAACCGGGCCGCGAATTGCGTGCAAACTTACGCATTGCCAGATAAGACCGCGCCCCCCCAACTTTCGGCGCCCAACTTTGTGCGGGGGCGGGAGTAATTTTGCCCCACCGGCCCCGCCCGTTGGCGGGGCCCCTTGCCCGAACCCGTATGGCCCGCAGCCCCATTGCCGATTTTTTGACGGCCCCGGCCACCGTGCCCATCCTCGACGTGCGGGCCCCGGCCGAGTACGCCCAGGGCCACATCCCGGGGGCCCTGAGCCTGCCGTTGTTCACCGACGACGAGCGCGCGCGCATCGGCACCACCTACAAGCAGGTGAACCCCGACAAGGCGGTGCTGCTGGGCCTCGACTTTTTTGGGCCGAAAATGCGGACGATGGTGGAGCAGGCCAAGCAACTGGCCCCCAGCCAGGAGGTGCGCCTGCACTGCTGGCGCGGTGGCATGCGCAGCGGCGCCGTGCAGTGGCTGCTGGAACTGGCCGGCTTCGAGGTGAACCTGCTCGACCACGGCTACAAGGACTACCGCCGCTGGGCGGGGGCCGAGTTTGCCCGGCTGCGGCCCCTGTATATTGTGGGCGGCTACACCGGCAGCGGCAAAACCGCGGTGCTGCACGCGCTGGCTGCCCAGGGCCAGCCGGTGCTCGACCTGGAGGGCCTGGCCCACCACAAGGGCTCGTCGTTTGGCAGCCTGGGGCAGCTGGCCCAGCCCACGCAGGAGCAGTTCGAGAACAACCTGGCCGCCGCCCTGGGGGCCCTGCCCGCCGACCGGCCGGTGTGGGTGGAGGACGAAAGCCGCTCCATCGGCAGCCTGCACATCCCCACGCCCCTCTTCGACCAGATGCAGGCCGCGCCGCTGCTGGCCCTCGACGTGCCCCGCGCCGCCCGCGTGCCCAAGCTGGCCCTGGAGTACGGCCGCCACGACGCCGGGGACCTGGCCAGCGCCATCCTGCGCCTGCGCAAGCGCCTCGGCGGCCTCGTGACCAAAGAAGCCCTGGCTGCCATTGCCGACAACGACATGGCCACCATGGTGGACCTGGTGCTGACGTACTACGACAAAACCTACGCCCACACCATGGCCAGCGCCCCCGCCGGCCGCCGCACCGTGCCCGTGCCCGCCGCCGATACCGACGGTGCGGCCAACGCGGCGCGGGTGCTGGCCGCCGCCGCCACGCTCCCCCAAATGGCCTCGTAACCATGTTGATTCCCAAGCTGCGCGTGGTCCGGCCCACCAACGACCTGGCCGCGCTAATGCATTTTTACTGCGAAGGCCTGGGCCTCGAACGCCTGGCGGGCTTCGCCGCGCACCAAGGCTTCGACGGCGTGATGCTGGGCCACCCCGGGGCCCCGTACCACCTGGAGTTCACCCGCGAGGACGGGCAAGCGGTGGCGCCCGCGCCCACCGCCGAGCACTTGCTGGTGTTTTACTTCCCCGACGCCGCGGCGTGGCGGGCGGCCGGGGCCCGGCTCGAAGCGGCCGGCTACGCCGCCGTGCCGGCCCACAACCCGTACTGGGACGCGCAGGGCCGCACGTTCCAAGACCCCGACGGCTACCGCGTGGTGTTGCAGCACGCCGCCTGGGACCTGTAATTAATAGTTATTCACATTGCGCTGTTGATACCGGTTGATATCTAACGCCCCGCTCCTAATGTCCGCCCCCACCCAATCCAACGAGCCCATCCGCCTCACCCAGTACAGCCACGGGGCAGGCTGCGGCTGCAAAATTGCGCCGGCCGTGCTCGATAAAATCCTGCACAGCAGCCTGCCCCAGCCCAACTACCCCGACCTGCTGGTGGGCAACGGCTCGCGCGACGACGCTGCCGTGTTCCGCCTGCCCGGCCAGCCGGGCCAGTGCGTCATCAGCACCACCGATTTTTTTATGCCCGTCGTGGACGACGCCTACGATTTCGGGCGCATCGCCTCGGCCAACGCTATTTCCGACGTGTACGCCATGGGCGGGCGGCCGATTTTGGCCATTGCCGTGCTGGGCTGGCCCATCGGCAAGCTAGCGCCCGAAGTGGCCGCCCGCGTGACCGAAGGGGCCCGGGCCATCTGCGCCGAGGCGGGCATTCCGCTGGCCGGGGGCCACAGCATCGACGCGCCGGAGCCCATTTTTGGGCTGGCCGTAACGGGCCTGGTGGCCGAAAAAGACCTCAAGCGCAACGACACCGCCCAGCCCGGTGGCCGCCTCTACCTCACCAAGCCGCTGGGCGTGGGCATGCTGACGACCGCCCAAAAGCAGGGCATTTTGCGCCCCGAAGACGCCGACGTGGCCCCCGCCCAAATGCGCCAGCTTAACAAAATCGGCGCCGACCTTAGCCCGCTGCCCCAGGTGCAGGCCCTCACCGACGTCACGGGCTTCGGCCTGCTCGGCCACCTGGCCGAGGTGTGCGAAGGCAGCGGCGTGCAAGCCGTGCTCGACTTTGCCAAAGTGCCGCGCCTGGCCGCCGCCGAAGCCTACCGCCGCCAGGGCGCCGTGCCCGGCGGCACGGCCCGCAACTACGCCAGCTACGGCCACAAAATAGGGCCCCTCACCGACGAGCAACAGCAGTGGCTCTGCGACCCGCAAACCTCGGGCGGCCTGCTCGTGTGCGTCGCGCCCGCGGGCGAAGCCGCCGCCCAGGCCGTGTTTCAGCAGTACGGCCTGGCCCTGGAGAGCTTCGGCGAATTGGTGGCGCACCGCGCCGGCGAGCCGTGGATCGTGGTGCAGTAGGGGCCCCCGCGCCGGTGGTGGCGCGCCTGGCCCCTACGCCCAGCGGCTGCCTCCACCTGGGCAACGCTGTGAATTTCGTGCTGACCTGGCTGCGCACGCGGCGGGCGGGCGGCACGCTGCACCTGCGCATCGACGACCTTGACCGGGCCCGCCTGCGCCGGCCGTACCTGGACAATATCTTCCGGGTCATCGACTGGTTGGGCATCGACTACGACCAGGGCCCCGGCGGAACCGACGATTTCCTCCGCCACTACTCGCAGCTGCTGCACCTGCCCGCCTACAACGCCGTGTTGCGCCGCCTGGCCCAGCAGCCCGGGCTGGTGCAGGCCAGCCACCGCAGCCGCACGGGGGCCCCCGGGGCCCCCGTGCGGCTGGCCACGCCCGGCGCGGCGTGGCGGGCGCTGGTGCCGCCGGCCACGGCTGTGCGCTGGCCCGACGCCGGCCAGGGCCCCACGCAGGTGCCGTTGGGCGAGGCGCTGCCCGATTTTGTAGTTCGCAAAAAAGACGGCGTGGCGGCCTACCAAGTAGCGTCGGTGGTGGATGATTTGCGGCTTGGCACCACGCTCGTCGTGCGCGGGCTGGACTTGCAGCCCAGCACCGCCGCTCAACTGTGGCTCGCCGCCCAGCTTTCCGAAACGGCGGCTTTCAACGCCCAACGCATTCAATTCTACCACCACGATTTGCTGGTGGATGCAACGGGCCAAAAGCTTTCCAAATCGCAGCAGGGGGCCCTGGCCACCGGTGTGCTGGAGCAGGAGCGGCGCACCGTATTCAGTGCCGTGGCGCAATTGTTGAGGCTGCCTGCCGGAGCAGGCGAATCGCTGGCCACGCTACGCGCCGCTTTTGAAACGGCTGGCTAAGAAGGAATTATGAGCCGGCAGAGCTGTGCCGCTACGTTGCGCTTGGCCTTGCTTGCGCTGCCCTGGGGCCCCTAGGGTGAGGCCAAGCGCAGCTTGGCGGTACAGCCCCGCCAGCTCAAAAACGCTTCCGAGGCCCCGCTATCGTACCTCCTTCTTGAATTCTTCCGCCCAATAATCGGCCAGGCGGGTGGGTTCGGGTAGCTTGTAGCCGCGCAGGCAGGCCAGGGTGAGGCGGGTGGCCGTGGCCTGGTCGCAGCGGTGGCCGGGGCTCACGAACAGCGGCAATACCTTGTCTTTGCTGCGAAGGACTTCGCCGATCAACTCGCCCGTTTTGGCGTCCGTGAGCGGGGAAATGCTGCCTCTTTCGGGCCCCGGCTCGG
Organism: Janthinobacterium lividum; assembly: GCA_050954665.1. GTDB lineage: Bacteria > Bacteroidota > Bacteroidia > Cytophagales > Hymenobacteraceae > Hymenobacter. Next base: position 17,801 of record JBPBPC010000004.1, read on the forward strand.
CGAAAGTGCCGGTCAATTTTTGCTTGGCCACGCCGAAGGTGGGCATGTCGAGGAGCACGCCCAGGTGGGCGGCAATGCCCACACGGCGCGGGTGCGCAATGCCGTGGCCGTCCACCATGATGACGTCGGGCTTGTGCGCCAGCTTAGCGAAGGCTTGCACCACGTTGCTGGCCTCGCGGAAGGAAAGGAAGCCGGGCACGTAGGGCATGGTCACGGGCCCGTAGCTGTACACTTTTTCGACCAGCTCCAGCGACGGGAATTTCAGCACCACGAACACCGACAAGATGGTTTCGGGCGTGGGAAACGACGAATCGCAGCCCCCGATCAGGCGGGGCTCGTGGGCGAGGGGCTCGGCGCGCACGCGCTGGCGCATGTCAAGCTGTTGTGCGGTGAGGCTGCGCACCAAGGCGGGGTCGGGCGGGGGCCCCGGGGGGCGGAAGTAGGCCATGCGGTTGGGAAAGAACGGGAGCAATGAAACGTTGGCGCAAAGAAGCGGGGCCCTTGCAGTGGCGCCACCCTCGGCAACGGAATGGCGTATACGCGGGCGGAGGTTCAGCCTCCGTTCCAATCCGCACAATTTAACCTTCACAACCCTCACCGTGGCCGACGAACCTCAATCCGAGCAGCCCGCCGCCCAGGGCTCGGGCCCCCTGTTGGAGCGGCGCTACTACATCGACGTGGTGCGGCCGCGCTTGGCCCCCGCGCCGCTCATGGCCGCCGTGCAGGCCGATTTGCCCAGCTTTTCGCCCGGCTTGCTGGCCGATTTTGAGCAGACGCGCGGCGAAGCCGGGGTCCTGAGAGTGGGCGATGAGTTCCACATCAAAATTTTGGGGCCCTGGAATGGCAGCGTGCGCGTGACCGAAGTGGGGGCCACGTTTTTCGAGCTCGTCACCCTCGAAGGCCACCCCGAAGCCGGACGCATCCGCTTCGAAGTCCACGCCCTCGACGCGCGGCCCGACGCGCTGCGGTTCGAAATCAACTCGGCGGCCCGCTCGCGCGACGGGCTGGTAGCCTTTGCCTACGACACCATTGGGGGTGGCAAACTGATGCAGGAAGCTACGTGGGTCAACTTTTGCCAGCGCGTGGTCCAGGCCAGCGGCGGGCAGGCCCTGGGGCCCGTTACGGTCGAAACCACCCGCCACGCCGCCGACGGCACCGCCGAACACACCGTCGCCCATGCCTAACCCCGCCGCCCTACCCGCTTGGGAGCAGTACCGCGCCCGCCTCGCCGCCTACGCCCGCGCCAAGGTGAACTACGACTACGAAGACCAGCGCGAGTATGCCGCGGCCACCGGCTGGCGGCTCGACGACTACGCCACCGATTTGCCGGCCGAGGCCCCCGGGGCCCCTGCGCCGCACGGCTCGTTTGCCGCGGCCCAGGACGTGCTGCGGCGTTACGCCTTCCCGCCGCCCAACTTGATTACGGGCTATTTCGACCCCAGCCAGCCGCTGGAAAAGCGCATCATGGTGCTGCGGGCGCACTTTCTGGTGTTCAATTTCTACTTCGGCGTGCAAGTGGCCGATGTGGTAGACGCGGAAAGCCCCGACGGCCCCGACGGCCCCGAGCGGGTGTGGGGCTATGGCTACCGCACGCTCGAAGGCCACTTTGAGCGCGGCCAGATCAATTTTTCGGTGCACAAAAACCTAGCGACTGGCGCGGTGCAATTTCGCATCCACGCCGCGTCGCAGCCTGGGCACATCCGCAACCCGTTTTACTGGCTAGGGTTCAAGGTATTTGGGCGGATGCTGCAACGCCGGTTTGCGCACGAGTCGCTGGCGCGGATGCGCAGCTTGGTGGCCAGGGCCCTGGCGCGGCCGCAACCTTTCGGGGCACCGGCCGGTTAGGGGAGCCGTGCGCACAGCTAAAATCGGTTGTGCGCAATTGATTCGCCTCTTTTCCCAAAATCAATTTTAATGAGCACCACCAAAGCTTACGCGGCCCCCGCCGCTAGCATTCCCCTCGAGCCCTTCACCCTGGAGCGCCGCACCCCGGGCCCCCACGACGTGCAGATTGACATCCTGTTTTGCGGCGTGTGCCACTCCGATTTGCACCAAATCCGCGACGAGTGGGGCGGTTCCATCTTCCCGATGGTGCCGGGCCACGAGATTGTGGGCCGCGTGGCCGCCGTGGGCGACCACGTGACGAACTTCAAAGTGGGCGACCTGGCCGGCGTGGGCTGCATGGTCGATTCGTGCCGCGAGTGCTCGTCGTGCAAGGAAGGCCTGGAGCAGTACTGCGAAACCACCGGCATGGTGGGCACCTACAACGGCCGCGAAATTGGCAACGGCCAGCCCACCTACGGTGGCTACTCGCAGCAAATCGTGGTCGACGAAAAGTACACCCTCAAGGTGAGCGAGAAGCTCGACTTGGCCCGCGTGGCCCCGCTGTTGTGCGCCGGCATCACCACCTACTCGCCCTTGCGCCAGTGGAAAGTGGGCACCGGCCACCGCGTGGCCGTGATGGGCCTGGGCGGCCTCGGCCACATGGCCGTGAAATTTGCCGTGGCCCTCGGCGCCGAGGTCACCGTGCTCAGCACCTCGGCCGGCAAGGAAGCCGATGCCAAAGCCTTGGGGGCCCACAAGTTTGTAGTCACCAAAGACGAAGAGCAGTTCAAGTCGGTGAACAACTACTTCGATTTCATCATCAACACGATATCGGCCCAGGTTGACCTCGGGTCGTACGTGAACCTGTTGCGCCTCGACGGCACGATGATTTTGCTGGGCGTGCCCACCGAAGCGCCGCAGCTGCACGCCTTCAACCTCATCGCCAAGCGCCGCCGCGTGGCCGGCTCGCTCATCGGCGGCATCGCCGAAACCCAGGAAATGCTGGATTTCTGCGCCGAGCACAATATCATGTCCGACATCGAGGTAATCGACATTCAGCACATCAACGAAGCCTACGAGCGCATGCTGAAAGGCGACGTGAAGTACCGCTTCGTCATCGACGTGGCCTCGCTGAACTAACCAATTCGAGGGGCCCCGGGGCCCCTCCATCACAGCAGAACGGCCGGCTATCCGTAAGGAAAGCCGGCCGTTTTTTGCTTAATCAGTTAATGTATTTGCTTTGGCATGCTTGCTCAAAACTTCCTCTCATGCCCCGGTTCACTGTTTGCTGAACACGTAAGAATCCTGTTCCAGAAAAGGATTGACGCGTAATTCCATGGTGCGTACGCGGGCCCCTTCGGCCCGGAAGAGGGCTGGGAAAATGCCGTAGGCGGGGTTAGAATACGTGGTGCGAAACTGCTCACCGTCCATATAATCGAGCGTGGCCACCAAGCCGGGGTGGTTAGAAAAGTGCACTTGCAGCTGCCGCCCCTGGGCTTCTACCGTCACGGTGCCGTACACCAGGTTGCGGTACACGCCGGCGTAAGTGCGCAGGTCACGGGTGGGGCGGTTTTTGCGCTGCACACGGGTAGCCAATTCGGCAATGTTGCGCTGCGATTCCTCCCGGCCGGGCCGGGCCAGCATGTACAGCTGGCGGCTGCGGTCCACGTAGGGCACGGCCAGATAGGCATCGAGCAGTTGGTAGCGCAGGGCCTCGAAAAAGCTTTGGTTGTCTTGGTTGGTGAGCACGGCGATGCCCAGGCCTTCTTCAGGCACAAAGCACACGTTGGTAACGAACCCGTTGGCCCCGCCCGTGTGCCAGTACACCTGCCGCCCGGCGTAGTCGCCGATGAACACGCCCAGGCCATACATGGAAAAATGGCTGGGCAAGATCGATGACTTCACGTCCGAAACCATCGTGTTAACGGTCCGGGTCCGGCGCAGCGTGGCCCAGGGCAGCACCTGCTGCCCGGCGTAGCGCCCGCTGTCGAGCTGAAATTTCAGCCAGTGCGCCAGGTCGTTGGCACACGACACGAGGCCAGCGGCTGGGGCCAGGTTGTCAATGTGGTCAATGGGCAACGGGATTAGGGGCCCAAATGCATCGGAATACGGCCGCGCGATGTTGAGCCGTTGTGCGTACCCAGCCGTGAGCGGGTAGGTGCGGGCCATACCCAGCGGCGTAAGCAGGCGCTGCTGCATCCAATCTTCCCACAGCTTGCCGTCTAGCACCTGCGGAATGATTTCGCCCGCCGCCAAAAAGCCTGAATTGCAATAGCCATAGGTTTGGCGGAAGGGGTTGACGGGCCGGAGGCTGCGCATCTTGTCCACAATCTCGGCCCGGCTGAGGTCGGAGTTCCAAAACGTGAAATCGCCCTGAAACGTCCGGGTGCCCAAGTGGTGCCCTAGCAAGTCGCGAATGCTCACCAGTCGCGTACTGGTCGAATCATACAACCGGTATGCGGGCAAGTACCGGCGCACCGGGTCGTTCAAATTCAGACGCTTCTCTTCCTCCAGTTGCGCCAGGGCCGTCCCCGTGAACAGCTTCGTGTTGGAAGCAATCATGAACAAGGTGTTGGCGTCAACCGGCTCCGGCTCGCCCACCGTCCGCACACCGAAGCCCTCCGTGGCCACTACCTGCCCATCCTTTACCACCACCACGGCCAAACCTGGAATGTCCCATAGCCGCAGGCCGCGCTGCACGTAAGCAGCCAAGCTGTCGCGCACAAACCTCGGCCCGTAGGCCCGGGGCTGCGCGGCGGCGGGCAGGGCCCCCAGCAGCAACACCACCACCAACCCCAGCAACAGGCCACGGCGAAACGCAAAGCAAAAGAACATGAAAAGAAAAGAAGGTCGGATGGGAAGCGAAAAATAAGCACACCACCGGGAAAGCTGACCGTTTCCTTTTCAAAATCAATGCAGTAAACCAAGAGGCTCCCACTTCGCTCATAAAAAAAGCCCTACGCAATGCGTAGGGCTTTTTTGCAACGAATAAAAACACTATTCTTTTACCACTTTGAGGCGCTGAGTTTGGCCGTCGTTGTAGCGCACTTGCACTACGTACAGGCCATGGGGCAAGCTACCTAAGTCAGACAGCACCATGTTGGAAGCACCAGCGGCCAGCGTGGGCTGCCAGCTACGCACCTGGCGGCCTACGCCATCCAGCACGCTCACCGTGGCCTGACCAGCCGTTACCGTTTGCAGGGCCAAGTTAATTTCCGAAGCAAACGGATTAGGATAACCCTGTACTGAAGTGGCCAATACACCACCAAACGTGAGGGACTGCGGGCTGAACAAGCTTTCCTTGCCGTCTACGTCGAGCTGGCGCAAGCGGTAATAGCGAATGCCTTGCTTATTAGCCGTCACGTCACGATACTGATAAGTGCGAGCTTGCGTGCTATTCGGCGAAGCAGCGGCCACAAAGCCCAGCTTGCTGAATGTGGTCCCATCGGTTGACACCTGCACCTCAAAACCAGCATTGTTCAACTCTTGGGCAGTTGTCCAAGTCAACAAGGCGTTAGGGCCCTGGGCCACAGCGGCAAAGCTGGTAAGGGTTACTGGTAGCGGGTTGGTAGCGTCACCAAGGACGAACGTAGCTGCTAATGCTCCTGTAATGTTTGCTTTAGTAAGGATCTTATCGCTAGGTGAATTGCTATCCTTGTAAAGAGGCTGAAAAGGAGCACTACCACTTAAAGAGCGGAACAAAGTTAGATCGGCAGGTTTGATATTATTTAAATCAGCATTGAGATAAGAAAAGATAAGGGAGAAGTCCTGCAAGGAGGAATTATCTGCTGTGAACGAGAAACTGCGCCGAATACTTACAGCTTTACCTACTTTGTAAATGGCGCTTTTACGCGTAGCTATCGTAATACCAGGATTACCGCTAGTAGCGGTTAACTCTACACCAATTCCACCAAATTTACTGGTGCCTCCAACATTTATGGTTTGAGTAGAACGCAAGGCACCAAGTACGTATCCTATTTCTGATTCGCCCTCGATTAGAGCGGACGGTTGCAAATTGACACGAAATGTCTCAGCATTTCGTGTACTAGTAACCAATAAGCCTCCATTACTACCAAAAGAGAGTTTATCTTGGATATTTAACAGTCCAGTCAAGGACTTTGTGCCTCCACCATTAATCACTACTCTATAAAGAGTCTCCGTAGCATCAATAACTTGGTCACGACCAATAAAAGAAAGAGTAGCTTTCGAGTTGATAAGCCCACCGTAAATATCCTGGAAGTTTCCAGTTATCGATAGGGTCGTGGAAGCTACATTAAGCTTTGCACCTTCAGTAGATGATTCGCCCTGAAGAATCAGGTTGTGTACCTGAGCTTCCCCGCCTCCACTAATAATTGGGTACAGCAATTCAACTCCATCATCATTATCTGAGTCAAAAGGAACAACAACGTCCGTGTTAGAATCAGGTACGCGGTTAGCGCTCCAGTTAGCTCTATTAAACCAGTTTGTATCCCCACTGTTATTATTCCAAGTTGATGGCTGATACAGACTATTATTTACCGTTACTGTGAAAGTAGCTGTATAAAAATCACCGTTATTGTCATCCGACACTACACTAATAATACCATTATTAGCAATAGTGGTTTGAAACTGCACTTGAACAGTATAAGTGCCAGGCGTACTAGCAAAACTTACCAAATTGGGTTGGGTGCCAGTATTGGTCCATTTTAAGTTATTGCCATTGACAGTTGTCTGTTGAAGCGGAAGCGGAACAAAACCTCCCAAATCATCTAAATTGTCTTGGCGAAATACCCTATATAGCAGTTGCGCTGATTGAACATCGTCACCAGCATCAGCGACAATATTTGCTTCAGCACTTAGAGCCAATACATCAAGATTGCTGCCAGTGCGATTGAAAGTACCAAAATTTCTGTTCTGGAATGAACCAGGGTTGCCATTCGTAGAATAAGGGGTGCTATTGATAATGGCAAAGTTGGTAGCGAAACCACCAGCCTTTGTCGAGTTGGCAAACCCAACAAGCATAAACAGAGTCAGGCCAGTCAGTAGTCCCGCTTTGCCATTCAATAATACCCGCTGTAGTAATAAATAAAACGAGGGGTTATGCGTGCTTAAAAATTTTTGCATGATGTCGACATATAACATGAAGAAAGGAACACACAAATGTACTGAAATACTGGCGTAGAGGTTGTGTTAATGCAATAAAATATCGATTATCTACCTTTTATACAATACCTTCCATGCACTGTATAGCCTATGAACAATTTTGTATTGCGAATGTGCTATGAGCGTTTCATTGACGGTAACCCAGGAATGAGCGAGCAAAGTGAGCAAAACGTAGTTAACTGCTCAGAGACAACGGCTGGGGCAGTAGATACACATAAAAAGGCCCCCTTCTTTCAAAGGGGGCCTTACTTAGTAATAATGAATATCCGGCTTGATATCAATAATGACCGGTTTGGGATAATACACGCATTAGCACACAATAAAAGGCAACGAAAACACGTGAATAGTTAGATAGCAGCGGAGGCCCGCCATAACAAATAAGTATTAGTTAAATAGCTAGTCATAAAGGATATAAGTGAACTAATTAGACACGACGATACGCTTTTGAATGGGGCTGTCAGCGCCCATTATGGTAAGGAGGTAGGAGCCAGGTACCAGGCCGGAAGGGATTGTTAGCGGGGCTAGGCACTGGGCATCGGCTGGCGTAAGAAATTGGGCTAATACAGGGCGACCCAAAGCGTCGGATAGTTGGAGAGAAAGATTCCTGCCAAGGAAACCTTGCAAAAGCAGTCGTATAGGCTGACCTGCACTGGGGTTGGGATATACTTCAACGTGCTGAGCCATTGTTGGTGGTGGTAAAAGGATAATTACACTACTATAATGCACTGTACCGTCGTTATCAGCTTGGCGCAAGCGGTAGTGGGTTAGTGCAGCCAATTTTCGCGGATCGGGCCATTGGTAAGCCAGAGGCTGCGTGCTAGCACCGGCTGCCGCCACCCGGTCAGCTTCGGCGAAAAATATGCCGTCGGTTGAGCGTTCGAGGGCGAAGTAATGCGTATTGCGCTCCGAAGCCGTAGTCCAACGCAATTGAGCTGTGCCGCGAACATCAACCGTACCGGTAAAGGCCGTCAACTCGATGGGAAGCGGCAAGGAGGCGGTGGCGCTGCGGGTAGCCGTTATCATGTTGCTACCGCGGGTATTATAAACGATGCTTAAGCCGTCGGTGTTGTACTCTGCGTCAGTGATATAATAGTAGGTGTCGGGTTGCAAGCCCGTGACGGTAAGGGTGTGTTCCGTGCCACTGTATATCACATATCCAGTGCCTAGCCGGTCTCCTCGGCCGTAAACGGCATCACTGTTATAGAACTGGCCATCGGCGGCTACTAGCGGCACAGACCTGCCATTTGAGGTAGCAGCAATGGTCACCACGCGGCCTTGGCCCGTGCCACGAGTACCGAAGCTCAATTCCATAGTGGTAGCTGTGACGCGAATAGCCCTGACTTCGCCACCGGTGCTCGGAGTTACAGCCTGTGCCGAAGCAGTGTGGCTAATCAGTCCGGCTACCAGACCCACCACAAGGGTTAAGAAGCGCAAATTCATATAAAAGTTAGTAGAGAATGGAACCAAATATGAAAACTGATAAGATAGGAAGTAATTTATAGTTTATAAATATTCTAATAATAAACAACGACTTATAATTTACGTGCAACTCGCTGGCCAGCTGTTTTGCGATAGACAAATATAGGACTAAAAATTAAATCGTAGACTTATTTCTCGTTTTATCAGATAAAAAATAAAACATTATTGTATTAAATGAAGAAAAATAATTTATTAAGCGTTACTAAAAATCATATTTCTATAAAAAATAATAAATGTGCAAATAGTATTAACTAAAGCTAACCGTTTGTGTGCGGTTTCAAGTGCACTAGTAATGGACATGTAAAAGGGTAACCTAGTAAAATAATATAATATATATTATTTTATATAATTAACGAATTGTGTATGAGTTTCAGGCAGCGCGGCGGGAGGCGTGGCTGGGCACAGTTTCAATGAAGAAAGCGCAGGTCAAATTCGGGCCCGGGGCCCCAATGGCTGCGGTGCGGCACTTGGCTGGCGGCGCGGCAAGCAACCATCCGGGACCCATTTGCATCTGTGCTGGCAGTTCCCCTTCCTTCTGCCCGTCGTTTATGAAACTTTTTACCCGTTGCGCAACGGGCGGGCTGCTGGGCCTGCTCGTTGCGGTGACCACCGCTTTGCCCGCAATGGCCCAGGGCCCCGCGGCGGCCACCGGCGCGCTCACTGGCACGGTGCTCGACTCGGCCAGCCGCCAGCCGGTGGCCTACGCCACGGTGGTTCTGCTGCCGCCGGCCCCCAACGACAGACCCATTACCGGCGTGGCGGCCGACGACCAGGGCAAGTTCAGCCTTACCAAGCTGGCGGCGGGGGCTTTCCGGCTGCGGGCCAGCTACGTGGGCTACGGCCCCCGCACCCGCGCCGTGGTGGTGGGCGCGGGGGCTACCGACGTGGGGCCCCTGCGGCTACGGGCCGCGGCCCAAGCGCTGGGCGAAGCCGTTATCGTCGGCTCGAAGCCGGTGGTGGAGGTGCGCCCCGACCGCCTCGTGTACAACGCTGACCAGGACGTGAGCAACGCCGGCGGCACCGCGGCCGACGTGCTGCGTAAGGCCCCGCTGCTGGCCGTGGACGGCGACGGCAACGTGAAGATGCGCGGCTCGGGCAACTTCAAGGTGCTGGTGAACAACAAGCCCTCGCCCACGCTGGCCCGCAACTTGGCCGAGGCCCTGAAAAGCATTCCGGCCGACCAGATCCAGCGCGTCGAGATCATCACCACGCCGCCGGCCAAGTACGACGGCGAGGGCACGGCCGGCATCATCAACATCGTGCTGAAAAAAGGGGTGGAGCAGGGCCTGAACGGCCGCGTGGGCCTGAGCAGCGGCAACCGCAACACCAACTTCAACTCGGCGCTGAACTTCAAGAAGGGCAAAATCGGGTTTTCGTCTTCGGCCAGCGCGGGGGCCTGGTACAGCCCCGGCCAGTTGCGCACCGAGCGGCTGGGGTTTGCGGGCACCGGGGCCCCCGACACGCTGCGCCAAAGCAGCGCCAACCGCAACCGCGGCGGCTGGGTGTACGGCACCGTGGGCCTCGACTACGACCCCGCCGAGCACCACAGCTTTTCGCTGGCCGGCTCGGTGAACGGCTACGGCGGCTACACCACCCACGACCTGGTGAACCGCTACACTGCGCCCGACGCCGGCCAAAACCAACTCTTCACCCGCGCCACCAAAAACGTGTTCAGTGCGCTGAACGTGGAAGGTACTGGCACCTACACCCGCACCTTCGCCCAGGCCCGCCAGGAGTGGAGCGTGCTGGCCCAGTACGCCTACAACCCCGGCACGTTCGGCTACGATTTCGACCAGTTTACCAACTCGGACGCGGTGCTGGACGGCAGCCGGGCCGACTACCGCGAGCGGAACCGGGGCCGCACGCCGGGCCACGAGTTCACGGCCCAAACCGATTTCACCCAGCCGTTTGGCGAGAAGAAAACGTTGGAGGTGGGCCTGAAAGCCATTTTCCGGCGCACCGGCTCGGTGGCCAGCATTGATACGCTGTTGCCGGCCCGGGCCACTGATTTTGCCCAGTCGCCGCGCCGCGCCACCGATTTTAGCTACGCTCAGAACGTGCAGTCGGTCTACGGCATCTACTCGTTCGGGCTGGGGCCCAAGCTCACGGCCAGCCTGGGCAGCCGGGTGGAGCGCACGGCCCTGGTGGCCGATTTCCGCACCAGCAACTCGGATTTCGACCGTAGCTACAACACGCTGCTGCCCAACGGCAACGCCCGCTACGCCTTCAGCGACGCCACCAGCCTGCGCCTGGCCTACAGCCGCCGTATCACCCGGCCGTTCATCGATTACCTCAACCCGTTTGTGGACCGCTCCGATGCCAAAAACATTTCCTTCGGCAACCCGGCCCTCAGCCCCGAGCTGACCGACTCGTACGAACTGAGCTACAACACAACCGTGAAAACGGTGACGGTCAACGCCGCAGCTTCGGTGCGCCACACAGGCAACGCCATCGAGTCGGTGCGGTTCTCGACCGTCAACCCCGGCGCGCCGCTGCCCGCCGGCGTGGGGCCCGACCCCAGCGTGACGGTGCAAACCTTCGCCAACGTGGCGGCCAACACGTTTTACCAGCTCAACATTTACGGCTCGGCCAAGCCCCTGCCGAAGTGGGACCTGAGCGGGGGCCCCGACGTGCAGTACCTCGTGCGCCGCAGCCCGGCCCTGAACACCGAGCGCCGCGGCTTCACGGCCAGTTTCAACCTGAACTCGTCGTACAAATTTGATAAAGGCCTGACGGTGCAGTCGTTCGTCAACGGGGCGCTGGCCACGCCCGAAATCCAGGGCTGGGGCCCCGCCAACCTGTATTATTCGTTCGGGGCGAAGAAGGAGTTGCTGGACAAAAAGGCCGACCTGACGCTGAACGTGGCCAACCCCTTCAACGCGTACTGGGCCTACCGCAGCAGCACCACCACGGCTTTCTTCGACGAGCAGGACGAGTACCGCGCTTACCAACGCGCTTTCCGCCTGAGTTTTAGCTACCGCTTCGGGCAAGCGCAGCAGGGCCGCCAGCGCAAGAGCATCAACAACGACGACACCAAGGGCGGCGGCAGCAAGCAGGGCGGCTAAGGCCCCGGGGCCCTACTTGATTTGGCGCAGGTCGTACTTCACCTCGCGGCGGGCATTTTTTAGGTACGACTTGAGCTGCTGCTGTTTGGGCAGCGAAATGTTAACCGGCGTGAGCAGCTGCACCACGGCCAGCGTGGCGTCGGGCTGGAGGGTGGCCGTTACGTCGGTAAAGCCGGCGTACGACGCCACGGCTGCCTCGGGGCCCGTGCCGGCGGGCACGTTGAAGCTGAAATTGCCCTGCGCGTCGGTCACGCACGACCGGCCGAGGCGCGGCAGGCGCACCACGGCCCCGGGCAGGGCCCCGGCCAGCGTTTCGACGCGGCCGGCCAGTACCGCCGGGGCGGCCACGGGCGTGGCAAGTGCGGCGGCCGGGGCCACCGGGGCCGCGCTCGGCACGTTGGCGGCCAGCAGTTTGGCTTGGGACAGTTTGGCCTGGGCCTGAGCAGAGCCAAGCCCGGCCGTGAGGGCTAGCAGAAAGAATAAGCAGGAGTAGGAATATTGTTTCATAAGATGGGGTGGGCTTTGCGGCAGGATTAACTTTTTGCTTGAATAATTCAAAAATATCAGGGCCCCGGGGCCGGTGGGCCAGCATTTCGGCCGGCGCCCCGATCCGCCCGGCCAACGCGCGTTTTTGACCTGCGGCGCGCAGAAAATGAAATCTTATACCTCGATATAAGCGGGGTGTAATGAATTGCTTGCAGCGCCGATTGACGGGTCGTTCATTTGCCGATGCCCTTCATTCCCTTTCTACTTTCTGCCCATGGCCCTCACCATTACCAACCTTTCCAAAACGTACCCCAACGGCACCCAGGCCCTCAAAAACGTCAACCTGACCATTCCCAACGGCATGTTTGGCCTGCTGGGGCCCAACGGCGCGGGCAAGAGCAGCCTGATGCGCACCATCGCCACGCTGCAAGACGCCGACACGGGCAGCATCCTGCTCGACGACCTCGACGTGCTGCGCGACAAGGAGGCCGTGCGGCGCGTGCTGGGCTACCTGCCCCAGGAGTTTGGCGTGTACCCCAGCGTGAGCGCCGAAGAGCTGCTCGACCACTTCGCCACCCTCAAGGGCGTGGCCAGCCGCAAAGAGCGCCAGGAAATGGTGGGGGCCCTGCTGCACCAAACCAACCTCTACGACGTGCGCAAAAAGCACGTGGGCGGCTACTCGGGCGGCATGAAGCAGCGCTTCGGCATTGCGCAGGCCCTGCTGGGCAACCCGCGCCTCATCATCGTGGACGAGCCCACGGCGGGCCTCGACCCGGCCGAGCGCAACCGCTTCCACAACCTGCTGAGCGAGATTGGCGAGAACCTGGTGGTGATACTTAGCACCCACATCGTCAGCGATGTATCGGACCTGTGCCGGCACATGGCCATCATCAACAAGGGCGAGGTGCTGCTCACCGGCGACCCGCTCACGGTGATGAACAACCTGAAGGGCCGCATCTGGCGCAAGCTCATCGAAAAGGCCGAGCTGCCGGCCCTGCAGGCCGGCCACCAGGTCATCAGCTCGCGCCTGTTCGCGGGCAAAACCGTGGTGCACGTGCTGGCCGACGGGGCCCCCGACGGGGGCTTCGAAGCCGTGACGCCTGACCTGGAGGACGTGTACTTCTCCGAAATCCAGCAGTACGAAGCGCGGGCGGAGCGCGGGGCAGCGGTGGCCTAACCGCACCGCTGGACCCGCAGGCGGGCGTGACGGCCTGCTGGAACCGCCAATTCTTCGTTTTGCCCTTCAACTGCTACGAGATGTTCCTGCCCATTTTTCTCTTTGAACTCAAGTACCGGCTCAAGCGGCCGGCCACCTGGATTTATTTCTTCCTGCTGTTCCTGATGGCCTTTTTGCTGGTTACCGCGGCGGGCGGGGGCTTTGGCACGGGCGTTAGCATCGGCCTGGGCGGCGACGGGCAAACGGTAAAAATCAACGCCCCGTTTTCGCTCAACATCATCACCATGATCCTGAGCGTGTTCGGCGTCATCATCGCCTCCTCGCTGATGGGCAACCCGGTGTACCGCGATTTCGAGCACCGCACGTACCCGCTGTTCTACACCACGCCCATCAGCAAGTGGGGCTACCTGGGCGGGCGCTTCTGGGGCTCGTACCTCATCGCCGTGCTGGTGTTCAGCGGCCTTGGGGTGGGGGCGGCCCTGGCGGGCGTGATGCCCTGGGTGCAGGCCGACCGCTTCCTGGCCCACGCGCCGGCCGGCACGTACGCGTGGCCCTACCTGGTGCTGGTGCTGCCAAATTTGCTGTTTTCGGGGGCCGTATTTTTCACCTTGGCCACGCTCACGCGCAACATCCTGAGCACGTACCTGGGCTCGATTCTGCTGCTGATTGCCTACCTGGTGGCCAACTCCTACCTCCAGGACCTGAAGAATGAGCACTTGGTGGCGGCCCTCGACACGTTCGGCATCGCGGCCGTCGAGTTCACGACCCGCTACTGGACGTCGGCCGAAAAAAACCGCCTGCTGCTGCCCCTTTCCAGCTACGTGCTGCTGAACCGCGCCGTGTGGCTGGGCGTGGCCGGGGCCCTGCTGGGATTGTGCTACGCGCGGTTCCGGTTCTCGTCCTTCGCCTCCGAAAAAGTGTCGAAGAAAGTGCGCCGCGCCGCCGGGGCCCCGGCGGCGGCGCTGGCCCAGCCCGACGGCCTGCGCCTGCCGCGCGTGGCGCAGGTGTTTTCGGGGGCCATGCACCGGCAGCAGTGGTGGAGCCTCACCAAGCTGGAGTTTCGGGGCATCGTGCGCAGCCGCTACTTCGCGGCCATTGCCGGCTCGGGCGTTATTTTCCTGCTGGCCACGTCGGTGCAAGTGGGCAAAACCTTCGACACGCCCACGTACCCCGTCACCAACGAAGTCATCGATGCGTCGCTGGGCGCATTTTTCCTGTTTTTCCTGGCCATCATCATCTTCTACAGCGGCGAGCTGGTGTGGCGCGAGCGGCAGGCCGGCGTGGCCCAAATTGCCGACGCCGCCCCCGTGCCCAGCTGGGTGCCGTTTTTGAGCAAGCTGGCCGCCCTGGGCCTGGTGCAGGTAGTGCTGCTGGCGGTGGTGATGGGCTGCGGGCTCGTGGTCCAGACCTGCAAGGGGTACTTCCACTACGAAATCGGCCTCTACCTGCGGGCGTTGTTCGGGTACGAGCTGCCGTTTCTGCTGCTGATGTGCGTGCTGGCGATGGTGACCCAGGTGGTGGTGAACAACAAGTACCTCGGCTTTTTTGTGATGGTGGCCTACTACGTGGCCAACATTTTCCGGGGCCAGCTGGGGCTGGGCCACCGCCTGCTGGCCTACGCCGGGGCCCCCAGCCCGGGGCCCTACTCGGCCATGAACGGCTACGGCCACTTCCTGCCCGCCTTCTGGTGGACCAAGCTGCTGTGGGCGGGGGTGGCCCTGCTGCTGGTGCTGCTGGCCAACCTGCTGTGGGTGCGCGGCACCGACGCGGCCGGCCGCCTGCGCGAGGCGCGCCGCCGCTGGGGCCCCGGCAGCACCGCCGCCCTGGCCCTGGGCCTGCTGGTGAGCGTGGGCGCGGGCGGCTACGTTTTCTACAACACCAACGTGCTCAACGAGTACCGCACGCCCAAGGAGCAGGAAAAGCTGCAAGTGCGCTACGAACAGCAGTACCGCCGCCTCAAAGACGTGGCCCAGCCGCGCATCGTGGCCGTGGACCTGAACACCGAAATCTTCCCCCGCGAGCGGGCCGTGCGGTTCCGCGGCCAGTTCATGCTGGTGAACAAGCACGCCCGGGCCCTGGACACCGTCATCGTGAGCCTGCCCGTGGAGGAGCACCCGCGCGTGCGGGCCCTGGCCCTGGGGGCCCCCGGCCAGGCCGCGCTGGCCCTGAACGACACCACCTTCGGCCTGCGCCTCTACCGCCTGGCCCGCCCGCTGGCCCCCGGCGACTCGCTACCCCTCGCGCTCGACTTGTATTACCAAGAGCGCGGCTTTCCCAACGCCGGCTCGCGCACCGACGTCGTGTACAACGGCACGTTCATCAACAGCGGCTACCTGCCCGGCCTGGGCTACCGCGAGAGCGCCGAGCTGCGCGGCGACCAAGACCGCAAAAACTACGGCCTGCAACCCAAGCCGCGCCTGGCCCGCGTGAACGACCTAAAGGCCCGCCAGAACACGTACGTCAGCGACGACTCGGACTGGATCCGCTTCCGCGCCACCGTCAGCACCGAGGCCGACCAAACCGCCGTGGCCCCCGGCTACCTGCAAAAAGAGTGGGTGCGGGGCGGCCGCCGCTACTTCACCTACGTGATGGACCGGCCGATGCTCAACTTCTACACGTTCTTGTCGGCGCGGTACAAAGAATACAAGAGCCAGTGGGTGGACTCGGCGGGGCAACGCACCATTCCCATCACCATTTACTACCAGCCCGGGCACGAGTACAACCTCCAGCGCATGGCCGCGGGCGCGAAGGCGTCGCTGGCGTACTGCTCCACAAACTTCTCGCCCTACCAGCACCGGCAGTTGCGCATCCTGGAATTTCCGCGCTACCAGTCGTTCGCCCAAAGCTTCGCCAACACCATTCCCTTTTCCGAGTCCATCGGCTTCGTCGCCCACGTGAACGACCAGGACCCCGAAGACCTGAACTACCCTTTCTACGTAACGGCCCACGAGGTGGCGCACCAGTGG
Organism: Janthinobacterium lividum; assembly: GCA_050954665.1. Classification (GTDB taxonomy): domain Bacteria; phylum Bacteroidota; class Bacteroidia; order Cytophagales; family Hymenobacteraceae; genus Hymenobacter. The sequence goes on from JBPBPC010000004.1 coordinate 33,940, forward strand.
TGGGCCCACCAAGTGATTGGGGGCAACGTGCAGGGCAGCACGCTCATGGCCGAAGCCATGGCCGAGTACTCGGCCCTGATGGTGCTGCGCCACCACAACGGCCCCACCACCATGCAGCGCTTCCTTAAGTACGACCTGAACGGCTACCTCACCGGCCGGGCCTTCGAGCGCAAGAAGGAAGTGCCGCTGGGCCTGGTCGAAAACCAAGCCTACATCCACTACCGCAAGGGCTCGGTGGTGATGTACGCTCTGCAAGACTACATGGGCGAGGCCGTGCTGAACGGGGCCCTGAAAAAGTATGTGGCCGCCGTGGCCTTCCAGGGCCCGCCCTACACCAACTCGCCCGAGTTCATCGGCTACCTGCGCCGGGCGGCCCCCGACTCGCTGCAGCCCTACCTCACCGATGCCTTCGAGCGCATCACGCTCTACGACAACCGCGTGACGGCCGCCACCGCCAAAAAGCTGCCCGACGGCCGCTACCAGGTCGATTTCACGGTGAAGTCGGCCAAGTTCTACGCCGACAGCCTGGGCAACCAGCGCCCCGCCGACCAAACCCGCGACGCCCTGCCCGTTGCCGTCTTCCCAGCCCTGGGGCCCGACAAGAAACCCGTGCCGCCGCTGTTGCTCGTGAAGCGCCGCCTCCGCGCCGGCGACAACCAGCTCCGCTTCGTGGTGCGCCAAAAGCCCGCTTCCGTTGCCGTTGACCCCGACCACCTCATCATCGACCGCCAACTCGACGACAACACCAAAGACCTTAAGCTGTAAGATGCCCGGCCGGTGCGCAAAAAAGGCGCAGCTCCACCAGAGCTGCGCCTTTTTATATGGTTGGCTCACTTGCCAACGAACGAAGCTGAAGAGGCCGGGGCCCCCCGGCAAGCTACGCGGGCTGCTGCGCCGGGGCCGCGGCTTCGGGCCGGCGCATCCAGCCCATGCCGCCGCACTTGGCCTGCATTTGCTGGCGGAATTTCTCGCGGGCCTCGGGGCTGAGGTTTTCCATGCGCCCGGCCATGCGCTGCTGCCAGGCGCGGCGCTTCTGGGCCCAGCTGCCGCGGCGCCCGCCCCAGTTACCAAACAGCAAGCGGCTGAGCAGCAGCAGCCCGAAGGTTTGGCCCAGCGTGATGAGGGGCCCGTGGAAGAGCGCCGGCACCAGCCAGTTCCACAAATACTGGGTGAGGAACAGCATGGCCGCGACGAACAGGCCGGCGAAAACAATGAATTTGAGGCCGCGCAGCAGCCAGAATTGACGGTTCATGACAAGGGTAATAATTAGTTGAGTCAGTAAAATTCAGGAGGGCCCCGGGGCCCCGGCTAATCTGTGAACAGCTCGGTGTAGAGCGCTTGCAGGCGCTTGCGCAGGTGCAGCACGGCGTAGTGCTTGCGCGAAATCAGGGTTTTGAGCGGCACGCCGGTTTCGGCCTCCATTTCCTTGAAACTCTTGTCTTCCAACTCGTGCCACACGAACACCTCGCGCTGGGCCACCGGCAGTTCGGCCAGGGCGTCGGCCAGGGCCTCCATCAGGGTTTCGCGGAGCAGGCGGTTTTCGGGCGAGTCGTCGGGGGCGGGCAGCAGGTCGGCCAGCAGCAGGCCCTCGCCGTCAGGGTCGGCCTCGGCGGCTCCGAACGCCGCCTCCAGCGACACCGGCCGCTGCCGGCGGTACAGGTCGATGATGCGGTTGCGGGCCACCCGGAAGAGCCAGGCAGCGGCCTGCTCCACGGGTTTCAGCAGGCGGTAGCTTTCCACCAGCTCGGCAAACACGTCTTGCAGCAGGTCTTCGGCCTCCGCTTCGTCGGGGATGCGGCGGCGGATGAATTGCAACAGCCGGGGCCGCTGCTGGCGCACGGCGTCGGCAATTTGCCGGTCTTGCTGCGAGGCCGTCATCGGGAGGATAGGAGTGGGGAGCGAAAAAGCCAGGTTTTCCATGATGGGCAAGCAGACGGGGCCCCGGCCGCAATACTTTAACCGGCGGGCGGTTTGCTTTTTCAGGATACCTTTGCCTGCCCAAAATACGGCCCAAACCCAGTCCGATTCTCCGCCCGTTCCGCCCCGCATGGAAGCCACCATTCCCGAAGTCATCCGCACCGTTCCGCTGCAGTACTACGTTTTCTTCGCCACGGCCCTGTTTTCCATCGGCGTGGTAGGCGTGCTCACGCGGCGCAACGCCATCATCATCTTCATGTGCATTGAACTGATGCTGAACGCCGTGAACGTGTTGCTGACGGCTTTTTCAGCCTACCGTTCCGATCCCAACGGGCAGGTGTTCGTGTTCTTCATCATGGCTGTGGCGGCCGCCGAAGTGGCCGTGGGCCTGGGCATCATCGTCATGATCTACCGCAATTTCCAAACCACCGACGTCAACCTGCTGAGCCGGCTCAAATGGTGAGCAAGCGGCTGCGCAACTGAGCGATTGGGGCCCCCCACCGCTCCGGCGCGCATCGATTGCTTCTCGTTCACGCATCCGCTCATTCACCCATTCCCTGATGGAAACCGTTCTCCCCGGCACCAACGCGCCGTACCCCACTTTCCTGTACGTTCTCATTCCACTGCTGCCCTTCCTGGGGTTTCTACTGAATGGCTTGTTGAACAAGCGCTTGCCGGCCACGGTGGCCGGGCTTATCGGCAGCGCCACGGTACTGGGCTCGTTTGCCATTTCGCTGGTGCTGTTTCTGAATTTCCAGTACCAGTACACCGTCGAGCTGTTTGATTGGATATCAGTGGGTTCGCTGCAAATCCCGTTCAGCTACCAAATTGACCAGCTCAGCCTGATTATGCTGCTGCTCGTGACCGGCGTGGGCTTCCTCATCCACGTGTACAGCATCGGCTACATGGCGCACGACGAGAACGTAGGCAAGTTCTTTAGCTTCCTGAACCTGTTTATTTTCAGCATGTTGGTGCTGGTACTGGGTTCCAACTTCGTCATCCTTTTCATCGGCTGGGAAGGCGTGGGCCTCTGCTCGTACCTGCTCATCGGCTTTTGGAACACCAACACCAGCTACAACAACGCCGCCAAGAAAGCCTTCATCATCAACCGCATCGGCGACCTGGGCTTTTTGCTCGGCATCTTCCTCATCTACCTCACCTTCAATTCGGTGCAGTACGGCGAAGTGTTTCAGAAAGCCTCACTGATGCAGTTTGGGCCCTACACGGTGGGCATTTGCACGGCCATCACGCTGCTGCTGTTTGTGGGGGCCATGGGCAAGTCGGCCCAGTTGCCGCTCTATACTTGGCTGCCCGATGCCATGGCGGGCCCCACGCCGGTGTCGGCCCTCATCCACGCCGCCACCATGGTCACGGCTGGCATCTACATGGTGCTGCGGGCCAACGTGTTGTTCACGCTCGCGCCCCAAACGCTGGAGGTGGTGGGCATCATTGGCTTGGCCACGGCGTTTTTCGCCGCCACCATCGGCTTGGCCCAGAACGACATCAAGAAAGTGCTGGCTTACTCCACAGTGTCGCAGCTCGGCTACATGTTCCTGGCCTTGGGCGTGATGGGCTACTCGTCGTCGCTGTTTCACGTGCTTACCCACGCCTTCTTCAAGGCCCTGATGTTCCTCGGGGCCGGCTCGGTTATCCACGCCATGAGCAACGAGCAGGACCTGCGCCGCATGGGCGGCCTGCGCAAAGCCTTGCCCATCACGTTTTTCACGTTTCTTATCGGCTGCTTGGCCATTTCGGGCATCCCGCCGTTTTCAGGTTTTTTCTCCAAGGATGAAATCCTGAGCCACGTGTACGAGCACAGCAAGCTGATGTGGGCCGTGGGTTTGTTCACGTCGTTCCTCACGGCGTTCTATATGTTCCGGCTGCTATTTTTGGCTTTCTTCGGCGAGTTTCGCGGCACCGAGGAGCAGAAGCACCACCTACACGAGTCGCCGGCCAGCATGACTTTGCCGCTCGTTGTGCTCGCCATCCTGGCCGCTGTGGGCGGCTTCATGGGGGCCCCCATGGTACTGGGCAAGCACTACCTAGCCGACTACCTGGCTCCGCTCTTCACCTACTCGCGCCGCCTCAATCCCACCGCCTTTGCCCTAGAGCCCAACCACGGCACCGAACTGATGCTCATTGGGTTGTCGGTTGCCGCCGGGGTGCTCGGCATTGTGTTGGCTTATGTCATATACGTGGCCCGTGCCCAGCGCCCGGTAGCCGACGACGCCCCGCGTTCGGCTCCCGAAAACTTGGTGTACCACAAGTATTACATCGACGAGCTATACGATGCGCTGTTTGTGAAGCCCACCATGGCCCTGTCGCGCGGCCTCTACAAATTCGTGGAGAACGGCGTCATCAACCCCATTACCAACGGCTTCGGGCGGGCGGTGCAAGGCGGCGGCTACTTGCTGCGCTACGTGCAAACCGGCGCCGTGGAGACGTATCTCATCCTCATGGTTATTGGCATTGTGCTAATTCTGGGACTGAATTACGGCCGCATGTAGCATTGGCCCGGGGCCCCGGAAAGCCCGCACTGCCGATGCTTACGAGCAAGCAGGTCCATTTGGGCAACTGCCAAACAAAAACGGCCCGCTTTGCAGCGGGCCGTTTTTATTTAGGGGCCCGTAGGGCAACTAATCGTGAATAAATAGTGTAAAACACTGGGTCTTTGATTGTAATTTAACAAGTTCAGGGGCCCATCCAACGTATTTTTTCGTACCCATGCGCATTAAAAACGTCCTACCACTGGCCAGCCTTGGCTTGCTGGCGGCCTGCAACGGCGGGCCCAGCACCCAGGAAAAACAAGACGCCGCCGCGACCACGCCGGCCAAAACCGTGACCACGCCCGCCGAGGAAGCGGTACACCTGCCCGCACCCTACGCCACCAAATCGGCGAGCAAGCGGGTAGATATAATCGATTGGCCCGCTGGCAAGACGCCCACGGCGCCAGCCGGTTTCACCGTGACGGAATTTGCTGGCAAGCTCGACAGCCCGCGTTGGGCCTACGTGGCACCCAACGGCGACGTGCTAGTGGCCGAAGCCAATACCTTGCCCAAGGGCACCAAAAAAGAAATTGCCGCCATACTGCACCTTGACAAGTCGCGCTCGCTGCAAGCCACTAGCGCCAACCGCATCACGCTGCTGCGCGACACCGACCACGACGGCAAGCCCGACGTGCGCACTGTGTTCCTAAGCGGCCTCAACCAACCGTTCGGGATGCTGGTGATGGGCAACTCGTTTTACGTGGCCAACACCAACGGCGTGTTGCGCTACACGTACCAGCCAGGCGCTACCAAAATCAGCGGCGCGGGCCAGAAAATCTTGAATTTGCCCGAAGGCGGCTACAACAACCACTGGACCCGCAACCTGCTGGCCAGCAAGGACGGCAAGACCATTTTCGTAACCGTCGGCTCGGGCTCGAACGTGCAGGAGCACGGCCCCGCGAACGAGGTGCGTCGCGCCAACATTCTGGAAATCAACCCCGACGGCTCGGGCGAGAAAATTTTTGCCAGCGGCCTGCGCAATCCCATCGGGCTGGCCTATTACCCCGGCACCAGCACGCTGTGGGCGGCCGTGAACGAGCGCGACGAATTGGGCGACGAGCTGGTGCCCGACTACATCACCAGTGTGAAGGAAGGTGGTTTCTACGGCTGGCCCTACTCGTATTTTGGCCAGAACGTGGACCCTCGCCGCAAGGGTGAGCACCCCGAACTGGTACAAAAAGCCTTGGTGCCCGACGTGCCAATGGGGCCCCACGTGGCAGCCCTAGGCCTCACGTTTTATGACCAAAAAGCTTTCCCCGCCAAGTACCGCAACGGCGCCTTTGTGGGCGAGCACGGCTCCTGGAACCGCGCCGCTTACTCGGGCTATAAGGTGGCATTTGTGCCCTTCAAAGACGGCAAACCCGCCGGTAAGCCCGAGGATTTCCTGACCGGCTTCCTGGTGGGCGACGGCTCGGACAAGGCTTACGGCCGCCCCGTGGGCGTGGTGACGCTGCCCGACGGGGCGCTGCTGGTGATGGACGACGCGGGCAACAAGGTGTGGCGCGTGGCCGCCACTGGGGCCCCCAAGGCCACGGCTTTTGCCCCAACCGCTCGCCGCCGCTAAAACCTAGCCGCGGCCAACTAGGGCCCCCGAACCTGCGCCAGGTTCGGGGGCCTTTTTGCGTTTGGGAAGCGTACGCCTGGGGCCTTAACTAAAAGAATGCGCCACCCCGGGCCCCCAAAACCCACGTTTTCACTACATTCGCTCCAAGCCTTTTTACTTGGAACCGCATGGATACGTCGCAGGAACTTGCCCCGGCCCCCGGCCTCACCAGTCCCGACCTGGCCCCGGTGGCGCTGGCCAATCGCACCTGGGGCACCGGCAACTACGCCGCCCTCTGGATCAGCATGAGCCTGTGCATCCCCACCTACATGCTCGCCAGCTCGCTCATCGAAGGCGGCATGAACTGGTGGGAGGCGCTGCTCACCATCTTCCTGGGCAACACCATTGTGCTGCTGCCCATGCTGCTGAACGGCCGCGCTGGGGCCCGGTACGGCATCCCGTTTCCGGTGCTGGCCCGCGCCAGCTTTGGGGTGCGCGGGGCCAACGTGCCGGCGCTGCTGCGGGCCATTATTGCCTGCGGCTGGTTCGGCATCCAAACCTGGATCGGCGGCTACGCCCTTTACCAGATGGCCGTGCTGTGGGTGCCGGCGCTGGGCACGCTGCCGGCCGTGTTTCCGGCCAGCTGGGGCCTGGCCACGGGGCCTGCGCTGCTGTTCTTTTTGTTCTGGCTGCTGAACATGTACGTGGTGTACCTGGGCGTTGAGAGCATTCGGAAGCTGCTGGTTTTCAAAGCGTTTTTCTTGCCGGTGGCGGCGCTGGCGCTGCTGTGGTGGGCCATATCGGCGGGGCACGGGCTGGGCCCCATCCTGGCGCGGCCCAGCAAGTTTGCCACGGCCGCCGCGTTTTGGGCCTTCTTCTTCCCGTCGCTCACGGGCATGGTGGGCTTCTGGGCCACGCTCTCGCTCAACATCCCCGACTTCACGCGCTACGCCACCAGCCAGCGGGCCCAGCAGCTGGGCCAGGCCATCGGCCTGCCCGCGTCGATGACGATGTTTTCCTTCGTCGGGGTGGTGGTCACGTCGGCCACGTTCGTCATCTACGGCCACACCATTTGGGACCCCGTGGTGCTGGCCGCCAAGTTCGAGAGCAAGTTGCTGGTGAGCGCCGCCATGCTGGCCGTGGCCCTGAGCACGCTGGCCACCAACATCGCGGCCAACATCGTGAGCCCGGCCAACGACTTCGCCAACGTGTCGCCCACGCGCATCAGCTTCAAGGCCGGCGGCTACCTCACCGGCGTGCTCGGCGTGCTCATCTTCCCCTGGAAGCTCATCGCCGACCCGTCGGGCTACATCTTCACCTGGCTTGTGGGCTATTCGGCGCTGCTGGGGCCCATCGGCGGCATCATGATTGCCGACTACTACGTGCTGCGCCACCAGCAACTCGACCTGCCCGCCCTCTACCAGTACCGGGGCCCCTACGCCTACCGCGGCGGCGTGAACCCCGCCGCCCTGCTCGCTTTGGTGCTGGGCGTGCTGCCCAATGTGCCGGGCTTCCTCACCGCCATCGGCGTGCTGGCCAAAGGCGCGGCGTGGCCCGGCCTGGTGGCCGTGTACAATTACGCGTGGTTCGTAGGCTTTCTGTTATCGGGCGGAATATATTTGCTGCTGATGCGCCGCCAAGCCGCCCGCCAAGCCGCCCGCCAAGCCGTGGCCCCGGCCACGCCGGCCGCCCGCACCAGCGCTGCTCCCTTACTCGCGCAATAGCCCCGTCATGGTCGAAGTTACCCAGCAAGGCGACGATATCCTGTTCACCGTGAAGGGCCTGCACAAGGTGTGGGCCTTCAAGAACTCGCTCACCATCCCGCGCGCCCACATCGCGGGGGCCCGGCAAGACCCCGCCGTCGCCGAGCACATCAATGGCTTTCGCGCCCTCGGCACTTCCGTGCCCTGGGGCCTCAAAGCCGGCACGTTCTACCTCGATTACCAGTTGAAACCCGCGTTCGTCGACGTCGCCAACCCGGCGCACGCCGTGGTGGTGATGCTCCACGACGAGGAATACCGGCAGCTCATCATCGAGGTAGAAGACCCGGCGGCGGTAGTGGCGATGCTAGGGGCCCCGGCGGCCTGACCATCCTTTAAATCAGGACGTAACGCGGCAGGTGCACAGGCACAGCATGGGCTTCAATTTGCCCATGATGGTGGGCGCCGACGCAAGCCAGGGCTGAACCAAGTGGCGTGGATGCCGTGGGTTTGTGGGTAGGTCGGTGGCTGGCAATAGCGTGGGCCACAGTGGCCCTGCTACTGCCGGCCCGCCCGCACCAGGCCCCAGCCACTCGCCAGGAGCAGCACGCCGAACGCTAAAAAGGCTAAATCGGCCGGCAGGTGCTCGTGCGTGTACTCGTACACGTGGTGCAGGCCCAGCACCTCGTGGTCGATGATGCCTTCCACGACGTTGAACGCGCCCCAGCCCAGCAGCAGCCCACCGGCCAGCGTGGGGCCCGAGTGCGGCACGTCGGCCCGGCCGGTGGCGCTCCACAGCAGGCGCAGCCCCACCGCCGTGAGCACCCACACCGCCGCGTGGAAGAGGCCGTCCCAGTACATGTTCACCTTGGCCCGCACCAGCGTATCGGGCGGTAATTTGCCCGACAGCATGTTGTGCCATTGCAAAATTTGGTGCAGCACAATGCCGTCAACGAAGCCCCCCAGGCCAGCGCCAAGCAAGAGGCCCGCCGCCACCAGCGGCGTGCGGCGCAGCCCCGGGGCCCTAGCGGATTGCATGGGCGGAGGCGAAACGAAGCCGGAGCTGCTCCCAATAAAACAAGCCCACGCCCAGCGCCAGCAGCACGGCTACCGGCAGCAGCACGAGCACCAGGTTAGCCGTGTAGGCAGCGTTGTGAATGCCGGCCTGCACCCGCGGGCGGCACCAAGCACAGGCCCAAGCCGCTGGGCCGGGCAACCACAGCAGTAGAAGGACTAAATATTTCATGCCGCGTCGGTGGGCCAGAGTTGATGAAAGCAGCAACAAGCCTTATGCCTACGCGGTCTGGAAACCTAGGTTCTTCGCGAGCTGAACCTTAAGCGCAATTTTGTGGGCACTGCCACGGTAAGCAAGCTGCCGCCGCACGGCTGCTACGGGCCAATTAGGATTGCCAGCACCTTGGTAAGTGCTCAGCTAGGTAAATAACTGACGGCTTCAAACCAGCCTTCGTGAGCAATGCCGTTGGTAAGCCGGTAATAAGCTGTACGTATGCCCTTGGCCGCGGGCAGCTCATTACTTTTGAGGTCGGGGAGATTATTGCTTGGTGCTGGGTTGCATTAATACGAACTACTTGAGTAGGTGATCAATAAAATAACACTGCGTTTCGGCGCCAAAATATGGGTAAATGGTTACTAATAAATTAAGCACTTTTCTAATTGCCGGGGCCCTGGGAGCCTTGCAACCGGCCCTGGTCACGGCCCAGAGTAATACACGAAACCTGCCCGGCTACGTGGTAACGGCGGCCGGCGACACCCTGCGCGGCATGCTGACCGTGCCCCGTTTTGCCACGGACCAGGGCCTAACGCTCCTCCCCGACAATGCACCAAGCGCGGCGCGCAAATTCAGCGTGCAGACTGTGCGCGCTTTTGGGTGGCCAGACGGGCGCTGCTTTGTGAAACGCAGCTTGGCATCGGGGCGCAATGCGGAAACGGGAGCGGTGGATTCAGTGGCTGTCTTGCTGCAGCGTTTGGTGGGGGGGGCGGCCAACTTTTACCGGTACGACGTGGACATGACCCTGCACCGGGGCCAAGCGGAGTACACGCAATCCGAAACGGTTCAGTACTTTATAACCGTGGCGGGCAGCGGTTTAGCGCCCGTGCGGCCTGCCTCCTACGTGGCTGCCTTGTCCGCAGTGTTCAAGGATTGCCCGGCGGTGGTGGCAGCGGTGCCGCGCACTTCATTCAACGAACGCAACATTGGCGACTTGGTCTTGCGCTACAATGCGTTGTGCCACGCCGCCGTCCCGGCCCACGACTACCGCTTGCCCGAAGCCCCGAGCACCGTGCGGCTGCTCGTCAGCCTGCGCGCGGGGGCCCAGCGGGGCAAGCTGTTTTACCCCTCGTCTGACTACCTTACCTCAGCCAACGGGCAGGCGACCGTTCTGCCAGCTTTTGGCGTGGAGCTGCGGTTGGCTTACCAGGGGCCCTGGTCGCTGGTTGCCGGGGTGCACTACGCGCGCCTGCGTAGCGAGGCCACCCAGACGCAGCCAGCCCAGTTGGGCACCACCAATGCCGGCCAGTTGCTCAGCCTGCCCGCGAGCGTGGAAGTGCAGAGCCTGCAAGCCCCGGTGCTGCTTCGCTACACGTTGGGCCGTGGCCTTGTGCGCCCTTACCTGGCGGCCGGTCCCGTGTTCGGCATGTACACCAGCAACCAAACAACCCTTTCGTACACGACCCTTACCCGTACGGGGGGTACCACCACTCCTTACCGCAACGACGTGGTAACAGCACCCATCCAGAATACGAAATCAAAGTCGCCCACCGTGAGCGGGGCGCTGCGCTTGGGGGTGCAGTTCAAGACGAAAGCCCGGGTTTCGCCTTTGCTGGAAGCGCAATACAGCGCCGGGAGCGATAGCGAAAGAAACCCGGGCTTGCCGGTGACGACGGGCGGCATCACAGAAGACCTTGGCCAGCTGCACTACCAGGCATTCAGTTTAATGGCAGGACTGGAATTGTAGTGCTAGAGCGGTGTGGGTGCCATGCTAACGGCTGCCCAAGGCAAAAGGCACCGGACCCAGTAAATGCGCCACTTAAGATTAGCGCACGGTGGGGCATTGCTTTTTGCAACATTATGGAAAGCAATGCGGTATGAAAAGACCAACTTGGTTGTCAGGCTTCGTTCGCTGTGCCAGCGCCTTGCGAAGCCAGCGGCAAAAGGATGCACCCAACCACGCATAAACCATCCATTTTGGCAGCGCAAACAACCGGCCCGCAGAGCGGCCCACACGCAGAACCGGCCCTCATCGTGCTGGCCGGCGCCACCGGCGACCTCGGCCACCGCATTGCGCAAAACCTTTTGCAACGGGGTGCCCGCGTGCGGGCCCTGGTGCGCCCCGGCAACACCAAGCCGGCCGTCGAAACCCTGCGCCAGCAGGGCGCGGCCGTGGTGGAAGTCGATTTCAACGACGTGGGGGCCCTCACCGACGCCTGTGCGGGCGCGGCCTGCGTGGTGTCGGCGGTGTCGGGGCTGCGCGACGTGATTGTGGACCTGCAAACGCGGCTGCTCGAAGCGGCCGTGGCCGCCGGCGTGCCCCGCTTCATCCCGTCCGACTACTCCATCGACTTCACGAAGCTGCCCGCCGGCTCCAACCGCAACCTCGACCTGCGCCGCGAGTTCGGCCAGCGGCTCGACGGGGCCCCCATCGCCGCCACGTCCGTCCTCAACGGCATGTTCATGGATTTGCTGACCGGCCAGGCCCCGGTGGTGCTGTTCAAAATTCGGCGCGTGCTGTACTGGGGCCGCGACGACCAGCCGCTCGACTTCACCACCATCGCCGACACCGCCGCCTTCACGGCCGCCGCGGCCCTCGACCCCACCACGCCCCGCTACCTGCGCGTGGCCGGCGCCGTCGCCACCGTCCGCGACCTCCAAGCTGCCGCTACCGCCGTGACCGGCCGCCGCTTCCGCCGCCTGCGGGCCGGCGGCCTGTGGCTGCTGAAGCTGCTGATGAAGGTGACGCGCAGGCTCGCGCCCGCGCCCCACGACGTGTTCCCGCCCTGGCAGGGCATGCAGTACCTGCACAACATGTTCACCGGGGCCCCCAAACTTACGCCCCTGGACAACGCCCGCTACCCCGACATCCGATGGACGCCGCTGCGCGAAGTGCTGGCCAAAGCGCCCTAGCTTTTCCGGTTGCCGCCGTGGCGCACCGCCGCTCAGTTCTATAGAAATACGTAGCTAATCCGCATCGGCGTAAACGGTTAGCTCAACACTGCGTATAACGCTTTGCCAGCGAAGCTGGCACCCAATTTCCCCACCCAATTTTTCTCCTTTTATGAAAGCCACCCTGATCCTCGCCGCCGCTTGTGCCCTCATCACCAGCGCTGCCTCGGCCCAAACCGTAGCCCCCGGCACCACCCCCGGGGCCCAAACCGGCAACCCGTCCAACATGCCCAGCGCCGGTAGCCCCACCACCGACCAGCAGGCCCCCGACAGCAAGCGCAGCATGTCGAGCAGCGACCGCAGCAACAAGAAAATGATGCGCAAAAGTGGCAAGATGAAAACCAACGCCGACGGCTCGATGAAAACCAAATCCAAAATGTAGTCGCCGCTAGGGCAGCCAGTCTCTTCTAGCGCCTTCGCTTTGGTTACAAAAGGGGCCCCTGCCGATTATCGGCAGGGGCCCCTTTTGTAACCGTTCTTTTTGATACCTGGCTGTGCAGCCCGGCTTGTGCCGGCTGCCTCAACGCTTGTAGATGTGGATGGACTGTCCCACCAGCTTCCATTGGTTATCAAATTTCTCCAGCATCCGCATCTCGTGGGAGTACGTTGTCTGCCCGTCCTTTGCGGTCGATTTTTCGTCGTGGCTAACCCAGGCCGTGTTTCCCGCCACATGCATTTTGTAGTTGGTGTTAACCGCCGCCCCGCCCTGGCCCATTGCGGGGGAGGGCGCTACCATCAGGGCCGGGGGAATGTCTAGGGCTTTGCCATCGGCCGTTGAAACCAGCACGCGGCTGTACGGCTGGATGTGCCAGCAAGCGGCGTGGCCCGGCGCATCGCCCGCCCGCCAGGTAGCCGATTCCTTTTCTAGCAATTGCTTGATGGCAGCCGCATCGTCCATCGACCGGCCACAACTGCCTAGTACCAAGCTGCCGAGCAGCATAAACAGTGCTTTCATATGGATGGGGTGGGAAAGCGGTCAGGGTAAGTGGCCTAACTAACAGCGCCGGCAAAATAGCGCGAGCAATTGGAGTATAAAGAGTGGCAGTTGCGGCAGAAAGATGGCTACTCTGCCGTCGCTTGCCGTACGCGTTAGGGCGGGGCAAGCGCTGCCGCAAAAAGCCCCGGCTACCAACCCATGCCCAAGTGGCCGGGGCGAAAATACGGCCTCAGCTAACTCCAATAACTGGCTGCTTGCTGCCCGTACCAAAGCGGCGGCTCAGCGCATAAATACCCATCACCTATTTACTCTCCTATGAAATCCTTCCTGTTTCTAGCTGGCATCTTTGCTTGTAGCACCAGCGCCGCCCTGGCCCAAACTGTGTTGCCATCGGGAGCGGTAACACCGAATGGGGTACCATCGCCAACAATTGGCGTTCCCGTAACGCCTGCTACCGTGCCGGGCAGCGCGCCCCTCAGCACGCCCGCCACCCGCGACGCTGGCAGCCCCCGCGCCGCCCGCCGCGACGCGAAAGTGCCCGGCATGGACCGCCAGGAACGCAAGCAAATGCGGAAAATGGGCAAGATGCACTACAACGCTGATGCCGAGAAGCCGGCGGGGAGAAAATAGCTGCCAGCGTTTTCGCGCCTTCTGGTTGCGGCACACCAACCACGAGCCCCGCTCCGGCATTTTAGGTAGCTATAGAAACACTTTTGATTGCTTCCCTTCATACCAGGAGAAGCAGCAAGTCTGCCACAGCCCATTGTTGCGCGTCAGCAGAGAAGAGATATAAAGCGCCTTAACCGATAAGCTACTACCACCTGCTTAGCAGCAAGCCTCACCAAGGCAACGGGCCATCGAAAGAGGACATTGTGCCGGTGGGGCCCTCGACCGGCAGCAGCGCGAGTCGGATGGCCTCCGCAGCGCCCTGCGCGGGGGTGTCCGTGCCGGCAAAGCCGTTCAGGTCGGTGGCCGTGTAGCCGGGTGCGGCCGAGTTTATTTTAATGGCCGTGTCGCGCAGCTCGTAGGCCAGCTGCACGGTGAGCATGTTCAGCGCAGCCTTCGAGGCCGAGTACCCCAACAGGCCCCAATCGTGCTGCCCCACGAGGGTGAGCGAACCCAGCGGACTGGACACGTTGACGATGCGCCCCGCCGCGGCCTGCTTCACCAGCGGCAAAAATGCTTGGGTGACGGCCACCGCGCCCACAAAGTTGGTTTGGAGCGCCTGCTCCACGCTGCGCACGGTGGCCGTGCTGGGCGAGCCGTCGCCGGCCGCATTGATGCCCGCGTTGTTCACCAGAATGTCGAGGCGGCCTTCCTCGCACTGCAAGTACGCCGCCGCCGCATCAAGCGTCGCCTGGTTAGCCAAATCCACTTCGAGGAACAGGACGTCGCCTTCGGCGGCCAGCGCCGCGGCGGCTTGCTGGCCCTTGGTGGCCTCGCGGGCCCCCAGGTACACCCGGCAGCCTGCTTGCAGCAGCCCCCGCACAATTTCAAAACCGATGCCTTTGTTGCCGCCGGTGACCAGCGCAATTTTCTTGTTTGCCATGTTGCCTATGGGTTTGGCCTCCTCGAATGGGGAGGCGAGTTGGTAGGCTACAAAAGTCCGGGCAGTAATCGGGCGGCAAACTTCGCCAGTCAACCCATCTGTTTTAGAATTCAAACATGTTGGAGCACGTTTGAATCTTACAAAAGAATCCGCTCAGCATGACGTTCTTTTTGGTTTCTGAAACCGTTTTTAGATGCCAAACACGGCCAGCCGCCGGAAGTCCCCCGGCGTCTGGCTGGCGTGGCGCTTGAAAAAGGTGCAGAAGTGGGCCACGTCGGCAAAGCCCAGGCCATCAGCAATTTCTGAAACGCTCCAGCTGGTTTGCTTCAGCAAGCGCTTGGCTTCCTGCGTCAAGCGGCTGCTGAGCAAGGCGGTGGTGGTGTGGCCCGTCGTCTCCTTCAGCACACGGTTGAGGTGGTTGACGTGCACCGCCAGTTGGTCGGCGTAGTCGGTGGCGGTGCGCAGGCGCAGCGGCGGCTGCGGGCTGGGGCGCGGAAACTGCTGCTCCAGCAGCTCCGTGAACTGGGCAGCAACCCGTTCGGCAGCGCTATGCGTCGCCAGCGGGGCGGGAACCGGCTGCAGCTTCTGCACCAGGTGAATCAGTTCCCAGAGGTAGGTGCGCAGCAGGTCGTGCTTGTAGGCGTAGCCGGACGGGAGTTCGCGCGCCATCTTCTCGGAAATGGCTTCCACCGCCGTGCAGTCGGCCACGGCCACTTCCCACACTGGGTAGGCCCCGGGCTGGAAAATTGGCAGCTCAGCCAGTATCACCCCGGGGCGGGCGGGCAGCAGAAAGGCGTCGTCGAAGAGGCAGCTGTAGCCTGCGGGCGCTTCGGTGAGCGGCAGCCACCGGTAGGGCACGCGCGGCATCACCAGAAACAAGGTGTTGGCGCCGACGTGCGGGGCCTGATCGGCACACTCCACCTGGCTGAGCCCGCGGCAGAGTGTGATTTTGTAGTATTCCCGCCGGCTAAACGTCATCGGGGCCGCCCCGCGCAGGTCCGCCAAGGAGAACACGTTAAAATATCCCACGCATTACCCCATGTCCGGCGGCGGCAACACGCCCACGGCGGACTCAGGGCCCGGGGCAAGCGCGTCGTAAAAGGCAGCAACGGAGTTCGGTTTCATTCGGATACTTGTACGAGGCACGCGGGTGAGTAGGGACCCCTTTTGTCAATTGTCTGTGCTACCTCGCAGCTGGGGAAATAATGCCCGCCTGTTGTACGGCGGCATGCTCGCCGTGGTAACTATGGGGCCCCTCGCCGCGCACTTCTGGCCGTTGGGCCTGTCGCGTGCCATATCCCTGTTCGATGCGAGTTCGATACATTTTATTGCGCGGTGATTAAATACAGCTACTGAGAATTATACCCAGCCGAAATAAGCCCAAGGGTAATTGGTGCGTTGGCCTTTAAGCTGGTTCTTAATTGCTGATAATTCTTTTCTAAGGCCGAGTATTTGGTATAGACAAGCAAGGTAATTACGAATGTAGATAGATAGCAAGGAATCGTCAGTCGGGATTATGGTGGTAGCTAATGCTTCCGAAATGGATTTGCCATGATGCTTTTTAAATTTTGAATAAGCCGTTGGTGAAAAACTATAAAACAAGTCACTATATATTTCTACTAAATACATAAGCCGTATCAAATTTCTAAGCTGAGTATTTGCAACTTGATTTACAAAACTCTGCATCGTTTCTGGGCCGCCTAGCCACTTGGGCGATGTTACTTTGAAGTTGTTAAGGTGTGCTAATAAATGGTTAGGAATCGAACGTGTCGCGTTTAGAAAAGCGGAATAAGCTGCTTCAGTGTCACTAAAACCCATGTATACCCGAATTAACCTAGCGGATGCTTCCGCATTTAATACTGGATTTGTAAAATTTTCTGAAAGATCATGATGGGCTTCTTCCAAGTAAAGGATAAATCCATCGACTTGATTTCCTTTTAAAGAAGACCCAACATTATTGCCTCGTCGCTCCCATGCAAGGTGTAGATTATGGGCGCCAGATGTCAAGCGCTTTACTTCGGATTCTTCACTTGAAAAGTAACTTTTTAACTGTTTATCGTACTTATTAGTCAAACACAAACCATCCAATAATCGGGTTAAATCTTCGCTGTTCAGGGAGTAAACAATGCTTTCAAATTCAGCCCAATGTTCATCTCTAATTATATTATCTACACCAATGCGCCTGATTAAGCCATAAGAATAGTCTGGAAATTGCTTCGTGAATAGTGTGGAGCCGGTCGAAATCAACTTATTTAAAAGCTTCATATTAAAAAAGTAACGTTACTGAAACATGATGGCCTAATCAAAGGGCTGCAGTCGATAAAATTATGGCAAAATGTCTTATTAATGAACTATTTCAGCATTAAACGGAGCCAAAAAGTCCGGAAAACCCTTCTCGCACCTGCTTTGCTAAGTCTTGCGTAGAACTTCCTGACCCGAAGCACCTACTATCTACTTAGCACTAAAATGGACTTTAAAAACTTCACCATCAAGGCACAGGAGGCCGTGCAGAAGGCCACCGAAATTGCCGGGGCCAACCAGCAGCAGGCCATCGAAACGGGCCATTTGCTGAAGGCCCTGCTCCAGAACGACGAGAACACCCTGGCGTTTCTGGGCAAGAAAATGGGCGCCAACATGGCCAACCTTGGCCAGCGCCTCGACGCCATTGTGGCTGCCTACCCCAAGGTGAGCGGCGGCTCGCCCTACCTCGCCAACGACGCGGCCAACGCCGTGCAGCGCGCCAACGCCGCCGTGAAAAGCATGGGCGACGAGTTCGTTTCCGTCGAGCACTTGCTACTGGGCATCCTCGGCGGCAAAGACACCGCCGCGAACCTGCTCAAAGACAACGGCTTCAGCGAGAAAGACCTGAAAGCAGCCATCCAGGAGCTGCGCGGGGGCCGCAAAGTCACGAGCCAAACCGCCGAAGAGCAATACCAGAGCCTGAACCGCTACGCCGTGAACCTGAACGAGCGGGTGCGCCAGGGCAAGATGGACCCCGTGATTGGGCGCGACGAAGAAATCCGCCGCGTGCTCCAGATTTTGTCGCGCCGCACCAAGAACAACCCCGTGCTGCTCGGCGAGCCCGGCGTGGGCAAAACCGCCATTGCTGAGGGCCTGGCCCAGCGCATCGTGGCTGGCGATGTGCCCGAAAACCTGAAAGACAAAACCCTGATGAGCCTCGACCTAGGCCTGCTCGTGGCCGGGGCCAAGTACAAGGGCGAATTCGAGGAGCGCCTCAAGGCCGTTATCAAGGAAGTGACCGACTCGGAGGGGCAAATCCTGCTCTTCATCGACGAGATTCATACCCTGATTGGCGCCGGCGGCGGGGGCGAGGGCGCCATGGACGCGGCCAACCTGCTCAAGCCCGCCCTGGCCCGCGGCGAGCTGCACGCCATCGGCGCCACCACGCTCAAGGAATACCAGAAGTACATCGAGAAGGACAAGGCCCTGGAGCGCCGCTTCCAGGCCGTGGTAGTGGACGAGCCGAGCGTGCCCGACGCCATCAGCATCCTGCGCGGCATCAAGGAGAAGTACGAGCTGCACCACGGCGTGCGCATCACCGACGACGCCGTGATTGCGGCCGTGGAGCTGAGCAGCCGCTACATCACCGACCGCTTCCTACCCGACAAGGCCATCGACCTGATGGACGAGGCCGCTGCCAAGCTGCGCATCGAGATGAACTCCATGCCCGAAGAGCTGGACGAAGTGCAGCGCCGCATTATGCAGCTCGAAATTGAGCGCGAGGCCATGCGCCGCGAAGACAACCACGACCGCGAGGCCGTGTTGAGCAAGGACCTGTCGGAGCTGAACGAGCAGCGCGACGCGCTGAAGGCCAAGTGGGAAGGTGAGAAATCCGTCCTCACCGGCATCCAGACCGAGAAGGAAAACATCGAGCGCTTCAAAACCGAAGCCGAGCAGGCCGAGCGCCAAGGCGACTACGGCCGCGTGGCCGAGCTGCGCTACGGCAAAATTCAGGAAGCCGAGCAGCGGCTGAAAACCTTGCAGGACGACGCCAACGCCACGAAAGACAGCGGCGCGATGCTGCAAGAGGTGGTAACCAGCGAGGACATTGCCGAAGTAGTAGCGAAGTGGACCGGCATTCCGGTGAACAAAATGCTGCAATCGGACCGCGACAAGCTGCTCAACCTCGAAGCCGAGCTGGGCAGGCGCGTGGCCGGCCAGACCGAGGCCATCGCCGCCATCTCGGACGCCGTGCGCCGCTCGCGCGCCGGCCTGCAAGACCCCAAGCGGCCCATCGGGTCGTTTATTTTCCTGGGCACCACCGGCGTGGGCAAAACCGAGCTGGCCAAGGCCCTGGCCGAGTACCTGTTCAACGACGAAAACGCCCTGGTGCGCATCGACATGAGCGAGTACCAGGAGCGCCACGCCACCTCGCGCCTCATCGGGGCCCCTCCCGGCTACGTGGGCTACGACGAAGGCGGCCAGCTGACCGAAGCCGTTCGCCGCAAGCCCTACTCGGTGGTGCTGCTCGACGAGATTGAGAAGGCGCACCCCGACGTGTTCAACATCCTGCTGCAAGTGCTCGACGATGGCCGCCTCACCGACAACAAAGGCCGGGTGGCGAACTTCAAAAACACCATCATCATCATGACCTCGAACACGGGGGCCGACATCATTCAACGCAATTTCAAGGAGCTGAACGAGTACAACCACGAGGAAGTGGTGGACCGCACCCGCGACGAAGTGGTGGAGCGCCTGCGCCAGCACATGCGCCCCGAGTTCCTGAACCGCATCGACGAAATCGTGATGTTCCAGCCCCTCAAGCGCAAGGAAATCCGCCGCATCGTGGACATCCAGTTCAAGCAAATTCAGCAGCGCCTGCACGAGGCCGGCATCCAACTGGAAGCCACCAACGAGGTGCTCGACTACCTCGGCGAGCAGGGCTTCGACCCGCAGTTTGGGGCCCGGCCGCTGAAGCGCGTGCTCCAGCGCGTGATTCTCAACGAGCTGTCCAAGGAGATTCTCTCCGGCAAAGTGAGCAAGGACGCCGTGGTGGAAGCCGTGCTGGAAGACGGCGCGGTGAAGTTCGAGAACGTGGAAATCCCAACGGTTTAAGGAGGTTGTTTCAAAACAAAAAGCCCCGCTGGTACTTGCTAGCGGGGCTTTTTCTTGCGCAAAACGTATGGCTGCGAATAGCAATAATTATTCTACCGAAGTGCTGATTATCGGGGCCGGGGCCGCGGGGCTGCTCGCGGCGTGGGAGCTGGCCCGGGCCGGCCGGCGCGTGTGCATCGTGGAGGCCCAGGACCGCATTGGCGGGCGCGTGCACACGCTCACGCCCCCGGGCTTCACCCAGGCCATCGAAGCCGGGGCGGAATTCATGCACGGGGAAGTGCCCCTCACCCGGGCCCTCTTGGCGGAAGCCGGCATTGCGTGGCAGCAAGCCGATGGCGCGTCGTACCTGGTGCAAAAAGGCGAGTTGCAGGCCGAGGCCAACTACTTCGCGCTGCTGCCCCCGCTGCTGGAAAAACTCCACGTCTTGGCCGACGATGTGCCGCTGGCCGATTTCCTGGACCGCGAGTTTCCGGGCCCCGCGCACGACGCGGTGCGCACCTTCGCCACGCAGTTTGCCGAAGGCTACGACGCGGCCGATGCGCAGCGTGTGAGCGCCTGGGCCATGCGCGACGAGTGGGCGGCGGGCGGGGCCCAGGACTCGCCACGCCCGGTGGGCGGCTACGGGCCGCTGCTGCACTGGCTGGCGGCGCAGGCGCAAGTGGCGGGGGCCCTGCTGCACCTGGCCGCGCCGGTGCGGGAAATCCGGTGGCAGCCCGGGCAAGTTGAGGCCGTAACGAAAGCCGGCGCCACCTACCGCGCCCAGCAAGTGCTGTGCACGGTGCCGTTGGGGGTGTGGCAGCGGGGCCCCCAGCAAGCCGGCTACCTCGGCTTTGTGCCGGAGGTGGCCGCGCACCGGGCCGCCGCGGCCCAGCTCGGGTTTGGGTCGGTTATCAAAATCGTGCTGGAATTTCGCACGCCCTTCTGGCAGGAGCGGCTGCCGGAACTGGAGTTTCTGCTCTCCGATGCGGCCGTGCCCACGTGGTGGAGCCAGTGGCCTGCCGCCGCGCCCCAGCTCACCGGCTGGCTGGCGGGGCCCGCAGCGCAGCAGCTCGTCGGTGCCCCCGACGAAACGGTGCTGCAGCTCGCCCTGGCGTCGCTGGCCCCGTTGCTGGCGGTGTCGCCCGAAGTGCTGCAAGCGCAGCTTTGCGCCAGCTACGTGCGGAACTGGGGCCGCGAACTGTACGCCCATGGCGCGTACTCGTACGCCACGGTGGGCGCGGGGGCGGCGCAAGCGGCCCTGGCCACGCCCGTGGCCGACACGCTGTTTTTTGCCGGCGAGGGCGCCTACAGCGGCCCATTCGCCGGCACGGTTGAGGCAGCCCTCGTCAGCGGCCAGGACGCTGCCCGCGCGCTGCTGGCCCGGACGATGCCGGCTGCTGCGCCCGGCCGCCCAGCGGCGTAATTGCGGTGGCGGATGGGGCCCCGGGGGCCCACGTTGGAACTCGTTACTCGCGGAGCCTGGCTAGGCTTTTTCAGCGGTGATAACCAGCGAAGCAAAAGGCAGGCGGATTTCTCCATCCACTTTTTTTCGCTCCAGCAATTCGAACGTCGTTTTCTGGATTGCGGCCCGTGTGGTTTTATCCGCTTGGCTCATGGCGGCAACCACGGGCGCGGCGACTTCCATCATGTTCTGCCAGTATTCTTCTGGAGCAGCGAAATGGACGGTGCTGGTCAAGGTCTTTTCGTGGATGTTATGAAAACCAGCTTTTTGCAATACGGTAGCCAATGCGCCGGGCTGTGCGCAGCGGAACATGCCGGGGGCCCCTGGCACCGGGGCCGGCAAGGCCATGTGCGTGGCAATGGCGCCCATCATGGTGGTTATCCAGGGGTTTTGGGCCGGGGCAGCCCACACGCAGGTCGCCAGCCGGCCACCGGGCTTCAGCACCCGGTGCATTTGCTGCGCCGCCAGCACCATGTCGGGGAAAAACATGAAGCCCATGCGGCAGCTGATGGCATCGAAACGGTGGCTATCGAAAGGCGCTTCGCACACGTCGCCTGCTACCGTTTCGTAGTTGGCAATGCCCTGTTTTTCGGCATTTCCCCTGGCCACGGCCAGCATGCCCTCCGATAAATCAAAGCCGACTACCTGGCCGTGCGTGGCTAGGCGCGCAATAGTCAGGCCGGGTTCGCCGGTGCCCGTTGCTACGTCCAGCACTTGGTCGTGCTCCTTGACGCGAAGTGCGTCAATAATTTCGTCGCCCATTGGACGGAGGAAGTTCATGGTCCAGGTGTCCCATTTCTTCCATCCCGGTGAAAACGTATCCCAAGTCTGCTTTTGCTGTTCGCGGATTTCCTCAAGCACAGTTTCCATTCGATGAAAGCGTAAGAAGATGGTAAAATGCGATTCAAGGCCTGATATAGCCCCATGGGTTGCTGTGGGGCCCCATCGCTGCTAGACCAGAGGTAACCACGTTGAAGTAAATATAATATAAAAATTTATATATTTAATATGGTTTGGTAATAACTTTCTTAGCCATTGTATGCTGCTGTATAGGGCGTATAGACCTGAGGTTGACTTTGCCGTGCTACCTGCTAGCGCATATTTGGGCCTGCCCTGTGCCGCCATTTTCCCGCGCCATTTGCTGGGTTAGTGCTTTGCGCAGGTAGGCCGCGCGTAGCCAAAAACAAGCCCAGTGCAGCGTCGAGGGTATCCTGCCGGGCATCGGCTAGCAAGTGGGCAGGGGTGGTAATTGAGGCGTTGGGGGTTGACCAGGCAGCGGCCGGGTTAGGTGCCTGATTGGGTGGAAGTTGGCGCGCCAGGCGAAATGCCGGTTGCCAATAACGGATTGGGGGCGGAAGCGGTGCCGTGAAAAGAGGCAAAACTTCTGTGTAAGCGGCGCTTTACGTCGGCTGGTATGTGGCCGGTAGTCGCCCCAAGTCGCCTAGCACGCGATGCTCACGCCCCCACCCAAACTGGGTAAGTTTTTTGATGCCTAACGCAGCCAGCGCCAAGCCAATGACTACGCCCGGCGTCCAGACGCCAGCGCTGGTCGTTTGCTAAGCAAGGCTGATGGAAGCCGCCATGCCCGCCCCACCAAATGCGCGCCAGCCAAATCCGCCGCGCCGGCTTTTGAACAGCTTATGCACGGCGCGCGCAGCGTCTTAGCGGCTGAGAAACAAGGATACTTCGTTGGCGCCGACAATGAAAGTCTAGCTATGGGCCGAGGGGAATGTTAGAAATAGCAAAAACGCCAGCATGTAACGGTATAGCATAGAATGATTATAAAAACGAATTGATTATTAGGGCGGTACGCACCAGTGTAACAGCAAAAGTGAAGCTCCTTAATCCTGTCTGCACGTCCAATTTAGGATCTCAGTGCGGGTTTGCATTACCTAAATGGAAGACCATAAGAACCAGGAATTATACTAAAATGTGAACAGGCCAGAGTTTCCGGCAAGTAGCGGACTTTTGCAGCAACTCCGCTTTCTTCTTGCATGAGTACTTTCCAAACCTATCTGCACCTGGGGTTTTTGCACATTTGCAACCCGCGGGCCACCGACCACCTCACGTTTCTGCTGGCCCTGTGCGCGCCCTACGTGCTGGCCGACTGGCGGCGGGTGCTGGCGCTGGTCACGAGCTTCACCGTGGGCCACTCGCTCACGCTGGCGCTGGCCACGCTGCGGCTCGTCACGTTTCCGCCGGCCGCCATCGAGGCCCTGATTCCGGTCACCATCATGGCCACGGCAGCGTTCAATTTGGCGCGGGCCGGGCGGGCGGGCCTACCGGCTACGCCGCACCGGGCCCCCGCGCCGCTGCTGTGGACGGCCCCCAACGCCCTGGCCGCCGCGTTTGGCCTCGTCCACGGGCTGGGGTTTTCCAACTACCTGCGCGCCTTGCTGGGCCAGCAGAGCCGGCCGGTGCTGGAGCTGCTGGCCTTCAACGTGGGCGTGGAGCTGGGGCAGGTGCTGATCGTGAGCGCAATTCTGGCGCTGGGGGCCCTGCTGCTGCGCGGCGCTGGCGTGGCCCGGCGCGACTGGGTGCTGGCCGTGAGCGGCGCGGCGCTGGGCGTGGCAGCGCTGCTGCTGCTTCAGCAGAAATATGCTTGAAGTGAGAAATAGTTTCCTGCTACCAAGGGCCCTGCAACCTGCCGGCGTAATTTGCCGCCTTTACCAGTCTTGGCTGCTTCATCCATTTTGTTGAAACCTATTCTCCGGTTTATGCCCCGTTTTTCCTCCCTGAAAGCTGCGCTGGTGCTGCTGCTGGCTGCCCCGGCGGCCCACGCGCAGCTCACCAACTCCGGCACCGACAAGTTTGCGCAGCTCGAAACGCTGCTGCCCACGGCCAACAGTTACCGCACCGCCAGCGGGGCCCCGGGCCCCAGCTACTGGCAGCAGCGCGCCGACTACACCATCGCCGTGACGCTCGACGACGCCAAGCAAGCCATCACGGGCCGCGAAACCATCACGTACACCAACTTGTCGCCCGACACGCTGCCCTATTTGTGGGTGCAGCTCGACCAAAACCTGTTCGACAAAAACTCCATCACCACCGCCACGCAGGTGGCCGCGCTCGACGCGCGGGTGCCGTTCCAGGCCGTGGACAACCTGTTGCAGCACGACTTCGACGGCGGCTTCAAGATTGAGGCCGTGACCGCGGCCGACGGCAAGGCGCTGGCCCACGTTATCAACCACACCATGATGCGCGTGGACCTGCCCCGGGCGCTGGGCCCCAAGCAGTCGGTGTCGTTTAAAATCAACTGGCGCTATAACATCAACGACCAGCTGAAAATCAACGGCCGCAGCGGCTACGAGTTCTTCCCACAAGATAAAAACTACCTGTACGAAATTGCGCAGTTTTACCCGCGCATGGCCGTGTACTCGGACTTCCAGGGCTGGCAGAACAAGCAGTTTTTGGGCAACGGCGAGTTTGCCTTGCCCTTCGGCGACTACCGCGTGAGCATTACGGCCCCGGCCGACCACGTGGTGGGCGCCACCGGCACGCTGCAAAACGCGTCCCAGGTGCTCACCGGCGCCCAGCAGGCGCGCCTGCGCCAGGCCGTGGGGGCCCGCAAGCCGGTGCTCATCGTGAGCCAGGACGAGGCCGTGAAGAACGAAAGCAGCCAGGCCGGCCGCACCAAAACCTGGACGTTTGCCGCCAAAAACGTGCGCGACTTTGCCTGGTGCAGCTCGCGCAAGTTCATCTGGGACGCCATGGGCGTGCAGCAGAACGGCAAGCCGGTGATGTGCATGAGCTACTACCCCAAGGAAGGCAACCCGCTGTGGGGCAAGTACTCCACGGAGGTGGTGGCCCACACCATCAAAACGTATTCGAAGTTCACCATTCCGTACCAGTACCCGGTGGCCATCTCGGTGCACGGCCCCGTGGGCGGCATGGAGTACCCGATGCTGTGCTTCAACGGGGGCCGGCCCGAGGCCGACGGCACCTACTCGGCCGACCGGAAGTACGGGATGATTTCGGTGATCATCCACGAAGTGGGCCACAACTTCTTTCCGATGATTGTGAACTCCGACGAGCGCCAGTGGACGTGGATGGACGAGGGCCTGAACACCTTTGTGCAGTACCTGACGGAGCAGGAATGGGAGCGCAACTACCCCAGCCGCCGCGGCGAGCCGAAGGACATCGTGGCCTACATGCGCACCGACAAGAGCCTGCAAACGCCGATCATGACCAACTCGGAATCGGTGCTGCAGTTCGGCAACAACGCCTACGGCAAGCCCGCCACGGCCCTGAACGTGCTGCGCGAAACGGTGATGGGCCGCGAGCTGTTCGACTACGCCTTCAAAACCTACGCCCAGCGCTGGGCCTACAAGCACCCCACGCCGGCCGATTTCTTCCGCACGATGGAGGACGCCTCGGCCGTGGACCTCGATTGGTTCTGGCGCGGTTGGTTCTACGGCACCGACCGCTGCGACCTGAGCATCGACGCGGTGAAGTACTACAACGTGAACACCAAGGACCCCAGCGTGGAAAATACCCGCCTGCAAAAGCTGCAAGCCGCCCAGCCGCAGACGCTCTCGCAGCAGCGCAACGCCCAAGACATCAAGCAGACGGTGGTGGACGAGAAGCCCGACCTTAAGGACTTCTACAACAGCTACGACCCGCTGGCCGTGACCGACGCCGACCGCACCCGCTACACCGCCTACACCAAAAACCTGACCCCCGCCCAGCAGCAGCGCCTGCGCGACAACACCAACTTTTACGAGCTGAGCCTGCACAACGTGGGGGGCTTGGTGATGCCGGTGATTTTGCAACTGACCTACGCCGACGGCAGCCAGGAAATTCAGAACATCCCAGTGGAGCTGTGGCGCAAAAACAACGAACAGGTCACCAAAGTCGTCACCACGAGCAAGCCCGTGGTAAGCTTTGTGCTCGACCCGTACCTGCAAACGGCTGATACCGACCTGAGCAACAACGCCTACCCGCGCCAGCCCGTGGCCTCGCGCTTCGAGTTGTTCCAGCAGTCGTTCCCCACCCAGCCCAATCCCATGCAGCTGCAATCCATCCAAAGCTCCACCCAGAAAGCCGAGGACAAGCCGCTGAACAAGTAAGCCGCGGCGTCTACCAGTTAAACTAAAAAGAGCGGCTCCAAGGAGCCGCTCTTTTTGCGTTAAGCGGATGCGCTGATACTACGACGCTGAAATTTAGGGCCCCGGGGGAAAAGTGCTGGGTGGTACGGCGGTATTTAGGGGCCCTGGGCCTCATGTGCTCGAAGCTTCGGCGGGGTCGTTGCCGGCCTTGCCGCCAATCATGCGCGAGATGAGGCCGTGGTCGGACGTGATTTCGGCCCACACCACGCCGGCCAAGTGCACCGCGAAAAAGGCAATAATCAGGTACATCGTCACGCCGTGAACATCGCCCACCGTGTGCTCGATGCGGTGCAGAAACGGCACATCGTCGGCCCAGGTGAGGGCAAGGCCGGTGATGACCATGACGGTCAGGAACAGGTAAAATAGTGCGTAAGTGGCCTTGGCGAATAGCTCGTGGCGGGCATTGCCCTTGTTGGCGGGCGGGGCGAGGCGGTACTTGCGGGCCACCAGCCGCAGGCGCGTTGAGAAGCGCACTTCCGCGGGGCCCCGCAGCTCCATTAACGCGCGCAGTAGCCAGAACGCCGCCAGCCCGAGGCCAATGGCAATGTGCCAATCCCAAATTCGGTCGCTGATGATGTGGGCAAACGCCCGCCCTTGCTGCTCCGTGGGGGCCCCACCGTCCTTGCCCGCTGCCTTTATAAACTCCGGTACCGCCGAACGCGCATCGACGATAACCTTCAGGAACAGAATGGTTAGCAATTGCCCGGTGACCAGCAGCGCGTTGCCCCAGTGCCACACCCGCAGCGGCGCGGAGTAATCGTGGGTAGGCGCCGCAGGTGCCGGAGTAGGGGTAGACACGGGAGTCATGGACAACAAGAGCTTAAGAAGCGGACAGTTACGCCGCTTCTACGGCCGCTGCTTCTGGAAGATGCACGGTGCGGCCTGGGTAGGTGCGCAGGGCAGCTTCCAGGCACGTCATGGCCGCAGCCAAGTCGGTACGGTTGATGACGTAGGCAATGCGCACTTCCTGGATGCCCAGGCCCGGCGTGTGGTAAAAGCCGTTGGCGGGCGAGAGCATCAGCGTCTGGTTGTCGAGCGTGAACTCTTCCAGCAGCCACTGCCCGAACTTCTCGGCGTCGTCCACGGGCAGGCGGGCCACCACGTAAAAGGCCCCGCCCGGCACTGGGCACGTTACGCCCGGCATGGCCCGCAAGCGGGCCACCGTGAGGTCACGGCGGGCTTGGTACTCGGCGCGGGTACCGTCGAAGTAGGAGGGGGGTAGGTCGGCCGCGGCCTCGGCGGCTATCATTTCCAACGTGGGGGGGCAGATGCGCATCTGCCCGAAGTGGAACGCGGCCTGCCACACCGCCGGGTTGCGCGTGACGAAGGCCCCCACGCGGGCCCCGCAGGCACTGTAGCGCTTCGAAATGGTGTCGAGCACCACGGCGTGCTGCTCGCCGCCGTCCAAGCTGAGCACGCTGGTCGAAACGGCCCCATCGTAGCAATACTCGCGGTACGCCTCGTCCGACAGCAGGTACAAATCGTGGCGGACGCACAGGCCCAGCAAGGCCTCCAGTTCGTCGCGCCGGTACACGTAACCGGTGGGGTTGCTGGGGTTGCAGATGAGGATGGCGCGGGTGCGCTCGGTGATAACGGCTTCAAAATCGGCCAGCGGCGGCAGGGCAAAACCGTCTTCGATGTGGGAGGTGACGGCCACAATGTTCACGCTCGCCGCAATGGCAAACGCGGTGTAGGTGCCGTAAAATGGCTCTGCCACAATTACTTCGTCGCCGGGGTTGAGGCACGTAAGCATAGCGAACAGGATGGCCTCGCTGCCCGCCGTCGTCACCATGATGTGCTCGTACTGCGCCGGAATGCCCGCCCGCTGGTAGTAGCCGGCCAGCTTGTGGCGGTAGCTCTCGGAGCCCGCGCCCAGCCCATAACCCAGCACTTTAATATCAGCGTTGCGCACGGCCGCGAGCATCTCGGGGGGCGTGAGCACGTCGGGCTGGCCGATGTTGAGCGGGTAAACGACCTTGCCGGCCTGCTTGGCAGCATCGGCGAAGGGCAACAGCTTGCGAAACGGCGACACCGGCATGGCCTGGCCGCGGTGGGAGATTGGTGGCATACTCGACAAAGGTACGGCCCGATGCTTACCGGGGAAAAACATCTAATTCCTTTGTTTTTGGACTATTGCGTGTTTTTGGTATGGAATTAAGCAACTCAAAACAACGATAATACAAAAAGAAACCCCCACGCTGGCCAAAGCCAACGCGGGGGTTTCTAACTAGTTAGCAATAGCCGAGCTACTACATATTCTTGATAATTTCCTGGCCAAACTCGCTCGTTTTGAGCAGCGTAGCGCCTTCCATTTGGCGCTCGAAGTCGTAGGTGACGCGCTTGCTTTCAATGGCGGCTTCCAGGCCCTTGTTGATGAGGTCGGCGGCTTCTTTCCAGCCCATGTGCTCCAGCATCATCACCCCCGAGAGGATGACCGAGCCGGGGTTCACCTTGTCTTGGTTGGCGTACTTAGGGGCCGTGCCGTGGGTGGCTTCAAAAATGGCGTGGCCGGTCATGTAGTTGATATTAGCGCCCGGCGCGATGCCAATGCCGCCCACGATGGCCGCCAGGGCGTCGGAAATGTAGTCGCCGTTCAGGTTCAGCGTGGCCACCACCGAGTAGTCGGCGGGGCGCAGTAAAATCTGCTGCAGAAAAGCATCGGCGATGCTGTCCTTGATGATGAGCTTGCCTTGGTCCTGGGCTTGCTTTTGCAGGGCATCGGCCACGGCCACGCCTTGCTTGGCTACGATCTTGTCGTACTGGGCCCAGGTGAACACTTTCGCCCCGAACTCTTTTTCGGCCAGCTCGTAGCCCCAGGTTTTGAAGGCGCCCTCGGTGAACTTCATGATGTTGCCCTTGTGGACAATCGTCACCGATGGCTTCTTGTGCTCCAGGGCGTACTTGATGGCGGCGCGCACGAGGCGTTCGGTGCCTTCCTTCGACACCGGCTTGATGCCGAACGACGACGAATCGGGGAAGCGAATCTTCTTTACGCCCATCTCATCGACCAGAAATTCCAACATTTTCTGGGCCTGGGGCGTGCCGTTCATGTACTCGATGCCGGCGTATATGTCCTCGGTGTTTTCGCGGAAGATGACCATGTCGGTTAGCTCCGGGTGCTTCACCGGCGAGGGCACGCCGTCGTAGTAGCGCACGGGGCGCACGCAGGCGTAGAGGTCCAGCTCCTGGCGCAGGGCCACGTTCAGCGAGCGGATGCCGCCGCCCACGGGCGTAGTCAGGGGCCCCTTAATGCCTACTAAGTAGTCGCGGAACGCGTCGAGGGTTTCGGCGGGGAGCCAGTTGCCGGTTTGCTTAAAGGATTTCTCGCCAGCCAGTACTTCTTTCCACACCAGCTGCTTCTTGCCGCCGTAAGCTTTTTCCACGGCCGCGTCAAATACAGGTTGCGAGGCGCGCCAAATGTCTGGGCCCGTGCCATCGCCCTCAATGTAGGGAATCGTGGGCTTATCAGGTACGTTCAGCTTGCCATTTTTAATGGTGATTTTTTGTTCTGCCATGTGGAAAAGAGTTGTGCGGTTGTCAGTTAGTAGTAATCGTTGTCAGGGTGGGAATTAGGTCGCGGCCCGTGGCGGCGCGGCTTCGGGCGAAGCGCCAGCCGGGCCCCGCAGCCTGACAACTGCCGGGGCCCCCAAAGGCCACGCAACATCAATAGCCAAACAGTTCCTTCAGCGTGAGCTGCTGCACGGCGCCGTACTTGGCCAGCTCCCTGAAGTTCAGCCGGTCTTTCGAGCCGATGACCAGCACCACCTGGTTTTGGCCCTTCACCTTGGCGGCCTGAAACTTTTTCAGGTCATCGAAGCTCATCTTGGCGGTCTGCTCGTACACGTCGCGGCGCACGTCGTAGTCCAGGCCTAGGCGGCGGGCCCGCTCGTAGCTCAGCAAAATGCCCTCGTGGGTGATGCGGTCGGTGGCAATGCTGTTGCGAATGGACTGCTTGGCAATCTGGAGGTTGGCTTCGGCCATGGGCATGTCGGTGAGCAGGCCTTCCATGCCGGTCATGGCCTCGGGCAGCTTGTCGCTCTGGGTGCCGATGTAGCTCACGATGTAGTTGGAGCGGCCCAGCTTGTCGGCGCTACTGTAGCGCGAGCTGGCCGAATAAGCCAAGGCCTTGCTCTCGCGCAAATCCTGAAACACGATGCTGCCCATGCCGCCGCCGAAGTACTCGTTGTAAAGGCTCACCGTGGGTACCAAGCCTTTGTCGTACAAGTCGCCTTTGGTAAGGAACAGGATTTCGGCCTGCACCATGCTGTAATCGGCCCAGTACACTTTGCGGTCTTTCAGCGGCTGTTCGGTAAAGTCTTTAGCCGGCGGATCGGGCGTGAGCTTGGCTGGGGTGCGGTGTTCGGCTTTCAACACGGCCACGGTGCCCTCCACCGGCCGGGGACCGTAGTAGAGCACGCGGTGCTGGTAGGTGGGTAGCTTTTTCAGGATGCCCGTTAGCTGCTCTGGCTTCAGGGCCTTCAAAGCGGGCTCGCTCACGATGTCGGTGAACGGGTTCTTGGGGCCATACTTCACGTAGTTCAGCATGGCCTGGTTCAGAATCACGCCCTTGCTAAGCTTGGCGTCTTGGCGCTGCTTGAGAATTCCGGCCACCTGGTTTTTTAGGGCCCCCGCGTCGGGGCGTGGGTTGTTGAGCAGTTGCTCAAACAAGCGCAGTGCCGGTTCCAAGTTGCTGTCGAGCCCGCTTAGGCTGACGAGCACTCGGTCTTGCCCACTGCTGACGGCGAACGAGCAGCCCAGCTTGTAGAACTCCTGCTGCAACTGCGCCGCCGAGTACGGGCCGGTGCCGAGATACTGCAAGTAATCGGTGGCCACGTCGAGGCGCGGGTCGTTGTTGGTGCCCAGGTCGATGGCGTAAAACAAGCTAAACAGCCCGTTCTCAGCATTTTTGGTATAATACAGCGGCAGGCCGGGCTTGATTTCGGCCTGCTGAATGTCCTTTTTGTAGTCCACGAACACTGGCTGCAGCTCCGTGCTGGGCAGCTTCGAAACCTCCGTGTAGTAGGCCGACGCCGCATCGCGGTTGGCCGGCACCGGCGTAATGGCCGGCTTCACCACCTTCACCGTGTTCGGGTCTTTACCGGTGCGCTTGAAGACGGTGACATAGTTGGCGCCGTAGTGGTCGTTGGCAAACTTCACGATTTCGGCCTTCGTGATGGTGCCAAAATCCTCCTGCTGCTGCACGTAATCGGCCCAGCTGATGCGCTCGATAAATGATTCGTAGAAAGCGCTGGCACGGGCCAGGTTACTTTCGTAATCTTTGGTGCGCTGCAGTTTTTCGTTGTTGATAACGGCCGGAATCAACCAATCGGGGAATTGGCCTTGCTTTACCTTTTCCACTTCGGCCAGCATCAGGGCCTGCACCGCTTCCAGCGATTGCCCCTGGCGGGGCGTGCCGAACAAAATGTGCGTCGAATAATCGTCGTTCAGATCGGTAAAAGTGCCAGCTTGCAGCACTTTTTGCTGCTGGTTTAGGTCAAGGTCGAACAGGCCCGCCTGGCCGTTGGTCAGGATCTTGTCCAGCATCCGCAGCCGCAGGCCGTCGCGGGTGGCCTTGCCCGCAAAGCGGTAGCCCACCATCACGTTTTCCGCCTGGGGCCCCACTACCTCTTTGGTAACGGGAGCCGCAATCGGTTGCTCGACGGGTACATTAAACGTCGGTACTGGCTTCTGTTGCCACGCCCCGAAATACTTGTCAATCAGCCGGATAGTTTGGTCGTAGTCCAGGTCGCCGCTCAGGCACAGGGCTACGTTATTCGGTACATAATACTCGCCGAAGTACTTCTTGATCTCCGTAATCGACGGGTTTTGCAGGTGCTCAATCGTGCCGATGGTCGTCTGCGTACCGTAGGGGTGCGTGGGGTACAATGCCGCGTTCAGCGTTTCAAACTCCTTGTTGAAATCACTGTCGAGCCCCCGGTTTTTTTCCTCGTACACGGCCTCCAGTTCGGTGTGGAACAAGCGCGGTACCATTTCCGTGAACCGCTCGCTTTGCACGGCGGCCCACTTCTCCAGCTGGTTGCTCGGAATATCTTCCTGGTACACCGTTTCCTCGTTCGAGGTGTGCGCATTCGAGCCCTTCGAGCCGAGGCTGCCCATCAGCTTGTCGTACTCGTTGGGCACGGCGTAGCGGGCCGCCACGCCCGAAATGGAGTCAATCTGGTGGTAGGTGCGCTTGCGGGCTGCGGGGTCGTTGCGCTGGCCGCGGTAGGTTTCGTACAGGGCCTCAATCTTATCCAGCTCGGGCTTTTCCTTGCCCCAATCCTTGGTGCCGAGCCGCGACGTGCCCTTGAACACCATGTGCTCGAGGTAGTGAGCCAAGCCGGTGGCGGCAGCTGGGTCGTTTTTTGAGCCCGCCCGCACGGCTACGTAGGTTTGGATGCGCGGCGCGTTTTTGTAGTCCGACAGGTACACCGTCAGCCCGTTGGCTAGGTGGTAAATGCGGGCGTTGAGCGGGTCGTTGGGGGCCGTTTCGTAGGAATAAGTCTTCTCCTTGGCGGCGACTAGCGGGGCTGGGGCGGCCGGGGCCGTGGTGGTAGCCGCCGGCTTACTGGTCTGGCATTCGGTCGCAAAACCCAGGGCTGCCAAGGCCGGAAGTAACAGCAAAGAAGATTTTTTCACGAAAATCGAGCGTGCGGGAAGCTAATAGCTGGACGAAAAAACAAAGGTAGTTGGCTGATAGGGGAATAAAAAACGGTTTTATAGGAGAAACCGAGGACGTTGCCCTTCGCTCGGGGGCCCAAGCTGCGCGCTAAGCCTCAGCCCCCACTGTCCCATAAACTTCACTTTTTTGCTGCTTCAACCCGCTAAAAGTCGGCTTCCAGGCCCAGGCGTTGCTTGGCCTCGCGCAAAGTGGGAAACCGCTCGGCTAAGTACTCAAATTTGTCGGTGGCCGTGTACAATTTCCGGGCAGTGGGAGCAGCCTGGGCCACCACCGGCACCACGTTCAGGCGGGGGTGGCCGGTGCGGCGGCGCAGCTCCACCAGAAACTCGGTGCGCATCTCGTTGAACTGGTCTTCCTGCACCGGGTTGTCCACGGTCAGCTCGATGCGGTGGTCGGGTCCGGCGGCCACGGCGCGGTTCAGCAGTGTGTACTCACTCATGCGCTCCTGGGCCCGGCGCTCCTCGGCCATTTCGCGCCACACGCGTTGCAGCAGCGCATCATCGACGGGCGCCACGGGGCCCGAGCTGGGCAACGGCTCGGTTAGCGCGGGGCCCGCCTTGGCCACCGCGGGTCGGTTGCTGAAGTCTTGAAGGCTGGGCAACTTGCCGCCCGCGCTGGCCCCTAAGTTGAGCAGCGACGGCGGGGCCGGGCGCGGCTCCGGTTCCAGGCCTTCCATGCTCGGTACGCCCACTTCCACGTGCGGAAACGTGTCGCGCACTTGGTGGCGTTCGGCAACGGCTACCTCCGGCTCGGCCTCAATGCTGGGCGTATCGTGCAACTCGTCCACGCCGTTTTCTACAGGCAACGGCTCGGGGCCATCGGCCGGCGCGGGGGCCGACACCACGGGAGCGGGCGCCGGTGCGCGGCGCGGCGGGGCTGGCACGGCAACGACTGCCAGTGGGGGCGCATCGGCGGCTGGTGGGGGCCCTAATGGCGGTGCTTGGGCGGTCTGAGCAAGTGCGGGGGCTCCGGTAGCGGCTGGTTCGGGGCCCTCGGCTACGCGGCTAGTTTTTTTTTTAGCGGCCTCAGGGCCGCTCACGTCGCGCACGAATTGCACGGCCCCATTGAGGTAAGCCAGCTTCATGAGCGTGAGTTCAACGTGCAGGCGTTGGTTCTTGGCTTGCTTGAACTCACGGTCGCACTGGCTCACTAGGTTCAGGGCCGAGAGTACAAAGGCCAGGGGCGCGGCTTGGGCCTGCGCTACGTACTGCTTCTTGATGCCGTCCGATACTTCCAGCAACTGCACCGTCACGGCGTCTTTGCACACCAGCAAGCCGCGCAGGTGTTCGGCGGTGCCTACTACAAAGTTGTGTAGGTCAAAACCTTGCTGAATCACTTCGTCCAACAGAAGCAAGGCGGCCGACAAATCTTCGGTCAGCAGCGCCTCTACCAACCGGAAGTAGTAGTCGTAGTCCAGTACGTGCAAATTTTGCACCACATCCTTGTACGTCAAGTTATTGCCCGCAAAAGTCACCATCTGGTCGAACATCGACAGCGCGTCGCGCAAGCCCCCATCGGCCTTTTGGGCCAGCAAGTGCAGGGCATCGTCTTCGGCCCCCACGCCTTCCTGGGTGGCTACGTAGCGCAGATGCTGGCGCATGTCGTCGACGCGGATGCGGCTGAAGTCGAAGATTTGGCAGCGCGACAAAATCGTGGGAATGATTTTGTGGCGCTCGGTAGTAGCCAGGATGAAAATGGCGTAGGATGGCGGCTCTTCCAATGTCTTCAAAAAAGCGTTAAACGCTTGATTGGACAGCATGTGCACCTCGTCGATGATGTAGACCTTGTACTTGCTGCCAGCCTGCGGCGGGTAGCGCACCTGCTCCACCAGCGAGCGAATATCCTCGACCGAGTTGTTGGAAGCTGCGTCCAACTCGTGCACGTTGAACGACGCGTTTTCCTGAAACGCCACGCACGAAGCACACACCCCGCAGGCCTCTATTTCGGGCGTAAGGTTGGTGCAATTAATGGTTTTGGCCAGGATGCGGGCGCAGGTGGTTTTGCCTACCCCGCGGGGCCCACAAAACAGGAACGCTTGAGCCAAATGCTGGCTCTGGATAGCGTTTTGCAACGTAGTGGTGACGTGCTGCTGCCCTACCACGCTGCGGAAGGTGGCGGGACGGTACTTCCGGGCCGAAACGACAAAATTCTCCATAAGACTTCCTACAAAGTTACCCCGAAAACAGGGCGTTTGAAAGCCTATAGCGGGGCCCCAGCCGGCCTGGGGCCCTACGAAACCTTTCCGTCGTTGCCGGCGTTTACCCAATCCCGCGTACCTTTGCGGCTCGCTGGGCAGCTTATACGAGTTGCCCAGCGTAAACACGTTCTTCTAACATTTGGGGCTGACTGGAATTGACAGCTTGCGCATATCGCGGGTAAGCGTGCCGGGAGTTGAACGAAGCTCTCCCGTAAAAAAATCGCTCAAACAACAACTGGCGACTATTCGTACGCCATGGCTGCCTAGTTCAGAATTAGGTAATGCCATCGTGCCGCCCGGGTAAGTTTTTACACCTGGGAGTTCGGCGCGTCGTAAGTAAAAACTAGTTTCCGAAGAGCTGTGATTCGGGAGCGAAACCCAACTGCAGCTAAAGGAATTTCAAGGGCCTGATGTGCGCCTGAAATTTCTCGAAAATCCAAGCATAGATACGCACGTAGAAAGCACGTTGGTTTCCTTGTCTGGACCAGGGTTCGAATCCCTGCAGCTCCACGTTAAACCCCCGTTCCTGATTCAGGAACGGGGGTTTTGTGTTTCAGGGGAACGACTTCAAAATTGAAACTGCCGCAGCTTTGCGCTATACGGCGTCCTGCAAATTTGCCCTTTGTTTGACCGCTATTGTTGCTTTATTCACTACGTGACGACACCACGTACCTCCCACGTCCTTGCTTCTTAAGTTCTTGCTTACCACGATGTGAGCCATGCCCAACTGAAACGAGGATATTGCTTACGCTGGTAATGGCAGCAGTTAATGCTGCTGTGGTGCTTGACTTAGCGAATGCCTCGGATTGTTAGTACCACGTTCTATTCGAGAGCATTGAATTGCCCTCGCTCTACGTCTGCACACTGATGTGCCTGGCCTGGGTGTGACTATGTGCGGAAGACCTAGCTTACCAATAGCTCGCACCAGGGCGGCTGCTATGCATGCTCACGCCCTTAACCGAGTTGCTGGCCGTGCTGCTGTTCTACTTCTTATTGAGCGGCCTGGCTCTAGGTAAGGTGCGCCTGCTGTGGGTTTTGCTCAGTCCATAACTTTTCCGCAAGAGTCAAAGAGCATTATAATAAATACTCAGATTTTAAAAAGGTGGTCATATGTATTTTAATCCATTGACAAGGAATAATAAATTAAATATTAGTTCGCATAAATGATTTTTGGGGCAAAAACCAAGTAGCGCTAATGTATTCATTGCAACAACGGAAATGATTTAAGAAGTTATGCGGAATTATATAACTGCAAAACACAAAAATAAAAATTGGTGCATAAAGGATGATTTTCTTCAAAATATAAATTTAGGCAAAGTAATATAATATAATAAAGAGACAAGTTAAAGAACGACCCATACATAGATTTGCTTATTCGACAAATTTTTTCTTTTTCGCCCAACCCAAGATATAGCAGATTGTCTGTAATAGTTTCACAGAGTAACATCTATCTTAGAGGGTGTTAGGAATTTGGGGTTAATCCAAAAGAAAACGAGCCAGTAAGCAGCGGGCGGAGTTCCTAGGCTCTCACCTGCTTTATGGTTGACGGCGATCAACCCCTTACTGACTCGCAGTGGCAAGTTATCGCCCTGCTGCCCCTGGGCCGCAAACGTCGCCACTGCCTGCGCCAAGTGCTTGACGCCGTGCGCTATATCTGCCTTACTGGCTGCCAGTGGCGTAGCTTGCCCGCTTGCTTCCCCCCGTGGTCGGCCGTGTACTACTATTTCCGCCGTTGGCAGCTCACCGGCCGCTGGCAACGCCTCAACGAGGCGGTCGTGGCCGCTGACCGGCGGGCTGCTAACCGGGCCGCCACGCCCTCGCTGGTCTGCCTCGCTAGCCAAAGCGTGCGGCTGGCCCCGCGCATTTTCGAGCACCGGGGGCTGGACGGGGGCAAGCACGTCAATGGCCGTAAACGGCAGATAATAACCGCTGTACAGGGCCGTATCCTGGCCTGCCGGGTCCACGCCGCCAACGGCCACGATGGGGTGCAGGCCCTGGTCCTGCTGCCCGTCCGGCCCCCAGGCTGGGGCCAGCGCCTGGCGACGGTTGTCACCGATATGGACTACCGAGGGCGCTTTGCCCGGCACCTGGCCCGGCTCGGTCTCACGCATCAGGTCGGCAGTCGCCCGCCGAGCGTGGCGCGGGGCTTCGTCCCGATTGCCAAACGCTGGGTCGTGGAGCGCACCCTTGGCTGGCTCACGGGCTTTCGGCGGCTGGCCATCGACTACGAATTTACCCCGCGCTCGCACGAAACCTGGTTACTGGTCGCCAACATGACCATGTGCCTCAATCGCTTAGCCCTAGCCTAATCCCCTAACAACCTCTTAAGAGTTGCACAAAAAAGAATTATAAAGTACGTGCAGGGGGGCATTTCTAATAAGAAGTTTGATTACAAATCAAAAATTATTTTTTCTATTTGTAACAAGTGGTTTAGCTCATAAAAGAAAAGCCCCGACCAACCGGCCGGGGCTCTTTATTGGTGCCTTCCAAGTAGGCCACTAACTGAAATCCTCATCGTCGAGGTCGGGTAACATGCTTTCCTTAAGATCAACTGCCATGTCGTCTTCGTCGTCGCTGAAATCGTCCTGTGCGCTGTGTTCAAAATCATCCGTCGCATCGTCGTCCGCGTCGTCGTAATCGGTATAAAGCGTGGCCTCGTAGTCTTCTGGTTCGATGTTGTAGTCTTTGGACATAGTCATAAAGTGTTAAGGTGTCCACCAAGATAAATACTCATGATTAAAAGAGCAACTATTTGCCGCCAGGGATCAGCTTTAATGCGAAGTCTTTCAGAATGTCAACTGATGCTAAGCTAAGGCGCAGCGCGCGGTTACTATGGGAAGCTTGTTGAAATAGGGGCAGAGATGGCATCGGGCTGGTAGCGCAGACGGCCAACGCGGTCAGTGCTCACTGAGCGAAAAATGTTCGGGGATAATGTGCAAAGTGACTAAAATAATGTTGTCTATGATTGCCCGTGAATCCGGTATCTTTCAGGCTGCACTCTTTCAAGGCCAGCAACTCAAGGCGCACGTCGTGGTCGATGTCGGCAAAAAAGAGGGCTTCTGGATCGGTTGTACTGCTTATAGCTTCTTAGAAGCTGTTTAAGTTAATCAGGCAAGCCGTCGAATATTCGCCAGGTAAAGCCACGCGTTGGCCTGGGTGGTTTTGCGCTCATAATCTTTGGCCA
>JBPBPC010000006.1:0-71033 GCA_050954665.1 Janthinobacterium lividum
AACCGCCGCCGGGGCCAGCGCAGCCCCGGCCAGCGCCAGGCCGGGGCCCCAACGGCCCACCCAATGGCGGAAAAGTGTGGAATGCATAAAAATCGGGTGGAAATGTGGAAAGTATTTTGGGAGTAACCAGCTAAAAAACAACTCCTTTCAAAACGGTATTCCCGTGCTTTAGAAATCGATTGCCTTTCCTGTAAAAGTATCTGCATCAAATATTTGACGCTAATACAAATCCCGCAATTAATTGCACAAAACCGATGGTTCTTGCTGGCGTTCGGGCGGGCCCATTCGGCGACGGCATGGCCCGGCACCGCTAGCGGCGCTGACCGCCCAGCGCGCTATCTTAGGGATAGCTCCAGCCAAACGGCGCGCGGCGCGGGCCCGCGCCGCGCGCCGTTTGGCTGGAATGCTCATTTCTTTGCCCTCGCATGAAAAAACTACTGCTGACGAGTGCATTGGCCGCTGGCCTGCTGGCGGGCCCGGCGCACGCCCAGGGGCCCCCGCCCGCTGCGGCCGTGGCCAGCTACCGCGGCCAGGCGTTTCCCCAGCAGCGCACGCCCATCGAGCAGCTGCCCTTGGGCAGCCAGGCCGAAATCGTGCGCCTGGAAACCCTGTTGCAGCAAGCCTACGCGGCCCTGGTGGCCAGCGCCACCGCGTCCGTGTTCCCGCCCCTGCTGGCCGAGGCCGTGGCGCAGGCCGCCGAGCAAGCCGCCGCCGTGGAGCCTACCTGGAACCAGGACGCCTACCGCCGCGAAGCCGCCTTCTACGCCGCCGAAGAAGCCCGCCGCCACCCGGCCTCAGCCGGGCGCTAGGCCCCGGCAGCCGGCCGGCCCGCCGCGCCGCCAAAAGAAACGGGCGGCTGGCAAAAAGCCAACCGCCCGTTGGGGGTTGTCGAACCCAGCCGTAGCGCGAGAAACTTGCGCTACGGCTGGCTGGTCAGCGTAAATTCGTCAAAATCGACCACCGCGGCGGGGCCCTGCGCCAGCACACCCACCCGCACGCCACGGTCCCAGGGCGGGAGGTAGGCGCCGTCCACGTCGGCACCCGCCGCGGCCGCCAGGGGCTGCCAGGTGCGGCCTTCGTCGGTGCTGTAGGCGAAGGTGAAACGGGTGTTGCGGCGCGCTTGCAGGCGCAGGCGCAGGGGCCCCGCGCCGGCGGGCAGCGCCGTTTCCACCAGCACTTCTTCCTGGCCCTTGGCGCGGCGCACCAGGCGCAGGTGGCCGTCGCCGGCCAGCAGGGCCAGGGCGTTGTCGGGGTCGCCGAGGGCGGCCAGGCCGGCGGCGGTGCCGGCGGGCAGGGCCGCCGGGCGCAGCAGCGTGGCCGTGGCCTCGTAATCAGCCGCGTAAATGGTGTGGCCCAGCGCGGCCCCGCCGTGGTCGGGCCGGGCCGTGAGGTGCAGCTGGCCGCCGCTCACGGCCGCGGTGGGCTGGTACTCCACCGGCCACTGCCAGGCCAGGCCCAGCGCGGCGCCGTCGAAGCCGTCGCGCACGGGCGGCGCGGGCCGGGCCGGGGCCGCCGCCGGCACCCCGCCGCCGGCAAACACCGGCCAGCCGCTGGGGCCCCAGGTGAACGCGCTGAGCACGCCCTGGCGGCCCACCATTTGGCTGCCGGCCGCGGCGGCGTAGGCGTGGTGCAGCAGGTACCAGCGGCCGTCGCGCTCCACGGCGGTGCCGTGGCCGGGGCACTTCCAGGCCGCGTTTTGGGTGAGGACGGGGTTGCGGGCGTACTTCTCCCAGGGCCCCAGCAGGGTTTTGGCGCGGGCCACGCCGGTGGCGTAGGTGCAGCCGCCCCCGCAGCAGCCGTTGGCCGCGTAAAAGGCGTAGAAATAACCGCCGTGGCGCACCATGCTCACGCCCTCCACGAGGTTGCCCTCCCAGGGCGCGGTGTTGCGGAACAGCTCGGTTTTGGTGCCCGTGAGGGCGGTGCGGGCCGCGTTCAGCGGCTGGGCCCAGATGGGCGTGGGCTGGCCGATGCTGTTGCCGTCCTCCTTCCACACCAGGTAGGGCTGGCCCTGCTCGTCGCGCACCGGAAAGGCGTCAATCGAGCCGTCGGGCTGGCCCACCAGCGGGCCGTGGTCGCGGTAGGGGCCCTCGGGGCGGTCGGCGCTGGCCACGCCCACGGCCAGGTTGCCGCCGCGTTTGTGCGCCGTGTAGAAGATGTAGGTCTTGCCGCCGTCCTGGCTGATTTCGGGGGCCCAAAAGTAGTAGTCGGCCCAAGCCGGCCGCTCGCCCCCAAACACGCTGCCCGCCGGCGTCCAGTCGGTCAGGTTGGTCGATTTCAGCAACGGAAACACGGGGCCCCAGTTCGACGACGTGGCCGTGGCCCAGTACGTAGTGCCGATTTTCACCACCGACGGGTCGGGGAAATCGCCCGGCAGCACGGGTTCGGCCACGGCCGGCGCGCCGGCCGTGGCGGGGGCCACCGCCGGGCGGGGGTGGGCACTGGTTTGGGCCTGGGCCCCCAGCGGGGCGGTGCCCAGGAGCACGCCGCCCACCAGCGCCGCGGCGCTGGGCAGCAGGGCCCGGAAAGAAGGTTGAAAACGCAAAACGTAAAAAGCTAAGAAGTGAAGCGCCGGCCGCGGCGCGGTAGCCGGCCCAAACCTACTACCGTTTTTTGCGGCCCGCCTTGGCCTGGGCGGGCGGCGCGGGCAGCGGCGCCGTTTGGTAGAAAGCCTGGCACGTGCCGTCCACGAAGTTCAGGGCCACCTCCAGCACGGTGAGGCCATCGGCGCCGGGCAGCAGCTGCGAGCTGTAGTTGGGGCAGGGGTTGTCCTTGGCGTCGGGCACGGGCACGGGGGCGGGCACCTCCGCCCAGGGCCCCTGGCCGCCCTGGTCGTTCAGCATGTACACCCGGCCGCTGGCGGGGGCCACGGCGTTGTCCGAATTATTGAGCAGCAGCTGGCCCACGGCCAGCAGGCGGCCCTGGGACTGGCCGGGCAGCGGGGCCCAGGCCAGGGTGGGGGCGTGGGCAAAGTGGTGGCCGTCAACGGATTCGATGCGCGTGCCTAGGTCGGTCGGGTCGCCCCAGTGCGTGCCGTCGGGCGAGCGGCGCAGGTAGGCGTCGCAGCCCTGGCCGCACAGTTCGTAGCTCATGGCGTAGGTGCCGTCGGGCAAGCGGCGCACCACGGCCATGCCCGGGCGCAGGGACCCGTCGGGGCGGCCCACGTCAATCGTTTCGGGGCCCCAGGTGCGGCCGCCGTCGGCCGAGGTTTTGTGGGCCAGGGCCTGGTTGTAGCCGTCGGCCTTGTGCTCTTCGGTGGAATAATACACCACCAGCTGGCCCGCGGCGTCCACCGCAAACTCGGCTTCCCACAGCCCGATGAAGCCCTTCACGGGCTCCGAAAAGAAGGCCCAGGTGCGCCCGCCGTCGGTGCTGCGGTAGGCGCGGATGCTGCACGGCCCGCGCCCGCCGCGGTCGGTGCCCACGGAGGTGGCCCACAGCAGCGCGCCGGCCGGGGTGGTCCCCAGGGCCCGCGGCACTTCGTACAGGCCCGAGCAGCACATGCCCGGCGGCGTGGCGTCGGCCACGTCGGCCAGGTGCTGCCAGGTGCGGCCGTTGTCGGGGCTTTCGTACACGGTGCCGGCCTTGCCCACGTCGAAGCTGGCCAGCAGGCGGCCCGCCCCGGGGCCCTGGCCGAGGCGAATCACGCGCGGGTAATACGTGGGCCGGGCCAGGGCGAGGCGGGACTGGGCCCCGGCGGGCGCGGCCGGGGCCAGCAACCCAGCCAGGGCGGCCAGGCGCCCCAGGCGTTGCAGCAGCTTGTTCATGGCGCAAAAGTTGGGGTGGAAGGCCAGGGGAAGCACCGGGCTACTCGCCCGCGGGCCGGGGCAAGGCCACGTTGATGGCCGCGGGCTGGCCGAAGTTGGGCGAGTCGTCGGCGTTCCAGGTGAACTTCTGCATGCGGGGGTTGCGGGCGTCGCCGCAGCCCTGGTTGGCCCCGCTGTTGGCGTGGTACACCAGCCAGTCCTCGGTGCCGTCCTTCGACTTGAAGAAGCCGTTGTGGCCCGGCCCGTAGGCCCCGCCGGCGGGGTTTTTCACGAACACCGGCGTGGCCGACTTGCTCCAGTTGGCGGCCACCAGCGGGTCGGCGGCGGTGCTCATGCGCAGTTCGCCCAGGGCGTAGTCGTCGGTGTTGCAGTGGCTGGCCGAGTACACCAGGAACGTGCTGCTGCCGTGCTGGATGACCTCGGGGCCCTCGTTCACCGGCACCGGGCCGTACTTCTCCCAGTCGTACTGCGGGCTGCTCAGCTCCACGCGCGGGCCGGTGAGCGTCCAGGGGTTGCTCATTTCAGAGATGTAGAGGCGTTGCGTGTCGTCGTTGTCGGTGCGGTGGCCCGACCACAGCAGGTAGCGCTTGCCGCCCTGCTCCAGCACCGTGCCGTCGATGGCCCAGTGGTCGTCGGTGGGGTTGAAAATGCGGCCCTTCTCCGTCCAGGTGCCCTGCATGGGGTCGGCGTTGGTGTTTTCGAGCACCCACAGGCGCTGGCCGCCGCAGCAGTTACCGGGCCCCGCCGTGAAGTAGATGTACCACTTGTTGTCGAGGAAGTGCAGCTCCGGGGCCCACACGTCGTGCGAGTTGGCGGCGGTGGCGCTGGCGGGCGTCCACACGATGCGGACGGCGCCGGTGGCCAGTTCCGACATCTTGGCCGTTTTGCGGATGCGCACGTCGCCGCCGCTCGTGTTCAGAAAGTAATAGAACCCGTCCTTCTGGTACACCCACGGGTCGGGCGCCGAGGCCAGCAGCGGGTTGGTGAAGGTAGTGGCCGCCGGCGTGGGCGTGGGCGTCGGCGTCGGGGTGGGCGCGGGGGCCACCGCCGAATCGGTGGTGCCTTTGCAGGCCACCAGGGCCCCCAGCAGCAGGGCGCGGGTCAGAAATTTAGCGAACATTGGGAGCGAAAAAGGGAAAGAAAAAAGGAGTGCCGGGGCCCGGCTAGTGCGCCACCACCAGCTTGCGCGTGGCCACGGTGCCGGCCGTGGTGATGGTGACCAGATACGCGCCGTTGGGCAGCGCGCGCACGCCGGCCAGCGGGGCCGTGCCCGGGCCGCGCAAGGTTTGGCGCTGCACCAGCCGGCCTTGCAAGTCGTGCACGGCCACGTCGGCCACCGCCGGGGCGGGGCCCAGGTCCAGCGCCAGGGCGTCCTGGGCGGGGTTGGGGTAGAGGGCCAGGGCCCCGGCGGGGGCGGGGGCCAGCCGGGCCAGCACGGTGTGGTCGGCGTACACGATGGCCTGCCCGCCCAGCTTGTTGTTGAGCAACTCGTTGTTGGTGAACGTCATGTGCGTGTCGGCATACTGGACGAAGCGCTCCAGGATGCCGTAGCCGTCGTTGTTGTTGATGTGGTTGTTGGCGACGATCACCCCGTCGCAGCCGCCGATGTTGTTCTGAAACGTGAGGCCGCTGCGAAAGTGCGTGAAGTCGATGGTGTTGCCGTCGAAGCGGTTACCGTTCGAAGCGTCGGTGCCCACGCCGCCCACGCCCCGATCGTCGGTGTTGTTGAGGTGGATGTAGTTGTTGGCGATGAGGTTGTTGTGGCTGCGGATGTCCACGGTGAGGCCCTCGGCCCCGTTTTCGTAAATCTGGTTGTCGCGCACCGTGCCGTCGGAGTGGGCGTACTGCGACACGCCCACCATGTAGTTGTAGTACACCTTGCACCCGATGACGGTGTTGAAGGCGCACACCGTGTGGCCGCCGTCGAGCAGGATGCCGGCCCCCAGGGCCGCCGCGCTGCCGCAGTTGTGCACCAGGCTGTTCGACACGGTGTTGTGCTGGCCGTAGATGATAATGCCGGCTTCGGGCAGGTTGCCGCCGTCCAGCTCCAGCAGGTCGAGCGTGTTGTTGTTGCCCGTGATTTCAAACGCGGCCGCGTTGTACGCGTTGGGGGCCTTGCGCACCACCGCCCCGGCTTCGCCCCGGATGGTGATGCCGTCTTTGCCGGCGGGCAGGCGGATGGGCGTGGTCACGTAGTGGCTGCCCACGCGCAGGACAATCACGTCGCCCGCCTGGGCCTGGTCCACCAGGCCCTGAAAGGCAGAATTGCTGCTCGGCGCGCTTTGGTAGAACGTGGTGGCCCGGCCGGGCAAGGCGGTCAGCGCCAGCAAACCCAGCGCCAGGGAAGTGAAAATGTTTTTCATAACGGAAGGGTGGAAAGGGAAAGGAAGCGGGCGTTTCAGGGCTGCGGGACGGCCGGGGCCGGCCGGGGCCCGGTGCTGGGCGTGCCGTCGGGCACCACGCGGGGCCAGCCGCCCGCGTACGCCAGCCGGTCCAGCAGCAGCACGCGGCCGGTATTGGCCGGCGTGCCGGGCGGTGTGG
Organism: Janthinobacterium lividum; assembly: GCA_050954665.1. Lineage (GTDB taxonomy): Bacteria > Bacteroidota > Bacteroidia > Cytophagales > Hymenobacteraceae > Hymenobacter. The sequence goes on from JBPBPC010000006.1 coordinate 6,306, forward strand.
GCCCGGCGTGCAGGGCGTGGTAGGCCAGCCAGTCGTGGCCGGCGGCATCGGTCACCACCGAGTTGTGGCCGGGGGCCCGCCACTGGGCGTTGCGCGCCACCACGGGTACGGGCTGCACCTCGAAGGGCCCCGTGGCGGCGCGGCTGCGGGCCACCAGCACGGCGTAGTGGGCGCGGTCGCCGCAGCAGTTGTCGCCCGAAAAGAAGAGGTAGTACCAGCCGTCGTGGAGCGTTACCCAGCTGCCCTCCACCAAGCGGCGGTAGTTGTCCGGCCGGTCGGTGGGGTCGGGGGCCACCAGGGCCTGGGGGGCGCTGCCGGGCGCAAAGTGCAGCCGGTCGGGGGCCAGCTCCTGCACCTTGAGGGGCCCGAAGCCCGAGCCCCAGTACAGCCAGTGCTTGCCCGTGGCGGGGTCGTCAAAAGCCATCGGGTCGATGTTGACGAAGCCGGGCCCGCACTGCAAGGGTTCGGCCGTGGCCGTGAACGGCCCCGCCGGCGACGTGGCCGTGGCCACGCCCAGGCACAAGCCGTCGCCGGCGCGGGTTTCAGCGTCGGGCTTGGCCGAAAAGTAGAGGTAATAAGTGCCGCCCACCTCGCTCACGTGCGGGGCCCAGAACGAGTACGTGGTGTGGGCCCAGGCGGGCTTTGTGGGCAGGGCGTCGCCGAGGTGCGTCCAGTGCACGAGGTCGGCCGAGCGGGCCACTTGCAGGTTCAGGGGCTGGCCGGTGGGGCTGCCCTGGGTACCGTAGGCGTAGTAGTAGCCGTCGCGGGCGCGGATGACGGTCGGGTCGGGAAAGTCGGCGTCCCACACCGGGTTGGTGTACGTGGCAGCGGCCCCCCGGGCCGGCTGGGCCGCCGCGGGCCCCGCGCCCAGCAGGGCCCCGGCGATGCATAACGCCGGCCCGCAACGGATAATGGTAACCAAGCGCTTCATCAATCGAGGGTACAAGACAGGGTGGCAACGACAGCGCCGCTGGAAATAGGCTTTCCAGCGGCGCGGTTGGGGTGGGGCCCCGGCGCGGAACGACGGCTAGTAGCCGGGGTTCTGCTTGAGGTTCTGGTCGGCCGTCAGGTCGGTGCGGGTGATGGGCAGGTATTCGGATTTGCCAATCACGAAGTTGATGAAGTCGGGGTCGTGGCTGGGCGCTTTCAGCACATCAAGGCTGGCCTGGCTTTTCAGCAAGCCCCAACGGTTCAAGTCGAGCCAGCGGGTGCCTTCGCCGGCCATTTCGCACACCCGCTCGTGCATGATTTGGGTGCGCATTTGCGCCTGCGTGAACGTGGCGGTCAGCGGGGTCAGGTTCACCGAGGGGCGCTGGCGCACTTGGTTGATGAGCGGCACGGCGGCCGACGGGTTGCCTAGTTCGTTCTGCGCTTCGGCCTGCATCAGCAGCACGTCGGCGTAGCGAATCAGGCGGAAGTTAATGCCCGAGAAGTAGTTCTCGAAGTTTTGGGTGCGGTCGTCCTCGTACTTGTGCCAGAACGTGTCGGTGGTGGGCACGTTGCGCTGCTGGTAGGTTTGGCCAAACAGCAGCATGGGCGCGTGCAGCACGGTGATGTCGCGGCGCGGGTCCACGTCACCGGTCACTGTTTTTTCGCTAATCTCGTCCAGCAGCCAGGGCCGGGCGCGTCCGTCGGTCCAGCCAATGCCGGGAGGGCCAAAAAACTGGGGCCGCTCGAAGCCTTCGCTGGCCCCGGCCACGTCTTGCCCGCCGCCCTGGTTCACGCTGGAAAACTGGACCTCAAACACCGATTCGCTGTTGTTTTCGTTGGCAATCGTGAAGTTGTCCAGGTAGTTGGGCACCAGCGAATACTTGCCCGAGCTGATGATGGTGGCAAACAGCGCCGAGGCTTCGGTCCACTTGTGCTGCTGCATGTACACGCGGCCCAGCAGGGCCTCGGCCGAGCCTTTGGTGGCGTGGCCCACGTCGTTGGTCACGGGCAGGTCGGCCACGGCGGCTTGCAAGTCGGTTATTACCTGGGCCATGCCTTGCTCAACGGTGGCCTGCATGGGCGAACTGGTGACCGTGGAAGGCTCCAGGATCATGGCCACGTTGCCGAAGTGCGTCACGAGGTTGAAGTAGTACACGCCCCGCAGGAAGTGGGCCTCCGCGAGCATGGTTTTCTGCGCCGTGGCGTCCATCTTGATGCCCGGCACGTTGGCCAGGATCTGGTTGCAGCGAAACACGCCGCGGTAATGGTCTTCCCAGATGACGCGGGTGGGCTCCAGGTCGTAGTCAAACTGCACAAACCGGGTGAAGTTGGCCAGGTCCGTCCAGGGGCTCAGGCTGTAGCCTTCGTCCGAGCGGATGTCGTTGGCGAAGTGGATCCAGCGGGCGTAAGTGCCCGGAAATTGCAGGGCCGAGTAGGCGGCCGCAACGCCGGCGGCGGCGTCGGTCTGGGTTTGCCAGAAGGTGCCGACCGTGGGCGAATTGGGGTTGACTTTATCCAGCAAGTCTTTCTGGCAGCCCGTGGTAAGAGCCAGGGCCCCCAGCAAAGCGGCCGTGGTGCGCTTATAAAAATTCATGGTTGTGGGTAGCGGTTAAATGAGAGAGGTACTGCCGGGGCCGCCTGGGGCCCCGGCGCGGTTAGAAGCCCAGCTGAATGCCGCCGGTGTAGGTCCGCAGGTTGGGGAACGCGCTGTAGTCAACGCCGCGCTGGAAGAAGTTGCCGTTCACAAATTCTGGGTCCGGGCCGCTGTATTTGGTGGCGGTAATCAGGTTCTGGCCGGTCAGGTAAACGCGCAAGCTGCTGAAGCCTTTGATGCTGCCGATGATGTGCTTGGGAATGGTGTAGCCCAGCGTCACGTTTTTCAGGCGGGCGTAAGAGCCGTCCTCCAAGAAGCGCGAGCTGCCCCGCGAGTTGGAGCCGGCCGCTGCTTGCAGGTCGCTGGTCGCGCCGCCGGCCTGCAGGGCCCGGGGCGTGGTGGTAGAGTGATTTTCGGGCGTCCAGGGCTGGAAGTCGGCGCGGAAGTTGCTCGGGTCATCGGTGCGGTCCATGGTGGCGCGGGCGACGTTAAACACTTGGTTGCCAGTAGTTCCCTGAATCAAGAACGACAAGTCAAAGTTTTTGAAAGCGGCGTTGGCGCTGAGGCCAAATTGCAGCTTCGGGATGTCGGTGTTGTAGTACACCCGGTCGTCGTCGTTGATCTGGCCGTCGCCGTTCGTGTCCAGGTAGCGGGCGTCGCCGGGCTTGGCAAAGGGCTCGATGACCTTGCCGGCTGCGTTCTTGTAGCTGTTCACCTCGTCCTGGGTCTGGAACACGCCGTCGAATGGAATCAGGAAAAACGCGCCTACCGGGTGGCCCACTGCCGTTTGCGTGGCCCCGCTGCCGATAACCTGGCCTTCCTGGGCCAGTTGCAGCACGTTGTTTTTGACGGTGGACAAGTTAGCCGACACGCCGTAGGTGAACGCGCCCTTGTTCTGCTGGTAGCCCGCCTGGAACTCAAAGCCCCGGTTTTGGATCTGCCCAATGTTTTGGTAAGGCGGCTGGCCGGGGTTGCCGAGGGCCGCCGGCAAGGTTGGGAAAATCAGGGCGTCCTTCGTAGTAGAGGTGTAGTAGTCAGCCGAGAACGTGATGCGGTCGTCGAACAAGCCCAAGTCAATGCCATAGCTGGTCGTGTAGCGCGACTCCCACTTGATGTTGTTGCTAGCCAGGCTGGTCTGAATCTGGCCGTTGTTTACGTCCTGGCCGTTGAAGGGGTAGTTAACGTTCTGGTTGATGACGCCTTGGTAACTGTAGTTGCCAATGTTGTCGTTGCCGTTCACCCCGTAGCTGGCCCGGGCCTTCAGGTTGCTGATGTACGGCGCCGAGGTTTTGAAAAATTCCTCCTCGCTGATGCGCCAGCCCACGGAACCAGCCCCGAAGTTGCCGTACCGGTTTTCCGGGGCGAAGCGCGACGAGCCGTCCCGCCGGAAGCTGCCCGTGACTAGGTACCGGTTTTTGTAGTCGTACACAAGCTGGGTGAAGTACGACCGTTTCGAATATTCTTGGATGTTGCCAAACACGCTGGTGGTGCCGGTGCCGGCGTCGAGCACGTAGCCGTCCTGGGCCCCGGGGGCGTTGTTCACGAAGCTGCGGGCGGTGGCCCCGGCGTTCGTGTTTTTGCCCCGCTGCTCCGAGTAGCCTACCAGGAAGTTGATGCCGTTGTCGCCGATGCGCTTGTTGAAGTTGAGGATGTTCTCGGCAAGCAGGAAGGTGTTGTCGCCGCGGTTTTCGGTGAGAAACGACGGGTCGGTGGGCGCGTTTTGCGAGATGCGGCCGAAGCGCCGGGCGTCGCGGTCCACGTAGTCCAGCGACTCCACGCCCAGGTTCAGGCGGTAGCTCAGGAAGTCGAAAAAGGCATATTCGGCGTTCACGCTGCCCTGGATGCGGTTGTTGTACTGCGTGCGGGTTTCAATCGTCTGCGAGCCCACGGGGTTGGTGCCGAACGTGTTGGCCGCCGGCGAGCCGTAGCCGTAGCCTGCCGTGTAGGGCGATTCGTTCGGGTTGTATACCGGAATGGTGGGCAGCAGGCGAATGGCGTCTTGGAAGGGCTGCCCGTTGGCTAGGGTAACGAAAGCGTGCGCTAGTTGCACCGACTCGTTAATTTTGAAGCGCCCGGCGGTCAGGCCCGAGTTGAGGCGCAGGGTGTAACGGTTGAAATCGGTCCCAATCAGGGCCCCCTTCTGGCTGAACACACCGCCGGAAATGAGGAAATTGGTGCTGTATTTTTCGCCCGTCGAACCACCGGATAAGTTCACGTTGTAGTCCTGCACCGTACCGGTGCGCAGGATTTCGCTCTGCCAGTCGGTGTCGGCGTAGTTTTCTGGGTTGGCCACCGACCCCGGAAAGGGCAGGCCGGCATTGGTGTACGCTTGCCGCTCGATGGCGGCCCACTGCGCGGCGTTGGTCAACTTCCAGCGGCTAACCGTGTTCTGCACACCGGCGTAGGCGTTGACCCCAATGGTGGGCTTGCCCGCTTTGCCGCGTTTGGTAGTGATAATGATAACGCCGTTGGCGCCCCGCGAGCCGTAGATGGACGTCGAAGAGGCGTCCTTCAACACGGTCAACTGGTTGATGTCCGACGGGTTCAGGTCGCGGATGTTGTCCGTCCACAGGCCGTCCACCACGTACAGCGGTGAGCTGCCGCCGTTGATGCTGCCCAAGCCGCGAATCACGATGTTTGGGGCTTGGCCGGGGTTGCCGCTGTTGTTGATGATCACGCCCGTTGTGCGGCCCTGAATGGCTTCGCCAATCGTTCCAACCGGCGCTTTTTGGGCCTCCGTTACGTTCACGCTACTTACCGAGCTGGTCAGGTTCTGGCGGTCCTGGCTCACGTAGCCCAGCACCACCACCTCGTTCAGCTGCTGGTTGTCCTGCACCATGCGCACGGTCAGGGGCCCGCCGGTCGCGGCCACTTCCTGCGTGGTGTAGCCCACCGACGACAGCACCAGCGTGGCCCCCGTGGGCGCATCGATGGTGAACTCGCCGTTGGCGTTGGTCGACGTGCCGTTCTGTGTGCCTTTGATCAGCACCGTGACGCCGGGCAAGCCGTCGCCTTTCTCGTCGGTCACGCGTCCGGTCACGGGCAGGGCCACGGCTGCACGGTGGGTAACGAGCGGGCGGTACGCGGCCAGTGCACTGGCAACCCCAACCGAGGGCAAGCAGCACACCAGCGCGGGTAGCAGGTACCGCGAAGTAAGTAGCATCTTTTTCATATAAAAAAGAGAAAAATGGGAGAAGGGTGGTTTAAAAAATGTGCAAACGTTTGCGTTCTTATCAAGAAAAAAAACCGCCGGATCGACGGAGGAGGAAATTGTATTTTAGAAAGGAATGATTCGTTGGTTAAATGTTTATACGAACAGTTGTGAGTGGATAACCAGCGCTTGGGCATAGTAAGTGCCCAGTCAATTCAGCGCTATGGGGCCAATTGCTTGACGTAAAACTAAAAGCGCACGCCCAAAATGCAAAGCCTTACGAGCATTATCCAGTCAAAAGGGTGCATACGATTGCACGAAGCAGAATATTTTTTTCGGCGGTAATTCGGTGTCCCCACCCATCGTTCGTTGGAAGAGCCGCGGCCCGCGGAAGAACCGTGCGAGCCGGCCATCCGGTGCGGCCGGTGGATGCACCAAACCCACGGGTTCAGCCCTCACGAATCTTATAACACGTTTTTTTAGATTTTATCAAGAAGCCGGGCACTAACCAGCCACTGCCATGCGCGCGGGAATTGGTTGCACACAAGGACCATTTTTGCGCCGTTACGAAGCGTAATATTTGTTTGCAAAATTGAAATTTAGCCCCTCAGAAGGCTTAAATTAAGCAAATTTGGTGCAAACGTTTGTTCCTTTTATATAAAAATCTCATCTTTAACCCGGCCAATCCGACTCCCAGGGCCCCTAAACCTGTCTACTCATGCCCATTTCTGCAATTGCCGCCGATTTCCGCCGCCGTTTCGGCCACGAGCCCCTACTAGTGCGCGCCCCCGGCCGCATCAACCTCATCGGCGAGCACACCGACTACAACGACGGCTTGGTGCTGCCCGCCGCCATTAACAAAGAAATTTTCTTTGCCGTGGGCCTGAACGGCAGCGAGGTGGCGCATCTGGTGGCCTTTGACAACGGCGATGCCTACGACGTAGCCCTGGCCGAAGTGGCCCCCAGCGACCACCAGTGGGCCAACTACTTACTGGGCGTGGTGGCCCAGTTCCAGCAGCACGGGGTGGCGGTGCCGGGGTTCGACTGCGTGTTTGGCGGCAACGTGCCGATTGGGGCCGGCCTGTCGTCGTCGGCGGCCGTGGAGTGCGGGCTGGCCTTTGCCCTGAACGAGCTGCTGCACACGGGCTTCGACCGCATGGCCTTGGCGCACATGGGCCAGCAGGCCGAGCACACCTATGCCCACGTAATGAGCGGGCTCATGGACCAGTTTGCCAGCCTTTTTGGCCGGCCCGGCCACGTGGTGCGCCTCGACTGCCGCTCGCTGGCTTACGAGTACTTCCCCTTCGCCGCCAACCAGTACCACCTCGTGCTGTGCAACTCGGGCGTGAAGCACGCACTGGCCAGCACCGAGTACAACAAACGCCGCGAAGAGTGCGCCCAGGGCGTGGCCGTGCTGCAAAAGAAACACCCCGCAATCAAGAACCTGCGCGACGCCACGCTGGCCCAGGTAGAAGCAGACCGCGACGCGCTGGGCGACGTGGTGTACCGCCGCTGCCGCTACGTGGTGCAGGAAAACCAGCGCGTGCAGGACGCCTGCGACGCCTTAAAGGCCAACGACATGGCGGCCGTGGGTCGGTTCATGTTTGCCTCGCACGCCGGCCTGCGCGACAACTACGAGGTAAGCTGTTTGGAGCTGGACGAGCTGGTGGAGATGGCCCGCCCGCTGCCCGGCGTGCTGGGGGCCCGCATGATGGGCGGCGGCTTCGGCGGTTGCACCATCAACCTGGTGGCCGTGGCGGCGGTCGACGCGTTTGTGGCGGCGATGGAAAAGGCGTTTGAGCAGCGGTTCGGTCAGCCGCTCGAAACCTACCACACCACCATCGTGGGCGGCGTGAGCGAGTTGCGCGCCGCGGCCATGTCCGCCTAAATCCATCCCTTCTGGCCCCTTTTGCGTTCCCCGCTTATGTCCGATTCTGCTTTCGACCCCACCCACCAGTCGCACCGCCGCTACAACCCGCTCACCGGGGAGTGGCTGCTGGTGTCGCCCCACCGCGCCCTGCGCCCCTGGCAGGGCCAGCAGGAAAAAACGCCCCCCGACAACCGCCCCGCCTACGACCCCACCTGCTACCTGTGCCCCGGCAACGTGCGCGCCAACGGGGCCCACAACCCGCAGTACCCCGGCACGTTCCGGTTCGACAACGACTTTGCGGCCTTGCAACCCGACGGGCCGGCCGGGGGCATCAACATCGACAATTTGCTGATTGCCGAGGCCGAAACCGGCGTTGGCCGCGTCATCTGCTTCTCGCCGCGGCACGACCTGACCCTGCCCGAAATGACCCCGGAGGCCATCCGGGGCGTGGTGGACGTGTGGGTGGACGAGTACCAGACCCTGGGGGCCCGGCCGGACATCAACTACGTGCAGATTTTCGAGAACAAGGGCTTCATCATGGGCTGCTCGAACCCGCACCCGCACGGCCAAATCTGGGCCCAGCACACCGTGCCCGTCGACCCCGCCAAGGAAACCGTGCAGCAGGCCGCGTACTTTAAAGAACACGGCCGCACGCTGCTCACCGACTACCTCGCCACGGAGCTGCGCGAAAAGCAGCGCGTCGTCATCGAAAACGATACGTGGGTGGTGCTGGTGCCGTTCTGGGCCACGTGGCCCTTCGAAACGCTGCTGCTGCCGCGCCGCGCCGTGGCCTCGCTGGAGCTGCTGAACGACGCCGAAAAGAACGACCTGGCCGACATCCTGCGCCGCCTCACCATCCGCTACGACAACCTGTTCGAGCTGTCGTTTCCGTACTCGGCCGGCTGGCACCAGCGCCCCACCGACGGCCAGGAGCACCCCGAATGGCACCTGCACATGCACTTCTACCCGCCGCTGCTGCGCTCGGCCACGGTGCGCAAGTTCATGGTGGGCTACGAAATGCTGGCCAACCCCCAGCGCGACGTGACGCCCGAGTGGGCCGCCGACCGCCTGCGCTCTTTGCCCGAAATCCACTACAAGCAAACGGCCGCGGCCACCGCCGCGCCGGTGGCCGACGGGGTGGCCCCGCCCGAAGCCCCGGCCAAGTAGGGCCCCGGTTTTATTCATGCAACGAAAAGCCCCGCCAATCATTGATTGGCGGGGCTTTTCGTTGCCAGGCAGCGGCCACGCTACTGGCCCGAGGGCACGGCCAGCGCCTGCCCCGCCGGCACGGGCTGGCCGAAGCTGGGGGCCCCGTCGGGGCCCCAGGTGAAGGGCTGCATCCGCGGCGTGCGGAAGCGGCCGCAGCCTTGGCCGGGCGCGTCGTTGGCGTGGTAGAGCAACCAATTTTGCTGGCCGTCGGGCGAGAGGAAAAAGGAATTGTGCCCCGGCGCGTACACCTTGTTTTCCGGCGACTGCTGGAAAACGGGGGTGGGGGTTTTCGTCCACGCGGCGGAGGTGCGCAGGTCGCTGCTGGCGGCGGCGGTCAGCATCCCGAGGGCGTAAAAGTCCGTCCAGCAGCCGCTGGCCGAGTACACGAGGTAAAGCTTGTCGCCGTGGCGGAGCACTTCGGGCCCCTCGTTCACGTCCACGTGGGGCGGGTCGTTGGGGCTGTTCAGGTCGCCGTTGCGCTCCCAGGCGTAGGTGGGGGTGGAGACGAGCACCCGCGGGCCGGCCAGCGCCCAGGGGCTTTGCATCGGGGCCAGGTAGATGTTTTGGCGGCCGTTGGCGTCCCCTTCCCAGCCCGACCAGATGAGGTAGAGCTGCCCGTTGTTCTCGAACACCGACCCGTCGATGGCCCACTTGTCGGCGGCCGGGTCGGCCAGCTTGCCGCGGTCGGTCCAGGTGCCTTGCAGCGGGTCGGGCGAAGCATTTTCGAGCACCCAGAGGCGGTGCGAGTCGTTGGTGCCCGCGTCGGCGGCGTAGTACAGGTACCACTTGCCGCGCAGGAAATGCAGCTCCGGGGCCCAAATGTCGTGGCTGTTGGGGCCCGTGGCGGGCGGCGTCCACACCACCTTGTGCTCGGCGGTTTTCAGGTCGGCCAGGCTCTTGGTTTTCCAGAGCGTGAGGTTGCGGCCCGTGGTGTGGGTGTAGTAGTAGTAGCCGCCGTGGTAAATGGTCCACGGGTCGGCCCCCGCCGGCAGCAGCGGGTTGGTGAACGTGGCCGCGGCCGACGCGGTAGCCACCGGGCTTCCGGGGCCCGGCGGCCGCCGCGTGCAGGCGGGCAGCAGCGCCAGCACCAGCAGCACCGTGCTAAGAATCCGCGTGGTTTGGGGGAAATTGCGCATACGAAACGGTCGGATGGATAAAAAAGGTCGCCGGGCGGGCCAGTGCGCCGCGCGGCGGCCTTGGCGTGGGGCCCCGGGGCCCTACTTACCGTTGGTTTTCTTGATCAGGTCGGCCTCGTCCTGGTGGTAAGGCGTGCCGTCTTTGCGGAACACCTCGTGGAACCACTCGGTGGGCTCGCTGCCGTCGGCGATGGGCACGTCCCACTGGTACTTGGTGTTGGTTTTGCCGTCCACCAGGCCCCAGTTGATGGCGGCCACGTTGTACTTCTTCAGCAGGGGCATGATGTTGACGAAGCGCGAGTTGCGGGGCCGGGCCATGTACTCGGTGCAGAGCAGCGGCCGGCCGTGGGTGGCCAGCAGCGCAATGATGCGCTCGTGGAGCGGCACCTCGTCGTAGCAGTGGTAAGTGATGACGTCGGAGTGCAGGGCCTGGTACGTGTTCAGGGCCCCGTAGCCCGGTTCCCAGTTCCAGAGGCCCGCGCTCAGGGGCTGGTCGGGGCGCACCGCCGACGCCCAGGCAAACACGTTGCGCAGCAGCGGCAGCGAGGCCACGCCCTTGCCGTTGTTGCCCGGCTCGTTGTACAGGTCCCAGAGCAAGATGCGCTTGTCGTGGGCGAAGCTCGTGAGCACGTCCGTCACGTAGGGCTTCAGGCCCACGAAGGTGGCCGAATCGCGCGAGGCCGGGTCGCCGGGGTCCTGCATCCAGCCCGAGTTGTGCACGCCGGTTCTGGGCGCGGGCTGGGGCCCCACCTTGGGGTCCTTGTTCCAGCAGTCGTCAAAAAACACGAGAATGGTCTGGATGTGGTGCTTGTCGGCGATGGCCAGGTAGTCGTTCACCCGCTTTTTGAAGCCCGCCGGGTCCTGCTTCCACGCCAAGTCGTGCAGAAACACGCGCATCGTGTTGAAGCCGATGGCTTCGGCCCAGCCCAGCTCTTTGTCAATGGTTTGCGGGTCGAACGTGGCCGCTTGCCACATTTCGAGTTGGTTGATGGCCGTGCTGGGAATGAAGTTGGCGCCCGACATCCACGGGTGGGTTTTGTACCAGGCGTTGGCTTTTTCGGCCGTCCAGCGGGGGCCCTGGCCCGTGGCCGCAACGGCGCTGGTGCCCTTGGTTTTGGTTTTAACTTTTTGGGCGTGGGCCCCGGGGCCCCCAAGCAGGGCCACGAACAGCAACAGGAATGAAAATTTCTTCATGCGGGAAAAAATGGGAAAGAAAAAAGGGGTTGGGAATCAGCAAGAATGATAAAAAATTTACTCGCCCGAGGGCACGGCCTGGGGCGTGGCCAGCGCAGCCGGCACCCCAAAATCGGGCGTGCCGTCGGGGCGCCAGCCGAAGCGCTGGGCCCGGGCGCTGCGCCCTTCGCACTTGCCGTCGGCGGCGGCCTTGGCGTGGTAAAGCAGCCAGTTTTCGTGCCCGTCGGGCGAGGTGGTGAAGCCGTTGTGGCCGGTGCCCCACACGCCGTGGGCGGCCGACGGGCGGAAGATCGGTTCCGGCGCTTTCGTCCACGATTCGGCCCGCAGCGGGTCGGCCCCGGGTTGGGCCGTGAGCATGCCCAGGCAGTAGTTGTCGTCCCAGCAGGCGCTGGCCGAGTACACTACGAACAGCTGGCCTTTTTTGCCCGCCAAAAACTCGGGGCCCTCCAGAATCTGACGGCCGCCGCCCTTTTCCCAGATGTAGGTGGGCCGGGCGATGACGGTTTCCCGGGCCGCGTCCAGCGTCCAGGGGTTGGCCATGGGCGCGATGGCCAGCACGCTCTGGGCCCCCACGTAGGCCGAGTACAGGAAGTAGCGCCGCCCCTGGTGCTCAAACACCGTCCCGTCGAGGCCCGAATAGCGGGTATTTATTTTGCCCTTGTCCACCCACGCGCCGGCGGTGGGGTCGGCACTGGCGTTTTCCAGCACGAACACGTAGCGCGTCTGGTCGCTGAAATTGGCCCGGTCCGTGGCCGTGTAGTAGAGGTACCACTTGCCGCCGAGGAAGTGCAGCTCCGGGGCCCAGATTTCGTACGAATTGGGCCCCGCGGCGGGCGGCGTCCACACCACCGCGCCGGGGGCGTCTTTCAGCCCTTCCAGGGTTTTCGATTTCCACAGCGTGAGGTTTTTCCCCACCGTGTTGGTGTAGTAATAGTAGCCGCCGCGGCGAATAATCCACGGGTCGGGCCCGTTGGCCTTCAGCGGGTTGGTGAACGTGCGGGCCGGCGCGGGGGCCTGGGCCCGGGCCCCCGGCAGGGCCCCCAGCAGCAGGAAAAAAAGCGGGGCGTTTCGAAAAAAAGCGGTAGGAAAAAGCACGGCCAGCGGGGCTAAGGAATGACGGGCAGGGCCACCACGCGCAGCTTGGTGCAGCCGTAGGGCAGGAAGGTGAGCGTGTCGGTGGCCGCGGCCACGGGGCCCTGGTACACGCCGTCGCGGGCCGTGACGGGCTGCGGCGCCACGCCCCCGGCGAGCTGCCAGGCCGGCAGGCGCCGGCCGGTGGTGGTGAGGACGACGGGCGCGTTGGCCGCGTTCCAGTAGAAGCCGTGGGCGCTGGCCGCCAAGGGTTTCGCCACCACGGCGGTGCGGCCGGCGGGGTCGTCCACCACGGCTTTGGGTAAGCCGTAGTTCCACGGGCTCAGGGGCAGAATGGTGAAGTAGCGGCCTTCCGCGGGGAGGGTGCTTTCCTGCCATTGCTCCCGGATTTTGAGGGCGTACACCAGGGGCCCCCGCTCCAGGGCGCGCGAATTGCGGGCCCAGCTGCTGGTGCGCACCGCCATGGGCAGGCGCAGCGTGAGGCGGTCGTGGGGCCGCCAGGTGCGGGCCACGGCGATGATCTGCCCGCCCCGGTCGGTGCGCAGCGGCTGGCCGTTGAGCAGCACGGTGGCTTCCGGGCACCACGCCGGCAGCCGCAGCGCCAGCGGAAAGGCAGTGGGGCGCTTGAGGTCCACCACGAAGTCTACCTGGTCGCCGAACGGGTACGCGGTTTCCTCGCGGATGGTCACCGGCACGGTGCCGTTCACGATGGTAGTCAAGGTATTGGGCGCGTATTCGAGGGCGGCCACGCCCTGCGCCGGGGTGGCGTACCAGAGGTGGGTGGCGAACTTGGCCCAGCCCTGGTGCATGTTGGCGGTGCAGCAGGTGTAGCCGGCGTAGGGCCCAAACACGTTGTTCATGCCGTGGTCGAAGGGCAGGGTGAAGTCGAGCACGCCGCGCGCCACCTGCACCTGGTTGGCCACCTGGAAGTACTGGCGGTCGGCGTAGTCGTCGGTGGTTTGGGCGGGCAGGGCGTTGTAGGCAATGCGCTCCAGGGCGTCGAGGTAGGCGGTTTCGCCGGTGATGGCGGCGGCCTGCTCCAGCGAGAACATGGTTTCGACGATGGCGCACAGCTCCGTGCCCTGCGTGGGCAGGTTGCCGTGCAGGTCTTCGTCGGCCGAAAACATGCCGTGCGGCAGGCCGTGCAGCGTCAGCAAATCGTGCCAGCCGGTGCGCAGGGCCCCGGGCAGCTGCGGCTGGTCGGGGTGGGCCTGGGCGTACACCACGGGCAACTTCAGGCCCATGGCCACGTTCACGCCGTGGCGGTCCATCCAGTGGGCCCCGGTTTGGTTGGCGGCGGCGTCCATCACCCAGTCGCGCCCGCCGAGGTAGGCCGTCCAGGGCGTGGTTTGCCGGTACAGCAATTCGCCCAGCTCCAGCAAAAACGGCGCACCCGTCTGGCGGTACAACCAGTACACCGTCAGCAGGTTGTCGCCGCCGCGGGTCGTGCTCCACTCGCTCCACTGGCCCAGCGGCGCGGCCTTCAGGTTTTGGAGCTGGTACTGGAAGTAGCGCGTCATGAAGGGCAGCACGCGCGCGTCGTGGGTGGCCTGGTAGTGCTGCTGCAACACCTTGAGCATCACCATGCGCGGCCACCAGTCTTCGCCCTGCGTGCCCTGCACGTCGAACAGCTGGCCGGCCTGCTGCTCGGCCTTGGTGAGGGGCCCGAAGTAGCCCGACGGCCGCTGGTGGGCCAAGGACCAATCCACGTAGCGCTGCACCTTGGCCAGCAAGGGCTTGTCGTGCAGCAAATGCGCCACGGGCAGGGCCCCGTCGAGCCAGTACAGCGTTTCCTCCCAGCCGTCGCCGGTGCCGCCGAGCCAGCCGTTGGCGTCGCGCAGCTTGGGGTACGTTTCGTCGAGGTGGCCGGTGGTGTGGTCGCGCATGGTTTCGAGCTGCCGCCGCAGCCAGCCCGCGGGCCGAATGGCCCCGGGGGCCAGCTCCTGGTAGGCCAGCGGGGCCAGGGGCGCGGGCAGCGGCGCGGCGCGGGCGGCGGGGCCCAGCAGGGCCAAGGCCAACGCGCCCCGGACGCCAGGCCCGCGCAACCCCAGACAAACGTTAGTTATGAGCCGAGTAGAAAGAGCAAAAAATACCATTCCAGGACGTGCTAAAAACACCGTTAGCGTTACCGCCCGCAAGGTATAAGTTATTCATCAATTCGTGCAAACGTTTGCATTTATATTTGAAAAGTGCCTACATTCGCCGGCCTTCGCGGGGCCCGTGGTTGGCCGCGCGGCTTGCGCCAATTCTTAGCCCACGTTATGCCCATTCCCGATTCGCGCCGCCACTTCCTGCGCTACGCTGCCGCGGCCGGCGGCCTGCTGGCTTTGCTGCCCGGGCGCAACGCCCGCGCCGCCGCCCGCACCTACACCAACCCCGTGGTGCCGCGCAACTTCCCCGACCCGGCCGTGCTGCTCCACCAGGGCACGTACTACGCCTTCGGCACCACCGGGCAGGGCCGCACGGCCGACGGCCGCATTTTCAGCGTTCTCACTTCCAGTAACTTAGTGGACTGGCGCGACGCGGGCGGGGCCCTGGCGCCCCCGCCCGGCAGCGATGGGTTTGATTTCTGGGCCCCTGAAGTGGTGTGGCACGAAGGCACGTTTTACATGTACTACTCGCGGGGCGGCGGGGCCATTGCGGCCACCGTGGGCCACCGCTTGCACGTGGCCACCAGTGCGTTGCCGCAGGGCCCCTACACCGAAGTGGCGCTGCTCGACGTGCCGGAAAGCAAGTTCACCATCGACGCCCACCCGTTCCGCGACGACGACGGGCAGTGGTACTTGTTCTACGCCCGCGACTTTATTGATTCCGACGGCGGGTACTTCCCCGGCACCGGCCTGGCCGTGGACCGCCTGGCCACCATGACCACGCTGGCCCACCAGCCGCGCACCGTGCTGCGCGCCCGCCACCCCTGGACGATTTTCGAGGCCAATCGCCGGATGCCGTTGTATGACAACCAAGTGTTTGCGCAGTGGCACACGCTGGAGGGGCCCTACGTGCGCCGCCACGAGGGCAAGTACTATTGCTTCTACAGCGGCGCCAACTTTTTGACCGACCGCTACGGCGTGGATTTTTGCGTGGCCGATAGCATCCTGGGGCCCTATTCGGAAGCCGGCGGCGGGGCGGGGGCGCGGGTGCTGCACGCGGTGCCGGGCCACGTGCGGGGCCCTGGCCACCACTCGCACGTGCTGGGCCCCGACGGCCGCACCGAATACCTGGTGTACCACGCCTGGAACCCGCCAATGACGGAGCGCCAGCTGTGCATCGACCCGCTGGCCTGGACGGCCCAGGGGCCCCGCTGCCTGGGGCCCACTTACACGCCGCAGCCAATGCCAAGCTAAGCGCTGGGGCCGATGGGCCCCGGCCGGATTGCACAAGTTTTGCGCAGATATTTGCGCGGCGGTTTTCGCTGCTTCCTTCCTAATCCCCCATCCGTTGGCTTCTAAGCGCGCTTCCATCACCGACATGGCCACGGCCTTGGGCGTGTCGGTGTCCACCATTTCGCGGGCGCTGAGCAACCACCCGAGCATCAGCGACGCCACCAAAAAGCGCGTCACCAAGCTCGCCAAGGAGCTGAACTACCACCCCAACCACTTGGCGGCGGGCCTGCGCCGGGGCCGCAGCAACATGCTGGGCGTGCTGGTGCCGCACATCGACGGCCACTTTTTCACGATGGTGGTGAAGGGCATCGAAACCGTGGCCACCAAGGCGGGCTTCAACATCCTCATTTGCCAGTCGAACGAGGACGTGGCCCACGAGCGCAAAAACATCGAAACCCTCATCAATGCCCAGGTGGAAGGCATTCTGGTGTCGCTGGCGCGCACCACCCGCGATTTCAAGCACTTCGACAAGGCCATCAAGCGCGACCTGCCGCTGGTGTTTTTCGACCGCATTCTGGAGGGGCGCGACGTGAACGCCGTGGTGCTCGACGACCGCGAGGGCGCCTACCAAAGCACCATGCACTTGCTGGCCCAGGGCTGCCGGCGCATCGCCCATTTTGCGGGCCCCCAGCACCTGAACATCTACAAAAACCGCCGCCAGGGCTACCTCGACGCCCTGCGCGAGTACGGCTTGCCCCACGACGAAGCCCTGGTGCACACCTGCGACATGCGTTTGGAAGACGGCATCCAGGGCATGGAGCAGTTGCTGAAGCTGCCGGTGCGGCCCGACGCGGTGTTTTCGGCCAGCGATTTTTCGGTCGTGGGCGCCCTGCAAGTGCTACGCAAGCGCGGCCTGCGCGTGCCCCAGGACGTGGCCCTGGCCGGCTTCAGCAACGAGATGTTCACCTCGTTCACCGATCCGCTGCTCACCACCGTGGACCAGCGTTGCGAGCAAATGGGCCAGGCCGCCGTGCGCCTGCTGCTCGAAATACTGGGCGAAAAACGCCAGAACGTGTCGCCGCGCCGGGTGCTGCTCCAGCCCGATTTGCTAGTGCGCGCCTCCTCGCAGCGTGGCAAATGAAGGGCTGTGGGCGGGGCAATGCAACCATCCGGGCCCGGCTGGCGCTCCTGGGAGAATCTACTTTCTCGCTCCCACATGAAACGCCTCACTACCTGCTTGCTGTCCGCGGCCTTGTTGGCCGGCGCAACCGCGGCTTCGGCTCAAACCACCTACCGCCTCGGCCTGCGCGGCGGCCTGAACAGGGCCCTGACGACCCTAGACGGGACCAATTACTCCTACTATGCCCAAATTGGTTCGGTGGATAAGTCGGCGGTTTACGCCTGGCAGGCCGGGGCAGTCGCAGAAGTAAATTTCGGTAAGCTAGCTTTTCAGCCGGCGCTAGTCTTTTCGCAAAAGGGCGAAAAATACCATTCCGTTGCCTTTTTCGGTGACTTTGGCGTCACGGTTGTTGACCAAACCGGTGTTAACCGCTACAACTGGTTAGAACTGCCGTTGAACGTGGTGTACACCCTGCACGGCGACCACGGTTTGCAAGTCTTCGCGGGGCCCTACGTGGCATTGGCCGTGGGCGGACGCCAGCACAGCACGATAGTGCGCAGCGACTACTTCAACCCAAGTGCTCCGATAACTACCGAAGTGGTCAACACAACGATAACCTACGGGGCCGATACCGACAACCGCCGGCTGGATGCAGGCCTAAATTTCGGCGTTGGCTACCGGCAGGGGCCCCTGCAAGTGCAACTGGGCTACGGCTTGGGCCTGCGCAACTTGCACGAAGCCAATGAGGCTTATGCGCTCAGTGCGGGTGATGCCTACAACCGCGCGGCGCAGCTCACGGCCACGTACTTTTTCAAGCTGTAGCCAAGCGTAGGCTTTTGGGTTGCCGCCGGGGTGGCGCGGGCTCAACCGGGTTGCGCGCAACCAAACATTATGCAACCGGGCGGCGTTTGCTCAGCCGAAACCCATGGAAGCTACCCCCGATCCCGCCGCCAAAAACCCGCTGCTGAAGCTGGAAAGCCAGCTGTGTTTCCCGTTCTACGCCGTGTCGCGGCAACTCACGAAGGCCTACCAGCCCTACTTGCAGGCGCTGGGCCTCACGTACCCGCAGTACCTCGTGTTTCTGCTGCTGTGGGAGCGCGAGGAGCTGACGGTGAAGGAGTTGGGTGAAAAACTATTGCTTGATTCGGGCACGCTGACACCCTTGCTTAAGCGCATGGAGCAGAAGCAATGGCTCAGCCGCCGCCGCGATCCGCGCGACGAGCGGTCAGTCATCATCGGCCTGCTGCCGGCGGGCCGGGCCCTGGAGGGGCGGGCCCGCGACATTCCCACCCAGATGCTCGCCAAGCTACACATGGCGCCGGCCGAAGTAGGGGCCCTGCGCGCGCACCTCACCCACATTCTGGCCCAGTTAGCATAGGCAACCCTTCCTTGCTTTTTTGAGTAGTTATCTGCCTTTTAGGTTAAAACAGTATTCCCGCTGCGGGCGTGAACACGGAGTTGTAAACTACTGAAATGCAGCTAAGTAAATTATCAAGCGGGTGGTTGTTTCAACGGCATTCCGAGCAAACAATTAAGCGCTGGGTACAACGGCTCGAATACTTCTACTTCGTGCGGGCGTGGGGCGGCCATGCAAACGACGGCGACGCATTTAAAGCAAGGTTTTCCTACGCCGATGCGCAAGATCTCCTCCACAAATTGGGGCAGCTCGGGGTAACGTTAAGCGTTATTCCCGAAGGCTTTCCGCGGCCCGTGGTTGGAAAAAAGTATTCGGCCGCTGCGTACGATCGGTTCAAATCTGAGATCCAACGGTTCAAAAATTACGAGCAGCCGGGGCACGTGCTGGTGGCCAAGCACGAAGCTTTTATTTGGGTTTCCGACGACGAGTTTGAAATATCAGTCGCCGGAACGAAAGACCACAACCGCTACGAGGTGACGGAGGACGATTTCACGGCGTGCGTTGCCCTTGAAAAAGTATTCCATGGCCTGGGTTGGCGAAACACTGGCAACGAGAAAGTAGCAAAAAGTATCTGCTGGCTCTCACGAGCAACTTACCCGGAGCTATACGAAGCGTAAAAGCTGCCCAGCACGGGCCCCTACAGCGGCCGCAGCAGGGCGCGGCACGGGGCCCCGTCGGCGCCCACGATGCGCAAAGGCAAGCAAATCAGCTCGTAGTCGCCGGGCTCCACGTCGCCCAGGGCCAGGGCTTCGATCACGGTGATGTGGTGGTCGAGCAGGGCGTGGTGGGTGTCGGCCCCGCCCACCGAGATGTAGTCCACGCCCACGCACACCACGCCGCGCTGCTGCAAAAACTGCGCGGCCGGGAAGTCGAGCTTCACAAAATTGGGGTTGAAGGGCTGGTGCGTCCAGTCGGCGTCCGAGTTGCGGGTGCGAAAAAGAATGCGCTGGCCGGGCTGCGGGTCGAGCGGCTCCACCTCGGCCAGGGTGATGAGCTTAGGGTCGTGGATGCGGGCCACGCGGCAGGGCCCCAGCAGCGTGCCCAGGTCGAGCGTGGTCACGTCGGGCCCGTCCTTGATGAAGTGGCGCGGCGCGTCCACGTGGGTGGCCGTGTGCACGCTCATGCTGATTTCGCTCACGTTGGCCGGGTCGCCGAAGGCAAACGAGCGGGTGAGGCGCAGGTGCACCGGGGCGTTGTCGGGCCAGTGCACCATTTGGTCGGAAATGGGCGTGGTGATGTCGATGTAGTTCATGGGATGGCTATTTAGCAAGCCGTCCTGCTTCACTACGCTTAGCAGGACGGCTTGCAATGGCTAAAAAGTAATAGTGGCTACTTGCCGCGCGGCTGCAACAGCTTGGCCACGAGGCCCGTCCACCCGGTTTGGTGGCTGGCGCCTAGGCCCTGGCCGGTATCGCCGTGGAAGTACTCGTGGAAGAGCAGGTAATCCTTGAAATTGGGGTCGGTTTGCTGTTGCACGTCGCTGCCGAAGCAGGCGCGCTGGCCGTTTTCATCGCGCAAAAACAGCGACGTGAGGCGGTTGGTGAGCTGCTGGGCAATGTCGAGCAGTGTGGTGTAGTGGCCGCTGCCGGTGGGGTACTCCACCCGGAAATCGTCGCCGTAGTAGTGGTGGAAACGCTGCAACCCTTCGATGAGCAGGTAGTTGACCGGGAACCACACGGGGCCCCGCCAGTTCGAGTTGCCGCCGTAGAGGCTGGTCGTGGACTCGCCAGGCTCGTAGTCGACCGTGAACGACTTGTCGGCCGAGCGGAACACGTAGGGGTCGTCCTTGTGGTACTTCGAGAGGGCCCGCACGCCGTGGTCGGACAGGAACTCGGCCTCGTCGAGCATGCGCCGCAGCAGGGCCTTGAGGCGGTGCCCGCGCAGCAGCGAGAGCAGGTGGCGGGTACCTTGGCCGGGCTCCTGCCAGCGGCTGACGAGGGCCGCCAGGTCGGTGCGGTTGGCCAGCACCCAGTTCATGCGGGCCAGGAAGTTTGGGGCGTTTTGCAGCAGCGCGTCGTCGAGCACTTCCACCGCGAAAATCGGCACCAGCCCCACCATCGAGCGCACCTTGAGCGGGATGCGGCCCTTGTCGGGGGTGTTCAGCACGTCGTAGTAGAACTCGTCGTCCTGGTCCCACATGTCGATGTCGTCGGGCTTGTAACCGGTCATGGCCTGGGCAATGGCCAGGAAATGCTCGAAGAATTTGCCGGCCAAGTCTTCGTACACGGGGTTGGTTTGGGCCAGCTCCAGGGCGATGCGCATCAGGTTGAGGGCGTACAGGGCCATCCAGGCGGTGCCGTCGGCCTGCTCCACGTAGGCCCCGTCGGGCAGCGGGGCCGAGCGGTCGAATACCCCGATGTTGTCGAGCCCAAGGAAGCCGCCCTCAAAAATGTTGCGGCCGGCGGCGTCCTTGCGGTTCACCCACCAGGTAAAGTTCAGCAGCAGGCGGTGGAAAATGGTTTCCAGAAACGCCACGTCGCCGGCGTCGCCGCGCAGCTTCTGGTCAATTTTAAACACCCGGAACGTGGCCCAGGCGTGCACCGGCGGGTTCACGTCGCCAAACTGCCACTCGTAGGCCGGCAACTGGCCGTTGGGGTGCATGTACCAGTCCTGGCACAGCAGGCGCAGCTGGTTTTTGGCAAAGTCCACGTCCACTAGGGCCAGCGGCAGCGTGTGGAAGGCCAGGTCCCAGGCCGCGTACCAGGGGTATTCCCAGTTGTCGGGCATCGAGATGATGTCCATGTTGCGCACCTGCCGCCAGGTGGCGTTGCGCAGGTGCAGGCGGTCGGCGGGCGGCGGGGGCAGGGCGGGGTCACCGTCGAGCCACTCCGCCACGTTGTAGTAGTAGAACTGCTTGCTCCACAGCATGCCGGCCAGGGCTTGGCGCTGCACGGCGCGGGCGTCGGCGTCGGCCAGGTCCTTTTGCAGCTCGCCGTAGAAGGCGTCGGCTTCTTGCTGGCGCTGGGCAAACACTTGGTCGAAATCGGCAAACGGGTCGGCGGCGTCGGCCGGGCCCAGGCGCAGGCGCAGCACCTGGCTTTGGCCGGCCGCCACGTTCAGCACGTAGTGGGCGGCGGCCTTGGTGCCGCCGCGGTCGGGGTTCACGGCGCCGGCGTGGCCGCCCACCACGTGCTCGTGCAGCCCGTCTTTGAAGAACTTCACGCCCGGGGCGGGCGGGGACTGATAGAGGCGGGGCGTGTTGGTTTCGTTGTCGCAAAACAGCAGCTCGGGGCCCCCGTCGGCGTGCAGGGCCAGCGCGGGCAGGGCCTGGTGGTGCACGCTGATGTGGCCGCGGTCGGTGGCGCGCAGGTCGGGCTTGTAGGCGTCGTTGCCCCAGGCCCAGGTGTTGCGGAACCACACCGTGGGCAGCACGTGCAGCGGCGCGGCGTCGGGCCCCCGGTTGCACACCGTGAGGCGGATGAGCACGTCCTGGGGCCCCGCCTTGGCGTACTCGATGAAAATATCAAAGTACTTGTTCTCCCGGAATATCGCCGTGTCGGCCAGCTCAAACTCGGGGTCCTGGCGGGTGCGGCGGGCGTTTTGCTGCACCAGCCAGTCGTAGGGGTAGGCGTGCTGCGGGTACTTGTACAGCATCCGCATGTAGCTGTGGGTGGGCGTGTTGTCGAGGTAGTAGTACAGCTCCTTCACGTCCTCGCCGTGGTTGCCCTCGGGCCCGCTCAGCCCAAACAGCCGCTCCTTGAGAATCGGGTCCTGCCCGTTCCAGAAGGCCGGCGCGAAGCACAGCAGTTGCTGGTCGTCCGAGATGCCGCCCAGGCCGTCCTCGCCCCAGCGGTAGGCGTAGGCGCGGGCCGTGTCGTGGGTGGTGTAGTGCCAGGGGTCGCCGCCGGCCGAATAGTCTTCGCGCACCGTGCCCCACTGGCGCTCGGCCAGGTAGGGCCCGATGGCGCGCCAGGGGGCCACGGTGCGCAGCCGTTCGTGTTCAGGAGTCATAGAATTCAGGGAATAGAAACAGTCGTGCTCATCCGGTGTCCGCGCAGCCGAAACATTTCTCCCGGTCGCTAATCAAGGATTACTGCCGCGGGAGAAGTGCTTTGGCTGCGCGGACACCGGATGAGCACGACGGCCTAGTTGTTTGTTTCTTAGGCGGCAAGCGCCAGCCAACGGCCTAGCCGCCCGTGGCGAAGCCGGGGTACAGCGTCATGCCGCCGTCCATGAAAATGGTCTGGCCGGTGATGTAGTCGGCCTCGTCGGAGCAGAGCCAAGCCGCCAGGCCGGCGATGTCGGCCGCCTCGCCCACCCGGTCGTAGGGAATGAGCTTGAGCAGGGCCGTTTCAGCTTCGGGCGTGTTCCAGGCCGAGGTGTTGATGGGCGTTTTGATGGCCCCGGGCCCGATGCTGTTCACCCGGATCTTGTGGGGCGCCAGCTCTTGGGCGGTGCTTTTCATGAGCTGCATGATGCCGCCCTTGCTGGTGGCGTAGTTCGCGTGCCCGGCCCACGGAATGACCTCGTGCACGCTGCTGGTGTGCAGAATAACGCCCGTGGCGCGGGCAATATCGGGCTGGGGCCCCCGGCGCATGAACTCGCGGGCCGCCTCGCGCGAGCACAGGAACTGGCCGGTCAGGTTCACGTCAATCACGCGCTGCCACTGGGCCACGCTCATGTCCACGAAGGCCGCGTCCTGCTGCAAGCCCGCGTTGTTCACCAAAATGTGCAGCGTGCCGCACTGCTGCACCACGCGGGCAAACATGGCCTGCACCTGGTCTTCCTTGCTCACGTCGGCCGCCACGGCAAAGGCCTGCCCGCCGGCGTCGGTGATGGCCTTCACCACGGCGTCGGCCTGGTCGGAGGGCCCCCCGGGGTAGTTGACGAACACGGTGGCCCCGTCGGCGGCAAACTGCCGGGCAATGCCCGCCCCGATGCCGGAACTGGCCCCCGTGACGAGGGCAATACGGTTTTGTAAACGCATGGTGTTAAGGAAGCTGGTGGATAAAGAAGAAGGCTAAGCGCGCCAAAGGCTGCCCGCACAAACGGGCCCAAGGCTCGCAAGGTTGAGTGAAATTCGGGTGAAGCAGTGGCGGCCAAACGGTTGGCTGGCCACCGCCACCGGGCGCTAAACCCTTGCTGCCTAGAGGGCCAGCACCACGCTGCCGGCCACAATCAGCCCCGCGCCGAGGGCGGTGCGCCACGTAAGGGCCTCGCCCAGAAACACCACCGCCAGCCCGATGGCCAGCGCCACGCTCAGCTTGTCGATGGGCGCCACCTTGCTCACGGGGCCCAGCTTCAGGGCCCGGAAGTAGCACAGCCACGAGGCCCCCGTGGCCAGCCCCGACAGCCCCAGGAACAGCCACGTGCGCCCGCTCAGGCCCGGCAGCCCGGCCGTGGCCCCGCGCCCGATGGCGATGCCCCAGGCCAGGAACAGGATGACCACTGTGCGGATGGCCGTGGCCAAATCCGAATCGACGCCCTTGATGCCCACCTTGGCAAAAATGGCGGTGAGGGCCGCGAACACGGCCGAAAGCAGGGCGTAGGGAAGCCAGGGCGCCATCAGGTTTTGGGGGAAAGTTTTGGGAAAAAACGGAGTAATCATTCAACGTTGAATGCATACGCGCATTCTGCCCCGCTCGCCCACCCTTGGTTCGCGCAGCCAGCTTTTAATTAGCGGCCATGAAAAACCTCCTTCTTTTGAGCGCGTGCCTGCTGGCCCTCGCCGCCCGGCCCGCCGCCGCACAGGCCCAAGCCCCGGACATTGTGGTGGTGCGGGTGTACGAAACGAGGGGAACAGTGCATTTCGTCATTACCCGGGGAGAAAGCAAGAGCGAAGACGCCGAATTTCCCAAAAGCGGACCGTATGATCGACGCATGGCCATTGCGAACGAGGGATACCACAAAGTGTTCAGCAAGCTCTACCAAGAAGGGTATGCGCTGCAAAGCAATTTTACCAACGTGGATGGAAGCGCCAGCACTACCGATAGCTTCACCACGCTCTTGTTCGTCAAAAAGCCATAACGAACGGGCCGGCGGGGCCCCGCAGAAAAAAACCGCCCCGATGCAGCAAAACGGCCGAGTTTGTTGTTAGGAAATCATGTCCCCACTTCCCGCCGACCCCGCCTTCCGCCGGCCCGACCTGCTGCGCCTCGACTACGACACCTACCGGGCCCTGCCGGCCATTGCCAACTCCGACCTCTCGCGCCTGCGCGACGCCCTCGACGGCCGCCCCCCGCGCATCGACGGTGGCAACCAGGGGGCCCTCAGCTTCGGCACTGCTTTCCACACCGCCCTGCTCGAACCCGCTGATTACCAGCCCGGCCAGCCCGGCCTGAACGACACGCTGGTGTGGTGGCTGGTGGAAGGCGTGAAGCTCAACGCCGAGCTCAACCGCCTGCTCGAAGCCGGCACGCCCGAGCCCAGCGTGCTCTTCACCGAGCCCCAGACCGGCACGCTCTGCAAGCTGCGCGCCGACCTGGTGGTGGACGCGCCCGGCCTGCCCTACACCATCGTCGATTTTAAAACCACCAACGCCCGCGACGCCGACCACTTCCGCTGGCAGTGCTCGGCCTATGACTACGACCGCCAGGCCGCCTTCTACACCGACGCGCTGGGCGCCGAGCGGTTTCTGCTGGTGGGCGTGCAAAAGTCGGAGCCGTTCAGCGTGTTTCCCCTCGAAGTGACCGACCAAATGCTCGCCGAAGGCCGCGCGAAATACCACCGCCTGCTGCGCCTGCTGCGGGCCCCCGCCACCGCGCCCGCCTACCGCGCCGAGGCCGTGCAAGCCGCCGTGGAAGCGCTGGGCCTCAGCGGCGAAGCTTAGCGCGCAGCGTGGTCTTTAGCAGCAATGCTGACCTTCGGTTTCGCGTTGCTGAAGGCTGCCTAACGGTAACCGGCAGGATGAAGGAAGCGGCACAGACTCGCGGCTTCCGCGTTAGACTGTTTCCAGGCCCTCGGCGGCAAGCTCGCGCAGCACTTCGCGCAGGCCGGCGGTTTCGTGCAGTTGGCGGGCCACTTGCTGCACGTATTCGGCCTCGGCGCGCAGGTCGCGCTTGATTTGGCGCAGCTCGATTTCCCGCTTCTTGCCGGCGCCGGCGCCCAGGCCGTCGGGGCCGTATTGCAGCGCGTTGAGTTGGTTGCGGAGGTCGATTTGCTGGCGGTGCAGGGCCTGGGTGTACGCGATGAGCACGTCGGCATCGGCCGCGTCGGCGTGAGCGGAGTCGGCCATCAGTTGCAGCAAGGCGTAAAGGTCGCCGGCCTCGTAAGCGGCCGTGATTTCCTGCATCAGCTCCGTTTTGGCGCGCTGCTGGGTGGGGTCGCGCTCCAGGTCGGGGTGGTGGGCGCGGGCGAGCTGGCGGTACACGGTTTTGGCGCTGGTTTGCAGGCGCTGCTGGTCGGCGCGGGCGGCTAAGTTGGTGGCCTCGGCCAAGCGCTGCGCCTTGGCCTGCTGGCGGGCCTGGGCGGCCTGCTCCTGGGCCGAAAGCGGCGGCGCGGGGGCCCCGGCGGGCGCTTCGGACGGGGCCCCCGCCGGGCGCGGCGCGGCGTACTTGGCCACCATGGCCGCCTCGTCTTCGCCAAAGCGGGCCATTAGGGCCCCGGCGTTGCCCACGATGAACAGGGCAATCTGCTGTTCCTCCAGGCGGCTGAAGTAGGGCGTCAGCAGGGCCCCTTCGAGGGGCGCGTACAGGGCCCGGCGGGCGGCCACCACGGCGGCGGCGGCGGGGCCCACCTGCTGCCAGTAGCGCTGGCGGGCCGCGGCGCGGGCGTCTTGCGCCTCCTGCAATTGCGCCCGCAACCCCTCCAGGGCCAGCAGCGCCCGCCGAAACGCCGCCTGGGCCAAGCTGCCCGGCGCGCAGGCCTCGGCAAGGGTAACGGGCACGCGCACCGGCGCGGGCAGGGTGGGGGCGGAGGGGGTGAGTTTTTTCATGGCAGCGGCAGCGGGTAGATAACGCCCAGCTACGCCCAAAAGTTGAACGCCACCCGAAACGTGTTGCAGTGCGCGTCCACGATGTCGGCCAGCCGTTCGGAGTAGCCGCCGCCCATGCTCACGGCCACCGGCAGGGCCCGGGCGCGGCACAGGCCCAGCACCAGCTCGTCGCGCCGCTGGCAGCCAGCGGGCGTGAGGGCCAGCTTGCCCAGCTTGTCGGTGGCCAGCACGTCCACCCCGGCCTGGTAGAAAATAAAGTCCGGCCGCACGCGGTCCACCAGGGGCCCCAGCGTGGCGGCCAGCGTACGCAAATACTCCGCGTCGCCCGTGCCCAGCGCCAGCGCCACGTCCAAGTCCGACTGCTCCTTGCGCAGTGGGTAGTTGGCCCCGGCGTGCATCGAAAACGTGAACACCCGCGGCTCGTCGCGGAAAATGGCCGCCGTGCCGTCGCCCTGGTGCACGTCCAAGTCCACCACCATTATTTGCCGCGCTAGGCCGTGAGCCAGCAGGTGCGCGGCGGCAATGGCCTGGTCGTTGAGCACGCAAAACCCCTCGCCGCGGTCGGCAAAGGCGTGGTGGGTGCCGCCGGCCAGGTTCAGGCCGATGCCATCGCGCAGGGCCCCCAGCGCCGATTGCAGCGTGCCGGCGCTGCTGCTCAGCGAGCGGCGCACCAGCTGCGGGCTTTGCGGCAGCCCCAGGTGGCGCACCTCGCGGGCCGAGAGCTGCAAGTCGCGCACCCGGTGCCAGTAGGCGGCGGTGTGCACCCGCAGCACGTCCGGTTCGGCGCACAGCCCCGGCTCGTAAAAATCTTCCGGCGCGGCCACGCCCTGCCACAGCAGCTGCTCCCGAATCAGGGCGTACTTGGCGATGGGGAAGCGGTGCCCGGCGGGCAAATCCAGCGTGTAGTGGTCGGAAGTGGCAAGGCGCGGCATACGCGGCTGTTACTGCAAAACGGCGGCGGATGTTTTTTGGGCGGTTAGCGCCGGCGTAGTAAAAACTGCCTACCCAAAAACCGTTTTTAATTGATTTAATTAATCATTCGAAAAAATATTTATTAATTATTTTAAAAATTAGTTGCGCAATTAAAATTAATACCCAACCTTTGTCACACCAAAAGCAAACAACCATGTACCGCCCCCTGACATTCACCAGCAATTCGGATAAGATGCAGCCAGAATGGCTGTCTCTGCTCGGTACGTTTGCCTGATTTCAGCCCCGCTGAAACCCGACACCGCCCGAGCCCATAACGCTCGGGTTTTTTGTTTAGTGGCCGTTTTCCAGCCAGTTACCAGCCTGCCCCGTGCCGTTCACCCCCGCCCTGTTTTTCTGCAAACAGCCCCAGTGCCGCCCCAGCCGCGGCCAACAGGACCGGTGTGGCCGTGCTTTCCTACTGCGTAAAACGCCCCGATAAATTCGGTTCGCGTTGCGCACTTAGCGAAAGCCCGGCCCCCAAAAGCTGGGCTTTTTCGTGGCCTTACGTCACAATTAAAAACACGTTTTTAGTTGCTAAAACGGAGTGCGCCTAATTCAAATTAATAATTAACAGCGTGAATTAAATCGGCTTAATTAATTACTGCTAAGCCCCGGATTTTAATTCTTTCACCTCCTCCAATTCCCACCCCATGCGCTTCAACTTTTTCTCCCGCGCTACGGCCGCCCTCACCGCCAACCACGAGGGGGCCCCGGCCTTCGCCCTCACGCCGCAGCTGGAATTGTACGCCGCCGTGGCCACCGCTGCGCTCAGCGACCAGTTCTACGAAACGGCCGCCACCCGCTTGCAACGCTTGCGCGCATTGGTGGCCCAAAACGAGCCGCGGTTTGTGGCGCAATTGGCGGTGTACGCCCGCGAGCAATTGCACTTGCGCTCGGTGCCCCTGGTGCTGGCCGTGGAGCTGGCCCGCGTGCACAACGGCGACCACACCGTGGCGCGCCTCGTGGCCCGCGTGGTGGCCCGGGCCGACGAAATCACCGAGTTGCTGGCCTACTACGCCGCGGCCAACGCGCGCACCGGCCGCAAAACCCTGGGCCGCCTCTCCAAGCAGGTGCAGCGCGGCCTGGCCGAAGCCTTCAACCGCTTCGACGCCTACCAACTGGCCAAGTACGACCGGGCCGGAGCCGTGCGCCTGCGCGACGCGCTGTTTTTGGTGCATCCCAGCGCCAAAAACGCCGCCCAGCAAGCCGTGTTCGACCAGCTCGTGCGCGGCGAGCTGCCCACGCCCTACACCTGGGAAACCGAGCTGTCGGCCGTCGGCCAGCAAGCATTTGCCACCGAGGCCGACCGGCAAACGGCCGTCCGCACCGCCTGGGAAACGCTCGTGGCCAGCGGCAAGCTGGGCTACATGGCCTTGCTGCGCAACCTGCGCAACTTGCTCGAAGCCAACGTGTCGGCCGAAACCATGGCGCAGGTGTGCGCCACCCTGGCCGACGGGCGGGCCGTGGCGCGCAGCCAGCAGCTGCCGCTGCGCTTCCTGGCCGCCTACCGCGAGGTAAAGGCGGTGCCCAGCGGCCACACCGCCGCGGCGCTGGGGGCCCTGGAGGCCGCCTTGGCCCACAGCGCGGCCAACCTGCGCGGCTTCGGCCCCGCCACCCGCGTGCTGGTGGCCTGCGACGTGTCGAGCTCCATGCAAAAGCCCATTTCGCCGCGCAGCAAAGTGCTGCTCTACGACGTGAGCCTCGTGCTGGGCATGCTGCTCCAAAGCCGCTGCCAAAACGTGGTCACCGGCATGTTCGGCGACGTGTGGAAGCGCGTGGCGCTGCCCCGGGGCCCCGTGCTCCGCAACGTAGAGGAATTTTACCGCCGCGAGGGCGAAGTGGGCTACAGCACCAACGGCCACTTGGTGGTGCAGGACCTGCGCCAGCGCCGCGAGGTGTTCGACAAGGTGATGATTTTCACCGACGTGCAGCTCTGGAACAGCCAGTGGGACGGCAATTCCCTGGCCCAGGAATGGGCCCTGTACCGCCGCACCGTAGCCCCCCGCGCCTGCCTTTACCTCTTCGACCTGGCCGGCCTCGGCACGGCCCCGCTCGAAGTGCGCCCCGCGGACGGCGTGTTCCTCATCGCCGGCTGGTCCGATAAAGTGTTCGACGTGCTGGGGGCCCTGGAAAACGGCGGCTCGGCCCTCGCCGAAATCCAAAAAATCGATTTGTAAACCAGTTAAAAAAAGCGGCCGGGCAATCAAGCGGAACCCCCGGCCGCCGCGGCGCAAGGTGCCGTAGGCGGGCCTTACTTCGGGGGTGCTGGGATGGCCGCTGTGGCGGCAGGGGTTCGATTCCCCTCATTCATGTATGCCCGCCGCCCGTCGCCCTTGCTTTTGAAATACACAGGCCCCGGGAACGACTTTTTACTCATTCAATCGGCCCTCGTTCCCGGGTAGGGCCCCCACACGATTTGAAACTTTCTTACTCGCCATGACCTTTTAAATACGCCATTGGGAAGACGGCTGCGCAATTTGGTGTAGCCGCCGACCGGGGCGGTGCCGCTGACGTGGCCCGCCCCAACTCGGCCAACTCCGCACGGTTCAGGTGCCGTAGGCGGGCGCTACTTCGCTGGCTGTTTCCGGCACTGCTTCGGCGGCGTTGCGGGTTCGATTCCCGTCCCCAGGCCCCGGCCGCGGGAGAAAATACGCGCCGGCCGACTGTTGCCCTGAATTTCGGAAGTGGCCGAATGTTACTTGTTTCCGGGTGGGTGCCGTGGCCGGGCCATCCTTCGCACCAAATTTGGCGCGGCCGCGGGTTCGACTCCCGAAGTGCTGCCGCGAGGCAGGGCGCCAGCGCATAGGTAGGGCCGCGCCAGCTGGCCGGGCGCCCGTTGCCCCACCCGGAAACAAATAGTGAATACCGGATGCCGTAGGCTGGCGTTCCTTCGACCTGTCACGTCGCCCTTTGGCCCCACGCCAGCCGCTTATTGCTCCGTTTTATAGCTTGAACGGGCCGGTGCCGTAGCACCGCCTTACTTCGTTTGGGACGATGGGATGCCGGTTCGAGTCCGACCCGCTGGCAGTGCTGGCGGTGGCGTAATTGGCAACGCACATTTGTGGGCGATGCGCCTTTTTGCCCGGCCCGTTTCGGCTAATTTTTTACCGTTCATCAACGCCGGGGCCCTAATTTGCGCGGTCCCGTTTCGCGTGCAACTTTCCTTATCATGGCTTCTCAATTACGCGGCAACGACTTGCGGCAGCTCGGGTTCCCCGAGGGCCGGGCCATTGGCCTGGCGCTGGCGCAGCTCCAACGCAAAGAACACAAGCGCCTTACCCAAGCCGACCAGCTTGCCCTGCTCGGCCGGGTGCTGGCCACTCCCGCCGATTTCCTCGCCGACCTGGCCTGGAGCCACACCGCCGCGGCGCTGCTGCCGGCCCCCTCGCGCCACATCGCCCTGGCCGAGCGCAAGCCCTACGCCACGTTCGGCGCCGAGCACATCGAAGCCGGGGCCGTGCACCAGATGGAAATGGCCATGAAGCTGCCCGTCACCCTCGCCGGGGCCCTCATGCCCGACGCCCACCACGGCTACGGCCTGCCCATCGGCGGCGTGCTGGCCACCGACAACGCCGTGATTCCCTACGCCGTGGGCGTGGACATCGGCTGCCGGATGGCGCTCTCGGTGTTCGACTTGCCGGCCAAGTACCTCGCCCAGCGCACCCAGGAACTGGGCAAGCTCTTGCTCGACCACACCCGCTTCGGTTCGGGCCGGGCCTGGGAGCGGGGCCAGCGCCTCGACCACGCCGTGCTGGCCGACGACGCCTTCCGGGCCGTGCCGTTCCTGAAAAACAAGCACGACAAAGCCGCCGAGCAGCTCGGCACTTCGGGCTCGGGCAACCACTTCGTGGAGTTCGGCATCGTCGACATCACCGACCCGGCCAACGACCTCGGCCTGCCCGTGGGCCAGTACGTGGGCCTGCTCTCGCACTCCGGCTCGCGGGGCCTAGGCGCCAGCACCGCCAACCACTACACGGCCCTGGCCATGGAGCAGTGCGTGCTGCCTGCCGAAGCCAAGCACCTCGCCTGGCTGGACCTCGGCGCCGAAACCGGCCAGGAGTACTGGGCCGCCATGAACCTGGCCGGCGCCTACGCCTCGGCCTGCCACGACCAGATTCACCGGCGCCTGGCCAAAGCCTTGGGCGAAAAAGCGTTGGCGAAGGTGGAAAACCACCACAACTTCGCCTGGAAAGAGCAGTTGGCCGACGGCCGCGCGGCCGTGGTGCACCGCAAGGGTGCCACGCCGGCCGGGGCGGGCGTGCTCGGCGTCATCCCCGGCTCGATGACGGCCCCCGGCTTCATCGTGCGGGGGCGGGGCGCGGCGGCTTCGCTGGCCTCGGCCTCGCACGGGGCCGGCCGGCTCCTGTCGCGCACCCGCGCCAAGGCCGAGCTAGGCGAGGCCCAAGTGCGCCAGCACCTGGCCGCCCACGGCGTGGCCTTGCACGGCGGCGGCCTCGACGAAGCCCCAATGGCCTACAAGGACATCTACCAAGTGATGGCCAGCCAGCGCGAACTGGTGGACGTACTGGGCTCGTTCACGCCGAAAATCGTGCGCATGGACGGGGCGTAAGTGGCGCCGTTGTATATAATTGAACAGGGCCCCGGCGCGCAATGCGTCCGGGGCCCTGTTTCGTTGGGGCATTGCGCGCGCTACGCGGCTGGTTCGGCCGCTACTACCCGCACGGCGTCGCCCACGCGGATGGTGCCGCCGTGAGCAATGTGGGCCGTGAAGCCGCCGTGGCCGCGCATGGCGTTGTAGCCGCCGGGGCCCAGTTCCTCCTCCATGCGCGAGCAGGGGTGGCACTCGCCGGTGATGTCGAGCAGCACCTCGTCGCCGATTTGGATTTGGCGCCCTTTGAGGGCCAGCAGGTTGAGGCCGCTCACCACCAGGTTGCGGCGCAGGCGGGCGGGGTCGAGGGGCCCCGGCAGGCCCAGGAAGCCGGCCACCGCGGGCAAGTGCTCGGCCTGGATAAGCGTGATTTGGCGCTTGCCGCCGGCCTTGGGGCGGGCGTGGTCGCCGGCCAGGTGGGCGTCGGTGAGGACCTCGGCCGCGGGCACGCTGACCAAGGGCTGGCGGCGGGCCGGGCGCTGGCCAATCCAGGCGAGGCGGCCGGTTTGGGGCAGGGTGGCGAGTAGGCGCGCCACCGTGGATTTGTCGTCGCCGAAAAAGGGGAAAGGCATGAAGCAGTGAAGCCAGGAAAAAGGAAAAATTACGCTTGGGTAGCGGCGGCCCGGGCCCCTAAAAAAGCAGGGCCCTAAACCGCACAAATATACCCGCCGCCTTAACCCCGGCCCCGTACTTACGTATGGTAAGCAGGCTGTTTCCAACGGCCTTAGTCCTAAGAAATCTTCTTAATCTCTTGTTTTATGGCCGCTCCCGCCAAAACCAAACCCGCCGCTTCTAAAAAGGAAGCGAAAGACGTAACCACCTCGGTGGCCATTGCCAAAGGGCCGAACAAAAACATTAACGTCCAGCCCATCCTCAACCAGCAAATCAACGCCCCGGCCGTCACCCAAAAATTTGGCACCGTAAGCCAGCGCCTGCCCATCGGCTTGGCCGACGATGTGCGTTTGGAAAGCGTGCGCATGCTGAACCAGTTGCTGGCCGACACCATGACGCTGCGCGACCTTTACAAAAAGAGCCACTGGCAGGTGACGGGCCCCACGTTCTACCAGCTGCACTTGCTGTTTGACAAGCACTACGAGGAGCAGTCGGAACTGGTGGACACCATTGCCGAGCGCATCCAGATTTTGGGCGGCGTGGCCATTGCCATGGCGGCCGACGTAGCCGAGAACACCCTCATCCCGCGCCCCCCGCGCGACCGTGAGGAGGCTCCCGTGCAGATTTCGCGCTTGCTGGAAGCCCACCAGATCATCCTCCAAGAGTGCCACGAAATTGCCAAAAAAGCCGATGACTCAGGCGACGACGGCACCAACGACTTGGCTGTGAGCGACGTGATGCGCGCCAACGAGCTGCAAGTGTGGTTCGTGTCGGAGCACCTTGTGGACACGCCTTTGGTGCAAGCCCGCTAGGCTACGCAAAACTTGCGAAAAGGCGGCTCCCGGTACCGGGAGCCGCCTTTTTATTTGTCGTCGCGCAGGGCAGCCAGCTTCTCCTCGTGGTTGTCCTCGGCTTCTTCCACCGAGTGGGTCTGGCCGAGGTCGGTGTCTTGCTTGGCCTTTTCAGCCAATAGGCAGTAGAACTGGTGCAGCACCTTAATTTCCTCCTCCGACAGATCCTGGGCGTTGATCATGCGGTTGCTGGCGCCTTGGGTGGCCGCAATCAGCTCGTTGAGTTTGAGGTGCAGCACCAGCGAATCCTTGTTTTGGGCCCGCTGGATGAGGAACACCATCAAAAACGTGACGATGGTGGTACCCGTGTTGATGACCAGCTGCCAGGTTTCGGAGTACTTGAACAGGGGCCCCGTGGCGGCCCACAGCACCACCACGCCCGCAGAACCGATGAACGCCGCCGTCGAACCCGAGAATTTGGTAATGCTTTCGGCCAGGCGGCCAAAAAAAGAACTGGTGGTGGCAGGAGGCAATTTGGCAGCCATGCAGCAGGAAATGAGCGTAGAAAGGTGCGAAGATGGCACGCTTTCACTTTGCACAGGATGAAGTAAACTCCTGCGTAGGCAAAAAAAGCCGTTTCCCGTTGCAGGGGGGCGTTCGCCCCCTTATCTTTGCACCCGCTTCGCCGCCTCAGCGGGGCCGGTTTCAGCCGAGATTGCCCGGTTCAGTGCCCCAAGTTTGCGCACGTGGTGAAACTGGTAGACACGCCATCTTGAGGGGGTGGTGCCTTCGGGTGTGGGAGTTCGAATCTCCCCGCGCGCACTGAACAAAAAAAGCCCGCCCTCAGCGGGCTTTTTTTATGGCCGCGGGGGCCCCGGTTCGCGCTCCTGGGCCTCGAAGGGGTTGGCGGGCACCACCAGCAGCACCTGCTCGCGCTCCACAATAACTTGCCCCGGCCGGGCCCCTTTGGGCTTGCGCACGAATTTTTTGGGCGTGACGGTGACCGGGCACAGCGAGTCGTTTTGGCGGCGCGAATACCAGGCGGCCAGCTGGGCGGCGTGCTCGAGCACGGGGGCCGGCACGGGCTGGCCGGCGCGGTGGCGCACCACCACGTGCGAGCCGCTCACGTCCTTGGCGTGCAGCCAATAGTCGTCCTTGTGGGCATATTTCTGGGTGAGAAGGTCGTTGTTGGCGGCGTTGCGGCCCACCAGGATCGTGAAGCCCCGGTCTTCGAACACCTTAAACGGCAGTTCTGCGGGGCCCTTGCCGGCGGCCGCGGCGGGCTCCAGGCCGTGCTGCTTGCGCCAAGTGCGGAAAGTGCGCAACTCAGCCAGCGCGGGCTGGGTGTCCAGCTCCTCCAGCCGTTCCAGGGCCCCGAAGGCGTCGGCTTCGCGCCGCTCGATGCGCTGGCTGAGCTGGCGCTCCTCGATCTGCTGGTTTTTGGCCTTGCGGTAGAGGTTTTCGGCGGTGCGCTGGGGCTTCTCGCCGGTTTTGAGCTTGACGCGGCGCGGCTGGTTGGTGTAATAATCCAACAATTCCACTTCGGCCGCGCCGGCCGGAATCTCGTGCAAGTGCGCCATGATGAGGTCGGCGGCGTGGCGGTAGCCGGCCTCGTGGGCCAGGGCGTGCAGGCGCTGGCGGGCGTGGGCGGCGCCGGCGGTGGCCTCGTCGGCGCGGCGCGTCAGCACTTGGCGTACCTGCTTGGTTTCGGTTTCGAGGGCCCGGCGGGCCAGCGCCAGGGGCACGAAGCGCCGCAGGGCCCCCACAGGATCGGTACCGGGCAGCGTGTCAAGCACTTCGCCCAGCGGCAGCAAGCTCAGCTGCGTGCGGCCGTCGAGCCGGATGAGGTAATAATGGGCCGGCGTCTCCAACTGCGCCAGTACTTGGTTCACCAGGCGCGGCTGGGCTTCCGGCGGGGCCGCGTCGTAGCCGTGGGCGCGCAGGTAGCGGGCCGGCAGGTCGGCGAGGGCCGGTGGCAGCTTGGCTTTCGTCGAAACCACGGACTCCGTAGGTTTATTAGATTGGTCGAATTTCGAGGACGGCGCAGACGGTACATTGGCCGGGGGCCCCGGCGCGGGGCTGGCGCCTGCCGCTGTTGGGGCCCCGAGGACGGGGGTGGTGGCTGCCGCCGGGGCCCCCGGTGCGGGCAGCGGGCGCAGGTCGGCATCGGCCAGCAGGCGCTGCTGAAACAGCTGGGCCGGGGCGTCGGGAGTGGGGCGGAAAATAGCGTTCGGCCGCGGGCCGTAGAGCTTGAACACCAGCCAGGCCCCGCTGCGGAAATTCACTTGCAGCACCCGGTCCTGGGGCCAGGCGGCCACAGTTTCCACCTGCTCGCCCAGCAGCTCGGGAAACAAATCGACGGAATTGGTGCGCGCGCGCTGGAAGGTTTCGGGCAGCGCCAAGGCCGGGAACGTGGCCCCGAGTTGCGCCTTCAGCCAAAACTCCCGCCCGCCGTCGGTTAGCCCGACGACCAGCTCGTCCTTTTCCTGCGAAAAACAGCTGGCTACCCGGTAGCCCCGCAACTGCGCGGTGAGGGCGGGGGCCAACTGGCGCAGGAAATAGTAGTTGGTGTGCATGGTGTGGGGTTAAGCAGCAGGCACCAGCTCAACCATTTGCAACAGGTTCTTGAAAAAATGTTTTTCTGCCCACACGTGCAGCCAAAACAGTAGGAGGTTCCCGCCGAACATCAAAAAGGGAATTATTCCGGCCCACCCTGGCCTAATTACCAGCATGAGCAGGCAGGCGGCCCCTATAACGACCATCCATGCGTCAGATAAAAACTGTCGTGCTGGCCGCATGCTCATAGTTAAGCGCACCGTTGAGCCATCCTTAAACCTGCGGGTGTGACCTCGCCTATAATAACTGGAAAAAGCGAATCGGGGCGATTGGTGGGAGATTCTACCTCGAAAACGCCCGACTCGCTATGTACCTCGCCCTCGTAAGACCGATTGGGGGATGCATCAAGCCACTTCTGCCAACCAGCGAGGGGTAATGAAGTAACCTGTTCGACCCGGTACATTATTTCCGCTGGTGCTAACGGTGAGGTAAAGAACTCATCGTATAGAAATAAATTAACCATTGGGGTAGCGGGGACCTACACCTCCACTTGCAGGCCGTCGTAGGCCAGCCGGATCCAGGCGGGCAGCTCGGCTTCCACGGCTAGGTGGCGGCCCAGCTGGTGGCTGATGTGGGTGAGGTAGGCCCGCCGGGGCCGCAACTCTTCCAGCACGGCCACGGCCTCGGCCAGGGTAAAGTGCGACACGTGCGGCTCGCGCCTTAGCGCGTTCAGCACGATGACGTCGGCGCCCTGCATCAGGGCCCGGGTTTCGGCGGGCAGGTGGTTGGCGTCGGTGAGGTAGCAGAAGCCGCCGATGCGGAAGCCCAGCACGGGCAGCTTGTGGTGGCGGGCGCGCAGGGGCTGCACGGCCACGCCGCGCACGTCAAATGGCTCGTCGTCGGCCAGAATGGGATGGAGGCTGACCTGGGGCACGCCGGGGTACTTGTGCTCGGCAAACACGTAGGCAAATTCCTTCTTTAACTGCTCCAGCACGCGGAATTCTCCAAAAACTGGAATTTCTCGCTGCTGGCGGAAGTTGAAGGCCCGGATGTCGTCGAGGCCCGCGGTGTGGTCCTTGTGCTCGTGGGTGAACAGCAGCGCGTCGAGCTGCGTGATGCGCGCGCGCAACATCTGCTGCCGGAAATCGGGGCCCGTGTCCACCACCAGGCTATGGCCGTCCACGGCCACGTGCACGGCCGTGCGCAAGCGCTGGTCGCGGTGGTCGAGCGAGCGGCACACCGGGCACGTGCAGCCAATAATGGGTACGCCCGACGACGTGCCGGTGCCAAGAAAAGTAATGGTCACTGCGCGGTAAGTTAGGGGCTCGGGCACGGCAAACGCGGGGCCCGCTTGACCGCGGCCGAGCGACGCGGGGACCTTACCGTTCACAATGAATGGTTTTGAAATAATAAATTATAAATAAACGGGCAGTTGCATTTCGCTTAGATAACGGCGAAAGCAGTTTATTCGTTTATTTATAATTTATAATTCAAAATTCATAGTGTAAAATACTAACTCACGTACTGTTTCACCACGCGCACCAGGGCGTCGAAATCCAGCGGCTTGGGCAAGTAGTCGGTTACACCGGCCTCGCGGAACTGCTCCATGGAGTAGTTGTTGGCGTTGCCAGTGATGGCGATGACCGGCAGCTGGTTGATGGCCGGGTCGGGGTGGCGGCGGATGACGCGGGTGCACTCCATGCCGTCCATTACGGGGATGTTGATGTCCATCAGCACGCAGTCTACCGGGTTGGCTTCCAGCTGCTTAATGACTTCGCCACCGTTGCGGGCCAGCACAATTTTGTATTTTTGTAGCTCTAATATTTTGCGAGTTAGGTTGAGAATAACGGAACTGTCTTCGGCGATGAGCACAGTTTTAGTGCTGGTTTCGGGGGGCATGGCAGGCGGGGCAAAGGGAGTGAAAAACAAAAACCAAGGCGGCGTTAGCCGGCAGCGGCGTCGGCGGGCAGGGCTAGTGCCGACGCGTAAGCTTCCGTAAACGCTACAAAGTAATGCTGTAACACGAGAAAATTATCTTTCACGTTGGCGGCCGGGTTCGCCTTGAGTTGGATTTCGAGCACCCGGGCCTGCGCTGCAAGGGCCACCGCGCCTACCGTAGCGGCCGTGCCTTTGAGTTGGTGCAGGGGCAAAAGTAGTGCTGTACCGTTAGCCTCGTTGGCTGCCTCGGCCAACGGAGCGGCGTCGGCTATCAGTTGCCCGGCCTCCTCTTCAAACTCCCGGTACAGGTCGGTGGCAAATTCTGGCCCCCCCAATTCTTGTAGCTGTTGCAGCACGGCCACATCGAGCACTGGCTCTGGATCAGCAGCTGGCAAAGCCGCAACGGGCACGACGGGCGCAATCGCCACAGGCGCGGCGGTAGCGGGCGCCGCGGTAACAGGTTCAACTACTGGCGCAGCGGCTGGTGTGGCTATTAGCACGGGCGCCACGGCAGCCGCGACTTCAGGGCCCCCCACGGGGGTGAGGTCGGCTGGCAATGCCAGTAGCTCCAGCGCCTGGGCGGCGCGGGTGTGGCGCGCGGGGCGGGGCGGGCGGGGCCGCACCCAGCGGTGCAGTACCTCGTGCAGGCGCTGGCTTTTCACGGGCTTGCCCACGTAGTCGTCCATGCCCTGGCGCATGAAGCGGCTGGCGTCTTCCTGCATCGAATAGGCCGTCATGGCCACCACGGGCGGGCAGCCGCTGCCCAGGCGCTCCCGAATTTCGCGCGTGGCCGTGATGCCGTCCATGTCGGGCATCTGGATGTCCATGAAAATTAGGTCGTAGTTGGCCCCCAGCGCCGTGGCCTGGGCAATGGCGTCGGGGCCATCGGTGGCCACGTCCACCACGCAGCCCAGCTTGTGTAGCAGGCGTTGGCCCACTTTCTGGTTGATGGGGTTGTCGTCGACGAGTAGGATGTGGGGCGGGGTGAGGAACACCTGCACGGGGCCCTCGGCGTCGGGCATCTGCACGGGCAAGTCTTCGAACATGGCCTGGCGGCAGCGGATGGTGAACCAGAACACGCTGCCCTGGCCGGTATCGGAAAACACGCCAATCTCGCCGCCCAGCAGCTCGGCCAGCTGCCGGCTGATGGCCAGCCCCAGCCCCGTGCCGCCGTAAGTTTTGCTGGAGGTGGTGTCGAGCTGCGTGAAGTTGGTGAACAGCCGGGAGGCGTCGTCGGGCGAAATGCCGATGCCTGAATCCTGCACCGCGAAGCGCACGGTGTGGTAGTCGCCGTCGGTGGCCACCGACGACACCACCACGCTCACCGTGCCCTCGTTGGTGAATTTGAGGGCGTTGGCCACCAGGTTGGAGAGGATTTGCAACAAGCGCACCTCGTCCGTCACGACGAAGCGCGGCGTGTGGGGCGTGATGTGGTAAGTGAAGGTGAGGCGCTTCTGTTCGGCCCGGTACAGGAACAGCGAGCGGATGCGTTCGAGCACGGCCTTCAGTTCCAGGGCCCCTTCCTGCAAGCGCATCTTGCCGGCCTGGATCTTGCTCAGATCCAGGATGTCGTTGAGGATGGTGAGCAGTGCGTCGCTGCTCTTGCGCAGCGTGTCCACGTACTCGCGCTGCTCGTCGGTGTTCACCGTCTGGTTCAGCAGGTCAATCATGCCGATGATGCCGTTCATGGGCGTGCGCAGCTCGTGGCTCATGTTGGCCAAGAACTGCGTTTTGGCCTCCAGGGCGGCCTCGGCCGTGTCTTTGGCCAGGCGCAAGTCGTCCTGCATCTGGTGCAGCTCGGTCACGTCGCGGGCAATGCCCTCGCTGCCGAGGGCCCCCTGCACGGCCCGGCGGGCGTTGATGAGCACGCTCACCGGGTGGCCGGCGCGGTGGCGCATGGCGGTTTCGAAGTTGCGCAAGCTGCCGGTGTGCTCCACTAGGCTGGCCAGGCGGTCGGTGGTGGTGGTTTCGTAGTAGAAGTCCTGCACCGGGCGGCCCAACACCTCGTGGGGCTCGTAGCCCAGCACCTCGCGCACCGAGGGGCTGACGATGGTGAGCAAGCCCGCCTCGTCGGTGCGGTAGTATATGTCCTGGAACGACTCGAAGATCGAGCGGAACTTCTCTTCCTGGGCCTCCAGGGCCAGCTGGGCCCGCTTCTGCTCGGTGATGTCGTGGGCGATGGCCGAAATCTCCTCAAACGAACCGTCGCCGAGGTAAATCGGGTTTAGGTGCACCTCAATCCAGAGGTCGCGGCCGCGCAGGTCGCGCAGGCGCACCTCGAAGCGCTGGGGCTGCCCAGTTTCGGCCAGCTGGTAGTACTGCGTGAAGGTCGAGCGCGGCTCGTCGTCCATGCGGGCCAGGTCGGCCATGCGCAGGTCGAGGCCGCGGGTGGCGGGGGCCCCGTTGCGGCGCAGGAAGTAGGCTCCGTAGTTGCGGTTGAACGAGGCCAGGCGGCCGCGGCCGTCCACGGTCCACATCAGGTGCGAACCGCTTTCAAAAATGGCGTTCAGGCGCGCATTTTGGCGCTGGATCTGCTCCTCGTTGCGCTTGCGCTCGATGGCCAGCGCCACCTGGTTCGAAATGAAGTGGAGCACGTCCAGGTCGCCGGGCGCGTAGGCATCGGGGCGGTGGTAGTCCTGCACGGCCAGCACCCCGATGATGCGCTCGCCCACGCTCAAGGGCGAGGCCAGCATCACCTCCGGCATCAGCCCAAAGGCCGTAATGGTGCCGTCTTGCACCAACTGCTGCATTTCGGCCCGGGTGATGTAGCGCGGCTGCCCGCCGCGGATGACGTGCTCCGACAGGCCCGACGAGAACGGCCGCGGGGCGTGGGCCCGGGGCTGGGGGTGCTGGTCGACGTAGTAAGCAAACTGCAATTCCGTGCGGGCGTCGTCGCACAGGGCAATGAACAGGTTGCTGGTTTCGATGATTTTGCTCAGCTCGCGGTGGATGGCCCCGTAAAGGGCAGCCAAATCCTTGGCGCTGATGGCCAAGTTGGCGATGCTGTAGTACACCTTTTGCAGGCGCTCGGCCTTGATGCGGTCGGTGATGTCGTGCAGGATGGCGTGGCCGCTCACCGGGTGGCCGGGCTCGCGCACGGCGCTGAGGCTGCCGATGAGGTGCACCGGCTTGCCGGTGCTGGTAAGGAACACGGTTTCGATTTTGTTCACCGGCTCGCCCTCGTATAAGTTGCGCAGCTGGTAGAGTAGCTTGGCCTTGTAGTAGGGGTGCACCACGTCGGTGAGGGAGCGGTGGGCCAGGTCGGCGTCGGAGTAGCCGAGTTTTTCCTTCCAAGCCTTGTTCACGAAGAGCAGGTTGTTGTCGGCGCTCAGGTGCATCACCAAGTCCTGGGCGTTGTCGAGGAACTCCTGCAAGTGCGAGCCGTCGTGGCTGGCCAGCACGGGCGGGGGGCCGCTGCGGTCGGCAATTTCTTGGCCCGCCAGCCAGAGGCCCGTCACGTGGCCGCCCGCGTCGCGGGCGAAGCCGCCCTGCCAGCGCAGCAGGCGCAGGTAGCCGGCGCGGGTGAGCACGGCGCACTCCAGGCCGTCGTCGAGGCGCTCGTGCTGCAAGTATTCCTGGTGGGCCTGCTCGCGGGCAGGGCGCTCGCTGGGCGGCACAAACGTGCGGTAGAACGAGCGCCCCAGCACCTGCGCGCGCTCGTAGCCGGTGAGGGCCAGGAAGGTCGCGTTCACGTCTACCACCAGCCCCTGCCGGTCGGCCAGCACGTACGATTGCCCAAGTTGGTCGAACAGCGCGGGCAACGGGGGAACGACGGGCGTCGGGGGCTGAACCGTATGGGAAGGCGACATAAACACGAACAAATAGAATAGGCAATAGCAGCCCGCGCGGCACAGCCCGAGCGGGCGTAAATTTGGCCAAATTACCACCAAAAACATGATGCCGCCGGAAAAAAATAACTGGATGCTACGGCAGCCTCCCGCCGGGCCCCGGCTGTTCTTCGCTGCCACCACCGATTTGGTGCACGACCAGCGGATGCAACGCATCTGTAGCAGCTTGCAAAACGCTGGCTACCAAGTAACGTTGGTGGGGTGGGCCCGGCCCGCCTCGGGGGGCCTGCCGGCCCAGAATTACCGCCAGCACCGCTTGCGCGGCTGGTTTCAAACGGGCAAGCTGTTCTACCTGGAGTACAACCTGCGCCTGTTGCTGTACTTGCTGCGCCAGCGCGCCGACGCCTGGTGCGCCGTTGACCTCGACACCGCCCTGCCGATGTGGCTGCGGGCCCGCCTGGGCGGCCAGCCGCTGGTGTACGACGCCCACGAGCTGTTCACCGAAACGCCCGAAGTGGTGGGCCGGCCCGCCGTGCAGCGCGCTTGGCGCTGGGTGGAAAGTTTTGTGGTGCCGCGCGCCCAGCTGGCCTACACCGTGGGCCCCGCCCTGGCACGAGTGTTCGAACAGCGCTACGGCCGGCCGTTTGCCGTGGTGCGCAACGCCACCCGCCCGGGGCCCCCGGCCACCCGCCCGGGGCCCCCGGCGGCGGCGGCAGCAGCGGCGGCGCCCAGCGGCGATGGGGCCAGTGGCTACGTCCTCTACCAGGGCGTGCTGAACGTGGGCCGCGGCCTGGAAGCCCTGCTCGACGCCATGCCGCAGGTGCGCGGCCGCTTGGTGCTGTGCGGCGAGGGCGACTGCTCGGCCGCGCTGCGGGCCCGCGCCGCGCGCCTGGGCCTGCTGGCCTCGGGGCAGGTGGAGTTCCGGGGCTACGTGCGGCCGGAGGCGCTGCGGGCCGTGACGGCCCAGGCGGCGGTGGGGGTGATGCTGCTCGAAAACCGTGGCCTGAGCTATTATTATTCGCTGGCCAACAAGTTCTTCGATTACGTACACGCCGGCGTCCCGCAGGTGCTCATCGACTTCCCCGAGTACCGGGCCCTGAACGACGCCCACGACGTGGCCGAACTCGTGCCCAACCTCGCCCCCGGGGCCCTGGCCGCGGCCCTCAACCGCCTGCTGCCCGGCGGCGACGCCGCCCGCGCCCAGCAGCTGGCCGCCAACTGCCGCCGCGCCGCGCCGCACCTCAGCTGGGCCCACGAGGAAAAAGTGCTGGTGGGCCTGTACGCCAATTTGCTCGGGGCCCCCAAGCCGTAGCGCGGACTGTGCCGTCCGCATGGCTGCCCGATCAACTGCTGGGACGAAGCGAGCGCCGCGAACGATAAAGTCCGCGCGACCTGTAGCGCCACAAGTCGCGCGGCCGGCAAACTCTCCTAGCTTTGCCGGTAGCACTTACCGCCGATTTTATATGCTGAAAAAACTAC
The DNA here is from genome assembly GCA_050954665.1 of Janthinobacterium lividum. Lineage (GTDB taxonomy): Bacteria > Bacteroidota > Bacteroidia > Cytophagales > Hymenobacteraceae > Hymenobacter. The sequence goes on from JBPBPC010000006.1 coordinate 48,960, forward strand.
TGCCGGCCTTGCTGCTGGGCGCTGCGGGCTTCGGCGCCGGGGCCCTGGCGGCCCGCCCCACCGCCGCCGAGCCCGTGGCCGTGCCGCTGCTGCGCGCCGCCCAAGAGCTGCTGGGCCTGCACTTCACCGACGCCCAGCTCGACTCGGCCCGGGGCCCCGTCGGGCGCAACCGCAGCAGCTACGAGGAGCTGCGCAAAATCAACCTGCCCAACGCCGTGGCCCCCGCACTGGTGTTCGACCCCGTGCCGTTGCGCCTGCGCCTGGCCGCGCCCGCCGGCAAGCCGGGCCCCGACCGGATGGCCCCCATCGGCAAGGTGCAACTGCCCGCCAACCGCGACGATCTGGCCTTTTACACCGTGCGGCAGCTGGGCGAATTGCTGCGCACCAAGCAGGTGTCGTCGGTGGAGCTGACCGAGTTTTTCCTGGCGCGGCTGCGCAAGTACTCGCCGCAGCTGCTGTGCGTGGTCACCCTCACCGAGGAGCTGGCCATGCAACAAGCCCGCGCCGCCGATGCTGAAATAAAGGCCGGCCGCTACCGAGGTGCATTGCATGGTATTCCGTTCGGGGTGAAGGACTTGTTCAGCACCAAAACTTACAAAACTACCTGGGGCTCGGTGCCTTACAAAGACCAAACGCTGGACGAGGATGCCGCCGTGGTGACGCGGCTGCGCGGCGCCGGGGCCGTGCTGGTGGCCAAGTTTACGCTGGGCGAGCTGGCGATGGGCGACGTGTGGTTCGGAGGCCGCACCCGCTCGCCGTGGGACATCAAGCAGGGGTCGAGCGGCTCGTCGGCGGGCTCGGCGTCGGCCGTGGCGGCGGGGCTGGTGCCGTTCGCGCTGGGCACCGAAACGCTGGGCTCCATCGTGAGCCCGAGCACGGCCTGCGGCACCACCGGCCTGCGCCCCACCTTCGGGCAGGTGAGCCGCGCCGGCGCCATGGCCCTGAGCTGGAGCATGGACAAAGTGGGGCCCCTGGCCCGCTCGGCCGAAGACTGCGCGCTGGTGTTCCGCGCCATCCAGGGCGAAGACCCGCGCGACGTGGCCACGCTGTTGCGCCCCCGCGCCGCCGCCGACTTCCGCTGCGCCTTCGACACCGACGTGAAAAAGCTGCGCGTGGGCTACCTCAAGGCGGATTTTGAATCGCAGTACCCGTCGCAAGGCACCGACCAGGCCACGCTCGACGCGCTGCGCCAGTTGGGCGTGGAGCTGGTGCCCCTCGACCTGCACGGCCTGCCCGCCGGCGAGCTGACCTTCCTGCTCAGCGCCGAGGGCGCGGCGGCCTTCGACGAGCTCACCCGCTCGGGCCGCGACGCGCTGATGGTGAACCAGGGCCGCAACGCCTGGCCCACCACGTTCCGGGCCGCGCGCTTCGTGCCGGCCGTCGAGTACCTCCAGGCCCAGCGCGCCCGCCGGGTGCTGATTGAGGACGTGGACAAGCGCTTGCTGGGCCTGGACGCCTACGTGGGGCCCTCGTTCAACAGCCCCAGCTTGGTCATCACCAACCTCACCGGCCACCCGGCCGTGGTGGTGCCCAACGGCATGCGGCCCAATGGCTTGCCGGCCACCATCACCTTCACCGGCCAGCTCTACGGCGAGGCCAAACTGCTGGCCCTGGCCAAGGCGTACCAGGACGCCACCGACTTCGACGAGAAACACCCACCACTGAATTTTTAAGGTTTGCCCGATTCTTCAACCGATTTACTGCCCCCGGAAATCTTGGCCCAATTGGGGCCCCGGCCCGGCGACCCGCGCCCAGTATTGCTCGTCATCGCCGGGCCCACGGCGGTGGGCAAAACGGCCCTGTGCGTGCAACTGGCCCGGCACTTCGGCACCGAAATCGTGTCGGCCGACTCGCGCCAGTTTTTTCGCGAGATGGGCATCGGCACGGCCAAGCCCACGCCTGCCGAGATGGACGGAGTGCCGCACCATTTTGTTGACAGCCACAGCATTGAAGAAGAGTACAGCGCCGGCCGCTTTGCCGCCGATGCGCTGGCTACGCTCGACGCGCTGTTCCGAACGCACCCCGTGGTCGTCCTCACCGGCGGCTCGGGGTTGTACGTGCAGGCCGTGACCGACGGCCTCGACGAGCTGCCCGGCGTGCTGCCCGAGGTGCGCGCCCAGTTGCAAGCCGCGCTGGCCGCGCACGGCCTGGGGCCCCTGGTGGCCGAGCTGGCCACCACCGACCCCGTGGCCCACGCCCGCATCGACCCGCAAAACCCTCAGCGCGTGCTCCGGGCCCTGGAAATTACCCGCGGCACGGGCCGGCCTTTTTCCAGCTACCACACCCAGGACACCGCCGCCCGCGACGCGGCCCGGCCCTTCCGCGTCGTCAAAGTGGCCCTCACCCGCGCGCGGGAAGTACTATACGAGCGCATCAACCAGCGCGTAGCCAACATGCTGGCCGAGGGCCTATTGGCCGAGGTGGAAGGCTTGCTGCCCCAGCGCCACCGGCCCGCCCTGCAAACCGTGGGCTACCAGGAAATCTTCGGCTTCCTCGACGGGGACTACGACTGGGCCGAGGCCGTGCGCCTGCTCCAGCGCAACACCCGCCGCTACGCCAAGCGCCAGCTCACGTGGCTGCGCCGCGACGCGGCATACCAATGGGTGGATCTGGGGTAGAGTAAGTTATGCCATAAATTCTCCGTCGGCCTGCTGCGCGCTTACACGCTCAGGATTTCCACCATCCGCATGAAGCTCTGGTTGATGGGTTTTTTCTTGCTGATGGTTTCGATGAAGGGCGTGTAGACCAGCTTGCGGTCGATGATGCCGGCCATCACGTTGCGCATGCCGTTCATGAGGCCCTCAACGGCGGCGATGCCGATTTGCGAGCCCAGCAGGCGGTCGGCGGCCGTGGGCGAGCCGCCGCGCTGGATGTGGCCGATGACCGTCACGCGGGTGTCGAGCTGCGGAATGGCGGCCTTCACGTGGGCCGCCACGTGGTGGGCGTTGCCCTCCACGTCGCCCTCGGCCACGATGACGATGAACGAGGTTTTGTGGCGCTGCCAGCCGCTGCGCAGCGTTTCGATGGCCGCCTCCACGCTCATCTGCGTTTCGGGCACCATCACGATTTCGGCCCCGCCGCCGATAGCGCACGGAATGGCGATGTAGCCCGAGTCGCGGCCCATCACCTCGATGAAAAAGCAGCGGTCGTGCGAGTCGGCCGTGTCGCGGATCTTGTCCACGCAGTCCAGCGCCGTGTTCACGGCCGTGTCGTAGCCGATGGTGTAGTCGGTGCCGTAGAGGTCGTTGTCGATGGTGCCGGGGGCCCCCACGGTGGGGATGCCGAACTCCTGCTCAAAAATCATGGCCCCGGTGAAGGTGCCGTTGCCGCCGATGGCCACCAGGCCCTCAATGCCGTTGTTAACCAGTTGATCGAATGCCTGTTGGCGGCCCTCCTTGTTGCGGAAAGAGTGGCTGCGGGCCGACTTGAGGATGGTGCCGCCTTTCTGCACGGTATTTGACACGGAAGCCGAGTCCAATTTCACAAACTCGCCCCGGATCATGCCCGAGTAGCCCCGCATGATGCCGTATACTTCAATGCCGTGGTACGTAGCGGTGCGCACCACCGCCCGGATGGCCGCGTTCATGCCCGGCGAGTCGCCGCCGCTGGTAAAGACTCCAATTCGTTTCATGGTAATTCAAAAAATCCAATTTTGCGCCGTTTTCAGTGCAAACCGCGCAAAGGTGCGGGTTTCGGCGGAACAAACCTAGTTTTTTGCCGTTAGCAACCGCGTTCGGCCCGGGGGCGTTTTTTGACCAATCCGAGCAAAAGGCATATAAAAATTCGGTAAATTCCTGTAACTTACCGTCGGTTATCCTTAAAAGCCTGATCCCACCCGCACCCCATCCTTAAATATTTGTCCTATGTTCGGTTTTTTTGAAAATGTGCAGGCCAAAAAAATCAAAGGCCACCTCTGCAACCTCGCCGCCCTGGCCAAAGCGGACGGGCACATCGACGACCGGGAGATGAACTTCATCATCACGGTGGGCAAGAAAAACGGCATGGGCGCTTCCGAAGTACGCAAAATTGTGGCCGGCAACACCAATTGTTTGTCCGACTTGCCTAACACCGATTCGGAACGGTTCGATCAAATTTTTGACCTTGTGGACATGATGCTCTCCGACGGCATCGTGGACGAGAACGAAATGGATTTTTGCATCATGATGGCCGAAAGGCTAGGCTTCCGCAAAGCCATTGTGGGCGTGTTGGTGCGCAAAATCTCGCAAGGCGTGAAGGACGGCCTGCCCGAAGACCGAATCAAAGAGGAAAGCCTGAGCTTCTTGAACTACAACAACTTGCCCGCGCACTAAGCGCGTGCCGCAACCGAACGGATAGCCCAGTTTGCGTTGGCCAGTTGGCCCGCGCGAACCGGGCTTTTTTGTGCCCGAGGGCCCCGGGTGGGGCGCCGCGCCCCGCCGGAACCGTCGAGTACGTCTACGGCCCGCGCGAGCTGGTCGAAAAAATTTCGGGCCGGCCCCGGGGCCCCGCTACTTCGCTGCGAACCAACCCAGCGACGCGATGCGGCCCCGAACCTTGACCCTCCTCTTGGTACTACTGTGGGAAACTGCCGCCGTGGGCCGCGCCCAGGGCGTGGACGTGCGCGGCACCGTGCTGAACGCCGCCCAGCAGCCCGTAGGGTTTGCCACCGTGGTGCTGCTCAGCGCCCCGGATTCGAGCGGCGTGCAGGCCACCGTGGCCGACGCCCGCGGCGCGTTTGTGCTATGCGGCGTGGCGCCGGGGCCCTACCGGCTGCGGGCGTCGTTTGTGGGCTGGCTGCCCACTACGTGGCGGCTGGTGGTGGCCGCCGGGGCCCCGCCGGCGCCCGTGGAGCTGCGGCTGCGCCCAGCGCCCCAGCGGCTGGGCGAGGTGCAGGTAACGGCTCTACGGCCGCGCATCACCCAGCTGCCCAACCGCCTGGTGATGGACGTGGCCAGCACGCCGCTCGCCACCGGCTGCTGCCGGTATATTTTCACAACATCGTAAAAGGCATCTCTGAAAAGGGGGCCTGGACGTTTTTGTACAGTAAGAACGCTTTCTACCTGCACTTTCTGCAATTGAACATTGGCTTGTTCATTCCAGTCATTGTCAAGCTGGGGCGCTGGGCTGCCCAGTCGCGCATCAAAGCCATCGCGCCGGAAAAAGACAACCTCAAGCTGGAGCTGGAATTCCTGCGGGCGCAAATCAATCCGCACTTTCTGTTTAATACCTTGAACAGCGTATACTCGCTGATTGAGGACAAGGACAAGACGGCGGCGTTCATCGTCGTGTCGCTGTCCGACATGATGCGCTACGCGCTGTACGACGCCGCCACCACCGAAAGTGCCGGTGGAAAAAGAGCTGGCGTTCATCCAGAACTACATTGACATTCAGCAGATTCGGCACCGGCGGCGGTTGGAAGTGGAGCTGGAGGTTTCGCCCACGCGGGGCCCCAGCGCATCCCGCCGCTGCTGCTCATCAACTTCGTGGAGAACGCCGTGAAGCACGGCGTGGATAAACTGCGCCACGACGCGTGGCTGCGCATCCAGGCCTACCGCGACGAACTGGGCACGTTCTACTTCGCGGTGGCCAACGCCCGGCCGGTGCAGGCGGGCGCAGAAATCCGCGAGGGCATCGGCACCCGCAACACCCGCCGCCGGCTCGACCTCCTGTACCCCGGCGCGTACTCGCTGCAAACCAGCCACACCGCCACCCAATTCGACATCCTGCTCCGCCTATGGCCCCCGAACAACGGCTGACCTGCGTCATCATCGACGACGAGCCCCTGGCCCAGGAGCTGCTCCAGAAGTACATCGGCCGCCTCGGCTTCGTGAAGCTGCTGGCCACGTTCGACAACGCCGTGGAGGCCCTGGGCCGGGTGGAAACGCTGCGGCCCGACCTCGTGTTGCTCGACGTGAACATGCCGGAAATGAACGGCTTGGAGTTCCTGCACACGTTCACGCGCTGGCGGCCGGCCGTCGTCTTCACCACCGCCTACTCCGAATACGCCGTGCACGGCTTCGAGCACGACGCGGTGGATTTCATGCTCAAGCCCATCACCTTCGAACGGTTCGCCAAGGCCATCGGCAAGGCCCGCAAGCAGCTGGCGCCCGCCGGGGCCCCCCGAGCGCCAGCGCATGCTGCTCATCAAGGAAAACAAGAAGTTCCTGCGCGTGTCCGTCGACGACGTGCTGTTCGTGGAGGGCATGAAGGACTACCTCAAAATCTACACGAAAACGGAAGTGGTGGTGGCGCACATGACCATGACCAAAATGGCCGCCCTGCTCGCCGCCGCCGATTTCCTGCGGGTGAACCGCTCGTACCTCGTGCAGAAATCGGCCATCAAGGCCATCCACGGCAACACCACCGAAGTCGTGAACGGCATGGAAGTGCCCGTCGGCATCAACTACCGCGAAACCATCCGCCAAATGACCGACAAGGGCGTGCTGTAATTAATCGCGGTATTTTGTTGCCGATAATTAATAGGCCGTCAACGTGACAAGGCCGTCATGCCGAACGCGCAAAAAGGCCGTCGTGCAGAGCGCAGCGAAGCATCTTTCCTGCAGCAGTAATCAATTGGATTAGTCACGCATGAAAGATGCTTCGCTGCGCTCTGCACGACGGCTTATTAATTATTAAATGTCAATTTATTAATTGCCAACGCCCGTCACAAACTCAATGGCTCGCAGCAAACCCGCGCAGGCCGCGTCAATTTCCTCGTTGGTGATAACCAGGGGCGGGGCCAGGCGCAGCGAGTTGTCGCAAAACAAGAACCAGTCGGTGAGGATGCCTTCGTGTTCCAGGGCCCGGTCGATGATGAGCTTGAGCACGTCGAACGAGTCAAATTCCACCGCCATCAGCAGGCCACTGCCGCGCACCGCCCGGATGGCCGGGTGCCGCAGCTGCGCCCGGAAACGCGCCGCTTTTGCGGCCACGCCGGCGGCCAGGTGTTCGTCCTGCATGATTTGCAGCGTGGCCAGGGCCGCCGCGCAGCTCACCGGGTGGCCCCCAAAGGTGGTGCAGTGCCCCAGGATGGGGTTGGTCTTGAAGCCGCTCATCACTTCGGTGCCCGCAATGAAGGCACCGATGGGCATGCCGCCGCCCATGCCCTTGGCGCACACCAGGACGTCGGGCACGATGCCGTACTGCTCGAAGGCCCACATGGTGCCCGTGCGCCCGTAGCCGCACTGGATTTCGTCGAGGATGAGCAGGGCCCCCACTGCGGTGCAGCGGGCGCGCAGGGCGGGCAGGTAGCCCGGGGCGGGCAGGCGCACGCCGGCCTCGCCCTGCACCGTTTCGATGACCACGGCGGCCGTGCGCTCGGTGATCAAGGCCAAGTCGTCCAGCGCGTTGTGGCGGATGTGGCGCACGTCGGGCAGCAGCGGGCGGTAGCTGTTTTTGAAGCTTTCGGAGCCGGTAATGGACAGGGCCCCGTGCGTGGAGCCGTGGTAGGCGTTCAGGCACGACACCAGCTCGGGGCGGCCGGTGTGGCGCTTGGCCAGCTTCAGGGCCCCCTCGATGGCCTCGGCGCCCGAGTTGGTGAAGTACACCGAATCGAGGGGCGCGGGCAGGGTTTGGTGCAGCGCTTCGGCCAGCTGCGCGGGCACGGCCTGCACCAGCTCGCCGTACACCATCAGGTGCAGGTACTTGTCGAGCTGGGCGTGGATGGCGGCCAGCACCCGCGGGTGGCGGTGGCCCACGTTGCTCACCCCGATGCCGGAAATCAGGTCGAGAATCGGGCGGCCTTCGGGCGTGTACATGTACACGCCCTCGGCCCGCTCAATTTCCAGCAGCAGCGGGAAATCGGAGGTTTGGGCCTGGTGTTTCAGGAAAAGCTGGCGGGGGGTGAGGACCACAGGGTAAACAAATTTTAACGGCCGGGGCGAAGTGGTGAGGGCCCCGCCCGGGCAAGAGGAACAACGAACGCCGCGCCGCTGCACCGGCGAAGCATGGTAACCGCCGCCGGCTCGTTTAGATTATTCGGCAAAAACAAAGGGGCCGCTGCGTGGGCGCAGCGGCCCCGGCAAAGAAGGGCATTTCGAGGCCGTGCGGCGCGGGGAAACGTGGGGAAACTATTCCCCCGTCCCCGGCGCCGGGGCCCCGGGGGCCCCCGCCACGCGCCGGATAACCTCGCGGGTGAAGTCGCGCTCAGCGGCCAGCAGTTGGGCCACTTGCCGCAGCGAGAGCACCTGTTGGAACTTGTCGAAATATTCCTTTTCCAGGTTCAGCTCCTGCTGGCGGGTGGCGTAGGTCTGGGTGAGGTTGTCGCGGATCTGCTGGTCGGTGAGGGCCTCGATCTGCTCGCGCTTGAGCGGCCGGCTGCTGCGGTTCAGGGCCCGGCGGCGCGCAACGAACTCGTTGTACACCGGCCAAAAGCGCTGGGCTTGGTCCTGCGTGAGCGACAGCCGGCTGGTGAAGAACGCAATGCGGGCATTGTCGAGCTGGCTCAGGCGCTCGGCCTTGGCGGCGCGCAGCTGCTGGCGGGGCCCCTGGGCCTGGGCGTGGGCGTGGCCACCGGCGGCCAGCAGCAGGGCCCCGGCCAAGGCCAAGCGGCGCGGCGCGCGAGTGGCCCTAAAAAAAGAAGCAAACGGGTTCATTAATAAAGCAAAAGGCTACAGGTAGTGGCTGTCTTCGGCGGCTTGCGCGTCGAGGGCTTCGTTGAGTTCGGCCGGAGAAGGCTGCAAAAAGGCTTCGGCCATGCCGGGCCGGGCCGCCACCAAGGGGGCCAGGTCGGCGGCGTCGAGGCGGGTGCTGGGACGCAGCAGGTAGGCCACCAGCTCGGGCTGCGGCACGGCGTCGAGGGCGGCCGTGGCGGCGCGGGCACTCACCGCGGGGGCCCCTGGGCCATCCAGGCCGCTCAGCCAAAACGACCCCGCGAACCCGCCCAACACGGCCACCGAGGCCAGGCCGGTGCGCAGGGCCCCGGGCAGCAGCGCCCACCAGGCCGCGCCGCCCGCCAAGGCGCGGGGCCGGGCCGGGCGGCGGGCCATCACGCGGGTGGGCAGTTGGTCGAAGTAGTGCGCTGGCGGCGTGCTCAGCGGCGGGTGGGGCCGCCGGGGGTGCGCGTCCAGCTTAAAAGCAGTTTTCATGGCGGTTGGATGAATGGGGTCCGGCAACGTTTAACCCGGTTCGGAATAAATCTGACAGGATGCTCAGCCGCTGGCGCGGGTCACGTAGGCCTCCACTTTTTTCACGGCGTGGTGGTAGCTGGCCTTTAGGGCCCCCACGCTGGTGCCGGTCACCTCGGCCATTTGCTCGTAGGGCATCTCGTCGTAGTAGCGCAGGTTGAACACCAGGCGCTGCTTGTCAGGGAGTTGCAGGATGGCTTTCTGCAGCGTTAATTCAATCTCGTCGCCGGCCAGGGCGGGGTCGGCTTCCAGCTTTTCGGCTAGCTCGGCGCCCACGTCGTTCAGCGGCAGCAGAAACCTGCGGCGCTTGCTGTTCAAAAAGCCCAGACACTCGTTGGTGGCGATGCGGTAAATCCAGGTGAAGAGCTGGGCGTCCTGCCGGAAGTTGCCGAGGTGCTTCCACACTTTCACGAACACGTCCTGGGTGAGGTCGTCGGCGTCGGCGTGGTCCACCACCATCTTGCGCACGTGCCAGTACACCTTCCGCTGGTACTTGCGCACCAGCTGGTTGAACGCCAAGTTGCGGCTGGCGGGGTCTTGGAACTTGGCGAGGATTTCGTGGTCTTCCAAACGGGGAGCGGCGGCGGCAAAGTGCGGGTTGGAGTTGGCCGGGCTCGTTGGGTTTAATGGCTTAACGCAAAATTATTGCTGGGTGCAATACTTTGGTCCCGGGCGTCCTATAATTGCTATGGTATTGCTTCACTGCTTTTTATATCTAAAAAATATTCAAAAAATTATGCCTAAAAAAACTTATTATCTCGATGAGGCCCGCACCGAGCCCATCACGGTGCAATGGGGGATGGCCTACCGCAACTTTATTCTCAGCTACCAAGGCGAGCCCGTGGCCCCCGCTGAGTACGGCCCCTCACTCACCGAAGGCTACCGCTACGACTTGCCCGGTGGCCGCCGCTTGTCGGCGCAATTGATGCGCAATGCGGGCTTGCAAGAAGTGGAACTGCTGTTGAACGGCCAGCCGCTGCCGGGCAGTGCCACGCACCCATTGGAGCGCATCAAGCAGGCTTGGTACGCGCTGCTGTTAGTTGGGGTATTCAGCACGGCGCTGGTCGTGGCGGCTCAGTACGCCAACATTGACGCGCTGGCCCCCCTGCATTTTGGCTGGCCCGCCGTTTTAGAAAACTTGCTGTTGGTGGGCCTGGGCTGGTGGGGGTATCGTCGGCACGCGGCCGTGGCTTTTTATTTGGCGCTGGGCCTTTTAGTGCTTGATTGGGTGGTGATGGTGGTAAGCTTAACGCAGGCAGGCAATTTCGGTGGCGTGGGCAGCATTTTCCTGCGGTTCGTCATCTGCGTATTCGTGTTCCGAGGGGCCCAGGCCGCCCAAGCGCTCAAACGCGACGCAGTAGGTTAAGGCATAAAAACGCCTGTTTCCGAACGGAAACAGGCGTTAACGCCAGCAGTCAAGCCGACCAATCCAGCAGGGTCGGTAGCGGCTGGGTGCCAGCGTTGGCAAGTTCCACCCTGCGGGTCACGGCCGCTGGGTTTTTTCCTGCCGCAGGTACTGCTGCACATCGGCCGCGGCGGCGCGGTCGCGGGGGTGGTGCAGCTGGTACACCAGCTTCTCCACCAGCGCCGGGTCGTCGCGGTGGAACTGCCGGATCAGGGTTTCGGACGGCACGTACAGCGCCAGGCCGCCTAGGGCCCCGATAGCCACCATTAACCAATTCATACGTTGGCTGAAGACCATAATGACTACCACAATTGCCATCGTGACCACGCCCACCACCAGCAGTGTAGCTCCCTCGTTCCAACTCATTAGTTTAAATAGGATGCCCACCAGTGTAATCCCCGCGCTAATGCCCGACACTTTGCGCATGTAGCCAATTAAAAACGAATCTTCTTCGCCACTAATAGCCGGGGCATAAGCTCGTAAGAAGTACACGGTGCCTAAGCTCGCTAGCCCAATTATTAACATTGCGTCACCGGCTTTTATTAAATCCCATTTGGCCCATAGGCCCAAAATGGCCAAGGGCCACGAGACCTTCTCAATAACTGGTAGTATTTCGTCGAACAGGAGACTCTTTTTCATAACCAGCTTTCGTAAAACTATTTTCCAAAAAAGCCCACCGAGGTCGTCTGGCCCGAGCGGATGGTGAAGTTGCGCACGTCGGTGAACTTGCTGCCGAGGGCGGTTTTGGTGCGGAACACCAGGCGGTAGGCCCCCGGCTGCAGGGGCAGGTTGAGCTTGGCGCTGCCGCCGCCGGGCAGGTTGTAAATCCAGGTTTGTGACTCGTCGTTGTTGAGCTGGTAGATGGAGCCGTAGCCCTGCAAATCGGCGGTAATGTTGAGTGTGCCGGGGGCCGGGTAGGTCACGGCCACCTCCTGGCCCTGGCGGATGCTAACGCGGCGCACCAGGCGCGGCAGCGTCAGCAGTTCCACGTCGTAGGGCCCCGCCAGCAGCTTTTGGCGGGTGCCGAAGGGCAGGGCCACGGCGGTGCCGGGGGCCCCGGCGGCCCGCACCACGGCCGCCACTGCGCCGTAGGGGTTGGGCGTGAGCGCCGGGGGCTGCAAAAACAGCGTGCCCTGGGGCGTCTTGAACGTCAGCACGTTGGCCTTGCCCGCCCGGATGGGCACGTTGGCCTGGCGCACGGCCGGCACGGTGTTAATCACCAAATCGTAGCTCTGCAAGGCGTCGATGGCCAGTACGTCGGCGCGGCCCTGGGCGTCGCGGTAGTGCACGTAGTTGTACTCGGGCTGGCCGGTCACGTTGTTGACGAACGTGAGGTTGACGTTGCTTTCTACCGGGCGGCCGTCGGCATCGGTCAGGTTCACGGCCACGGTGGTTTTGGCCAGCGTTTGGGCAATCACGTCGTTCATCACCGCGCGGAAGGTCTTCACCTCGGCCGCGTTGTAGTACTGGCCCAGGCATTCGAGCTGTTTGCCAAATTCCTTCTCGGCCCCGATGCCAATCACGAACGGCTTCAAAAACACGCGCTTGCGCTGCAAGTCGAGCGAAGCGGCGCACGGGTCGGCGTTGCACGATTCCAGGCCGTCGGTGATGAGCAGCAGCACGTTGCGGGCCGTTTTGTCGGCCGGAAAATCGCCCGCCGACTGCCGCAGCGCGTACGTAATGGGCGTGTTGCCCTGGGCCTTGAGCGCGGTGAGCCGGGCCTTGATGGCCGGGGCGTTGCGCGGCGCAAACGGCACTTCGAGGCGCGAGTCCTCGCAGTTTTTGGCGCTGTTCGGGAACTGGTGGCCGTACACGCGCAGGCCCAGCTCCAGGTTGGGGTAGGCATTGAGCGAATCGACCATCTTGCCCAGCAGGCGCTTGGCCACGTCCCAGCGCGACTGGCCTTCCCAGGGCGCCAGCATCGAGCCCGAGGCGTCGAGCAGGAAAAGGATGCGGGTGGTTTTAGGCTTTTCGGGCGGGGCGTTCTGGGCCAGGGCCCCCAGGCTAAGTACCAGCAACATTCCCAGCCCCAGGGCCCCTAAACCGCTGATTCTGCGCACAAGAAGAAACAGGCCGTTGAACATGGAGACGAGCCGCCGGGAAACTGCAAACCCACGGGCCGCGTGAATGTAGCGCGGACTTTGTAGTCCGCGTCGCTCGCTTCGTCCTAGCGATTAATCGTGCAGCGGCCGGGCAGCGACGCGGACTACAAAGTCCGCGCTACCGCGCGCTAGGCCAGCAGCTGGGCGGCGTGGTCCTGGGTGTCTACTTTCTTGATGACTTTCTCAATAATTCCCTCGGCGTCAATCAAGAACGTGGTGCGCACGGTGCCCATGTAGGTTTTGCCGTAGTTCTTTTTCTCCTGCCACACGCCGTAGGCCTCCACAATTTTCTTGTCGGCGTCCACCAGCAGCGGGAAGGGCAAGTCGTACTTCACGGCGAACTTCTTGTGGGCCGTTTCGCCGTCGATGCTCACGCCGATGACCTTGATGTTGTGCGTGTTCAGCTCCTGCTGGTGGTCGCGCAGGTTGCAGGCCTGGGCGGTGCAGCCGGGCGTGTCGTCCTTGGGGTAGAAGTACAGCGCCACCCGCTGGCCGCGCAGAGCAGCGAGCGAAACGGGGTTGCCGTCTTGGTCGAGGGCGGAGAAATCGGGGGCGGGTTGGCCAGCGGCGGGGGACATGAGGGCAGGAATAGTAAGGGAAGAATTGGGGGGTGCTGTTTTTAAAACGTCGTGCAGAGCGCAGCGAAGCATCTCTACTGCTCCACTAATCGTGGTTTACTACCGCAGTAGAGATGCTTCGCTGCGCTCTGCATGACGTTCTGTTTCTTACAAGTTCAGCGGAATCACCCGCTCGTTGCCGGCCTGGTCGGTGAGGTGCAGCTCGGCGGGGCCGCGCAGCCGGGGCCCCAGCGCGTCGGTGGGCACGCTGAACAGCGTGGCGTTTTTGTACTCGTAGCGCAGCAGCCGGAACTGCCCGCCCACCAGCAGCTTGTAGCTGGCCAGGCCCGAAAGGTCGTCGCCGACGCGGAACAGCACCTGGCCGCCCGGCCGGCCCACCAGGCTGCCCGTGGGGGCCTTCGCGTCGGTGAGGATGCGGTAGGAGGCGAACTGCTTCACGACGGCCGAAATCTGGCCCTGGTCGTCCCACTGCCCGCCCACGTAGGCGCGGCCGCCCTTCAGCGTGGCCGAGTAGATGGCCGAGCGGCGCAAATCGGCGGGCGGGGCAGCGGGTTTCAGCGTGAGGCGCAGCGGGTAGTAGAGCGGCGCGATGGGGTTGCCCACCGTCCAGAAGCCGCTGCCGGTGGCCTCGGGCCGGAAGCTGGTGCCAAGGTACAGGTTCGTGAAAAGCGTCTGGGGCCCAAACTGCAGGTTGACGCGGGCCGTGGCGTAGCTCATCTCCTGGCCCGCGGGAATCGTCGCCTGGCGGTCGAACACCTTCGTCACGCCGCCGAACTGCAGCGAGTCGGGCAGGCCGGCGCGCAGGTCGTAGAGGTACACGTTTTCGCTGGCCACGGTGTAGCTGGGCTTCACTTCGAGCTGGCGGTTGCCTTTGTAAATCAATAGGTTGCCGCCTACGGCGGCCGTGTCGGGGTCGGCCGCCACGGCCTTCAGCAAGTTGCGGTCGATTTCGTAGCGCAGGGCCGGGCGCCGCACCGCCGCGGCGCGGGTTTTAAAGTAGGCCGGGGCCTGGCCGCGCAGCACGAAGTGCAAGGGCGTCTGGTTGTTGTAGGAGTCGGCCAGCACCACGTCCACGCGGTACACCTGGCCGGCTTCCACGTTCAGGCGGCCGCGCTGGGGCCCCGGGGCGGTGTACAGGGCCAGGTCGTTGCCCTCGTCCACCCACAGCTTTTGCAGCAGGCGGCCTTGGGTGTGCTGGTACTGAAAATCAACAAAATTGGCCACCTGCCGGGTGCCCACCGGGAACGGCACGGCGTCGATGTTGTGCTCGTAGTAAGGCTGGCCGTTCACCTGCACCGCCACCCGCTGGATGCCGTTCTTGTTCCACGCGCCGTCGAAACGGTCGAAGCCCTGCACCAGCAACCCAATGCTGCCGAAGCAGTTGATGGTGTCGGGCCAGGTGGTGGCCACGCCCGGGCCGGGCTGCACGCGGGGCACGAACACCTTCTTGTCGTAGCGGTTGGCCACGCGCGCCTCGATGCCCAGCGGCTCCACGGCAAACGCCTGGAGGGTGGGGGCCACGTGGTCTTGCAGCTCAGCGAAGCCGCCCCACTGCAAGGGGTTGTACTGGCGGTCCTGGGCGTCGCGCACCTCCCAGTGCAGGTGGGGCCCCGCCGAGCCGCCGGTGTTGCCCGAAAGGGCCACCACCTCGCCGCGCCGCACGGGGTACTGGTCTTTCGAAAAAAACAGCTCCACCTCGTAGGTCTGCCGCTCGTACTGGCGGCGCAGCAACTCGGCGGCCACGGGGCCCCGGAACTCGTTGAGGTGGCCGTACACCGTCGTCAGCCCGTTGGGGTGGGTGAGGTAGAGTACGTTGCCGTAGCCGAACGACGACTGCTTGAGCCGCGACACGTAGCCGTCGGCCGCCGCGTATACGGGCCGGTTCACCCCGCCGGCGGTCTTGATGTCGATGCCGCCGTGGAAGTGGTTGGGCCGCAGCTCGCCCATGCTGCCCGCCAAAAAGCTCGGCGTGCCCGGCGCGATGGGAAACAGAAAGTAGCCCGGTGCCACCACGGGCCGAGCCCCTACGGGCAGCGGCCGGGCGGCTTTGCGCTCCTCGGCCGTGTCGGCCTCCTGGCCGCCGGCCAGCCCGGGCCACAGCCCCAGGGCCCCAACCAATACCAAACCCCAGGCCCGCCACTGGCGGAAGGCCATTTTCGTTATCTGCAATGCCCTCAAAACCAACTTGTTTATAACGATTATTTTCTTGAATACCAATCGGACGCGCGCTTTAGCGCGGGCTTATGGTTCGTGGCTCTCGCTTCGTCCGGCCGATTACCGCCTCATGGTTACTGGGCCGCGACGCGGGCGACAAAGTCCGCGCTACCGCGCGTTGCCGCCCTACTTTACGGCCACTTCCAGCAGCTTTTCGCCTTCGAGGAAGCCCACCAACTGGTCGCCTACTTGCACGGGGCCCACGCCGGCCGGCGTGCCGGTGAACAGCAAGTCGCCCTGTTTGAGCGTGATGTAGCGCGACACGAAGCTGATAATCTGAGCGAAGGGGTGCAGCATCAGGCCGGAGTTGCCGGTCTGGCGGGTTTCGCCGTTCACTTCGAGGCGGAAGTTGATGCTGGCCAAATCCGTGAACTCGGCCACCGGCCGGAAGGTGGGAGAAATGGGGGCCGAGCCGTCAAAGGCTTTGGCCAGCTCCCAGGGCAAGCCTTTCTTTTTCAAGTCGTTCTGCAAGTCGCGGGCCGTGAAATCGAGGCCCAGGCCGATGGCGTCGAAGTACGTATGGGCGAAGGCCGCGTCGATGTGGCGGCCGTTTTTGCTGATGCGCAGCACCAGCTCCAACTCGTAGTGAACGTCGGTAGAAAAATCGGGGTAGAAAAACGGCTGGCTGCGCTGCACCAACGCAGTTTCGGGCTTGAGGAAAATGACGGGGGCGGCGGGCGTTTCGTTGTGCAGCTCGGCAATGTGGTCGGCGTAGTTGCGGCCGATGCAGATAATTTTCATAGCAGGCGAAGGAAAACCGATGGGAAGCCCAAAACTACGGCTCTAGGCGGTAGCCGGCGAACACTTGGCCGGTCAGTTTCCGTATGTTGGGGGCCCCAGGTCCGTCTTTGGCCTAAAAAATGCCTGGGCCCGGGGGCTCCGTTCTACCTTTCCCAAACCATTCTTCGCGTATGTTCCGCAAAACCACCCTCCTCGCCAGCCTTGCCTTGCTGGCTTCGTGCGCCACGGTGCCCATCACCGGCCGCCGCCAACTCAGCCTGGTAAGCGGCAGCGAAATGAACTCGCTGTCCACCACGCAGTACCGCACGTTCATCACCGAAAACAAGCTCTCGACTGACGCTGCCAACGCGGCCATGGTGAAGCGCGTGGGCCAGCGCATCCAGCACGCCGTGGAGCAGTACGTGGCCCAGAACAACATGCAGGGCCAGCTCGACGGCTACCAGTGGGAATTCAACCTGGTGGAGAGCAAGGAGGTGAACGCCTGGTGCATGCCCGGCGGCAAAGTGGTGGTGTACAGCGGCATCCTGCCCCTCACGCGCGATGAAAACGGGCTGGCCGTGGTGCTGGGCCACGAAATTTCGCACGCCGTGGCCCGCCACGGCGCCGAGCGCATGAGCGACCAACTCGTGGCCCAGGGCCTGAGCACGGCCCTGAGCACGGCCCTGTCGCAAAACCCGACCGCCACCAAAAACCTGTTTATGCAGGCCGTGGGCGCAGGCAGCCAGGTGGGCATGCTCAAGTTCGGCCGCACCCAGGAGAGCGAGGCCGACCACCTGGGCCTGATTTTTATGGCCATGGCGGGCTACGACCCGCGCGGGGCCTTACCTTTCTGGCAGCGCATGGCCGCTCAAAGCCAGAATAATACGCCCGAATTCCTCTCCGACCACCCCGCCGATGCTACCCGAATTGCTGACATCGAACGCCTGCTACCCGAAGCCCAGAAGTATTACAAACCCCGCTAGCCTGGCGTTCTGGCCCCCTGCTGTTTCCCGCGTTATGTCGATTCTTCCCCGTTTGGTGGGCCTGGGCCTGCTGACTATTTTGGTGGGCCTGCTGCTGGGGGCCTGCGAAACCTCGCGCCACAGCACCAACGAGCGGACCATGCCCGAGTACAACACCAAGCCCACGGTGCCCAACAAGCAAATCGCGCAAACGTCGGGCGAGAAAATAGATTTTAAAGTATCGCAGTCGGAGCTGGCCACGGCCTTCATCCACGAGTTTGGCGACGGCACCGTGATTGACCGCGTGATGGTGCGCAAGGCCCCCGCCGAGCCCAACGAGCCCGCCGCCTACTACTTGGTGGGCCTGGGCCTGCGCAACGGCATGTTCCGGGCCATGGCCCTGCCGCTGCTCGGTGGCGGCGACAACACCGTGTTTCTCAGCCCCACGGCTACCCGCTACATCATTACCGGCGTGGGCTGCTCGTCGTGTTTCTTCAATTTTGAAGGCGACCGCATCGTGGGTACGCTCTGCGAAGGCAACCCCGGCGGCGGCCGCTGCGACTTGCGCCGCGAGGCCGGCAACACGCTTTTTCCCAAATAGCTGCGCCATGAAGCCCGCCCAAAAATGGCTGCTTCGCGCCGCCCTCACGGCCCTGGCCGTGCTGCTCACCGCTGACCGCCGCCGGGGCCCCCAGCTGGGGGCCCCGCCCACAAAAAAGCCCGCTGACTAAGCGGGCTTTTTTGCGTTGGCCCATGCTTCGGGGCGGGGGGCGACCGCGGCGCTACGGAATTTTGGTGACGGGTACTTTGCTGGTCATCACGCCGTCGGGCACGGTTTGGGCCGCGGCAACGTGGTCGAACCGGGCGGGTTTGTCGGCCTCGCTGCGGCCGGCGGCCAGCAGCAGTTGGCCGTGGCGGGCGTACTCGTTCCAGTGCCGGCGAAAGGCCGGCTGCGCGTCGCTAGCCTTGGGGAAATAGGCCCACTCGTCCACGAGGCCGGTGGCGCGGTTCACCAGCACTTCGTAGCGGTTGTCGGGCGTTGCGCCCACTTTATCGAAGGTCATGCCCAGCACGTCGGCCGGGGCCCCGTCCATCGTTTTGCCCTCGCCCTTGTACGTGAGGTGCACGCCCGGGTCTTCCAGCTTAAAAGGCATCACCAGCCAGTAAGAGTTGTTAATCCACGTGGGCGTGAGCGTTTCGAGCACCTTTTGGCCGGCTGGCGAAGCCGAAATGTCCTGCCCGCGGCTGTACACGTGGCCCTGCTTGGTGTTCAGGTTGTAGTTGGCCACCAGCGTATCCTTTTCCCAATGGAAATCGCCGGTCTGCTTGTCCCAAATCTGGTACTGGCCGCCGAAGAAATCCCAGGCCAGGTAGCGGGTACTGTTCCAAGCGTCGGCCCCGCCCATAGCGCTCAGCACGCGGTCGGCCACGGCCGTGGCCTTGGGGTCAGCGCTGTTGGCGGAGCAGCCCAGCAGCAGCGCGCTGCCAGCGGTTGCCGCCGACAAGCGCAAAAACGAAAGAGCGAAGCGCATGGGAGAGACGAGAAAAAACGGTTAATCCCCGGCCCACGCCCCGGCGGGCCGCTTGGGCCCCGGGCGGTGGGGCGCATTAAAGGTAGCCGTTTTTGCCTTGCACGGGCGGGGCCCCGGGGCCCCCGCTACCGCGCCTCCAGGCCCACCACCTTGGCCGCCAGCGCCGCTAAATCCAGCCCGTCGAACGTGCCCGACGACATGAGCAGCAGGTTGGCATCGTCCCACGGCTGGGCGTTGAGGAACTTGGCCAGCTCGTGGCTGTCGGTGATGACGCGCAAATCGGGCCGCTGGAAGGCGGCGGCCACGGCCTCGGGCGGCAGCGTAGGCAAGCGCTTGTGCGCCAGCACGTGGGGGTTGAAGTACACCACCGCCACATCGGGCGCGTCGAAGCAGTGCGCGTACTGCGGCAGGAAATCGGGGTTGAGCGAGCTGAAGGTGTGCAGCTCCAGGCACGCCACCAGCCGCCGCCCGGGGAACTGCTCCTTCAGGGCCCCCGCCGTGGCGCGCAGCTTGCTGGGCGCGTGGGCAAAATCTTTGTACACCACCGACGTGGCCCCGCGGGCCAGCAGTTCCAGCCGCCGCGCCGCGCCGGGGAACGACGCCACCGCCCGGTAAAAATCCTTGCCCTTGATGCCCAGCTGCTTGCACACCTCGCGCGCCGCCGAAATGTTGCGCAGGTTGTGCGCGCCAAACACCTGGATCGGTACTTCTTCGTCCTTCTTGGTCAGTAAAAACGTCTGGCCGTCGCGCACCACGTTCTCGTGGGGCCCGTAGCCGATGTACGTCACGCTGGGGTTGGTGGGCACGGCGATGAGCTGGGTTTGCTCGTCGTCCTGGTCGTAAATCAGCACGCCCGACTTGGGCGTCATGTCGGCAAAAATGCGGAACTGCTCGCGGTAAATTTCCTCGGTCGGAAACACGTTGATGTGGTCCCAGCTGATGCCCGAGATGACCCCGATGTGGTGCTGGTAGAGGTGAAACTTGGGCCGCCGGTCCACCGGCGACGACAGGTACTCGTCGCCCTCGATGATGATGACCGGCGCGTCGTCCGTCAGCTGCACCATCAGGTCGAAGCCCGCCAGTTGGGCCCCCACCGCGTAGTCAAACTTGCGGCCATAAAATCGCAGTACGTGCAGGATGCAGGCGGTGATGCTGGTTTTGCCGTGCGAGCCGCCAATGACCACCCGCTGCTTGTCGCGGCTGGCTTCGTAGATGTACTCGGGAAAGGAATACACCTTTAGGCCCAGTGCCTGGGCGCGCAGCAGCTCGGGGTTGTCGGGGCGGGCGTGCATGCCCACAATCACGGCGTCGAGGTCGGGGGTGATGCGGGCAGGGTCCCAGCCCTCGTGGGCGGGCAGCAGGCCGGCGGCGGCGAGGCGGCCCCGGGCGGGCTCAAAAATCTCGTCGTCAGTGCCCGTTACGTGGGCCCCCTGGCGGTGCAGGGCCAGCGCCAGGTTGTGCATGATGCTGCCGCCCACGGCGACGAGGTGCACGCGGCGCGGCGCGGAAACGGGAGAAATTGAATCGGTCATGCAGGGAAAGTAAGCGGAGGGGCCGAGCGGCCGGGAGCGGGGCCGCGAAAGTACAAAAGCGTCCCCGCCAAACCGGACCCGGGGCCCCGGCCGGCCACGATTTTGTAAGCCGTTTCCCCCCGTCCGGGGTTAGCTTTGTTACTCAGCCCCGCCGTAGTTTTTGCCAATTTCCTGGCGTTTATTTACAATTGCTTCATTATCACATGCCAGACGAAATGGACGACCGCGTCAAGCAATCCGCCGCCCGTGCCAAAGCCGCTTGGGCGGGGCGCGGCACCAGCGGGCAGCCGTTTCAAGCCAGCGCCGCCGGCAAGCTGCCGCCCCAGGCCCTGGAGTTGGAGGTGGCCGTGCTGGGGGCTCTGATGCTGGAAAAAGACGCCCTCACGTCGGTCATCGACATCCTGCGCCCCGAAAGCTTCTACAAGGACGCGCACCAGCGCATTTTCAAGGCCATCATCAGCCTGTTTGACAAGTCGGAGCCCATCGACCAGCTCACCGTGGTGCACGAGCTGCGCGAGCTGGGCGAACTGGAAGCCTGCGGCGGGGCCTTTTACGTGGCCGGCCTCACGATGAAGGTGAACTCGGCGGCCAACGTCGAGTTTCACGCCCGCATCATCACCGAGGCGGCCATCAAGCGCGAACTGATCCGCATTTCCAGCGAAATCCAGCGCGACGCCTACGAGGACACCACCGACGTGTTCAACCTGCTCGACCAAACCGAGCAGGCCCTGTTCGAGGTGTCGGAGTCGAACATCCGCAAGAACTTCGACGACATGCGCAGCCTGATGGGCAAGGCCATCAAGGAGCTGGAGGAGAAGAAAAACCAGAAGGACGGCCTCACCGGCGTGCCCTCTGGTTTCACCGCCCTTGACCGCGTAACCAGCGGCTGGCAACCCTCTGACCTGGTGATTATTGCGGCGCGGCCAGGCATGGGCAAAACGGCGTTCGTGGTGTCGGCCATGCGCAACGCGGCGGTGGAATTTAAGCGGCCGGTGGCCATTTTCTCGCTGGAAATGTCGTCGCTGCAGCTCGTCAACCGCTTGATTTCGGCTGAGGCGGAGCTAGATTCGGACAAGATCAAGAAGGGCACGCTGGCCGACCACGAGTGGCAGCAGCTCAACCACAAGATCACGGACCTCTCGGCGGCCCCGATCTACATCGACGACACGCCGGCGCTGAGCATCCGCGAGCTGCGCACCAAGTGCCGTCGCCTGCGCTCGCAGAAAGACGTGCAGCTCATCATCGTGGACTACTTGCAGCTGATGAGCGGCAACACCGATGGCCGCGGTGGCAACCGCGAGCAGGAAATTGCCAGCATCTCGCGGGCCCTCAAGGGCATCGCCAAAGAGCTGAACGTGCCCGTGCTGGCCCTCTCGCAGCTCTCGCGATCGGTGGAAACCCGGGGCGGCGACAAGAAGCCGCAGCTGAGCGACTTGCGCGAATCGGGCTCGATTGAGCAGGACGCCGACATGGTCATCTTCCTCTACCGCCCCGAGTACTACGGCCTCGACCAGGACGCCGAGGGCAACCCCACGCAGGGCATGGGCGAGGTCATCATCGCCAAGCACCGCAACGGCTCGCTCGAAACCGTGCAGCTCAAGTTCATCGGCCGCTTCACCAAGTTTGCCGACTTGGACAGCGAAACCGGCGGCTTCGGTGGGGGCTTCGGCGACGCGGGCGGCTACCAGCCCCAGGGCCTGCCCGCCAGCAACTTCGACGACGAGCCCAGCGGCGGCAGCAGCTTCGCGCCCAACACCATCCGGCTGGGCTCGAAAATTAACGAGTCGCCGGTGCCGTTCCCCAAGGGCAACCTCAACAAGTACGAGGAGCCGCCTTTCTAAGAGAATAACTTAGACCAAAGGACGGTCGTGCTGAGCGCAGCCGAAGCATCTCTAGCGCGCAAGTAACTAATTACTGCTGCGCTA
>JBPBPC010000007.1:0-62132 GCA_050954665.1 Janthinobacterium lividum
CCCCCCCCCCCACGACCGTCCTTTGGTTTTACTCTACTTGGACAAGTTTAAGTATAGAACTCCGTGGAGATAATTTCGGTGGCGACTATCGCCCTGCTGTGCCTTTTTACGTTCCTGGCCGGCTTTATTGATGCCATTGTGGGCGGCGGGGGCCTCATTCAGCTGCCGGCGCTGCTGCTGCTGCTGCCCGGCGTGCCCGTGCCCACGCTGCTGGGCACGGGCAAAGTGGCCAGCCTGGCGGGCACCGCCGCAGCCCTGCGCCGCTACCTAAGCGGCCCCACCGCGGTGCCGCTGCGCTGGCGCACGGTGGCCCTCACGGCGCTGGTGGCGGGTGGCTTCGCGCTGCTGGGGGCCCGGGCGGTGAGCGGGCTGCACAAGGAAGCCGTGCGGCCCCTGGTGCTGGCCCTGCTGGTGCTGATGGCCGCGTACACGCTCTGGCGCAAGGACTTCGGGAGCACGCACGCGCCGCGCCTGCACGGCCGCCGCGAAGTGCTGGTGGGCGTGGCGCTGGGCACAGCCATTGGGTTTTACGACGGGTTTTTTGGGCCCGGCACGGGCAGTTTGCTGCTGTTTGCCTTCGTGGGGCTGTTCGGCTACGATTTCCTGACGGCCTCGGCCTCGGCCAAGTTCGTGAACATGGCCACCAACGTGGCCGGGTTGGCCTACTTCGTGTACACCGGCCAAGTCATTTACCAAGTGGCGCTGCCAATGGCCGTGTGCAACGTGCTGGGCGCCACGCTGGGCATTCAGGTGGCGCTGCGGCGCGGCACGGGCTTCGTGCGGGTGCTGTTTCTGGGCATCGTCAGCACGTTCATTCTCAAACTAGGCTGGGAGACATTTCGGCCGCCACCAACGGCGGCGCAGCCGGCAGCGCAAACGCCTCCGCCAGCAGTTCGTACGAGCGCAAGCGATCCTCAAAGTCAGCCGTGATGGTAACGGCGATGATTTCGTCGATGCCGTAGGCAGCGGCCAGGCGCTCAAACTCAGCCTTTACCTGCGCGGGTGTGCCGCTCACCACGCGGCCGCGGCTCTGGGCGATTTGAAACTCGTCGTCGGCCGTGAAGCGGTAGGCGCGCACATCTGCGGCGGTGGGGAAGGTGAGGCGCTCGCCCTTGTTGAAGCGCAGCAACTGCAAGTCCGTGGCGGCGCGCAGCTCCTGGGCTTTCGCTTCGGTGTCGGCGCAGAGCGTGAACACGGCCAGGTTGGCCGCCGGGGCCCCCAGCTCGGGCGAGGGGCGAAACCGCTCGCGGTAGGTGCGCACGGCCTGGGGCCCCCCGTTGGGGTTGATGAACTGGGCAAACGTGAAGGCCGCGCCCACGTGCGCCGCAAACAGCCCGCTTTGCCCGCTGGAACTGAGCAGCCACAGCGCCGGCTGCGTAGCCGACTGCGGGATGGCCATCACCCGCTCGTGGATGGTATCGGGCGTTTTATCGTCGCGCAGGTAGGCCTGCAAGTCCATCAGCTGCTCGGCAAAGTCCTGGTCGCTGAACGTGTTGTGCGGGTTGAGGGCGTGGGCCGTGAGGCGGTCGGCCCCCGGGGCCCGGCCAATGCCCAAGTCGATGCGGCCCGGAAAAAGCGCTTCGAGCAGGCGGAAGCTCTCGGCCACTTTCAGGGCCGCGTAGTGGGGCAGCATCACGCCGCCCGAGCCCAGGCGGATGCGCGCGGTGTGGTTACCGAGGTGAGCCAGCAGCACCTCGGGGGCCGAGCCGGCCAGCGTGCCGGTGTTGTGGTGCTCGCTCACCCAAAAGCGGGTGTAGCCGAGGCGGTCGGCCAGCTGGGCCAGCGCGGTGGTTTCGAGCAGGGCCTGGCGGGCGGTGGCGCCGGGGCGGACGGGGGATTGGTCAAGAACGCTAAGGCGGAGGGGCGCAGCCATGGGTATAATTGGTAGGAGGGAAGCGCTTAAAACAACTCAACCGACCTGGCAGTTCTCTTTCCCCTTGACGGGCCCTAGCCACCCTGGGCAGGCGGGGTATTAGCCTGTGCACCAGTAGGTCGTGGGTCAGTGCTTCCGGCTAAATAGAATGGCTAATGCGGATGTAGAAGGACTCGCGGCGGGTCTCATTTTTGCCAATAAAAGCTGCCAAGCGGCTGAAACAGCCAATACTCGCCTGCGCAAGTTCATCAACGGAAAGCGGCCGGAGTAAACAGAAAATGGCGTGCTTTTCGCGGTGGGGGCCCTACTGGCCTTGGACGTAAAACGGGACGTTGCCCGTGGCCACGTTGCCGTGGCCATCGGTGGCATACACAAACAGGCGATAGGCCCCGGCTTGGGCGGGGGCCTGCACCTGGGCCTGGCCTGGGTTGGGGGTGGCCAGCAAACCCGTCAGGGGAGTAGGGCGGCTTTCCCGGTCGCCGCCGTTTTTGAGGTCGGTGGCTTCGGGTAGTAATTCCCAGCGGTACGTCAGGGCGTCGCGGTCGGGGTCCGTCACGGCGGCCACGGCAGGGTAGGGCTGGCCCGGGCGTAGGTACACGGTGTCGGCGGCGGCGTGGCCGTTCAGGCGCAGGCTGGCGATGTGCGGGGCGCGGTTGGCGGGCCAGTGCCCGCTCCACAGGTACTGCATCACGTCCACCACTTCCGATTCCTGCCCGTCTTCGGTGAAGAGGCCGTACCAGGTAGGCGTGCGCTCCTGCTTCTGGCCCCACAAAAACACGTAGGTGCCCAGGCAGTGGGCGGCGTCGGGGGGCACCGCGGCCTCGTAGCGGCTCTGGTACACGGCGGCTTTCTGGCTGCTGGTTTCCTCCACGGCGGCTTTCCAGGGCAGCTGCTGGCTTTCCCAGTGGCCGGTGGGGCCCCACTCGGTTACCAGGTAGGGGCCCGTCCAGCCCGCCTCGCGGATTTGACGGGGCAGGGCGGCCAGGCCGGCGTAGGTGTTGACGGAGAGCACGTCCACGGCTGGGCAGCGGGCCTTGACGAACGCCACTTCGCGCGCCGCCGCCCCCGCCAAAACGGTTGACGTCGGGTGGTTAGGGTCGACCTGGTGAATCATCTTGGCGATGTCGTTCACCGCGTCCCACACCTGGGGGTTGGTGTACTCCAGGTTCAGCTCGTTGCCGATGCCCCAGAGCAGCACCGCCGGGTCGTCCTTGTACTTGAGCACTTCGGCCTTTATTTTTTCGAGCTGCGCGGCCACGGCCTGCGGGTCGGCGTAGTTGAAGCCGTGCCGCTCGCGGGCCACGTCCAGGCCCAGCATCACGGTGAGGCCGTGGGCCCGGGCCTCGGCCAGCACTTGCGGGGCATCGCCCGTGCCCCAGGTGCGGATGGAGTTGCCCCCGTACGCCGCGATGCGCTCCGGAAACTGGCTGCCCCCGGCCCCCCGCACGAAGTAGGGCTGGCCGCCCCGCAGCAACTGGTAGCGGCCGCCGGCCTGGCGGACTTCCACCTTCACGGCGCCGGGTTTTCCAGCCCTGGGCTTGGCCGGGGGCCCTGCCGCCGGGGCCCTGCCAGCGAAAACTGCGAAAGCCAAGGCTAAGCTGACCCCCATGATGCGTTTCTCCATGACTCTAAAATGGTTAATGCGGCCGTTTGATGCCGTATTTAGGTAAGCCTCAATTCACCACGAACGTCATCATGGAGTGGGGCAGGCTGGTGGTGGGAGCCGCCTGGCCGTTGAGCCACAGCTGGAAGTCCTGCTTTCTGTCGCTGGTGTTAAGCACCACCACCGCCAGCTTGCCGTCGGGGTTGCGGAAGGCGGTGGTTTGCAGCCAGTCGCGGTTGGCGGTGGCGGCCACGCGCCGGGCCCCCGGCCGCACAAACTTCGAGAAGTGGCCGATGT
Organism: Janthinobacterium lividum; assembly: GCA_050954665.1. GTDB lineage: Bacteria > Bacteroidota > Bacteroidia > Cytophagales > Hymenobacteraceae > Hymenobacter. The sequence goes on from JBPBPC010000007.1 coordinate 3,774, forward strand.
AGTAGTAGGCGTTGGTGTAAATCAATTGGCCGGTTTTGGTGTCGGCGATGATGGGCGCGAAGCAAAAGTTGCTCACGTGGTTGGGGCCCCCGGTTTCGTCGAGCAGCACGTTCCAGTCCGTCCAGCCCACGGTGCCGGCGTTGAAGTCGTTCACCATCGAGTGGCCGTAGCGTTCGCCCAGGGCCCAATCGTGCACCTGGTCAAACTTAAACTTCTCGATGCTGGCTTCGGTGACCATCAGGTTGGCGCTGGGGTACGTTTCGTGCACGCGCCGCACGTTGTCGAACTCCATGCCGCTGCCGGTCCAGGTTTCGTACCAGTGGTAGCCGATGCCCCAGAGGTACTTCGCCGCGTCGGGGTCGTCGAGCACGGTGCTGGCGCGCTGGTACACCAAGTCGCGGTTGTGGTCCCAGGCCAGCAGCTTTTTGCCGCCCAGGCCACTTTTTTGCAGCGTGGGCCCCAAAAAATTCTTGACAAAGTCGCGCTCCTCGTCGGCCGTGTACACGCACGATTCCCAGGGCTGCGTCGCCATTTCCTCGTTCTGCACCGTCAGGCCCCAAATCGGCACGCCCTGCTTTTCGTACGCCTGCACGAACTTAACGAAGTGGTTGGCCCAGGCCTGGCGGTACTGCGGCAGCAAGTGCCCGCCGTGCAGCAGGTCGTGGTTGGTCTTCATCCAGGCCGGCGGCGTCCACGGGCTCGCGAACAGCGTCAGCCGGCCGCCCGCCGCGGCCTGGGCCTGCTTGATGAACGGGAGGCGGAACTGCTCGTCGTGCTTGACGCTGAAGGTTTTCAGCGCCTCGTCGTTGTCGGCCACGTAGGTGTAGGGAGCGCTCGAAAAGTCGCAGCTGCCGATGGACGTCCGGGCCAGCGTGTAGCCAATGCCGGCCGTGGGATTGTAGTAAGCTTTTAAAAACTCTTGCTGCTGCGCCTTGGGCAGCTTGAAAAACGTTTCGGCCGATGCGTCGGTCAGGGCCCCGCCGATGCCCAGCAGGGCCTGGAAGCTGTGGTTGGGGTCAACAAATACGCACACCTGGGTTTCGACCGGCTGCCCGGCCGGCTGGAACGCCAGCGGGGCGGGAGCCGCCGCCAGGCGCAACTCGGTGCCCTGGGCCGTGGTGAACACCTGAGCGCTGCGGCCCGCAGCCGAATACGGTGCGGACCGGGCCCCGGTTTTCGGGGCTTGCTGGGCCGCCGCGCGGCCAGTACCGCAGGCCAAGAGCAGCAGCAGGGGAAGGAGTTTTTGGGGCATTATGTGGGTGGGTATGCGAGTAGAAAGACGGCGGGTTGTTATTGCTTGTTGATTTTGAAGCTGGTGTCGAAAGCCGGACCGGACAGGTGGATTAAGTAAAATCCACTCTTCAGCCCCGACAAATCGACGGTGTTTTGGGCCCCGGTGTTGTCGTAAGCGCGGCTGAAGACCTGGCGGCCGGCGGCGTCCAGCACGGTCAGGCGGTGCGCCTGCCCGCCGGCGGGCAGCAGGTAAGTGAGGCGGCCAGCCACCGGGTTCGGGTAGAAACCGGTGGTGGCGGCAGCGCTGGCGGTGCGGCTGGCCAGCACCGTGCCGGCCGGCACCAAGCCAAAGCCAAACACCTCCGTGCTCGATACAGTGGCGCTGGCGCAAGTCATGGGCTGGGTGCCGTCCCCGCTTGACACGTATTTGCCGTTGGTGCCGCGCAGCGAAACGGTGCCGTCCGCGTTGCCCAGCCAATCAAACATTTCATTGGCTGAAACATAGGGCCGGCCGCAAGTCATGGGGGCCGTACCGTTTTCCGACGATACGTACTTGCCCTGGCTTTGCAGGGCCACTTTGGAGCCACTGGCCACCACCAAAAATGCTTCCCAAGCCCCATAGTCTGCCCGGTTGCAGGTCATGATTTGGGTGCCGTTTTCGCCGGATACGTACTTGCCGTTGGACCCGCGCAGCCACACGGTGCGCCCCACGGGAATAGCCGGCCCGCCGTTGTAGTTGCCGCCGCCGGGGTAGTTCACGAAGCCGTTCGAGTTGGGTGCAATGGCGTTCACCACGTCGGGGTTGGGCACGCAGTTGGCAAACTTGATGTTTTCCAGCACCTGCGGCAGGCCGGCGGGGCCATCTACGATGAAGGGTGGGTTGATGTGCATCAGGGCCGCGTTGGGGCCCGTATCAAAGCGCTTGTACGTCCAGTGGCACCAGCCGATGCCCACCGAATTGAGGGCCGTGGCAGCGTCGTGCATCCACCCGGCGGTGTTTTCGCCGGTTTCGCCCACCCAAATGGGCACGCTGTATTGGGTGCGAAAGTTCTGGAGGTTGCCAATGAACCGCAGGTTGTTGGGCCCCGGCTCCGTCGAAGCCACGTTGTTGTCCATCAAATAGCCCGTGCCGCTGTAGCGGTGCGAGTTGTAGACTAAGTTGGGCGCGTTGGCAAACGTGAAGGGCTCCAGGTAATTAAAATCGTTGCCGTAGCCGTTGCCCTCAATCAGCAGCAAGTGGTTGTCGCCCTGGGCCCGCACGGCGGTGATGAGGCGCTGCAACAGGTCGTGAATCGGCGGGTTGGTGGGCACGTTGTTGGGCTCGTTGATCAGGTCGTACATCGCCACGCGGGCGTCGCTTTTGTAGCGCGCCGCCACGGCCTCCCACAGCCGCACGGTGATGTCGCGGTACACGGCCCGGTTCCACAAGTCCAGGGGCTGAAGGGCGTCGGCGATGTTTACGTCGGTGCCCTGCGAGCCGGGGGCGGCGTGCAGGTCGAGGATGACGTACATGTTGTTCGCAGCGCACCAAGCCAGGGTGTTGTCAATCATCCGGAAGGCCTCCAGGTTGGCCGGGTCCGCAAACAGCTGGTTGCCGTTGTACCAATCGGTGAGGGCGCTGACGTACGCCTCGTACGTGGTGGTGCCGCGCAACACACCGTTGCGCACCGCCCGCTGGGCTGGCGTCAGAAACAGGTCGTAGTGCAGCGGCAGGCGCACGCAGTTGAAGCCCCGGGCGGCCAGGTAATCGATGTCGGGCTTGGTGATGAAGTTGTCGCGGTAGCCCTGGTAAAACGTTTCCACAGCGGCGTCGCTCATGCCAGCGTTGTAGAGCGTTTGCTTCACCGTGCCCTGGGTTTGCTTGCCGTTGAGGCCCGCCCAGCCAGGCTTAACAATGTAACCTTCTTGCAGGGCCCAGCCGCCCAGGTTCACACCGTTCAGCAGCACTTCCTGGTTGCTGGCGTTCAGAATTTTGGGCCCCGTGGCGTGCAGAAAGCTCTGCGCAAAAACCACCGCAGGACAGCCAATAAAAACCAGGAACAGCACCAAAAGGCGCATAGTGCCCCAAGGACCAGCCGGCGGCGGAGGCGAATGAAGATGGGTAGTAGTGTGGCGCATAGCGGTAGAATTTTGGATTAGTAAGGAGAAGAGATGGTGTATTTTTCTACATAAGCTCCTCTCGCAGGAGACCGGCGCGTTGGCGGGGCGTTTCTTAAAACAGTGCTGACGCTGTGGCAACCGGGCTATGTGTTGTTGCTACGCAAGGCATCCATTAGCAATGGTATAGCGCGATAATTAGCCAGTCAAAGCTTCCCTAGGGCTTCACGAAGCGCTGAGTAAACTGCCGGCTGGCAGTTGCTACACGCACCACGTACAGGCCCGCGGGCAAAGCTGCAATGTTTAGCGTGGCCGCCGGGCCCGAGCTGGTGAGCACTGTTCGGCCTAATGCGTCCGTCACCGCTAGGCTCTGGATGGGGCCCCCACCGGGCAGCGCTAGGTGCAGCTCCGTAGCTGCTGGGTTGGGGTAGAGGCGCAGCCCGGCCGTTGCGTCCGGTGGAGCGGACTGCGCCGCGGCCAGCACCGCGTCGGCGGTGCCATACGCGTCTACCTCGTAAATGGAATAGCCGTAAGCCGTGGCCCGCCGGGTACCGTACACCCGCAAGTAGCGGCCCCGCCCGGTAAGGCCCGTGAGGTCGTCGACCCCGCCGTCACTGTCCAGCACCGTCAACAGGGGCCCCCAGGTTAGGCCGTCGAGTGAAGTTTGCACTTGGTAATCTTTGGCGTAGGCCGTTTCCCAGGCAATTTTCACCCGCGTGAGTCTTTTTATTTCGCCAAAATCCAATTGTAAATACTGCGGGTCGGCAAAGGCGCTCGACCACCGAGAATTAATGTTGCGGTCGGTCGCGTTGGGGGCCCCCGTGGTGCCGCCCTCGCTCGACGACGCGGTGGTGGCCAACGGGGTGAGCCGGTTTACTTCGTTGGCGGGCCCGTTGAACGGCAGGTCCACGTACTGCTGGCCCAACGCGGTGAGCTGGCCGTCGGCTCCGAGCAGGTTGATGTTGGGAATCTCATTATTGCGTCCCGAAAACCACGAATACCGAAAGATGGCCGGCTCGTTTTCCAAGTAGTTCACGGCATCCAGCATGTACTTCTTCTGCGCGGCCAAGGTGATTTGGGCCGCGGGTGCGTCGCCGCAGGCAAACTCGGTAAGCCAAATGGGTTTGTTGTATTTCTTTACCTCCGCGATTTTTTGGCGCAGGTACTGCTCTTCGCACACGTAGGTGTGCAAAGCAATGTAGTCAACTTGGCAGTTGGGGCAGGCCGCAAAAAACGCATCCAGGTACTGAGTAGGCGAGTAGTAGGTCACGCCGTTCTCTGTGACGCAGTTGCCGCAGTAGTTTAGAGCGGGCGACACCAGTTTCAGGTTTTTGCGGCGGGCCACCTCCTGCAACACCGGCCAGATGGCCGCGGCCTGGGTTGGTGTTAAGTTGCTCTGCGCCGTAAAATTGGGCTCATTAAAACCTAGCAGGTACTGCGCGCCGTCCGGAATGTTGGCTGCCAATTGGTCGGCCGTCACGGAACCATTGTTCAGGCGCGAACCCCACTGAATGGGCACATAGTCGACGCCCAGGCCCCGGTACACGCCCGCTACCCCGGCGTCGGGCACCGACGTGTAGTTGTACCACCAACTTGTGCCGGGGGCCAGTGCCTGCAAGTCGGCCGCCGATTTATAATCGTACGCCAGTCCGCGCTTGGGGCTCTTGGTCTGGGCCTGCGCCGCCCCGCCAAACGCTAGCAACAACGCCCACGCGTGTAGCAGCCAACGGGCCGCAAGTTGCCGGCGGATGATGGTTTTCATAGGAAAATAGGGATTGCTCGGGGTACGCGCTTGGTTTCACTGGGCACAAAGCCCGGGCGCCACGACTTCCGGGTCCGGTGGCCTGCCGTGCCGAAGCCACGGGCAGCCTCCTGCCAGGCGGCCCGGTGGGAGGTTGCCGTGAAGCAGCAAGCCAAAGCCCACCGCCCGGCCGGCTCGTAACTGGAGCAACAGCGGGCGGTGGGCCGGCGCAAAAAAATAGGCTTACTTGTACTGGTAGTAGCGCACGTAGTCCACCGTCATCTGTTGGGGGAACACGGTGGAGGCGTCGGGGTTACCAAGGAAGTCACCGCCCACGGCCACGTTCAACACCATGAAGAACGGGTTGTTGAACGGGTAAATGGATGTGTCGCTGGTCGAGAACGTGTAGTACAGCGTGCCGTCGAGGAAAAACCGCATTTGGTTCTGGCTGCGCACCACGCTGAAGAGGTGGAAGTCGTCGGCGTAGCTGGCGTTGTTGGGCAGCGTAACCGGCTCGATCCCTTTGTATTTGTGGGCCCCGGTGGCGTCGGGGTAGTGCATAGTCGAAAGTATCTTGGTGGGCGCTTGGCCGCGCAGTTCCACGATGTCAATTTCGCCGCACTTGGGCCAGTTGTTTTGGTCAATGTCGCTGCCCAGCATCCAAATGGCAGGCCAAATGCCCTGGCCCATGGGCAGCTTGGCCCGGATATCAACGCGTCCGAACTTGAAGTCCTGCTTGCCTTTGGTCAGCATCCGGGCCGAGGTGTAGTCGCGACCCCCTTGGGCCTGCTTCTTGGCCTGGATGACGAGGTTACCCCCGCTCAGAGAAGCGTTTTCGGTAGAGTTGGTGTAATACTCCAGTTCGTTGTTGCCCCAGCCGTTATTATTGCCGAGGTCGTAGCCCCACTTGGTCGGGTCCACCACCGCGCCGTCAAATTCGTCTCCCCACACCAGTTCCGTGTATTGGGCGTAGTCCCGGGCCTCGGAGTTAACGGCCACCGGCGTTGGCGTAACAGGCGTTGGGGCCACCGTCGCTGGGGCAGGGGCCGACTTGTTTTCGGTGCAGGCTACCAGGCTTAGGGCCAGCGCAAAGCTGGCCCCGTTCCTCTGGCAACTAGAAAAGAAGGATTTCATATACTGCTTGGGTAATGATGCGGTCAGTTGTTCAGCCACAATAATTATTTTGCTACTAATCGCATTTCAAACACCAAGTTGCCGCTCGCCTTGCCGGCGCGCAGCCGCATGTGCTTATCGTCGATGTTGACGATGCGATAGATCAAATCAGGCGCGTCCGTCACGCCGATGAAGGTGCCAGCTTTTTTAAATTCAAGCATGGCGTACCCCGTCCCAACGGCCGGCCCGAACGTGTAGTCCGATGTGCCCGAGCGCGGAGCTGAGCACCCCACCCCGCCCGCTACGAAGGTTTGCGCCTTTGCATCGTAGGTGTACACGTTGGCTGTGGTAAAGGTGAACTCATCGTCGGCTTGGCAAGCGGGAAGGCTACCGGCTTTGCCGTCGTGATAGTAGCTGTAAGGATCAGCGTCGCTGGGGCCCACCACGATCGTAGAATCCACGCTATTATCCAGTTTCCAAGTTTTGGTGGAGCCCCCCGTCAGAAACTGTTTCACCGCATCGGTAATGGGGGGTAGCACCAGATCAGTTTGAGCCGAAATGCCGGTGCCCCCCTTACCCGAGGTGGTCAACTGAGTTTTAAGGGGGCCGCCAGTTTTATAAATGTGAGTCACGGTCTGGCCTGTGCCCCGCGTACCGTCTCCAAAGTCCCACTCGTAAAAAGCCGCGTCGGTCGCCGTGCTGGTGAACGTAACAGACGTAGTAAGCCCTACAGACCTAGGCGCAGACGTAGTGAAGGTAGCTGTTGGCACAGGACCATTCAGCTGCCCTTTATCGTTTTTGTCGCAGGAAGCAATGAGCAGCGGACCGGCAAGTAGTGCCCAGGTCGCTTTGTTCCAGGTATATTTCATATTGGTTCAGGCTAAATAGTCGGTGAAAAAGGCCTAATAGCCAGGGTTTTGTACCAAGCCGGGGTTGGTGTCGATTTCCGACTGTGGAATGGGCAGCACCAAGTTGTTTTGGGTCGGAATGCCGTGCACGTTGGGGGCAACGCCTTTGAGCGTTGCCGCCTGCTGCGTCATGCGTGGGATAAAGGCATGGTCTGTTAAAGTGGGGTACAGCGTACCGGCGCGCTTCATGTCAAACCAGCGGTCAAACTCAAACGCCAACTCGTACTTGCGCTCCCGCAGCACCGCGTTAGTAAAGTTTGACGTGGCGGCTGTCAGGTCGTGTGCAGCCGATGGCACCGTATAGTCCAAGCCAAAAGAACGCCGCCGCACCTTGTTGATGGCTTCCAGGCCCTCCGTGGTGGGCCCTACGGCCTCCGCCACAATCAGGTACATTTCGGCCAGGCGAATGACCGGCACATTCAGGCCCGAGTCCCAAATGTTGGTGTTCACCTTGCCGACGAACCATTTCTTACAGCTGTAGCCATACGGCGAGCCAGTAGCTTTGGAAGCTACTTTGCTGCCGTCGGGGTACGTGTCGCCGGGGGCCCACACGGTAGCAGTTTTACGGGTGTCGCCGGTTTCGTAGCCGCTCACGAAGTCCGGGTCCGGGGTGTTAAAGCCGTAGCCGCTGCCGGGCGTCTGGTTGGCGCCGCGGGGCCCAAAGAACTCGTTCATTGCCGAGCCGACGTTGTTGCGGTCGTACTGGTTATGGCCGCTGGCGAACTGCACTTCGAACAACGATTCCTTGTCGTTTCGGTTTTCGTTCTCCACCTTGAAGTTGTCGGCGTAGTTGGCCCACATGGTTTTGCCCGAGTTGTTGATGACCTCACGGGCCCGCTGGGCAGCTTCCGTTTTCTTGCCTTCGGTAATGTAGACCTTGGCCAAAAGCCCCGTAGCGGCCCACTTGGTGGCCCGGCCCAAGTCATCGCCGCTGTACGAAAGCGGCAGGTTGCCGATGGCATCGGTCAGGTCCTGCTCAATCTGCTTGTACACGTCGGCCGCGGGCGTCCGGGGGATGTTCACCGCCGCCGGACCGGTGGGCGGGGCCGTGAACAAGGGAACGTCGCCGTAGGCCCGCACTAAGTCGAAGTACATCTTGGCCCGCAAAAATTGCGCTTCGCCGATGCAGCGCTTCTGAATGGCGGGGTCCATGTTAGCGATGCCCGGCACTTTCTGGATCACGATGTTCGCCCGCTGCAGCGAGATGAACGAACCGCCCCAAAGCCGGGTGGCCACGAAGTTGGTGGTCGGGATGCTAAAGGCTTCCAATTGCTTGTATTCGATGGCGTCGTTGCCATCGTCGCCGCCCGCGCTGGATATGTCCGCCCAGATATCGAAGGCCCACATGGCGGCGTTGTACTGACCTTCCTTGGTCAGTTCGCTGTACGCAGCATTGGTTGCCTGAATAGCGTCCTGTTGGGTCTGGTAAAAGTTAGCGTCGGTTATTTGGTCGGCTGGGGCCTCGTCCAGAAACTTCGCCGTGCAGCCGCCCAGCAACCCGAGCGAGAGCAGGAAGGCCCCGCACGTAAATTTTGAAATAGTCATGACTAGATAAGTGGAAAGTAGAAAGAATTAAAACCCGATGTTCACGCCGGCCAAGAACACGCGCGTTTGCGGGTAGATGCCCAAGTCGACGCCGCTGGCGCTCACTTCCGGGTCGAAGCCGGTGTACTTGGTCAGCGTTACCAAGTTCTGGGCCGTGACGTACACGCGCAGTTGCGAAGCCGAGATGCGGCTCATGATGTTATGCGGCAGCGTGTAGCCGAACGTCAGGTTTTTGAGGCGCACGTAGGAGCCGTCCTCGATGTAGTGAGTCGATACCCGCAGGTTGTTGTTGGGGTCGCCCACGATGGCCCGCGGCACATCGTTGCTGGTGCCGGTGCCGGTCCAGCGGTTCAGCACGTTGGTGGTGCCGTTGGTGGTGCCGTACAGGGCCCCTTCCGTGATGTAGCGGTTGAGGTTGTACACGTCGTTGCCTTGCACGCCTTGGATGAAGAAGCTCAAGTCAAAACCTTTAAAGCCCAGCGTGTTGGTGAGGCCAAACGTGTAGTTCGGGTTCGGGTTGCCGATAAAGGTGCGGTCCGCGTCAGTGATAACGCCGTCGCCGTTCAGGTCCTTAAACTTGATATCACCGGGGGCCGTACCTGCATTCTGGTAGTTAGCGGATTTGGCCGAGCCTGACAGGGCCCCAGCATTCAAAGCATTCAACTCTTCCTGGCTCTGAATTAGGCCGTCGGCCACGTAGCCGTAGAAAGCCCCGAATGCTTGGCCAGCATCGTAGCGCACGATGGTGCCGCTCAAAGAGCCCAGGCCGTTGTAGGGAATGCCGGCGCCCAACGACACCAGGCGGGTTTTATAGGATGACACGTTGAAGGTGGTCGTCCAAGTCAAGGCTCCGCCCGAACCCACAAAGTTGTGCGAGGTCAGCGAGATATCGATGCCCCGGTTATAGGCGTTAGCAGCGTTAGCGTTCACCGACTCGTACGTACCCGACACGAGGGAGGGTGGCACGGGCGCAATCAGGTTAGGCGAGTTGCGGTTGTAGAGGTCGATGGTTGCCTCCAGGCGATTGCCCAAGAAGCCCATTTCCAGGCCGATGTTCGCTTGGTCGTTGTATTCCCAGCGCAGAATCGGGTTGCTCAACCGAGTCGGGGCGGCCCCAGTATTGAGGACGGCGTCCGGGCCAAAGGGATAATTGATGCCAAAGTTGATCGAATACAGGTAGGCGAAACGGCCAGCGTTCAGCTCGTTGCCCACGCGACCGTAGCCGGCGCGCAACTTAAGGTTGCTGATGGTGTTGTTGCCCTTCAAGAACTCCTCTTCCGAAATGCGCCAGCCCACCGATGCGCCGGGGAAGAAGCCAAACTTATGGCCAGGCTCGAAGCGCGAGGAGCCGTCGTAGCGGGCAGTGGCTTGGAAAATGTACTTGCCAGCGTACTCGTAGTTGAGTCGGCTGAAGTAGCTGGACAGGTGCCGAGCGGGGTCGATGGTGCCAGCGTTAGTCGGTACCAACGGGCCAAGTGGCCCCACGTTGATGGTTTGCAGGTCGTTGCGCAGGTAGCCCGTGCGGTAAGCCTCTACGTTGCTGTAGTTAAACTCTTGCGCCGATTGCCCTACCAGCAACGTGGCGTGGTGCTTTTCGGCAAAAGTGCGGTCGTAAGTGGCTGTGTTTTCAATTAGGTAACTAGGTGCATAACCGGAGGTAGCGCCGGCCCCGGCGGTAATGTAACGCTGGGTATAGCCGGCCAAATCCGGGCCCTTGGGAGAAAACTGGTTGAAGTTCTCAAAAACAAGGTCGGCCCCGACGTTAGTCCGGAAGCGCAACCCTTTTACAGGTTCCAACTCGGCGTAGAACGTCGTGGTGGCTCGGTTGCGGGTAAATTTCTGGTTAGCCCGTTGCGAGCTAGCCAGCGGGTTTTCCTCCGTGAAGTTGTCCATGGCGCTGTTGGGCTGGTACCAATACCCATCGGGCCGATAAGGCTGCACCGTAGGCGGAATGCGCAGTAACTGCTGTACAGCACCATATTCGCTATTGCCGCCGTTGCCACCGCCATTGCTTGTGATTTGGCGATCTTCCGAATGGGTCAGCGAGATGCTGTTACCGATTTTGAATATGGAGTTTAGCTGCACATCACCGTTGGCGCGGAGCGTAAAACGCTCAAAATTAGAGCCCAGGATGACGCCATCCTGTTGGAAATAAGTCCCTGACAGAGCGTAACGAGCTTTTTCGCTGCCGCCAGTGGCAGAAAGAGAATAGTTTTGGATCCGAGCACGGCGGAATAATAAATCCTGCCAATCAGTTCCTTGGCCTAGCGCAGTTGGGTCACGCAACTTGTCCAGTGCGATGGGCTGACCAGCCGCGATGCGGGCCTCGTTGTTGATGACTGCGTACTGTTCAGCATTGAGCAGGTCCAACCGGCGGGCTACGGACTGCACGCCCCGGTACCCATCGAGGTTAACAGTGGTCTTGCCCGCTTTGCCCCGTTTGGTGGTGATGATAACCACCCCGTTAGCTGCCCGCACCCCATAAATAGCGGTGGCGGAGGCATCTTTTAGGACGTCAATCGTCTCGATGTCGTTTGGGCTAATGGAACTCAACTGGCTATCGCCGTTGTCGGGTAGCGGGAAACCGTCGACCACGTATAGTGGGTTGTTATTGCCGGCCGACGTTATGCCGCGGATGCGCACCGAGGTACCAGCCGCGCCGCCGGGGGCCCCCCCGTTGGAGGTAATAGTTACACCCGAAACCTTACCCTGAAGGGCTTGATTGGCATCGGCCACGGGCTGGCGCACCAATTCTGCCCCATTAACGGACGAGATGGCTCCCGTTACACTACCGCGTTCTTGGGTGCCGTAACCAACCACTACCACTTCATTCAGCGCGGCTACATCGGCCACTAGAGTAACGTTCAATGGATTGCGAGCACTTGAAACGGCTACTTCTTGCCGCACAAATCCCACGTAGCTAATAATCAGAGTACTACCCTCAGGGGCAGTAATGGAATAGCTGCCGTTGGTATCAGTACTGGTGCCTTGGTTAGTACCCTTTACCAGAATGGTTACGCCCGGCAGGGCATCACCGTTGGCTTGAACTACCCGGCCAGTAACAGTCACGGGCGGGCGCTTAGAAGCAAGTTTTTGAGCATTGCTCTGACCCGGTAGAGGCCCTAGCGCAGCAGAGCTTGCTAGGGCTGGCAGGCCGCACGCAGCCAGTAAAACAGCCTTACGCAAGGTGGAAAAGTAAAGGGTTGTATCCATACAGAAGATGGGGTGAGGTAAAATGAATGAAAAAGAAGGTGCCTACAATTGATTGGGCTGGTATCAGACCCGAAATTCAGTACGAAAACATTCGTTTTTTTTAACAAGCACAATCGATTGTTTTTAGCCTATTTTAAGTTTTCTGCTCAGGAACTTTTAGTAGATTGATAATTAAGGTTATTGGTTATCCCTACTAATTTTTATTAGGGTACCAGTGAGTTACGCAAGATTAGCTAGCAAGAGGTTGAAAATGTTATGGCACAAGAGTGAGGCCAAAGAAAAGCTCGTAGTTTGAGCAAGTGCTTTTTGAAAAGTATAGAGAAGAGTGAAATAGCAATAACGATTGTGGTAGGTACTCAAAGGTATTTCTAGTTGTCTCAAATATGCAACCTGAAAAGTGTCTTTTCAGCCTTTAGAACGCAATCTTTTTCTTTGATGACAATCGTTTGATACGCTTGCTGCACAAATAGCACCTCGATATTATTCATTTGGAGAGGCGTGGACGCTATCCTATTGATAATTGAGTAACCATAAAAAACAATTGAAAGAATGACTCAATTGATAATATATTATCAGCTATGGGGCATCGGTTACTGAGGGTCTTCTGCTTTAGCAAGTGCAATTATCTCTTCCTGTTCTGATAGCTCTTCGTCATCAGTGCGACTAGTAGTATCTATTAAAACGTGCGTCCAAGTTTCGTGCTCTTCATAATCGGGGGCAGCGTGGCGGCGTCGGATGGCTTCTGCTACCTTTTGGCTAAAATTCCAACACGTTGCTTGGCGCAAGTCCAGAAGCTGACTCATTTCTGAGATGGAATAATGGCCTTTATGAGTGTGTAAAAGGAAAACTGCATACAATGCTTTTACCGCGGGGAATTTGCATTTTTGCAATAAAGTATAAGCCGTCGCGGACTCCACATAGCGGCACCGGGTGCAACGCCGCGAATGCAGTTCACGGCCGTCGCAATATTTGCCGTGGCCACATTTGCGGCACTGGTAGCCACCCGCCCACTTTAAGTCAGCTAGGTAGGCCAAGCATGCGTCTTTATCTGGATAAAGCTGGCTAAATTCGCCGAAGTCCATTTCACGTGCCGTGATCCGCGCCGCTTGGGCATTGTGCAAGTCAACTTGCAGGTCAGTGTTAAGCTTGGCAATGGCAGCTGACTGCAACGACAGCAACCCGTTGGCTTCGAGAAGCTCCCGGTTTTGGGTGGCGATGGTTTCACCCCTCTTTTTGATTTCTTCGGTACGTTGAGCTACTAAAGCTTCCAACTCAGAATTAAGCTGGTCTTTGAGCAATTCATTCTGGTGAAGTTGTTCAACAAGCTGTTTATGAGCTATGTGCCTCTTGCGGAGCTGTTCAACCAATAGGTTTTGCGCTTTGATGGTGTCATCCTTGATGGCCTTAATTTTGTCACCTAAGGCGTAAGAAAGCACTACGACTTCGATGATAAAAGCCATATTCAGGCTGTATACCGTGAATGGATTGGTTAGAGTATCAATACCTAACTTGCGTAGGATCAAGAATAAAAGGCTCGTAGCTACTAAGGCTTGGGCTAGTAAAAACAAGCGGGCTGGCCGAAATCCTAGCTGGTACACGCACACAGCTTCGTAATAAATCAGGCCGTAGGGCAGCAAATACAGCCAAAAGCCTACTCCCGATCGAACCCACACGGCATCGGTGAACAATAGTGCAGCGCTTAGCAGCACCACAACCCGTACCACAGGATCGAAGCGCGGCAAACGCTGGGGGGCATCGAGAAAGTAGCGGGCGTAGTAGCCGAAGGTGAGCAACAACAAGATGGGCGCACTGGCGATGACGGCCTGGTTTAGCCAAGGCAACTCGGGCCAGAGATACTGAAAGCCCAAGCCATCTTCGGATAGAAACAGTAATCCGCAACTCAGTACGTAGAAGACGTAGCGTACGTGGGTTTGGTCCTTGGTGAACAAGTAGATGAATAAATTGTAGACCACCATGATTAGCAGCACCCCGTAGAAGCCGCCCAGTAGGCCGTACTCAGTCTGGAAATGGCTGGCCAGCAACTCTTCGGTACGCAGCCGGCAGAGAAAGCTTGTTTTAGAGTTTGATTGCAGTCGCAGGTAAAACACCTGGGTGCGATTTGGTACCAGCGCTAACCGGAACAAGTAGTTCTTATAGCGAAAACGGCGATTGTTGAATGGCGCATCAGCCCCAGTGCGCCGTTGGCCATCAGGTGCGTAAAATGTAATGTCGTTGATGTGCGAGTCGAACAACTCCAGGTACCAGTGTCGTCCAGTTGAATCTTGGTTGCTTACCGGCAGCCGCACCCAGTACGCGGCGCCTACGTGCTGCATGCTACTGGCTATACGCGTGCCCAATACAAAACGGCGGGCGTTGGCCGGGCGTTGCACGTCGGCCAACGTAAGGGTGCCGGTAGGGTCTTCCAACACGCTGTAAAATGCCGGCTCGACCAATATTTCGTCACGGCTAACGCGCGTGCAAAGGGTGTCGCCAATAGGAGCCGCCTGGCTTGGGTAAGCGGTCCCAAGCACACCGAGCAATAGTACGTATGCCCAGCCGATACGGGCCCAGGTAATAAAAAGCAAGTTTGGTAAAAGATGGCTCATCATGGCTCCTAAAAGTAGAGCTTAACAATCGATTGCAACTCGATTTGTAGTTCCGAAGCCCAGCAAGGACCGAAACGCAGGCCAGTTGCGAAGGACAGAGGGCATAGGCGGAACCGAAGAAGAAGCGTTAACTAATCGGTGCAACGCTTTGTCACCCAAGGCCAAGGATTGTTTTGGGTGAAACTGTACGGTATTACTCGTTGCTGCCCAGGCCAGGAACGGCGTTGCCTTGGATGGCGGGCGCGTTAGGCACGCCCATTTTCTCTTCGCGCTTGCGTTGGTACTTGTCGAATTGCGCGGGGGTGAGCACGTCTTTCAGGGCTTCGAGGCGCGACTGACCTACGCCGTCGATGAGGCCCTGTAGCTTACGCGGGTCCGTGCGGTAGCGCACGCGGGCACTTTCCACCGCCGCTACGCCGTGCTGGTTGATGACGCGCACCCTTTCGGTCTGCTGGGGCGAGAGGCCCAGGTTTTGCTGCATGTTGACGGTGAGAGTGTTGGCGCGGGCCTCCGTGCTGGCCGGGGTGGGCGCCGCCGCCGGGGCCCCAGTTGGCGCTGGGGCTTTAGTTTTGGTGGTGGGCTGGCCGTCGGCTTTGGTTTTAACCACGGCCTGGGCTTGGGCGGCCGGCGCAGTTAGGAGCGCCAGCGAGGCCAGCAACAAGGAACGCTTCATAATAATAGGATAAGACTGACCAATGGGGCCCCGTAACGAACCCGGGGCTCGGCCCGAAAGTGTAAATATCGGGCCAAAAACCGGCCACGGGCCTGGCCCGGCTAGTCCTGGTGGCCCCGCCACCGACCATGGGGCCTTAATCACTGCATTAAATCGGCGCCGGATGTAACCTTTGCGCCCCGCTTCCCATACTAACCCGTATGAACCACGTGCCTGACCTTCCCACTCCTGCCTCGCCCAAATCGTCCACTACCAACTGGCTGCTGGCCGCTGGTTTGGGGGCCGCCGCCGTGGCTGCTACGCTGTGGGCTAACCGCCGCGGCAGCTACGAGCTTACTGGTCGGGTAGTGCTCATCACCGGTGGCTCGCGCGGGCTGGGCTTGGTGCTGGCCCGCCAGGCAGTAGTGGAAGGGGCCCGGGTCGCCATCTGCGCCCGCGATGCCGCCGAGTTAGAGCGCGCCCGCCAGGACCTGATTTCCTACGGCGCAGCTGCAGCCGACGTGCTCGCGCTGGCCCGCGACCTTACCAACGCCAACGAGGTGCGCACGATGGTGGCTGAGGTAGAAAGCCACCTGGGGCCCGTGGACGTGCTGGTGAACAACGCTGGCATCATCACTGCTGGTCCGCTCGACAACATGGAACTGCGCGATTTCGAAGATTCGATGGACACGCACTTTTGGGCCCCGCTGCACGCCATGCAAGCCGTGCTGCCCAGCATGCGCCGGCGCGGCGAGGGACGCATCGTCAACATTTCGAGCCTGGGCGGCAAAGTGGCCATCCCGCACATGGCCCCGTACAGCGCCAGCAAGTTTGCCCTCGTGGGCCTGTCGGAAGGTTTCCGGGCCGAGTTGCGGCAGGAGGGTATTCGCGTGACGACGGTGTGCCCCGGCCTGCTGCGCACCGGTAGCCAGGGCCAAGCCTTGGTGAAGGGCCAGCACAAAAAGGAGTTTGCCTGGTTTAGCGTGGCCGACGCGTTGCCCGGTTTTTCGATGAGCGCCGAGCAAGCCGCGCGCCAGATCTGGAACGCCACCCGGCGCGGGGACGGCGAGATTATTCTCTCGCTGCCGGCCAAGTTTTTGGCGGGTTTCCACGGCATCCTGCCCGGCGTCACCACCGACGTGCTGAGCTGGATGAACCGCGCCCTGCCCGCTACCGGCGAAAGTGCCGCCGCCAATGAGCGCCGCCGCGGCTACGAAAGCGAGTCGGCCGTTACCCGCTCGCCCCTCACTACCCTCACTCGCAAAGCCGCGCGCGACAACAACGAGTTGGGTTAGGGGCCCCAGGCCCCCGTAGTGCGGCGCGGGCAGCCGGCTTTTCGCTGGCTGCCCGCTAATTGTTGTGTCAGTTCAAGCCATTTAGGGGCCACAAGTAATAATTCTTGGCCAATTCTGCGGTTACCAGACTGCTGGTGCAAAGCCAGTAGCCCGGGCCAACCTCCTGGCTGTGGCCCGCGGCCGCGGTTTTGTGCCATCTTCGCCCCATGCAATTCCCCGTCGAATTGGCCTGGGGCCCCGTGCGGCTGCCCGTGCACCTGCTCTGCGAAACGCTGGCCTACGCCCTGGGCTACCGCCTCTACGCTCACTTGCGCGCCCGCACGGCTGACCGCATCAGCGACGCCGGCCGGCAGTGGATTTTTGTAGGGGCCGCCGCCGGGGCCCTGCTCGGTTCGCGCCTGCTGGGCCTGCTCGAACACCCCGGTTTGCTGCTGCACCCGCCCGGCGGCTGGCTCTACTACTTCACCAACAAAACCATCGTGGGCGGCTTCCTGGGTGGCCTGCTGGGGGTGGAGCTAGTGAAGAAGCGCCTGGGCATCACCGCCTCGTCGGGCGACCTGATGGTGTTTCCGCTGCTGCTGGGCCTGGGCATCGGGCGCGTCGGCTGCTTCCTCAGCGGCCTCGAAGACGGCACGTTTGGCACCGCCACCGCCCTGCCCTGGGGCATCAACTTCGGCGACGGCGTGGCCCGCCACCCCACCAACCTCTACGAAATCCTCTTCCTGGGGGCCCTGGCGCTGCTGCTGGGGGCCCTAGAGCGCCGCCGCCTGCTGCCCAACGGTCGGCGCTTCGAGCTATTCCTGGCCGGGTATCTACTATTCCGCCTGCTGGTAGAATTCATCAAGCCCACGTCGGCCCTGCCGGGACTGGGCCTCACCGCCATTCAGTGGGCGTGCGTGTCAGGGCTGGGGTATTATGTTTGGGGGTGGGCTCACCGAAAGTATGTGCCTGATTGATTACAGATTCTGCTTCTGTTCTCATAATCATCATTAAAAAAATTAGCGTGTCACGTCAAGTAATTAGCCGATTAGAGCATATTAAGCTATTTTTTTATGAGTACTATTTGGGGCGAACTGCTTGGGTAAAATGGCTTAGAATTTTCGGTGGACCTTTAATGATATTGATAGGTGTCCAATTTTATCGCAGATTTGAAGTGTATTCAAGTACTCATAAAGCTGCGGTCGCTTTCGGTGGATTCTCATTTTTATATGGCGTCTACTACATTTTGAAGCCTGTAATGATGCTTTCAATATTATGGAGAGCATTTAAGACAGTTGGATTTTCTGTGATATTAGATGAAAAAGAAATTCAATTTCAAAATAATGAAGTCTTATCGGCGGTACAACTTTCAGCTTTTAATAAAATATGGAGGAGTGGAAATTACCATCTTCTCAAATTGACTGAAAATACTACTTTTTACTTGCGAGCTAATCAACTTACGGAAAAAGAAGAAGAGATTTTAAATAGACATCTTGATTTCTGAAATCCTATATGCCCGAACGTCCCTACACCTACTACGATTTCACCATCAGCCTTTGCCCGCAGTGCTTGCGGCGCATCGAGGCCAAAATCGTCTTTGAAGACGGGAACGTGTACATGCTCAAGCGGTGCCCGGAGCACGGGCGGCAGAAGGTGCGCATTGCCACCGATGTGGAGTACTACAAGAGCATCCGCAACTACGTGAAACCCAGCGAAACCCCACTGCGCTTCGGCATGCCCACGCACTACGGCTGCCCCTACGACTGCGGCCTCTGCGCCGACCACGAGCAGCACAGCTGCCTGACGGTGATTGAGATAACCGACCGCTGCAACCTCACTTGTCCCACCTGCTACGCCGAATCGAGCCCCATCCACGGCCGGCACCGCACCCTGGCGGAAGTGGAGGCCATGGTGGACCTGGTGGTGGCCAACGAGGGCGAGCCCGATGTGGTGCAAATCTCGGGCGGCGAGCCTACGCTGCACCCGCAGTTCTGGGAGATACTGGACATGTGCAAGCGTAAGCCTATCAAGCACTTGATGGTGAACACCAACGGCGTGCGCCTGGCCAAAGACGAAGCCTTCGTGGCGCGGCTGGCCACGTATTCGGGAGCCTTTGAAGTGTATTTGCAGTTCGACTCGTTCCGCGAACACGTCCTGCTGGCCATGCGCGGGCGCGACTTGCGCGAAATTCGCCAGCAGGCCCTGACCAACCTGAATAAATACAACCTGAGCACCACGCTAGTCGTGACGCTGCAAAAGGGCCTCAACGACGACGAGATGGGCGCCATCATCGACTTCGCCCTGCAGCAGCGCTGCGTGCGCGGCGTCACGTTTCAGCCCACCCAAGCCGCCGGCCGGCTCGATAACTTCAACCCCGAAACCGACTCGTTTTCGCTCACCGAAGTGCGCCAGGGCATCATTGCCCAAAGCCCGGTTTTCACGGCCGCCGACTTGCTGCCGGTGCCCTGCAACCCCGACGCACTGGCCATGGCCTACGCCCTGAAAATCGACGGCGAAGTCATCCCCCTCACCCGCTACGTCGACCCCGCCGACCTGCTCACCAACGGCGGCAACACCATCGTGTACGAGCGCGACCCGCGCCTGCGCCAGCACATGCTCAAGCTGTTCAGCACGGCCAACACCGTGGACGCGGTGGTGCCCGAAATTAACCAGCTGCTGTGCTGCTTGCCCCAAGTATCAGCACCCAATTTGGGCTACGATAATTTGTTCCGAATAATTATTCTGCAATTCATGGACGCTTGGAATTTCGACGTGCGCGCCGTCAAGAAATCCTGCGTCCACATCGTGAGCAAAGACCTAAAAATCATTCCCTTCGAAACCATGAACATCTTCTACCGCGACCCCGAGAAGCTGGCGCGGCTGGAAGAATTGCGAGCCGAGCGCACGGGAATTATATGACGTTGCGCACAGGAATTGTTGCCGATATATAATTGATAATCAAATTAGTATGAACGTGCATAATGGCTGAGCCCCAACCTCCCGCGCCTAACGGTAAATCTTCCAAGACGTGGCCGATAGCCGTCAATCTGGGGCTGTTGCTGCTTGTGGCGGTGCTGTCGGAGGGAGAGCCGATGGTGCTTTTTGGGGCCGTGGTGGCGCTGGCCGTAGTCAACGGCATTGCGGCGTTTCTGATGGCCATGTCCGGCAAACTAAATTGGGTAACGGCCTTTTTGTTATCAGCGCTGCTGGTTTTTCTAATTGGCCTGGGCGTTTGCAGCCTGATGCTGTCCAATATGGGCAGCATGCACTAATTGCCGCATTTAATCCGGTTCCCTAAATAAATACCAAAAAAGCAAAGTCTCTTTTAGACGCTACTGCTGACGAATGCCGGTACGGATTGTAAAAAAGCGATTGAATTGAGTAGATGCATTTAGTAAAGTTGCCCAAATGATAAATACCGTAGAAAGGTTTACTGCGCTGGATGTGTTCCGTGGTATGACGGTGTGTTTCATGATTATCATAAATTCTTCGGGCTCAGGAGCTACTACTTGGTCACCTCTCAGCCATGCTGATTGGATTGGTTTTACGCCAGCAGATCTGGTTTTTCCATCCTTTCTTTTCGCAGTAGGCAATGCGTTGAGTTTTTCTAAGGCAAAATACGAATCGAATACAACGTTCTTGGCCAAAGTATTTAAAAGAACGGCAATTATATTTTTGCTTGGATACCTATTGTATTGGTTTCCCTTCTTTCACCGCGCTGATAATGGGTGGGCTTTCAATCCTATAGCGAATACACGCATCATGGGCGTATTGCAGCGCATTGCGCTGTGTTACCTTTTTGGGTCACTTGTTACTCATTACTGCACCCGAAAAATAGCGATTATTATTTCTGTACTGCTATTAATTAGCTATTGGGCCTTTTTGCTAAATTTCGGCAATGCAAACGAGGAGTACACAATGCTTGGCAATGCAGGCACCCGGCTAGATATCTTGATTATGGGGAATGCTCACCTGTACCACAAGGGAGGAGGACCAATTGCCTTCGACCCCGAAGGCTTGCTAAGTACGCTGCCCAGTATTGTGAACGTAATTGGCGGGTTTTTAGCAGGGGTATACATTCAGAAAAAAGGTAAAACTTATGAATCCGTGGCCATGCTGTTTGCATACGGCGCACTACTGATTTGTACGGCGCTTTTCTGGGGTCAATTCTTCCCGATAGCAAAAAAAATGTGGACTGGTTCGTTCGCGCTGCTCACCATCGGTATTGACTTAGCTACATTAGGTTTTCTAATTTTAGCTGTAGAAATTAAACACGTAAAACGAGGCACTTCGTTTTTCCTTATTCTCGGAAGAAATCCGCTAGCTATTTATCTATTATCAGAGTTGTTATTGGTCCCGCTCCAATTGATATTGATCCGGCCGGACTTGGATATTTATGACTGGGTAAATAAAGTCTTTTATCAGCGGGTTTTTCCTGGTTCTTTGGGGGCCCTATTGTTTGCTATGAGCTACATGTTATTGTGCTGGGTAGTAGCGTATGTGCTTGACAGAAAAAGGATATACATCAAAATATAATTTGTTGTAGTTCAATCAGTAATTAGGTTCGGCAAACCACATTGAGCAACGGGCTTGCTGCTAGCAGCGCTTATTTTCCGCAATAATTAAGCTCTGCAACGCATGAGAATAAATAAGTTACTTTTTCTTTTTTGCATAGCCCTGAGCTTGTTAGGGCCCCGGGCCTACGGGCAATTGAACAAGGGCGCGGCCGATTCGCTCATCGCGCGCACGGTGCCAGCCAAAGCGGCTAATTTCCTGGTGGAGGAGTTGTCGGCGGCCGAGGGAAAAGACGTTTTTGAGATTGAAAGCAAGGGCAATAAAATTATTTTGCGCGGCAACAACGCCGGCGTAATCGGTTCAGCGCTTTATTATTACCTGCGCGAATACGCGCACTGCCAAATCACCTGGAACGGCGTAAACCTGCGCTTGCCGGCCGTTTTGCCCAGCGTCCCGGCCAAGGTGCACAAGGCCACGCCGTACACGTACCGCTACTATTTAAACTATTGCACCTACAGCTACAGCATGAGTTGGTGGGACTGGGCGCGTTGGGAGAAAGAAATTGATTGGATGGCGCTGCACGGCATCAACATGCCGCTGGCCATCACCGGGCAGGAGTACGTGTGGCAGCAGGTGTACAAAGACATGGGCTTTGCCGACGACGATTTACGGGGTTTTTTCAGCGGGCCCGCCTATTTCGGCTGGTTCTACATGGGCAACCTCGACGGCTGGGGCGGGCCCCTGCCCCTGGGTTGGATGACCAGCCACCGAGCGTTGCAGCAGAAAATACTGGCCCGGGAGCGCGCACTGGGCATGAAGCCGGTACTGCCGGCCTTCACGGGGCACGTGCCCGCCGCGTTCAAAAAGCGCTACCCCGCGGCCAAGCTCAAGCAAACCAACTGGACGAACGGCTTTGCCGATACGTACATCCTCGATTCGGAAGACCCGCTGTTTGCCGAAGTGGGGAAGCGGTTTTTGAAGGCGCAAACCAAGCTCTACGGCACCGATCACTTGTACTCGGCCGACACGTTCAACGAGAACGAGCCGCCGTCGGACAACCCCGAATTTTTGGGCAAGCTGAGCGCCCGCATCTACGAAGGCATGCGGCGGGCCGACCCGCAGGCGGTGTGGGTGATGCAAGGCTGGCTGTTTTACAGCGACCGAAAGTTCTGGAAAGCGCCGCAAATTGAGGCGCTGCTGAAAGCGGTGCCGGACGACAACATGATCCTGCTCGATTTGGCGACGGAAATCGAACCCGTTTGGAAGCGCACAAACGCGTTTTACGGCAAGCCCTGGATTTGGAACATGCTGCACAATTTCGGCGGCAACATCAGCATGTTTGGCCGGATGGAGGGCGTAGCCCAGGGCCCCGCAGCTGCCCTGCGCGACGGCAGCGCGGGGAAAATGGTGGGCATCGGCCTGACCATGGAAGGCATTGAGCAGAACCCCGTGCTGTACGAGTTAATGACCGAGCACACCTGGCAAACCGCCGCCCCCGAACTGGATGGTTGGCTGGGCAACTACGTGCGCAACCGCTACGGCCACGCGGATGCCAACGGACTGGCCGCGTGGCAAATATTGCGAACCACGGCCTACAACGGGCAGAAAATCCGCGACGGGGCGGAGTCCATCATAGTGGGCCGGCCCACGCTGGACTCGGTGGCGCGGTGGACGAAAACGACGCTTAACTACGCGCCCAAAGACCTGCTGCCGGCCTGGGATAATTTGATTAAAGCCGCGCCGGCTTGCGCCAAAAGTGACGGGTTTCAGTACGATTTGGTGGACGTGTCGCGGCAGGTGCTGGCCAACTACGCGTTGCCGCTGCAACGGCAGCTGGTGCGGGCGTACCAGCAAAAAAATGCCGCGGATTTCAAAAAGTACAGCGCGCAATTCCTGGCGCTGATTGACGACGAAGACCGGTTGCTGGCCACCCGTAAAGACTTCCTATTAGGGCCCTGGGTGGCCGATGCCCGCAAGTGGGGAGGCACTGCCAACGAAAAGGCGCTGTACGAGCAAAACGCTAAGGACTTAATTACGCTCTGGGGCGATGCGGAAAGCCCCCTGAACGAATACTCGAACCGGCAGTGGAGTGGGCTGCTAACGGACTTTTACAAAGCCCGGTGGCAGCAGTTTTTTGTGGTGTTGAATAATTCGCTGGTGGCTGATAAGCCGGCGGATATTAAATTATTTGAGCAACAGATTAAAGCTTGGGAGTGGCAATGGGTGAATTCCCGTAAGGACTTTCCCGTTATTGCTTCGGGCCAGAGCATCGCGGAAGCGCAGCGGGTTTACAAAAAGTACCGGGCCCAAATCGAAACGGCCTACCGCTAATATAATAGTTAAGGCGCATCGCTATTTCCAACTGCTCAAACCGGCGCGGGCTGGCACCTGGGGTAGGTATAAGTAGCGCGCCCGCCTCGGGGCGCATATAAATGCTTTCCTAATCGATTGGTGGGGGCCTCTGGGCAGCGAATCAATTTCTCCCGTGGGGCCCCAAAGCCGCTGGGGGCCCGGCTTATTCGTTGGGCACCATTACCTTGTCCAACACCACTTGGTAGGCATCGGGCGTCACGCTAACTTCGCCCAGGTAGGGGTGGTCGAGGGCCACGATCAGGAAAATCATTAGCCCCAGCATCAGCGCCAGCAAGCCCGTGAGCAAGGCGTGGAAGCGCAGGCGCTCCACCGCGAAGCAGTACGAAAAAGCCACCGTGATGATGGCCCCGACGATGACGACCGACCACAGCACGCCCGGCACGCCGGTGCCAATGCTCTCGATGCGTTGCCGCCGCAGTTCTACCAAGCGGTTGAAGGTGGCAACGGCCTCGCCGTGCAGCACCTGGTGGGCAGCCGACTGCACATCGGTGTGCAAAAGGGCCAACTGAAAGTGGGTGAGCACCTTGCGCTCCGCATCGTTGGCCAGGCCCCGGCGCTGGGCCGGCCACGACTGATGCACGATGAACTCGGTGTAGTGGCGCAACTGCTGCTGCAGGGGCTGCCCCGCGCTGGGCGGGTAGCCACTGAGGTCGCGATAGAGCACGGCCAGGGTGGCCGCTTCTTGCGAGGCGATGCCCGAGGACGTTGAAAAATTCTGCCAGGTAGCTACCGTAAGTAGGCCCAGCGTGAGGCCGTAGAGTACTGTTACGCCCGAAAAAAACCAGCCCACCGTGCCGTTGTCGATGAGCCGGGCCAGCCCGCTGCGGTGCAGCCGGCGGTGGGCGAAATAAAGCCCCAGCAGCGCGAGCAGTACCGATGTGCCGATGATGAGCACCGCCAGCAACCACGTGGGTAAGTCATATAACCAAAGCATGTATTGCAATGAAGGGTCCACAGAATAGTAAATAGCCTCCCAAGTTGGGTCGGTGTCCATCGGCTCGGCTTACGTGAAATGGGAATGTTGGCCGAAACGCCGGCTTCGGCGGCGGTGTCATACCGCAACGGCCCGCGTTTGGTTGCCGGGCTTTGGGGCCTGCTTCTACAAAACCGGTGCGGGCTGGCACTTGGGGCAGGTATAAGTGGCGCGCCCGCCCACGTAGGTTTTCTCAATCTTGGTGTCGGGGTGGCGCGGGCAGAAGGTGTGCGCGTCGCTGCCCGGCGCGGCTGATTCGTCCCATTCGCGGGCGTGGATGAGGAACGACTCCGGAAAATGCCGGTAAGTGGCTTCGTGCTGAATGGCCGTGGTCAGAACCAGCTGGATGGCGGCGTGCAGGGCCCCCACCTCGGCTTCGGTCAGCGAATCGCCCGGGCGCTCGGGATGGATCCGGGCCTGGAACAGCACCTCGTCCACAATCCAGTTGCCGAGGCCGGCGGTGAGGCCCTGGTCGAGCAGCAGCGGCTTGACGAACACCCGGCGCCGGCTGAGCTTCTGGTGCAGCTCGGCGGCGCTGATTTGCAGCGCGTCGGGGCCCAGTTTCTTGGCTTTTTGGTACGCTTCGGCGCTGTCGGCCAGGCGGATGCGGCCAAATTTGCGCGGGTCGACGAAGGCCAGGTTCAGGCCCGAGTCGCTCAGGTGCCAGGCCACGCGGGTGAAGCGCGGGGCGTCGGCCGCGTCGCGGTAGGCCCCGATGTCGCCGCTCATGCCGAAGTGCAGCACCAGCAGGCGGCCGTTGTCAAGTTCCACGAAGCAATTCTTGCCCAAGCGGCTGGTGCCGGTGATGGTGCGGCCCAGCAGGGCAGCGCGCAGTTCGGCTTCGGGCACGGCCAGCACGTGGGCGTCGTGCACGGCGAGGCCGGTAATCGTCTGGCCCACGGCCACTTCGTCGATGAAACGGCGGTAGGTTTCGACTTCGGGTAATTCGGGCATCGGAAGGAAATAAATTAGCAGCCGCGGGTTGCTGGAGGCGGGGCGAACGGCTGGGTCCGCGCCGACTGCTCAACAAGCCACGGCTGCTGATTGGTTACTTCCGAACGGGCCCCGGGGTTACCGCTGGGGCCCTAGCGGCCGCCGGGGGGGCAATTTTCCTTCAGGAATTTGGTGTAGGTGCTCGACAAATGGCGGCTGGTGCCTTCGCCTTCCGAGATGCTGTGGGTGCGGTTGGGGTAGGCCATCAGCTGGAAGGTTTTGTTGTTCTTCACCAACTCGTTGATCATCTGCTCGGCGTTGTTGTAGTGCACGTTGTCGTCGCCGGTGCCGTGGATGAGCAGCAGGTGGCCGCGCAGGCCCTTGACGTGGGCCAGCGGCGAGTTGTCCACGAAGTAGTGCCGGTCTTCGGGCAGCAGGCCCATGTAGCGCTCTTGATAGATGTTGTCGTAGTTGAGCTGGTTGTCGACGGCGGCGATGGAAATGCCGGTTTTGTATATTTTCGGGTACTGCATCAGCAGGCTGAGCGTGGACGAGCCGCCGCCGCTCCAGCCCCACACCGCCACGCGGCTCGTGTCGACGAAGCTGTTTTTTAGCACTTCCTGGGCCCCCAGGGCCTGGTCACGGATGTTGAGCGCGCCGATGTTGTGGTAAATGGCCTTGCGGAATTCGCGGCCGCGCGGCGCCGGGGCCCCCCGGTTGTCGAGCGAGGCGTAGATGTAGCCGTCGTCGGCCATGCTGCCCTGGTAGAGGCGGTTGGCGCCCGTGCCGAAGCGGTCCGTCACGGTCTGACTGGCGGGCTCGCCGTACACGTAAAACACGATGGGGTACTTCTTGGCGGGGTCGAAGTTGGTGGGCTTCACCATCCAGCCGTCCAGGGTCACGCCGTCGGCGGTTTTCACCTGAAAAAATTCCGTTTTAGGGGCCCGGATGTTCTTGGCCTGCGCGGGCAGCTCGCCGCCGCTCAGGCGCTGGTGGGCGGGCAGGCTCACCACGTCGGCGGTGGGGAAGGCGCTGGTGCTGGAGTAGTTGTGCAGCGCCAGCTTGCCGTTGGGCGAAATGTCGTAGCCGTGCGAGCCGGCCAGGTTGGCGGGCGTTACCCGTTCGGCTTTGCCGCCCTTCAGCGGCACGCGGTAGAGGTAGGTTTGGGTGGCGTTGGTGGGCGAGGCCATGAAGTACACGGTGCCCGCGCGCTCGTCGATGGATTCGAGGCTAATCACGTCGTAGTCGCCCTTGGTGAGCAGCTGCGCGTGGCCGGCGCGGTCCACGGCGTAGAGGTGGCGCCAGCCGTCCTTCTCGCTGGCCCACACGAACTTCTTGCCGCCCTCGATCCAGTTCCAGCCCACGGCGCCGTCCTTGGCGTCCACCCAGGCCTTGTCGGTTTCGCTGTAAATGGGCCGCGTGGCCCCGGTGGCCGCGTTGCAGAGCAGGATTTTGCTCTCGTTCTGGCGGCGGTTGAGCTGCTGCACAATCAGCTCGGTCGAGTTGGCGGCCCACTCCATGCGCGGCAGGTAGTGCTGCACGGCGTCACCGGGCACGTCCATCCACTGGGTGGGGCCCCCGGCCACGGGCACCACGCCCACGCGGCAGCGGCTGGGGTCTTCGCCCACCACGGGGTACTCCACGGGCACGGTGAAGGGGTAGAGCGCCGCCGTGGTGTTCAGCATCAGGTAGTTGCGTGTCTTGGTGGCGTCGAGTTGCCAGTAGGCCAGGCGCTGGCCATCGGGGGCCCAGCGGAAGCCGTCGCGGCAGTCCAGCTCCTCCTCGTACACCCAGTCGAAGGTGCCGTTGATGAGGCGGTCGGTGCCGTCGGTGGTGAGGGCCGTGACGGCGTGGTCGGCCAGGTTTTCCACGTACAGGTTGTGCTCGCTCACGTAGGCCACCTTGGCGCCGTCGGGCGAGAATTTGGCGAACATCAGCGACGACTCGGGCCGGCCCTTGCCGAGCTGCGCGAGCTGCTGGGTTTTCAGGTCGTACACCCAGTAGTCGCCGCGGGTATCGTAGCGCCACACTTTTTTGGTGTTGGTGTTCAGCAGCACCCGCTGGCCGTCGTCGGAAAGCGAAAAGCGGCGCACGTTCAGCGGAGTGGCTTGGCCGGCGGGCGTCAGCTGTTGCTTGCTGAGGATGGTTATTCCGGCGCCGGGTTTGCGGGCGTCGAGCTGCACAATTTCGTCGTCTTGGGCCCGCAGGTAGCCGTAGCCGTCTTTGGTCCACTGGGTGCCGGGGCCCACTTGCGCTGGCGCGGCGGCCGCGCCGGCCAGCAGCAGGGCCCCGGCCATGCCCGCACGGCGGGCAATGTACTGTATCATGCGTTGGGGAAAGAAGTAGGGGATTGAAGGCCTGAAAGTAGGGCCCCCGCGCGACACCGCCCGCCCGGCGCGCCTACTCGTGCAGCTTGGCCACGCGCTGGCCCTGCGGGTCGTACACGTCGCCGCGGGCCGTGATGAACAGGCGGCGCTGCTGGCCGTCGACCAGCACGTAAGGGAAATCGGCGCTGTTGGTGCGCGTGAGGTGGCCCACCACTTCGCTGGTATCGTCGGCCCCCACGCGCACCACGTTCAGGCCGCTGGTGAGGTAGTAGGGCTCGTCGGGGCGGTTGCGGAAGGTGAGCTGGCCCACCAGGCGCACCGGCGTGGCCGGGGCGCCTGCACCGGCATCGCCTTCGTTGTCAGCCATATCGTGCTGGCTTACCTGGGCCGGGGCCCCCACGGTGCGGCGCGCGGCCGGCGCCAGCGCCACGGGCGCGGCCGACGGCGTGGGGCCCTGGCGGCTGGCGGCAACCTGGGCGTCGGCGCGCTGCCAGCCCGTGCCGATGGCGGCCAGGCGCGGCGCGCGGCCGGGGTGGCTGGCCGAGCCTTCGTCGTCGGCCACGGCCGCCAGGGCGGCTTGGGCCTGGGCCAGGCTGGCGCCCAGCTTGCGCAGCACAAAGCCCGAAAATTCGTCGGCCTCCAATTCGTCCTGCGGGTTGGAGCCGCCGGCGCGCAGCGTGTGGCCGTTGAGGTGGTGGCCCATTTCGTGGGCCAGGATGCTGATGCCGGCCCAGTCGGTGCGGCCGGCGCGGTTCACGGCGGCCAAGAAATCGGGGTTGTAAAGCAAGTAGCGCTTGCCGCCGTACACCACGGCCGCGGCGTTGTCAACCTCGCGGGTGGCGCGCAGCTCGAAGCGCGGCTGCAAGCCCACCACGTTGGTGATTTCCTGGATAATGCCGGTGGTTGCCGGGGCCGCGGTTTGGGCCCTGGCAGCGCCGGCCAGCGCGAGCGCCACCAGCAGCCCCAGGGCCGTGCGGCGAAGAAAACGGAAGACGGGCGTCGGCATAGCGAACGATAAAAAAGCGGGAATAATCGGCGAAGAAACAGGGCAAACCACCGGCCAGAAAAACTCGGCCGGGGCCCCAACGGCGGCTGGATTGGGCCCCGCTTGGCTAACGCAAAATGGGGGGCTTTTCGTTTATTTTTTGGGGCCCCGGCCCGCGCCCCCGGCGGCCCGGATAATATTCCCGTAAAACGCGCCATGAAATACCCCGAAACCCCCGCCGTGCTCGTCAGGGACAAGCACTTCAAGCTGGCCGACGTGGCCACCGACGCCAAGGGCCCCTTTGGCGACAAGTACCCCCATAAAGAATCGGCCCAGCCGCGCCTGGCGGCCCTGCGCCAGCGCCTGGCCGAGCTGCAAGAAAACCTCTACGCCGAGCACCAGCGCAGCTTGCTACTGGTGTTCCAGGCCATGGACACGGGCGGCAAGGACGGGGCCATCGGCAACCTGTTGACGGGCGTAAACCCGGCCGGCATCCAGGTGGCGTCGTTCAAAGCGCCGTCGGCGGTTGAGCTGGCGCACGATTTTCTGTGGCGCATCCACGCGCAAGCCCCCCCGCGGGGCCACATCGGGGTGTTCAACCGCTCGCACTACGAGGACGTACTCGTGACCCGCGTGCACGGGCTGGTCGACAAAAAAACCGCCCACCAGCGCTTCGACGACATCAACAACTTCGAGCAACTGCTGACGCGCAACGGCACGCGCATCCTCAAGTTCTTCCTGCACATTTCCAAAAAAGAGCAGGCCGAACGCCTCCAGGCCCGCCTC
The DNA here is from genome assembly GCA_050954665.1 of Janthinobacterium lividum. Lineage (GTDB taxonomy): Bacteria > Bacteroidota > Bacteroidia > Cytophagales > Hymenobacteraceae > Hymenobacter. The sequence continues at coordinate 33,048 of JBPBPC010000007.1, forward strand.
GACGACTCCGCCAAGCGCTGGAAATACGAGCCCGGCGACCTAAAAGAACGTGCCCGCTGGGACGACTACCAGGACGTGTACAGCGACGCCCTGGCCCACTGCTCCACTGCCGACGCGCCCTGGTTCGTGGTGCCCGCCGACCACAAGTGGACGCGCGACCTGGCCATTACTGAAATCGTGGTGGCGGCTCTGGAAAACATGGACCCCCAGCCGCCCACGGCTGATTTCGATGTGAAAGCGCAAGTAATTAAATAGGCAGGCGGGCCTCAGGCGTTTTCTACAACGGCATGAAGCTGTCCTCAAGGCTCTCTTTCCGCATTCCCACAAAGGAATAATGCCGGGGTAAAAACCAGGCTAACCGTTGCATAACGCTTCGGTAAGCCTCCTCGCTGCCGAAATCCTGGGGCGTAATGTTGAACACCAAATCCTGACAGGTACCGGCCCCATTCCCCAGGCGCCGCATCATGAGCGCTACGCTGGGCGAGGCAAGGCCGTGGCTGGATAGGTATTCACGTAAGATATTTCGTGTCAATTGAGGAAGCAAAAGCTCGCTGGGCTGCCCAACCATAACGTCCTCTTTTGCTTCGATAACCTCGTCGCTGAGCTGTTTCGAAAATGGCGTTTCCCCCGTAGTATAAAACGCGTTGTTCAGATGATAGTTGAGCACATCTCCGTAGGACAGGACCCAATCGGGGCCGGGGGGAGTGGGGTTGATGACTACCCCCAGGCCCCTTTTCAAGAGGAAATCGTCCTTCATTCGGTCGAGGACATAGCACTGAAATTTGACGCCCGGCTCGGGCAGCAGGAGCTGGAAGTACGGAAACCCGTCTGGCCCCTGAACTACTTGCGGACTGCCACAGCGAAGGCTGGCGGCCGATAAATTGGCCAGGAAAGCCGTGTTCCAGGCTTCGTCCCGGCCGGGCTTCGGCACCGCAACCAAGGCGTAGAGCGCGTTGGTCTTGGCTAGGTCGCCCAGGTAAGGCGCCGCCACTTGGGCTGGTGTTGGGGGCGTAAAAGGTTCTTTCGGCCGCAGGAAATCGAGCAACCCCCTGGTCAGGTGTTTTCTAGAAGAAAGTTATGCTTGTCGAGCAAAGATAACCGTCTAGCCTCCGCGCCTAGGCCTTGGCCAGCACCGGGGCCCGCTCGCCGATTTGCTGGCGCCACATGGCGTAGTAGAGGCCCTTATGAGCCAACAGCTCGTCGTGGCGGCCGGCTTCGGCCACGTGGCCGCGCTCGAGCACGAAGATGCGGTCGGCGTGGAGGACGGTGCTGAGGCGGTGGGCGATGAGGATGGTGATGTGCTGGCGCGAGCCCGACAGCTCGCGCACCGTGCGCCCGATTTCCTCCTCCGTGAGCGAGTCGAGGGCCGAGGTGGCCTCGTCGAACACGAGCAGGGTGGGGCGGCGCAGCAGGGCCCGGGCGATGCTGAGGCGCTGCTTTTCGCCGCCCGACACCTTCACGCCGCCCTCGCCGAGCACCGTGTCGAGGCCCTGGGGGGCCCGGGCGAGCAGCGTGTCGGCGGCGGCTTCGTGCAGGGCCCGCAGGCACTCTTCGTCGGTGGCGTGGGGGGCCACGAAGCGCAGGTTCTCGCGGATGGTGCCGGCGAAGAGCTGCGTGTCCTGCGTCACGAACCCGATTTGCTCGCGCAGGGCGTCGAGGTCCACGTCGGTGCTGGGCACGCCGTTGTAGCGGATGCGGCCGGCCAGCGGCGGGTACAGGCCCACGAGCAGCTTCACGAGCGTGGTTTTGCCCGAGCCCGAGGGCCCCACGAAGGCAATGGTTTCGCCCAGCTTCGTGCCGAAGGAAATGCCGTCGAGGGCCGGCACGTCGGCACTCAGGTGCTTGAAGCGCACGTCCTCAAAGGCCAGGGTTTCAATCTTGTCGATGGCCACCGGGTGCAGGGGCTTCACGTCGCGCGGCGTGTCGAGGATGAGCTGGAAGTTGGCCAGCGAGGCCTCCGTTTCGCGGAACGTGCCGATGATGGCGCCCAGCTCCTGCAGGGGCCCGAAGATGGAGAACGAGTAGATGAAAAACGAGAAAAACTCGCCCAGGCTGATGTAGTTCTGCACCCGCAGGAACAGCAGCAGCAGGATGATGGTGTTGCGCAGCAGGTTCACGAACGTGCCCTGCACGAACGAGAGCGAGCGCAGGTAACGCACCTTGCGCAGCTCCAGCTTCAGGATTTTGGTGGTAATGCCGTTCAGGCGCTGGGTTTCCTGCTGGGCGAGGCCCAGGCTTTTGATGAGTTCAATGTTGCGCAGGCTCTCGGTGGTGGAACCGGCCAGCGACGTGGTTTCGGCCACGATGGTTTTCTGGATGACCTTGATGCGCTTGCTCAGCGCAAAGCTCAGCACGCCCAGCAGCGGGATGGTGAGGAAGTAGCCCATCGCGATGGGCCAGTACACGCTGATGGCGTACCACATGACGAAAACGATGCCCACCACGGCCGTAAACAGCACGTTCACGAAGCTCTGGATGAGCTTTTCCACGTCGATGCGCACCTTTTGCAGCTTGCCCAGCGTTTCGCCCGAGCGCTGGTCCTCAAACACTTGGTAGGGCAAGTCCAGCGAGTGGCGCAAGCCGTCGGAGTACATTTCGGCCCCCAGCCGCTGGGTGATGACGTTGACGTAGTAATCCTGGAAGTTCTTGGCGATGCGCGAAATCATGGCCACGCCCAGCATCATGGACAGCAACGGTATCGCCTCCCGGAAAAAGGGCCAGAACTGGACCGTGCGCAGCCCCGCAATGCTGGGGTACTTGCCCGCAAAGTGGTCCACCAGCTTGCGGAAGATGTAGGGGTCGAGCAGCGAGAAAATCTGGTTGACGGCGGCCAGCACCAGGGCCAGGGCCAACAGGCCCCAGTAGCGCCGGAGGTAGCTGAAAAGTAATTGCATAGAAGGATAAGCGCCGGGCCCGGGGCCCGGCGAAAAATGCGCGAGTAGAACCCTACAACCCGCGCCTGCGGGCGGAGGTTTAGGCCGCCAACGGGGCGGGCCGGCGCAGCACCAGCACCACCAGCAGCACCACCAGCAGCGCGATGGCCGGCACGCCGCCCGCCAGGCCGCCGGGAATTTTGGTGGCGTGCATCACCACCGCGCCCGCCATGATGATGACGAGGCCGATGGCGGCCAGCCGCGTGAAGCGCGGAATCAGCAGACCAATGCCGCCCAGCACTTCGGCGCTGGCCACCACGTAGGCCAGGGCCCCGGGCAGCCCGAGGCTGCCAAACATGCCCACCGTGCCGGGCAGGTCGGTGAATTTTTTAACGCCAGAAGCAATGAACGCAAGGCCGAGCAGCACTTGCAGAACCCAGGCGATGACGTTGCGGGTAGAAGCGGACATAGGAGTAGGGGGAAAGTGAATCAAAGCAAGGTAAGGCCCTGGCCGGCAAAAGGCTAGGTTCTGGTCTGCTTAGGCTGCGTCGTCTTACCCGAAATCACTGCCAGCCGCCGCCCAGTGCGCGCACCAGCTGCACGGCGGCGCGCAGCTGCGTGGCCTGGGTTTGCACCACCAGGCGGGCCGCGTCGAGGGTTTGGCGGTCGGCGTCGACCACGGCGAAGTAGTCGGTGAGGCCGCTGCGGTAGCGCTCCAGGGTGAGGCGGCCGGCCAGGCGCGCGGCGCGCAGGGCCCGCTGCTGGGCGGCCAGCTGGGCGGTGCCGGCTTGCACGTCGGCCAGGGCGGTTTCCACTTCTTCGAACGCGGTGAGGGCCGTGGCCTGGTACGCGGCTTCCGACTCGCGGCCCTGGGCCTGGGCCAGCTGCTGGGCCCCGCGCAGACGCCCTCCGTCAAACAGCGGCACGTTGAGGCCCCCGCCTACGTAGTACGTGTAGCCGTTGCCCACCTTGGGCAGGTCGCCGAGGCTGGTGGTTTGGGGCCCCACGTAGCCGTTGAGCAACAGCGTGGGCAGGCGGGCGAGGCGGGCCTGGTCGGCGCGCAGGCCGGCGGCGGCGAGCTGGCGCTCGGCCCGGCGCAGGTCGGGGCGGCGGGCCAGCAGGGCAGCGGGCAACGAAGCGGGCACGTCGGGCAGCGCCGGCAGCAACTGGGCCAGGGCTCCCTGGGGGGCCCGGTCGCCGTCGGGCAGGGCGCTCTGGTAGGCCACCGAATCGGGGGCGAGCGAGGGCAGCACGAAGCTGCTGGCCGGCCGCCCGGTGAGGGTAGCCAGCGAAGCCACCAGCCCGGCGCGCTGGCGGCGCAGCTCCACGGCGCTGGCCTCCACGGTGGCCAGCTCGGTTTGGGCGCGGCGGAAGCCAATCTCGTTGTCAACGCCGGCCCGGAAGCGGGCGTCGGTCAGGGCCACGTTGTAGCGGCGGGCCTGGCGGGCGCTGTCGAGCACGAGCAGCTCGGCGTCGAGGCCGCGCAGGCTGAAGTAGGTGTTGGCCGCGTCGGCCGCAATACTCAGGCGCACGGCTTGGGCGTCGGCCTCGCTGGCCTGCTCGGCGGCGTTGGCCGCCTGGGCCCCGCGCCGCAGCCGGCCCCACAGGTCCACCTCGTAGTTCACGTTCAGGGGCACGTAAAACTGCGTTTGGGGCACGGCCGTGGCCGCAATTAGTGCTGACTGCACCGGCCGCAGCGCCGAGAGCTGCGAGTGAAACGCCGACGGCGCCAGCGCCACCACCGGCGCGCGCTGCGCCTCGGCGATGCGCAGCTGCGCCCGCGCCTGCTCGATGCGCGCCAGGGCGGCCCGGGCCGTGAAGTTTTGGGCCCCGGCCTGGGTTTCGAGGCGCGTCAGGGTCGTGTCGTTGAACAGGGCCCACCAGGCCGGCAGCGTGGGCACCGGCGCCAGCACGCGCCGGGCAGCGGTGTCGGCCGCGGCGGGCGCGGGCACCTCGGGGCGGCCCCGGCCCAACGGGTCGGCGGGGGCCGTGTTTTTAAAGGCGGCGGGCACCGCCACGGCCGGCGGCTCGTAGCGGTAGCGCGTGGCCGTGCAGCCCGCCAGGGCCCCGATGAAAACGAGGGGAAGGTATTTCATAGACTACACCGCATCAACAGGTAAAATTGACGCGTTAAAAACCAGTACGCTTTGCTTTTAACGCGTCAATTTTACCTGTTAACTAATTCCTTAAACTATACATCTACCTGAAAACCACGCCCAAAAACTGGCCCGAAAACCGGCCCACCCGCCGCGGATGCGGGCCCGCCCGGGGCCCTACTTCGCCGTCAGCGGCGACGACACGCGCGGCGCGTCGGGGTCGTTGAAGCGCGGCTTGGCCGGGGCCGGGCCCGCCGGTTTTTTGGGGGCCACGAAAGCGCGGGTGGTCACGGTTTCGCCCTCGGTCAGCGTTTCCAACGGGTTGAGGACCAGTTGCTCGCCGCCTTGCAGGCCCTGCGTCACCTCCAGCTGCGAGCCAAAGTCGCGGCCCGTGACGACGGTGGCGTAGTGGATCTTTTTGTCGGGCCGCACCACGACCACGCGGCTGTCGGTGCCGCCGGGCACCAGGGCGTTGGCCGGGATGATGACGCTCGGGGCCGTGCGCGGCAAGTGGAAGCGCACCTGCGCGTAACTGCCCGGGCGCAGCTGGCCGGTGGCGTTGGGCACCCGCACTTCCGTCAGCAGCGTGCGGGTGTCGGGGTTGAGGGCCCCGGCGTCGCGCACCACGCGGCCCGGAAACGGGTGGCCCGGAAACTCCGGCACCAGGAAATCGGCCTTCAGCCCGGCCTTGATGGCGGGCGAAAAATTCTGCGGCACCTGCACCAGCGCGCGCAGCACGTCGGTTTGCTCCAGCTTATACAGCTGCGAGCCGGGTGCGTTGCTGGTGCTCACCAGGGCCCCCACTTCCACGTTGCGCTGCGTGACGATGCCGCTGAACGGGGCCGTGACGCGCCGAAACCCTTGCTGCGCCAGCAGCTGCTGCACCGCCGCCTGCTGGGCCGCAAACTGGGCCTGGGCCGCGTCCAGTTCCTGCTTCGAGATGGCACCGGCCAGCTTCACGCCGGCCAGGCGGCTGTAGCTCACGCGGGCCAGCGAGAGGTTGGCGCGGGCCTGGGCCACCTGCTGGTCGAGCTCGGGGGTGGTGATTTCGGCCAGCACCTGGCCGGCTTGCACGCGCTGGCCGATGTTGGCGTACCAGGCCTTCACGTAGCCGCTGGCTTGGGCGTAGAGCATGGTTTCGCGCCGCGAGTGGGCGTCGGCGGGCAGGGTGAGGGTGGTGGTGTCGGGGGCCGCCTGGGCGGGCACCACCGTCACCACGGGCGCGGCGGCGGCCAGTTGGTGGGCCTCGGCGTCGCGGGCGGCCGCCTGGCGGTGGCGGGGCAGGTAGCCCACCAAAAACAGGCCCGCAAACACCACCAGGGCCACCACCACCACCAGCCAAAACCGGCCAGAAGAACTCTTATTATCAGACATTCGAAGGTAAACTAAACGAAAAAAGGAGCTGGCTACAAGAGCCTTTTGCAAATTAGGCCGTCGTGCTGAACGCAGTGAAGCATCTCTCCCGCAGCAACAAACCATAACTAGCGCCGCAGTTGGGACGCTTCACTATGTTCAGCACGACGGCCTGATTCTAATGGAAAAACAGGCAGCTAAAAACGCCACTACGCGGCGCGCGCGGCGTCCGGTACCGGCGTGGGCTTCTTCAAGTACGAGAACATGATGGGCACGAAGAACAGCGTCGTGACCGTGGCCAGCAGCAGCCCGCCAATCACGGCGCGGCCGAGCGGGGCGTTTTGTTCGCCGCCTTCGCCCAGGCCCAACGACATGGGCAGCAGGCCGATGACCATGGCCAGGGCCGTCATCAGCACCGGGCGCAGGCGGGTGAAGCCGGCGTCGAGGGCCGCGTCGAGCGGCAGCAGGTCGGGCTCTTCCTCGCGCCGCTCGTTGGCGAAGGTCACCAGCAGGATGCTGTTGGCCGTGGCCACCCCGATGCACATGATGGCCCCCATCAGCGCCGGCACGCTCAGGGTGGTTTGCGTCACAAACAGCATCCACAAAATGCCGGCCAGGGCCCCGGGCAGGGCCGTGATGATGATGAGCGGGTCGAGCCAGCTCTGGAAATTGACGACCATCAGCAGGTACACCAGCACGATGGCGCCGGCCAGCCCCAGGCCTAGGCCCACAAACGAGGTGCGCATCGAATCGGCCTGGCCCCGCAGGGCCAGCGTGGTGCCCTTGGGCAGGGTTTTGCGGGTGTCGTCCAGCACCTTGCGCACGTCGTCGGCCACGCCGCCCAGGTCGCGGCCGCTCACGCCAGCGTACAGGTCCACGGTGCGCTGGATGTTGTAGTCGGAGGCCACGGCCGTGGTGGCGGTGCGCCGCACGGTGGCAAAGCTGCTCAGCAGCTGGGCGGGGCCCCCGCCTGCGCCGGCCCCCGTCACGCCGATGGCCCCGAGCTGGTCGAGCGTGGCCAGGTCGCGCGGCGGGGTTTGCACGGCCACCGTGTAGTTCACGCCCGTCACGGGGTTGAGCCACTGGTTGGGGTTGGTTTGGGTGCTCGACGAGAGGTTGACCAGCACGTTGTTGGCGATGTCGCGCTGGGCCAGGCCGGCCTGCTGGGCCCGCACGCGGTCCACGTCGAGCCGCAGCTGGGGCTGGTCGAACGCCTGGTAGATAAAGGCGTCCACCACGCCCGGAATCTTGTTGATTTTGGCCGCAATTTCGCCCGCCACGCGCTGGTTGGCCACCTTGTCGCGGCCAATCACCTGGATGTCGATCGGGGCCGGCAGGCCGAAGTTCAGCGTCTGGTTCACGATGTCGGCCGGCTGGAAGAAGAACACCAAATCGGGCTGCTCGCGGCGCAGTCGGCGGCGGATTTCGTTGATGTACGCGCCCGTGGGCCCGTGCTCTTCTTTCATGCTCACCAGAATCTCGCCGTCGCCGGCTCCGATGGTGGGGTTATCGCTGAGGATGAGGTTGATGGCCACCACCGGCAGGCCGATGTTGTCGAGCATCAGGTCCAGTTCGTTGGCCGGAATCACTTCCTTGATCACCTTTTCCACCTGCTGGAAGCGCACTTCGGTTTCCTCCACCCGCGTGCCGGTGGGCACCCGCACGTGCAGGCGCAGCTGCCCGGCGTCCACGGTCGGGAAGAAGTTCTGGCCGATGAGCGGGAACAGCCCCAGCGAGCCAACGAACAGCACCGCAAACGCCGTAATGACCTTGGGCCGGTTGGCCAGGGCCCACGCCAGGGCCCCGCCGTAGCCGGCCCGAAACTTTTCGAAGTGGTGCTCGAAGCCGGCGTGAATCTTCCACACCCAGCTCTGCTGGATTTCCTGGCTGGCCCGCACCTCGGCGTCGGTGATGGGCAGCTCGGCCTCTTCTTCGGGCGTGCCGCTGGGGTGGGCTTTCTCAAACTGCGCGCGGCGAATGTGCTCCAGGTCGCGGTCGGCCTGGCTCACGGGCTGGCCGCCCCGCACGCGGGCGCTGGGCAGGTCTTCCTCGTCCTGGGCGTGGTAGATGGGCAACTCCTTGCGCAAGAGGAACATCACCAGCGTGGGCACCAGCGTGCGGCTGAGGATGTAGGAGGCCAGCATGGCGAAAATAACGGCCGTGGCCAGCGGCGCGAAGATGGCCGACGCCACCCCGCCCAGGAAAAACACGGGCACGAACACGATGCAAATGGCCAGCGTGGCCACCAGCGCGGGCGTGGCAATCTGCTGGGCCCCGTCCAAAATGGAACGCTTGAGCCCTTTTTTCATGCCCATGTTGCGGTGGATGTTCTCGATCTCCACCGTCGCGTCGTCCACCAAAATGCCCACGGCCAGCGAGAGGCCCCCGAGCGTCATGATGTTGAGCGTCTGGCCCAAGATGTTCATCACCACGATGCTCACCAAAATGCTGAGCGGGATGCTGGTGGCGATGATGAGCGTGGAGCGCCACGAGCCCAGGAACAGCAAAATCATCAGGCCCGTGAGCGCCGCCGCAATGCAGGCCTCGATCACGACGCCCTTGATGCTGGCCCGCACAAAGAACGACTGGTCGAACAACAGCTTGATGTTCAGGCCCGCCGGGGCGTTGGCCTGGATGTTGGGAATGGCCTTCTTGATCTTGTCGATGATGTCGAGCGTGCTGGCCGCGCCGCTTTTCAGGATCGGGATGACGGCCGTGCGGCGCCCGTTCTGGCGCACGATGTTCTGCTGCACCGCCGCGCCTTCGTGCACGAAGGCCACGTCGCGCACGTACACCGTGGTGCCGTTCACCTCCCGGATGGGCAGGTCGTTGAGCGTGGCGATGGCCTCGGGGCTGGAGTTGAGCTTGACGTCGTACTCGCGGGTGCCGATTTTGGCCGAGCCGGCCGGGATGATGAGGTTTTGGGCCGTGAGGGCCGCCACCACGTCGTTGCCGCTCAGGCCCTTGCCGGCCAGCTTGTCGGGGTCGAGGTCGACCATGATTTGCTTGGGCTTGCCGCCGTTGGGCTGGAGCACCGAGGCCCCCTGCACCACCGCCAGCCCGGGCCTAATGTAGGCGTTGGCCGCGTCGTACAGGTCCGATTCGCCGAGCGTTTCGCTGCTGAGCGAGGTTTGCACAATCGGCACGTTAGAGGCCGAGTAGCGGATGATGAGCGGCGGCGTGATGCCCGGCGGCAGGACGCGCAGCAGCGTTTCGGTGATGGCCGTGAGCTGGGCCACGCCGCCGTCGGGGTTGGTGCCGGGCTGGAAGAACACCTTGATGAGCCCGATGCCTTTCAGGCTCTGGCTCTCGATGTGCTCGATGTTGCTCACGGTGGTGGTAAACGCCCGCTCGTTGGGAATCACGATGCGCTGGTTCATCTCCTCGGGCGAGATGCCGGCGTAGCCCCACACCACGCCCACCACCGGAATCGGAATGTCGGGAAAGATGTCCACCGCCATCGTCCGGATGGTGAGCACGCCCCCCACCAGGATGAGCAACGCCATGACCACGAACGTGTAAGGGCGCGCCAGCGCCAGCCTAACTATCCACATAACTTGCTTGCTTCGTTACGAAAGTACCTCGCCCGGCTCGTGCCCGCCAACCGCAAGGTGCGGCAAATGGTTGCGTGCAAGGACGGCCGCGGCAGGCCGGGGTTGCTCGCCGGGGCCCCAAAGGAAATGATGCGTTGGTGAGGGTCGCATGACTGGCGGCACGGCGTCACCCGCGCCTCATGTTTCGGCCCTTTCTTGGACGTCGTATATTTGAAAACGGCCGGCTGGCGTTGGCTACCGGCGGCCGGGCACTTAGATGCCCCGGCGGTGGTTGATACCGGACCGGCAGCTTTTCCGCTCATTTTCTTTGCTTGCACCGATGAACCTCCGTTTCCGGGCCTGGGCCCTGCTGTTGCCGCTGGCCGTACTGGCCGCCGGGTGCCGAAAAGACGCCGACCCGGCCACTACCGGCAGCGTAACGCTCGACCTAACGCACGTGGTGGGCCCCGCGCCCCTGGCCTTCGACGGCACGCACTACGCCAAGGCCGACGGCCAAACCTTCCAGGTCACGAAGTTCAAGTACCTGCTCTCGAACGTGCAACTGCTGCGGGCCGACGGCACCGCCTACGCCGCGCCCGAGAGCTACTACCTCGTGGACGCGGCCCAGGCCGCCACCCTGCACCTGGTGGTGCCGGGCGTGCCGCTGGCCGACTACACCGGCCTGCGCTTCGTGGTGGGCGTGGACGCGGCCCGCAACACCGCCGGGGCCCAGACCGGGGCCCTCGACCCCAACAACGACCTGTACTGGGACTGGACCGCGGGCTACGTGTTCCTGAAAATGGAGGGCACCTCGCCCCAGGCCCCCCACGCGGCCGCGGCGGCCGAGGGCGGCCTGCGCTTCCACGTCGGCGACAACGGCACCCAGCGCACCATCGCCTTCGCCGGGGCCCCCCTGGCCGTGACGGCCACCCAAACGCCCGCCGTGCACCTGCGGGTGAACGTGCTGGCCCTGTTCGACAACGCCGGGGCCCCCAGCAAGAACATCGACTTTAGCAAAATCTCCGACGTGATGGGCGGCGCCAACGCGCCCCTCGTGGCCGACAACTACGCCGCCGGCCTGTTCACCCTGGAGCGCGTGGCCACCAATTAATTCCGCGCGTTAACCACCCGTTTTCGTCGTTTTGCTCCGCTATTCCACTTTATGAGGCATTTTTCTTCGCAGGTGTTGCGCCGGGCGCGCGGGTGGGTGGCCGCCGGTTTGGTGGGCGTGATTGCGGTGGCCGCGTGCAGCCGCGACGGCGGCAGCGGCGACGTGCCCACCCCGACGCCCGCCGTGGCGGCGCCCACGCCCTACGCCCTGGTGCTGCCGAGCAACTTCCCCGCCAGCCCGCTGCTGCCCGCCGACAACCCCCTCACGGTGGAAGGCGTGGACCTGGGCCGGCACTTGTTCTACGAAAAAACGCTGTCGGTTGACAACAGCTTGGCCTGCGCCTCGTGCCACCGCCAGGCCCTGGCCTTCACCGACGGGCTGGCGCACGCCGTGGGCGTGAACGGGGCCCAGCACCCGCGCAGCGCCATGGCCCTCAGCAACTTGCTGTGGGACCCGCTGCTGACCTGGGACGGCACCGCGGCGGGCCTGGAGGCGCAGGCCCGCACCCCGCTCACCAACGCCATTGAGATGCACCAGCCGCTGGCCGCCAGCGTGGCCAAGCTCCAGGCCCAGCCGGCCTACGTGGCGCGGTTCGCCAAGGCGTTCGGGGCGGGGGCCCTCACCGAAGACAACCTGCTGAAAGCCCTGGCGCAGTTCGTGCGCACGCTGGTGTCGGGCAACTCGCGCTACGACCGCTACCGGCGCGGCGACCGCAGCGTGCTCTCGGCCGACGAGGTGCGCGGCTTGCAGCTCTTCATCACCCACCCCAGCGGCACGGCCATCGGCCGCGGCGGCAACTGCGCCGACTGCCACGCCGGCGACCTGCAAACCAACCACACCTTCGTCAACAACGGCCTCGACCGCACCTTTACCGACCTGGGCCGCGCCATTCCCACGGGCCTGCCCTCCGACCAAGGGAAGTTCCGCATTCCGTCGCTGCGCAACATCGCCCTCACGGGGCCCTACATGCACGACGGCCGCTTCGCCACCCTCGACGACGTGCTGGCCCACTACAACGAGCACATCGAGTACGGCAGCCCCAACCTCGACCCCAACATCCTCAACGGCACCAACAGCCCCCTGGGCCCCGGCCAGCCCCTGGGCCTGACGGACGCCGAGAAGAAGCAGATCGTTCTGTTTCTGCGGACGCTGACCGATTCCACGTTCATCCAGGATCCGCGCTTCGGCCAGCCCACGGACTAAAAAGTTATCCAAGCCGGTTTTTGAACCCCAGGGTGGCGCCGCGCCGCCGCTTTGCGGCGCGGAACTGAACGGCCTTGCCAAATCGGATACCAACAAAGCCGCAGAGGTGCGTCGCTACCCGCGGCGGGGCCCCTGAAATTTAGCCCAAACAGCGTCTTATTTATGGCGGCACTTTTCCGGTTACGGCCCTGGGCCGTGGGTCTTGGTCTGGCCTGGGTGGCCGCGTGCCAGCCGAAACCAACGGCCCAAAATCCAGCCCCGGCCCTGACCCGCTTGGTGCCCAAAGCGCAGGTTTTGGCAGACTTAGCTTTGTTCCAACGGATCAAGGAGGCGGCCCACGCCGGCATTTACAAGTACCGCACCAGGGCCCAGATGGACAGCGCTTTCGCCGCTGCCCGCGCCCACGTCGCGGACCGCATGACGGTTGCCGACGTGTACCGGCTGGTGGTGCGCGTCACCGATTTTGAAGGCAGCCTGCACAACGACACGTCCCTGCCCGATGCCGTGCGCGACGAAATGCGCGCGGCCCCCGCGTTTTTTCCGTACCCGGTGAAGCTGGTGGCGGGCCAGCTGGTGCTGAACGCGGCGCGGGGCCCCATTCCGTTGGGAGCCGCTGTTCAGAGCATCAACGGCATTCCGGCCCGCCGACTGGTACGCGAGCTGGGCCGCTACTACACCACCGATGGGCTGAACACCACCGGCAAAACCGTGGGCCTGGCGGCCTCTTTCCCCGAATACTACCGGCTCGAATACGGCCCGCAAGCCGCCTTCGCGGTGCGCTACACCACGCTGGCCGGCCCGGATACCCTGGCGCGAACAGTGCCGGCGGTGCCGTACCGCGCCTACCAGCAGGCCTTTGCCGCCCGTCATTCCAAAGCCTTTGACCACGCGTTCTTTGCCGATGCCCCCCGGAAGTACACGTTCCAACTCCTGCCCGGCCGGCCGGCGGCGGTGCTGACGGTCAACACGTTTAGCATTGGCGAAGCGGGCACGGCGGGGCACAAGCGGTACGAGGCATTCCTGGACTCGTGCTTTGGGCTGCTCCGCCGGACGCCGGCCATCACCGACTTGCTGGTGGACGTGCGGGCCAACGGCGGCGGCGACGACAACAACGACATGCTGACCTTTTCCTACCTGGCCCGCGCGCCGTTTCGGGAGAACAAGGGCGCCACCGTCAGCTTCCGGCGGGTGCCGTACCGCCGGTACCTCAGCTTTGAAAAAGATACCGCCGAGCGCGCCGCCGCCGCCGAGGAAAAAGAAAAGGAATTGCGCACCGACTTCGCCGTGGGCCCCGACGGCCAGCCGCACCAAAACGCCCGGAGCAACCCGGTTTTTCAGCCCCAAAAAAATCGGTTTCGCGGCCGCTTGTACCTGCTCATCAGCCCGTGCCTGGCCTCGGCCGGCTCCATGTTCGCGGCCATGGTGCGCGGCAACACCGCCGCCGTGGTCATCGGCGAGGAAACCATGGGCGGCTACTACGGCCACACCGGCCACGGCGAGCTGGAATACACCTTGCCCAATACCGGCATCCGGACCAGTTTCTACTGGGTTGACTTGCAGCAAGATGTGCCGCCCAAAGCCAGCCAGCCGTTCGGGCGGGGCATTCTGCCCGATTACCCGGTGGCGCAGTCCCACGCCGATTTCCTGGCCAACCGGGACCCGCAGCTGGCGTTCGCGCTACAGCTGATGGCTGCCAAAGCGGCCGGCGCCGCGTCCGCCCAGGGCCCCCGCATTAATCAGCCCGCGAATTGACGATAGCGCGGCCGCTGCGCGCTTGCGCGCTGGGGCCCTAACCGGCCGTTTGGCCGCGCGAACCCGCAGCGGCCGCGCTACGCCCAGCGGTGCAGCTGGCCGTGCAGCACGGTGGCGCCCGCGTTGAATTCGTGGTCGAACGCGCACAAATCGGCCCGGTAGCCGGGCTCGATTAGGCCCAGGTGGTTGGCCAGGCCCAGCACGCGGGCGGGGTAGAGGCTGGCCATGCGCAGGGCCTCGGGCAGGGCAATGCCCACGCGCTGCACGCAGTTGCGCACGGCCGTCAGCATGGTCAGGGCCGAGCCGGCGAGCGTGCCGTTGGCGTCCACGAAATGGTCGGCCTGGCGGCGAAACTGGTAGGCCCCGTGGGTCGATTCGTTCACCGCGTCGGTGATGAGGAACAGCCGCTCCCCCATGATTTTGTGGGCGATGCGGACGGCGGCGTAGTCCACGTGCACGCCGTCGGCCACCACGCTCGCGGCCGCCGCCGCGTCGTCGAGCACGGCCCCCACCAGCCCCGGGGCCCGGTGCAACAGCCCCGACATGGCGTTGAACAAGTGCGTGGCCGCCGCAAACCCGCCCCCTCGAAACGCCGCCTGGCCCTGGGCAAACGTGGCGTCGGAATGGCCCGCCGAGCAGACCACGCCGGCGGCGCGCAGCTGGGCCACGGCGTCGGGCGCGGCCATTTCCGGGGCCAGCGTCATGAGGCGCAGCACGCCGGCGCTGGCGGCCAGCAGCGCCGCCAGGGGCCCCGGCGCGGGCCGCTGGATGAACTCGGCGCGGTGCGCGCCTTTCTTGGCCGGGTTGAGGTAGGGGCCCTCCAGGTGCAGGCCCAGCAGGCCGGGCGTGGTGGGCTGGGCCGTGCGCACCGCCGCAACGGCCGCCTGCACCAGGGCGGGCGCGTTGGTGGGCATGGTGGGCAGGAAGCTGGTGGTGCCGTGGCGCAGCGTGTGGGCGCGCAGGTCGGCGAGGGCCGCGGCGGTGGGCTCGACGGAAAACAGGATGCTGCCCCCGCCGTACAGCTGCAAATCGACGAAGCCGGGGCAGAGGTTGGCGCCGCCCAGGTCGTGCCGGGGCACATCGGCGGGCGCCTCAACGGCGGGCAGCACGGCGGCAATCAGTTCGCCGTCAATTAGTACAGCGTGGTGGGGCAGCACGGCGCGGCCGGTGTGCACGGTGCAATTGGTGAGCAGGTAGCGCATGGCGGCAGGGCGTGGGCGCGGCAACGCCGCGCAGGGGGCGAAGCTAACCGGCGGCCGGTTGACATCGCCGTGGGGCCCCCGCCGGCCAGTAGGGGCCCCGTGGCGAATATTTTTTAGGAACCTGGGGGGGATGGCGTTCCGCGACGTTGCCGGGGCCGCGGGGGCCCCGGGCGCGGCTGGGCGGGCGCTGGCCGGGGGCGTTCGCGCGGCGGGGGCCGGCGCTTGCGGCGGCACAAAACCGCGGCGGGCCCCCGAAAACCTTGAAACCCATAAATTGCCGCCTCATTCAGTCCAACACCATCCCATGTCAACTCCTTCTTTTGGCCGCCTGCGCGCCGGCGTGCTGCACGGCGACGAAGTGCAACAGCTTTTCCAACGCGCCAAGGCCGAGGGCTACGCCCTGCCCGCGGTGAACGTGACCGGCACCGACACCGTGAACGGCGTGCTCGAAGCCGCGCGCGACCTGAACTCGCCCGTTATGGTGCAGTTCTCGAACGGCGGGGCCCAGTTCTTCGCCGGCAAGTCGGTGCCCAACGACAAGCAGCAGGCCAGCATTGCCGGCGGCATTTCGGGGGCCCAGCACGTGCACGCCATGGCCGCCCTCTACGACGTGCCGGTGGTGCTGCACACCGACCACGCCGCCAAGAAGCTGCTGCCCTGGATCGACGGCCTGCTGGACGCCGGCGAGAAGCATTTTGCCCAGTACGGCCAGCCGCTCTACAGCTCGCACATGCTCGATTTGTCGGAAGAGCCGATCGAGGAGAATATCGAGATTTGCGCCAAGTACCTGGCGCGCATGGCCAAAATGGGCATGACGCTGGAGATTGAGCTGGGCGTGACCGGCGGCGAGGAAGACGGCGTGGACAACTCCGACGTCGATTCGAGCAAGCTTTACACCCAGCCCTCGGAGGTGGCCTACGCCTACGAGGAGCTGAGCAAAATCAGCCCGCGCTTCACCATCGCCGCGGCCTTTGGCAACGTGCACGGCGTGTACAAGCCCGGCAACGTGAAGCTGGAGCCGAAAATCCTGCACAACTCGCAGGAGTTCCTGCGCGAGAAGCACGGCATCGAGGCGGCGCTGCCCATCGATTTCGTGTTCCACGGCGGCTCGGGTTCGAGCCAGGCAGAAATCCGCGAGGCCATCAGCTACGGCGCCATCAAGATGAACATCGACACCGACTTGCAGTGGGCCCTGTGGGAAGGCATCAAGGATTATTACGTGAAAAACGAAGCCTACCTGCAAGGCCAGATGGGCAACCCCAGCGGGCCCGACGCGCCCAACAAGAAGTACTACGACCCGCGCGTGTGGCTGCGCAAGGGCGAAGAAACCTTCGTGGCGCGCCTCAAGCAAGCCTTTGAGGACCTGAACGCGGTGAACCGCCGCGGCTAAGGCCCCCGGAGTTGCGTTTACTTGGAAAGGCCGCCCGTATTGCACGGGCGGCCTTTCTTTGTAGGGTTGACTTTAGGATGGATTTTGAGCAAGCGAAACGGTCATGCAGAACGCAGTGAAGCATCTCTATTGCGGAAGTAACCATTAATTACTGCTGCGGGAGAGATGCTTCACTGCGTTCTGCATGACGTTCTTTATCAACAGCGATGCCGGCCTCTAACCACCAGTAAATTATGCGACTAGCTCTTATCCTCTTACTAACGCTGGGGGCCCTAACGCAGGCCCGGGCCCAGGCCTTCACGCCCGCCGAGGTGGCCCGCTGGCAGCAGCAGGCCCAGCAGGTAACTGTGACGCGCGACACCTGGGGCGTGCCCCACGTCAGCGGCAAAACCGACGCCGACGCCGTGTTCGGGGCCCTGTTCACGCAGTGCGAGGAGGACTTTGCGCGGGTGGAGGACAACTACCTCACCGCCCTGGGCCGCCGCGCCGAGGTGGACGGCGAAGCCGCTTTATACGAGGACCTTAGGGCCCGGCTGTTCATGGACAGTACCCGGGCCGTGGCCGTGTACGGCCGCAGCCCGGCGTGGATGAAGGGCCTGCTCAACGCCTTCGCCGCCGGCACCAACTACTACCTGGCCACCCACCCCGACGTGCACCCGCGGCGCATCCGCCGCTTCCAGCCCTGGATGCCGCTGCTCTTCAGCGAGGGCAGCATCGGGGGCAACGTGAGCGTGGTGCCGGTGGAGCGCATCAAGGCGTTTTACGGGCAGCAGAAGCCGACTTCGTGGCAGGGGCCCCCGGCGGAAAGCGCCGAGGCGTTCGACCGCAGCTCGGTGGGCTCGAACGGGTTTGCCATCGCGCCGGCCAAAAGCGCCTCGGGCCACGCCCTGCTGCTCATCAACCCGCACACCTCGTTTTACTTCCGCTCCGAATTGCAGATGACGAGCGCCGCCGGCCTCAACGCCTACGGGGCCGTGACGTGGGGCCAGTTCTTTATCTACCAGGGCTTTAACGCCAAGTGCGGTTGGATGCACACCTCCAGCTACGCCGACTCGATGGACGAGTACCTGGAAACGGTGACGGAAAAGGACGGCAAGTATTTCTACCGCTACGACGGCCAGCAGCTGCCCGTGCGCACCGCCCCCGTGGCGCTGGCCTACCTGAAAGACGGGCAGCTGGCGCGCCGCAAGTTCACGGCCTACTACACGCCCCACGGCCCCGTGGTGGGCCAGCAGGACGATGGCAAGTGGCTGACGGTGAAGATGATGGACGCGCCCCTTGCCGCCCTGGAGCAGTCGTACCTGCGCACCAAGGCCACCGACTACGCCAGCTTCCGGGAGGTGATGCGGCTGAACGGCAACGCCTCCAACAACACGGTGTTTGCCGACGCCAAGGGCACCATTGCCTACTGGCACGGCAATTTCATGCCCCGCCGCCCCGCGGGCCCCGACTGGGCCCAGCCCGTGGACGGCACCACCCGGGCCACCGAGTGGCAGGGCCTGCACCCGGTGGAAGACCTCGTGCAGGTGCGCAACCCGGCCAGCGGCTTCCTGCAGAACTGCAACTCCACGCCCTTCACCGTGGCGGGGCCCGGCAGCAGCCCCGACCCGGCCAAGTACCCGGCCTACATGGCCCCCGACGCGGAGAATTACCGGGGCCTCAACGCGGTGCGGGTGCTGAGCCGGCGCCCGGTTTTTACCCTCGACACGCTCATTGCCGCCGCCAACGACCCGCACCTGGCCGGCTTCGAACAGCTGCTGCCGGCCGCCCTGCGCGACTGCCAGCTGCTGCTCGACGCGGCCAGCGACTCGCCGCTGCCCGCCGGCGTGGCCGCCGCCCTGCCCGTGCTGCGCGCCTGGGACCTGAACTACAGCGCCGCCTCGGTGGCCCAAACGCTGGCCATTTACTGGGCCGAGCGGATGCAGCGCCTGGCGCGCCCCCGCGTGCCGGCCGGCCAAACGCTCGACTACCTCGCCTTCACGCAATTCGTCATCGACCATGTCACGCCCGAGGAAAAAGCCGCCGCCCTCGGCGAAACCGTGGCCGAGCTGACCCGCGACTTCGGCCGCTGGGACGTGGCCTGGGGCGAGGTGAACCGCTACCAGCGCCTAACGGGCAAGGTCAACGAAACCTACGATGACCAGCAGCCCAGCCTGCCGGTGGCCTTCACCTCGTCGGCTTGGGGCTCGCTGGCGGCGTTCGGGGCCCGCCCGGCCCCCAATACGAAAAAGCGCTACGGCTACGTGGGCAACAGCTTCGTGGCGGTGGTGGAGTTTGGGCCCCGGGTGGTGGCCCGCTCGGTCATCACCGGCGGCCAGGACAGCCGCCCCGGGGCCCCGCACTTCACCGACCAGGCCCCGCTCTACACCCAGGGCCAGTTCAAAGACGTGTGGTTCTACCCCGAAGACATCGCGGCCCACCGGGCCCGCACCTACCACCCGGGGGAGTAGGGGCGGGCCCGGCGGGCCGCGTTTCGTATGGCCAGGGAAACCCAGTTCCGCCGCCTAAATTGGTCGGAATTGCTGGCCTATTGAGCTTGCCGAAGCAGCGCGCATGCAGCAGTAAATCAACCGTTCAACGGCGTTGATTACTGCTCCCCGCCAACAGCTTCGGCAAGCTCAGCCCAACGGCCTGCTCCTTACTTCTCTTCGCTCGGGAAGTCGGCCCCTTCGCCGATTTTAGCGTGCTGCTCGATCTCTTTGGTGATGGCGGCAAATTTTTCCAGGGAGGCCTTCACGGCCATTTTGCCCAAGGGCAGGTGCAGGGGCGGGTGGTCCATGCGCACGAGGTCGAACATGGCCTGGGCGGCGCGGGCGGGGTCGCCGGCCTGTTTGCCGCTGTTCTCCTGCGACATTTTCAGGTTTTTGCCCACCGTGTCGTTGTAATCGGCAATGCGGGGCTGGGTGTAAGTGGCCGAGCGCCCGGCCCAGTCGGTGCGGAAGCCGCTGGGCTCGACGTTGGTGACGCGGATGCCCAGCGGCTCGACCTGCTTGGCAAGGCTCTCGCCAATGCCTTCGAGGGCAAACTTGGAGCCGTGGTAGATGCCCGCCCCCGGAAAGGTGGTGAGCCCGCCGATGCTGGTGACGTTGAGAATGTGGCCGCTCTTGCGCGCGCGCAGGTGCGGCAGCACGGCCCGGATCACGCGCAGGGGCCCAAACACGTTGATGTCGAACTGGCGCTGCACTTCGGCGTCGGGCACTTCTTCGATGGGGCCCAGCGAGCCGTAGCCCGCGTTGTTCACCACCACGTCGAGGTGGCCGAGGGCCTGGATGGCGGCGGCCACCGCCGTTTTTACTTGCTCCTCGTCGGCTACGTCGGCCACGAAGCCGACGCCGTTGGGGCCGGCTTGCTTGGTGAAGTCGTCGGCCTGGTCTTGCTGGCGAAAAGTGGCGGCTACTTTGTCGCCCTGCGCCAGGGCGAGGTCGGCGAGGTGCTTGCCAAAACCGGTGCTGACGCCGGTGATAAACCAATTCTTGGTCATGGGTGCGGGGAATGTGGTGGAAATGCAGTGCGCATTAGACGCGTCAGGGGGGCTTATTGTTTGCGAAAGGCAAGCGTCACCGCGGCTTGCCTTTTGGGTTTGGAAGAGCAAATCGCGGGGCCCGCTGCCCCGTGCCCGCCGCCGGCCCTAGCTTTAGGGGCCTGGTTACCAAAGAGAATTTCCCGGCCCTGTTGCGCGCTGGGTTTTTCTAAAACGGGCCCACTCGGCCGCTGCCGCAAAGCCCGCCCCGCCCAAGGGGCCAAGCAGTACCTTTTCAGCGAAAGCCAGCGGCCCGCCCGCCGCCCCAACACAACGAAGGAATGATGCACCAGATTTTCATTTTTTGCTTGGCCCTGCTGCCCCTGGCGGCCCGCGCCCAGGGCCCCACGGCGGTGCCCGCGCCCGCCGCCACGCTGCTGCGGCCCGCGGCCGTGTTCGATGGCCAGGACCTGCACCCGGGCTGGGCCGTGCTGGTGGCGGACGGCAAAATCACGGCCGCCGGGCCGGCCGCGCAGCTGGCCCCACCCGCTGGGGCCCGGGTGCTGGAGCTGCCCGGCCTCACGCTGCTGCCGGGCCTCATCGAGGGGCACTCGCACCTGCTGCTGCACCCCTACAACGAAACCCCCTGGGACGACCAGGTGCTGAAGGAACCGCTGGCCCTGCGCGTGGCCCGCGCCACCGTGCACGCCCAGCGCACGCTGCTGGCCGGCTTCACCACCGCCCGCGACCTGGGCACGGAGGGCGCCGGCTACGCCGACGTGGGCCTGAAACAGGCCATCGACGAAGGCATCGTCCCCGGGCCGCGGCTGCTGGTGGCCACCCGGGCCCTGGTGGCCACCGGCAGCTACGGCCCCCGCCTGGCCGCCGTGGACGACCTGCCCCAGGGGGCCCAGGAGGCCGACGGCGTGGACGGCATCATCCGGGCGGTGCGCGAGCAGATTGGCGGCGGGGCCGACGTGGTGAAGGTGTACGCCGACTACCGCTGGGGCCCCGGCGGCACGGCCGCGCCCACGTTTTCGCAGGAAGAGTTGGCCCTGATTGTGCAAACCGCCCGCTCGGCGGGCCGCGGCGTGGTGGCCCACGCCAGCACCGCCGAGGGCATGCGCCGCGCCGTGCTGGCCGGCGTCGAAACCATCGAGCACGGCGACGGCGGCACGCCCGAGGTGTTTCGGCTGATGAAGCAGCGCGGCGTGGCCCTGTGCCCCACCGTGGCCGCCACCGACGCCATTTCGCGGTACCGGGGCTGGAACAAGGCCCAGGGGCCCGTGCCCGAGCGCGTGCTGGCCAAGCACCGCGCCGTGGCCGCCGCCCTGCAAGCCGGCGTGGCGCTGGTGATGGGCGGCGACGTGGGCGTGTTCCCGCACGGCGACAATGCCCTGGAGCTGGAGCTGCTGGTGAACGACTACGGCCTGGCCCCGCGGCAAGTGCTGCGCGCCGCCACCGCCGGCAACGCCCAAATCTTTCACCTCGCCGACCGCGGCCGCGTCGCCCCCGGCTTGCTCGCCGACCTGGTGGCCGTGGCCGGCGACCCCACCCAGCACGTGGAAGCCCTGCGCCAAGTGCGCCTCGTGATGAAAGGCGGCGTGCTCTACCAGCAGCCGTAGCCGGCGGTAGTAGCGCAAGCTTCGCCAGTCCGCGCGTGGGCACGGTGGCCATTCAATCGCACGGCCTTCGCGCCGATTGGCCCGGCCTGCGTGGCCGGCGGCGTGGGGCCCCCGGGGCTGACGCTCAGGCGCTCAACTCCCGGCAGGGCGCCGGTTGCCGGCGGCTTGCTCAACGATTTGGTAACCCAACTGCCCAGCAGTGCCGTAGGGGGCTTTCGGGCGGGCGGTGGGGCCCTGAGGGAGACCAGGGCCGGCCACAGGTTTCCGACAGAATCAACGATAAATTTTGCTTTTTTTGAAGGTTATCCAATGCAGTTTTATCTCGCTACCATCCGCAGACGGGGGCAACACATGGGCGCGGCCGCGCTGGTTTTATTGGCTTTGATTACCGGGGTGGGCCCCGCGGCGCAGGCCCAGGTGCTGCCCCCGGCGGCCCCGCCTGCAGCGGCCGATACCACCCACAAGTACGAAAATCCCGCCGGTGTATCAGCGTCGGTGCGGAAGCCATTTTTCCAGCGCAAGCTGGTGCGCGCCAGCCTGGTGCCAGCCATCCTAATTGGCTACGGGGCCTACACCTTCAACGGCGGCGGCTTTTATACCAACCAAGACGCCAACCGCGACATCCACCGCCTTTTCCCGAAGTCCAACAGCCGCATTGCCGATTACCTAATTTTTGCGCCTTACGTGGAGCTGGGCGCCGTGGTGCTGGCCGGCGTCGAATCGCACAACGACCGCACCAACCTGTTGCTGATCGTGGCCAAAAGCGAGGCCATCATGCTCAGCAGCACCTTCGTGGTGAAAGCCCTGAGCCACGAGGAGCGGCCCGACGGCTCGGACAACCTCTCGTTTCCGTCGGGGCACACGGCGCAGGCGTTTCTGGCCGCCAGCATCGTGCACACCGAGCTGCGCGACAAGAGCCCGTGGTACGGCATCGGGGCCTACACCATCGCCACCGGCGTGGGGGCCCTGCGCATGATCAACGAAAAGCACTGGATGAGCGATGTGGCGGCCGGGGCAGGCTTTGGCATCCTGTCGGCCCACCTGGCCTACCTGACGCACCGCAACCGCTGGGGCCGCAAGGCCATCGGGCGCGACGTGGGCCTGATGCCCAGCTACTACGGCGGCGCCCCCGGCCTGTGCCTCACCTGGCGGCCCAAGTAGCGGGCCGCGGGGTAGGGCGAGAGGTTTGATGTTTTGGCGTAACTAGCGCATAGTAAATTGCTTAATGGCCCTGCGCCACCCACCCCCATGACCCAACCGCTGCTGTCAATTTTCCTGCTGGGGGCCCTCGCCGGGGCCCCGGCCCAGCCCAGCCCCGCGCCTGCCTACCGCGTAGCCGCCACCTGGTCGGTGGGCGGCGAAGGCGGCTGGGACTACATTTCGGTGGACCACGCCGGCGGGCGCGTGTACGTTTCGCACGCCACCCAGGTGGAGGTGCTGGACCTGGCCAGCGGCCGCAAGGTGGGCGTCATTCCCAACACGGCGGGCGTGCACGGCATCGTGGTGGCGCAGGGGCGCGGCTACGTCAGCTGCGGCAAAACCAACACGGTGGTGGAGTTTG
This sequence comes from Janthinobacterium lividum, assembly GCA_050954665.1. Lineage (GTDB taxonomy): Bacteria > Bacteroidota > Bacteroidia > Cytophagales > Hymenobacteraceae > Hymenobacter. Next base: position 56,207 of record JBPBPC010000007.1, read on the forward strand.
ACCCCCAAACCCTGCGCGTGACGGCCACCGTACCCGCCGGCACCAAGCCCGACGCGCTGCTCTACGACGAGTTTTCGCAGCGGGTCTTCGTCTTCGACAACGGCACCACCACGGCCACCGTGCTCGACGCGGCCACCGGCCAGCCCGTGGGCACCGCCGCGCTGGGCGGGGCCCCCGAGGCGGGCGCCAGCGACGGCCGCGGCACTGTTTTCGTCAACCTCGAAGACAAAAACGAAATCGTGGCCTTCGACGCCAAAACCCTGGAAGTGAAGCACCGCTGGCCCGTGGGCCCCGGCGAAGAGCCCAGCGGCCTGGCCCTCGACCGCGCCCACCGCCGCCTGTTCAGCGTGTGCGCCAACGGCAAAATGGTGGTGCTCGACGCCGACACCGGCCGCCGCGTGGCCGACGTGCCCATTGGCAGCGGCGTGGATGGCGTGGTGTTCGACGCCGCGCGGCAAGTGGCCGTCAGCTCCAACGGCAGCGGCACGATTACGGTGGTGCACGAAGACGGCCCCGAGGCTTTCCGCGTGGCCCAAACGCTGGCCACCGCCCGCGGGGCTCGCACCCTGGCCCTCGACGAAGCCACCCACCACCTTTACCTGCCCACCGCCGACCTGGGCCCCGCCCCGGCCCCCACGCCCGCCGTGCCCCACCCTCGCCTGAGCACCGTGCCCAACACCTTCCGCGTGCTGGTGGTGGAGTAAGGGCCCCGGGGCCCAGCCATGCGGTGGCAGAAGTAGATTTGCTACCCTAAGCCCCCGCGACCATGCTCGAAAACCTCCGCATCCAAAATTTCAAGTCCTGGCAGGATACCGGCGACATTCGTTTCGGCAGCCTCACCGGCTTCTTCGGTACCAACTCGTCCGGCAAGTCCAGCATCCTGCAATTCCTGCTAATGCTAAAGCAGACGGTAGAATCGTCGGATAGGTCGCGGGTTTTAAATCTAGGTGATGATAAAACATACGTGGATTTAGGGACGATGTATGATATTATTTTTAATCATGAAGAGCCGGGTAATTTATTGTTTTCATTTGCTTGGTCAGATAATAATGATTTTGATGAAGAGAATTTAATTAGGCTTTCTAATCTAAAACTATTTCCTTATCAATTCTTTTCATTTGTAGAAATTAAGAATAATAAGATAAGCCTTAAATCATTTTCCTATACTACACTAAACCGCAAATTTCAATTTGATATTGCTAATGACGCTTTAGCTGATGAGGCGCATTATGAATTCTCAATAAAGAATCTTGTATCCGAAAGAAGTGAAGCAATAGGAGAGACTTTTCGGAATCCGGCAAATTTTTTCGGAATACCTAACTCCGTTTACATAAATTATCCACGTGTTGAAGATGAATTGCAGGGGATCGAAGAATCATTCTATCATCTTTTCGACCAGATATACTATTTAGGTCCGCTACGTGAGTATCCACGTCGATTGTACTCCTGGGCAGGTGATAAACCACAAGGAGTAGGAGACCGGGGTGAGGATGTGATTGCTGCATTGTTAGCTTCACGGCAACAAGGCCCATCCATCATTATTTCAAATAATCAGTCAAAACGTACTGTCGAAGAGCACGTAGCCCATTGGCTTATAGAGTTAGGTTTAATTTATTCTTTCGTCGTGCAGCCAATTGCTCCTAATCGCAAAGAATACGAAGTGCGTATTCAGCGAACGTCCGAATCAGCCAGCGTATTTTTGACCGATGTGGGATTTGGCGTATCACAGATTTTGCCGGTGCTAGTGCTGCTGTTCTATGTGCCGGAGGGCAGCACGGTGATACTGGAGCAGCCTGAGATTCATCTACACCCGGCTGTGCAGGCGGGGTTGGCTGATGTATTTATTGACGCCATTAAGCGGCGTAGAATTCAAATTATTCTTGAAAGTCACAGTGAGCATCTGTTGCAACGCTTGCAACGTCGTATGGCCGAGGAAATAATTGAGCCGGAAGCGGTCAAGCTTTATTTCACTTCCATCAAGGAAGGACGTTCGGAATTAACCACGCTGGATTTGGATGAGTACGGTAATATCCATAATTGGCCGGAGGGTTTCTTTGGCGATGCTTTCGGGGAAGCGGCGGCCAAAATGAAAGCCGAGATGAAACGTGAGATGCAGAAGCAGTAAGCGATGCATTACCTTATCGATACCAATGTGGCCATCGTAGCCAACGGAAAATCTGCGGCCAGCCCGGCTTGCGTATTGGCGGCAATCGAACGCTTGGAACGGCTCATCGCGGGCGAAACACTTATTCTAGACGATGCGGAATATATTCTGACCGAATACCGGCGTCACCTCAGTCCCCACGGCCAGCCCGGCGCGGGCGACCAGTTTTACCGCTGGATTTGGGAGCAAGCGTTCTATAATCCAGCGCATTGCGAGCAGGTAACGTTGGAGTTGGCTGAAACTGGGGATTTTGCGGCTTTTCCGAAAACTGACGAATTGGAAAAGTTTGATCCATCGGACCGCAAATTCGTGGCTGCCGCACTTACGCACGAGGCCAACCCGCCGATAGTAAATGCAACTGATTCCGACTGGCATCACCACCACGAGGCCCTCGGTCGCCATGGGGTGCGGGTGGAGTTTATTTGTCCCGCCGAAATGACTGCGCCGCGCCGGAATTAAGAGGTTGTAGTAGGTTGCGCCGCGCCGCCATACGCCAGGCGCAGCAGGCTCGGGAGCACCACTAGCAGCAGGGGCAGGGCCAGCAGCAGGCCCCCGATGACGGCGATGGCCAGCGGCTGGTGCAGCTGGGCCCCGGCCCCGATGCCCAGCGCCAGCGGCAGCAGCGCCGCAATGGCCGCCAGGGCCGTCATCAGCTTCGGGCGGAGGCGGGCGGCGATGGCGTAGCCGATGGCCGCCGCCACGGGGCCCCCTTCGGCGCGGAAGTCGTTGAACTGCTGGAAGGTGAAGATGGCGTTTTCGCCGATGATGCCCACCACCATGATGAGGCCGGTGTAGGAGCCCACGTTCAGCGGCGTGCCCGTGAGGTACAGGGCCAAGCTGCCGCCGGCGGGCCCCAGGATGGCCACCAGCAGGATCAGGCCCGCCGCTTTCAGGTCTTTGAACAGGAACAGCCCGACGGCGAACACCAGCAAGCACGCCGTGCCCAGGATGGTGAGCAGTTCCTGAAACGACTGCTGCTGCTCGGCAAACGAGCCGCCGTACTGCACGAAGTAGCCGGGCGGCAGCGGCACCTGGCGCGCAACCTGCTGCTGAATCTCGCGCACGGCCGAGCCCAGGTCGCGCCCGTCGAGGCGGGCCGTGACGGCGGTTAGGGCTTGCAGGTTTTCGCGCTCCAGCTCGGCGCTGCTGGTGCTCACGGCCACGGTGGCCAGCTCGTCGAGGCGGCGGCGCTGGCCGTTGGGCAAAAACACGGGCTCGGCGCGCATCTGGGCCAGGGTGGCCTGGGCGGCGCCCGGGTAGCGCATCCGAATGTTGAGCAGCTGTTCGCCGCTGAGCACGTTGCCGGCCACGGTGCCCCCGAGCTGGGTTTGTAGCTGCGTTTGGAACGCGGTGGCCGTGAGGCCGAACTGCGCCAGCCGGCGCGGGTCGGGGCGCACATCCACGGAGGGCCCCACGCGCACGATGCCGTTGAAGACGTCGGCCGTGCCGGGCGTTTTGCCCACCACGGCGGCCACCTGGTCGGCCAGGGCGTAGCGCTGGGCGGCGTCGGGGCCGAAGACCTTGATTTCGATGGGCTGCACGGTGCTCATCAAATCGCCGAGCATGTCGCCGATGACTTGGCCGAAGTCGATGACCAGCGCCGGCTCGGTGGCTTCGATGCGCTGGCGCAGGTCGGCGATGACTTCCTCGGTGCTGCGCTCGCGGCTGGTTTTGAGGCGGATGAGGTAGTCGCCGCGGTTGGGCTCGGTGATGAAAAAACCCATTTGGGTGCCGGTGCGGCGCGAGTAGCTGGCCACTTCCGGCACCTGCACGATGAGCTTTTCAGCGCGGCGCAGCATCCGGTCGGTTTCGTCGAGGCTGGTGCCGGCCGGCGAGTTGTAGTCGAGCACGATGGCGCCCTCGTCCATTTCGGGCAGGAAGCCGGTGGCCAGCCGCGGGATGACGAAGGCCATCAGCCCGACGAGCCCCAGGATGCCCACCACGCTGTAGGCCGGGTGGCGGATGACCGAGCGCACCCACGGAATGTCGTGGTGCGCTTGGGCTGTGCTGCCGGCGGCTGGCTGGGGGCGGTTGGCTGCGCTTGGGTTGCTGCCCGCGGCTTCGTCGTCGCGGAGGTCCGCTTTTTCTTCCAGCGAAGCGCCCGCCGCCGGCGTGGGGCCCCCAACCCGGGCTTTGGACAGCAGCAGGTACACCACCGGCAGGCCCAGCCAGGCCACAAAAAACGAGCAGATGAGGGCCACCACCATCGTGGTGGCCAGCACTTTGAAGTAGGCCCCCGCCACGCCGCCCAGCAGGGCGAAGGGCAAGAAAATCACAACGGTGCTCAGGCTGGAGCCCACCAGCGCGGGCAGCAGGTGGCGCACCGAGCGCTGCACCACGGCGCCGGGCGCCAGGCCGGGGTGCTCCTCGCCCACGCGGTGCAGCTGCTCCACCACCACCACGGCGTCGTCGATCATCAGGCCGATGGCGGCGGCCAGGGCCCCCAGGGTCATGATGTTCAGCGAGTAGCCGAGGCCGAAGTAGAGCACGGCCAGCGTGAGGGCCAGCGCCACGGGCAGCGTGAGCACCAGCGTGAGCGAGGCCCGCCACGAGCGCAGGAACAGCGCCGTGACCACCAGCGCCAGCGCCAGCCCGATCCAGAGCGAGTCCTGCACCGAGCGCACCACCTCCGACACGAAATCGGCCTGGTCGTAGTACGGCGCCAGGGTGATGCCCTTGGGCAGGCCCGCGCGCAGGGCCCTCACCTGGGCCGCCACGCCGCGGCTGACCTCCACCACGTTGGCCGCGGGCTGGCGCAGCACCGAAATCAGCACCGCGTCGTGGCCGTTGGCGTTGATGCGGGTGTACTCGGGCTGCTCGCCGAGGCGCACCGTGGCCACGTCGGCCAGGCGCACCACGCGGCGGTTGTCGTTGCGCAGCACCACGTTTTCGAGGTCTTCCTTCTGCTGGATGGTGGCGTCCGTCACCGTCAGGTACAGGCGGCGGTAGTCGGCCAGGTAGCCGTTGCTGAGCACGAAATTGGTGTTGCCCAGGGCCGTCTGCACGTCGTCGGGGCCCAGGCCAAGGGCAGCCAATTGGTTGGGAACCAACTCCACCTGGTACTCCTTGGTGCGCCCGCCCTGCACCTGCACCGCCGCCACGCCCTCGACCTGCGAGAGGAACGGCTTGATGGTGAACAGCGCCAGCCGGCGCAGCTCCAGCGGCGAGCGGCCGGGGGCCTCCAGCGTGTAGCCCATCACCGGTAGGATGGCCGGGTTCATGCGCTCGACGCTGATGGAAATGTTGGCCGGCAGGTTGCCGCGGGCCTGGTTGAGGCGGCTTTCGATGAGCTGCTGGGCCTGCACCACGTCCACGCCCCAGTTCAGGAAGGCCGAGATTTCGCACGAGCCGCGGCTGGTGGTCGAGCGCAGCAGGCGCAGGCCGGGCACCTGCTTCATGGCGTCTTCCAGGGGCTTGGTCACGGTCACCATCACGCGGTCGGTGGGGGCCAGGCCCACGTCGGCAATCACCTTCACCTTCGGGAAAGTCACCTCCGGAAACAGCGCCACGTTCAGCCGCCGGTAAGCCAGCCCGCCCAGCGCGAGGGCCAGCGCCAGCACCACCGCAATGGGCGCCTTGTAGGCTTGGAAAAAAGAAGGGCGGGGCATTGGGGGGGAGTAAATTTTTAAAAATCAGGTCGTCATAAAAAGACCTAGGCCGTCATGCCGAGCGCAGCGAAGCATCTTTTCTGCGGAACTAATCAGGATTACTGCTGCGGGAGAGATTCCGCGCGGCCCGCGGCCGGTCGGGCATGTTTCCACT
>JBPBPC010000011.1:0-58020 GCA_050954665.1 Janthinobacterium lividum
CCCAATTGGAAGGGCCGTGGGAGACGACCACGTGGATAGGCGGCAGGTGAAAAACGGGAAACCGGACAGCCGAGCCGTACTAATGGCCCGAGGGCTTCGCAGATTTTCGGTGGCGCGCGCCACGCGCTTCGTTTTTGTCCCCTTGCGTCGAGTTATTGAGGGTTGCGTCCCTGCGCGAGCAGGGCACCAGAACGCCGCAACCCCCGCCAGCAATGGTGGCTTTAGCCCGGGTGTTCACCTCTTCCCATTCCGAACAGAGCCGTTAAGCCCCGGTGCGCCTATGGTACTGCCTTCACCGGTGGGAGAGTCGGTCGCCGCCAACCTTATTTTGCCACGCCTGCCGCTTTCCCCAGCGGCAGGCGTTTTGCGTTCCGGCCAACGCGCCCCCGGCCAACGCGCCCCCGGCCAACGCGCCCCCGGCCAACGCGTATTATAATGCAAAATTAAGCTTTTTATATTGTTACTTTTTACTTTGAGAATACGACTGTAAATGCTTTCGTCTCCTGCACGGTATAGCCGTAGTATTGATTGGATAACTGTATTTATTTACATGAGTTTAGTGGGGTTAGGATGGATATGCATTTATGCAGCTAGCTATTCATCTGACGCTCCAGCAAATCCATTAGCAGCTCTGAACTTTAATCAATTGATGGTATTCAATTGGTTCAAGCAGTTGCTTTGGATGGGTACAGCAGTGGTACTGATAGTGATTTTATTAATTGTAGACTATAAAGCATTTGACACTCTTGCGTATGGCTTGTATGGGGGGATGATTTTGCTGCTTATTTTCACAATGTTAGTAGCGCGGCCTATTGCAGGTTCGCGTTCATGGTTGGAGTTGGGGCCCGTGCGGTTGCAGCCAGCGGAGTTTGCTAAATTCACGACTGCGCTAGCTGCTTCGCGCTTTATGGCGGGGATCAATTTGCGGTACCAGAATTGGCGTGACCAACTGGTATTAGCTGGCATCACACTGTTACCGCCCTTGTTCATAGTTGCATCCAATGAATCGGGACAAGCCTTAGTATTTGCGGCGTTGCTGTTAGCTTATTTCCGAGAAGGTATGTCGCCACTAATACTTTTATTATTAGCGGCCGCTGGTATAATTCTGCTATTAGCTTTATTAGTGCCAAAACTATGGTTAGTAGGGGCTTTCACGTTGATATTGATAGCGGTATTACTGCTTAATCGACGAGTGTTACGTCACCACTTGATCCTAGCCTTCGGCGTATGGGCGCTAGTTATAGGCATGGTAGTGGGCGTTGATTTTTTTTACAATGAGGTGCTACAACCGCACCAACGCCAACGCATTGAAGTGCTTCTCAATCCATCGGCTGATCCTTTGGGCAAAGGGTGGAACGTGACTCAAAGCAAAATTGCTTTAGGATCGGGGGGAATGTTAGGCAAGGGTTTTTTGCAGGGCACTCAAACTAAATTCGACTTTGTGCCTGAACAGAGCACTGACTTTATTTTCTGCACAGTTGGCGAAGAATTTGGATGGGTCGGAAGCTTGACGGTAATTAGTTTATATCTGATATTGCTATGGCGGATTCTATACGTAGCGGAGCGCCAGAAATCAGTGTTTGGGCGCACTTACGGCTACTGTGTCGCTAGCATACTGTTCTTTCACATTACTATAAATATGGGTATGACTATGGGTTTAGCTCCCGTGGTTGGAATACCATTGCCTTTTTTTAGTTACGGAGGGTCGTCCTTATGGTCGTTTACCATATTGTTATTTAGCTTGCTAGCAATTGATGCTTACAGGAAGCAAGACTTGGTTCGCTAAACTTTATACAGGGCTGTGAAGCCGCCGTGTGTGCGTGAAAGCCAGCGCTAGGGCAGTGCAGGCCACGGGTGCGGCTAAGTAACCCATGCGTCCTAAATCGCCTGATAGTAGCATATGGATGGCTACGACGGCTAATAGCAATAGCTCAGCCAGACCTAGTGGGGCGTGCCAATTTATTGACGGAAATAGGGGCCGCGCGCACCAGAATGCTACGGGGGGGACAAGGATATATAATCCAAAAATGCTCAGTAATTCGCCTATTCCTTTCAAGCTAAAAGCGCGGTGCAACGAATAGCGAATGTTGTCAAGGTGGGAGAGGGCGTTGGTTACTGATTCGGTAGCAGGAACGCCGATACGAGAATCAATTAACCAGTGCACCGCAAAGAGGGCCCCCAAACCCACAATTATTGTGGGCAACTGCCGAGAGAGGGGAAGGGCGCGGCGACCGTACCACAGCAACCAAGGCAGCAAAAATATGAACGATTCCTTTGCTAGGGGCCCTAGCAACAAAGCGACGGCTATTGCCCACCCAGCACCTGGGCCCCGCCGAAAAGCGTAGTATCCCAATCCGAAAAGCACTGCGTATAGGCTGTCGGTAAGCGGTAGGCCTGCTTCGTAAGCGGCCCAGCGGCTGGTGAGCAGGGCCAACATGGAAAGGGCCGCGGCTCCTGTAGAGGCCCCTGCTAAGCGCGCTGCGTTGAACCAGCAGGCTCCGGCTGCGCCCAATAATAAGCAATTGACCAAATAAAAAGCGAAGCGTAGGGGCCACAAGCCCCCAGCGCGCGCAGGCCATATACGGCCATAGCCTTGGGTGATGGGGGCAGCCAAGGTAGCGGCCATGGCGGGTACCAGCACGCGGTAGCGCCGCGTAATGCTGACGCTATCGAACTGCCCAGTGGCCATGCGGAGGTAGCTCCGAGTGTCGGGCGAATAGGAAAAATCGTAGTGTCGGTACACAGGGTAAGCCAAGTTGGCTAAAGCGGCCACGGCCAGGGCCCACGGCAGCAGCCAGTGGCGCAGAAAGATCGCGCGCTGGCACAATAGTCCTCGCAAAGACCTAAGCAAACTTTCGTTCGATAAGCTTGAGCAATTTGCTCACGTGTTCCTCTTTGTGCATCCAATCGTAGCGCTGGGCCAACTCGTCGGTCAAGTAAGTGCGGGCTTGCTCGGCGGTAGGTAGTGCATCAAGGTGTTGGACGGCGGCGTGGTATTCCATATTTTCGCCGTTAAACAACTCGTTGATGAAGCTGAAACGTTGGTTAATGGAAATAGCGGCGCGCAGGGTTTCTACTTTGAGGGCCGTGTGCTCGACGGGCCTAGTGGAAGCGGCGTGGGCGCGCAGAGTTTCGGCCAGGGGCTGAATATCGCTCTGGGAGGCTTTCAATTTTTCGTAGAGTGGCACAGTCGGAGCGGGCAGCGTAATACGTTCGGCCGGCGGCTGGGCGGCGGCTGGCGGTGACACTGGCTCGGGAGCCAACGGAGCCAAGGCAACGGGCCGAACCATAACCGTTGCGGCTGGTGGAGTAGCCACGGGTCCATCTTCCAATAAGTCGGCGGTGGTGAGGGGCAGCAGGGCGCTTAGAGCTTCGACGAAGCGCTGCACAGGCTCGTGAGCCCGGTAGTTGGCCGCATGGTAAAGCTCGAAGCGGTGGCGCAGAAATTCAGCCGTGAAACCCTCGGTGGTGGCTGGCAGGTTGTCGACAAAGCCTTGGTAGAATTCTTTGTCGAGGTCAAGGTAGCGCAGGTTGTCGCGCAGACTGGCCATAGCAATGGGTTCCGGACCATTAAACAGTAAATGCTGGGCTGCATCAACGGGGGCCGTAGCCAGGCCCAGGGCCCCCGCGGCAGCTTCGGCCAGCAACGGCTCTAGGGCAGCGCGGCCGAGGCGAATGTGGCGCGAAAGTGTGTTCATCAACTGCGCGAGGCTAGCCTGCACGGGCGCAGCATCAAAATCAAAGTACGGGCTGCGCAGGTGAGCTGCCTCGGCTTGCCATTGCGTTAGCAACTGGCGCAGCACCAATAAATTGAGTTGGCGCACGGGCGTGAAACGCAGCAGGGCGGGGCCGTCGAACGTGGCGGTGGGTTGGGCGCCGAAGTGTTGTTCGCAAAGCCGAGCGGCGAGGCGGCGGCCGTACTGCGCGCACTTGGCGGGGCTATATTTGTCGTTCATTTCAGGCGAGGTTCAAGCGCCGAAAGTTAGGCACAAATGCCCCTGCTGACGATAGAAAACCTGCCCGGTGCGGTGGTGGAAGTACCCGCCGGGGCTACGCTGCTGGCCGCCCTGCACGGCGCGGGTTTCGACTGGATGCATGCCTGCGGGGGGCGTGGGCGTTGCACCAGTTGCCGGGTGCAAGTGCGGGCCGGTAGCGCGTGCCTGGGGGCCCCCACGGCGGCCGAGGTGCGCTACCAAGCCGCGGGCCGCTTGGCACCCGACGAGCGCCTCGCCTGCCAAGCGCAGTTGCTGGCAGGTGACGTTCGGGGCCGGGTGCCAGTGGCTACGCAGCTGCCCCACCAGCGCTACGATGGATGAGGCAGGTAGCGGGCGCTGGGGCCCTAAGCCCGTAATTTGCGTTGCGGATCAAGAACAAGTAGGTCTTGGCTTCGATACGTTGTGGTTGCTTTAATTAATTGATTGCGTGTTTATTGAAACTAGAGTTGGCCCTCGGTTCACCGCTCCCCACCGGGGCTGGGTGGAGGTGGTGTGCGGGTCCATGTTCTCGGGCAAAACCGAGGAGTTGATTCGTCGGCTTACCCGCGCCCGTATTGCCCGGCAGCGGGTCGAAATCTTCAAGCCGGCGCTCGACACCCGCTACCACACCCAAGACGTGGTGAGCCACAACGCCAACAGCATCCGCTCGACGCCGGTGGCCTTACCCGACGAAATTTTGCTGCTAGCGGCGGGCTCCGACGTGGTGGGTATCGACGAGGCCCAGTTTTTTGACGCCTCGCTGGTGGACGTGTGCAAGCAGCTGGCCGACCAAGGCACCCGCGTCATTGTCGCGGGGCTCGACATGGACTACCTCGGCCGGCCTTTTGGGCCCATGCCGGCGCTGCTGGCCACAGCCGAATTCGTGACCAAGGTGCACGCCGTGTGCGTGTGCTGCGGCGAGCTGGCCGCGTACTCGTTCCGCATCGCCGCCAGCGAAAAACAGGTGTTGTTGGGCGAAACCGATTCGTACGAAGCCCGCTGCCGTCCGTGCTTTTTATCGGGCATGCAGGAGCGACCAGGGGCCCCGGCGGCGGCGGCGCATCCACACTAAACCGGTTGGCCCGGCGTTGGCAATGGCGGCGGGCTTGTTCTACCTTTACCGTTCCTGAGGCCTTGCCGTATGCCCCGTTTCGCTCGTTTGCTGGTTGCGCTGTTGCTGCTGGCCCCTCTGCTGGGGACCCTGGGGGCCCACGCCCAGAACACGGCCGGCTACGGCGACTGGCAGCTGCACCTGCCCACCAACCGGCCCCTGCACTTGGCTGATGCCGGCAACCGCGTGTACGTGGGCACGGAGAATGCCTTTTATTTTATTGATAAAACCCTGAACACCACCCAGACGCTTTCCAGCCGCGACGGCTTGAGCGACGTGGGCGTGGCGGCCTTGGCCTACGACTCGGTGGGCCGCCAGACGGTGGTGGTGTACCGCAATAACAACGTGGACTTGCTGGGCGACGACGGCCAGGTGCGCAACCTGCCCGACATCCTGCGCAAGAGCATTCAGAGCGACCGCACCATTTACCAGGCGGCGGTGAGCGGGCGGCGGGCGTACCTGGCCGCTGCGTTTGGGGTAGTGGTGCTGAACCTCGACCGCGCCGAGGTGAGCGACACGTACAGCGCCATTGGGCCCGCGGGCGCGGCGGTGCGGGTGTACGCCACAGCCGTGGCCCACGACACGCTGTTTGCGGCTACATCGGCAGGCTTGCAGGTGGCCCGCATGGCCGACAACCTGCTCGACTACCGCAGTTGGGCCGTGTACCAGCCGGTGCCGGTGGTGGCCGGCGGCTACGAAGCTTACCGCCAGCTGGCTACCCAGGGCCCCTACGTGTACGCCACCGTAGACAATGGCGGCGGCACGTACGTGTTTCGGCGGGCGGCCAACGCCTGGCAGCCGGTGGCCGCGCCCGCCACATCCCGCGCCCGGCAGTTGCGCAGCTCGCTGCGGGGCTTGCTGCTGGCCGGTGACACGTACGGCGTGTACCGCCGCGACGCCGCGGGAACGTTCCAACTGCTGGCCGGCGCGGCTGGACCGGGCGATTACGTAACGGATGCGGTGTATTCGGCGCACGACGGCAGCTACTACGTGGCCAATTACCTGGCCGGAGTGCAGCGGCTGCGCGCGGGCCAGGCCCCGGAAACCTTCGCTGCCAACGGCCCCGCTACCGGACTGGCTTACAGCTTGCTGTCCGATGCGCACACCAATATTACGGACGTGTTCACGGGCGGTTATTCTGACCGGTACGTGCCGTTGTCGCGGCGGGAGGGTTTTTACGAGTACACGGCCGGGCAGTGGACGAACGTAAACAACGCCACCCTGCCGGCTGCTTCCTACCCCGACCCGCTGGACGTGTCGCGGGGCATTCGCACTGCCGACGGCACGCTGTACGTGGCCAGTTACGGCACTGGTTTGTTGGAGTGGAAGGGCCCCGGCCAGTTCCGCTTGTTCACGGAAGGGACCACTGGCAGCCCTTTGCGCCGCACCATCGACCCCAACGACCCCCGTTACGTCAGCGTGCGTGTGACGGACCTGGCCGCCGATGCCACCGGCGGCGTGTGGCTGGCCAACCAGCACCGCCAAGCCGGGGCGTCGGGTCTGTTCCGCTTCGACCCCGCGGCGGCTACCTGGAGCGTTATCCCGTACTTCAACGGCTCCCAAAACCTGGACCGCTTGGCCCTCGACAACCTCGGCCAGGTGTGGGCGTCGGAAGCCCGCCAGGGCGGCGACGGCTTGTGGGTCGTCGACCCGACCACCAACGCCACCCGCAAATTTTCGCTCGCCACCGACCCGGCCACCGGGAGCTCGGCGGTGCTGCCCGCCATCTACGACGTGGTGAACGACCGGGCGGGAGCTATTTGGATCACCACGGCGGCGGGCGTGGCCGTGCTCGACGACCCCAGCGGGGCCCTGGCGGGCACCAGCGAGTTCCGGCTGCCCGTGGTGCAGCGCGGCGAAGGCAGCCGGTTTCCCGTGCTCTACAGCGAAGTGGTAAGATCGGTGGCCGTAGACGGGGCCAACCGCAAGTGGTTTGGCACCGACAACGGCCTGTGGCTTTTCAGCGCCGACGGGAGCGAGGCCCTGCTGCACTTCACCACCGCCAACAGCCCGCTGCCGTCCAACCGCATCAACGACGTGGCCGTGAACGACAAAACCGGCGAAGTGTGGGTGGCCACCGACTCGGGCGTGCTGGCGTACCGCGGCGGGGCCACCGTCACGGAGGGCACTCCTAGCTGCGCCCAGGTATTTCCGAACCCCGTGCGGCCCGATTTTGCGGGCTTGGTGGGCATCGGGGGGCTGGCCAACAACGCGCTGGTAAAAATTACCGACGTGGCCGGCCACCTTGTGTACGCCACCACGGCCGCCGGTGGCACCGTGACCTGGAACCTGACCGATCCCGACGGCCGCCGCGTGCGCTCGGGCGTATACTTGGTGCTTACCTCCGATGCCAACGGCCAGAACGGCTGCGTAAGCAAAATGGCCGTGCTGTCGAAATAAAGCCCAAAAGTGGATTGAATGTGGAAAACCAGGCGGCAAAATTGGTTTAGACCAGCCGCTTGGTTTGCTGTTCTAAGCATAGCTGCCGCACTTCCACGCCAAGGTCGCGTTCCCTGTTCTATTCTTTTTCAGATTAAATTCCATGCTGGTCAAAACCCGCGGCATTGTCCTTAGCTTCCTTAAATACCGCGAAACCAGCATCATCGCCCGCGTGTACACCGAGCAACTGGGCTTGCAGAGCTACGTGGTGAACGGGGTGCGCAAGGCCAAGCCGCCGGGGCGCATTGCCCTGTTTCAGCCCTTCACGCTGCTCGAGTTGGTGGCGTACACGTCGGCCCGCGGGGGCCTCACGCGGCTGGCCGAGTTCCGCTGCGCCGAGCCCTTTCAAACCCTGCCCTACGACGTGGCCAAAAGCAGCGTGGTGCTGTTTCTGTCGGAAGTGCTGGGACGGGCCCTACGCGAAGAGGAGGCCGACGCGCCGCTGTTCGCGTTTCTGCACGACCACATCCTGGCCTTTGACCAGGCCGCGGCGGGCAGCGAAAACTTTGCGCTACGCTTTCTGCTGGAACTGGCCACCTACTTGGGCTTTGGCACCGATTCCGGGGCCGAGCTGACCGACCAAGTGGCCATGGCCGGGCACGCGCCCACCGGCCGCACCGGTCCTGCAGGGCCCGCTGTGCTGCACCTGCGCGAATTTGCGGGCTACTTCGACGAGCTGCTGCACGGCCAGGGCCCCAGCACCATCCCCAACGGCCGGGTGCGCCGCGAACTGCTGAACGTGCTGCTGCGCTACTACCAGCTGCACGTCGAGCAGCTGGGCGAGATCAAATCGCTCGACATTCTCTCGCAGGTGCTAGCCGAGTAAACGCAAACCGCGGGGCCCCCACCAGTATTTGCTCGGCGGGGCCCCGCGTTTTGCGTTTACTCGGCTGGCTTGGCCATTACTTCACGCCCACCAGCTCCACGTCGAAGCGCAGCACGGCGTTGGGCGGAATGTCGGCCCCGGCCCCGCGGGCCCCGTAGCCCAGCGGCGACGGGATGAGCAGCACGGCCTTGCTGCCCTTGGGCAGCGCCGCGATGCCCTGGTCCCAACCGAGAATTACCTGGCCTTGGCCCAGCGGGAAGTCAATCGGCACGTTGCCGCGCTGGGCGGAGGCGTCGAACACCTTGCCCGTGGCCAGCAAGCTGCCCTTGTAGAGCACGCTCACGGTTTGGCCTTTTTTGGGCAGGGCCCCTTTGCCGGTGCGGGTGAGGACGTAGTAGGTGCCGCCGGCCGTTTTGCGGGCCACCAACTTGTTCTTTTTGAGGTAAGCCTGGATTTGGGCGTTGTCCTTCACCAGCTGCTTGGCCGAAGCGGCAGCGTCTTTTTTGGCCTGTTCAGTACGCAGCTTTTGCTCGCGGGCGGTCAGCTCTTCGCGGCTCACCAGCTCAAAAGCCCGGGCCGATATCACCAGTACATTGCCCGCTTGCTTGATGAACGGCGGCACCGGCTGGCCCTGAAACGTCTTGGCAAAGAGCGTATCGGCCGGCAGGCGAAACACGGCGCTGTCGCCGGGCAGCAGCAGGGCCACGGCTTCCTCCAGGGTGCCGCGGGGCGGCGTGGGCAGCAGCGGGAACGGCTGCGGCTGCGGCGCCACCCGGCGGCTGTTCATCAGCACCGAGTCGCGGCCGGTGCGAAACTCCAGGAACACGGTGAGGAACTGGCCGGCGCGGCTGGCGTAGGGCGCATCCGTGGGCACGGCCAGGGCCCGGGGAGCAAAGCGCCCGTCGGGGCCCCGGCGAAACAGCTGGTACTCGATGCCGCTGGCGGTCCGGCCGGGACTCGGTGTAGCCGGGGCCGGGGCCTGGGCCGAAGCCCAGCGGCCGGCCAGCAGCACGGCCGTTAAAATCATCCAAAAACGCATGGGAAGGCGGTGAAGTAATAGAAGTGAAAATGAACAAAACGGACCGGTGGGGCCCCAGCGTAAACGAACGCACCCCGCCCCGCAGCAAGCGCGGAACGGGGTGCGCGGCAACCGAAAACGCCGCCACTAGGGCGAAACGGTCACGATTTGCATGTCGAACAAAATAGGCGTGTCGGGCGGAATGGTGCCGGCCCCGGAAGGACCGTAAGCCAAGTACGACGGGATCAGCAGCAACTTGCGGTCGCCCTGGCGCATAAGCAACGTCCCTTCCGTCCAGCCCGGAATTAAGTTGATGGCTCCTACAGTGTAGTCGAAACTTTTAGTAGGAGCGTTGTCAGAGGTGTCAAACACCGTGTTTTCCGTCGCTTTGCTTATATACTTGCCCGTATACTTCACGCTGATTTGCTTGCCCGCGGCCACTTGCGTGCCGGTACCTGCCGTCAGCGTCACCAAGTACAGACCCGAGGCGGTGCGCTGGTAGTTGGCAGCGGTGTAGTTGTGGCGCTTGAGGTAACCCTGAATGATGGTGTCGTCAATAACCTGGTACTTCGCTTGGTGGTCCTTGCCGGCTTGCACCGCCGCATCAAAGGCGCTGGTGTCGACGGACGAGGAGCAGCTCCACAGGGCCGGCGAAGCACACAGCACCAGCAGGCCCAGTAGCCCGGCCTGGGCCCGAAAACGAAGCAAAAAGGATTTTATGGGCGTTACCTGCATACCGGGCTTTTAGTAAATTATTTAACGTTGACCAGCTCCACGTCGAAGCGCAGCGGCGAGTTGGCCGGAATGTCGGCCCCGGCGCCTTGCTGCCCGTAGGCCAGCGTCGAAGGAATCAAGAACGTAGCCTTGCTGCCTTTGTTGAGCAGCGCCACGGCCTCGTCCCAGCCCGGAATCACTTTGCCCTGGCCGAGCGGAAACTCGAACGGGGGCCCCGGGTGCTTGTCCGACGCGTCGAACACCTTGCCGTCGAGCAGCATGCCGGTGTACTTCATGGTCACCGTCTGGCCTTGCTTGGCCAGGGGCCCCGCGCCGGGCGTCGTCACCTGGTAGTAAATGCCCGAAGGCGTTTTCTTCAGGCCCGTCAGGCTTTTGCTTTTGATGTAGGCTTGCAGCGTGGCGTCGTCTTTTTTCAACTGGTCGCCGGCAAAGGCCATCATCTGGCGCTGCTGCTCGGCCATCATCTTCTGCTGCAGGTCTTGCTGCATGGTCATGGCGGCGGCTTGGTCGATGAGGCCGCGGGTAGACACGTGCAACACCACCACGTTGCCAGCCTTTTTCAGGAAGGGGGGCACGGGGCGGGGCGGGTTGGGGCCCTGGGGCTTGAAGAGCGAGTCAGCGTTGAAGCGGAACACGGCGCTGTCGCCGGGCATCAGCAAGGCAAACGCTTCCTCGGGGGTGCCCTTGCGCTTCACTTCCTGCAGCGGCAGCGGCACCAGCGCACCCTGGAACTTGGTGCGGGTGCTTTCGAGCACCGAGTCTTTGCCGGTGCGGGTGTCGATATAAGCCGTCAGAAACTTGCCCACCCGGTCCTTGTAGGTCGGGTCCGCATCGCCGCTGATGTCGCGCTTCTCGTACTTGCTGCCGACTTTTTTGAAAATTTTGTATTCGATGCCCGATTTCGTCTTGGCAAAGTCGCCGCCGCCGAGCTTGTTGCAGGCCGCGGTAGAAAACAATAGGCCCAGCAAGCCGGCCCCCAGGGCCAGGTGCCGCCCAGAGCGGAAGGAAGAACGCATGAACGTGCTAAAGTGTGAGGAAAAACAAAGTTGGGGCAACGAATGGAAGGGCAAAGGTACGCGCGGGCTAGGCCACGGGCGGCGCGGCGGCCACGGGCTCGCCCACCAGCTGCTCTTTGTACTGGGGCAGCAGGCCCAGGAAACGCTCGACGGTGAGCCCCAAGGGCTGGTAGCTGATGCCGCCGGCGGCGTTGTGGTGGCCGCCGCCCTCGAAGTGCTGGCGCGAAAAGTCGCTCACCGAAAAATCGCCCACCGAACGGAAGGAGATCTTTACGGCCGAGCCGCGGTCGATGAAAATGGCGGCAAACACGATGCCCTCGATGCTGAGCGCATAGTTGACCAGGCCCTCGGTGTCGCCGGTTTTGCTGTCGTAGGCGCGCAGCTCGTCGCGGGTGATGGCGATGTAAGCGGTGTTGAATTCGCGGTTGACGACCAGCTTTTCCTTCAGCACGAAGCCCAGAAAGCGCAGCCGGATTTCGGAATGCGAATCGTAGATGCGGCGGTGCACGGCCGAGAGGTCGATGCCCGCGCTCAGCAACTCGGCGATGATGAGGTGCACGTTGCGCGAGGTGCTGGGGTGGCGGAACGAGCCCGTGTCCGTCATGATGCCCGCGTACAAGGCCTCGCCCATGGCCTTGGACACTTGGGCCTGGTCGCCCAGGTCGCGGATGATTTCAAAGATCAGCTCGGCCGTGGCCGCCGCCCCGGGGTTGGAAAAGCTGATGTCGGCAAACGCCTCGGGCTGCTGGTGGTGGTCGATGAGCACCTTCGTGCCGGGGGCGTTGCGCACGTATTCCCCAATCTCGTTGATGCGGGCCAGGCAGCTAAAATCGAGGCAAAAAATGACTTCGGCGCGCTGCACTAAGTCGCGCACCTGGTGGTCGTTCTGGCGCTTGTCGTAAATCACAACCTCGTCGTTGCCGCCCATCCAGTTCAGAAAGGCGGGGTAGTCGGAGGGCGTCACCACGGTCACGTGGTGGCCGTGCTGCTTGAGGTAAGCCGCCCACGCCAACGACGAGCCGAGGGCGTCAGCATCGGGTTTGTGGTGAGTGGTAATGAAAACTTGGCGGGGCTGCGCGAGCAGCGCCTGTAGTTCGGCAAGGGGGGTGGTCATCGACAACGTAAGAAGCCTGGTAATCAACTAAGGGCCGGGCCCTCAGGGCCAAGTGGGCGGCAAAAGTCGGAAGAAATCCGTTCCCAACAACCGAAGCCCCCCCGAAGGTTCGCTGCGGCTGGCCCAACGGGGCCCTTGGCCAAGCCACCGCACCGCCCGAGTTGTGGCTACTTTTGTGCCCTCACCCGTTTCATTTACTCTTTTACCATATTCCCTCCCGCCCCATGGCCACCAACCGCACGTTCACAATGATTAAGCCCGACGCCGTTCTGGAAAACCACATCGGTGGCATCCTGGGCATGATGGAAGCCGGCGGCTTCCGCGTTGTGGCGCTCCAGAAAATTGCCCTGACGGCCGAGCGCGCCGGCGAGTTCTACGCCGTACACAAAGAGCGCCCCTTCTACCAGGACCTGGTGAAGTACATGTCGAGCGGCCCCATTGTGGCCGCCGTGCTCGAAAAAGACAACGCCGTGGCCGACTTCCGCACCCTCATTGGGGCCACCAACCCGGCCCAAGCCGCCGAAGGCACCATTCGGAAGAAGTACGCCAAGAGCATCGAGGCCAACGCCGTGCACGGTTCCGACTCCGACGAGAACGCCCAAATCGAAGCCGATTTCTTCTTTGGTAAATAGTCTATTGGGGGCCCTGGCCTAGCCATTAATTTTTCTAAACCAGGGGCCCTAAAAACAACAAAAAAACCCGCACTGCGTGCTGCAATGCGGGTTTTTTATTATACTAAAAACAGACTTTTTTTGTACTGACTATGTATTGACGAGCTTGGGCGCGTGGCTGGAAATGATGCGATTCTAAATCCTTTGTTTCGTAAGCAAAGGCAGCGCTTGCAATGGGTAGACGGACACGTTGGGGACAGGGCCCCGGCCATCGGCCCGCTAGGCTTGCTCAATGGAAAGCAAGGAACCTGCGGCCACGGTTTCAGTGGGCTGCTGCTCGTGCTTATGCTTAAAAATGAGCACGAACAGCACGGCAATGGCCAGCGCATAGGCCGCGAATGCCAGCCAGATGCCGTGCCAATCCTTGTTGCCGGCGGCATCGGTAAAATAATTTTGGATGACGATGCCGCTCAATGAGCTGCCCAGCACGGCCCCGAAGCCATTGGTCATCATCATGAACAAGCCCTGCGCGCTGGCCCGAATGCTGGGCTGGGTTTGGGTTTCGACAAACAGTGAGCCCGAGATATTGAAAAAATCGAAGGCCATGCCGTACACGATGCACGAGAGGATAATCATCCAGAGGCCGCCGCCGGGGTTGCTGTAGGCCAGCAGGCCAAAGCGCAGTACCCAGGCCACCATGCTGAACAGCATTACCTGCTTGATACCGAAACGCCGGAGAAAGAACGGAATAGCCAAGATGAACAGCGTTTCGGAAATCTGCGAAATCGACATGATGAAGGCCGGGTGCTGCACCGAAAGCGTGTCGCGGTAGGCGGGTATTTTATCGAAGTCGTGCAGAAAAGTGTCGCCGTAGGCGTTGGTGAGCTGCAAGGCAGCCCCCAGCAGCAGAGCAAAGGCAAAGAATGTAGCCAGCTTGCGGTCGCGCAGCAAGACAAACGATTTGAGGCCCAGCGCATCCACCAGCGAACGGCCCGGTACACCCCGCGATGGCGGCGGGCACTTGGGCAGCGTGAAGGCGTAGAAACCCAGCAGCAGCGCTGCCCCGGCGGCTACGTAAAACTGGTTGGCTGACTTCTCAAAGCCCAGGAACGTAACCGTCCACATGGCCGCGATGAAGCCGATGGTGCCCCACACCCGAATGGGCGGATAATCTTCCACCACGTCTAGGTTCTGGCCTTTGAGCGCCGAATACGAAACAGCAATGGATAGCGCCAGGGTGGGCATGTAGAAAATCATGTTCAGCAGAATTACCCAGAAGAATACGCCTGGGTCGGTGATGAACGGAATGGCGCAGAGCGTAATGCCCCCTAACAGGTGCAGCACGCCGTATACCTTCTCGGCGTTCACCCACTTATCGGCCACGATGCCCATGAGCGAGGGCATGAAAATGGACGCGATACCCATCGTGGAGAAGATGGCACCAAACTGCGCGCCCGACCAGTGCTTGGTTTGAAACCAGTACGCACCAATTGTAATCAACCACGCGCCCCAGATGAAAAACTGGAGGAAACTCAGAATAATAAGACGCAGCTTAATGTTCATGCAGGCGCAGCTTTAAAATTTGGGAAAAGGGTTTTTGCGCCTAAAGTTACATTAGAAATAAAACCGGTGGCGGTGGGCCTGTGGCCAGGGCCCGCGCCAGGCAGGCAGTTGCTGGCCCTGGCCCCGGCCGCCTGACACCCGACAAATCCGGCCATAAAAAAGCCTCTCCGCAGCGTGCGGAAAGGCTTTTTGAAGCTGCGTCTGGTACGGCCGGACTTACTTAGCGTCGGCAAAGCGCTTGTTCACTTCGTCCCAGTTGATGAGGTTGAAGAACGCAGCGATATAATCAGGCCGGCGGTTTTGGTACTTGAGGTAGTAGGCGTGCTCCCACACGTCGAGGCCCAGGATGGGCATGCCTTTGCAGCCGGCGTCGGGCATCAGCGGGTTGTCCTGGTTGGGCGTCGAGCAAATTTGCAGCGAGCCATCGGCCTGCTTGCACAACCAGGCCCAGCCCGAGCCGAAACGCGTGGTGGCGGCTTTGGCGAATTCTTCCTTGAACTTCTCGTAGCTGCCGAAGGCCTGGGTGATGGCCGTGGCCACGGCCCCGGTGGGCTGCCCGCCGCCGTTGGGCGAGAGGATGGTCCAGAACAGCGAGTGGTTCCAGTGGCCCCCGCCGTTGTTGCGCACCGCGGGCGGCGCGGCGGCGATGTTGTGCAGAATCTCTTCGATGGACTGGGTCTCCATCGCTGTGCCCGCAATGGCAGCGTTCAGGTTCGTGACGTAGGCTTGGTGGTGCTTGGTATGGTGAATCTCCATCGTTTGCGCGTCAAACGTGGGTTCCAGCGCGTCGTAGGCGTAGGGCAACTTGGGCAGTTCGAAAGCCATTGTTAAAAAAGGGTAAAGTGAAAGAAAATACTCCACCGCCGCCGCCAACCCCTGCGCGGGGTGGGCGGCGGCGCAGAGCCCCTAAAGGTAGAGTCATCTACGTTTGGCGCGAAAAAACGACTGCATCAGGGCGGCGCACTCGGCAGCGCGCACCCCGCCGCGCAGTTCGGTGCGCGGGTGCAGCAGGGGCCCGTGCCGCCGAAATCCTGTTTTCACTTCTTCGGCTCCGTACACTACCGCGCGTAGTTGGGCCCAGGCGCTGGCCCCGGCACACATCACGCACGGCTCCACGGTCACGTAGAGGGTGCAGTCGGCCAGGTATTTGTTGCCCAGGTGGTTGGCGGCGGCTGTCAGGGCTAGCATCTCGGCGTGGGCCGTCACGTCGCGCAGCCGCTCGGTTTGGTTGTGGCCCCGGCCGACGATTTTATTTTCCAGCACCACCACCGCCCCGATGGGAATTTCGCCCGCGGCTAGCGCCGCGTGGGCTTCGCGCAAGGCCTGGGCCATGAAGTAGTCGTCCGTCACGGGCACGCGGGGTTTCGCGAAGGAAAAAATGGGGAGGCGTGGGGGGCTCCACGGCTGGAGGCCCTACTTCAAGTTGATGGCCCCCATCACGGCTTGCGCCACGGGCTGCCACTGGGCTTGCTCGGCGGCCGGCGCGTCAAAAGTGAACACGTACATCTGGTCCTTCACCACGGCGTACTGCACAGCCTGGTACTTGCGGATGGGCGCCAGTTGGTCGCCGCGCCGCGCGTCAACCACCGTCGACACGAACTCGAACGACACAAAATTGTGGCCGTGCACCTGGCGCACTTCCTGCTTGCTGAATTCCACCTTCGAGTACAAACGCTGAATGCTGGCCTTGTAAATCTGGAGCAGCACGTTGTAATCAGGCGTTTGAAAATCGGTGGGCCGCACCGCCACGCTAAAATTGACGCGGCCGTTGGGGCTGCTGTACACGGCCAAGGGCTTGCGGGCAGCCGGGTACTTGGCGGCAATGCCGTCGTCGGGCAGGGGCGCGAAGCCTTCGGGCACGCCCACCGCTAGGCCGGGCAGCTTGGTGGTGACGAGCTTGGGGCCCGGCGCAAAACCGGCCAAGCCCAGCACCAGCAGCAGCGAAAAAAATCTCATGAACAGAAAGTAAACAGCCAGAAACTACTGACGCACCGTGGGGTACTTCACGCGCACCTTTTTCCAGTACACGTAATTGCCGGTTTTGGCTTCGACCAAGTACGTGCCGGCCGGGATTTTACCCAGCTCCACGGGGGCGCCGGTGTTATTGGCGGGGTCAAGCGGCGTGGTGTAGATGACGCGGTTTTTGTAGTCCGTCATCGTGAGCACACCCGGCTTGGTGAACTGCTGGGTGAAGCTGAGCATAATGCTCGGCGAGTTGGGCTTGGGGAAAATGTCGATGCCCGAGAGGGTTTCCACGCGCTTCACGGGGCCGTCGAGGGTCACGGTGCCGGGGGTGCCCTTAGTTTTGATTACCACGGCGTCGTCCTTGTCTTTAGTCTTGACTTTGGTTTGGGCCTGAGCCGAGCCGGCGGCCAGCAGGGCAGTAGCCAGCGTGATGATGGAGAAGAATTTCATAGAGGAAATAAGTTGAAAGAACAAAAGAACGCAGATACTGCGGCTCTTTGCATCTAGTGTGCCAAAGTAGGGTCCTGGCCGAAAGCAAAGCTGCCCATTTTCCCCCGCCGGGTTAGGCCCTAACTTTGCCCCGCTGCGTGCCAGCGCGTTTGGTTACCAATATATCCGGTCCGGGGGCCCCAGTCCGCCGAAGCTGATAATTGCTAACCGCCAACTGCTAACCGATAATTAAGATGCTACGAACCCACACCTGCGGCGAACTGCGCGCCGAACACATTGGCCAAACCGTTACGCTCTGCGGCTGGGTGCAGCGCACCCGCGACAAGGGCGGCATTGCCTGGGTGGACCTGCGCGACCGGTACGGCCTCACGCAGTTGGCCCTGGAAGAAGGCGTGGAAACCGACGCCGTGCGCGACCAAGCCCGCCACTTGGGCCGCGAATTTGTGGTGCAGGTGACCGGCCAAGTGGCCGAGCGCCATTCTAAAAATGACAAAATGCCCACCGGCGACATCGAAATCCGGGTCGAGAAAATCGACGTGCTCAACCCCGCCAAGCTGCCGCCCTTCCTCATCGAAGACGACACCGACGGCGGCGACGACCTGCGGATGAAGTACCGTTACCTCGACCTGCGCCGCAACCCTGTGCGCAACAACCTGATGCTGCGCCACCGCATGGCCCAGGCCGTGCGCCGCTACCTTGACGGCCAGGACTTCATTGAAGTCGAAACTCCGGTGCTCATCAAGTCCACGCCCGAGGGGGCCCGCGACTTCGTGGTGCCCTCGCGCATGAACCCCGGCGAGTTTTATGCCCTGCCGCAGTCGCCCCAGACGTTCAAGCAGTTGCTGATGGTATCGGGCTTCGACCGCTACTTCCAGATCGTGAAGTGCTTCCGCGACGAAGACCTGCGCGCCGACCGCCAGCCCGAGTTCACGCAGATTGATTGCGAAATGGCCTTCGTGACGCAGGAAGACATCCTCAACACGTTTGAGGGCCTGGTGCGCTACTTGTTCAAGGAAATCAAAAACCTGGATTTCCCCACCGTGCCCCGCATGACCTACGCCGACGCCATGCGCGACTACGGCAACGACAAGCCCGACACGCGCTTCGAGATGAAGTTTGTGAACTTGAGCGAAACCGTGAAAGGGCAGGGCTTCCCGGTGTTCGACGGTGCCGAAATTGTGCTGGGCATCAACGCCATTACCTGCGCCGCCTACACCCGCAAGCAGCTCGACGAGTTGACGGATTTCGTGAAGCGCCCGCAAATCGGGGCCACCGGCCTCATCTACGCCCGCGTGGAAGCCGACGGCCAGGTGAAATCGTCGGTCGATAAGTTCTACTCGCAGGACGAGCTGCGCAAGTGGAGCGCCGCCCTGCACGCCAGCCCCGGCGACTTGCTGCTGCTGCTGGCGGGCCCCGAGGCCAAAACCCGCAAGGCCCTGAGCGAGCTGCGCCTCGAAATGGGCCACCGCCTGGGTCTGCGCAACAAAGACACGTTCTCGCCGCTGTGGGTGGTCGATTTCCCGCTGCTCGAATTCCTTGAAGAGGAGGGCCGCTACTTCGCTATGCATCACCCCTTCACCTCGCCCAAGCCCGACGACCTGGCCCTGCTCGACAACCCCGCCACCATCGGCCAGGCCCGCGCTAACGCCTATGACTTGGTCATCAACGGCGTGGAAGTGGGGGGCGGCTCCATCCGTATCCACGACCGGGCCGTGCAGGCCCGCATGTTTGGCTTGCTAGGTTTCTCGCCTGAAGAGGCCCAGGCCCAGTTCGGCTTCTTGCTCGACGCCTTCGAGTACGGGGCCCCGCCCCACGGCGGCATCGCCTTCGGCTTCGACCGCCTGTGCTCGCTCTTCGGCGGGGCCGATTCCATCCGCGACTTCATCGCCTTCCCCAAAAACAACTCCGGCCGCGACGTGATGATTGACTCGCCCTCGCCCATCTCTGGGGCCCAATTGAAGGAACTGAGCATTAGGACGGACGTAGTGACAAAGTAGCCAAGCGAGAAAGCGCAGCTAGAGTGGCACAAAAAAGGCGGCGGCTGAAAGTTCAGCCGCCGCCTTTTTTGTGCCACTGGCCTTGTGGAGCCAAAGGTTCGCCGGGTTATTGGGGAAACAGCTTACGGCTGCAAATTTGTCAGCAGCCCTAAGCAGTAAGTTTGGGCAGTTCCCCATCAAAGCGCTTACCGTCCGTGCCCAAATTATTTGTCTTTGCCGCCACTGTTTTTTGGGTTATGCTAGGGGTATAGTCCCAAGGAGTGATGGTGTATTTTTCGGGCTGGACTTTCGCACGGACTTATGGGACAAGTACTCCACGGCAGCGCCCGCACAACGGCGGCAATGCGGGCCGCTACCCAACACAGCCAGGAAAGCCTACAAAGCTTAGCCACCCGTTACAGCAGCAACCCCAAAACAGTGGCCAAGTGGCGCAAACGCGCCACCGTGAGCGATGCGCCAATGGGGCCGGCACCGGTCTCAACAGTGCTCACAACCGAAGAAGAGAGTATCGCTGCGGCCTTTCGGCGGCATACGTTGCTGCCGCTCGACGACTGCCTCTACGCGCTGCAAGCCACGATTCCGCACCTGTCGCGCTCGGCGCTGCACCGCTGTTTCCAACGCCACGGCATCCGCCGCCTGCCCCTGAACGAAGAGGGGCCAAGCCCGCCGAAAAAGAAATTCAAGGACTCCCCCATCGGCTACCTGCACGTCGACTTTGCCGAGGTCCCGACCGCAGCAGGCCGCCAGTACCTCTTCGTGGCCATCGACCGCACCAGCAAAGTAGCGTTTGCCGAGTTGCACCCGCGGGCCAAACGCGTCGTCGCGGCCGGGTTTCTGCGGCGGGTGCTCGACAAGCTGCCCTACCAAGTGCATACGGTCTTGACGGACAACGGGGTGCAGTTCACGCCCCAGGCGCACCAGTTCCTGCCCGGTGGGCACAGCTTTGACCGCATCTGCCGCGCATACGGCGCGGCGCATCGCCTGACCAAGCCGGCGCCCCCGTGGACCAACGGCCCGGTCGAGCGCATGAACCGCACGATTAAGAAAGCCACCGTCCAGCGCTTCCACCACCAGACCACCGACGAGCTCAACGAGCACCTGCAAGCCTTTTTGCTGGCCTACAGCCACGCCAAGCGCCTCAAGACCCTGCGCGGGCTGATCCCCCACGAATTTGGCTGCGCCCAGTGGCAAAAGAACCCGCCTATCTTTACCCGTGACCCGACCCACCTCACGCTGGGACTATACACCTAGGACGTCGCTCATGCGCTTAGAACTCACCACAGCGCCGGCTTATAAGCAGCGTGTAGTTGTTTCCCATTCGATAAAAACCAATATTACCACGGCTGCGAAAGCTGACTGCTTTCGCTTTGATACTTACAAATAGGAGGTCTGCCGCACTGGGGTAGGTGAGATGTGCCTTAGTGCCTTATCCAAGCTATTTCTAAAATGCAGAAACGCCGTGTCCTGACAAGGAAGCGGCGTTTCTGCGTTCTACACATGTATTGCTTAAAAATTTCGCTCGCCCGTTTCGCGTTTACCCAGCATCACTGAGCCTACCATAGCGGCCAGCAGTAAAATTGAGGCCAATTCAAAAGGCAACTGGTAGTGTTGAAACAGCACCATGCCCAGCTTATCAACCATGCCCACTTGCGAATTGAACGTAGCAGGGTTGTAGCTGGTGGGCTCTACGTTGCGCAGGGCAGCCACCATTATCAGCAGCAACATGCCCCCGGCGATGGTGGCAGCCACTTTAGCCAGCAACGGTTTTTGCGGTTCCGTGGCTTCGTTCAAGTTCAGGAACATGATGACGAAAAGGAACAGCACCATAATGGCCCCGGCATATACGATGATGTTGACAGCGGCCAAAAACTGCGCATTCAGCAGCAAGTAGTGGCCGGAAAGCGTGAAAAACGTGAGGATGAGAAATAACACGCTGTGCACCGGGTTTTTGGCCAGAACCACGCCCAGCGCACTGAGCAGGGCCACAAACGTAAGGAATAGAAACAGGGACATATGGATGGGCTAAGCTGCCGCTTGGCGTGAGGAAGGAAAAGCGAGCCCTAAGCCAGTTGGGTGCGCAATTTGTCAGCTTGTTCGGCCGTGAGCTGAATGCCGCGCTTCGAACGGGTATCCGGCGACACAGGCTCTACCAATCGGTCTTTGCCATAGATGAACTCGTCGCGCTCGAAACGCGGCGGCGCCATTTTGTCGGCCTGAAGGTACACGGCTGCCTTTGGGCAAGCCTCTTCACAGAGGCCGCAGAATATGCAGCGCAGCATGTTGATTTCGTAGCTGACGGCGTATTTTTCTTCGCGGTAGAGGTTCTGCTCGCCCTTTTTGCGCTCACCAGCCACCATCGTGATGGCTTCGGCGGGGCAGGCCACGGCGCACAGGCCGCAAGCCGTGCACCGCTCGCGGCCCTGCTCGTCGCGTTTCAACACGTGCAGGCCCCGGAAAACAGGCGAGAACGGCCGCGTCTCCTCCGGGTAGCGAATGGTGGCCTTCTTGGTAAAGAAGTGGCGCAGCGTGATACTCAGGCCCTGGAAAATAGCCGGCAGGTAAGCCCGCTCGGCGAGCGTCATCGGCTTCTTCTCCAGAATTTTAGCGCGGTTGCTGAGGGATTGCATAGGTCGAAGAAAGAAACGAGAATTACGGGGCCTTATTTAATGATGCCGGTCGTAATCAGGCCGCCCGTGAGCAGGATGTTGAAGATGGCGAGGGGAATAAGAATCGTCCAGCCCAGGCGCATCAATTGGTCGTAGCGAAAGCGCGGCAGCGTCCACCGCACCCACATAAAAAAGAAGATGAAGGCGAAAATCTTGGCGAACAGACCCACCGCGCCTAGCACCGTAATGATGTTCTGGGCTGTGATTAACTCTAGGCCGCGCGACGAGGCGAGCCAATCGCGCAACTCATACTGGAACGGAAAATTGAACCCACCGAAGTACAGCACACTCATCACGGCTGATACCACGAAGATGTTGATATACTCCGAGAACAGATACAGGCCCAGTTTCATCGAGCTGTATTCGGTGTGGTAGCCGCCCACTAGCTCGGTTTCGCACTCAGGCAAGTCGAAGGGCGTGCGGTTGGTTTCGGCAAAGGCGCAGACCAAGAAAATGATGAATCCCAGCGGCTGCTTAACAATATTCCAAACGTGCCACTCACCAGCCACCGATTGCTGCAACGTGATTTCACGCAGCGATAACGTACCCGAAATCATCAGCACGGCAATGAGGGCAAGGCCCATGGCCAATTCATAGCTGATGTTTTGCGAAGCGGCGCGGATGGCTCCCAACAACGAAAACTTGTTGTTCGAAGCCCAGCCGCCAATCATAACGCCGTACACGCCCAGCGATACGATGCCGAACACGTAAAGCATCCCTACGTTGATTTCGATGCCTTGCAGGTGCACCACCGTGCTGCCAAACTGCACCGCGTTGCCGAACGGAATTACGGCCGACGACATCAGGGCCGTGGTCATGGCCAAGCAGGGCCCAAAGGTGAACAGCGCTTTGCTGGCCCCACCCGGGAAGAATTCTTCCTTCGTGAACATTTTCACGGCATCAGCCAGGGGCTGGGCCAGGCCGTAGGGGCCTGCGCGGTCGGGGCCCACCCGGTCTTGCATAAAGGCGGCAATCACGCGCTCGGCGTAGGTGCAATAGGTGGCAATCAGCAGCGAGAGGCCGAAGATAACCAAGATGACGAGGCCTTGCCAACCCAGGGTTTCAAAAGTCATTATACTTGAGCTTTGGGCTAATAGCCATTGGCTATTAGCGTTTTATTACAGGAAAAGCCAGCAGATGGCAGTCAACAGCCAATGGTTTAACCGTTCAAGCCGCCTAGTTTCAACGGCGGGTTTTGCTGAAGGTCGCGAATGGAGCTTTCGGGCAAATCGGCAATGACTTGCGGGTTGATAACTGGCAACTCGTAGTGGCCCTGCGAAATAACCGACGAGCGGTCCACGTGCGCGGGGCCCTCTAATATCCAATCAGCCGTTTCCTTTTTATCGAAGCGGCACTCGTTGCAAATCCACTCTTTCACTTCGCCATACTCGTCTTTGCGGGCCGTGACGCGTAGCACATCCTTGCCCTTGTACCAGAGCGTGACGTGGCCGTTGCACTTTTCGTGGCTGCATTCGCGATGCGCATTCATGGGCTTGGTGAACCACACGCGCTGCTTGAAGCGGAACGTCTTGTCCGTTAGGGCCCCCACGGGGCACACGTCGATGACGTTGCCGCTGAAGTCGTTATCAATTACTTTGTCGATGTACGTGCCAATTTCTGAGGCGTCGCCCCGGCCCAACACGCCGTGCACGCGGCCGTCGGTGAGCTGATCGGCGGTGTACACGCAGCGGTAACACAGGATGCAACGCGTCATGTGCAGTTGCACATAGGGCCCGATGTCGATTTTTTCGAACGTGCGGCGCTCTTCTTCGTAGCGCGTGGTACTCACGCCGTGCTCGAAAGCGAAGTTTTGCAAGTCGCACTCGCCGGCCTGGTCACACACCGGGCAATCAAGCGGGTGGTTGATGAGCAGCATTTCCACGATGCCCTTGCGAACATCCAATACTTGCTGGCTGGTCGTGTTTTCCACCACCATGCCGTCTTGCACCGGCGTGATGCACGAGGCCACCAGCTTAGGCATGGGGCGTGGGTCCTTAGCTGAGCCGGCGGCCACGCGCACCAAGCAGGCGCGGCACTTGCCGCCGCTGCCTTTCAGCGGGGTGTAGTAGCACATGGCAGGCGGCACCACGCCGCCCCCAATCTTGCGGGCCGCGTTGAGGATGGTGGTACCGTCGGGCACTTCCACTTCAATGCCGTCAAACGTAATTTTAGCCATTGGATATCAAATTGAAACGGTAGCTGCCAGGCGGCATCGCGGCCAGTCCGGCGGTTTTACTTTAGGCCAGCACGCCCGCGCCCTGGTACACGGCCCCCGGTTGGGTGGCCTCGTGCGGGTGCTTCACATGCCACTCAAACTCATCGCGGAAGTGGCGCACGGCGGCGGCCACCGGCCACGCCGCGGCTTCGCCCAGCGGGCAAATGGTGTTGCCCTCAATCTGCTTGGCCACACTCACCACGAGGTCAATGTCGTGCATTGAGCCGTGGCCGTGCTCCAAGCGGTGCAACACTTTTTCCATCCAGCCGGTACCTTCGCGGCAGGGCGAGCACTGGCCACAGCTCTCGTGGTGGTAGAAGCGCGAGAAGTTCCAGGTATTCTTCACGATGCACGCCGTTTCGTCCATTGCAATGAAGCCGCCCGAGCCCAGCATGGTGCCCGTCACGAAGCCACCGTCGCTGAGCGACTCGTAAGTCATCAGGCGGTTCTCGCCAGCTGCGGTTTTCAGGATCAATTCTTTGGGAAGAATCGGCACCGACGAGCCACCGGCTACTACGGCCTTCAACTCGCGGCCTTTCCAAATGCCACCGCAATACTCATCGGAGTAAATGAATTCTTCCACCGGCACACCCAGTTCTAGCTCGTAAATACCGGGCTTGTTGAGGTGGCCGCAAGCCGAGAACAGCTTGGTGCCCGTGCTTTTGCCCACGCCAATCTTGGCGTACTCGTCGCCGCCCAAGTTGAGGATGGGTACCACCGTAGCAATGCTTTCCACGTTGTTTACTACTGTGGGGCGGGCGTAGAGGCCCTGCACGGCCGGAAACGGCGGCTTGTTGCGCGGATTGCCGCGTTTGCCTTCCAACGATTCCAGCAGTGCGGTTTCTTCGCCGCAGATGTAGGCCCCAGCGCCGGGGTGCACGTGCAAATCGAGCGAATAGCCCGACCCCAAGATGTTCTCGCCCAGAAAACCAGCCGCGTATGCTTCCGCAATGGCCTTCTCCAGAATGCGCAACACGTACAGCAGTTCGCCGCGAATGTAGATGTAGCTCGTCCGGGCCCCCAGGGCGTAGCTGCCCGCGATCATGCCCTCGATGAGCAAGTGCGGCAGCTTCGACATCAGGAAACGGTCTTTAAATGTGCCGGGCTCCGATTCGTCAGCGTTGCAGACGAGGTAGCGCGGCACACCCTCCGGCTTGGCCAGGAAGCTCCACTTCAAGCCCGTGGGGAAGCCGGCGCCGCCGCGCCCGCGCAGGCCCGATTTCTTTACTTCTTCCACCACCTCGTCCGGGGTCATGGTTTTCAGGGCCTTCTCCACGGCGCGGTAGCCGCCGTGCTTGCGGTACACGTCGAAGGTTTCGATGCCTTCGACGTTAGCGTGTTCGGTTAAAAGCTTGCGTCCCATAGGGTTAATTGCGAATAGCGGGCGGCGTACTGGTTACTTATTGCTCTGCGAGTGAACTTCTCCCAACATCTCCCACGGCAGAATGGGCCGGTGAATCTGGGCGCGTAGGTCGTTGAGCATGGCATTTACAGCTTCAGTAGTATCGAGGCTTTCGTAGTACTGTTCACGCACCTGCACCACCGGGGCAAAGCCACAAGCTGCCAAGCATTCCACCTCTTTTAAGGTAAAGTTGCCGTCGGGTGAAGTTTCGCCTACTTTGGCGCCGGTAATGCGCTCTAAATTGGCCGTTAATTCGTCGGAGCCGCGTAACATGCAGGGCCCCGTGCGACAGATTTCCAGCACGTGCTTGCCCACGGGCTTAAGGTTGTACATGGTGTAGAACGTGGCTACTTCGTACACCTCGATGGGACGAATACCCAAGGTTTCAGCCACCAAGTCCTGCACCTCGGGGCTCACCCAACCGCCAAACTCCGCCTGCGCGATGTGCAAAATCGGCAGCAGCGCCGACTTGCTGCGCTCGGAAGGGTAGTGGGTGAGCAGGCGCTTGATTTCCGTTTGGGCAGCGGGCGAAAATTGCGGCTTGGCAGGAGCGGTGGTGGGGGCCATATCAATCAAAGTCAATCAAAAACTAAGCGTCCAACTCGCCGGCAATCACGTTCATCGACGACAGAATCACGATGGCGTCGGAAAGCGTGGTACCAACGGCCATCTCTGGATAGGCCTGGTAGTAGATGAAGCACGGGCGGCGGAAGTGCAACCGGTAAGGCGTGCGCCCACCGTCCGACACCAAATAAAAGCCTAATTCGCCGTTGCCGCCTTCCACCGAGTGGTACACCTCGCCCACGGGAGCGTCGATTTCACCCATCACGATTTTGAAGTGGTAAATCAACGCTTCCATGTTTTTGTACACTTCCTGCTTAGGGGGCAGGTAGTAGTGCGGCGCGTCGGCGTGGTAGGGGCCCTCGGGCAACTTGTCGAGCGCTTGGTTGATGATGCGCAGGCTCTGCCAAATCTCCTCGTTGCGCACCATGAACCGGTCGTACGTGTCACCGTTAGTGCCCACCGGGATGTCGAACTCAAAGTCTTCGTACGACGAGTACGGGTTCATCACCCGCACGTCGTAGTCGACGCCGGCCGCGCGCAGGTTAGGGCCCGTGAAGCCGTAGCTCAGTGCTTTCTCGGCCGAAATGGGCCCCACGTTCACCACCCGGTCCATGAAGATGCGGTTGCGGTTGAACATGGACTCAAACTCCTTCATCACAGCCGGAAACTCTTTCAGCCACTTGCGCAGCTTCTCGATGGCTACTGGCGTGAAGTCGCGCTCCATGCCGCCCACGCGGCCCATGTTGGTGGTGAGGCGGGCCCCGCACACTTCTTCGTAAATCTCGTAAATCTTCTCGCGCTCCTGAAACACGTACAAAAAGCCGGTGAAGGCCCCCGTGTCCACGCCCAGGATGGAGTTGCAGATGAGGTGGTCGGCAATGCGAGCCAACTCCATCATAATCACCCGCATGTACTGCGCGCGCTTGGGCACGGTAACGCCCAGCATCTTCTCCACCGTCATGTGCCAGCCCAAGTTGTTGATGGGGCTGGAACAGTAGTTCATCCGGTCGGTCAGGGTCGTGATCTGATAGAACGGGCGGCGCTCGGCAATCTTTTCAAACGCCCGGTGGATGTAGCCGATGGTGGGCACGCCCGACACGATCCGCTCGCCGTCCATTTGCAGGATGTTCTGGAAAATGCCGTGCGTGGCCGGGTGCGTGGGCCCTAAGTTAAGGGTCGTCAGCTCCTGGTTGAAGTCGTTGTGCAGGGGGATCAAGATTTTATCTTGCTGCTCCCGTGCTTCCTCAATAATGTGGTGGGTGCCTTCCAGCGTGTCGTTTACTGCCATGATGTAATAATCAGGGGCCTATCGGCCGAAAAACAGGTCGGTTTTGTCTTCACGGGTCCCGTCTTCAAGCGGGTACTCCTTGCGCATGGGGAAGTAATCCATGTCCTCCACGTTCAGGATGCGCATCAAATTGGGATGGCCGGTGAAGATGACGCCGTAAAAGTCGTAGGCTTCGCGCTCCATCCAGTTAGCCGCCAAATAGATGTCGCTCAGCGTAGGCACCACCGGGTCGGCTACCGGGAAGAAAATCTTAAGCCGCAACCGGATGTTTTGCGTGAGGCTGTGCAAGTGGTAAATCATGCCCAACTCCTGGCCTGCGTTCTCGGGGTAGTTGATGCCGCACATCGTGGTGAGGAAGTGCAAGGCAATTTCCTCGTCCTGTTGCAAGCCGGCGATGATGCCGTGGATGCGCTCCCGCGTGGTGGTGGCCGTGAGCAAGCCGTAAGGCTCCGACACGTCGGTGAAAGCTTCTTCGCCGAACAACTGGTGCAGGCGCGCTAATAAACGGGCGTTCTGCACCTTGATGGGATCTTCGGCGACGGCGGCTTCGGACGTGGCAGCAGAGTCTTGAGGCGTCATTTTTAAGCGGTTAGCAGGTAGCTATTAGCGGATGGATTTAGAACGCTGGCTTTGTCTTCGAGAAGACCAACGGTCGACAGCGAAAAGCCAACCGCTTATTTAATGTTGTACGACGTCAATAGGGCCTGATATTCGGGCGAATTGCGGCGGCGCAGGGATTCGTTTTTGGCTAGGTCCTGCACGCGCATCAGGCCGTCGAGCACTTGCTCGGGGCGGGGCGGGCAGCCGGGCACGTACACGTCGACCGGAATGATGCGGTCGATGCCTTGCAGCACCGAGTACGAGTCAAAAATGCCACCCGACGATGCGCAAGCACCCATGGCCAGCACCCAGCGGGGCTCGGCCATCTGCTCGTACACCTGCTTCACGATGGGGGCCATTTTCTTGGCAATGGTGCCCATCACCATCAGCAAATCGGCCTGGCGGGGCGAGAAGCTGGGCCGCTCCGAACCGAAGCGCGAGATGTCGTAGTGGGCCCCCATGGTGGCCATGAACTCAATGCCGCAGCACGAAGTAGCGAAGGGCAACGGCCACAGCGAGTTGGCACGGGCAATGCCGACTACCTTCTCCAGCGAGGTAGCGAAGAAGCCTGCGCCCTCTACGCCCTCGGGGGCCTCAACCGTTTTTATTTCCGGAACGCGAGTATCCATAATCGTCAAAATATCAAGTGGAAAGGCCTACAAGCCTACTTTTCCAACACCGCCCAGCGCGCAAAAGTTTGGGGGAATCAGGCTTCGTTCCAGCGCAGAATGCCCTTCTTGATGACGTAGCCAAAGCCAGCCATCAGCAGGGTGATGAACACGAGCATTTCGACGAAGCCGGCCGTGCCCAGGGCCCGGAAGTTCACGGCCCACGGGTACATGAAAATGACCTCCACGTCGAACAGCACAAATAGGATGGCCGTGAGGAAATACTTCACCGAAATGGGCGTGCGGGCGTTGCCCACGCTTTCAATGCCGCACTCAAAGGCTTCGTCCTTCACCTTCGACTTGCGCCGGGGCCCAACGAGGTGCGAAACCACCATGGCAAACGTCACGAAGGCAATGGCTAAGCCAAACTGGATGACGATGGGCAAGTAGTCGGAGGGCTGGTAGCCAGCGGTGGTAAGAACTAGGAACATGACAGTCAGGGAGAAAGGAAAACGCGGCGTAGGCGCTAGCAGGCAAAGGTAGCGCCTGCGGGTTTGGGGCGCAACGCGGATAGGATCTGGAAGGGAGTGGGGAGATTTTACAGCGGGGGCCGGGCCGGCGGTGCGCTAAAAGCCCCAAATTAAAAGCCCCGCCTCGGTACGGGAGGCGGGGCTTTTTTACAACCCTTTGTCGCGGTTCAAGTCTTCGTGGGCGGCCGTGCCTAGGAAGGGGTAGCGGTAGTCGGTCACGGGCACAAAGGTTTCCTTGATGGCGCGGGGCGACACCCACCGCAGCAGGTTCAGGACGGAACCAGCCTTGTCGTTGGTGCCCGAAGCGCGGGCCCCGCCGAAGGGCTGCTGGCCCACCACAGCCCCGGTGGGCTTGTCGTTGATGTAGAAGTTGCCGGCGGCGTTTACTAGGCGCTGGCTGGCCCGGTCGATGGCGTAGCGGTCTTGCGAGAAGATGGCTCCAGTGAGGGCGTAGGGCGAGGTACCGTCCACGAGGTCGAGGGCGGCCTCGAACTGCTCGGCGTCGTAGACGTGCACCGTCACGACGGGCCCGAAAAGTTCGTCGCACATCGTCACGTACTTCGGGTCTTTGGCCACGATGACGGTGGGGGCCACGAAGTAGCCCTTCGACTTATCGTAAGTGCCGCCAGCCACCACCTCGGCGTCTGGGTCGGCGTGGGCCCCGTCGATGTAGCGGGCCAGCTTGTCGAACGACGCCTCAGTGATGACGGCGTTCACGAAGTTGCCAAAGTCTTCCACGTCACCCATTTTGATGGTGGCAAGGTCTTCCTTCACGTAACCCAAAACCTCGTCGGCCAGGTTCGAAGGCAAGTACACCCGCGAGGCGGCCGAACACTTCTGGCCCTGGTACTCGAAGGCGCCGCGCGTGATGGCCGTGGCCACAGCTTTGGTGTGGGCCGAGGGGTGGGCCAGGATGAAGTCCTTACCGCCGGTTTCGCCCACGATGCGCGGGTAGGATTTGTAACGGGCAATGTTCTGCCCAATCTCCTGCCAAATGGTTTGGAACACCTTGGTCGAGCCCGTGAAGTGGATGCCCGCGAAGTCGCGGTGCTTGAAAATGACGTTGCCGGCCACGGGGCCGTCCACGTATATCAGGTTGATGACGCCGTCGGGCACCCCGGCTTCCTTAAACAATTCCATCAGCACCTGGGCCGAATAGATTTGCGGGTAGGCCGGTTTCCACACCACCACGTTGCCCATCAGGGCCGCCGAAGCGGGCAGGTTGGCGGCGATGGACGTGAAGTTGAACGGCGTGAGGGCGAACACGAAGCCCTCCAACGGGCGGTGTTCCAGGCGGTTCCACATGCCAGGCGAGCTGATGGGCTGCTGCCCGTACAGCTCCTGCATGAAGGCCACGTTGAAGCGGAAAAAGTCAATCAGCTCGCACGCCGCGTCAATCTCGGCCTGGAAAGCGTTCTTGCTCTGGCCCAGCATGGTGGCCGCGTTCAGGCGGGCGCGGTAGGGCCCCGCGAGCAGGTCCGCGACTCTGAGGAAGATGGCGGCGCGCTGCTCCCAGGCCAGGGCGGCCCAGGCCGGGCGGGCGGCCAGCGCCGCGTCGATGGCCTGCGCCACGTGGCCGGCGTCGCCCTCGTGGAAGTGGGCCAGCACGTGCCGGTGGTCGTGGGGCGGGCTCAGGGGCAGGCGTCGGCCAGTGCGCACTTCCTGCCCGCCGATGTGCATCGGAATGTCGCGCTCCTGCTGCTTCAGCTCTTTCAGCACCTTGAGCAGCTCCAGCCGCTCGGGCGAGTTGGGCGCGTAGCCCTTCACGGGCTCGTTGAGGGGAAGCGGGACGTTAAAAAAGCCGTTGGCCATGGGAATGCAGTGCCTTCTAAAAGGCTTGGATGGGAGGGTGGCGAAGAAGCCGCAAAGGTAGCGGGGCCCCGCCGGCCGGTTACAAAAAGCTGCGCAACTCGTCGAGGCTGCTGATTTCGTAAGTCACTTGGGCGAAGTGCCGGCGCTTGGCGGGGTTGAAGTACACTTGGTCGATGCCCGCGTTGTGGGCCCCCAGCACGTCGCACTCGAGGTTGTCGCCGATCATCAGGCTCTCCGGGGCCCTCGCGCCGGCCGCTTGCAGGGCGTGGGCAAACATGCGCGGGTCGGGCTTGAGGTGGCCGCTGTGCTCGGAGGTAACCACTTGGTCGAAGTACTGCGCCAGGTTCGACGAAGCCAGCTTGCGGTGCTGCACGTCCTCAAAACCGTTGGTAATCAGGTGCAGCGTGTACTTGCCGCGCAGGTAGGCCAGCGTTTCGTGGGTGTGCGGAAACACGGCCGACTTCTCCGGCAGAATGTCGGTGAACTCATCCGAGAGGGTCGGGGGCACGTTGGCCGCGGCCACGCCCAGCTTGGCCAGCGTGCGCACGAAGCGTACCTCGCGCAACTGCGCCTGCGTCACCTTGTTGGCTTGGTAGAGGCGCCAAAGCGCGTGGTTCACGTCGCTGTACACGCGCTTGAACGCGGGCAAGTCGAAGGTGCCGTGGCGGGCCAGCCCGTGCCGGTCGTACAGCGTGGCCAGCGTTTCGTCGGCGTTGGTTTCAAAGTCCCACAGCGTGTGGTCAAGGTCAAAAAACAGGTGCCGGTAGGCCATGCGAAAAACCTATTTGCTGAGCAGCAGCGACGTGACGAGGCGGCCGCCGCCCAGGTGTTCGCGCACAATGGTGGCGCAGTCGGCGGGCTCCACGTCGCCGTAGGTCACGCCGTCGGGGTACACCACCAGGGCTGCCCCGGGGCCCTTTTTGCAGTGCTTGCAGCGGTCGAGGCAGTCGCACTCTTGCACGGCGTTGCGCCGCTTTTCGCCGTCGGCGGTCCGCACGGTTTTCAAATCCTGGTCCTTAATGGCGTGCTTCAGGGCCTTGGCTACGTCGTGGCCCGCGTTGCCTTTCTGCTTGGTGCAAACAAATATTTGGTGTGCGTAAATCATTAACTTACTAAAAGTTGAATGTGCTAGGTGGCCTGTGTTGGCGGGCCCCCACCGGTCCAGTGCCGGTTCTGGAGTTTATAAGCAGCTAACTCGCGGTTTGACCAAAGGGTTTGGTAAATGCGCTGGTCGTGCAACAGCTGCGAGTCGCGGGCCATGAATTCGAGGAGTTGCAACACCAGGTCCAGCGCCTCGTCTTTCAGGAAATAAAACATCCAGTTATCCAGGCGGCGCACGCTTACCAGGTCAGCGTTTTTCAGGTACGCCAGCTGGCGCGAGGTTTTGGTTTGGGTGAAATCGAGCACCTGCTCAAGGTCGGCCACCACCATTTCGCGGTTGCGCCAGAGCAGGTGCAGGATGCGCACACGGCTTTCGTCGCCGAAGGCTTTAAAGATTTGCTGGCCGAACGCAACCGTGAAATGTTTCAAGCGCATCTGGTGTCTGGAAGCCGGCGTCCGCCGTAAATTTCCTATTACCCTAAGGTACGGCTTGGCCGGCCTTAGTGGTTGTATCTTTGCTTACTAGCCCGCCCACCCATGTCCGATACCAGCCGCTTCCGGGGTTTCTCGTTTACACTCGCCGCCGTGCTGGCGGTTTTTCTGCTGCTGCTGGCCGCGCCCGGGGCCCAGGCCCAGGGCAAGCGCAAGGTAATTCAGTTTACCGGCATTGTGGCCAGTGGCGACAGCCTGCTGGGCGTGCCCGGGGCCACGGTGTACGTGCCCAAGGCTGGCCGCGGCACGGCCACCAACATCTACGGCTATTTTTCGATGGCCGTGCTGGCCGGCGACAGCATCGTGATTCGCTCCCTGGGTTACGCCACGCAGCGGGTCATCATCCCCGCCGACTACCAACGCGAGAGCTACTCGGTGGTGATATCGATGCAGGAAGACGTCACAGTGCTGCCCGAGGTGCGGGTGTTTCCCTACGCCACTGAGCGCGAGTTCAAGGCCGCGTTCTTGGCCATGGCCATCCCGAGCGAGAGCCGCACGCCGGGGGCCGATGCCCTCAACGAGCAGACCATGCGCCGCATTTTCAACACGCTGCCCATGAGCTCGTCGGCCACCTATCGCCAGACCATGAGCCTGCAGCAGCAGAACTACAACGCCCGCATGGGCATGGGCCAGTCGCTGCAGGCCAACAACCCGCTCACCAACCCGTTCAGCTGGCTCCAGTTCATCAAGCAAGTGAAAAGCGGCGAGTTCAAGAAAAAAGAGGGCGTCGATTATTAAACGGCGATTTGAGTGGCTGGTGGCTGGTTATTAAGTCGTTCAGCAACCCCCGGGTCATTTTCGGGGTTACAGTAAGGATTTGCTAACCGCTTACTTCTTAACTGTAGCTATGGACACCAATCTTCCGTTTTCTGACAAGCCGCGGGTCGTCATTGTGGGTTGTGGCTTTGGGGGCCTCCAGCTGGCCAAGGATTTAGCCGATGCGCCGGTGCAAGTGGTGGTGGTGGACCGCAACAACTACCACAACTTCCAGCCCCTGCTGTACCAAGTGGCCACGGGGGCCCTGGAGGCCGATAGCATTGCCTACCCGGTGCGCAAAATCTTCGCGGGCCAGCGCAATTTCTTCTTCCGCCTGGCCGACGTTACGGGGGTAGAATCGGCCACCAACACGCTGCACACCAGCGTGGGCGAGATTCGCTACGACTACTTGGTGCTAGCCACTGGCTCGCTCACCAATTTCTTCGGCATTGAGAGCATCGAGCGCAACGCCATGCAAATCAAGAGCATCCCGAATGCCTTGAACCTGCGCAGCTTTATTTTTCAGAACTTTGAGAAAGCCCTGCTCACCGCCGACCCGGCCGAGCGCCAGGCCCTGATGAACATCGTGGTGGTGGGCGGGGGCCCCACGGGCGTCGAAATCAGCGGCTCGCTGGCCGAGATGCGCAAGCACGTGCTGCCCAAAGACTACCCCGAGCTGGACCTGGACAAGATGCAGATTTTCCTGGTCGAAGCCGGTTCGGCCCTGCTGGGGCCCATGTCGCCGGCGTCGCAGGCCGACGCCGGCCGCTACCTCAACGAACTGGGCGTGCAGGTGCGGCTCGGTACGTCGGTGAAGCGGTTCGAGGACAGCAAAGCCTACTACTCGGATACGGAGTTCATCCCGACCGAAAACCTGATTTGGGCGGCGGGCGTGAACGGCGCGGCCCTGCCCGGCCTGCCCGACGCCGTGGTGACCCGCAACAAGCGCGTGACCGTGAACCCGTGGAACCAAGTGGAAGGCTTGGCCAACGTGTTTGCCATCGGCGACGTGGCCAACCTCGTCACCGCCGACATGCCCAAGGGCATGCCCATGCTGGCCCCCGTGGCCCAGCAGCAAGCCTCGCTGCTGGCCAAAAACCTGGTGCGCCTCACCAGAGGCGAAGCGCCTCAGCCATTTGAGTACACCAACAAGGGCGTGATGGCCATCGTGAGCCGCAACAAAGCGGTGGTGGACTTGCCCAAGGGCGTGCACTTCAACGGCTTTTTTGGCTGGATGACGTGGCTGTTTGTGCACTTGATGACGCTGGTGGGCTTCCGCAACAAGGTGGTGGCCTTCGTCGATTGGGCCTTTAGCTACTTCAGCTCCGACCAGGCCCTGCGCCTCATCATCCGTCCGTTCAAGCGCCGCGACATGCGCGACGACCAAGGCAAGCGCACCGCTGAGCACCTCACCGCCACGGCCGATTACAACCCGGGGCCCCCAGCCATCCAAGGGGCGTCAGGGAAGTAGAATCCTAAAAAAGCCGTCCTGCTAAGTGAAGCAGGACGGCTTTTTTAGGACCCCATGCGCTGGTTTTTAGGCCCCCGCCACCACCACTTGCATGGCGTTGGGCGAAAGATATTCCTGGGCCAGGCGCTGGAGAGTAGAAGCGCCGGTGGCTTCGATTTGCTGTACGAATTGGGTGTAGTAATCGGCGGGCAGGTGCATCAGCACCACGTTGCGGTACTTGTCGGCCTGCTCGAACACGGTGGACAAGTCGTTAGCGAACTTGCCGAGGGTGTAGTTTTTCACCGTTTCCAGCTCGTCGGCTGGAATTAGTTCTTCCTGCAGGCGGCGCAACTCGTGCTGGATTTCGGCCACGGCTAGCGGGGCGCTGTCACCCTTCACGTCGGTGCCAATGATCAAGGCCGTGGCCTGCTCGCGGTTGGTAACGCTGGCTGAAATGCCGTAAGTCAAGCCCTTGTCTTCGCGGATGTTGCGCATCAGACGCGAACCAAAGTAGCCGCCCAACACCTTGGCCAGCAGGTTCAGCTGGTGGGTTTCGGGCAGGCGCGGGTTGGGCCAGGGCCGCCCGATGCGCAGCGACGCCTGCAAGCTGCCGGGCACCGCCACGTGGTCGTGCACGGGCTGGAACGGCGCCAGGGCCCCGGCGGAAGTCAGTACGGGGCCCCCCACGGGGCCCTGGCCAAACGTATTGGCTACCAGTTGCTGGTGCGCGGCCACGTCGCCGCACAAGAATATTTCGGCCCCGCCCAGCGGGTAAGCCGCTTGGTGAAAGGCCAGCGCATCGGCGCGGGTAAGAGCCTGGAAGGCAGCTTCGTCGAACAGCTGGCCGTAGGGGTGGGCGGGGCCAAACAGGTTCTCGTTGAAGCGCTCGGAGGCGCGGTAGCTGGCCTTGCGGCGCTCCACCTGCACGTTTTGCACGGTGCGGGTTTTCAACTGGGTCAATTCCTGCTCGGGGAAGGTGGGCTGGGTGAGCACCTCGTGCACGAGCGGCAGCAGCGTGGGCAGGTGCCGCGTGAGGCAATAGAGCGTGAGCATGGCCCGGTCGGGGCCCGGCTCGCAGTCGAGCGACGCGCCGTAGAAGGCCACTTCGTCGGCGATTTGGCGGGCAGTGCGGGTGGTTGTGCCCTCAAGCAACATCCGGGCCGTGAGCAAGGCCAAGCTGGGCTTGGGCTCGGCAATTTTGCCGGCGGGCAGCACCACTTGCAGGCGCACCACGGGTTGGGCGTCGTTGGCCAGCGCGTGCAGGCGGGCGGCGTTGGGCAAAGGCATTACCTCCGCCGTGGGCAGGGCCACGCGGGCCAGGGGCTGCAAAGGAGGGGCAACGGTACGGTCAAGCATAGCGGAGAAAAACAGAAAAGGATAGGTTGTAAGTGAAAAGCCAAACGACGGCGTAAAAGTTGAAAGGGAAGCGTTAAAAAGCCGCAGCCAGTCAGGCGGACTTTTTAACGCTTCCCTTCCTACGCGTGGCGATGGAAAAATGGACTTAGTTGTTAGGCGGGGTGCCGCTGGTGCCGCCCGAATCGCCGTCGAAGGCGTCGGCCAGCTTGTTGAAGTTGAAGTGCAGCGACACGCGAATGGTTTGGGCGAGCGGGTTGGCCTGCGAGTTGGGCACGAGGTAGGCCCCGTCGATGCCGAACACCTGGTAGCGCACGCCCAGGCCGAAGCTGGCGTACTGGCGGGCCCCCTTGTTGGGGTTCTCGTAGAAGTAGCCGGCGCGCGCGTACAGCAAGTCGTTGTAGCTGTACTCCAGGCCCCCCGAGAGGTTGATTTCTTGCAGCTCTTCTTTGAAGCCACCCGGCGCATCGGAGAACGAGCCCAGGGCCGCGCTGATGATGGACTTCTGGGCCCGGGCGTTGTTTTCGGCCGCGATGCGGGCCCGCTGGGCCGTTTGGGCCGTGCCGGTGCCCGGGATCAGGTCCTCGTAGTAGGGCGAGGGCACCAGCAGCTTGCTCACGTCGATGGCGAGCGTAATCTTGTTGTACTGGTCAATTTGCCGGGTCAGGGCGGTGCCCAGCTTCAAGGTGGTGGGCAGGAAGCTGGCGTTCTGCGGATCGGTATAAGTCATCTTATTACCGACATTGCTAACGGTGGCCCCGAACCCGATGTTGTAGAGGCCGGTTCCGATGCTCGCGTCCTTGTTGTAGTAGGCCCCCACGTCAACGGCGACGGCGTTGCCGGGGCGAGCGTCGGGAATGCTGCCGCCGGTGAGGTTGGAGCGGATGTAGCGGGCCGACACGCCCAGGCCGAAGTTCTCGCTTAGCTTCTGGCCGTACGACACGGTGAGGGCGTATTCCTTGGGATTAAACGTGGCGCCCTCAATGTTGTTGGCGTCGCGGTACTGAATCTGGCCCAGGTCGAAGTACAGTAGCGAGGCCGAGATGGCCGAGCGTTGGCCCACCTTGGCGTAGCCCGAGAGGTACGACAGGCCCATGTCGTCGGTGA
Source organism: Janthinobacterium lividum (assembly GCA_050954665.1). GTDB lineage: Bacteria > Bacteroidota > Bacteroidia > Cytophagales > Hymenobacteraceae > Hymenobacter. The sequence continues at coordinate 36,764 of JBPBPC010000011.1, forward strand.
TGCTGCGCAGCCACGGTGTGTACGACGGCGACACCGAGTACTTGTACGGCACAAAGCCCAGCTTGCCCGGGTTGTAGAACGCGGCATTGGCGTCGGGCGAGAGGGCCACCCCGGCCTCGCCCAGCGCCGCCGAGCGCGAGTCGGGGCTGAGGGTGAGGATGGGCACGGCTGTGGTAATGGTTCTAGAAAAATCTTGGGCGTGGGCCGCGGTAGCGCCGCCCAGCAGGGCCGCGAGCAGCGCCAGGCGCCGGGGAGTAACGGGAGTAGGGAGTTGCATAAAGCGAATAAGGATGAGCCACAAAATCGGCCACAAAGAAAACGATTAAATTGGATTAATTGAGGATAACCAGTTTTTCAAACTTGGAAGCGGTGACGCGGTCGCGCTGGGCCCGCACGCTCACCCGGTACACGTACACACCGCGCGCCAGCTGGTCGTTGAACTCGTCGCGTCCGTCCCAGGTGATGCCCTTCTGGTGGGGCTCGCTGTTGACGACGGTGGCCGTGAGGGTGCGCACGAGCTTGCCCGACACGGTAAAGATCTGCACCTGCACGTCGAGGTCGTCGCCCTCGCGGTTCTGGTCAAAGTGAAACGTAGTAGCGCTGGCAAACGGATTGGGGTAGTTGAGCACGTGCGACAGGGCCAACTGCTCGGTGCGGGCCACCACGAACTCGATCTCGCGCTCCGTGGAGTTATTGTACGTGTCCCAGGCCTTGATTTTCAGGGTGTGGGGCCCCACCGCCAGGTCTTTGTAGAGGTACTTTACTTGCCCGGACCGGAAGTCGTCGACCTTGCCCACGTAGGCGTCGTTGAGCACCGTGAGGCTGGCGGCGTTGCCGTCGAGCACGGCCGTAATCTCGTGCCCGATGCCCGCACCGGTGGTGTTGATGCCCGAGTTGTCGCTCAGGTCGGCCAGCAGCGTGGTGTTCTGTCCCGTGAGGCCCCCGAAGGCAAAGGTTTCGCTGTCCATGAACAGAGCCACAACGGGCGGCACCGTGTCGCGGGCCGTGCCGGTGGCCGCGCCGCCCACCGGCGGGGCCAAGCGGCCGGCGGCGTCGGCGCCCTTGCCGCCGTCGGCGCTGGTACTGAACGCGTAGAGGCTCACCTTGCCGGGCCCCACGTTGTAGCTGATGTCCTTCGGCACCACGAAGCGCAGGCTGAACTGCCCGTTGGCGACGGTGGCCTGGCCGCTGTAAATCACGCTTTCCTGCACCTGGATGGGCTTGGGCCCGTCGGCGGGGTTGCTGGCCACCTTGTTGCCCAGCGTCAGCACCGTGGCGGGCTTGTCGTACACCGTCACCTGGGCCGTGCCATTAAAGCCGGTGTTCAGGGCCCCGGCGTTCAGCACGCGGCCGTGCAGGCGCACCGGCGACAGGGCCTGGAGGGTGGGCGGTGCGGTCCCGCCGCCCACGTACTGCTTGTTCAGGCTGTCGATCTGCACCGTTTGCCGCGGGTAGGCCAGCGTCATGCTGGGGTCGCCGAGCAGGGTGTAGTTGCGGTTGTTGAGCACGCCGGCCTGGCCGGGGCCCGGGTAGGCGTTTTTGGCCAGCAGGGTCACGGTGCCCATGGTGGGCATTTTGCCGCCGGGCAGGGGCTGAAACACGTTGTTGTAGAAGGCCGAATTCAGCCCGTAGTTCTGGCCCGCCTCCACCACGCGGGTGGTGGTGAACAGGCCAATGGCCCCGCCGCCGTTGGGGTTGTCGGTGAGCACCTGCTCGCCGGCCGATGTGAAATCGGGGTTGTCGTAGGTGCTCAGGTCGCAGGTGCCGGTCACCATGAAGGCCAGCCGGGTGCTGTTTTGCAAAGCCAGGGCCGTAGCATTGGTGAAAATCTGGTCGTTCGACAAGCCCGTGGGGCCCCCGTGGCCGAGGTAGTTGATCAGCAGCGAGCCGCCCTCGAACGACTCGTCTACGGCCTTGTTCATCTCGGGCGAGCGCAGGCCAGCTGCCCCCGACACCTGCGGGTACAGGTCGAGGTATACCTTGTGCACGTTGTAGGCGGGGTAGTTGGCCTGAATGCCGGCGGCCAGGGGCTCCGAGCCGCCGCCCACAAACAGGTCGCCGTTGCCGTCGTCGGCCCACAGCGACAGGCGGTTGCGCCACTTGCCGAAGCTGGCCGGGGCGTCGTAGGCCAGCAGCTTGTCCACCATCAGGCGGGCGTTGTCGGCGTTGGCGGGGCTGCCCTTGGGGGCCCGCACCGGCAAGCGGCCCACCCCAATGTCCTGCACTTCGGTGCCGGTAGGGCTCTCCGGCCACTCGCCCTCGTTGTCGTCGAGCAGCGCGTAATAGTCTTCGGATGAATAAGTTACCGTACTGCCATAAAACGCCGTCAGCGACTCGCGCGACTCGTAGGTGGGCACGTAATTTTGGTTGGCGCGGTCGAAGTCGGCGTCGGAGCGGAACGGGGCCCGGCTGGCCCACCACGCCGGCTCCTGGCTCTTGTCGTTGTAAGGGCTCGATTTGTAGTCGAACGACGCATCGCCGAACAGCAGCAGGTACTGGAGCTTACCCGCCGGGGCCCGGTCGTACACCTGCTTCATGAAGTCGCGGATGGCCGTGGCGTCCTGCCCGCCCGAGCCGAATTCGTTGTACACTTCCTTGGTCGTGGCCACGGCCACCTTCAGGCCGTCGTAGGTGCGGCGGTGGTCGGCCAGCCGGTTGGCTTGCTCGCGGAAGGGCGGGTAGGTCACAATCACCAAATCGTAGCTGCCGTCGAGGGCGTGCAAATCTTGGTTGGGCACCTTGCCGAAAGCCCGCGGCTTGGCAAATGCGCCGTCGGGCTGGAAAGCCACGTACTCGCGCAGCGTGTCGGTGGCGGCCGCAAAATTCCCCGCGCCGTCCAGGGCCTGGGCCACGGCGTGGCGCGGGTTGGTCACGTCCCACACCGCCGTGGCGGCGGTGGTGCCGGCCAGCGCGAAGCGCGTCACGGCGCCGGGCCCCACGCTGGCCAGCGACCGGAACTCCAGGGCCGGCCCGCTCAGCGTGAGGCGGCGCTGGGCGTTGATTTCCAAGTAGTCGAGGTAGCCCACGCCCGTGCCCGACAGGCTGTTAAAAGTAAGCCCCATGCTGAGGGCGGCCGCCGGCGCGGCGGGCAGCACCACGGGCAGCGTGGGCGTGGCCACGTTGGCCACCGCGTAGTAAGCCTGGCCGTTCACGGGGCTCACCGGCACGGTGCCGACGGCCGCGCCGTTCAGCGTGGCTTGGAACTGGCTGCCGCTGAGATCGGTGGCCGCCACGGCCAGCGTTACCTGGGCCGTTGAGCCGGGCACGAGGTCGGGCAGGCTGGTGGAGAGGTCAATCGTGCGCGTCAGCACCGACTGCGGCGAGAAGCTTTCGCCCAGCCACTGCCGGCCCGAGTGCAGCAGGTTCACCAGGTCGTGCTCATAAAATGCCCGCTCGTCGAACGTGCTGACGGTGCGCGTGGCCGCCGCGCCGGGGGCCCCCGCCGTGGCCACGCGCTGCGGGGCCCGGGCGGCGGCCTGGGTGGTCAGGAAATAATAAGCCGTGTCGCAGTAGAAGTTGTTGCGGTGCCGAAACCGGCCATTTTCGGCGTACCAGGTATGGGGCCCCGGCGCGTAAAACAGCAGGTACTCGTCGGCGTCGAAGGCATTGTCGGCGTTGCCCACGAAGCGCACCGCGTTTTCCACCAAGTCGTCGGGCCGGTAGGCAAGGTTGGCCTGGGGCAGCAGGCCCGCCGCGTTGCCGTAGAGGCGCAGGGCCTTGGGGTCAGTGGTGGCGGGGTCGAAGCCCAGCGTTTTCAGCGTGGCCTGGTCGATTTTGTAGACGCCGCTGGCCGGCACGCCCAGCTTGTACCAGTCGCCGGCGGCCAGCACCGAGTGGGCGGCGTGGGCCCGCGCCGTGCTGCCGCTGCCGCCGCGCGCGGCGCTGGGCTCGGCCAGCGAATAGCTGTAATCAAACGCCACCAGCCGCTCGGGCTGGCCGGTTTGGGGGTTGCGGCGGGCGGGGTGCAGGCTGAGGCGGGTGATGGGCAGCTTGGCCTCGGTGCCCGGGCTGAGCTGCACCTCCGGCGCGGCCGGCAGCTTGCTCGCATCAAAAAGCTTGGCGTCGGCCACCGAAAACGCCTCGTATATCGGGTTCAGCAGCTCGCCTTGGCGCACGTCGCCGGCCAGCCGCTGGCTGAAAATTCCCACCTGCTCGTCGAACGCTGCGTAGGCCCCTGCGAAGGTGGGCACCCGCTGCGCAGCCCGGCCGGTGCGGCTCGGCACCTCAGCGTAGCCATTCCAGCGCAGTACCACGTGGGCTGTGGCGGTGCCCTGCGCCCGCGCCGCCGGGGGCCCCGTCCATCCCAATCCCACAAGCAGCAGCAAGAGAAAAAAACGCGGCATAGAATAACGGCTAACGGGCCGGGCGGTTCCGGAACGCGGCCCCAACACCGAAGGCCGGTGCGGGGTTCGGCCCGGGGACCGGGGCCCTAACTGAAAGAGACTGTTTTTATTGTGAAAGGAGGTGGGCCGGGGGCCTTACGCCCGCCGGGGCCCCGCCACCGACAGCCCCACGTAAAGCAGTACCACCAGCGGCACGGCCGCCGCGTGCAGCCCCAGCCCCAGGGCCGCCGCCAGCAGCAAAAATAAGTAGCGCTGCCGGTTGCCCACCAAGCCAAATGTTTTAAATTTTAGCGCAAACAGTGGCAGCTCGGCCACCAGCAGGCCCGAGAGTAGCACCGTAAGGCCCAGCAGCACCCAAGGGTTGAGGATCAATGCGGTGAGGGTAGAAGGGGTGCTGGTTTGAGCGGCTAATATGAGCGGCAGCGAGGCCACTACCAGCGTGCAGGCCGGCGTGGGCAGCCCGATAAATGAGTTGGTCTGCCGGGTGTCGTTGTTGAACTTGGCCAGCCGCAGGGCCGAGAAAATGGTGATGACGAATGCCGTGTAAGGGAAGTATTCCAGGGCCCCCACTAAAACGTGTGCTCCCGGATTGCCCAGCGCGAATGATTCGTACCACAGCATGTACAGAATGGCCCCCGGCACCACCCCGAACGACACCATGTCGGCCAGCGAGTCCAGGTCTTTGCCGATGGGGGAGGACACACGCAGGGCCCGGGCCACCAGGCCGTCGAAGAAATCGGCCACCGCGGCCAGGCCCACAAAGTAGGCCCCCACCACCAAGTTGTGCAGGCCGGGGGTGAAAATGAACGTCAGCGCCACGCAGCCGCACAGTAAGTTCAGGCAAGTGAGGGCGTTGGGGAGATGCTTTTTCAAAGGGAAAGTGCGCGTTGGGTAGTGCTGGGCAGGACGTCCTGGGGCAACCAATATTTTCTACACCAAGTACGGGTTGCCGCGCCGCTCGGCGCCGATGGTGGTGCTGGGGCCGTGGCCAGGGTGCACCACCGTGGCGTCGGGCAGCGTGAGCAGTTCGGCGTCGATGCTGCGCAGCAGGGTTTTGAGGTCGCCGCCGGGCAGGTCGGTGCGGCCGATGCTGCTCTGAAACAGCACGTCGCCGCCGATGGCCTGGCCGCTGGGCGCGTGGTAAAACACCACGTGGCCCGGCGCGTGGCCCGGCGTGAAACGCACTTCCAGTTCGGTTTCGCCGAAGCGCACGGGCTGGCCGGCGGCCAGGGCCCCGGTGGGCTCGGCAGCCTGGTAGGCCCCGAAGCCGTAGGGCCCCGCGTAGCTGGCCACGGCGGCCAGCGTGGGCCGGTCGAGGTCGTGCACCAGCAGGGGCGTGCCGGGCCACGTGCGCAGGACAAACGCGCAGCCCAGCACGTGGTCGATGTGGGCGTGGGTGAGCAGCACGGCGGCCACGGCCAGGCGGTTCTCGTCGATGTACTGCTTCAGCTCGGCCTGCTCGGAAACGGTGTAGCAGCCGGGGTCCACGACGACGCAGGCGCGGGTGGCCTCGTCGGTGAGGACGTAAGTGTTTTCAGAAAAACCGTTGAAGGTGAAGGTTTTAATTAGCATAGTGGGTCGGGTGGAAAGCAGCGGAATGTGGCAGTGGCGCCGGGTTAGGGCCCCGGGGCGGGTGGCCGGTTTCCCGCCAGTTGCCCGCTGGCCGCGGCACCGTTGCAGGGCCCCGGCAGTGGCTTGCCAAGGGCGGGCCGAATTATTGGCCCCCAGCGAAAAGCCAGCTAGCCAAGCCGCCAACGCCGCGGCAAAGTACGGCAGCGCTTCGGCGTTTGGCCCCGCTGGCCGTACCTTGCTGCTATGACGGAGTGCGACTTTTTGGTGGTGGGGCACGGCCTGGCCGGGGCCACGCTGGCCGACGAACTGCAGCAACGCGGCCACCGCGTGCTGGTGTACGACGCCGGCCGGCCCGATTCGGCCTCGCGCGTGGCCGCCGGCCTCGTCAACCCCGTGGCCGGCCGGCGCTTCGCCCTGGCCTGGCGCGCCGACGAACTAATTCCCTACGCCACCGCCCACTACCGGGCCCTGGAGGCCCGGCTGGGGCAGGCCTTCTACACGGCCGCGCCCATTTTCAAAGTGTTCGGTTCGGAAGAGGAGCAAGCCGCCCTGGTGGCCCGCAGCGCCAAGCAGCCGTGGGGCGATTTCGTGGCCGAAATTCTCTCCCACGACCCCGGCCTGCCCGGCGTGCAGGCCCCCCACGGCGGGGCCTGGCTGCGCCACGGCGGCTACCTGGCCGTGGCCGAGCTGCTGGCCGCGCTGGCCGCCGCCGGCGAAGCCGCCGGCTGGCTGCGGCGCGAAACTTTTGACTGGGCCCGGCTCGTTAGCGCTCCGGCCGGCGCAGCGCCGGCTTTCGTGTACAACGACGCTGTGCGCGCGCGCCATGTGGTGTGCTGCGAAGGCGCCGAAGCCGTCAACAACCCGTACTTTAACTGGCTGCCCCTCACCCCCAACCAGGGCGAGGTGCTGGACGTGGAATGCGCCGGCCTGGGGGCCGAACAGGTGCTCAACCGGGGCGCCTACGTGGTGCCGCTGGGGGCGGGGCGCTTTCGGGTGGGGGCCACCTACCGCTGGCCGCCGTTTGCCAAGGGCCCCACGGCCGACGGCCGCGCCGAGCTGGTGGCCCGCCTGGCGGCCCTCACCAGCGCGCCGTTTGCGGTGGTGGGGCAGCGGGCGGGGGTGCGGCCCGCCGTGCGCGACCGCAAGCCGCTGCTGGGGCCCCACCCCGCGGTGCCGGGCCTCAGCTTCTGCGGGGGCTACGGTTCGAAAGGCGTGGTGCTGGCCCCGCGGCTGGCGGCGCTGATGGCCGACTGGCTGGCTGGGCAAGCCGACCTTTGGCCCGAGGTGCGCTTGGCCCGCTACGGGGCCCTGTGGCCGGCGCCGGTGGCGGCCGCGGATTTTTAGCTTTTACGGCGGACTAATTTCCGCCTTTGTTCGTTTGCTGACTATGACAAACATTACTTTGGTTGGGAGAGCGGTGCGGGGCGCGTGCGCACTGGTGTTTTTGGTGGCCGCGGGGGCCCCGGCGCGGGCCCAAACGGCGCAGGAGCAGTTCGGGCGGGTGCGCATTCAGTACCGCGATTTTCATTGGCAGCAGTACGCCACCCAGAATTTCACGGTGATGTACTACGACGGCAACGAGCCCGCCGCCCGCCGCGCCGTGGACTACGCCGAGAAGGAGCTGCAGCGCGTCACGGCCCTCATCGGGTACTACCCGTACGCCAAAACCACCATCATGCTCTACAACTCGGTGGGCGACCTCCGGCAGAGCAACGTGGGCCTCGACCCGAACCCCGAAACCGTGGCCGGCGGCGACGCGCCCCTGGCCCGGATGAGCAAGGTACAAATTGCCTTCACCGGCCTGCAAACCGACTTTAAGCGCGAAATCAGCTTCCAGCTCACGCAGGTACTGCTCAACGACATGATGTACGGCGGCTCGCTGCGCGAAGTGCTGCAAAGCAGCTACTTGCTGCAACTGCCCGATTGGTTCATCGGCGGGGCCGCGGCCTACGCCGCCGAGGGCTGGAGCGTGGACATGGACGGCTACATGCGCGACATGACGCGGCTCTACCCCAGCGGCACCCGTTCGGCGCCGTTTTTCATCCGCGACGCGCGCTTGGCCGGCCACAGCGTGTGGAATTACATCGCCGAGCGCTACGGCTACACCAGCATCCAGAACATCCTGAACCTGACGCGCATCACGCGCGACGCGGAGGTGGGCATTAGTTCGTCGCTAAATGTGCCGTACAAAGTGTTCATGCGCGACTGGCTGGCCTACTACCGGGCCCTGAACGCGCAGCTGGCCACCGCCGCGCTGGCCCTGCCCGACGCCAAGTTTCAGGTGGGCGGGCGCAACCGCCGGGCCACCGTGTACTCGCAGCCCGTGTTCAGCCCCAACGGCCAGCAGCTGGCCTACGCCGTGAACGAGCTGGGCCGCTACCGCGTGGTGGTGGCCCGCCGCGACGGCAGCCACCGCAACACCGTGGCCCGCGGCGGCTACAAAACCCCCGACCAGCAAGTAGAAAACCGCTTGCCTGTGCTGGCCTGGCGCGGCAACACGCAAGTGGCCGTGGCCGAAATGGCCCAGGGCACCATGACGCTGCACCTGCGCGACGCGACCGGCAACAACACGCTCGACCGCTTGCGCTCGATTGTGACATTCCGGCGGCCCGTGTCGCTGTTTAGCAGCTACGACCAAGTGCTGAGCATGAACTACTCGGCCGATGGCAAAGCTTTGGTGTTCAGTGCCGTGCGCGGCGGCCAGAATGACTTGTACGTGCTGAAAGCTGGCAGCCGCCAGGCCGAGCAGCTCACCAACGACTTGTTTGATGACGCGCAGCCGGTGTTCATGCCCGATGGCAAGAGCATCGCCTTCAGCTCGAACCGCTACCTCGATTCGCTGGGCCAGTCGCGGCCGGCCACGTTCCTCAACGTGGTGAACAACTACGACTTGTTCCTGTACCACCTCGACGGGCGCGCCCTGCCGGTGGAAACCCTGGCCAGCACCATTTCCAACGAAACCCGGCCGCGGGCCCTTTCCGACGACCAAATCCTGTACCTGGGCGAGGAAAGCGGCGTCCGCAGCCTCTACCGCTACACGCTCTCGACCAAGCAGCGCGACCGGCTGACGAGCTTCCTGCCCAACATCAGCGACTTCGATTATAGCCCTACCACTACGGCGCTGGCCATGGTGGCCCCCGCACAGGCGCGCGACGTGCTCTACGCCTTCCCCAAGTTTGAGCTGCCCGCGGCCCTGCCCGCTGCCAAAACTGCCCGCCAGCAAACTTTGGAAGACCGCTCGGCGGCCCCCGTGGCTGCCGCCGCCAAAGCCGCGGCGCGTGCTACAGCCGCCGCTGCGGATACGGCCGGGGCCCCCGGCACGCGCCGGGCCCGTCGCAAAACCAGCGACGCGGTGAACACCAACGACTACGTGTTTGAGGAAGACGAGCCAGTGCGGCCCGTGGCGCGCGCGGCCCGCCGCCCCGTGAACAAGGTGCTGCCCGAAGTGCCCCAGGTGACGGGCCCCTTCCGCTACGACACGCGGTTCATGGCCGACAACATCACCACCTCGCTCAAATGGGACCCGCTGTTGGGCATCGGGTTGCAGTTCCGGGCGCACCTGAACGACTTACTGGAAAACCAGCGCATCGACGCCGGTTTGTTTGGGCTGTTTGACCTGCGCACCAGCAACATCAACGCCTCCTACACCAACCTGACCCACCGCGTCGACTGGACAATTGCCTACCAGAAGCAGGCGTACTTCTTTGATTTGCAAGACGGCAGCCGCTTCCGCTACGGCCGGCACGAGGCAGCCGTCACGTTTGCCTACCCGCTCACCCACAACTTGAGCCTGCGGGCCGGCCCGCGCTACGAAAACCTCAACCGCACCCTCTCCAACAGCTTTTCCAACGCCCTGGACAACAACCAGAACTACGCGGGCTACAAGGCTGAGCTGGTGTTCGACAATTCCATTGCTACCGGCGTGAACATGCTGCGCGGCACCCGCATGAAGGTGGCCTTGCAGCAGCTGCGCGGCATCAACAACGCGGCGCTCAACTTCGGCAAGCTCACCGTGGACCTGCGCCACTACCAGAAGGTGCACCGCTCCATCATTTGGGCCAACCGGGCCAGCTACGGGCAGTTTTTTGGGCCCAACAAGCAGTATTTCCGCCTGGGCGGCATGGATAACTGGTTTTTCCCAAACTACAAGGACGACCGGGTGCTATTCCAACCCAACGTGCCGGTGCCCGACCCCAGCCAAATCTTTAACCAGCAATTCGTGACCAACCTGCGGGGTTTCGACTACAGCACGCGCATTGGGTCGCGCTACCTGCTGTTCAACAGCGAATTGCGGGTGCCCATCGTGCAGTACCTGTCGCGGCGGCCCATCTACTCGGCCTTCCTGCGCAACCTCCAGTTCACGGGCTTTGTGGACGCGGGCACGGCCTACTCGGGCGGCAACCCGCTCACGGTGGACAACTCGAACAACACGTTGCCCTTCGGCGGCAACGGCAACCCGTTCTCGGGCACGGTTACGAATTTTAGTAACCCGCTGCTGGTGGGCTATGGGGTGGGAGTGCGCACCACGCTCTTTGGCTTCTACGGCAAGGGCGACGTGGCTTGGGGCCGCGAAAACTACACCACCAACCCGCCCAAGTTCTACTTCACGCTGGGCTACGATTTCTAGGACCGCCGCTACCGAACCTATTATCCCAAGGGGCCCTGCCGAAGAATCGGTGGGGCCCCTTGGCGTTGGCAGCTTGGTGTAATAGGTTAAGCCTGGCCGGCCTTGCGCCGCCTGGGGCCCCGGGCAGCGAAATTGCTTTGGTGGCAAATTTCCACGCCCCCGCGCCGGGTGTGGGTCGTATCTTTGCGGCCCAAAACCAACTTGCTGCCCGTGCCGCTGCTTCGCGAAATTTCCACTTTGCTTGCCAAAGACTTCCGCTTGGAGTGGCGCCAGCGGGCGGCGCTGGGCGGGCTGCTGCTGTACGTGGGCAGCACGGTGTTCGTGTGCTTTTTGAGTTTCAGCCTCCGCGGCGGCCAGCCCCCCGCCCCGGCCTGGAACGCGCTGTTTTGGGTGATTCTGCTGTTTGCCGCCATCAACGCCGTGGCCAAAGGCTTCATGCAAGAGAGCCCCGGCCAGCGCCTATATTATTACACGCTGGTGGGGCCCCAGGCCATCATCCTGGCCAAGATGCTGTACAACGCGCTGCTGTTGTTGGGCGTGGGGCTGCTGGGCCTGTTCCTGTACACCATCTTTTTGGGCAACCCCATTCAGGACCTGGCTTTGTTCGTGGCCAACCTGGCGCTGGGGGCCGTGGGTTTTGCCACCACGCTCACGCTGGTGTCGGGCATTGCGGCCAAGGCGGGCGGCAACGGCGCCACGCTGATGGCCGTGCTCGGCTTTCCGGTAATGATTCCGATGCTGTTGCTGTTGATCAAGGTCAGCAAGAACGCGCTCGATGGCCTCGACCGCGGGGTGAGCCAGCAGTCCATCGTCACGCTGCTGGCCCTGAACGTGATTGTGGCGGCGGTGTCGTACTTGTTGTTTCCGTTTCTGTGGCGTGGTTAAAACCAGTGGGTTATGAGCAAAGCAACGTTAGGAATTATCATCTCCCTGGTTAGCGTCGTTGTGATGGCGGGCGGCGTGTGGGGCGGCCAGCGGCTCATCGAGTCGCGGGGCCCCTCGGTGTGGAAGTGGTTGGCCGTGGTGCTCATCGTGGGCTCGGCCATCGCCGGGCTGCTCATTCCGGTGCCGCGCCTGCCCATCGTGAACGAGAGCGTGCGCAACCTGTTTTTCCACGTGCCCATGTGGTTCGGGATGATCATGGTCATGTTCGTGTCTATTGTGTACTCGATGCAGTACCTACGGCGGCCCTCGGCGCGGCTGGACATCTTGGCCCACGAGGCGGCCAAAACTGGCATTCTGCTGGGCATACTGGGCCTGGCCACCGGCAGCCTGTGGGCCCGCTACACCTGGGGCGCCTGGTGGACGCCCGACCCGCGCCTGAACGCCGCCGCCGTGGCCCTGCTCATCTACGGGGCTTACTTGGTGCTGCGCGGCTCGTTCCGCGACGACCAGCAGCGGGCGCGGGTGTCGGCCATCTACAACATTTTCGCGTTTGCGGCCGCCATTCCGCTGCTGTTCATCCTGCCCCGCATTTCGGGCAACAGCCTGCACCCGGGCCAAACCGGCAACCCGGGCTTCAACAAGTACGACCTCGACAGCACCATGCGGCCGGTATTCTATGCCGCCGTTATCGGCTGGATTTTGTTCTCTTTCTGGCTTACCCAAGTCAGCAGCCGCCTCACGCTGCTCCAACACCAACACGATGACCAATAAGTTTTTGCGCTACTTTATTGCCGTCTGCGGCGTATGCCAACTGGTGCTGGGCACTGCCGCCCACGCCTGGGCCCAGGGGCCCGGGTCCCCCGACGTGCCGGCCATGGCCGACGACCTGCGGGCCAGCGGCAAAATTTACGTGGTGGTGGCTGCGGTGGTCGTCATCATCGGCGGCCTGCTCGTCTACCTCATTGCCCTCGACCGCAAGGTGGGCCGCCTGGAGAAGCGCACCGCCGATACGGGCGGGTTTAATCGCTAGGAACGGATTCTTTTATTCTTCGCTGCTTGTTGCCTTTCCAACGCCTAGCTTAAATTTGAATTTGCCAGCGGCCGTTATTTTTATTCGTCCCATTCGTTAGCATTTACGGTTCATGAAAAAAACCCATATTTTCATCATTGCCATCATCGCCGTTGCGGCGGGTATCATCCTCAGCACCACGGCCGATGCCAGTGTGTACGTGCTTTTCGGCGAAGCCCGCCAGCGCGCAGCTGAGGGCAACGCCACCAAAGTGCACGTGGTGGGCCGCTTGCCTCGCGATGGCCAAAACCATCCCATTGGCCTGCAATACGACCCAATGGTGGACCCCAACTACTTCGCTTTCACGCTGATGGACTCGACGCACGTATCGCAGCGCGTGGTGTACAACAACCCCAAGCCGCAGGATTTTGAAACATCGGAGCAGGTGGTCATCACCGGGGCCATGCACAACGGCACCTTTATGGCCGACAACATCCTGTTGAAGTGCCCAAGCAAGTACGTGAAGAAGGAATTGAAGGGCACCGAAGTAGCAACCAAGTAATCCTTGCGCGCCCGCTCCAAAAACTGTGGCCGCCCCGCCCGCCGCTGCCCTTGGCCGCGGGGAGCGGGGCGGCTGGTTTTTTGGTGCTTGGTGCTGGCCGGCTGGGGCCCCGGGGCCCGGGCCCAGGTGGCCAACGACAACATTGAAAACCGCCGCCGGCTGGCACTAAACGAAACCGTGACGTCGAGTACCATGGGCTGCACTGTGCAGCGCAGTTGCGTGGACGAGCGTCTGACCGGCCAGTGCATTCAATACCATAATGACCAGTGGTTTGAGTTCACGCCGCCCGCGGCGGGCCGCTACTTCGTGAACGTGAGCGGGCAGCGGTGCCGCGACGTGCGCGGCGTACAGCTAGTGGTGCTGGCCGGGCAGCCGTGCCAGCCAGCCACCTACCGCGTGCTCAGCTGCACCTCGCTGGGCACGCAGGACGACGTGTTCGTGGCCGTGGAGCTGCCAGCTGGCCAGCCGTATTTGTTGGATGTGGACGGGTACTTGCAGGATTTTTGCACGTTCACGCTGCAAGTGAGCGGCCGGGCGGTGGGCGTGCCCGCGGTGCCGCTGCTGCCCGTGCCGGCCGGGGCCCTGCCTGCCACCAGCCGCCTAGTGCAAGTGGCGTGGGCGCTGCCCGATTCGCTGGCCGGGGCCCCCCACTGCCGGGTGCTGCGCCGTGAGCAGCGCGCCTTCCGCAGCACCGAGCGCTGCCGGGTGCCGGTGGCCCGCAACAGCTACGGCCGCCTGGCCACCTACGCCGTGGCCGACACGCTGCCCGGGCCGGGCCTGTACCTGTACCAAGTAGTGGCCGACGCCGCGCCCGACGGCGCCGCGCCGCCAACGGTGGTGAAACAGTTTTGGGTGTCGTACAGCCAATTGAACCCGCTGCTGGGGCCCCTGGCCGCGGGCCCCCACCTGGTGCTGCCTCTGCAAAACTACCCACGCAAAGCCGCATTGTCGGTGCTGATAACGGACCCGGTGAGCGGCCGAATTTTATTAAATAAGCAGTTGGTAAACCAACCAAACGACCCAAAAGCGGGTTGGGTAGGTACCGGCCAATGGGCAGCGGCGGGCTTCCGCAAAGTGGCCGTTGCCATTGCCTGCCACCCGGTGCGCGGCCGCTTTTTTACCGACCATCTACTGCTGGATGTACCGCCGCCGCCGGTAGTGCCGTAAATTTGCCCAATATTCTAATTTATATGAACTTACTTGTTGGAGATATTGGCCACTTAAGCGTGATTGTGGCGTTCGTGGCGGCTGTGGTGGCGGCTTACGCCTACTTCCAGGCAACGCGGGGCCGGGCCCTGGGCGACGTGGACCCGAGCTGGCAACGCCTGGGCCGGGGCGCGTTTTTCGTGCACGGCGCGGCGGTGCTGGCCGTAGTAGGGTGCTTGTTTGACATTATTTACCACCACCGCTACGAATACTACTACGCCTGGAGCCATAGCTCCAACCACTTGCCCCTCAAGTATATGGTATCGTGCTTCTGGGCCGGGCAGGAGGGTAGCTTTCTGCTTTGGATCTTCTGGCAAGTGGTGCTGGGCGGCTGCATCATGCTTTTCAACAAGAAGTGGGAGGCGCCGGTGCTGGCCGTGTTCAGCGCCGTGCAGGCCTTTTTGGTGAGCATGATTGTGGGCGTGGTGGCCGGGGGTCTTAAGATCGGCTCTTCGCCGTTCATGCTGCTGCGCGAGTTCCTCACCGACCTGCCGGTGTGGAAAACCAACCCCAACTTCGTGCCCAAGGACGGCACCGGCCTCAACGCCCTGCTCCAGAACTACTGGATGGTGATTCACCCGCCCACGCTGTTCCTGGGCTTTGCCCTCACGCTGGTGCCGTTTGCCTTCGCCATCGCCGCGCTCTGGAAGAAGGAGCTGACGGCCTGGGTGAAGCCCGCCATTCCGTGGAGCTTGGTGGGCGGCGGCGTGCTGGGCGTGGGCGTGATGATGGGGGCCTATTGGGCCTACGAAACGCTAAACTTCGGCGGCTACTGGAACTGGGACCCGGTGGAAAACGCCGTGTACATTCCGTGGCTGGTGCTGGTGGCGGCCCTGCACGGGCTGGTGCTGTGGCAGCGCCGCCGCACGGGCCTGCGCACGGCCTACGCGCTGGTTATCACCACGTTTATTCTGGTCCTATACGCTACGTTCCTCACCCGAAGCGGCGTGCTGGGCAACGCCTCGGTGCACTCGTTTACGGACTTGGGCCTGTCGGGCCAGCTGCTGATTTACCTGGGCTTCTTCACCGTGCTGGCCGTGGGCCTGCTTGTCTGGCGCTGGAAGGAAATTCCGGTGTCGCCCAAAGAACTCTCGATGTATAGCCCCGAGCTGTGGGTGTTCGTGGGCGCCACGGTGCTGTGCCTGGGGGCCTTTCAGGTGCTGTTCACGACCAGCATTCCGGTTTATAACGCCTTCATGGGCTTCATTGGCATTAAAACCAACGTGGCCCTGCCCGTCGATCAGATAGCCCACTACTCGAAGCTGCAACTGTGGCTGGGCGTGGGCGTGGGCCTGCTCTCGGGCGTGGGCCAGGTGATGTGGTGGCAGCGCAACGACAAGGAAAGCCTGCTGAATGCCCTTACGCCGTCGGTGCTGCTGGCCCTGTTGGGCACGGCCCTGGCGGTGCTGCTCATCCGTTATAATGGCCTCACGATTTCGCCGGCCTACGTGGTGCTGTTTCTGGCCGGCTTGTTTGGGGTGCTGGCCAACTTGGGCACGCTCTTCACGCTGGCGCGGCGCGGCATCAAGCTCTCGGGCGGAGCCCTGGCCCACCTGGGCGTGGCGCTGATGCTGCTGGGCATCCTGGCCTCGTCGGGCTATTCGAGCATCATTTCGCGCAACGTGTCGGGCCTGCTTTACTCGCGCGATTTTTCGGAGGAAACCAACCGCGACAACGTGCTGCTGTACCGCAACGAGGCGGCGCCCATGCACGGCTACCAGCTCACGTACGCGGGCCAGTACTTTGAGGTGCCCGGCGTGCCCGGCTATGTGAACAAGCAGATGCTGTTCCGCACCGACGACGACTACAAGACCCTGGCCCGCGCCGACATCAAGGTGGGCGACAAGCTGTACTACCACACCGGCGATACGGTGGCCATCGTCCCCGAAAACACTTTCTACCGCGTCGATTACAACAACAAAGTCTCGGGCGAGAAATTTACGCTCTACCCCCGGGCCCAGATCAACGAGGAAATGGGCGGTATTCTGGCTTCGCCCGACATCAAGCATTTCTGGGGTCACGACATTTACACCCACATCGGCGGGGCCCCCGACACGCGCAAGGATAAGCAGTGGAGCGAGCCCAAGGAGCACACGCTGAGTGTGGGCGACACGATTTTCTTGAATGACTACTTTGCGGTGTTCCGCGCCATTGAGCCGGCCCACGAAACGGTGGGGTTGAACTTGCAGAAGGGCGATTTGGCCTTGCAGGCCGACATGATTGTGTCGGGCGAGCAGCGGCAGTACCACGCCCACCCGCTGTTTGTGGTGCGCAACCGCTTGGTAGGCCGCGTGCCTGATGAAGTGGACGACCTGGGCATTCGCCTCAGCCTCAACACTATTGATCCGCAAAAAGGCAAGTTTACCTTCGGCGTGAGCACGGCCCAAAAAGATTACATCATCCTGAAAGCGATGGAAAAGCCCTTCATCAACCTGCTCTGGAGCGGCACGCTGCTCATGGCCCTGGGCTTTGCCCTGAGCCTGCGCCAGCGCAACAGCCAGCGCAACACGGCTCCCGAGGCCCCGGGAACCGATGCCCTGGCCGCTCCCCGCACCCGCCTCGAGCCGGTAGCCTAAAGCGGCAAACGCATGACTGCCGATTCCACTACGGACCCCACCCGGCCCCAAACCGGCCCACTGCGCGTGGGCTTGTTTGGGGCCGGGCGCGTAGCGGGGCAGTTGGGCCCAGCCTTGGTAGCTGCTGGCCACGCGGTGGCTTTTGTGTGGAGCCGACACACCGCTGCGGCCGAAGCCTTGGCCGCTGTGCTACCGGGCGCGGCCGTGCTGCCGGACCTGGGGGCCCCACTGCTGCCCGCCGACGTGTACCTGCTGGCCGTGCCCGATGCGGCCGTGGCCCCGGTGCTGGCGGCGGTGGTCTGGCCTGCCGGGGCCGTAGCGGCCCACTTGGCGGGGGCCCTGCCGCTGTCGGTGTTTGAAAGTCAGCCGGGCGTGCGCGGCGGCGTGCTGTACCCGCTCCAGACGTTCAGCCCCGGCCGGGCCGTGGACTGGGCCGCCGTGCCGCTGTGCGTGGAAGCTGCCGACGCCGGGGCCCTAGGCTTGCTGCTGGCCCTGGCCCGCAGCCTCAGCGGCGATGTGCGCCTGCTGGCTTCGGCCGACCGGCTGCGCCTGCACGTGGCGGCTGTGTTCGCCAACAATTTCACCAACCACCTGCTGGGCGTGGCCGATGCGCTGATGGCCGAGGCAGGCCTGCCAGCCGCCCTGCTGGCCCCGCTGGTGCGCGAAACCGTGGACAAAGCCCTGGCCGCTGGCTCGCCCTTCGCCGTGCAGACGGGGCCCGCCGCCCGCCGCGATGCGCCCACGCTGGGGGCCCACCGGACCGCGCTGGCGGCGCATCCGGTCTGGCTTGGGGTTTATAACCAGCTGACGGGTAGTATTATGAGCGAGCTAGCGCCGGAGCCTGGGCCGGCTGGCAAGTAGCCGCGGCTTTGACGCCGGTCTGGGCCGCGCTACCTTTGCGGCCACATTGGGGCCCTGTGCCGCCCAAAAAATTTGGGCCCACTGCCCAACCCTGGCCTGGGTCGGGCGGTTGAGCCCCAACGGCTTGCCGGCTCCCTGGCGGCTTTTTCTGTACCAAAGACCTCAAATTCGTGCCCGCCACCACCATTACGTTTCAGTTTAAGGATGGCCAACCGGCTCAAATCCACGTGGCGGCCGCCGGCGAGTCGGTGCTCGACGTGGCCCTGAACAACGCCATCCAACTCCAGCACAATTGCGGCGGCGTGTGCGGGTGCAGCACTTGCCACGTGTACGTGGACCGGGGCGGCGACGACCTGCCCGAAATTAGCGACAAGGAAGAAGACTTCATCGACCGCGCCGAGAACCCGCGCATCAACTCGCGCCTGGCCTGCCAGTGCGTGGTAGATGCGGGCATGGAGCTCACCGTTACCATCCCGCACCAGCACTTCCTGGGGCACTAGTTTTATAAGGGTGCGCGGGCAGGAGGGGGAAAGTGCGTGAAGGAAAAGTAAGTTCCTCGGCCGCTGTTCCCACTTGCTCTCCTGCCTTCTCCCTTCATACCCATTAGTAAGATGAACCACTTTGAACCCCCCATCCAGTGGGCCGACCACGAGGACGTGGCCATGGCGCTGTACGAGAAATTTGGCGAAGAATACCCGGAGGCCCGCATCTACCGCATCCGCTTTACCGACCTGATTGACTGGGTATTGACGCTGCCCAATTTTGCCGGCACCCGCGAGCAAGCCACCGAAGGCCACTTGGAACAAATCCAGGCCAAATGGGTGTACGAGTGGCGTGATAACCAATAACGGTGGGGTAAGTTGGGGCCCCGGCCGGGGCCCTCAACCCGCCGCCCGGCCCTGCCGTATGGAGGGGGGTGCCCGGCTGCGTTGGTGGGGCGAGGCAATCCGGCCGCCTGTTTAGGCCCCTTCCACATTTTCCTTTTATTGCGATGAACACCGGGACCGTAAAATTTTTTAACGAAGAGAAAGGCTACGGCTTTATCACCGATGAGGCCACCCGCGAAGATTTCTTCGTTCACATCACCGGCCTCAACGGCGGCCAAATTCAACAAAACGACCGGGTGGAATTCGAAACCCAAGAAGGGCGAAAGGGCGTGAACGCCGTGAACGTGCGTAAAATCTGAGGCAGCGCCCCGCGCCATCCCACTAGTTTAAGCAGGCTTCCCGGCACCGCCGGGAAGCTTTTGTTGCGTTTGGTGGGGCCGGTGCCGCCGCTGGGCCCCACCTTTGCGGGGCCTTTTGCGCTGCCCATGCCCGCCGTTTCTTTTTCCGCGCCGTTGCCCGCCGGGCCGCCGGGCCCCGACGGGGTGGGGAGCGGGGCGCGTGGCCGCTTGCTGGCCGGCCTGGTGCGCTGGCCCAACTTGCTCATCATGCTGCTGAGCCTGGCGCTGGTGCGGGCGGGGCTGCTGCTGCCGGGGCAAGTGGGGGCCCTGCTGGCCCCGCGCTTCGGCCTGCTGGTGCTGAGCGCCCTGCTGGTGGCGGCTGCTGGCTACATCATCAACGACTACTACGACGTGAAGATTGACGCCATCAACCGGCCCGACCGGCTGGTGGTGGGGCGCGTGGTGCGGCGGCGCACCGCCATGCTGGCCCACCTGGTACTAAGCGGCGCGGGCGTGGCGCTGGCCGCGTTTTTGTCGCCGCTGCTGGGGGGCGTCACGCTGGGGGCGGCGGCGCTGCTGTGGGGCTACTCGGCCCGCTTCAAGCGGGTGGCGCTGGTGGGCAACGTCAGCATTGGGGCCCTCACGGCGGCGCTGGTGCTGCTGCCCGAGCTGCAGCTGCGCACCGGCAATGCGGTGGTGTGGCGCTACGCACTGGCGGCGTTCCTGCTCACGGTGGTGCGCGAAATTGTGAAGGACGTGGAGGACATGCGTGGCGACGCCCAGCACGACTGCCGCACGCTGCCGCTGGTGCTGGGCGTGGCCCGCACCAAGTGGGTGGCGGGGTTTTTTCTGGCCTGCTTGGTCGTGCTCACGAGCGGAGCGGTGGCCTGGCTGGCGGCGCACGGGCCCTGGCCGCTGGCCGCGTGGCTGGGGGCCCTGGTGCTACTGCCGCTGGGGGCCCTGGCGCGCTTGCTAGCGCGGGCCGACCGCCGCCACCACTTCCGCCAGCTCAGCACGTGGTGCAAGGGCATCATGCTGACGGGCGTGCTCAGCATGGCCCTGGCGGGCGGGGTGGGGTAGGGCCCGGGGCCCGGTACCAACCGCGGAGGCCAAAAATCCGTTAGTGCGCCTAAGCGATTCATCTTTTATTCAGCCGATGCGATTTTTACCCCTTGCCGCCTTGCTGGCCGGCCTCTCTTTCCCCGCCTGGGCGCAGCCCTCGGCCCCGGCCGATACCACGCAAGCGCCCCTGGCCGTGAAGCCAGCCCCCCGAGCCCCCGCCATCGGCAAGCCCACGAAAAACATTACCATTCTGCCGATTCCAGTGCTGTTTTACCAGGCCGAAACCGGCGTTGGCTACGGCATTGGCGGCTTGCTGAGCGGCCGGTTTGGGCAAGACACCACCGTGCGCTCGTCCAACGCCCGCGTGCAGTACTGGCGGACGGCCAAGAAGCAGTCGCTCATCCAGTTTGTGCACACCATTTACACGCCGGGGGAGAAGTACTACCTGAACGGCGAAATCAGTGGCTACGACCAGTTGCTCTACTATTATGGCAAGGGCAACAACACGGCGTCCGACAACGAGTCGAACGTGGCGTATAAGCTGTTCATTGTGAACCAGCGGGTGCAAAAAGCCATTGCGCCGAAGCTGTTTTTTGGGGCCCAATACCGCCTCACCGACATCAGCCAGATTACGGCCGACGCAGGGGCAGCCGATGGCGGCGCCAACTACTTCTACCGCGACCCGCGCCTGAGCGCCCGCGAGCGGATGGGCACCACGGTGTCGGGTCTGGGCCCGGTCATCACCCTTGACACCCGCGACGTGGCCCTGGGGGCCTCGCACGGCAACTTGGTGGACGCCACCGTGATGTTCAACGGCAAGGGCCTCGGGTCGGACTACAAATTCGTGCGCTACCAGCTCGACCTGCGCCACTACCAGCCGGTGTTTTCGAATAACACCATCCTAGCCATGCAGTTCCTGGGCCAGTTTCACTCCGGCGACGTGCCGTTTCGCGAGCTGGCCGGCATCGGGGCCAACCTTGGCGGCACCCTTTACGACAACGCCAACTTGCTGCGCGGCATCTACGAGCAGCGCTACCGCGACCGCCAGATGATGATGTTCCAAGCCGAGTTGCGCCAGCACTTGTTCTGGCGCATCGATGTAGCCGGCTTTGCTGGCGTGGGCCAAGTGGCCAACGGGGCCAAGGATTTCTCCTTCAACGGCGTCAAAGGGTCCGGCGGGGCCGGCTTGCGCTTCAACTTCATTCGCCGCGACCGGGTGAACCTGCGCCTCGACTACGCCGCGGGCGCGGGCTCGAAGTCGGGCATCCTCTTCGCCATTGGCGAAGCCTTCTAAGAGTCTATCCAAATAGGCAATTATACCAGGTGATTCGCGCACAAGCAAAATGAAGCATGGCCAAGTAGTTTTCGGGCTTTTTGGCCCAACGGATG
>JBPBPC010000010.1:0-54831 GCA_050954665.1 Janthinobacterium lividum
GCGGGTTCGGCCGGGAAGATAGCGGCGGAAAAGGCGGGGCCGCCCTTTTTTTCAACCCGCCCGGAACGGGGGCCCTATTTTGCACCCGCGCCCCCAGGGCCCCCGTTCCCCTCCGCATGAGCCCCCTCCTCCCCGACCCCGCCCGCTTCGCCGCCGCCCTCGCCGCCTTCGACGCGGCCAACGCCGAAGACCCCCACCAAGAAACCGACGCCGCCGGCCGCGCCTGGCCCAAGGAAGTGCTCTACGCCCAGCGCATGAGCGCCTGCCTGGCCCGCGTGGCCCCCGACGCCCCAGCGTATGTGCAACTCGCCGCCCGCTGCCAGCACATCCGCCGCTGGGCCATCCCGCGCCACGACTTTCCGATGGACCGCCCCGGCTACCACCGGTGGCGCAACACCCTCAAAAAGTACCACGCCGAGCTGGCCGGCCAGCTCCTGGCCCAGGTCGGCTACGGCGCCGGCACCATCGCCCGGGTGCAGCAGCTGGTGCAAAAGCTGCGCCTCCAGGACGACCCCGACGTGCAGCTGCTCGAAGACGTGATTTGCCTGGTGTTCCTGGAGTTCTACTTCCTGCCCTTCGCCGCCCAGCACTCCGAGGCGAAAATCATCGAAATTGTGCAGAAAACCTGGCCCAAAATGACCGCCCGGGGCCACGCCCTGGCGCTGCAACTGCCTTTCTCGCCCGAGGCGTTGGCGCTGGTGAGCAAAGCGTTGGCGCTGTAGCGCGGGCCGTGGCGGCGCCGCGGCCGGGCGGTGGGTTACGCCCCCGGCAGGTCGCGGCCCACGCCCACCACGTCGCCGATGAAAATGATGGCCGGGTAGGTGATGCCCTGGGCCGCGACCAGCGCCGGCAGGTCCTGCACGCGGCCGATGGCCACCTTGCGGTGCGGCAAGGAGGCGTGCTGCACCACGGCGGCGGGCGTGTGGCCGCGGCCCATTTGGGCGTAGGTGGCGGCGATTTCGGCCACTTTTTTCAGGCCCATGTAAATCACCACCGTCGAGTTGCTTTGCATGGCCAGGCGCAAATCGGCCGAGAGCGTGCCGTCCTTCTTGGTGCCCGTCAAAATCCAGATGCCCTCGCTCACCACGCGGTGCGTGAGGGGAATGTCCTCGAAGCCCACGGCCTGCATGCTCGAAATGCCCGGCACGTAGTGCGCCGCGATGCCGTGGCTGCGGGCAAAAAGCATCTCCTCGAAGCCGCGCCCGAAAATGAACGGGTCGCCGCCCTTCAGCCGCACCACGCGGCCCCGGCTGAGGGCTTTTTCGCGAATCAGCTCGTGGATGGTTTCCTGGGGCGTGTAGTCGCCGTAGGGTTTTTTGCCCACGTAGATGCACTCGCAGGCCGCGGGCGCGAGGGCCAGCAGCTCCTGGTTGGCCAGGTTGTCGTAGAGGATAACGGCCGCCGTTTGCAGCACCTTGTGCGCCTTCAGGGTCAGCAGCTCCGGGTCGCCAGGGCCCGCGCCCACCACGAACAGCTCGGGAATGATGTCAGCCATAAGCATCTGTCAGGCAATTAGCTAGCCACCGGGTTTTCATCCGCGGGTTTGGGCGCCCGGGGGCCCCAGCGGGCCGCGGCCAGGGCCCCGGCGGCCAGCGCCGCGCCCACGGCCAGCGCCCGCCAGCGCCGGGTGGCGGGGGCCACGTAGCCGGGGCCCCCGGCCAGGCCGGCCGTCACGGCGTCGAGGGCCTTGACCTTGGCGGCGAAGTCGCCGGCCAGCTGCTTCCGGATGGCGGGCATCTTTTGCAGCACCGCGTCGAGCTCGTCGGGCAGGGCGGCTTCGAGCACGGCGCGCAGGCGCTTGGCCACCGTGGGCGACTGCCCGTTGGTGGACACGGCCACCTTCAGGGCCCCCTTCTGCACCACCGACGAGAGGTAGAAATCGCAGAGCGGCGGCGTGTCGGCCACGTTCACGAGCAGGCGGGCGGCGTGGGCGGCGGCCACAATGCGCCGGTGCAGGGCCGGGTCGTCGGTGGCGCAGAACACGAGGTCGGCGCCGGCCAAAAACGCGTCGTCGTAGGGCCCCGCGTGCAGGCGCACCGCCGGGTGGCGCGCCGCCAGGGCCCGCAGCGCGGGCAAGAACGTGGGGCTGACCACCGTGACGGCCGTGGCGGGGCTGCTGCGCAGGATGGCGGCGAGCTTTTCCAGGCCCACGTTGCCGCCGCCCACCAGCAGCACGCGCAGGTTTTCGAGCTTGAGGAAGACGGGGAAGAGCGGGTTTTGAACGGGCATTGTCAATCGGCAAGGAACAATGAGCAAGCGGCGCCGGGCCGCCGGGCTGGGGGCGGTACAACCTTGGGGCCCCCGGCGGTGCCAGCACAGCTTGGCGGTGCCGCCCCAGGGCCCCAACGGGACGCAATATGGCAACAGCTGGCTTACGGCGTAGTTTCCGCCGCGTGGAAGTGCGGCGTGCGCACGGCTTCAAACAGCGCTTGCGGGGCCTCGCACGTGGGGCAGCAATAGCCGGCCAGGGCCGCGAACGGCGTGCCCGGCGCGATGCCCTGGGCCGGCTCGCCGCAGGCTTCGTCGTACACGGTGCGGCAGCGCGGGCACTGGTGCAGCGGCGGCGCGTCGGGCGCGGCGGCGGGCGGCGGCGCGGGGGCGTCCTCGGCGGCGGGGGCCCCGGGGGCGGCGGCCTGCTGCTCGTAGAACTGGTCGCAGAGCTGGGCCAGGTACCAGGGCAGGTTTTCGCGGGCCACCTTCTGGCGGAAGCTCACAAAATCCTTGCTGTTGGGGTTGAAGTCGCGGGTGTGCAGGATGTCGAACTGCTCGGGGCGGCCGCCGCCCGGCTCGGCCCCGGGGAAGTGGCTGCGCACCACGATGGAGCCGAAGAGGCCGGTTTTGGGCTTGGTTTTGATGGCGAAGCACAGCTGGTAGGTGCGCACGTCCTCCTCGTTGAAGTAGCGCACCAGCTCGTGCTTCAGGGCCAGGCCGTAGGCGCAGCGGTCCTCCACCTGCCAGTTCAGCTCGTTGGCCGCGTGGCGCACGTTGATGCGGAACTGGCGCAGCACGGCGTTCCACCGGCCCCGGTCGGCCAGGTCGATGCCCTTGACGATGAGCGACTTCCAGGGCGTGATGCACAACTGGCCGAGGTGCGTGGCGAGGCACACCCGGCACACGGCCTGCAAAAACGCCACCGCGAACCGCTCGTTGCGCCGGTAAATGCCCAGCCACAGCTTGTTGCCGTAGCGGTTGAAGCCCTCGTAGTACGGCAGCGTGAAGGCCGGCAGCACCAGCGGCGCGCCCAGCGGCTGCCACACCGTGCGGTGGGCGGCGCTCACCAGGCGGTGCAGCAGGGCCCCGTCGGCGGCCGGCTGGTCGAAAAACTGGTCGCGGTGCGCAAAAAGCACCCGCTCCACCGCCCCGCTCAGGCCCGGAATGTCCTCCGAGTACACCAGCGCCGGCCAGCAGTAGAGCGCGTTGCCCCCCGGGAAGCGCACGTACAGGTACCAGTAGTTGGGGGTGTCGGCGGCGATGAAGTTGAGGTGGCCGGTGAAGAAGGGCACGAACGTCTGGTTGCGCTCCACCAGGTTGATTTTCAGGCGCGGCCGGAAGTCGAACAGGTCCAGGATGTCGCGGTACACGCCCTCGCGCAACCACGCCGTGTGGTGGAACACGTCCTCCACCACGTACGAGCTGCTGATGTTGGGGTGCAGGTCGGCGTCGGTTTCGCACAGCACCTCGGCCTTCGCCAGGGCCTGCAGCAGCCCGCGCCGGGGCCCGGCCTCCACCTCAAACAGCAGCTGCTGCCGGTGGCCGAACTGGACGTGCTCCACCCCAGCCGCCTCGGCCGCGTCGAGCGCGGCCAGCAAGTCGCCGGCCGCCGCAATGCCGCCGGGAAAATTAACGGTAACGGTGTGGGTGAGGGGCGGCAACGCGGGGGAAATTGAGAGTTATAAAAGGTTATTTTAGAACGTCACTCTGGAACGTCATGCTGAGCGCAGCGCAGCGGAGTCGAAGCATCTCTCCCGCAGCAGTAACATTGATTAGTGGAGCAATAGAGATGCTTCGACTCCGCTGCGCTGCGCTCAGCATGACGGCCTAGGGAGCTTTTACAGGGCCCCCGGCCAGCCGTAGGGCCCCGGGCAACTTCGACTTAAAAGCCCCACCCTCATACCGCCGCGCCCACCAGCATTTCCTCCAGCAGCCGCTGCACCTCGGGGCGGCACGAGCCGCAGCCGGTGCCGGCGCCCGTGGCCGCGCCCAGGGCCGGCACGCTGCCGCAGCCGCCGGCAATGGCCTGGCGCAGGTTGTCGGCGCCCACGTTGTTGCAGCTGCACACCAGCTTGCCCAGCACGGGCACGGCCGGGCGGCCGCTGCGCAGCAGCTGCAGGCGCTTGTCGCTGAGCTCGGTTTGGTTGGCAATCAGCGCGCGGTATTCCTGGAACTCGCCCTTGTCGCCGATGAGGATGGCCCCCACCAGGCGGTCCTGGTGGATGATGCACTTCTTGTAGTAGCGCTGGGCCCGGTCGATGAACACCACCTCTTCGTAATCCGTGGTATTCGGCCGTTCGGGCAGCCCGATGCTGCACAGGTCGAAGCCGTGGATTTTGATGATGTTCGTGAACGTGCTGCCCCGGTAGTGGCTGCCCACGTCGCCGCTGAGGTAGCGGGCCAGCACGGCGGCCTGCTGCTCGGCCGCGGCCGTGGTGCCGTAGAGCACGCCCGCAAACTCGGCGATTTCGCCCAGCGCAAACACGTGGGGGTCGCTGGTTTGCAGGTGCGCGTCCACCACCACGCCGCGCTTGCAGGCCAGGCCGCAGTCGCGGGCCAGCTCCAGGTTGGGCGTTGTGCCGATGGCCAGCAGCAGGGCGTCGCAGTCGAGGCGGCGGCCGCTTTTCAGGCCCACGCCGGTGAGGCGCGCGCGGCCGTAGTACAGCTCCACCTCGTCGTTGAAGTACAGCTCGCAGCCCTGGTCCGCCATTTCTTCCTGCAGCAGCTGGCTGCCCAGCGCGTCGAGCTGCCGGTCCAGAAACCGCGACGTGCGCTGGATGATCGAGACGCGGACGCCCACTTCGCGCAGCGAGGCGGCCATTTCCAGCCCCAGCAGGCCCCCGCCCACCACCACCACGTGGGCCCCGGCGGCGGGCAGGTGGCTTTTGAAGTTGTCGGCGTCGCGGCGGCTGCGCATCGAGAAGATGCCGGGCAGCGCGGGCACGCCCCGCGGCACCGCCGCCCGGCTGCCCGTGGCCACGACGAGCACGTCGTAGGCGGTGCGCGCGCCGCGCGAATCCACCACGAATTTCTCGGCCCGGTTGATTTCCTCCACGGCCACGCCGCGGCGCAGGTCGATGGCGTGGGCCGGCTCCTCGTGGTCCTGCATTTTCACCAGCTGCGCCCAGCTTTGGTGGCCGCTGATGTAGTCGGGCAGCATCACCCGGTTGTAAAACGGCTGGTCTTCCTTGCTGAAAATGGTGATGGTATCCTCTTGGTTCACTTCCCGGTAGGCCCGCACGAACCCGTGCGCCCCAGCCCCCGCCCCGATGATGACGATGTGCTGCTTCGGCTTCTTGTACTTGGCCACCTGCACGGCGCAAAACTTGAAGTCGGGCTCCTTGGAAAGGGGGTCCAGGGCCCCGGAGGTCACGTTGTTGGCCCGGTTCAGGTCCGAGCCCAGGGTTTTGCCCCAGTGCATGGGCAGCAGCACCACGCCCGGCCGGATGCCGGCCGAGAGCCGCGCCGCCACCCGCACGTCGCCGCGGCGCGAGGTCACGGCCACCAGGTCGCCCTCGGCCACGCCCAGCGCGGCCGCGTCCTGCGGGTGCAGTTCCAGAAATGCTTGCGGGGTGTGCTGGGTGAGCTTGCTGACCTTGCCGGTTTTGGTCATCGTGTGCCACTGGTCGCGGATGCGGCCGGTGGTGAGGATGAAGGGGAAGTCCGCGTCGGGCGCTTCGCTGCGGAACGCGGCCGCCACGGGGTGAATCACGGCCCGCCGCGAGAGCGTGTAAAACTGCCGGTCGGTGAAAAGCCGGGCCGTGCCGGGCGCCGCTTCCCCCGCCCGGTAGGGCCACTGCACCGAGCCCCGGGCCCGCAAAATGTCGTACGTCAGGCCCGAAACGTCCAGCGTGGTGCCGGCCGTCAGGCGCGCGTGCTCCCGGTAAATGGCCTCGGCGTTCGGAAAGTCGAACCCCGCAAACCCCAGGGCCCGGGCGAAGCGGCAAATGATTTCGGCGTCGGGCAGGGCCTCGCCGGGGGCCTCTACCACTTTGGCTAAGTGGCTGATGCGGCGCTCCGAGTTGGTCATGGTGCCCTCCTTCTCGGCCCAGGCCGCGGCGGGCAGGATGACGTCGGCGTAGGCCAGCGTGGCGGGCTGGGTGCTCACCTCCTGCACCACCACGAACTTGGCCTTGGCCAGCGCGGCCTCGGCCTGGCGCGCGTTGGGCAGGCTGGTGAGCGGGTTGGTGCACACAATCCAGATGGCCTTGAGGCGGCCGTCTTCCAGGGCCTCGAACATTTCGGTGGCCGTGTAGCCGGGCGTGTCGGCCAGGGGCCCGCTGCCCCAAAACTGCTGCACCTCGGCGCGGTGCGCGGGGTTGGCCAGGGTGCGGTGGGCCGGCAGCAGGTTGCTCAGGCCGCCCACCTCGCGCCCGCCCATGGCGTTGGGCTGGCCGGTGAGGGACAGGGGCCCCGCGCCCGGCCGGCCAATCTGCCCCGTGATGAGGTGCAGGTTCAGCAAGCTCAGGTTCTTGTCCACGCCCACCGCGCTCTGGTTCAGCCCCATCGTCCACATCGAGAGGAACGCCCGGGCCCCGCCGAGGTAGCCGGCGGCGCGCCGAATGTCGGCCTCCGGCACCCCGCACAGCGCCGCCGATTCGGCCAGGCTGCGCCCGAACACGATGGCCCGGTAGGCCTCGAACCCCTCGGCGTGCTGCTCAACGAAGGCCAGGTCCACGTCGCCGTGCTCGATCAGGGCCCGGGCCAGGGCCTGGTGCAGCACCACGTCGGTGCCGGGGATGAGCTGCAAGTGCACGTCGGCCAGCGCGCACGAGTCGGTGGCGCGCGGGTCGACGACGATGATTTTCAGGTCCGGGTTCGCGGCTTTGTGGGCCTCCACGCGGCGCCACAGGATGGGGTGGCACCAGGCGGGGTTGGCCCCGGCCACCAGCAGGCAATCGGCCAGCTCGATGTCGTCGTAGCACACGGGCACGCTGTCCTCGCCCAGCGCCATTTTGTAGCCCACCACCGCGCTGCTCATGCACAGGCGCGAGTTGGTGTCGAGGTTGTTGCTGCCAATGAAGCCCTTCACGAGCTTGTTGAGCACGTAATACTCTTCCGTCAGGCACTGGCCCGAGGCGTAGAAGGCCACCGAATCGGGCCCGTACTGCGCGATGAAGGTCTTAAATACTGCCGCGGTGCGCGCCAGGGCCTCGTCCCAGCCCACGCGCTGCAAGGGCCGGCTGCGGCTGTAGCGCATCTGCGGGTACAGCAGCCGGTCGCTCCGGTCGTTCACGGTGTACTGCAGGTTCAGGCCCTTGCTGCACAGCGCGCCGCGGTTCACGGGGTAGTCGGGGTTGCCCACCACGGCCACGTCGCCGTTCTTGAGCGGCTCGACCAGCACCCCGCAGCCCACCCCGCAGTAGCAGCAAATGGAGGGAAGTCCGGGGGGTTTGGTGGCCATGGGAAGGGGATTAAGGGGAGAAAAGCGCGGGCGGCTTAGGCGCCGGCCAAGGTCAGGGGCGCATCGGGGGCCCCGGCGGGGGCTTCCGCCTCGCGCACCACCAGGCGCACCAGCAGCACCAGGGCCCCGGCGGCGGCCACCCCGCAGCCGATGTAGAGGAACGCGGTGCTGTAGCTCAGGTCTTTGGCTTTGAAGAGGAAGCCCACCAGCATGGCCCCCAGGTTGCCGCCGGCGCCCACGATGCCGCTCACGCTGCCGATGGCCTGCTTGTTCACGAAGGGCACGATGGAGTAGGTGCAGCCGTTGGCCATTTTCAGGAACAGCGCGAAGCCCAGCATGGCCGCGATGGCCAGCGCGAGGCTGGGGGCCAGCGCGAAGAAAACGATGCCGATGCCTTCGAGCACCAGCATGGCGCTCAGCAGCAGCCACTTGCCCTTGAGGCCGTAGGCGCGGCCGGCGCGGTCGGCCACGATGCCGCCCAGGGCCCGCGCAAACAGGTTCATGCCGCCGAAGATGCCCGCCAGCAGGCCGGCCGCCACCAGCGTGGCCCCGAAGTGGTCGACGAAGTACACGGCGGCCACGTTGTCGATCGTGATTTCGATGCCGAAGCAGGCCCCGTAGGCCAGCGCCAGCAGCCAGGTGCGGTAGTCGCGCAGGGCCAGCAGAAAGGTGCCCGCCTTTTGCACCGGCGCGGCGCGCTGGATGTCGGCGTAGTTGCCGCGGGGCGTGTCTTCGGTGTAGTGGTAGTAGAGCACGGCCATCACCAGCAGCAGCACGCCGGGCACCACCATGGCGTAGCGCCACGAATCGGCCTTGGTGGCCCAGCCCAGGCCCACGAAGGCCGCGGCCACCAGCGGCATCAGCATGTTGGCGATGCCGCCGCCGAGGTTGCCCCAGCCGCCGGCCACGGCGTTGGCCGTGCCCACCACGTTGGGCGCAAACATCATGGAGGTGTGGAACTGCGTGATGACGAACGAGGCCCCGATGATGCCGATGGCCAAGCGGAACAGCAGGAAGCTCTCGTAGCTGTGGCTCAGGCCGATGCCCATCACCGGCAGGGCCCCCACCGCCAGCAGGCCGGTGTAGGCCAGCCGGGGCCCGATGGTGTCGCAGAGCTTGCCCATGAGCAGGCGCGCCAGGATGGTGGCCGACACCGAGGCGATGACGATGTTGCCCACCTGCCCTTTGTCGAGGTGCAGCTGCTCGCGCACCAGCGGCATGAGCGGCGCGATGCCGAACCACCCGAAGAAGCAGAAGAAAAACGTGAGCCACGTCAGGTGAAACGTGCGCATCTGCACGCCCTGGCCGGCGAAAATGTTGAGCCGGGTCAGCGGCTGCTGGGCGGTAGCGGTGGCCTCCATAAGCGGTTGGTTGGGTGAATGAGGTAGCGGGGGGGTGCCGGTGGCGGACGGAACGGGGGGACGCGGGCGGCAACGCCCGCGCGGCGCGGCCTTCAGGCCCAGCCGATGTACACGTCGTCGCCTTCCACCTTAACCGGGTAGGTCTGGATGGCGCACTCGTCGCCGTTGAGGCACGCGCCCGTCAGCAGCGAGAAGGTGCGCTTGTGGAACGGGCAGGCCACCTTGGGCTCCAGGGTTTCGCCGGCGCTGCCGATCATGCCCCGGGCCAGGGCCATCTGCTGCTTGTGGGGGCACAGGTTTTGGGTGGCGTACCACTCGCCGCGCCGGGCAAAGTTGAAGATGGCCACCTGCTGGCCCTCGACCAGGGCGCAGGCCCCGCCGTCGGCGGGGATGTCGGTGGTTTTGCACACGGGCAGCCAGGTAACGGCGGTGGCGGCTTCCATAGAATTCTCTTGGTTAGAACGTTAGGTGGATCAGCGCCAGGCGCTGCTTCACATGGGCCGGGGTGGCGCGCGGGCCCCGGCCGTCGGGGCCGGGCCAGGCGCGGGGGCCCCGGCCGGTGGGTTTCCCGGCCCTATTGGGGCCCCGGTGCTACCACTCGGCCACCTTCTTCTGGCCGCGCATGGGCTCGAACCTCATCGTCGGGTCCTTCACCTTGGGCGCGTTCACGAAGTGGGTGAACTGCTTGCGCAGCTCGGGGTTCTCCACCACTTCCTTCCACTCGCAGTGGTAGTTTTTGATGAGCAGCGCGATTTCGGCCTCCAGGTCGGCGCAGATGCCGAGGCTGTCGTTCACCACCACGTTGCGCAGGTAGGCGATGCCGCCGTCCATCTTGTTGAGCCACACGGCGGTGCGCGTCAGCGGGTCGGCGGTTTTGATGTAGAACATCATGAACCGGTCGAGGTACGTGAGGAGCGTGTCCTTGTCGATGTCGCCGGCCAGCAGCTGGGCGTGCTGGGGCTTGGCGCCGCCGTTGCCGCACACGTACAGGTTCCAGCCCTTTTCGGTGGCGATGACGCCGAAGTCCTTGGCCTGGGCCTCCGCGCACTCGCGCACGCAGCCGCTCACGCCGCTTTTCATCTTGTGGGGCGAGCGGATGCCCTTGTAGCGGTTCTCGATTTCGATGGCGAACGACACGCTGTCGTGCAGGCCGTAGCGGCACCAGGTGCTGCCCACGCAGCTTTTCACGGTGCGCAGGCTCTTGCCGTAGGCGTGCCCGCTCTCGAAGCCCTCGTGCATCAGCTCCTCCCAGATGTCGGGCAAATCGCTCACGTGGGCCCCGAACATGTCGATGCGCTGGCCGCCGGTAATCTTGGTGTAGAGGTTGTACTTCGCGGCGATGCGCCCGATGGCCATCAGCTGCTGGGGCGACACCTCGCCGCCCGCCATGCGCGGCATCACCGAGTAGGAGCCGCCCTTCTGGATGTTGGCCAGGTAGCGGTCGTTGGTGTCCTGAATCACGTTTTGCTTGACGATCAGCTCGTTCCACAGGCCCGACAAGATGCTGCCCACCGCCGGCTTGCACACCTCGCAGCCGTCGCCGGTGCCGAAGCGGTCGAGCGCCGCGCCGTAGCTGTGGATGTCGTTGATGCGCAGCAAGTCCAGCAGCTCCTGGCGCGAGTAGTCGAAGTGCTCGCACAGCACGTTTTTGATGTAGGCGCCCTGCGCCGTGAGCGTGCCGTTGATGAGGTCCTTGAGCATGGGCACGCAGCCGCCGCAGCCGGTGCCGGCCTTGTTGCACTTCTTCATGGCGTCCACGCTCGTGATGCCCTGCTCGGTCACGGCGTCGCAAATCATGCCCTTCGTCACGGCCTCGCACGAGCAGATGAGCGCCGCGTCGGGCAGGTTCAGCACGTTGGCCCCGCTGTCGGAGCCTTCGCCGCCCCGGGCCCCCAAAATCAGGTCCTCGGGGTGCGGCGGCAGCACGATTTTGTTGTTCACCGTTTGCAGCAGCAGGCTGTAGGCGTCGGCGTCGCCGATGAGCACGCCGCCGAGCAGGTACTTGCCGTCGGGGCTGAGGTTCACGCGCTTGTACACGCCGTTGTGGGCGTCTTCGTACACGATGCTGCGGCTGTGCGGCTCGGCAATGAACGGGTCGCCGAAGCTGGCCACGTCCACCCCGATGAGCTTGAGCTTGCTGCTCATGTCGAAGCCGGTGAAGGCCCGGGCCCCGCGGCAGAGCTGGCTGGCCACCACCTCGGCCATGTCGTAGCCCGGGGCCACGAGGCCGTAAATCATGCCCCCGTGCAGGGCGCACTCGCCGATGGCGAAGATGCGCGGGTCGCTGGTTTGCATGGCGTCGTTGACGACGATGCCGCCGCGCATGCCCACCTCCAGGCCGGCGAGCTTGGCCAGCTCGTCGCGGGGCCGGATGCCCGCCGAAATCACCAGCATGTCCACGGCCAGGATGGAGCCGTCGCCGAAGTGCAGCGCGTCAATCTTGCCGTTGCCGCCGATGTGCGACGTGGCCTTGCTCAGGTGAATGTTCAGGCCCAGGGCCTCCAGCTTGCTTTGCAGCATGGCGCTGCCGGCGGCGTCGATTTGCCGGGGCATCAGGCGCGGGGCAAACTCGATGACGTGGGTCTCTTCCACGCCCAGGTCGAGCAGGGCCTTGGCGGCCTCCAGGCCCAGCAGGCCGCCGCCGAGCACGGCGCCGCTGCGGGCGGTGGCGGCGTAGGCCTTGATCTCGTCGAGGTCTTCGATGGTGCGGTACACCATCACGCCTTTCTTTTCCACGCCGGGCACGTCGGGCACGAAGGCCGACGAGCCGGTGGCCAGCACCAGGTAGTCGTAAGGCTGCACCAGGCCGCCGCGCGAGTGCACCGTCTGGCTGGCGCGGTCGATTTCCTGCACCGCGTCGCCCAGGTGCAGCGTGATGCCGTTGTCGTGGTACCACTGCTTCGGGGCCATCAGCAGGTCGTCGGCGGTTTTGCCGCCGAAGTACTCGCTCAGGTGCACGCGGTCGTAGGCCAGGCGGGGCTCTTCGCCGAAAACAACGAGGTTAAAAGCGGTCGATTTGGCGAGGAGCTTCTCGCAAAATTTGTAGCCGACCATGCCGTTGCCGATGACAACGACGGTGGGGAGGTGCTGCGGGGCCATGCCAACCAGGATTAGGTGCGAACAACATTGCAAACCGGGGCGGGTGGGACGGCCGGCGGCGGGAAACCGAACGGCTGGGAGAAGAGTAGCAGCACTAGGGGCCCGTGCAATTGCATGGGGTAAGTAACCGATTGCACAAATCTAATCACCCACCCCCCTACTCACAAGCAGGGGTATCACAAAAAAATAGATATTTTTTTGTGATACCCCTATAAACAACCCCCCTTTGTAAATAATGCCGTATTTCTTGCCGGGCCCCGGTGGGGCGCCGATGCGCCCGCGCGCCCGGGGCCCCACCGGGCCGGTTTTTCCCGTTCAATGCCAGCAGGGCCTTGGGGCCCGCCCGCTAGAAGCGGGCGATGGCGCGCAGGTTCACCAGGCGCTGGGAGAGGAAGTTGGGCACGGCGTAGGTGCGGCCGTTCACGTCCTGCAAGTAGCTGTAGCCCGACACGTTGTTGGCCCCCAGCACGTTGAGCACTTCCAGGCCCAGCCACAGGCTTTGCAGCGCGTAGCGGTGCGGGGCCGGGCCGCTGCGCAGCGCCACGACCTTCGAGAAGCCCAAATCGACGCGCAGGTAGTTGCGCTCCAGCACGTCGAGGCCGCGCAGGTCGGGCAGGTTGGGCGGGCTGAAGGGCAGGCCGGTGCCGAACACGGCGTTCACGTAGCCGCGCACCGAGGGGTTGTCGGGCAGGTGGTCTTGGAAAAACACGCCCACCGTCACGCGCTGGTCCTGGGGCCGGCGAATGTAGCCCTTGGCCTCGCGGGTGATGACGGGGGCCCCGGCGGCCGTCGTGCCCGTCACCCGGTTCACCGAGTCGCCGGCCACGTTTTCGCGGGTGGTGAGCATGCCCAGGCTGAACCACGACTCGGCCCCGCGCACAAACTCGCCGCTGAGGCGGGCGTCGAAGCCGGCGGCGTAGGCGCGGGCGCTGTTTTGGGCGAAGTAGCGCAGGCGCACGTTGTCCACGTCGTAGGGCACCACGTCGGTGAGGTACTTGTAGTAGGCCTCGGTGGTGAGCCGGAACGGGCGGCCGCCCCAGGTGTAGGTTTCCTCGCGGCCCACGACGAGGTGGTACGAGCGCTGGGCCCGCAGCGCGGGGTTGAGCACGCCCTGCTGGTTGCGCAGCTCGCGGTAGAACGGCGGTTGGGCGTAGGCCCCCAGCCCCACCTTGTAGGTGCGGCGCGGGTGGCGGGCGCTGGTTTGGGCGTACTGCACGCGCGGGCTCCACACGAGCTGGCCGTTGGTGGTCCAGTAGTGGGCGCGCAGGCCGTAGGTGAGCGTGCGCAGGCTGTCGGGCCGCCAGGTGTCCTGCACGTAGCCCTGGGCGCGGGTGCTTTGCAGCGCCAGGTCGGTGCGCAGGCGGGTGCGGCGGGCGTCGGGCACGTAGTCGGCCGAGTCGGCAAAGGTGTACTCGTCGAGCGTGTCGCTGATTTTTTCGCGCCCGATTTTGGCCCCGGCCCGCACCGTGTGGCGCCGGCCGGGCGTCCAGCGGGTGCGGGCCTCGGCGGTGTACACCTGGGCCGTGAGCGCGTTGCGCGCGTGCTGGAACTGCGCGCCGATGGCGCGCTGGCGGATGGCCTGGTTGAAATCGGGCGACGTGGGGTCGCGGTTCACGTCGGCCAGCCGGTAGGCCGCCTCCACGTCGCGGTACTCGAACTCGCGCGACACCAGCGCGGAGCCCAGCAGCTCGCCTTGCCAGTTGGGGGCGAAGCGGTGCTTGAGGCTGAGGCCGCCCTGGTAGGTGTCGTACTGCATCCGCTCGCGCCCCTGGTAGTCGATGAACACGCGCGTGACCTGGTTGGGGTTGGTCGAGAACGTGGCCTGGCCGGTTTCGGGCGTGAAGCGGTAGTCGTTGTGGGCCACCACGCCCAGCAGGCCCAGCGACGTGCGCTGGGCGTCGCCTTGGGGCCCCAGCCCGATGTTGACGAAGGCCTGGCCGTCGAAAAACGTGGGGTTGTAGCCGCCCTGCGACTGCCGCAAGGAGGAGAGCACGTACCGGGCGTTTTTGTAGCGCACGCCGGCCAGGTAGCTCACGCGGCCGTTTTTGGAGCGGGCCTCGGCGTGGGCCGCGCCGCCCACCAGGCTGCCGGTGGCGGAGGCGGCAAACTGCTCGGGCTCCTTGTACGTCACGTCGAGCACCGACGAGAGCTTGTCGCCGTACTTGGGCTGCCAGCCGCCGGCGCTGAAATCGACGCTGCGCACCAGGTCGGGGTTGATGAAGCTGAGCCCCTCCTGCTGCGCCGCCGTGACGAGGAACGGCCGGTACACCTCGAAGCCGTTGACGTACACCAGGTTCTCGTCGTAGTTGCCGCCGCGCACGTTGTAGGTGCTGCTCAATTCGTTGTTGCCCACCACGCCGGGCAGCGTTTTCAAAATCATGTTGAAGTCGCCGAACGCCGAGGGTAGCGTCTTCACGTCGCGCGGGTCGATTTGGGTGAGGCTGACTTCCTCGCGCGGGTCGGCCGCGTCGCGGCGGGCGCGCACCGTCACGTCGCCCAGCGCCTGCGGGTCGGGGCGCAGCGTGAAGGCCAGCGGGCGGGCCGCGTCGGCGGGCAGCGCCAGGGCCCGGCGCAGGGGCAAGTAGCCCAGGCGGCGCACCACCAGCACGGCGGCCGCGCCCCGCCCCGGGGCCCGCACGGCGAGCGAAAACGTGCCGTCGGCCGCGGTGGTGGCGCCCCCGGCCTGGCCCAACACGCCCACCGTGGCCGCCTCCAGGGGCTGGCCGGCGGCGTCGCGCACCGCGCCGGTGAGCACCAGCGCGCCCGGCGCCCGGGCCCCGGCGGGGGCCGTTTGGGCGCGGGCGGCCGGGGCCCCGGGGCCCAGCAGCGCGGCGGCCAGCGCCAGCCCGGCCAGCAGCGGCCGGCCGCCGCGGTTCACAAACACAAGCAAGTACGGGTGCGGCAAGGGCGGGCGAAAAAGCAAAACGGAAAGAAGTGGGGCCCTAACGGCGCGGGGCCCCGGCTATTGCCGGGCGCGGCCGGCCGGGGCATCGCCGGCCGCGGCCAGTTGGGCGCGCAGGGCGGCCAGCGTGGCCACGGGGCCCCCGGGCGACGAAAACACGAAGCTGCCGGCCACCAGCACGTCGGCGCCGGCCTGCACCAGGGCCCCGGCGTTGGCGGCGTTCACGCCGCCGTCCACCTCAATGAGGGCGTCGGAGCCGGTGTCGAGCAGCAATTCCTTGAGGGCCGCGATTTTTTGCAGCGTGTGCGGGATGAACGCCTGCCCCCCGAAGCCGGGGTTGACGGACATCACCAGCACCACGTCGAGGTCGGGGGCAATGTCGGCGAGCACCGCCACGGGCGTGGCCGGGTTCAGGGCCACCCCGGCGCGGCAGCCCAACTGCTTGATTTGCTGCACCACGCGGTGCAGGTGCGGGCAGGCCTCGTGGTGCACCGTGAGGCCGGCGGCCCCGGCGTCGCGGAACGCGGCCAGGTAGTCCTGCGGGTCCTCGATCATCAGGTGCACGTCGAGGGGCTGCTTCGCGTAGCGGGCCACGGCTTGCAGCACGGGCAGGCCGAAGGAAATGTTGGGCACGAAGCGGCCGTCCATCACGTCGAAGTGCAGCCAGTCGGCGGCGCTGGTGGCCAGGCGCTCGGTTTCGGCTTGCAGGTTGGCCAAGTCGGCGGCCAGGAACGAGGGGGCCAGCAAAGGGGCCCGGCGCGGGTGCATCATGCGGGCAAAGGTAGCAAGCCCGGCCCGGGCCCGGCGCCGGGCGGAACCTAACCGGCCGGGCCCGGTTTTCCGTACTTGGCGAGCGGCGGGGGCCCCGGGGCCCCCGCCGCCACTTTTCTTCCCCGCTAGTTCACTTCGCATGAAAACCCTCGTTTTAGGAGCCACCGACAACCCCGACCGCTACGCCTACCGCGCCGTGCACGCCCTCCAAAACCACGGCCACGAGGTGGTGCCCGTCGGCATCCGCCGGGGCGAAATCGCCGGCCTGCCCATCCACACCGACCGCCCCCAGGCCGCCGGCGTCGACACCGTGACGCTGTACGTGGGGCCCCAAAACCAGCCCGGCTGGTACGATTACATCCTGGGCCTCCGGCCCCGCCGCATCCTCTTCAACCCCGGCACCGAAAACCCCGAGCTGGAAGCCTTGGCCCAAAAGCAGGGCATCCAAACGGAGGAAGCGTGCACGCTGGTGCTGCTCTCGATTGGGCAGTATTAAGGCAGAACGCCGGCGGCATTGCCGCCTTTTTTTTGATGCTTTTTAGAGAAGCCCCGGCCGCCCCGCCGGGGCTTCTTTGCGGCGCCGGGGCCCCGCGCCGGGCGGGCCGTGCGGCAAGCACCCCGCGGGGCCCGGGCCAGGAATTAACCGCCAACCGCCAAGCGGGCCAGATCTGCCCCGGGCCCGCCACGGACTTTTTTGAACGTGGGGGCCCGCGCCGCCGCGCCTTTTAACCCCGACCATAACAAAGCTCCCCCTACTGGCCGTATGAGTAGCCACTACGGCCCGCTACCCCGGGCTGTTTCCTCTTTCCTTTATCCCAGATTAGCATGAAAAAATCGCTCGTTTTTGCCGCCCTTTTCTTTGCCGCCGCTACTGCCCAGGCCCAAACCACGCCGGGCCTGACGACCCCGGGCGCCCTGCCCACGGGCACCACCACGTCCCCCACGGCGGGCACCACCATTGCCCCCGTGGTGGGAAGCACCCCGAGCGCCCCCGGCACGCCCGGGGCCACGCTCGGCACCAATTCCGGCACGAGCCTCGGCAGCACCGGCACCAGCACCACGGGCCTCTCGACCGGCACCAGCACCACGGGCCTCTCGACCGGCAGCAGCACCACCAACAGCCGGGGCGTGGCCCCGGGCACCCGCGGCACGCGCCGCGGCAGCACCCCGGTGGGCAGCCCCACCACCACGGGCGCGGCGACGCCGGGCACCGCAACGACGCCGGGCAGCACGCCCCGCTAGGCGGGCCGGACCCGCCCCCGCAGCTTACCCCAACAGCCCTGGCAAACCTGCCAGGGCTGTTTTTTTTGCGTCCACTCGGCAAGAAAATGGGCCTTTCCCGGGGCGAAAAACAATTTTTTTGCCCCGGGCAACCCCGCGCGGCTTTCCGGCATCTACCGCGCCCAACCCCCCTTGCCGCTGCCCTTCTCTACCTTACCGAACGTGACCGAAGCCGACCTCATTGCCGCCTGCCAGCGGGGCGAGCCCCGCGCCCAGCGCCTGCTCTACGAGCGCCTGGCGGGCCTCATGCTGACGGTGTGCCGCCGCTACCTGCGCCGCCGCGAAGACGCCGAAGAAGCCCTGCTGCTGGGCTTCGCCCAAATGTTCCGGGCCCTGCCCACCTACCGGGGCGAGGGCAGCTTCGAAGGCTGGGTGCGCCGCATCATGGTGAACCGGGCCCTGATGGAGCTGCGCCGCCGCGAGCCCCTCACGCGCTCGTTCGACGACTTCGCGCAGCCCGAAAACCTGGCCAGCACCCCCGCCACGGCCGACACCCAGCTGCAAGCCGACGACTTGCTGGCCCTGCTGGCCGAGCTGCCCACCGGCTACCGCACCGTGTTCAACCTCTACGCCCTGGAGGGCTACGGCCACCAGGAAATTGCCGCGCTGCTGGGCATCAGCGAGGGCACCAGCAAGTCGCAGCTCAGCAAGGCCCGGGCCCTGTTGCAGCGCCGCGTGGGCCAGGCCGCCGCCGTGGCCCAGTAATCCCCTTAGCAACGCTCCGCTCTACATCCATGCTTCCCGAAAATATTGACGACTTGTTCCGCGACGGCCTCGACGGGCACGCCACCCCGCCCGACCCGGCGCTATGGGCCCGCTTGGCCGATGCCGCCGATGCCGCCGGGGCCCCACCCGCCGCCGGTGACGCCCGTCTCGACGAGTTGTTCCGCACCCAGTTGGCCGGGCACGCCACCCCGCCCGCCCGCGCCCTCTGGGAGCGGCTGGAGGACGAGCACCTGCGCCCACCGCGCAAGCGGCGCGCGGCGGCTTGGTGGCCCCGGGCCCTGGCCGCGGTGGTGGCCCTGCTGCTGGTGGCCGGCGGCGCAGGCTTGCTGTGGCGCCACGCTGCGGGCCGGCGCCCCGGCGCCGAATTGGCCGCCCGCGCGCCGGCCCCGGGCCCGCGCGGCGCGGCGGCCGCCCGCCCCACCGGGCCCCTGGGCCCCGCCGGTACCGGCCGGCCGGCCACGGCGACCGTAGCCGCGGCTGGGGCCCCCGCGGCTACCCCAGCTGCCCCGCAGGCAGCCATTGCCGCCGCGGGCCAAGGGACCGCGGGCGCAGCGCAGGCCACGAAAACGCCTGCGCTGGCCGGTGCTAAAAATATTTTTTCGCGCCGGGCAACCCGGTCCGCCGCGCTGGCATCTAGCGGTTCACCGGCCACCAAGCGAGCGGCGGTTTTCACTGCAGTAGCGGCCCAGCCGGGGCCGGCGCGGTTCGGGGCCCCGAACCCGCCCGCCCCGGCGCCGCGCGGCCCGAAGCCCCCGGACGCGGGGGCCCTGGCCGTGGCCCCTACCCCCACCGCCCCGCCGGCCAGCGCGGCCCAGGTGATTGAGGTAGAAGTGCGCCGGGGCAGCGCCGCCGCGGCCCCCGTGGCCGCGGTGGCCGCGGCCGAAACCCTCTCCGACGACGACGACCGGCCCGTTGGCCGCCGCGTGCTGGGGGGCCTGCTGCGCCAGGCCCGCCACGTGGTGCGGGGCGAGCGGGTGAGCCTGGCCGAGGCCACCGGCCTGCCCGAAAACCTCACGCTGCAAGCCAACCTGGGCGGGCGCACGCTCGTCCGCACCATCCAACTCTAACCCTTGCTTTTGCCTGCCTACCCGCCATGAAACGCTCCTTTTTCACCCTGCTCCTCCTCGCCGCTGCCCACGCTGCGGCCCCCGCCACCGCCCGCGCCGCCCGGCTGCCCGGGGCCCCTGCCCCCGCCGACACCATTGTGGTGCGGCTGCCCAACCAGGCCACCCTCACGCTGCTGGTGCGCGACGCGGCCCAGCTGCGCGAGCTGCCCCAGTACCACCTCGACTCGCTCACGACGCGCCTGGCCGGCTACATCGCCCAGGCCGAGGCAGCGGCCAAAACCGCCAAAACCGAGCAGGTGACGCTGGAGTTTTACCCCGACAAGGACACCCCCGGCCAGCGCCTGCCCGAGCACGTCCGCATCACCACCCACAAGCAAACCCCCAACGCCAAGCGCGTGGACGTGGCCCTGAACAAGGCCTTCAAAATTCAGGTGAACACCGACGCCGAGGGCAACCGGAGCGTGAAAATCAACCCCACGCCCGGCGCCAGCCGCGCCGACCGCGAGGCCCACCGCGACTCGACGCGCGCCAAAAACTACGACCGCAGCA
This sequence comes from Janthinobacterium lividum, assembly GCA_050954665.1. GTDB lineage: Bacteria > Bacteroidota > Bacteroidia > Cytophagales > Hymenobacteraceae > Hymenobacter. The sequence goes on from JBPBPC010000010.1 coordinate 19,372, forward strand.
ACAACCACAACGCCACGCTCGTGTTTGACCTGGGCCTGAACGCGCTGGCCAACCAGCACCCCGGCGCCGGCCAATCGGCCGTGGACCTGCGCCCCGGCGGCTCGCGCTACGTCAACCTGGGCCTCGACTACACGCAGCGCCTGGGCGGCAAGCGCAGCCCGCTCTACGTAGTGGTGGGCCCCGAATTTGCCTTCAACAACTACATGCTGAACGGCAACGACAAGTGGGTGAACCAGAACGGCGCCACCAGCGTGGTGCGCGAAACCAACCCCGCCCGCCAGTACGACAAAACCAAGCTGGCCACCGCCGCCGTGAACCTGCCGCTCCTGCTCCAGCTCCGGCTGCACGACGCCCACTACCGGCCCACGTTTTCGCTGGCCGCCGGGGGCTTCGTGGGCTACCGCCTCGGTTCCTGGACCAAGCTCAAGTACACCACCGACGGCACCACTTACAAGGACAAGGACCACAACAGCTACAACCTCGAAGACTTCCAGTACGGCCTGCAGGGCACCATCGGCTACGGCAAGCTCCTCTTGTTCGCCAAGTACAACCTGAACCCCCTCTTCAAGGCCGGCCAGGGCCCCGACACGCAAGTCGTCAGCTTCGGCATCCGCCTGTTCGGGAATTAATTGGAAGCGGGGAACGAGGAGTAGAAAGTAAGGGCCCCAGGCCGTCGTGCTGCGCCGCGCGCTGCACAGACGGCCTGGGGCCCTTACTTCCCGTTCCTCACCTGCCACTCCTCACCGCCGGCTCTCTACTCCTCACTGCCCGCGGAAAAAATTATCGAGCAGGATGGCGGCGGACACGGCCACGTTCAGGCTTTCGGCGCCGCCGCCGGGGCCCCGCGGGATGTGCAGGCGCTGGGTGAGGCAGGCGGCCACGGCCGGCGTGAGGCCGTGCGACTCGGACCCCATGACGAGCACGCCGGCCGGGGCCAGGGCGGCGCGGTGCACGTTGTCGCCGCGCAGGTCGGCCCCGTACACGGCGGTGCCGGCGGGCAGGGCCCCCAGCCACGCGGCCAGCGGGCGCGGCCAAACACTTACCCGGGCGAAACTGCCCATGGTGGCGGCCACGGTTTTGGGGGCCCAGGGGTCGGCGCAGGTGTCGCTGAGCACCACGCCGGGCAGGCCGTACCAGTCGGCCAGCCGCAGCAGCGTGCCCAGGTTGCCGGGGTCGCGCACTTCGTCGAGGGCCAGCACCAGGGCCCCCTGCGCCAGGGCGGGCGGCAGCGGGGCTTCGGGCGGGCGGCGGGCCACGGCCAGGGCGGTGGTGTTGGTGGCCAGGGTGCTCACCTGGGCCAGCTCGGCTTCGGAAAGCAGCCCGGGGGGCGGGCCGGCGGCCAACTTGGCCCGGTTTTGGTCGGCAAATTCGGGGGTGCACCACACCGATTCGGCCGCTACCCCTGAACTTAGCAGCTCCAGCACGCTTTTGCCGCCCTCGACGAGGAAGGCGCCGTGGCGCTGGCGGTACTTTTTTTGGTGCAGCGACTGCACGTATTTGGCTTGGGCTTTTGAAATCATTGTTCTTCGTAACGAAACTTGGCGGCCGGGGGCCCTGGCGGGCCGCCGCGGCGCTGCTGCTGGCCGGCGCGGCCGCCCTGGCGGCGTGCTCGCCGCTGAAGCTGCTGCGCCCGGGCCAGCGCCTGCTCAGCAAGATGGAGGTGGTGGGCGCCGACCGCGCCGACCAGGACCGCCTCGTGTCCCTGGCCCAGCAAAAGCCCAACACCCGCTTTCCGCTGCCCAAGTTAGCCATCTACTTGCTAGGGAACCGCTTTTACGACTCGGTGCGCACCCGCCAGCAGCTGGCGGCCCTGCGCCAGGATTTTGACCAGCGCCGCCTGGCCGCCGGCGACGACTCGGCCAAGCTGGGCCAGCTGCTGAACCGGCGCGAGCGCAAGCTCACCCGCAAGCAGCTGGTGCTCGACAAGGGCAACGCCATCATGCGCCTGGGCGAGGCCCCGGTCATCTACGACTCGGCCAGCACCCGCCGCTCGGTGGAGCAGATGACGACCTACCTGCGCAGCCAGGGCTACTTCCGGGCCCGGGTGGTGGCCACCGACACGGCCCGCTACCGCCACAACCCGCTGCTGCGGCTGCTGGCCGGCCGCCACGCCGACTCGGCCGACCGCGCCAAGCTCTACCGCCGCGTGAGCGTGCGCTACCGCGTGCGCCAGGGGGCCCCGTTCGTGCTCAGCCAGCTCACCGAAACCATCCCCGACTCGGGGGTGGCGGCGGTGGTGCAGGCGGGCCGCGGCGCCAGCCTGCTGCGCGTGGGCGGCCGCTACAACGAGGACGCCATCGGCCAGGAGCGCGCCCGGCTCGAAACGCTGCTCAAGAGCAACGGCTACTACGATTTCCGCCAGGCCTACATCACCCTGGAGGCCGACACCAGCTACCAGGCCTTCACCGTGCGCCTGCGCACCCACATCGCCAACCCGGGCCCCGGCCTGGGCCACCGCGTGTACACGCTGCGCCGGGTCACGGTCATCACCGACGCCGGGGTGGGCCGCTCGCTGCGCGTGGCCGTGGCCGACACCCTGCGCCGGGCCGGCACCGGGCAGCCGGGCCGCCCCCGCCCGGGGCCCCGCCTCGACACGGCGGCGGTGGACTCGGTGCACTTCGCCGCGTTTCGCCAGCGCTACAGCCCGCGGCTGCTGGCGGGCAAGGTGGCCGTGCGCCCGGGCCAGCGCTACAGCCTGCCGCGCACCCAGCTCACGCAGCGCCAGTTCGCCAACCTCGACATGTTCCGCTTCAACCCCGTGACTTACCGCAAGGTGGAAAGCGGCAGCGGGGCCGACAGCGCAGCCACCGGCCTACTCGACGCGGTGGTGACGGCCACGCCGGCCCCCAAGTTCCAGGAAACCACCGAGTTTGGCGGCACCTACGTGGCCAACCTCGTGGGGCCCTTCGTGAACGTGCGCCTCAAAACGCGCAACCCCTTCGGCGGGGCCGAGGTGCTGGAGCTGGGCGTGCGCGTGGGCTTCGAGGGCCAGTACAACCGCGCCACGGCCAAGCCCGAGTACACGACGCTGTTCGGGGGCACGGCGGCGCTGGTGCTGCCGCAGTTTCTGGTGCCGTTCCGCATCAGCCGCGACTTTTCGCGCTACAGCCCGCGCACGCGCTTCTCGCTGTCGGACACCTACGTGAGCCGGCCCGAGTACACGCGCACCAACGTGGAGCTGACCTACGACTACATCTGGCAGCGCTCGGCGTTCCACCAGTTCGTGGTGTCGCCGGTGGTGCAGAACGTGGTGAACACCACGGCCATCAGCGCCGATTTTCAGTACCGGCTCGACTCGCTGCGCCGCTACTACGGCTCGCCGCTCTACCAGTCGTTCCGGCGCATCTACGAGCCGAGCATGGCCGCCTCGTCGCTCTACAACTCCAACGACTTCAACGAAACCCGCGACGCGCGCTACTTCCGCTTGTTCGTGGAGGTGGGGGGCCTCACCCGCGACCTCTACCGCCACGCGGCCTGGTACGACACGGCGGTGGCGGTGTACAACTTCGCCAAAATCACGGCCGACTACCGCCGCTACCACAAGCTCTCGCCCAACACGTTCCTGGTGTACCGCTTCAACGGGGGCCTGGTGCACGCCCTCACCCCCACCGCCGGGCGCTACACCGTGGCCTACGACAAGTACCTGTTTGCCGGGGGCAGCAACAGCGTGCGCGCCTGGAAGCCGCGGCGCCTGGGCATCGGCGGCTTTTCGCCCACCATCACCAACGCCGACGGCACGGTGCAGCGCGACTACAACTCGGAACAGCCCGGCGAGCTGCTGCTCGAGGGCAGCATCGAGTACCGCTTCCCGGTGTACTCGTTCGTGAAAGGGGCCTTGTTCACCGACTACGGCAACACGTGGACGCTCACCGCCGACCCGCAGCGGCCGGGGGCCCAGTTCCGGCCGGGCACGTTCCTGCAGCAGTTCGCCGTGGGCGCGGGCGTGGGCGTGCGCCTCGACTTCACCTTCCTCATCCTGCGCCTCGACGTGGCCGCCAAGGTGTACGACCCCAGCGCCCCGGCCGCCGCGCGCTGGGCCATCAAGCGCTTCTACACCAACAGCGACTACGAGCCGGCCTTCAACCTGGGCATCGGCTACCCGTTCTAAAACGAAGCGCGGGGCGCATGAAAAAGGCCAATTGCCCCTCCTGCTTCGGCGGCGCTCAGCAGGAGGGGCAATTGGCCTGATTGCCAACCAAATTTCTCAAAACGCCAGCAGTTCGCGCAGCGCCTCGGCCACTTTGGCGGCGCTGGGCAGCATCATCTGTTCCAGCTCGGCGTTGAGCGGAATGGCGGGCAGGTTGGCGGCCCCCAGGGTATGCACGGGCGCGTCGAGGGCCAGGAAGCAGTGGCGCTGGATGCGGCCGGCCAGGCTCTCGGCGAAGGAGTTCAGCAGGGGCTCTTCGGTGAGGACCAGCACCTTGCCGTGGCGGCCCACGGCGGCCTGCACCGCCGCAAAGTCGAGCGGGTTGAGGGTGCGCAGGTCGAGGATTTCGACGCGGCCGGGAAAGTCGCGGCTGGCGGCGCGGGCCCAGTGCACGCCCATGCCGTAGGCCACCACCACGGCCGTGCCGCCGCCGCGCTGCTGGGCCGGGTCGGCGGCCTGGGCCACGGCGGCCCGGCCCAGCGGAATGACGTAGCCGGCGGCGGGCTCCGGGGTTTTGGCCTCCTCGGTGCCCGGCACCTTGCTCCAGTACAGGCCCTTGTGCTCGAGCATAATCACCGGGTTGGGGTCCAGGAAGGCCGCCCGCATGAGGCCTTTCATGTCGGCCGCGTTGCTGGGGTACACCACCTTGATGCCGCGGATGGTGAGCAGCGTGCTCTCGACGGAGCCCGAGTGGTAGGGCCCGCCGCCGCCGTAGGCCCCGACGGGCACCCGGATGAGGGCCGGCACCGGAAACTTGCCCTGGCTCAGGTAGCAGCTTTTGCTGAGCTCCTCCACCAGCTGGTTGAGGGCGGGCCAGATGTAATCGGCAAACTGGATTTCGACGATGGGCCGGGCCCCCACCGCGGCCATGCCGGCCGTGCTGCCCACGAGGTAGGCCTCCTGGATGGGCGTGTTGAACACGCGCTGGTCGCCGTACTTTTTGGCCAGCCCGGCCGCCTCGCGGAACACGCCGCCCAGCGCGCCGCCCACGTCCTGCCCGTAGAACAAGGCCTCCGGAAACTCGGCCAGGATCTCGTCCACCGCGTGCAGGGCGGCGTCCACCAGCAGCACTTTTTCGGCGCCGGCGGGGGCCCGCTCGCCGGCCTCTTCGGTGGTGGCGGGCGGGGCAAACTCGTGGTCGGCGAAGGTGGCCGGGTCGGGGCCCGGGGCGGCCAGGGCCCGGGCCCAGTCGGCGGCCACGGTGGCCCGGGCCTGCGCGGCGAGGGCGGCCAGCTCGGCTTCGGTGGCGCCGGCGGCCAGCAGGCGGCGGTGCAGGCGGGGCAGCGGGTCGTGGGCGTGGTGCTGGGCCAGGTCGGCGGCGCCGCGGTATTTTTCGCGGCGCACGCCGCTGGTGTGGTGGCCCAGCAGCGGGCACCGGGCGTGCACCAGGGCGGGGCCCCGGCGCTGGCGCACGTGGGCGTAAGCTTCGGCCAGGCCCTTGTAGGAGGCAATCAAATCGGCCCCGTCCACCCGCACGCGGTGCAGGCCGGGAAAGCCGGCGGCGAATTCGTAGGCGTCCATGGCCCGCATTTCCGGGCCCGTGGCCGAAATGCCCCAGCCGTTGTCCTGCACCAGGTACACGATGGGCAGCCGGTGCAGCACGGCCATTTGCAGGGCCTCGCTCACCTCGCCCTCGGTCAGGGCCCCGTCGCCGAGCGAGCAGAGCACCAGCGGCGGCAGCGGCGCGGGGGCCTCGTCGGGGTCGGCGCGGGCGCCCAGCAGCGGGCGCAGGGCCTCTTGCAGCCAGGCCCCGCCGGGGGCCCCGGCGTCGGCCGGCGCGGGGGCCGGGCGCAGGCCCTGGCCCTCCAGGTAAGCCAGGGCGTGGGCCATGCCGGTGGCCGGGATGGCCTGCATGCCCGTGGCCGAGCTTTGGTGCGGGATGACGGGCACGCCCGGCCGCCGCAGCGAGGGGTGCGCGTAGTAGGTGCGCCCGCCGCTGAACGGGTCGTCGCCCTTGGCCAGCAGCTGGAGCATCAACTCGTAGGGCCGCAGGCCCAGGCCCAGCAGAAAGGCGTCGTCGCGGTAGTACGGGGCGGCGTAGTCGGTTTCCGACAGCAGAAACGCGGCGGCCAGCTGCACGGCTTCGTGGCCGCGGGCGGTGGCGTGCACGTAGCGGGCGGCCACGGCTTTTTCGTCTTCGTAGAGCGCCGCCATGGCGGCAGCGGTGTGCATCAGGGCGTAGGCGCGGCGCAGCATCGCGGGGGTCAGGTCCTCGGCGGCAACGGCCGGCAAGGCGGGGTGGGACAGCATACGGGGTGGGCGGGTGGGGCCCCTAAAGGTACGGGCGGCGGGGCCGGACCGGATGTGGCCGTACTTTTGGGGCCCCTTGGTTATGCTTCATCCGCCCGGCCCCGCGCCGGTACTGCCCGTGCCCACCTCCCCCACCGTTCGCCCCGAAATCGAAGCCTGGCTGGCCGATTTCCAGCTCCGCCTCTGCGCCCACCTCGAAGCCGCCGACGGCGGCCCCGCCCGCTTCGGCACCGACGCCTGGGCGCGCCCCGGCGGCGGCGGCGGCCGCAGCAAAGTACTTGAAAACGGGGCCGTCCTCGAAAAAGGCGGCGTGGGCTTTTCGGCCGTGTGGGGCGCCATGGGCGAGGCCGCCGCCCGCCAGCTGCACATGCCCGACCCGCACTTCTACGCCACCGGCGTGAGCGTGGTGCTGCACCCGCGCAGCCCGCGCGTGCCCATCATCCACATGAACGTGCGCTACTTCGAGGCCGGCAACGGCGAGGCGTGGTTCGGCGGCGGCATCGACCTGACGCCCATTTACGTGGACGAGGCGCAGGCCCGGCGCTTCCACCAGCGCCTGCAGGCGGTGTGCGACGCCCACAATCCGGCCTACTACCCGCGCTTCACGCGCTGGGCCGACGACTACTTCTACCTGCCCCACCGCCAGGAAACGCGCGGCGTGGGCGGCATCTTCTTCGACCGCCTCACGGTGGGCCCCGACGGCACGGCCGACGACTTGTTCCAACTCATCAAGGACGTGGCCGAGCTGTTCGGGCCCTTCTACACCGAATTGATGGCCGAAAACCACGCCCTGCCCTTCGGCCCCGCCGAAGAGGCCTGGCAGACGCTGCGCCGCGCCCGCTACGCCGAGTTCAACCTGGCCTTCGACCGCGGCACCCGCTTCGGCCTCGAAACCGGGGGCCGCACCGAAAGCATCCTCATGAGCCTGCCGCCGCGCACCGGCTGGAGCTACCAACCCGCCCCGCCCGCCGCGGGCACGCCCGAGGCCGCCACCCAGGCCTGGCTGCGCAAGGGCGTTGACTGGCTGGCCCGTGCTTAGGGCCCTGCACGCCCTCGACGACCGGCTGCTGCTGGCCGTGAACCACGCCCGGGGCCCCGCCCTCGACGCGGTGATGACCTTCGCCTCGAACCGCCTGGTGTGGTTTCCGTTCTACGCCCTGCTCATCGGCTGGCTGGTGTGGCATTTTCGGCGGCGCGCCCTGGTGCTGCTGCCGCTGGTGGTCACGGCCGTGGCCCTGGCCGACAGCGTCACGAGCCGCTGGTTCAAGCCGTTTTTTGCCCGCCTGCGGCCCTGCCACACCCCCGCCCTGGAGGCCCGGCTGTACCTGCCCGACGGCTGCGGCGGGCAGTTCGGGTTCATGTCGTCGCACGCCGCCAACGGCTTTGCGCTGGCCGTTTTCCTGCTCCTCACGCTGCCCGCCGGCCGCTACCGGGCCCTGAAAACGGGCGTGTTTCTGTGGGCCACGTTCCTCTCCTACAGCCGCGTCTACCTGGGGGCCCACTTCCCCACCGACGTGCTGGGCGGGGCCCTCGTGGGGGCCCTGCTGGGCGCGGGGGCCGCGGGGCTCTTCCGCCGGCACACCGCGCCGGGGGGCCGCTGGGGGGCCCTGGGGCACGGGGCCGCCTGAGCCGAAAACCAAGGGCCCCGCGGCGGCTGCCGCGGGGCCCTTGGTTTTACTTTTTGCGGCGGCCGGTGTGGCCGTCGCCGTGGTCGCCCTGGCCGGGCTGGCTGGTCTTTTTGGCGTCGTGCCGGTCGTCCTGCGAGAGCGATTTGTGCTCGTCGACGGACGTTTCGATTTCGCCGGCTTTGTTGCGCCGGACGTAGCGCTTGTCGCCGGGGGTGGGTTCGAGTTCTTCGCGTTTGGTGGACATGGCGGGTTGGAAAAAACAGAAAGGGATTTTTCCTGCAACGCAATGGCCCGCAATTGGTTACACCGGGGGCCCCGGGCTACAGCGCGGGCTTCACCTCGAACGTGAAGCTGGTGCTGCCGGCCTGGCCGTTGGGGGCCAGGGCCTGCACCACCACCAGGTAGCGCCCGGCTTGGTCGGAGGTGAAAAACTTCAGTTCCTGGGGCCGGTGGGCGGCCAGGCGCACGTCGGGGTTCCAGTAGAGCAGGTTGCGCAAATCGGGCAGGCGGCTGCGCTGCTGGGCCTCGGTGTCGTAGCGCGGGGCGTAGAACTCGCGCGGCACTTGCAGGCCCTCGTACTCCTCGATGAGGGCGCGCGGGTTGAGCGGGAAGCCGCCCAAGTCGCCTTGGTAGGTAGTGTAGCTCACCACGCCGTCGTACACCGCGGGCCCCAGGAAGTAGCGGCTGGCCATCACGTCGAGGTACTTGATTTTCAGCGGGTCGAAGGCCATGATTTGGTTGATATCAAAGACGGGCAGGCCGTCGAGGAGCGTGAGCGGGTTCTCGCGCAGCACCGCGTGGTGGGGCCGGTCGACGACCAAAAAGTGGAAGCCGTCCTTGCGCTTGCGCACCAGCACGCCGGGCACGTACTCGCGCATCACCTCCTCCACCGTGGGGAAGCGGGTGTAGTCGTCGAGCCGGTAGTGCTCGTCGGGCCGGCCGTAAAACGCCACCGTGTCGCCCGGCACCGGCCGGAACTGCGGCGCGGCCGCGGCGAACGCCTGCCGCACCTGCCCCTGCAGGTGGCGCTCGGCCAGGCCCGGGGCCCAGCGGGCGGGCAGCGGCGGCAGCCCCGGCACGGGGGCCCCGCCGCCGGCCGTGAACGGGCTCAGCAGCTCGACGCGGCAGGTGCTGTCGCGCAGCGGGTTGGTTTGGAGCACCAGCTTGCGCACGCCGTAGAAGTTCGGCACCTCGAACTGCACCCGGCCCCCGGCCTGGCTCAGCGCGTTGTCGAACCAAAACGCGCGGCCGGGCAGCGACAGGTACGCGGCCACGCCGGGCGCGGGGGCCCCGTCGGGGCGGCTCACGCGCCCCTGCAGCAGGTAGCCGGTGGCCTCGGGCGGGTAGGCGGCGGGCGGCGGCCCGCCGCCGAGCACGTCGTCCCAGCGGAAGCGCCGCCAGCCCTGGGTCAGCATCAGGTTGTCGGCGGCCCGCTGGGCGGTGGCGCTGGAGTCGCGGCAGTAGTAGCCGGCGTCCTCCACGTAGCCGGGCAGGTCGGCGGCCAGCAGCAGGTAGCCGCTGATGTCCACCGCCGGCGCGCTGGCGGCCAGCGAATCGAGCCGGTACACGGCCACGGAGGCCGCCGCGGCGCGCCCGGCTTGCAGCTGCACCGCCGCCGCGGCCCGGGGCCCGTAGCTGGCCGCCGCGGCCTGCCCCTGCACCGCCAGCGCGTGCGCCGGCCGCCGAAAGTACAGCCGCTCGGCCACCGGCCGCCGCCCGCTGAACACGGTGAAGTGCGTGATGCCTTCGCGCAATTGCCGTTTCTCGACCCGGAACACGGCCTCGCCGCCGGCCAGCGCCGCGGTGGCCACGGCCGTGACCTGCTGGCCGGTGTGCGCCACCAAGTGCAGGGGCCCGGCGTCGGCGGCGCGGGCGCGCACGGCCAGGCGCAAATAGGCGGCGTCGGCGGCGTCTTGCAGCAGCAGGGCGTAGCCCTGGGGGGCGGCCGCGGGCAGGGCCCGGGTGAGGGTTTGGCCGCCGGGCAGGCGCACGGTGGCCGTGTAGGTGGCCCCGGGGGCAGGCGTGAACCGGAAGCTGCCCATGCCAGCTTTCAGGGTTTGGAAGGCGGCCACGGGGGCCCCGCGGCCGTCGGCCACGGTGCCGGCCACGGCCACGCCCCGCCCCTGCCCGTCGGTGGCCTTGAAGCCCACGCCGCCCGGCAGGCCCTGCACCAGCTGGCCGCCTTCGGGAAAAAATTGCACGTCAACACCCGGGGCCCCGGCGGCGGGCGCCGCGGGCGCGGCGGCCGTCGCCGGCGGCTGCCAGGTGTTCACAACGGTCAGCGGGGCCTGGAAGTAGAAGTCCGGGCCGGCGTTTTTCATCCAGTTGGTGTAAGCGCGCAGCACGTAGCGGCCGGTGGGCAGCCCGGCGGGCAGCGCCAGCGTGCCCTGGCCCAGGGCATCGCGCAGCGCCAGCTTGGCTTGCAGCACGGGGCGGCGGTCGGGGCCCAGCAGCTCCACGTAGGCCACCGTGCTCAGGGCCAGCGGGCGGTGGAAGGTGCCGTCCGCGGCGTACACCTTCAGCCACGCGGTTTCGCCCGCCGCGTAGGCCGGCCGGTCGCAGTGCACAAACAGCTCCTCGGCCAGCGCCTGCCGGCCGTAGCGCCGCAGCGCCTGGGCCAGCGAATCGGGGCCCTGGGCGCGGACCGCGCCGCCGGGCAGCAGCCCCAGGCCGGCGGCCAGGCACACGAGGGAGAGGAAGGTGGGACGCACGGAGTAGAGCGGGGAAAAGGATTAGCTAACAAAACCGAGCCGCGAAGGCCCGCGCTGAAGGCTTTACCAAAAGCTGGGCTTCACGTTGCTGCCCCGCGCGCGGCAATCCACGCAGTCGCGGCTGGAGCCGATGTAGCCCAGGATAATGTTGTTTTCTGACACCAGGTAATCGACGGGCACGTTGCCGGGCGTGCTGAAGGTGCGGGTCTGGGGGATAGCAATTGGCGTTTTGTCGCCAGGATCCGGTACGAGTTCTTTGCCCATTGTGCAGCCGCTGTAAGGCGTATCGAAGGCCCAATCTTTGGGCAGGTTCAGGGCGGCGCGGTCAATGAAGAGGCGCTTTTGCTGCACCGTGTGGGCCCCCACGAAGCCCAGCACCGGCTCTTGGGTATCGCCCACCCGGTGCACGTTGCCCGTCAGCTGCACCGGCAAGGGGTCGTTCACGGTGCCCACGGCCTCCGTATTTTTGCGCAGCAACTCGTAGTACGCAAATTCCGCCGCCGTCTCCGCGGACTGGCGCACCAGGACGCTGTAACGCACCTTGAGCCGCTCGGCCCGGGCCGGCACGACTAGCAAGGAAAAGCCGGTGAGCACGTCCTGGCCAAGTTGGGCCGAACTACCCTGGCGAATAGCCGACGAGCGCTCCGTGCGCCAGCACGTGTAAATCGGCGTTGTACGCGGCACGATGATTTGCTGCACCGGGTCGTATTCCAGGAATGATTCGTAGGCGGAATTAAATTCCCAGGTTTCGACCAGGCCCCAGCGGTAGTAGCGCGTTTGCTGCTGCGGGTCGTGCGTGCTGATTTTCAATTGCACCTGACCGCCGTCAGACGCCCAGCCCAACTGGTCGATGGGCGGCGTCACTTTGAGCGGCACCAAATCGGAAGCGTAGCTGGCGTTGCCCGCGGTGGCAATGGTGAGTTGGTACCGGCGGGTGGCGCTGAGCACCAGGCTATCGGATTGATAGGTACCGCTGGCTTTTTCTGTCAGCGCGTACCGCCCGCCTGCGTCGTCGGCGATGAACACTTTGGCGCCCTTCTCCACGGGCGCCGCGGCGGTGGCCGCCAGTTGGGCGGTGCGCGTGAGCAGCACGGTGGTCGGGCCGTTGCCGTTGATGAAACCGTCGACGACGAGGTAGCTGGCCGGCGCGGCCACCACGTCCGGTGCGTAGGGCTCCACGCACCCACCCAGGGCCCCCAGCAGGGCCAGCCCGGCCCAACGGGCCCCAAAAGCAGTAGCGCAACGCGGCATGACTAGAAACGGAAATTGTAGGTGACGGTGGGAATGGGGGCCCCAAAAATCGAGAGCTTGTAGCCCTTGATCTGGCCGTTCACGGTTTGAAAATACACCGAGTACGGGTTGTGGCGGCCCGTGAGGTTGTACACGGCGGCCGTCCACGAGCTGTGGGCGAGCTTCTTGCTTTTGTGGTTGCCCTCGATGTTCACCGCGAAGTCCAGGCGGAAGTAGTCGGGCACCCGGTAGGCGTTGCGGTCGGAGTAGTACACGCGCACGGCCTGGTCCACCACGTACTTGGCCAGCGGCAGCGTGATGGGCCGGCCGGTGCTGTAGTTCACGTTCAGCGAGGTGCTGAAGCGCTGGCTGAAGCGGTAGTTGCCCACCAGCGTCACGTCGTGGGGCTTGTCGTAGTTGCTGGGGTACCAGTTGCCGTTGTTCACCACGTCGGTGGCCGTGTTCACCTGCACCAGCGAGCGGGCGTAGGTGTAGCTCAGCCAGCCGTTGATTTTGCCCTCGGTTTTGCGCAGCAGCACCTCCACGCCGTAGGCGCGGCCCACGGCGTTCACCAGGTCGGTTTCGAGGTGCGGGTTGAGCAGCAGCACCGCCCCGGGCTTGTAGTCGAGGAAGTCCTGGGTGCGCTTGTAGTAGCCCTCCACCGAAAACTCCACCGTGTTGCGCTTGAAGTTGCGGTAGTAGCCCAGCGACACCTGGTCGCCCACCTGCGGCCGCACGTAGGCGTCGCTCAGCTTCCAGCTATCAGTCGGCGACACCACGGTCGTGTTCGTGAGCTGGTGGACGTACTGGCGCATGCGCGTCAGGCTGGCCTTCACCGAAGAGTGCGCGCTTAGCTCGTACAGGGCCGAAAACCGCCACTCGGGGCCCCCGTAGTGGGCCAGCACCTGGCCCGCGTTGTAGTTCACGGTGCCGGTCTGGGTGCTTTCGCTGCGCGAGAGGCCGGCCAGGTACTGGGCCACAGTCCGGGGCCCCAGCGCCTGAAATAACGCGTAGCGCAGCCCTGCCTGCACCGAAAAGCGGGGGCTCACGTCGAAGCGCTCGGCGGCGTAGAGGGCGCTTTCCACGGCCCGCTCGTGCTGGATGGTGGTGGGCAGCAGCAGCGACGCGTCGCCGGTGGGCTGCTGGGTGCCGGGCGCGGTATTGTACAAAATCGACCCGCCGCCGAACTCCAGCGTGTGCTGGGGGTGCGGCAGGTAGGTGAAGTGGGCGTTGAGCGAGGTTTGGTTGACGTCGTAGTTGAACGTGGAGGCCGAATTGGGGTTGCGGGTGGTGGCCAGGCTGAAGCCGTAGCGGCTGTAGGCCCCCGTGACCGTGCCCTGCAGCCGGGGCGAGTACGTGTGCCGCCACTTCAGGCTGGCCGCCGTGTTGCGGTACTCGTACACGGTGTCGCTGGCCAGCCGGAACCGGTCGTGGCTCAGGTACCCGCTGGCGTACAGCGCGTTCTTTGGGCTAAAGTCGTACGTCAGGTAGGCGTTGAGGTCGTAGAACGAGGCCGCGCTCTGCTGCAAGGCGCTGTTGGGCACGCGCTTGAGCAGCCAGTCGGAGTACGAGGCCCGGCCGCTGACGAGGAACGAGCCCTTGCCGCCGGCCAGGGGCCCCTCCAGCGCCAGGCGGCTGGTGAGGGGCCCGATGCCGCCCGCCCCGCCGAAGGCCGTGCGCTTGCCCTCGCGCCCCACAATGTCGAGCACCGACGACAAGCGCCCGCCGTAGCGCACCGGAATGGCGCTTTTGTACAATTCGACCGACTTGATGACGTCGGGGTTGAAGGCCGAGAAGAACCCGAACAAGTGCGCCGGGTTGTAGATGGTGGCGTCGTTGAAGAGCACCAGGTTTTGGTCGGTGCCGCCGCCGCGCACGCTCATGCCGGTGCTGCCCTCGCCCACGGTTTTCACGCCGGGCAGCGCCATCACCACCCGCAAAATGTCGGCCTCGCCGAACACCGTGGGCACCTGCTTGATGGTCTTGATGTCGAGCTTCTGCACGCCCATTTGCAGGCCGCGCACGTTGCGCTCCTTCTGCCCTTCCACCACCACCTCGGTGAGGGCGGCCGCGTCGGCGGCCACTTCCAGGTCGAGGCGGCCGCTGGCGCGCAGCCACACCTGGCGCCGGGTGCTGCGCACGCCCATGCCCCGGATGTTGACGTTGTAGCGGCCCACGGGCAGCGTCAGGGCGTAGCGGCCCTCGCGGTCGGTGGCCACGCCCACGCTCGGCGCCTCCACGTACACGGCCACCCCGATGGCCGGCTGGCCGGTGCCCGCCAGCCGCACCGTGCCCGCCAGCGTGGCCCGGGCGCCGGGCGCGGCGGGCGCCGGGGGCCCTATTTCGTAGAGCTTGAATTCCGACGTGCCCGCCGTGGCGGGCCGCCGCAGGGCCCCCGGCGGGAGCGGGGCGTCGTCGGGCTCCGCGGCCGGCGGGGCCGGGGCGTCGCCGGCCGGCAGCTGCGTTTGCAGCGGCGGGCCGGCCGTCACGAACACGCGCCGGGTGGCCTCGTCGAGGGCGAAGTGCAGGCGCGCGCGCCCCAGCACCTGGGCGAGGGCGGCCACCAGCGGCAGCCGATCGGCTTGCAGGCGCACCACCACCGTGTCGGTGGCGGCGGGGTTGAAGAAGAAGCGGTAGGGCGTTTGGGCTTCGAGGCGCTGGGCGAACTGCTCGAAGGGCAGGCCGCGGAAGTCGCCGCTCACCACCGGCGGGGCCAGCTGGGGCCCCTGGGCCCGGGCCCGGGGGCCGAGCAGCAACAGGCAGCCGCACAAAAAAAACGGGTAACGTTGGCTCATACAGTGGGCAAGGACCGAACGGGGCCGCGGCTACGACCGCAGCGAATAGTAGTAGCGCAGCGCGCGCTCGGCGGAGGCGGCCCGCTCGGCGGCCGAAAATTTCAGGCCCTGCTGCCGGGCGTAGCGCTGCACCTCGGCCTGGTGGGCGGGCAGCAGGGCGAGCAGCTTTTTCAGGCTCGTGAGCTCGGCCGCGGCCGTGGCCGTGCGGGCAAACACCTGGTCGGTTTGCCGGTACTCCTGGGCCAGGTTTTGGCTGACGGTGACGCGTTGCACCCGCTTGCGGTGGCGGGCCAGCAGGCGCACGGGGCCGTCCACGAGCAGCTCGTAGAAGCCCGGGGGCAGGGCCCCGGCGGCCAGCGTGTCGCCGCCGGCCACGCGCACGAAGCGGTGGGGGCCCAGCGTGAAGCCCGCCACCTTGCCCGCCACCAGCGCCACCGCCGCGCCCTGGCCGGGGTAGAGCAGCACGGGCTGGTCGCGCAGCAAGTCGTAGCGCAGCAGCACGTCGTCGAACGCGCCGCCGCGGTACTGCACCGTGCCGGCCTGCGGCGCGGGGCCCCCAAAAAACTGGTGCCCCCGGGTGCCGGGGGCGGTGTAGTCCACGTACTCGGCCCCGTCGTAGAGCACCGCCCCGGTGTGCAGGGCCGCGCGGTAGGTGCGGGCCGCCGCCGCCACCGCCGCGCCCACCGCCGCCGAATCGGCCGCGGGGCTCGGCTGCGCGGCCGCCGGCCGGCCCAGCAGGGCCCCCGCGGCGGCCCCGCCCACCAGCCACCGGCGCGCCGCGCCGCGCCGGCGGGCACCAAACCATGTCTTCTGTGCCATCGGGTGGCCCCTTCGCGCGTGTAGGTCCGGTGAACGGGCCGCGCAATATAGCGCCCGCGGCCGTTGTGCCCCGCGCCGCCGCGCCGGCACCGCCGTTTTTCCGCAACCGGCCCAGCTTTAGGTTCCTACGGGGGCAAGCGGACGGGGCGGGGCGGCGCTAGCGGCCCAGCAGCTTGGCCACGTACTTGCCCACGATGTCGAACTCCAGGTTCACCACCTCGCCCACTTGCAGCTGGTGGAAGCCGGTGTGCGCGTACGTGTACGGGATGATGGCCACGGCAAAGCCGTCGTCGGTGCTCTCGAAGCAGGTGAGGCTGGTGCCGTTGAGGCAGATGGAGCCCTTCTCGACGGTGACGCGGCCGGGGCCCGGCGCGTGCCGGAACCGGAACACCCAGGAGCCGTTTTGGTCCTCGATGCCCACGCATTCGGCCGTGGCGTCCACGTGGCCCTGCACAATGTGGCCGTCGAAGCGGCCGTTGGCGGCCAGGCAGCGCTCGAGGTTGATTTTGCGGCCCGGGGCCCACTGGCCCAGGTTGGTCACGCGCAGGGTTTCGGCGATGGCCGTCACCACGTGGGTACCGGCGGCGGCGTCGGTGGCCACCACCGTCAGGCACACGCCGTCGTGGGCCACGCTTTGGTCAATTTTCAGCTCGCCCGCAAACGGCGACTGCACGGTGAACTGGCGGTTGGCGCCGGCGGCGGCCACCGCCACGACGGTGCCCAGGGTTTCGATGATTCCGGTGAACATGGGTGCTTTTAGTAGGAAACGCGCCTGGGTAACAGGCAAGGCAAGCCTTCGTTTGGCCGGAGCAGGCAATCGCTTAGCCGACAGCAGCTTATCTTGTGAGCCAAGCGATTGGCAGGCCGTTATTTGCCCCGGCCTTCGAAGATGATTTTTAGCGTGTAGAGCATCACCCGGGCGTCCATGGCCAGGCTCATGTTTTCGATGTAAAGCACGTCGTACTTGAGGCGTTCCACCATCTGGGGCACGGTTTCGGCGTAGCCGTACTTCACCTGGCCGAGGCTGGTGAGGCCGGGGCGCACGCGGTGCAGGTGGCGGTAGTGGGGCGCGGCCTGCACGATCTGGTCGATGAAAAACTGGCGCTCGGGCCGGGGCCCCACCACGCTCATGTCGCCGCGCAGCACGTTCCAGAACTGGGGCAGCTCGTCGAGGCGCACCCGGCGCATGAAGCGGCCCCAGGGCGTCACGCGCGGGTCGTGGTCGGAGCTGAGCGCGGGCCCCAGGCGCTCGGCGCCGAGGTACATCGAGCGGAACTTGATGATGGCGAACGGCACCCCGTTTTTGCCGATGCGCTCCTGCCGGTAAAACACGGGCCCCGGCGACGAGAGCCGCACCATGCAGGCCGTGAAAGCGTACGCCCACCACCCCACCGCCATGAAGCCCAGGGCCCCCACCACGTCGAACAAGCGCTTCGTGACCGCCTGCCAGGGCGGCAGCAAGTCGCGCTTGATTTCGATGAGCGGCGTGCCGAACGAGTGGTTCACCTTCACCGAACCCAGCAGAATCTGGTACAAGTCGGGCAGGATGCTGATGCGCACCGCACTGTCTTCCAGCAGGTTGAGGATTTCCTGGATGCGGCGGTGCTCGCTGGGCTCGATGGCAATGATGACTTCCTCGACGCGCAGGGCCCCCACCAGGGCCGGCAGCTGGCCGTAGGTGCCGCGGGCGGGCAGCGCCGCGGCCAGGGCCCCGTCTACGGGCCCGTCCTCGGGGGCCACGAAGCCCTCCACGCGCAGGCCCAGGTGGCGGCCGGTGCGGGCCAGGTCGCGGGCCGTGTCGAGCACCAGCGCGCTGCCCCCCACCAGCAGCGTGGGGAAGTAGATGGCGCCCCGCCGCACCAGGCCCTGCACGCTGCGCACGGCGGCGATGCGCAGCACGGCCGAAAACGAAAAGTGCAGCAGGAAGTACGCGGCCAGCGTGCGGTAGTAAAGGTGGTAGTTGCTCACGCCCTGGTCGTCGAGCAGCAGGGCGAAGAAGAGCACCACCACCCCCAGCGCCGACACCCGCAGCAGCCGCAGCACCTCGGACAAGCGCGACTTGCGGAACACGTTGCGGTACTGCCCGGCCAGGGCGTACAAGGCCGTCCAGGCCAGGCCGATGGCCAGGGCGGCCAGCGCCAGCGACGCGGCCGCTTCGTGCGTGAAGCGGTAGCCCGCCAGCTCGTTCAGCAAGTACTTGCGCAGCCCGAAGAACGCCGCCCAAGCCAGCAGCGCCGCCAGGAAATCGGCGGCCACGAGCTTGGCGTATTGAAGGCGGCGAAGAAGCAGCACGGAGGGGGTAAAGGGTGTAGTTTTGCGGTCCCAAAAGCCCCGCGCGGCCCCAAAGGTAGCGCCGGCGGGGCCCACCGGCCGGCCCCGCCCCACCCGGCGCAGCCGGTTCTCTTGCGTTTCTGCCGTGCCGCTTCCGCCCCCCGATTCCGCTTTCCCCGCCGCCGACACCTACCGCCACCGCGGCCAGCGCCGGGCCCTGGTGGCCGCCCTGCGCGGGCGCGGCGTCCGCGACGAGCGGGTGCTGGCCGCGCTGGGGGCCGTGCCGCGCCACCTGTTTTTCGCCCCCGCTTTCGAGGCCCACGCTTACCACGACAAGGCCTTTCCCATCGGCGAGGGCCAAACCATCTCGCAGCCTTACACCGTGGCCTACCAGTCCGAATTGCTGGCCGTGGGCCCCCACCACCGGGTGCTGGAGGTGGGCACCGGCTCGGGCTACCAGTGCGCTGTGCTGCTGCGCCTCACGCCCCACGTGCACAGCATCGAGCTGAACGCCACCCTGTTTGCCACCACCCAGCGGCGGCTGGGGGCCCTGCTGCCGCCCGAAGGCCCCGCCCCGCGGCTGCGCTGCGGCGACGGCTCGCTGGGCTGGCCCGAGGCGGCGCCCTTCGACCGCATCCTCGTCACGGCCGGGGCCCCGGGGCTGCCGCCGGCGTTGCTGCGCCAGCTGGCCGTGGGCGGGCAGCTCGTCATCCCGGTGGGCCCGGCGCACGCTCAGCGCATGGTGCGCGTGGTGCGCGAGGGCCCCGACGCCTTCGCCCGCGAAGACTTGTCCCCGGCCCGCTTCGTGCCCCTGCTGGGGGCCGGTGGCTGGCAATAGGGCCCGGCGGCCGGGACCCCGGGGCCCTGGCGGGGGCGTTTGGGGCCGAGCCTGTAAGCTGTTTAAAGAAAACCAGCGTTACTTACGCCAGGGTTTACTTATGTCAGCCAACCACTTATGCTGAAAGCCGCTACCCTTTGCGCGCTGCTGAGCGCCGCCGCCACCGCCGGAGCCCAAACGCCGCGCCCGTGCCAAATCAAGGGCCATATTAGTGGCCTGGGCAACGGGCCGGTGGTGTTCGTGTACGAGCAGCACGGCCACCAGCACCGCGACACGGTGCGCGCTGCGGGCGGCCGCTTCGCCTACACCGTGCCGCCCACGGACGACGGCACGGCCCACCTAAAGCTCGTGCCGGGGCGCTTCACCACCTTTTGGGCCGAGCCCGGGGCCCTAACCGTGGCCGGGGCCCTGGCCGCGCCCGGCGAAATTGCCGTGCGCGGCACGCCAGAAAACGACGTGCTGGTCCAATACAACCAGCAAATCGGCTGGCCCTTCGAGCGGCGGCGCACCGCCCACCCCGACTCGGCCCGGGCCCTGCAGAAGCTTGCGCAGCGCCCCACCCTGGCCTTCGTGAAAGCCCACCCCCGGGCCCGTACCAGCGCCAACCTGCTCTACTGGCAAACGGTGTACGACGAGCAGCCCATAGCCGCGTACGAGCTGCTGCTGCGCGGCCTCGCGCCGGCCGTGCAGGCCAGCGCGCCGGGCCGCAAGGTGGCCCAGCGCCTGGTGGTGCTGCGCAACCAGCCCGTGGTGGGCCGCCCGGCCCCGGCCTTCACCCTCCCCGACACGGCCGGCGTGGCCGTGCCGCTGAGCCGCTTCAAGGGGCAGTTGGTGCTGCTCGATTTCTGGGGCCATTGGTGCGGGCCGTGCGTCGCCTCGATGCCGCACCTCAAGCAGGTGCAGGCCCGGTATGCCCGGCAGCTGGCGGTGGTGGGCATCGGCATGGAAGACGCCGACGACAAGCTGGCCTGGCAGCAAGCCATCCGAAAATACCAAGCCAACTGGACGCAGTTGTCCGAGCTGAAAGGCGCGGAAGGTGTCATTGCGCAGTACAACGTCACGGAGTTTCCCACCTACCTTTTGCTCGATCAGCAGGGCGTGGTGGTGGCGCGCGCCAACGAACTGGGGCCCATCGAAGCGACGTTGAAAACGCTGGTACCGGCGCCGTAGCGGCCGCCGGCGGGGGCCCGGTTGCGCCCGGGCCGGCGCGCCCGGCGCGGCCGCCCGATATTTGCGGCTTCCCTTCGCCCCTCACCCGCCGCCCAATGCGCAAGCAAAAGCCCGTCGCCGACTCGTTCGTCATCATGACCGAGCTGGTGCTGCCCAACGACACCAACACGCTCAACAACCTGATGGGCGGCCGCATGATGCACCTGATGGACATCGCCGCCGCCATCGCCGCCCAGAAGCACTCCAACCGCATTGTGGTCACGGCCTCGGTCGACAACGTCTCGTTTCGGGACGCCATCCGGCTCGGCAACGTGGTCACGCTCCAGGCGCAGGTCACGCGCGCGTTCAGCTCCAGCATGGAGGTGCACATCGACGTGTGGGCCGAGGACATCCCCAACGGCACCAAGTTCAAAACCAACGAGGCGTTCTTCACCTTCGTGGCCGTCGATCAATCGGGCCGGCCCATCGACGTGCCCGAGGCCGTGCCCGAAACCCCCGAGGAAATTTCGCTCTACGACGGGGCCCTGCGCCGCCGCCAGCTGCGCCTGGTGCTGGCCGGCCGCATGAAGCCCACCGAAGCCCAGGAGCTCAAAGCCCTGTTTGAGCTGGAATAACCCCCCGCCTTTTCCTCTTTCTGCCCCCGCCATGTCCGCCGAAACCCTGGCTTTCCTCCAGAATTTCTACACCGACGTTACGCTCTACGTGCCGGCTGAGCCGCCCCCCGTGCCGCCGCCCAAACCGGCGGTGCCCGTGCCGCCCGCCCGGCTCCCCACGGCTGCCTTGCCGGCCGCCGCCCCAGCGCCAGCCATGGCCCCTACGCCTGCCCTACCGGCGCCGGTAGCGGTTACAACGGCGGCCACAACGGCGGCCACAACGGCGGCCACAACGGCGGCCACAACGGCGGCTGTACCGGCCCCGGCGGTGCTGCCCGCCTCAGCGCCGCCAGCGCCGCCCGGGGCCCCAACGGCCGCAGCACCGGCGCGGCCAAGCGCAGCGCCGGCGGTGCCGCCCGCGCAGCTCACGCCCTTCGCCACGCTGGGCAGCCGGGCCGACGGCGTGGTGCTGCTGGTGCGCCTGCCACCCGACCAGTTCCACAAGCTGCACCGCAACGTGTTCCTCAACAAGATGTTGCAGGCGCTGGGGCTGGTGATGGCCGACGTGGTGCTGGTGAACGTGGAGTCGCACCTGCCGGTGGCCCTCACCAGCTTGCGCCGCGAGCTGGCCGCCACGCAAGTCGTGGCTTTCGGCCGCAACTTGCTCGACATTGCCGTGCGCAACACCCAGATTTACGAGCCCGTGCAGTTCGCCGCCCAAAACCTCTCCTACCTCGCCGCCGCCGAAATCGAAATGGTGGAGTACGACGTGAGCCTGAAAAAGCGCCTCTGGCCGGGCCTGCAACGCATGTTTTTAGGGTAGCTTTTCAAGGGCCCGACTCGCTGCCCAACCCCTAAATTTAGGCAGGGACAAGCTTTATCGACCCGGGCTTTTGGGGCACCCGGCTGCGAAGCAACGCAGCTCGGGCAAAGCAGTTTAATTAGCCGCCAGGGCCGTCGCTGGCTGTAGCGCGGCGTCAATGGCCGAGGCTAGGTAACCCGCGGTGTTGGTTACGTGCGCAATTTTTCCGTCCCGTCCCACTACTAGGTGCGTCGGGTACCCGTGAATTTGCAGCTTCTGTTCGGTATACGCGCCACTGCCAGGTATCACGGCGTAGTTCAGCGGCTTACGCTGCAAAAACTTTCGCAGCGCAGCGGCCTTGTCGTTGGCTAGGCTGATAAAAAGCACGTCTTTGTTGTTCTGGTACTTGGTCGCCAGCGCGTTGACTTCGGGGAATTCCTTGACGCAGGCAGCGCACCCAATGAACCAACATTTCAGTACCAGCACCTTGCCCCGCGTGGTAGCCGGCGCGTAGGTTTTGCCCTGTAAATCGGTGAAGTGGAAAGCTGGCATTGGTTTACCCTCCCAGTCCGCGTAGATTAACTCTTCCTCGGCAAGTTGCTGGCTCACTTTCCTTATTTGAGTCTGCTGGCCGGCGTAAGTGTACAGCTGGTAGACCGGCCGGTTGTGTTCGTTGCCGTTGAGCAGCGCAAGCACCTGGCCAGTGGCCAACTGGCGTAAGAAGACCTTTTTAGGCAGCGGTTGGCCACCCGTCCCCAGCGCCTTAAAGTCGCGCGACAGCGGCACGTGGTAGTAGGCGTAGCGGTACCAGGTATCAAAATCTTTGGTAAGCGCTTCGACCTGGGCCCGAGCCAACGCCCTGGGAGCTATGGGCTCAGCCCTTGCGGTATCGTGCCGGGCCTCTGCTAGCGGCTTGGAAGGCGCAACCGGGGCAGAACGGCTGGTATCGGCGCTGCCACAGGCACTCAGCCCCGCGCACAACACCCCAACAAGCGGTAGTTTTTTCATATCCAAAAGCTACGAAAAAAGCGCAGTGTTGAAACGCAAGCTTTTCAATAAATTTTAGGGCCCCAGCTTTGATTTCCAGCCACAAAAAAGCCCGTCTATTACCAGACAGGCTTCTCTTGTGGCTGGAAACCGGTGCGCTACTTCAGCACTTCGGCCAGCTTAGCTTCCAGGGCGGGGCCCCGCAGGTTTTTGGCGATGATGACGCCGTTGGGGTCGAGCAAAAACGACTGCGGGATGGCCGTGACGCCGTAGGCGGCCCCGGCCACGCTCTGCCAGCCGGCCAGGTCCGACACGTGGTTGGGCCAGAGCAGGCCGTCGGCGGCAATGGCTTTTGTCCAGCGGCCCTTCTCCTGGTCGAGCGACACGGAGAACACCGTGAAGCCTTTGCCCTTGTCCTTGAACGCGTTGTAGGCCTTCACCACGTTGGGGTTTTCCTGGCGGCAGGGGCCGCACCAGCTCGCCCAGAAGTCTACCAGCACGTACTTGCCGCGCAAGCTGCTGAGGGCCAGCTTGGGGCCCTCGGGCGTGGGCAGGTTGATGTCGGGGGCCTTGGCGCCGGCGGCGGTGGCGCGCAGGGGTTCCAGCCGGGCCGTCAGCTCCTTGGTGAAAGGCGAGTCGGGGTTGGCCTTGCGCTGCACGGCGGCGATGGAATCGGCGAACTGGAAGTTGTCCTCGGGGTTTAGGAACGCGCCGGCCGCGAAGCCCGTGGCCACGGCCGCGGGGTGGCGGCGCAGCACGCCTTTCACGCGGGCGGCGGTGCGGCCTTGGATCGTGGCGGCCTCGGCCTCAATGGCTTGGGTCACGTCGGTTTTGTTGGCCGACGCCGCCGCCGTGTAGCGGGCCTTGAGGTCGTCCATCTGCGTTTTGGTGCCTTCCATCACCTGCGTCAGCTCGCGCAGCACCTCGGCGTCGGGGCTGCCCTGCACGGTGTAGGTGGCGGGCAGGCGCTGGGCGTCGCCGGCCAGCGCCACGCGGGTTTTATCGTCGAGCAGCAGCAGCACCTGGTTGGCGTCGTTGATTTTCAGCTGGTACAAGCCCGCCGTGGGGGCCGCGCCCTTGAAAGTGAACTTGCCCGCGGCGTCGGTTTTAGCCGAGGCGCGTTCCACAAATTGGTTGGCGTGCAGCTCGGCCAAGTGCAGCTCGGTGCCGGCCGGAGCATTTTTCAGCTGGCCGGTGATTTCGTAGCCCGCCGCCGCCGAGGCGGGCTGGCAAGCGTTGGCCCCGCCCAACACGGCGGCGGCCAGCAACGTGGTTTTGATCATCAGGTAACGCATGTATTTGAACGGGTGCAAAAACGCCAACGGGGCCCCGCCGGGGTTGGTTCCGGCGAAGTCTGCCGTACCGCCAAGCGGTGCTTGGCCGCGCGCAGGCTGCCCCGGGGGCCCTGGGGCGCAGCCAAGGGCAGCTCGGCGGGACGGGCTTGGCCAGCGGGTGGCGTATAAACTATCCTTCGAGGGCGGCGCGCAGCAGCTGGTTGGCCTGCTTGGGGTCGGCCTTGCCGCCGGTGAGTTTCATGAGCTCGCCCATGAACATGCCGGTGAGCGATTTTTTGCCGGCCCGGTACTCGGCCACCTTGGCCGGGTTGGCGGCCAGCACCTGCGCCACCAGGGCCCCCAGCTCGTCGCCGTCGGTCTGGCTGAGCAGGCCCAGGGCTTCGGCGGCGCCGGTGGCGTTGGCCGTGGGGTGCTCCAGCAGGTACGGGAATAACTGCTTGCTGGCCACCGAGTAATTGATCTTGCCTTCGTCAATCAGTTCAATGACGCCGGCGAGCTGGGCGGGGTCGAGCGGGAAGTCTTCCATCGCCAGGGCCCGCTCGTTGAGGTAGGACTTCACGGGGCCCATCACCCAGTTGGCAGCGGCCTTGGCGTTGGGCGTGAGGCGGGCCAGTCCGTCGAAGTACTGGGCCACTTCCTTCTGGTCAATCAGCACCGAGGCGTCGTAATCGTTCAGCCCCAGTTCGCCCGTGAAGCGGGCGTAGAGCTGCTGCGGCAGCGCCGGCAACTCGGTTTGGATGCGGTGCAGCCAGGCGTCGTCGATGACGAGCGGCGGCAGGTCGGGCTCGGGGAAGTAGCGGTAGTCGTTCATCGTTTCCTTGCTGCGCTGGCCGTTGGTGGTGCCGGTCACGGCATCAAAGCCGCGGGTTTCGCTGGCCACTTCGCCGCCGGCTTCCACAATGGCAATCTGCCGCTCGATCTCGTAGGCGATGGCGCGCTGCACGTTGCGGAAGGAGTTCATGTTCTTCACCTCCACCTTCATCCCAAATTCGGGGGCCCCGTGCAGCATCACCGAAATGTTGGCGTCGCAGCGCAGCGAGCCTTCCTCCATGTTGCCGTCGCAGATGCCGAGGTACTCCACCAGCTTCTTGATTTCAGTGAGGTAGGCGTAGGCTTCCTCGCCGGTGCGCAGGTCGGGCTCGCTCACAATCTCGATGAGCGGCACGCCGGCGCGGTTCAGGTCCACCAGGGTTTCGGTTTCGCCGGCCAGGTGCATGCTCTTGCCGGCGTCCTCTTCCAAGTGAATGCGCGTGACGCCGATGCGCTTCACAGCTTCGCCCACGCGCACGTCGAGGTGCCCGTCGTAGCAAATCGGGGTCTTGTCCTGCGTAATCTGGTAGCCCTTGGGCAGGTCGGGGTAAAAGTAGTTTTTGCGGGCAAACAGGTTGTCGCGCCGGATGTGGCAGTTGGTGGCCAGGCCCATTTTCATGGCGAAGTCCACGGCCGTGCGGTTCACCTTGGGCAAAGTGCCGGGGTGGCCGAGGGTGATGACCGACAAGTTGGTGTTGGGGGCCACGCCGTACTCGTTCTCGTCGGACGAATACATTTTGCTGCGCGTGAGCAGTTGAGCGTGTACTTCCAGCCCAATCACGGGCTGGTACTTGGCAAGCAGGGCGTCGTCCATATTAACAGCGGATAAGGGGCCGCAGCCAATGTCGCCGCAACCCGGCCGCAAGTTAAAACCGATTCGGGCCCCGGTTTTCATCCTGGCCGGCCCGCGCGGCCCATCCGGGGCCCCGGGCCAGCCTTTACCGCCGGCGGGCCCCGGGCCTGGGGCCCCATAAAAAAGCAGCCCGCTCAAGGTGAGCGGGCTGCTTCTGCACGTGGCCGGGGCCAGCTACGACGGGCTTATTTGCGCGTCGCGGCTTTTTTGGCGGGTGCCTTTTTCACCGGAGCTTTTTTGGCGGCGGCTTTTTTCGCCGGGGCCTTCTTATTTACGGGCGAGGTTTTGCCTTGGGCCAGCAACTCTTTCACCGTGGGGGCGGCGCCGTACTTCGTTTCGGCAGCGTTGGCTTCGCCGGTCAGGTACGGGTCGAAGTCCACGCGGCGGTTCAGGGCCTGGCCGGCGGCCGTTTTGTTGTCGGCAATCGGCTTGGTCTCGCCGTAGCCGCGGGCCTCAATGCGCTCGGCCGGAATGCCCTTGCCCAGCATGTAGGTGCGGGCGGCGGCGGCGCGCTCGTAGCTCAGCTTCAAGTTGTAATTGTCGTCGCCTTTGCTGTCGGTGTGGCCGGCGATGGAGAGCGAGTAGTCGGGGTACTCGTTGAGGATCTGCACCATCTGCTCCAGCTTGGGGTACGACGAGGCCTTGAGCGTGGCCTTGTTGAAGTCGAAGTTGATGTACTTGGTGGCTTCGTTCAAAATCTTCCGCTTCTCAGCCGGGATTTCGGGGCAGCCCTTGTTGCTGGCGGGGCCGGCGCGGTCGGGGCAGCGGTCCTGGAAGTCGGGCACGCCGTCGCCGTCGCGGTCCAGTGGGCAACCGGTGGCGTCCACTTTCACCCCGGCGGGCGTGTCGGGGCACTTGTCGAGGTAGTCGGCCACGCCGTCGCCGTCGGCGTCGAGCGGGCAACCCGTGGCGTCCACTTTCACGCCCGCGGGGGTGTTGGGGCACTTGTCGTCGTTGTCGGCCACGCCGTCACCGTCGGCGTCGGGGCAGCCCTGCAGGGCGGCCACGCCTTTCACGTCGGGGCACTTGTCTTGGTAGTCGGCCACGCCGTCGCCGTCCGTGTCCACGGGGCAGCCGTTGGCGTCCACTTTCACGCCCGCGGGCGTGTCGGGGCACTTGTCTTTGCGGTCAGGTACGCCGTCGCCGTCCGTGTCCTTGGCCTTGCCGATGTTGGCGGTCAGACCGGCCGAGAATTGCAGGTAGCGGTCGTGGTTGTAGTAAAAGCCGGTGGCGTTGCTGGCCGAGTTGTCGAGCTTTTCGTCGCCGGTGATGAGCATGTGCTCGCCCGCCTGGGCAAACAAGCTAAAGCCCGGCGTGATGCGAAAGTCCAGGCCAATGGCACCCTGGGCATCAAAAGAAGTAAAATCGAGGTGGTTAGCCGCCGCGGTCGGCGAGGCGTACCGGTCGGAGTTGACGCGGGCCACGCCTGGCTGAATCAAGAAGTAGGGCCGGATGGCCGCCTCGTCTTTCAGGGGCAACTTAAACTTAAAGCCTAGGCCGTAGGTGCTGATGTTGGCGTAGAAGCGGGTGCCGTTGTTGGCAAACGCACCCGTCGGCGACGGGAAGCGCAACGTGGCCTGGTTGGCCGACAGGTTGATGTCGAACCCTTTGCTGATGTAGCGGCTCAAGGTGAGGCCCCCGCCGTAAGTACCGTTCTTAGCCTTAAAGTAGGTGTTGCCCATGTCGCCCATGTACTGGAGCGTGGTGGCGTACCCGCTGATGCCAAACTTCTTGTCGGCCGACTGGGCCTGGCTGCGCGGAGCCGCGGCCAGCAGGCCCAAGCCCAGCAGAGTTGTCGTAGATAACAGGTGTTTCATAAAAAATGGTAAAAAATGGGGAATTTCCCCGTTGGTATGCGTGTTAACCGGGCGCAAATTTACAGCGCCCAAGCTGCGTTACAGTGCCGAGGTACGAAACGCGGCGAAAGGAAGTTTTGCGTAACCCGCATTGGCAATTAAAAAATTACGCCCCTGGCCTACCGGGACGAGTTAGCGCACGGGCGCTTTTCCCGGGCACAAGAGCCACAAGGGAGTTCCAGGCAAAACGGTTGTTTGCGCTAGAAATGGGCCACCGCAGGGGCCCCGGCCGGCTTTATAGCCGCTGGCCCCGGCCTGTGCCGAGACCCAACGCCGGCATGACGTAGAACACCACGGGCACGTGGCAGGTGGCGCGTACGGTTTGGCCGTCGCGCTGCCCGGGTCGGAATTTTTTGGTTAGGCCGCGCACCGCGGCCAGCACCTTCTCGTTCAGCCACGGGGCCGACGACTGGGCCACGTAGGGGTTGGCTACCTCGCCCTGCTCGGTAATGGTGAACACGACGTCGATTTGGCCCACCGGCCAACGGGACGCGCCCACCGCGGGCGCCGCTTCGCTGCGCCGCTGGCCGTAAGCGCCTCCCCCGCCCACAAAACCGGGCGCAACAAACCGGCGCATTTCGGTGGTGGTGGGGCGCACGTGCCGGGTCACGTCGCGGTACAGCACCAGGGCCCCGCCCGGGTACAGCGGCGGCTGCTCGTAGGGAAAATACGGCACGGGGCGGCCGTCGGGCCCGTAGCAGGCCCCGAGCATGTTGTGGTCGGCCACAAACCGGTCGCGCCGTTTCAGGGTGCCGTCGGGGTAGTAGGCGAGCAGCTCGCCCTGGCGGCGGCCCCCGAGGTATTCTTCCTTGGTGCACATACGGCCGTCTTCGTACCACGTGGTGCGGGTGCCGTGCACCACGCCCCGGCCCAGGTCGAGGTACGGCGTATAGGCTTGCAGGGCCCCCGTGGCGGCGTAGCGCCGCACCACGGCGCGGCTGCTGTCGGTGCGCAGGGTTTCCACCCAGTAGGCGGCGCTGTCGGGGCCCGGCAGCGGGCGCTCGTCGGCGTCGAGGTACACCACAACGGTCTGCGGAAACGCCGGCACCGGCACCGCCTGGGCCCGCGCGGCGCCTCCTAGGCACCAACTCAACAACAACGGCAGCAACGGGCGAAAAGCATGCATCGGACGGTCCGGTAGGGTTCGGCCAGCGGAAAGAAGTTTGGGGCCCCAGCAAGGAGCCCACTGCACCAAATGTACGCGCCAACGGCCTTTTTGCCAACTTAATAGGACTATCCGATGGTTACTTCTGGGTGCACCCAGGGCCCTGCCCTGGTGGACGTTGCCGATCAGTTGGGCAGGCACCCGGCGGGGCGTGAGGCTACTCCGCCGGCGGCGTGACGGAGCAGCGGTTAGCTTGCTGACTCTGAATGATTAGACGGATGCACCTTGTCACGTTTGCGGGCGATTTTCCGCACCTGACCACTGCCCCGCTGGGCTCCGGGCACGTCATGACGCGGCTGGTTTGGCAGCGCACTTAACCACGGCTACTGTCCGGCGCGGTGCGAAAACGCGCCTGTTTTGGGGCTTGCCCGGTGGCCCGAGCTTCTTCTCCAGCAGTGCCGCGGGCAAGCAGGCTTAGCGGGAGCGCTCCGGTTCGCCGATTGAAAACGACAACTAGCCAATTGGGAACGGGCCGCGCGCAGCGCCTATTTTTGCGGGGCACTCCTACCTCGCCGCATGAAAGAGTCCGTTTTGCTTGCTTACTGCTTGGAGCACCTGGAGCAGGCCGACGGCAACCAGGCCCACGATTGGGCCGTGGCCCGCCTGGCCACGGCCCGTGCGCAACAGGTTTTGCGCCGGCACTTGGTTAGCCCCCGGCTGCCCAACTGGTTGACTGTGGCTGCCCACGCCGCCAGCGAGGAGCTGCGCGCGGCCGCGGCCCGCGACTGGCGGGCAACCACCCGCCCCGACTGGCGAACGGCTGCGGCCCAGGCCCGGCGGGTAGTGCCCGTGGCGCTGCGCGTGCTGGCAGCGCTGCCCGACTAGCCCCACCGGCCCGGCAGGGCGCTGGGGGCCCTGGGGCCCTGTTTGGAACGCACCCGCCCGTGCCAGCCGCTACGCTTGTTCCATGCCGTACTGCTTCAATACGTCGGCGGGCACCCCGGTCCAGCGGTTGGGCGCGTTGCCAGCGTAGCCCAGGTCGGCCATGCCCATTTTGCTGGTGAAAAAGCCCGTCGCCGTCAGGTCGCGCATCCGGTTGAAGAAGGTCACGCCTTGCGCGAGGCCACTGGCCGCGCGCTTGGGGTAAGCTATTTTGGCCACCATCGCCAGCTGCTGCGGGGCGGTGCACGCCACAAACGGCTGGCCGAAGCGCGTGGCGCACTGCAAGTCCAGCCAGCGCAATCCGCCGCGCAGGGGCAACTGGTGCTCGGGTATGTCCTTGGCGATGAATTCAATAAACTCGGGCACCTTGGCATCGGACGCGCTGCCCGACTTCTCGTCTTTGGGAATGATGATGTCCACCAGCGCCGTTATCGTGGCCATTTCGTGCGGGGTGAAGAACGTGGCGGCGTGCAGGTCCTTGTCCCGCGCAACCTCAAACGCTTGCCGGCCGGCTTCGTCGGCGGGCGCATCGGCGGGCTTGGGGGCCCCGGGCGCAGCCGGCGCCTGGGCTGTTTCCGGGCCGCAGCCGTCCAACAGCAGGCCGGTGGCGAGGGTGGCCAGCCCAATGGCTTTTAAAGAGTCGCGTCTTTTCATCGGAGTCGAAAATACTGGCTACAGGCTGGCGCGCTGGCGCTGGTCCAAAATGTACTCGCTGGTGCGCATCGACAGGGCCAAAATGGTCCAGGTCGCGTTTTTATCGCCTTGCTGCACAAACGGCGACGCGTCCACCACGAACAGGTTGCGGCAGTCGTGGGCTTGGCACCACTTGTTGAGGGCCGACTTCTTGGGGTCGTCGCCCATGCGCACCGTGCCCACCTCGTGGATGATGCGGCCGGGGGCCTCCAGGCCGTAGTTCGTGTCGGCCCCCGGAATTTTGGACGTGACGATGCCGCCCATTTCGTGCATGATGGCCTGGAAAGTTTCCTGCATGTGCTTGGCCTGCTTGATTTCGGCGTCGGTCCACTTGTAGTGGAATCTCAGGACCGGGATGCCGTACTTGTCCACCACGTCGGGGTCGATTTCGCAGTAGTTGTCTTCCCGCGCGATGGCCGTGCCGCGGCCCGCCATGCCCACCTGCGTGCCGTAGAAGCGGCGGTAGTCGTCCTTCAACGCGGCCCCGAAGCCCCCGGCTTCCTTGAGCTGGCCGTCGCGGCCGGGCACCAAGCCGTTCAGGTTCTGGATGCCCTTGCCGAAGCCGTAGGCCGGCATGTTCATCCCGCCGCCGTACTCGATGTGGTAGCCGCGCGGGAAGTCCAGCTTCTTGTTGTCCAGCCACCAGGGCGTGTAAATGTGCACGCTGCCCACCCCGTCCTCGTTGTAGCGCTTGCGGTCCATGAGCTGCGGCAGAAAGCCGCCCAGGCTGGCGCCGGTCGAGTCGTGCAGGTACTTGCCCACCACCCCGCTGCTGTTGGCCAAGCCGTTGGGGTGGCTGGGCGACTTGGAGTTGAGCAGCAGCCGCGCCGACTCGCCGGCGCTGGCCCCGAGAATCACGATCTTGGCGCTCACCTGGTACTCCTGCAAGTCCTGCTTGTCCACGTACGACACGCCGGTGGCCAGGCCGTTGGCCCCGGTCAGCACCTCGCGCACCATGGCGTTGGGGATGACCTTGAGGTTGCCGGTTTTCAGCGCCGGAATCACCAGGCACGACGAGGCCGAAAAGTCGCCGTACACCTTGCAGCTGCGCCCGCACTGCCCGCAGAAGAAGCAGGCCCCGCGGTCCTTGTTGCCGGGCAGCGCCTCCGTCAGCACCGAGCCCCGGCCCGGGATCACCTTCACGCCGGCTTTGGCCGCGCCTTGCTGGATGAACAGCTCGTTGAGCCGGGGCTTGGGCGGCGGCAGGAAAATGCCATCCGGCTCGTTGGGCAGGCCCTCCACCGTGCCGTACACCCCAATGAGGCGGTCCACTTTGTCGTAAAACGGCTTCACCTCGTCGTAGGTGATGGGCCAGTCGTCGGTCAGGCCGTCGATCTGGTGGCTTTTGAAATCCAGGGGCCCCATGCGCAGCGAAATGCGGCCCCAGTGGTTGGTGCGGCCGCCCAGCATGCGGGCCCGGAACCAGTTGAACTCGGTCTTGTCTTTGGTGGTGTACGGCTCGCCGTCAAGTTCCCAGCCCCCGTACGCGGCGTCAAAATCGCCAAAAGCCCGGGTGGTAGACGCGCCCCGGCGCGGCGATTCGTAGGAGAACTTCAGTTGCAGCGCGTCCTTAACGGGGTCGAAAAACGGGCCAGCTTCCAGCATCAGCACCTTGAGGCCGGCGTGCGCCAGCACGTAGCCCGCCATGCCGCCCCCCGCCCCCGAGCCCACCACAACGGCGTCGTACACCGTCGCCGATTTCTTGATTTGAAAACCACTCATGCGGGCCGTTCGGAATTAGAGTTGCTCGATTGTGATGGCCCGAAAAGCAACTTGGTGGCCGTGGTCTTGCAGGGCGATGTGGCCCTTGGGGTAGGCCCCAAAATTTTTCCAGGTCTTGAATTTGCTGCTCTCCACCAAGGCTTTCCACGCGGGGCTGCCCATCTGCACGTCCACTATTTTGGCGTTGTTCAGGAAGAAAGTGAGGTGGCCGTTCTGCTTGCGCAGCTTCACCCGGTTCCATTCGCCGGCGGGCTTGGCCACGTCTTTGGCGGGGGCCTGTAGGTCGTAGAGCGAGCCGGCCAGGTGGGTGGCCTTCTTGTTGTCTTCGGCGCCCTTGTCGTCCAGCACCTGCATTTCGATGCCCGTTTCGTAAGTGGCCGCGAAGGCGGGGTCTTCGTGCACCCCGAAGATGATGCCGCTGTTACCCTCCGGGGAGATTTTCCATTCCAGGATGAGCTCGTAATTTTCGTACTCCCCGTCCGTCACCAAGTCGCCCTGCCCGGGCGCCTTGGGGTTCAGTTGCAGGGCCCCGTCCACCACTTCCCAAGCCGGCTCGGCCGTGGTCTTGAGGTAAGTATGCCAGCCTTTGGTCGTTTTGCCGTCAAACAGCACTTGCGTTTTGGGCTTTGCGGATGGGGCCTGGGCAAAAGCCGTTTGACTGAAAACCGCCAAAGACAGCGCGTTGAGCAGGAGAACCTTCATAATACGGGGCCCTGGGTTGGGTGGAAATGTGGTTTTGGATGCCTAAATATAGACGCAAACCTTTCCGCCGCAACCGATTGCAAAGATTTTTGCTAAATCGATTAAGCTAAACCGGAGCTCGGGGCCTATTCCTTAGCTCCGCGCCTTCACACCAGCGAGTGGCATTCGTGGCAGTGCTGCCGCGTGGGCAAGTCACTGGCGCGTTTCCTTTTCTCCGACCACCCGTCACCGGTGCCTAAATACATCTGTAGTATGCCCAGCTGACAACTCAAACAAAAACCCCCGCAACGCCATACTTCGGTGCGTTGCGGGGGTTTGCTCGAGTTGCCAGTTGAGTTCAATGAAAGGCGTGTCTGGTACTATCAGGCAGGCACGTCTTTTAAGCCAAGTTTTTCTCTACCAACCCTTCGGCCTTGGCGATGGCCGCGCCCAGACCCGCCAGGTTTTTGCCGCCGGCGGTGGCGAAAAACGGCTGCCCGCCGCCGCCGCCCTGGATGTCCTTGGCCAGTTCGCGCACCAGCGCGGGGGCGCTCAGCTTTCCAGCCTGGGCAATTTCGTCGGCCAGCATCACGGCCAGCTGGGGCTTGCCGTCGATTTCGGCGCCCAGCACCAGCACGAGGTTGGGCACGGCTTGGCGCAGCTGGAAGGCCAGGGTTTTGAGGCCCTCAGCGCCGGTGGCCTGCACCTGGGCAGCGAGGAAATTCACGCCGTGCAGGGGCTTCGCCTGGCCGGCGAGCTGGTCTTTCTGCTGGTTGAGGCTTTGCTGGGCAAACTGCTCGATTTGCCGGCGCAAGGCCCCAATTTCCTCGGCTTGCTTTTCGAGCGACGTCAGCAAATGCTGGGGGTGGCCGAGGGCCTCGCGCACCTGGGCGAGTAGATCGAGCTGCTGGTCCACGTAGGCTTCGGCGGGGCCGGCCGTCACGGCTTCGATGCGGCGCACGCCGGCCCCCACGGCGCTCTCGGCCACGATTTTGAAGTAGCCGATGCGGCCGGTGTTGGCCACGTGCAGGCCCCCGCACAGCTCCACCGAGTAATCTTTGTCGAAGGTGATGACGCGCACGAACTCGCCGTACTTCTCGCCGAACAAGGCCGTGGCCCCCAGGTTTTTGGCCTCGGCGATGGGCACGTTGCGGCGCTCGTCGAGCGGGATTTGCTGGCGGATGCGCTCGTTCACCAGCTGCTCCACCTCGCGCAGCTGCCCGTCGGTCACCTTCGTGAAGTGCGAGAAATCGAAGCGCAGCAGCTTGTCGTTCACCAGCGAGCCTTTCTGCTGCACGTGCTCGCCGAGCACGCGGCGCAGGGCGGCTTGCAGCAAGTGGGTGGCCGTGTGGTTGTTGCGGATGAGCGCGCGCCGGGCCGCGTCGGGCCGGGCCCGGAACTCGGCCGTCAGTTCCTGCGGCAGCTCCAGCACGGTGTGGATGATGAGGTCGTTCTCGCGCTTCGTGTCGAGCACGCGCAGCCGGTCCAGGTCGCTTTCCAGGTAGCCGGTGTCGCCGATCTGCCCGCCGCTTTCGGCGTAGAACGGCGTTTGGTCAAGCACCAGCTGGTACTCCGTTTTGCCCTTCTTGTCGATTTTGCGGTAGCGCAGCAGACGGGCGGTGGCCTCGTCCTGGTCGTAGCCCACAAACACGTTGGGCCCCTCGGCTTCGGCCACCGTCACCCAGTCGCTCTGCTCGGTTTCCTGGGCGTTGCGGCTGCGGTTTTTCTGCTGCGCCAGCGCCTGCTGGAAGCCGGCTTCGTCCACCGTCAGCCCTTTTTCGCGGGCGATGAGGGCCGTCAAATCCAGCGGGAAGCCGAAGGTATCGCTCAATTCAAAGGCCGTGGCGCCGTCGATGACGCCGCCGTTGGCGCGGGCGGCCTCCTCCAGCGCATCTAGGCGGCGCAAGCCGGTTTCGAGCGTTTTTAGAAACGCTATTTCCTCTTCCTCAATCACCCGCGTCACGAACGCCTGCTGGGCCTTTAGCTCGGGGAAGATGCCGGCCATCTGGTCGGCCAGCACCGGCACGAGCTTGTAGAGGAAGGGCTGCTTCTGGTTCAGGCTCGAAAAGGCGTAGCGCACGGCCCGGCGCAGGATGCGGCGGATGACGTAGCCGGCCTTCACGTTGCTGGGCAGCTGGCCGTCGGCGATGGTGAAGGCGATGGCGCGGATGTGGTCGGCCAGCACCCGGATGGCGATGTCGGTTTTCTCGTTTTCGGTTGCCGGCTGGTCGTGCACGGTGGCCGGCGAGGTGCCGTGGTATTCGATGCCCACCGCTTTGGCAATGAACTGGATGAGCGGCTGGAACACGTCGGTATCGTAGTTCGAGCGCACGCCCGACACGGCCATCATCAGGCGCTCGAAGCCCATGCCGGTGTCCACGCTCTGGGCGGGCAGCTTGACCAGCGACTTGTCGGCCAGGCGCTGGAACTCCATGAACACGTTGTTCCACACCTCCACCACCTGCGGGTGGTCGGCGTTCACGAGCTGGTGGCCCGGGGTTTGGGCGCGCTCCTCGGCGGGGCGCAGGTCCACGTGGATTTCGGTGCAGGGGCCGCAGGGGCCCGTGTCGCCCATCTCCCAGAAGTTGTCCTTTTTGTTGCCGGGCAGGATGCGGTCGTCGGTGGTGTACTGGCGCCAGAGGGCCTGCGTTTCGGCGTCGGGGCCCAGGCCGTCGCCGGCATCGCCCTCGAAATATGTGACGTAGAGCCGGTCTTTTTCGAGCTTAAACACGTCGGTGAGCAGCTCCCAGGCCCAGGCGATGGCGTCCTTCTTGAAGTAATCGCCGAACGACCAGTTGCCGAGCATCTCGAACATGGTGTGGTGGTAGGTGTCGTAGCCCACCTCCTCCAAGTCGTTGTGCTTGCCGCTCACGCGCAGGCACTTCTGCGTGTCGGCGATGCGCTTGAAGGGCGCGGGCTTGTTGCCCAGGAAGTAGTCTTTGAACGGGGCCATGCCGCTGTTGATGAACAGCAGCGTGGGGTCGTCTTTCACCACCAGCGGGGCCGAGGGCACGATGTGGTGGCCTTTGGAGGCGAAGAAATCGAGGAATTGCTGGCGGACGTGCGCGGCGGTGGGGAGCGACATGGGGAGGCGGAGAAAAGGCGAACCGGGGCCCCGCGGCGGTTTTGGGTGGGCCGCGGGGCCGGACCCGCCAAGGTCGCGCCGGGGCCCCGGGGCCCGGTAGGGCCCGGGCCCCGAACTTGCGGCTTCTGCCCGGCACTACTCCGTTCCCCCGCCGTTTCCCGCCACTGATGCGCGCGG
>JBPBPC010000056.1:0-50856 GCA_050954665.1 Janthinobacterium lividum
GCTAAGGGCCAGCACATCCACAACATCGTGGACAACCAGCCCTACACCGCCCACTACGAAACCTCGTTCAGCAAGCCCATGGCCGACGGCCAGCACGTGGTGCTGTCCTTCCTCTCGCGCTCGTACCACGAGAGCTTGAAGCAGCGCAGCGCCTACGATTTGCGCATCATCAACGTGGGCAACGCCCCCGCGCCGGCCGAGCCGATCATCGACGTCACCAAGCCCAACCTGTTCTACAGCCGGCCCAAAGACACGTACTCGGGGGCCGATGCCAAGAAAATCATGCTCGATTTTTACCTCGTGAACACCACCCTCGACTCGGGCGGCAACAAGGTGCGCGCCACCATCAACGGCACCGAGTTCATGATCGACCGGTGGGCGCCTTTCCAGATGGAAGGCCTGCCGGCTGGCGAAAACACCGTGAAGCTGGAGCTGGTCGACAACAGCGGCACCCTGCTTCCGGGGCCCTACAATTCGGTTACGCGCACCTTTACGGTGGCTCCGTAATTCTTGGTTTTCAAGCGATTTGTTGAAAAAATCCCGCCCGTTCCGGCGGGATTTTTTTGTGGTCGCCCAGGGCCCCTGAGGGCCTGGGTGCGCCCGGGCCCCGTACTTTGCCGCATGGCC
Organism: Janthinobacterium lividum; assembly: GCA_050954665.1. Classification (GTDB taxonomy): domain Bacteria; phylum Bacteroidota; class Bacteroidia; order Cytophagales; family Hymenobacteraceae; genus Hymenobacter. Next base: position 628 of record JBPBPC010000056.1, read on the forward strand.
GCCGCCGCTTCCGAACCCGTTGCTTCCCCTGCGCTGCCGCCGCTCACCCGCGAGCTGGTGCTGCGCGCCTTGCGGCAGATTGACCGGGCCGGGGCCCCGCTGCCGCCCAGCACCGTGTACGAGTTGGTGTACCGCAGCCGGCGCTACCCGCCCCGCGCCGTGGCCGAGTGGGCCCACCGCCTGGCCACCGGCGACGCCACTGCCCGCTGGCCCCACCCCGCCGGCACGCCCACCAACGCCGTGCTCGAAGCCCTTGACTTCACCATCAGCACCAAGCGCCCCGTGCTGGCCCCCGGCACCGCCGATGACGCCGCCGAATCGGCCGATGGCCTCTACCTCGGGGGCCCCGAGCCGGCCGCTCCCGCGCTGGCCGCCGAGCCCGGGGCCCCGTACGCACCCGCCGGCTCGCCGCCCGCACCTGCCGGGCCCTACACCAAAGCCGAGGCGCTGGCCGAGCTGCTCATCACTGAGGATGAATTGGATGCGGCCCTGGCCGGCCTGGCCCGCCGCCGCAACCTGCTGCTGCAAGGGCCCCCCGGCACGGGCAAAACCTTCCTGGCCCGGCGGCTGGCCTGGCTGCTGCTGGGGGCCCGCGACGAAAGCCGCCTGGAGCTGGTGCAATTCCACCCCAGCTACGGCTACGAGGACTTTGTGCTCGGCTTTCGGCCCGACGACCGGGGCCAGTTTCGGCTGGTGCCGGGCGTGCTGCCGCTGCTGTGCCAGCGCGCCGCCGCCGACCCCACCCGGCCCTACGTACTACTCATCGACGAGCTGAACCGCGGGCAGGTGGCGCGCATTTTTGGCGAGCTGCTGGGCTTGCTGGAGGCCGACAAGCGGGGCCCCGCCCACGCCCTGCGCCTGCCCTACGCCCCGCCCGAGGCCCCGCGCTTCTTCGTGCCCGAAAACCTGTTCGTCGTTGCCACCCTCAACCTGGCCGACCGCTCCTTGAGCCCGCTCGACTACGCCCTGCGCCGCCGCTTCGCGGTGGTGGAATTGCGGCCGCAGTTCGGGGCCCCGCTGCGGGCGCTGCTGGCCGCCCACGGCGTGCCCGGGGCCCTGGCCGAGCGCCTCACCGCCCGCCTCACGGCCCTCAACCAAACCATTGCCGACGACCCCGGCCTGGGCCCCGAATTTGCCGTGGGCCACAGCTACTTCGTGCCCCCGCCCGGCCCGCTGCCGGCGCCCGCGGCGTGGCTGCGCCTCGTCATCGACCAGGAAATAGGGCCCCTGCTGGCCGACTACTGGCGCGACGAGCCCGCCGCCACGGCCGCCGCCCAGCTGCGCAAGCTGCGAGCTGGCTGGGGCAATGAGTGAGGGGAAGTCAGTCGTTGTTTTTTGAATAGAACGTCATGCTGAGCTGGTGAAGCAGCTCTGCCACACCGCTCAACGGGTAATGGTAGCTGTAAAATTGCTGCTTCGTAAGCTCAGAACAACGTCATTTCAACGTTAGTTAACGGCTAATAGCCAACAGCCAAAACATGGCCCCCACCGTTCCGCTCCCTACGCTCTACTACCTGCTGTGCTATGCCTGGAACCGCTTGCCCGAGCCGGCCGACTGGGCCCCGGGTGGTGCCGCACCCTTCCACCGGCCGCTGGAACTGCTGACGCAGCTGCTGCTGCAAGCCACGCGCCGGCTGCTGCGCACGGGCCTGCCGCTGGCCTTCGAGGAGCACGAAGAAGTGCTGGGCACGCTGCGCGGGCGCATCGAACTGGGGCCCTCGCTGGCGCGCGGGTTGCTGCCGCAGGGCCGGGCCGTGTGCCGTTTCGTGGAGCTGGGGCCCGACGCGCCGCTGGCTGGCTTGCTGGCTGCCACCCTGGCCGTGCTGGCGGTTCGCCCGGCGCTGCCCGTGGCCTTGCGGCGCGAGGCGCAGCACCTGCGGCGGCGTCTGCCCGGGGGCCCCGGGCCAGGGCCAGCCGGGGCCCCGGCGGCCGCGCTGTTCGGGGCCCTGCACCGGCAGCGGCTGGGGGGCGAGGCGGCGTTTGCCCTGCACTTGTGTGAACTGGTGTGGCGGCACGCGCTGCCCACGCCAAGCACAACCGGCCGCGGCCGGGTGCTGGATTTCCGGCGCGACGAGCCACTGATGGCGCGGCTGTTCGAGCAATTTGTGCGCAATTTTTACCGGCGCGAGCAGCGGCAGTACCGGGTGTACGCCGAAACCATTGCCTGGCAGGCCCAGGCCGCTGCGCCGGCCGACCTCGACCTGCTGCCCACCATGCTCACCGACACGACGCTGGAGAGCCCAGCGCGCAAAATCATCCTCGACACCAAGTACTACGCCGCTGCCCTGCGCCCGCGCTACGACCGCCAGCGCCTCGTCTCGCCGCACCTCTACCAGCTGTTTGCCTACCTGCAAAACCAGGCGCCCGCCCCCGGCCAGGCCCTGGAGGGCATTTTGCTGTACCCCGCCGCCCCGGCCCCGGCCGCGCCCCTCGACGCGCGCTACACCCTGGGCCCCCACCCCGTGCGCGTGGCCACCCTCGACCTGCACCAGCCCTGGCCGGGCATCGCCGCCGACTTGCTGGCGCTGGTGGCCTAGCGCCGGGCCCAAAAAAACAGCCCGGACCCTCCGTTAGGAAAGTCCGGGCTGTTCAACCGGTGGTTACGGGCCGGCCCGAAGGCCAGCGGGCAACTACTTAGGTGCTTCGGTGGTCGAAGGCGTGGTGGTAGCGCCGGCGGCCGGAGCCATTGCGCCCGCGGCGGGAGCCGCAGCGGTGCCAGCGGCCGGAGCCATGGCGCCGTCAGCGGCCGGGGCCATGGCGGTGGTGTCGGTGGTGGCCGTGGTAGTGGTTTCGGTGGTAGCCGGGGTGGTGGTGGTGGTTTCGGCGGTCTTCGACTCGCACGACGTCAGACCAGCGGTGAGGGCGAGGCCCAGGGCAGCAAATTTAACGAGCTTGTTCATGTTGGGGTATTTTTGAAAAGATTTCAACTGGAAAACACCCTTTATCCAGATTTAGGCAAAAGGTAACCCGCCCGGCAAAACTTTTTTTCTGGCGGGTTACTTCCCACTCTTCCGCGTATTAACCCCCAAAGCGAATGAGCAGAGGCGACTCTTCTTTTTCTTCTTCGACTCCCTTGGTGCCCGCCCCCGACGAAGCTTTAATTGCCGCCATCCGCGGCGGCGACGAACGGGCGCTGGCGCAGCTCTACCGGCTGCACTGGCCCATGGTGTCGCACTTCGTGCTGCAAAACAGCGGCTCGGACGACGACGCCCAGGACGTGTACCAGGAAGGCGTGATGGTGTTTTATGAAAAGGTGCGCGACGGCTCGCTCGAGCTCAGCTGCCAGATCAAAACCTACCTCTACGCCGTGTGCCGCCGCCTTTGGCTCAAGCGCCTCACCAGCAAAAGCCGCTTCGGCGTGCGCTTGCAAGAGGACGAGGACCTGGGGCCCCTGCACCACACCGGGGCCGAGGACGACCTGCTCGCCGCCGAGGAACAGGACCGCCGCTTCACCACCATGAGCGAGGCCCTCGACCACCTCGGCGAGCCGTGCCGCTCGCTGCTCGAAGGCTTTTACCTGCGGGAGAAATCCATGCAGGACCTGACGGCAGAGTTCGGCTACACCAACGCCGACAACGCCAAGAATCAAAAATATAAGTGCCTCGTACGCCTCAAAAAACTCTTTTTTGCCCACTACAAGGAAGCGCCGATCTAACCTGTTAGCGCCCCGGGTTTAGTTGCCAGTCAGCAGGGCCCCGGCCCCGGTGGCGCCGCAGCAACCCCCCGGCCGCCGACCCCCCTGCCATGCAAACCGAAGCCGATTACTACGCCTTATTCGAAGCCTACGACCGGGGCGAGCTGGCCGCGCCGGCCCGCGCCGGCCTGGAGGCCCGCCTGGCCGCCGACCCCGACTTGGCCCGGCGCTACGCCAATTTCGGCGAGCTGACGGGCACGCTCCGGGCCGTGGGCCAGCGCCGCGCCCTGCGCCAACAGCTGCGCGGCCTGCACGCCGCCATGCTGGCCGAAACCGCAGGCAAACAAGTGGTTGCCGAGGCGCCGGCCCCCGGGCCCCTGCGCGCTACCGTGCATCCGATGCTGCGCATTTCGCGCACCGAGCGGGTGCTGCGCGAGTTTTGGAGCGGGCACCGGGCCACGGTGGGCGTGGCTGCCTCGGTGGCGGTGCTGGCCGTGTTCGGCTCGCTGCTGGGCCTGGAGTGGTGGCGCGCCGCCAACACCCAGCCTTCGATGTACGGCTACACGGTGCTGCGCCGCGAACTAAACAAGCTACAAAACAACCAGCGCGCCCTAAGCCGTAGCCTGAGCCGCGTCGGCGACGGCAAGGACGTAGCCCCGGCGCCCGCCAACAACGGCAAGTTCAGCGGCACGGGCTTCGCCCTCACGGCCGACGGCTACCTGGTGACGAGCTACCACGTGATCCAAGACGCTGATTCGCTGTTGATTGAAGGCCGCGACCAGCAACACTACCACGCCGAAACCGTGTATTCGGACCGGGCCCACGACCTGGCCATCCTCCGCATCAAAGACCGCGACTTTAGCGGCTTCGGCCGCCTGCCCTACACCTTCAAAGCTGGGCAGGCCGACCTGGGCGAGCGGGTGTACACCCTTGGCTACCCGCGCGAAGACATGGTGTACGGCGACGGGGCCCTGAGCGCCCGCTCGGGCTTTGGCGGCGACACAGCTTTTTACCAGGTCAGCATTCCGGTGAACCCGGGCAACTCCGGGGGGCCCCTGCTCGACGAGCGCGGCAACCTCATCGGCGTGGTAAGCGGCCGCCAGAGCGACGCCCAGAGCGCGGCCTTCGCCACCAAGTCGTCGCTGCTGCTGCGCCTCGTCGATTCGCTGGCCAAAAAGCAGCCCGCTGCTCCCTACCACCTGCCTCGCACCAACCGCTTGGTGGGCACCCCGCGCCCCCAGCAAATCAAGAAGCTTCAAGACTTCGTGTTTGTGGTGAAGGTGTTCGAGAAAGACTAACGACCAGTTCACCACGCACGAAGGCCCGGCCGCTAAGTGAGCGGCCGGGCCTTCGTGGCTATTGGGCTTCCCGGGGCCCTGGCCAAGCAGGGGTTAGAACCACTGCGCCGCCTGCTGCATGAGCTGCTCCAGGGCGGTTTGGTCGTCGGCGTCGAAGTCGTTAAGTTGGTCGCTGTCCACGTCGAGCACGGCCACCACGGCGCCGTCTTTGATTACGGGCACCACAATTTCCGACTTCGAATCGGAGCTGCAGGCGATGTGGCCGGGGAACTGCTCCACGTCGGGCACCAGCAGGGTGCGGGCCTGCGCCCAGCTGCTGCCGCACACGCCCCGGCCTTTGCGGATGCGCGTGCAAGCAATGGGCCCCTGGAAGGGCCCAAGCACTAACTCGTCGCCTTTTACCAGGTAAAAACCGACCCAGAAAAAGCCGAACGCCTGCCGCAGCGCGGCGGCCGTGTTGGCCAAGTTGGCGGTCAGGTCGGGCTCGCCTTCGGTGAGGGCGCCGATTTGGAGCAGCAGCTCGGCGTAGCGGGCGGCTTTGGTGAAGGTGGTGAGGGTGAGGGTTTCAGCCATTGGGGGTGGCGTGGGCTCTGCGAGTCCGCGCGTTAGGGTAGTTTATTAATACGTTTGATGCGCAGACTCGCAAAGTCCACGCTACTACTCATTCACGTAGCAAAACAGCTGGTCGTCGCCAACGTTTTCGACGCTGCGCAAGCCGCTGAAGCCCAGGCGCGGCGCCGCCACGCCGGCCCCGAGCTTACGCGGGCTGCGAAAAACGCGGATTTCGTCCCACAGCCCGGCGTTCAGCAGGGCGTTGAGCACCGTGGGGCCCCCTTCCACCAGCACCGACTGCACCTGGCGCTGCCAGAGGTCGGCCAGGATTTGGGGCATCAGGTCGTCGGCTTCGGCGAGGGTGGCGTAGGTGCGGTTGGGCGCGTCGGCGCGCTGGCGGTAGGTATAGAACAGGGTGGGCTGCTGGCCGTCGAGCACGTGGTGGGTGGGCGGCAGGCACAGGTTTTTGTCGAGCACCACGCGCAGCGGGTCGGGGCCCGGCCAGTCGCGCACGTTCAGGTGGGGGTTGTCGTGCAGGGCCGTGCGCGTGCCCACCAATATGGCCTGTTCTTCGGCCCGCCACTGGTGGGTGAGCAGCCGCGCCTGGGGCCCGCTGATGGCCACCGGCTGAAAGTTGCGCCCGGCCAGAAAGCCGTCGGCCGTTTCGGCCCATTTCAAGACCAAGTAAGGCCGCTGCTTCTCGTGGAACGTGAAAAAGCGGCGGTTCAGCCAGCGGCCCTCGGCGGCGAGCAGGCCGGTTTCGACGCGGGCCCCGGCGGCGCGCAGCTTCGCGTTGCCGCGGCCCGCCACCAGCGCAAACGGGTCGTCGTTGCACACCACCACGGCGGGTACGCCGCGGGCGATGAGCAGGTCGGCGCAGGGCGGCGTTTTGCCGTGGTGGGCGCAGGGCTCCAGCGTTACGTACACCCGGCTTTCCTTCAATAACGACGGATCGGCCACGCTGGTCACGGCGTTCACCTCGGCGTGGGGGCCCCCGTACTGCCGGTGCCAGCCCTCGCCGATGATGCGGCCCCGGTGCGTGACCACGCAGCCCACCAGCGGGTTGGGCCGGGCGTAGCCGGTGCCGAGGAGCGCCAAATCGAGGGCGCGGCGCATGAACAAGGAGTCGTCGGGAAGTTCGTCGGCCATGCCGCAAAAGTAACCGCGCCGCCGCACCGGCCTACTTTTGCCCGATGACCACCCGCGCCTTCACCGACCACCTCGCCGCCGCCCTGGCCGCCGGATACCCCGCCCCGGAGGCCGCCGCCATCGCCGCGCTGGTGGCCGAGCACCTGCTGGGCCTCGATGCGCTCCAGCGCCGCATGCGGGCCCAGGAAGCGGTGCCGCCGGCGGTGCGGCAGCTGCTGCCCGGCCTCGAAGCCCGCCTGCTGGCCCACGAGCCGGTGCAGTACGTGCTGGGCACCGCCCACTTTGCCGGCATGGAGCTGGAAGTGACGCCCGCCACCCTCATCCCGCGCCCCGAAACCGAGGAACTGGCGCGCCTGGTGGCGGCCGAGCGGCCCGCGGCCCGCACGGTGCTCGACGTGGGCACCGGCTCGGGCTGCCTGGCCCTGGCCCTGGCCCGCGCCTTGCCCCGGGCGCAGGTGCTGGCCGTCGATATTTCGGCCGAAGCCCTGGCCGTGGCCCGCCGCAACGGGGCCCGCTACGCGCCGCACGTGGAATTCCAACAAGTTGATATTCTGCAAGAAACGCCCGCTGGCCTGTCCCCCGGGGCCCTGGATGTGCTGGTGAGCAACCCGCCTTATGTGCGCGAAAGCGAACGGGCCCAGATGCGCGCCAACGTGCTGGCCTGGGAGCCCGCCGGGGCCCTGTTCGTACCCGACGCCGACCCGCTGCTTTTCTACCGCCGCCTGGGGGCCCTGGGCCGCGAGTTGCTGCGCCCCGGTGGCGGCATCTACTTGGAAATCAACGAAGCGCTGTCGGCCGAAACCGAGGCGCTGCTTGCCTCGCAGGGCTACGCGGAGGTGCGCGGGGTAGCCGACATGTTTGGCAAGGCGCGCATGGTGCGCGCCACGGCGCCCTAAGATTGTTTAATAAGGCAAATTGCGCGGCGAAAAACCAAAATGAACGGGATGAAACGACAACCTCGAGCATCAGGTTTCGGCAACAATAATTAAGCCAATGTATTTACATTAATACTTGATTAACAATAGGTTAATTCACCTACGATTCATGCTTGTTGCCGGAGGTTTGTGGCACATTCCAACGCTGGAATGACCTAAAATTCCCACCCCCATGTCCAAAAAAGCAGCAGACAGCCACAAGAAGGCTGCCGAACACCACACCGAAGCCGCTAAGCACCACACCGAGGCTGCTAAGAGCCACGAGGCGGGCAACCACGAAAAGGCTGCCCACCACGCCCACACCGCCGCCGCCCACAAGGACCACGCCACTGAGCACGCCACCCACGCGCGCAAAGCCCACGCCGAAGACCACGGCGCCAAATAAGCGGCTCTGATTGCAAAAAGCCCCGGTTTCCTAGCGGAAGCCGGGGCTTTTTGCATGGGTTTAAAACAAAGTGCGCAGTGCTAGCGGGCAGCTAATCGCGACACATTGTGCGCGATAGGTCGCGTTAGTCAGGCCCCGCGAAGCCAAGTAGCCGCCCGAGGGGCCTGCGCCGCAGCGCTGTTTTTGGTGGCCATCAAAGCAGTTGGCGTGCGGGCCATGGAATAAGATGGGCTGGTCTTAAGCAAGCCAGTGATCCAGTTGAGCGCAGCAGTGAGGGAGTTTACCGCAGCAAAAACTTCTTCAAGGCCCCGAAATCCACTGCCATCGGAATGGCTTGCTTGGGGCGGCCTTGCAGGTGAAGCACGGCTTCGGGCAACTCGATGGGCTGGCCGATGATGGGCTCCAACACACCGGGAAACTTGACGGGGTGGGCCGTGGCCAGCAGGAAACCGGCGGCGTCCGGGTACTCGGCCTGGTAGCGGAGCAGGGCGGCGTAGGCCACAGCCCCGTGGGGGTCCAACAAATAGCTGTTTTCGAACCATACTTGCAGCACGGTGGCCACGGTGTCGGGGTCGCTCACCGTTTCGGCGCTGAGGGTGGCTTTTAGGGCCCCCAGGTCGTGGCCGAACAGCTCGAGGATGCGCACGAAGTTGCTGGGGTCGCCCACGTCCATGGCGTTGGAATGGGTGGCCACGGCGGCCTGGGGCGCATAGGCCTCGCCCGAGCGCAGGTAGCGCGGCACGGGGTCGTTGGCGTTGCAGGCGGCGATGAAGTGGCCCAGCGGCAGGCCCGAGGCCCGCGCCAGCAAGCCGGCGCAAATGTTGCCGAAGTTGCCGCTCGGCACGCTCACCACCGGCGGCGTGGCCCCGGCGGGCCACTGCTGCGCCGCAAAGCAGTAGTAGAGCTGCTGGGGCAGCCAGCGCGCCACGTTGATGGAATTGGCCGAGGTGAGGAAGCGGTGGGCGGCCAGCTCGGGGTCGCGAAAAGCCTGCTTCACCAAGGCCTGGCAGTCGTCGAAAGTGCCGCTAACTTCCAGGGCCGTAATGTTTTGGCCCAGCGTGGTGAGCTGCTGCTCTTGCACCGGGCTCACCTTGCCCGTGGGGTAGAGGATGACCACCTCCACGCCCGGCACGCCCAAGAAGCCGCTGGCCACGGCCCCGCCGGTGTCGCCCGACGTGGCCACCAGCACCGTCACGGGCGGCGTGTCGCCGCGCTGCGCGAAGTAGCCCAAGCACCGGCTCATAAACCGGGCCCCCACGTCCTTAAATGCCAGCGTGGGCCCGTGGAACAGCTCCAGGGCCGCAATGCCCGGGCTGACCGGCACCAGCGGAAACGGAAAATCGACCGCCGCGGCGCAAATCGCGCGCAGGTCCGCGTCGGGAATGGTGCCGCCCACGTAGGGCCGCATCACGGCCAGGGCCAGGTCGGCGCGGTCCAGCATGGGCAGGTCGCGCAGGAAATCGGCCCCGAACCGCGGGATGGTTTCCGGAAAGTACAGGCCGCCGTCGGGGGCCTGCCCGGTGATGGCGGCCGTGCGAAAATCGACCGTGGGGGCCTGGCGGCGGAGGCTGTAGTACTGCATCGGGAAAGGGCTAGGGCAATAAAAAATCCTTAAAATCCTGGTTCCAACAGGTCGGCTGCCGGCGAATGTACGGCCAGAAACTCAGCCAGCGCCTTAATTAACAAAGGGTTAATCAACCCTGCCGGCCCGTTATTCGGCCACTACCCGGGCCCCCTTGGGGGCGATGCGGCCCACGTGCAAGTCGTGGGCAATGCCCAGCTCGGCAAACACGCTGCCCAGGGCCGCGGCCACGGCGTGGGCGGTGTCGCTGTCGCGGTTCAGCATAAAAATGGAGGGCCCCGAACCGGAAATGCCGCCGCCCAGGGCCCCGGCTGCCAGGGCCCGCCGCCGTGCTTCGGCCAGCCCGGGGATGAGCGGGGCGCGGGCCGGTTCCACGATGTAGTCTTCCAGGGCCCGGCCAATCAGGGCGTAGTTGGCGGTGAGGAAGCCGGCCACCAGGCCGCCCACGTTGGCCCACTGGCGCACGGCCAGCCCCAGCGGCACGGCGGTGGGCAGCAGGGCCCGGGCTTCTTTGGTTTTTACTTCGATTTGGGGGTGCACCACGGCTACCCACAGCGGCGGGGCCGGCAGGGCCACCACATCCAGCACCGGCGCCAGGGCCCGCACCAGCGTGAAACCCCCAAAAATGGCCGGCGCGATGTTGTCGGCGTGGCGCACGCCGCTGGCCACGGCTTCGCCCGCCATTGCAAAATCAACCAGCTCAAGTTGGCTGAACCGGTTGCCCAGCAGTGCGTTGGCCCCCACCACGGCCCCGGCGGCGCTGGCGGCGCTGCTGCCCACGCCGCTGCCCGGCATGATGCCCTTGGTGATTTCTACCTCGAAGCCCACTGCCTCGGGCACTTGCGCCAGCAGCGCCAGCAGGGCGGCCCCGGCCACGTTGCGGGCAGGGTCGGTGGGCAGGTTGTAGTGGTCGAGGTGGGTGATTTTCAGGCCCGGGGCCCCTGTGCGGCGCAGGCGCAGCGTGTCGTAGGGCGCGGCCAGGGCCAGGCCCAGCACGTCGAATCCGCAGCCCAGGTTGGCGATGGTGGCGGGCGCGTGGACGAGGACGGAATCGGGGAGCGGCATAGGCTGGAGCGCGGACTTTGTAGTCCGCGGGTGAACAGGGCGTCAGCGTGGCGTGGTTGTTTTGGGGCCCTGCGGGTGGCCGGGCGGCGAAGGGGACTGCAAAGCCCGCGCTTATAGCCTCGCGGCGCGAATAATGTCGGCGAACACGCCGGCGGCCGTGACTTCGGCCCCCGCGCCGGCGCCCTTCACCACCAGCGGCTGCTCGGCATAGCGGTCGGTGTAGAAGAGCACGATGTTGTCTTTGCCGCGCAGCTCGTACACGTCGTGGCTGGGCAGCACGGCTTGCAGGCCCACGGCGGCGGCCCCGTCGTTGAAGCGGGCCACGAACTTGAGGCGTTTGCCCTCGGCCGTGGCCGCGTCGTACAGGGCCCTAAAGTGGGCTTCGTGCACGGCTAGCTGTTCGTAGAAGGCTTCCACGTCGCCCTCCAGGCAGGAGGCGGGCAGGAACGACTCGATTTGGACGTCGCTCATTTCCAGTGGGTGGCCGGCTTCGCGGGCCAAAATCAGAATTTTGCGGGCCACGTCGGTGCCGCTCAGGTCGAGGCGCGGGTCGGGCTCGGTGTAGCCTTCGGCCTGGGCCTGGCGCACCACTTCGGCGAAGGGCCGCGAGCCGTTGTAGTTGTTGAACACGAAGTTGAGCGTGCCCGAGAGTACGGCCTCCAGGCGCCGCACCACGTCGCCGCTGCGCGTGAGGTCGCCGAGCGTGCCGATGATGGGCAGGCCCGCGCCCACGTTGGTTTCGAACAGGAACCGGGTGTTGAAATCCTGGGCCAACCCTTTGAGGCGGGCGTAGTTGGCGTAGGCCGACGACGCGGCTACTTTGTTGCACGCCACCACGGCCACGCTCTTTTCGAGCAGGGCGGCGTAGTGGTCGGCGGCGGCGGGGTTGGCCGTCACGTCCACCAGGATGGAGTTGCGCAGGTTGCGGCTCACGATGAGCTGGGTGAACTCGTCCAGCGTGCAGGGCCCCGCGGCGGCCAGCGCGGCGGGCCAGGTGGCCAGGTCCAGGCCGTTTTCGTCCACCACGCAATGGCGGCGGTTGGCCACGGCCACCACGCGCACCTGCAAGCCCAGTTGCTGCTGCAAGTGGGCCTGCTGCTGCGCCAGCTGGGCCAGCAGCTTGCCGCCCACGTTGCCGGGCCCTAGCACGTACAGGTTCACCTGCTTGTACGCCGGCTCGAAGAAGGCTTCGTGCAGCACGTTGATGGCCTTGCGCACGTCTTCGGCCCGGATGACGGTGGAGATGTTGCGCTCCGACGAGCCCTGGGCAATGGCCCGGATGTTCACCCCGTTCTGCCCCAGGGCCCCAAACAGGCGCCCGCTGATGCCGGGGTGGTTCTTCATGTTTTCGCCCACCAGCGCCACAATGGCCAGTCCGTTTTCGGGCCGCAGCGGGGCAATGCGCCCGCTGGCAATTTCGGGGGCAAACTCCTCGTCCACTACGCTTTGGGCCCCGGGCACGTCGGCGGCGGCCACGCCCACGCAAATCGAGTACTCCGACGAGCTTTGGGTGATGAGCACCACGTTGATGCGCGCGCGGGCCAGGGCCTCGAACAGGCGCTTCGAAAAGCCGGGAATACCCACCATGCCGCTGCCCTCCAGGTTCAGCAGCGACAGGTTGCCGATGCTGGAAAGGCCGCGCACCACTTCGCCGCTGGGCGGCGGGGCCACTTCCACCAGCGTGCCGTAGTCGGCCGGGGCGAAGGTGTTTTTGATCCAGAGCGGAATGCCGCGCTCCATTACTGGCTGGATGGTGGGTGAGTACAACACCTTGGCCCCGAAGTGCGACAGCTCCATCGCCTCCTGGTACGAGATGCCGGCGATGGGCCGCGCGCGCGACACCAGGCGCGGGTCGGCGGTCATCATGCCGCTCACGTCGGTCCAGATTTCGAGCACCTCGGCGTCGAGCGCGGCGGCCAGCAAGGCGGCCGTGTAGTCGGAGCCGCCGCGGCCTAAGGTAGTGGTAGCTCCTTGGTCATCGGCGGCAATGAAGCCCGGCACTACCCACAGCTCGCCGGGATGGGCGCTTTTGAAGGCCTGCACTTGCTCGCGCGTAACGGCCACGTTCACCTCGGCCGCGCCGAAGCGCGCGTTGGTGCGGACGAGCTGGCGGGCGTCGGCCCACACGGCAGCGGTGCGGGCCCCCAGGGCCTCGCGCACCAGCTGCGACGAGAGCAGTTCGCCGTAGCCCATCAGCCGGTCGAGGGTGCGGTCGGAGAGCTCGCCGAGCGAGAAAATGCCGTCGCACAGTTGCAGCAGCTCGGAAAACCCGCGGGTGAGCACGTCGGTGATGTCGGGCTGGGCGGCTGGGGGCAGCAGGGCCTGGGCGGCGGCCAGGTGCCGCTGCTGCAACTGGGCCAGCGTGTCGCGGTAGCGGTAGTCGCCGCTGGCCGCCGCGCGGCCCGCCCCGATGAGGGCGTCGGTGGTGCCGCCCAGGGCCGACACCACCATCACCACGGGGCCCCGGGCCAGGGCTTGGAGCGCGATGGCGCACGATTTTTCAATGTTTTCCGCGGAAGCTACGGACGTGCCTCCGAATTTGAGCACTTGCATTTAAGGTGGCGGTTGGGCGTGGGGCCGGCTGGATGGGCCGGCAAAGGGCAGGGCAACCGACACCGGGCCCCCACAGCCCCCGGCCGGCCGGGGCCCCCAGCCGCGGTGCGGAAAAAGGAACGCCCGACCCAAACGGCGGTGTTTGAATCCAGTATCTTTGCAAACTACTGACTATTTTTTTCGACCACCAAAATGCTGGACAAATTAGAAGCCATCCGCCTGCGGTACAACGACGTGAACCACGAGCTGATGCAGCCCGATGTGATGGCGGACCTAAAGCGCTACAAGTCGTTGAACAAAGAGTATAAAGACTTGGGCAAAATCGTGGCGGAGTACCGCAATTACCAGCAGGTGCTCAGCAACATCGAGAACGCCCGCCAAGTTATTTCGACCGAAAAAGACGAGGATTTCCGCGAAATGGCCAAGGCTGAGCTCGACGAGCTCGTGCCCGAGCAGGACCGCCTGGAAGCCGCCATCAAAGATTTGTTAATTCCCAAAGATCCCAACGACTCGAAGGACGTCATCATGGAGATCCGGGCCGGGGCCGGCGGCGACGAAGCCGCGCTGTTTGCCGGCGACTTGCAGCGCATGTACCTGCGCTTCGCCGAAAAGCAGGGCTGGAAAATGGAGCTCGTGGACGCCATGGATGGCACGGCGGGCGGCTACAAGGAAATTATTCTGGCCGTGAAGGGCGAGGACGTGTACGGCAAGCTCAAGTTCGAGAGCGGCGTGCACCGCGTGCAGCGCGTGCCGGCCACCGAAACCCAGGGCCGCATCCACACCAGCGTGGCCTCGGTGGTGGTGATGCCGGAAGCCGAAGAGTTTGACATCGACTTGGACATGAACGACATCCGCAAGGACCTGTTCATGTCGAGCGGCCCCGGCGGCCAGTCGGTGAACACGACCTACTCGGCCGTGCGCCTCACGCACATCCCCACCGGCCTTGTGGCCCAGTGCCAGGACCAGAAATCGCAGCTTAAGAACTTCGACAAGGCCCTGGCCGTGTTGCGCTCGCGCATTTTCGAGATTGAGCTGGCCAAGAAAAACGAGGCCGAAGGCGCCATCCGCAAGAGCATGATCGGCAGCGGCGACCGCAGCGACAAGGTGCGCACTTACAACTACCCCCAGGGCCGCGTGACCGACCACCGCATCGGCTACACTGTGCACAACCTGCCCAGCGTGATGGATGGCAACGTGGACGATTTCGTGGAAAACCTGCGCATCGCCGAAAGCGCTGAGCGCCTGAAAGTAGGCGTGTCGTAGGGAAATATTAGGGCCCCAGGGTCGTTATTCGAGGAGTAAAACAGGAAGACCCAGGCCGTCATGCAGAACGCAGTGAAGCATCTTTCCCGCAGCAGTAAACAGAATTACTTGCGCGGAAAAGATGCTTCACTGCGTTCTGCATGACCAAGCTAATAGTTGAAACCAACCTAATTAATGCGCCATTTCTTCTTAGCCTTTATTTTGCTCGGCTGCTTGTCGGCGCTGCTGCCGGGCTGCGAGCCCAAGGAAGACCTGGTGCAAACCTCGGGCAGCTTGAGTTTTGTGCAGGATACGGTGCTGTTCGATACTGTGTTCACGACGGTACGCACCGTGACGAAGCGGCTATGGGTGTACAACCGCAACCGCGGGGCCCTAAAAACGGACATCAGCTTGGCGGGCGCCGGGGCCAGCCCGTACGCCCTCATCATCAGCGGCGACGCGGGGGCCAGCGCCAGCGGCGTGACGGTGCGGGGCAATGACAGCCTGCTCATCCTGGTGCGCGCCACCATCGGCGACAACGGCACGGCCACCGCGGCCAAACAGTTCGTAGTGGCCGATCAAATTAACTTCCTCACTAACGGCAACGCCCAGGACGTGAAGCTGGTAGCGTATGGTCAGAACGCCTATTTCCACTACGGCGCCGTCATTTCTCAAGACGTTACCTGGAAAACCGACAAGCCGCACATCATTATCAACCGCACCTACCAGAGCGGCACGAAAACTTACGTGGTGGGCGTAGCCGTGAACCCGGGCGTGACGCTGCGCATCCCGAAGGGAGCCCGCGTATATTCGCACGCCGGGGCCACGCTACAGGTGGCGGGCCAGCTGCTAGTGAACGATTTAAGCGAGCCCAATGCCTTCGTGCCCACTGATACAGTGAAGGACACCAATGCCAACATTGTACGTTTTGGCGGCGACCGGCTCGAAGATTTTTACGCCGATACGCCGGGGCAGTGGGGGGGCATCGTATTCACAGCCACGAGCAGCGGCAACCGCATTCGCTACGCCGAAATCAAGAACGCTACTTACGGCCTGCTGCTGCTGAACGCCGCCCCCACGGGGCCCCACCCGGACGTGGCCGTGGACAATACGACGATCAAGAACATTTCCGGCAACAACGTGTCGTTTGCCAGCGCGGCGCAGTCGCCCGTGGCGCTGGACACGGGCGGCGGCATCATCAGCATCGCTGGTGACGTGCGGGCTACCAACTGCCTGTTTGCCAATTGCGCCGAGTACGCCGTGCTGGGCTTCGGCGGGGCATACGACGTAAATTTTTGCACCGTGGCCAACTACCCTAACACTACGGCCGTGCGCAAATCGGCCTCGCTGTTCTTCACCGACAAGTCGCCATTTGATGGCGTAACCGCGCTGTCGTCGCCGCAAATTACCCTGCGCAACAGCATCGTGTGGGGCGCCATCGAGGACGAATTATACTTCGACGATGTAGATGCCTACCGCGCCAGCCTCGTCGTGCGCAACTCGGTGCTGCGCACCAGTACCTACGCCGGTACTGCCTTCGCCACCGCTGGCAAGCCGGGCCTTGCCGATGCGGCGCTGGGCAATTTGCTAAATACCGATCCGCTGTTTGTACGGTCACCCTTCGGCGGCGGCCGGCTTGATTATTCGTTGCAAGCCACCTCACCAGCCCTCAAGCTAGGCTCGGCTTATGGCTCCGTGCCGGCCCGTGACTTGCGCAACCTGCCGCGCGTGGCCCGTACTGTGGGGGCCTACGAGCATAAATAGGGGCCTAGGGCGCAAACTGTCGGCTTTTACGCTGGCTGCTCGTGCTATGTAGTAAATCGTTGTAATGGCAACCCTTAGCGTTGCACCTGCCCGGCCGCCGCGTAGCGCAGCGTATCAAATAGCACCAGTTTTTGGGTGCCCTGCACGGCGTACGCGGTAAGAAGGCCCTGGCGCAAGTCGAGCCGCAGGTGCTTGCGGGCCGAAAACAAGGCGTTCTTTTGGTCCACATCGGCCGTAATTTCCTCGGGGGCGGCCCCAGCGCTGAGCACCGACAACCGACTCACCGGGGCAATGTCGTGGCCGGGCCGGCGGGTATAGGTACGGCGCAGTCGCCCGTCGGGCAGCCGGGCTGAATCAACGGCGTAGACGCCGCGCAGGGCAGCTTTATTGATATCGGCCTGAAAAAATAGCTGTAACTCATCGGCCCACTTCACGGCGGGCACACGCACCGTTTCGGGGGCACTGCCGCGTACGCTCACGCGCTTAAGCGTGGCGGTGCGGGCCTGGTCGAGCTGCTTAATTTGCTGGTCCAGCAGGCCCTTCACATCAAAGTACAGTCGCCCGGCGGCCGGCGCGGGGGGACCAGCATCGGGGCCCCCGCAGCCGGCCAGCAGCAGCGGCAGGGCCCCAAACCAAGCGCCGCAGCCCTTACGCATGCGGGGCGTTGGCAGGGCGCAATAAGTTTAGGCCGGTCATCTCGGCAGGCTGCGCCACACCCATCAGCGCCAGAATGGTGGGGGCTAGATCAGCGAGCTTGCCGTCGGCGAGAGTGCCGTGGTAATTGTCATCCACCAAAATGCAGGGCACCAGGTTGGTGGTGTGGGCCGTGTTGGGCGAACCATCGGCGTTGCGCATGAACTCGGCGTTGCCGTGGTCGGCAATGATAATGCTGGCGTAGCCAGCGGCGCGGGCAGCCTCCACCACGGCGCGGGCACAGGCGTCGGCCGTTTCCACGGCTTTCACCACGGCCGCAAACACACCGGTGTGGCCCACCATGTCGGGGTTGGCAAAATTCAACACCACGAAATCGGCCGCATTGGCTTGCAGTTCAGGGATAAGTGCGTCGCGCAGGTCAGCAGCGCTCATCTCGGGCTGCAGGTCGTAGGTAGCCACTTTGGGCGAGGGGCACATAATGCGCTTTTCACCTTTAAATTCTACCTCGCGGCCGCCCGAAAAGAAGAACGTCACGTGCGGATACTTCTCGGTCTCGGCAATACGAATCTGGGTCTTGCCGTTCTCGGCCAGTACTTCGCCCAACGTACGGTTGAGGTTGTCCTTTTCAAACACCGGCGTTACGCCCGCGAAGCTGTCGTCGTAATTCGTCAGCGTGAGGTAGTGTAGGTTCAGGCGGTGCATCTGGAAGGCGTGGTAATCCTGCTGCGTCAACACTTCGGTGATTTCGCGGCCCCGATCGGTGCGGAAGTTGAAGCACAGCACCACGTCGTCTTCCTGAATGGTAGCTAGCGGCTGCCCATCGCTACCCACCTTCACGATGGGTTTTAGAAACTCGTCGGTAATGCCTTCTTTATACTGCTCCTGAATGGTTTGAATCAAATTCTGCGAAGGCGCTCCCACGCCGTTCACCAGCAAGTCGTAGGCTATTTTCACCCGTTCCCAGCGCTGGTCGCGGTCCATGGCGTAGTAGCGGCCCACCACCGAAGCAATTTTGGCGCCCGTGCGCTCCACGTGCAGCTCCAGGTCGTTGATGTAGCGCACGCTGCTCTTGGGGTCAGTGTCGCGCCCATCGGTAAAGGCATGCACGAACACGCGCGGTACGCCCGCCTCGTGGGCAATGGTGCACAGGGCCTTTACGTGGTCGATGTGCGAGTGCACGCCGCCGTCGGACAGCAACCCAATGAGATGCAGGGGTTTGTTATTGGTGCGGGCATATTCAAAAGCTTTCACCAGGGCTGGCATCTGGCCCAGCTTTCGGTCGCGGACGGAACGGCCGATGCGCACCAACTCTTGGTCCACTACGCGGCCAGCACCGATGTTCATGTGGCCCACTTCCGAGTTGCCCATCTGCCCTTCGGGCAGGCCCACGGCTTCGCCCGAAGCCTGGAGTGTGCTGTGCGGGTAGCGCGCCAGCACCTCGTGGTAGAAGGGCGTCTGCGCTTGGTCAACGGCCGAATTGGTTGTGTTTTGGGTCAGGCCCCACCCGTCCAGAATGACCAATAATACCTGTTTGTTCATGCCCCAAAGATACGGGGGGCTAGCGCAAGGGTTGACCGCAACCCCGCGACGGGGAGAATTTTGGGCAGATTTTTGCCACGATTCGCGCCAACCCGTTTGGATTGATGCCCGTAACCTGGCCCTGTCTGGGGGCTCTTTTCCGACTGGCACTGTTTTCGCTACACCCTGCTTTGATGATAAGTTCTTTACATTTTACCATGAAACCCTTCTTTTTGCGGACGCTGGCCGCCGCGTGGCTGCTGGTGCTTTTGGGCTTCACCGCCCAGGCCCAGGCCGACTTAGGACCCGTGCGCGGGGCCCTGCGCAACGGCTCGGCGCACGAGCTGGCCCAATTTTTAGCCCCGGCCGTTGAAATTAGCTTCGACGGGGACAAGCAGAACTTCAACGCCACCCAGGCCGAGTTGGTGTTGAAAGACTTTTTCGCCAAAAACGGCCCCACCGGCTTCGACTTTATTCACCAGGGGGCCAGCGGCGAGGGCATCCAATACGCGGTGGGGCGTTATGCCAGCCGCAGCGGTACCTACCGCGTCTACGTCAAGCTGAAACCCTCGCACGGAGCCCCAGTGATTGACAACCTGGACTTTACCAAAGAATAACGGCTACCTGTTGCCTCCGAAGCCCCGCTGCCTGCTCGCCAGGCGGCGGGGCTTTGCATTGGGGCCCCAACGGCGCTTCCGCGGCAAGGGCGGGGCCCGTACCTTTGCGGCGTGCAACCGCTTCCCGCTTACCTGACCGACAAGGCCCTCGCCACGTTCATCCGCACGGCCCTGGCCGAAGACGTGGGCGACGGCGACCACTCGGCGCTGGCCGCCATTCCGGCCGACGCCCGCAACCGCGCCCGCCTGCTGGTGAAGGGCAGCGGCGTGCTGGCCGGTGTGGCCCTGGCCCCGCGCATCTTCGCCGCCGTGGACGAGGCCTTGCACGTGCGCGAAGCCCTGCCCGATGGCACCCGCGTGCGGCACGGCGATGTGGCCTTCGTGGTGGAGGGCCCTGCGCGCAGCATCCTCACCGCCGAGCGCTTGGTGCTCAACTGCATGCAGCGCATGAGCGGCATTGCCACCTACACGGCGCACCTCACCGAACTGCTGGCCGGCACCAAAACCCGGCTTCTCGACACCCGCAAAACCACGCCCAACTTCCGCCTCTGCGAGAAGTGGGCGGTGCTGATTGGCGGCGGCGTGAACCACCGCTACGGGCTCTTCGACATGATTATGCTGAAGGACAACCACGTGGACTACGCCGGCGGCGTGGCCGCGGCCCTGGCCGCCACGCACGCCTACTTGGCGCGAACCGGCCGGCAGCTGCCCATCGTGCTCGAAACCCGCACCTTGGAGGAAGTGCAGCAGGCCGTGGCCGCCGGCGGCTTCCAGCGCTTGATGCTCGACAACATGACGCCTACCCAGATGCGCGAGGCGGTGGCCTTGGTGGGCGGCCGCTTCGAAACCGAGGCCAGCGGCGGCATCACCGAGCAGACCCTGGCCGCGGTGGCCGCCGCTGGCGTTGATTACATTTCGGTGGGGGCCCTCACGCACTCGGCCCCCATCCTGGACTTAAGCCTGAAGGCATTTTAGCTGCCAGTTGTTGGTTGTCAGTTCATAGCACGTTCTCAAGTGCTACCGGCTCAACCCAACGCTTGTCAACCAACAACTCTTAACTGATACCCAACCCATGAATCAACCCAACCAACGCGGCGGGGGCGGCGGCTTCCGCCAGCAGCAGCAGCCGTCGCCGCTGGCCATCGTCACCAAGAAATCGCAATTCGACACCAACGCCTACACCAAGCTGGCCATGGCCGAGGTGTGGCGCAAAGACTGGGTGTACGCCCTCGTGCCGTTCGCCATTGGGCTGTTGCCGGCCATCATCTGGCACTCGTGGTGGTGGCTGGCGCTGAGCTTCGTGCTCACGCTGCTTTTCGTGCTGCTGCGCTCGGCCCAAGTCACGGGCGTGACGCAGATGGAGCAGAGCAAGCCGCTGTTTGAGCGCATGAGCTTTGAGATGGACCAGAAGCAGCTGCTGCTGCGCGTGAGCAAAGAAAAAGCCATGCAGCTGACCTGGGACATGATCGGCAAGGTGCGCCGCGACGACGACGCTTACTTGCTGTACCTCAAGCCCGGGGCCCCGCCCGCCGACACGGCCGGCTGGCGTCTGTGGATTGCTCGCACGTTCGACGTGCCGGTGTTTTTACATTTGCCCCAGCGCATTTTCAATTCCGACAACGACCGCAAGCTGTTTGAGGCCCTGCTGCGCCGCAAGAACCTGCTGGCCTAGGGGCCCCGCCAAAAAAAGCGCGGCGCGGCCCACCCCTCCGCCCGGCGCTACGTAACGCATTCCATTTGACCGCCATTGCTTGTTTTTTTGCCCATGAAATTCTTTTCCCCCCGCTTGCTGGCCCTGGCCACCGCCGCCCTCGCCCTGAACGCTTGCAGCAGCGAGCCCTCCGACTGGCGCCCCGACGAAAAAGTATCGGTGGACATGGTGGCCCCCGGCACCCGTTCCAGCGAAATGCGCGCCACCGATTCGGCCGACATGCCCAATGCGGCCAAAGGCGCTGCCATTCCGCGGCCCACCAACTCGTCGGTGAAACTGGACGAGCGTGCTATGCCCAACGCGGCCCAGGTTACCACGGCCGACGCTGCTAACCTGAAGGACGAGGAGAAAAAGAACGACGCCGCCCCCGCCGACGGAGACGCGCGCCACCAGCCCGCGGCGAAGAAAAAATAACCGCCCGTTAGTCCCTCATTTTTTGCAGTAGCCGCCTGCTCCGCCCACCGGCGCGGGGCAGGCGGCCGCTTTTTGTGCGGCCGCGGCGCGGCCGTTTTTTGCATTTTTGCGGATGTGGATTGCCATTGTTGTATTGCTGGGCACGGTGCTGGCGGCCGGCTGGGCCGCCGGTCGGGTACCCGCGGCTTTGGGCCAAGCGGCCCTGAAGCCGCTGCTGGCCTTTAGCGGGGCCTACCTGTTCACGCTCACCGTCACGCACTTGCTGCCCGAGGCCTGGCAGTTGGTGCCGGGCCTCGGGCCCCGGGTGGGCTACTGGGTGCTGGGTGGCTTCTTTGGGCAAGTGCTGCTCGAAGTGTTTTCGCACGGCGTCGAGCATGGCCACGTGCACGCAGCCGACGCCCACGCGGCCCGGGCCGGCCGGGTGCCGCTGCTGCTGTTGGGGGCCTTGGCGGTGCACTCGTTTTTGGAAGGCAGCATCTTGGTGCCAACCGCGGCCGGCGCGGCGGGGGCCCCGTACTACGCCGTGGTGGCCGGGGTGGCCCTGCACCACGTGCCGGCCGCGTTT
The DNA here is from genome assembly GCA_050954665.1 of Janthinobacterium lividum. GTDB lineage: Bacteria > Bacteroidota > Bacteroidia > Cytophagales > Hymenobacteraceae > Hymenobacter. The sequence continues at coordinate 22,266 of JBPBPC010000056.1, forward strand.
GCCCTGGCCACGCTGTTGCACCAGTGGCCCGGCCCGGCCCGGCGCACGTGGCCCGCGCTGCTGGTATTTGCGTTGGCTGGCCCGGTGGGCATTGTAAGCAGCAACTACTTGGTGCTGCACGAACGGCTTGGTGCCGGGGCCTATGCCGCCCTGCTGGGGCTGGTGGCCGGCAATTTTCTGCACGTTTCCACCACCATCCTGTTCGAAACCAGCCCCGGGCACCGGCTCGACTGGGCCAAGCTGGGAGCCACCGTAGTGGGAGCCGCGTTGGCCCTGTCCATTGCCTAATTGCAGTAAACGATTAGTAGCGAATGGCTATTGGGGCTGTAACCAATAACTGTTTGCCATCAACCGAAAGATTACCCTTCCAGCAAGGGGCCCCGGCCATGCAGAAATTGCTCCAACTGCTGAGCGCGATAGGTTTCGCGGGCCAGGGCGGCTTGCAGGCCCAGCAGGCGTTGGCGCATGGCCAGCACCAGGTCGAGGGCTTCGGGGGGCATGCCCAGGCCGTGGTGCAGGCGGGCCAGGCGCGGCAGTAATTCGTCGGGCTCGTCGTCCACCTCCACAGCGTTGGGGGTGGGGGCTGGGCGCAGCAGCCCAACGGCAACGAAGCCGTGCAGATCCTCGGCGTTCAGGCCGTAGCGAACGGCGCATTCCTGGAAAGTGAGAACGAACATAAGCGGGCGGGAAAAGGCAGGAATTGAGGAAGGCAATGGCTACGCTTCGGTGCTGCGTAGCGCGGCCAGTTGCCCTATCAGGGCCTTTTCCTCGTCGGTGAGGTGCTGGGGCAAGGCAATGGTTAGGCGCAAGTAGAGGTCGCCGAACTGGCCGGGCTGGTCGTACACCGGAAATCCCTTGCCGCGCAGGCGCAGGCGGGTACCGTTTGGCGTTTCGGGCTTGATCTTGATTTTGACCGGGCTGCCCAGCGTGGCTACGGTTTGCTCGCCGCCGAGCAGCGCGGTGTACAGGTCTACGGGCACGTCTTGGGTTAGGTCGTTGCCGGTGCGGGCGTAGCGCGCGTCGGGCGCGAGGCGAAAGGTGAGGAGCAGGGCCCCGTCGGGCCCCCCGTTGCGGCCGGGGCCCCCTTGGCCGCGCAGCCGAATGGTTTGGCCGTCGGCCACACCCGGTTTCACGTTCATGCGCAGGTTTTTGCCGTTGACTGTGATGGTGCGTGGGCCGCCCTGATGGGCTTCCTCTAGGCTCAATTCCAGTTCAGCTTGGTAATCTTGGCCAGCGCTGGGGCGGGCGCTGCGCCCGCCGCCGCCCATGTTGCCGAAAATAGAACCGAAAAAATCCGAAAAATCGCCCCCCTCTTCGCCAAATGGGCTGCCGCCCCCGCCGCCTTGGGTGTACTGGCCCCAGTCGAAGCCACCGCCGGGGGCCCCGCGTCCGCCCGCAGGGCCCCGGCTGGCGCCTTGCTGCTCGTAGCGCTGCCAGTCGGCGCCCAGCTGGTCGTATTTCTTGCGCTTATCGGCGTCGCTCAATACCTCGTTGGCCTCGTTCACCTCCTTGAACTTGCGCTCGGCCTCCGGGTCGTTGGGATTCACGTCGGGGTGGTGCTGGCGGGCCAACTTGCGGTATGCCTTCTTGATTTGTTCGGCAGTAGCAGTTTTTTCTACGCCCAGCGTCTTGTAATAATCCTTGTATTCCATTGATGATGCGTAAAAAAACGAATGCGAGGAGCAGCAAATGACGGGGATGAGTGGCGAAGGCAAGGTCACTGGCCCAACTGCTCACGCGGGGCCCGTTTACTTTTTAAGCTGGTCGTAGCCTCAACTCATCAGCGAGCGGTGCCGGGAAGTATACGCCACATCGCAGCCGGGGCGCTGGGCCAAGGGGCGGGCAATGTAAGAAGGCATTTTGTGCATGTAGATTTCTTCAGCCGGCCCAAGGTCACTCCTCTTTTTATGCAAAATACTGATGATGTGCTGGCTCGACTGGTAGCCAATGCTTTTGCCGCCATTATCGGCCTGGCCCACGCTTTTTGATTCATGAGTTTTCAGCCACCTCTCCAACTTGAAAACCATCATGTTCACGTTCTCGGGGGAAGTTCGGTACAGGGCATCAGCGAAAATTTTCGTGGCCACGAGAAGGAGGGAGGTAATTACTCCGGCGCTGCCTAGGCCGGTATTGGTTGAACGTAAGGAGGCCGCTCCGCGTTTTTGCCCACCCACCTGCGCCGTTGGTATCGGTTTTGCAGAAGGGTTTGGTAAGGCACTGGGCGGCATAATATATTTACTAACCCGAAGGTGTTATTGCTCAAGGCTTCCCCGTTTAAATTCAATTTACCTAAAAATTGCCTGTTATGCGTATTTCGTTCCGATTTGTGATTTTGGGGGCTTTACTGCTGGGCGCCGCCGGGGCCCAGGCTCAAACTAAACTGCTGCCGCGCCGCGCCGCCGTGCCCGCCCGGGCGCGCCTAGCCGCTACGCCGGGCGCCGGCGTGAAGGACGGCTTGGCCATGGTAAACGGCCGCGTGGTGCTCACCGAGCAGGGCCTCGCCAACCCGCTCACGGCCGATAAAAAGCTGTTAAGTGGTTACACCGTCAGCCCGGCTGGCCTCGTCACGTCGCCCACCGGCACCACGGTGCAAATGGCCGAGGGTGACGTGGCCTCTCTCACGGGCCGCGTCACGACCCACAAAGTCATCGCTGAGCAGGACAGTATCCTAAAAATTCAGCAGTACGACATCAAGTACCCCGGCAAGCGCGAAAAGATGGCCAAGGACTTGGAGCGCAAGGCGAAAGAAAAAGCCAAGCGCGACGAAGCCCTTGAAAAGGTTAAGGCCAAGCGCGAAAAAGACAAGAAGTAGGGCCCCGGGACATCCTGACACGGCCGCGGGGCCGCTCAGCCATTGGCTGGGCGGCCCCGTTGGGTTTGGGGCCCCTAGGCGCGGACCGAGTAATAGGCCAGTACTTCGTGGCCGGCTTTGTCGTCGTCGGCTTCCACCACTTCGTCGAGCACTTGCTGGACTTCGGCTTCCGACCAGTCCTGGGCCTCGGCGGCGCGCACCCAGTGGTCGAGGGCAGCGAAACGGCCCAGGCCGGGCGGGCAGGTCCAGACGACTTTCTTGCGAATGTTCAGGTTCATGGCAGCAAAAGTAGCTAGCGGCCCACCGCCCGCGGGGCCGCCCGAATGACTTCGAGGCGCACGGGTACCACACCGGCGCGCACCAGGTCGAGGCGGCGGGCGGCCTTGCCCGACACGTCCACGATGCGGCCGGCGACGTGGGGCCCCCGGTCGTTTACGGTCACCTTCACCGAGCGGCCGTTGCGCACGTTCGTCACGCGGATGCGGGTGCCGAAGGGCAGCGTGTTGTGGGCGGCCGTCATTTTGCTGGGCCGGTAAGGGGCCCCGCTGGCCGTGGGCCGCCCCCGGAACTTGCTGGCGTAATATGAGCCCTGGCCCGACTGCGTAAAGCCCGGCCGGCTGCTGCCGCAGCCCGCGGCCAGCAGCCCCGCGGCCAGGGCCCCGGCTAGGGCGGCACGGCGCGCCCAACCTGAACAGTACATAATTTGGAGGTCGAAATAATTCTTCATGTTGCGTTCAGGCCCACGGCCCACCTTTCGGAAAAAATACCCTCATAACCCACACACCCCCTTTTTTCGCATACCATGAAGACCACCCTCCAGCTCGTATCTGCCCTCGCCCTCACTGCTTCGTTCTTCAGCGCCTCGGCCCAAACCGATGACAAGATGGCTAAAAAAGACGCCAAGATGATGGCCAAGGAAGACAAAAAAATGAAGCACAAGGCCGGCGACGACAAGATGATGAAAAAGGACGCCAAGATGATGAAGAAGGAAGATAAAATGGCGCCCAAAATGTAAGCAGTTGGTCCTTAGGACCTCAAGAAAGCCGTCCAGTGGCCGTTGCTTAATAAAAGCAGCGCCGCCGGGCGGCTTTTTAGCGGCCGGGGCCCTCAGTGGGCGGCTGGGGCGGGCGATGCCGGCGCTGGCACACGCAAGGCTAGCAGCGCCGCGTAGCTGCCTTGGAATACGTTGAAATCGACCGTGCCGCGGATGCCGGGCACGTAAGCTTCGTCGGAATGCTGCCAGATGATCCACTTGCCAGCGGGCAGGGTGGGGCGCTCCACCTCGTAGTGGGCCAGCCAGAGCGGGTAGCCGTCGAAGTGCCCGGCCAGGTGGCGGCGGTAGAAGCCGTGGTTGGAGTAGAGGATGGGCCGCACGCCGTAGTGCGCTTCTACCAAGCGCAACCAGGTAGCCACCTCACGGCGCATCTGGGCCACGTCGTGGAACTGGGCCGCCTCCACATCAAGCACCGGGGGCAGGTCGCCGGGGCGCAGCGGCACGGTGCGGATGAACAAACGCGCCTGCTCGGCCCCGTCGCGGTTGGGCGAAAAGTAGTGGTAGGCCCCCCGGCAAATGCCCGCCGCCTGCGCCTCGCGCCAGTTGCGGGCAAAGCGCGGGTCTTGCAGCCGCACGCCCTCGCTGGCCTTGATGAAGGCAAACCGCACCGCGTGGCGCGCCACCTCGGGCCAGTCGATGCGCCCCTGGTAGGCCGATACATCGATGCCGTGCACCGAGAACCCGGCCAACAACGGCGTTTTTTCGCGCCCCGTGAGGCCCCCGCGCGTGAGCGTGGCCCAGGCCCGGCGGGCGTAGCGGTTGAGCTGCACCGTGTGGCGGGCGTAGTACACGCCCCCACCCAGCACCCCCACCAGCAGCGCCACCGCTAACCAGCGCGCCGCCGGACGCCGGGGGCGGGGCGGGGGCACGACGGGAATGGGGCGGAGGCGTGGCATGGCCAAAAATAACGCAAGCCCAAGCGGGTTACGTGCCCGGGCCGCCCGATTTTTGCCAACTTTGTAGTTGTTTCCGCGCTTTTTTTCTACTGCCGTGCCCCTTCCTGCCGACGCCCGCGACGAATCGGGCCACTTAATCCGCGAGCTGCACGGCGTCACGCTGGTGGCTATCCTCGATTATTTGCTGGCTGCCTACGGCTGGCCGGGCCTCGATGAACGCCTGCGAATCAACTGCTTCGCCGTCAACCCCAGCATCAAGTCGAGCCTGGTGTTTTTGCGGCGCACGCCCTGGGCCCGCACCAAGGTAGAGGACCTGTACGTGCGGGCCCGGACGGCCGAGGTGCTGGGCCGGCCCCGGCCGTAATTTCCCGCCGCGCTTTCTTTTTGCCCACCCAGCCATGGCCGACGCGCCCCAACCAACAGCATTTCCCGCGTGGCTGGCCGGCCTGCTCGGGTTCGTGGCCTTCGAAGCCGTGGCCTACTTTGGGCTGCGCTGGGCGCTGTCGGGCTTGGGCGAAAGCAATCAATACCAAGAGGATAACACCATTGTGAGCAACTGGGTGAAGGCCATGGCCTTCGTGGTGCTGCACTTGGCCCTGGCCATTGGGGCCCTGCTGGTGGCCAGCAACCGCGTGCCGCGCCGCTACCGTGGGCAGGTGCAGAGCTGGTTTTATGTGGCGCTACTGCTGAGCTTTGTGCTGCTGATTCCGCTGTTTTAGGGCAAAAAAAACCACCGCTGTGGGCGGTGGGAAAGCAGTCGGAGATAAGAAAGGCAGCCGGTCGGTCCCGGCCCTATCAGTGGACGGCGGTGCCGGTCGGTCCCGGCGGTATAAAAAAGAGCCTATTCTTCGCGACGGATGTCCAGCTCGCGGGGCTCGTCGTTGGTGCGTTTGTAGGGGATGCGCACGCGCAATTCGGGGCCCTCCTGCACGGCGTCGATGCGGGCCACGTCGAGGTTGGCGGGCAAGTCAAGCACGCGCATGAACAGCGGGGCCGAGAGTTCGTCGTCGGGCTGGTGGCGGTAGGCACCATACACAGTCAGGCGCTGGTTGTGCAGGGCCACGTGGAAAGTATCGGGCGAAGCCGAGGGCAGCGCCACCCGTAGAATCACGCCCTGCTCGCGCTTGTCGAGGCGCACCTGGGGCTGGGCCACGCCCCCACCGATGGTGTTGAGCAGGTCCATTTGGGGAGCAAAATCACGGATTATTTTCGAGCTGATAAGTTTCATGGCGGAGGGGCCGGCTATGGGGTCGGCCACGCACCAGTGTTATCAAAGCTCGTACCACGCCTGCTGGGCCCCCAATATATGTACATTCCAGCCAATATGGCTGGCTATTATTTCTGCTAATAACACTATTCGGCCAAATTGGCTAGTAATTTGCTCAAAATATCCGAAATGGCAGGCCGCCGCGCTAGAACCGGTTCGTGATGCCGAAATGGATTTTGGAGTTGCCCAAGGCAAAGCGTTGGTTGGCGCTACTCGACTGCCCCACCGAGTATACAAACTGAAACAGGCCCGCTGGCGTGCGGAAACTCAGGCCCGCGCCCAGGCCCGTGGGCTGGTCGGTTACCGCGGGCTGGGCTGCCACCGCCCCGCGCCGGAAATACGCCTGGTCGGCAAAAAGAAACACGTACGATTCGGCCCCGATGAACTGCCGGTACTCAGCCGTGGCCACAGCATAACTGCTGGCGTAGAACTGGTTCTCGTTGAAGCCCCGCAGCGAATTTAGGCCCCCCAGCCGGTACATTTCGTTGAGAAACAAGCGCTGGTTGGCCAGGCTCTCGCCGCGTACGCGCAGCAGCAGCACCCCCGCCCGGCCCACGGGCGCGTAACGCTCGGCGCGCAGGGCCAGGGTGGTTTGCGTCGAGCGCAGCGCCAGGCTGTCGTACAGATCCGACCGCAAGTCAGGGTTGCGGGTGATGATTTTGGTGCCCACGGCGGCCTGGCCATTCAGCAGGTAGCCGCGGTGCGGGAAAAACAAGTCGTCGAGCGTATTCCAGGCGTAGCTCAGGCCGTAGGAAGTGTACTGCGAATCGATGTTTTCGGGCAGCGCCGTGAGGACCCGGGACGCGGCGCTGTCGGTGAACAGCCGCGAGTTGCGCTGCTCCACAAAAAACGTGACCCGCCCGGCCCGCGCCGACGGGTAGGTGACTTGCAGCCGCGGCCGCACCGTCAGGAACGCATTGGTTTGCTTGTACAGGTTGAAGCTGCCAGCCAGCTCCAGCGGGGTGCCAAAGAAGTTGGGGTGAATGTATTGGATGTCAAGTAGCTGCGACAGCGCATCGACCTTGCGAAACTGCAAGCCCACCTGCTTGCCGCCCCCTTTAAGGTTGCGCAAGTTGATGGTGACGTCGCCCGTGAACTGCACGCCTTGGGTGCCCGTGCCAGGCAGCACGCCCACAATGGCGTCGAACTGGTTCGAGGGCCGGTCGTCGAGCAGCAAGTACACCCGCGCCCGGCCCCGGGCGAAGCGCACTTCCGGCTCAGCGCGCACCTTCAGGTAGGGCAGCTGGCGCAGGAGCTGGGCGGCGGCTTGCACCCGCAACTGGCTGTAGGGCTGGCCCGGGAAAATCTGCAAGTACTTGGTCAAAAACCGCTTGCGCGTTTTGGCGGCCCCCACAATTTGGATGGAGTCGAACACGATGGCCCGGCCGCGCTTTAGCACCACCCGCCCGGCGATGCTGTGGCCTTCGAGCCGCACCGAGTCGAGGCCCACCGTGGCGAAAGGGTAGCCTTGGTTTTCGGCCTCCGCGAGGACGCGCTCCTGCAGTTGGGCCCACTCGCCGGGCCGGAACGGGGCCTGCTGGAAAAACCGTTCGCGGTAGCCGGCACGCGTCAGCAGGCCGTCGCCGAGGTTGCCGTTGCGCAGGTAGGCCCACCGAAACGGTTCGCCCACGTAAATACGCGCCCGCACCGTGTCGGGGCCCCAGCGGATTTCGTCGGCCGAGGCCGTGAGGTACGATTCGCCTTGCAGCGCCAGCACCAGGTCGCGCAGCTCGCGCAGGGCGCTGAGCGAGTCGGGCACGCTGGCTTTCAGCTTGTAGCGCCGCAGCAGGGCCCTGTCGGCGGGCGCCGCGTCGAGGCGCAGCACCCGCGGGTGCACCGGCCGCTTGGGGGCCCCGGGCGCGCTGGGCGCCGCGGCGGGCGGCGGCGGCGGCGGCGAAGCCAGCCCCGGCTGGTTGGGCGCGGCGGGGTCGAGGGTGGGCGTTTGGGCGCGGCCGGCCGGGGCCCCCAGCAGCAGTGCCCAGCCTAGCAACCACCCAAAACGCAGAAAAAACCGGACGTACATTCGGGGACGATAACGCGCCAGCCGGCGTTTAATTTCCCGAATGTAAAACGGCCGCCGTCCCCGTTTTGCCGCCCATGCCCGGCCTCTACCTCCACATCCCTTTTTGCAAGCAAGCTTGCTCGTACTGCGACTTCCACTTCAGCACTTCGCTGGCGCTGAAAAGCCGCTTGGTGGACGCCCTGGTGCAGGAAATTGCGCTGCGCCGACACTACCTGGGGCCCCACGCGGTGCTCGACACCGTTTACTTTGGCGGCGGCACGCCTTCCTTGCTTACGGCCAGTGAGTTGGATGTGGTTTTTGAAGCCATCCACCGGAATTTTGCGGTGGCGCCGGGGGCCGAAATCACCCTCGAAGCCAACCCCGACGACCTGACGGGCCCCAAGCTGGCCGAACTGGCCGCCTCGCCCGTCAACCGCCTCAGCATCGGCCTGCAAAGCTTCTACGAGCCGCACTTGCGGCTGATGAACCGGGCCCACACCGCCCCGGAATCGGCCGCGGCCGTGCGCCGGGCCCAGGACGCGGGCTTCGAAAACCTCTCCATCGACCTGATTTACGGCGTTCCCGCGCCCGGCCACCACATCTGGGAAGCCGATTTGGCCAATGCTTTTGCGCTTGGTGTGCCCCACGTGTCGGCCTACGCCCTCACCATCGAGCCCGACACGCTGCTGGGCCGCCGCCAGGGCAAGGGCACGTTTGCCGCGCCGCCCGACGAGTTCGTAGCCGTGCAATTCGAACTGCTGCTGGCCCAGATGCGCGCCCACGGCTACGGGCAGTACGAAATCAGCAACTTCTGCCGCCCCGGCCGCGAGTCGCGCCACAACGGCAACTACTGGCGCGGCGTGCCCTACCTGGGCGTGGGCCCCAGCGCCCATTCCTTCGACGGCCAAAACCGCCAGTTCACCGTGGCCAACAACCCGCAGTACGTGGCCGCCGTGCTGGAACGCGGCGAGGTGCCCGCCACGGTAGAGGAACTGACGGCCCGCGACCGGGCCAACGAGTACCTGCTCACCACGTTGCGCACGGCCCGCGGCTGCGACCTGGCCCACCTGCGCGACGCGCTGGGCCTCGACCTGGCGGGGGCCCACCCGGCCTACCTGGCCACGCTCACGGCCCAGGGCTGGGCCACCATCCGGCAGGAAGTGCTTACTTTGACCGACGCGGGCAAGCTGCTGGCCGACCAGATTACGCTGGAACTGTTCCAAGCCGCCCCCGCGGGTGCATGAAACTCCTGAGCGACAGCCTGGCCGACGACGTGGACTTCTTCGTGGAGCACGTGTACGTCGTGGCCATTGTGTTCGACAACACTGACGACGTGACCGTGTGGGCCACCACCGACTTCGACCACGAGCCCCATTTTTTTCACCTCGCCCTGCCGTTTCAGTCCCTCGATACGCTGCTGCGCCTGACGGCTGACCGCGCCGAAACCCTCCAGGAAGAAGTAGCCGACGCCCTGGCCGCCAGCGAGTGGCCGGCCCTGCTCGAATTCAGCTCCGACGAGTCCCCGCCCGTGCCCCTGCCCAGCGTGGCGCTCAAGCTCTCCGTGACCTACCCCGCCGACGAAGAAGGCGAAGACGACCCCCAGCCCCACAACATCTTCTACCTCGAAGGGGTGTACGTGCGGCTCGATTCGTGACCGGGGCCCCAACGGCGCCCGTTTTTTACCTCGTCCCCGGCCTGGGGGCCAACGAACGGGTATTCCAGCGCTGGCAACTCGTGGGTGAAGTGCACATTTTGAGTTGGTTGCCGCCGCAGTCGGCCACCGAGCCGCTGGCCCATTACGCGGCCCGGCTGGCCGCGGCAGTGCCGGTTGCGCAGGCCTGCTGGCTGGTGGGCGTGTCGTTTGGGGGCCTGCTGGCGCTGGAAATGGCGCAGTTGCGGCCCCTGGCACAAACGGTACTTATTTCCAGCCTGGCGGGGCCCCAAGAGTTGCCGTTGCTCCTGCGGGTAGCCCGCGTTGTTGGGCTGGACCGCCTCGTGCCGCCGGCGCTGTTGCAGAAATTGCCGTGGGCCGCCAAGTGGGCGTTTGGCGTGAAAACCAAGAGCGAGTACGCGCTGTTGCGGCAAATCATTGCCGATACCGACCCCGTGTTTGCCCAATGGGCCATTGGGCAACTGCTGCGCTGGCGAGGAGTGCCGGGCCCGGGGCCCACCGCTCGGCTGCACGGCACTCAAGACCGGCTGCTGCCGCCGCCTGCCAGCGGTATTGATTGCTTGGTGACCGGCGCTGGGCATTTCCTGGTGGTTAGCCACGCCGCGCAAATCAGCCAGTTTCTGAACCAGTTGGTAGAAGATAGCCGCTAATTCGATTATTTCGAGTTTAACTTGGAGAGTTAACTCAATTCAAACTTTTTATTGCTCCCCATGCGGCTGTTCAAAACATTGCTAGTGGCAGCGTTGGCAGTTGGGGTGGGGCCCCTGTGGGCGCAGAACCAGCCGCCGCACCGGCTGCGCTTAAAAGCCGGCTTCAACTTCGCCCACTTGGTTATCAGCCCTGATGTGCGCGGCCGCCTAGTGGTGCCGCTGGCGCTAGGGGCCGAATACCGCGTGGGGCCCCGCCTCAGCCTCTACGCCCAAGCGGAAGCCTACCTGCCCACGGGCAACCGCCGGGCCCGGGCCGCGCTGCCTCTGCTGGGCGGCACTGGGGCCCTGGGCGCGCGCTGCTATTACCACCACGCCCGCGCCGCTGATTCGCTGACCAGCCGACCAGCCCGGTTTGGCGATTACCTGGCCCTCGAAGGCAGTGGACAATGGCAAGAACTGGCCGCTGCGCGTGGCCGGGGGCGTAACCGCACGGTGCCGGCCCGGCTCGTGCCCGGGGTATATGCGCTGTGGGGCACGCAGCGCGGTTGGGCCGGCCATCCGTTGCTGTTCGATGCCAATGCGGGCCTCGGCTTGCAAGCGCCCGCGCGATATTATTCCCGCCCCGAGCAAGCACCAGCACACGCCTGGGCTGTCGCCGCCCAAATCAATTTACGAGTGTATTTTGGACATTAACCGATTCCGATTGCTCAGAACTACAAAAAGGCTGCCCCGGTAGGAGCAGCCTTTTTATTAACTTGCCCAAGGGCAGCAACGTGGAAGCTAAGCTTGCGCGGCTTCGGCCACGGCCGGTACTACCGTCACGAACGAACGGTCCTTACGGCCTTTGTTGAACTGCACCGTGCCGTCAACCAACGCAAACAGCGTGTGGTCCTTGCCCATGCCCACGTTGGCGCCAGGGTGGTGGCTGGTGCCGCGCTGGCGCACAATGATGTTGCCGGCGATGAGCGACTGCCCACCGAAAATTTTCACGCCGAGGCGCTTGGAATGCGATTCGCGGCCGTTGTTCGACGAGCCGACACCTTTCTTGTGAGCCATGTTGTTTGAACTTTTAGCTACCAGTCGTTGGGTGGTAGCTTTTTAAAAATACAGCACTTGGATAAAGCAAAAAGTTAACTGCCAGCGGCTGTTAGCTAAAAGCTCAGCACCTAGCCGATGCTGTTAATCATTATTTTGGTGTAATCCTGGCGGTGGCCATTCATCTTCTGGTAGCCCTTGCGGCGCTTCTTTTTGAAGACAAGTACCTTATCGCCCTTCACGTGGGCGAGGATGGTGCCGGTTACGGCCACATCCAAGGTGGGGGCGCCTACGGTGAGGGTGCCGTTGTCATCGGTTAGCAAGGCATTGCCCAACTGCACGGTGTCGCCGACGTTGCCGGCCAGCTTGTAGGCGTAAACGAATTTGTTGGCTTCAACTTTGGTCTGTCGGCCAGCGATATTGACAATAGCGTACATCGGTCTGCGCGGGGTTTCTGAAAATCGGAAGGCAAAAGTACGCGGTTGATCTTGGAAAACCAAACCTAAATCCTTAATCCTCATCTGCCCGGCGTTTGGCGGGGCCACGCAACGGGCGCAAAACCCGGCCTTCGGTCCTGCGGGCCGCTGGAATCCTGAGCGAGCCAGGGGCCCTAAATTGCATTGAGGTAAGGCACATTTTGTGGACAAGTAGTACTTATCCACAAGTGTGATGTGGATAAGTAGCTGTGAATGGGTGAATTTCCAATGTTTTTCTGGAGTATTACTGGAGTGTTGCCAGTGGTGTAGGAACCGGATGCTACCGGGAAAAGTAAGTTAGTGACAAGCTTAATTAGGAAAAAAGACGATTAAAAAGTCCCGCATTTTTTTGCGTCTTGATAGCCGGGCACTTGCCTATCTTTGGAGTCGGGGCCCCTACCCGGCCGCCACTATTTAGCCAAACAACGGCCGCGCCGGCCGGTTTGCTTGCCCATTCCCTTCGCCTTTTCGCCACCCCTAGCCGCTACCGCATGGAACCGCTCCTCGCCGAAAACCCCAACCGCTTCGTCCTTTTTCCGATCCAGAACGCCGACGTGTGGCAGTTCTACAAGCAGGCCGAAGCCTCGTTTTGGACCGCCGAGGAAATTGACCTGAGCCAGGACCAAAAAGATTGGAACGGCCTCAACGACAACGAGCGCCACTTCATCAAGCACGTGTTGGCCTTCTTCGCGGCTTCCGACGGCATTGTGAACGAAAACCTGGCCGTCAACTTCATGCAGGAGGTGCAGATGCCCGAGGCCCGCTGCTTCTACGGCTTCCAGATCATGATGGAAAACATTCACAGCGAAACCTATTCGCTGCTGATTGACACGTACATCAAAGACTCCAAGGAGAAAGACTACCTCTTCAACGCCTTGGAAACAGTGCCCGCCGTGCAGAAGAAAGGCGAGTGGGCCCTGAAATGGATCAACTCCGAAAACTTCGCCGAGCGCCTTATCGCCTTCGCCGCTGTGGAAGGCATCTTCTTCTCGGGCTCGTTCTGTTCCATCTTCTGGCTGAAAAAGCGCGGTTTGATGCCTGGCCTGACATTCTCCAACGAGCTGATTTCGCGTGACGAAGGGCTGCACTGCGATTTTGCCTGCCTGCTCTACGGCTACCTCCAAAACAAGCTGCCCACGGAGCGCGTGCAGGCCATCATTGCCGACGCGGTGCGCATCGAGCAAGAGTTCGTGACCGAAGCCCTGCCAGTAAGCCTCATCGGCATGAACGCCAAGACAATGGCCCAGTACATTGAGTTCGTGGCCGACCGCCTGCTGGTGGCCCTGGGCTGCGGCAAAATCTACAACACCACCAACCCGTTCGACTTCATGGAAATGATTTCGGTGCAGGGCAAAACCAACTTCTTCGAAAAGCGCGTGGCCGAGTACCAGAAAGCCGGCGTGATGAGCGAGCGCAACGACAACGTGTTCTCGCTGGACGAAGATTTTTAGAGCAGGAACGTCTCATACCAGTTTTAAACTGTCTGATGGGCCCTACCTTAGTCAATCAAGCTCTTGATGAGTTGATGTCTTCTTATGGTTGGAAAGAGGATCGGGAGTCATTAGTTGAAAATAAATACGGGCCGGATGTACTAACAATGGCTAAGGATATCTATGCCACTGCGATAAACTATCCAGTGAATTGGGACATTGCTAAGCTGGACGAAGCACTCATCGATGCTGTGAAGACGGAAGTGGAAACAAAATACCCGTTTCTTAATGAACAGGTAGTTTGGTGCTTAGGTAACCATTTTGCCTACTTGTGGAAATAAACCCAGTAGTCGTTAAGCAAAAGGACCGGACTTCTAATTGGAGGTTTGGTCCTTTTGCTTAACGGCTACAGCTCCAACTCTGTCAGCCCCGGGCGATCGGCCGGGCGAGACCCGGGGGCTAGCGAGTTGGCGTTTGGCTTCGGCTAAGCAGGAATTTGGGGGACGATATTGAAGGTGAAAGGAATGGTGACAGAAGGACGCTGAACGCGCAGACGGGAAGGGTGGCCTTCTATCGGACGCAGTATTTACCGCAGCTGCAAGCTATGGTTTCACCCTTACTAACCCTCACTTATATCGTCTGCTTCTGCACAATGGCCACTGCCTGGCCGGGTTAATCCTGCCCTTTCGCCCTGTACTTTCTGCCGTCGCCGGCCGCGTATCGGTGGCCGGCCAATATTTACTTTTTGCTCGTGCCAGGCTTTAGGGCCCCGAGTGACAATTGGGGCCCTAACGGTAGCCGTTGGGCTGGTAGTGAGTGGGATGTGGTGGAAAATTGGCAAGAAATGATTCGTTCGGCTAATTGTACGTAGCCAATATTTACTTAGTAGTAACCTGTGTCGCCCGGCCTGTTTTAAAAAAGCGGCTGGGCAGCCCGCTTTCGTGGTATGTGGAAAACTTCTAAACTTTTCCCTTGGCGCCCCCTAACCTTCGGACTAATTTCCGGTCTTGAAATACGCTGCCCCCACGCTGGGGGCCCCGATACGTCTCCTCTTTGCACCCCGCGGGGCGCTTACCTAACCTAAAAAACTATGCTGGTAATTAAACGCGACGGCCGCCGCGAGTCCGTGAAATTTGATAAGGTCACGGCCCGGATTGAGAAGTTGTGCTACGGCTTGCACATGGATTTCGTGTCGCCAATTGAGGTGGCCAAGAAGGTGATTGACGGCATCTACGACGGTGTAACGACCGTGGAGCTGGACAACCTTGCTGCCGAAACCGCCGCCTCGCTCACCACCCGCCACCCCGACTACGCCATCCTGGCGGCCCGCATCGCGGTGAGCAACCTGCACAAGGTGACCTCCAAGTCGTTCTCGTCCACGATGAAGCGGCTGTACACCTACGAGGACCCTAAGAACGGCGACAACGCCTCGCTGCTGGCCAAGGACGTGTGGGAGGTCATCCACAAGCACGCCCATACCCTGGACTCGGCCATTATCTACGACCGAGACTACAACTATGACTTCTTCGGCTTCAAGACGCTGGAGCGGAGCTACTTGCTGCGCCTGGACGGCAAGGTGGTGGAGCGGCCCCAGCACATGCTGATGCGCGTGTCGGTGGGCATCCACAAGGAGGATATTGACTCGGCCATCAAAACGTATAACATGCTGAGCGAGCGGTGGTTCACCCACGCCACGCCCACGCTCTTCAACGCCGGCACGCCGAAGCCGCAGATGTCGTCGTGCTTCCTGCTGACGATGAAGGACGACTCGATTGACGGCATTTACGACACGCTGAAAAACTGCGCGCTGATTTCACAGTCGGCCGGCGGCATTGGCTTGTCGGTGAGCAACGTGCGCGCCACGGGCTCCTACATCAAGGGCACCAACGGTAACTCCAACGGCCTGGTGCCGATGCTGAAGGTGTTCAACGACACGGCCCGCTACGTGGACCAGGGCGGCGGCAAGCGCAAGGGTGCGTTCGCCATTTATCTGGAGCCCTGGCATGCCGATGTGTTCGAGTTCCTCGACCTGAAAAAGAACCACGGCAAGGAGGAGATGCGCGCCCGCGACTTGTTTTACGCCATGTGGACGCCCGACTTGTTCATGAAGCGGGTGGAGGACAACGGCGACTGGACGCTGATGTGCCCCCACGAGTGCCCCGGCCTGGAGAACTCCTGGGGCCCCGAATTTGAGAAGCTGTACCTGTACTACGAGCGCGAGGGCCGCGGCCGCCGCACCATCAAGGCGCAGGAACTGTGGTTTGCCATCCTGGAAAGCCAGACGGAGACGGGCACGCCCTACATGCTGTTCAAGGACGCGGCCAACCGCAAGAGCAACCAGCAAAACCTGGGCACCATCAAGAGCAGCAACCTGTGCACCGAGATTCTGGAGTACACCGACAAGGACGAAATTGCGGTGTGCAACCTGGCCTCGTTGGCGCTGCCCCGCTACCTCATCACCGACGCCAAGGGCAATACCACCTTCGACCACGATAAGCTGTACGAGGTGACGTACCAGGCCACGCTGAACCTGAACAAGGTGATTGACGTGAACTACTACCCGGTGCCCGAAACGCAGCGCTCGAACTTCCGCCACCGGCCCATCGGGCTGGGCGTGCAGGGCCTGGCCGACACGTTCATCGCGCTGCGCATGCCGTTCGAGAGCGACGAGGCCTCGGGCCTGAACGAGGACATCTTCGAAACCATCTACTTCGCCGCCATGACGGCCTCGAAGGACCTGGCGATGAAGGACGGGGCCTACGAAACCTTCCAAGGTTCGCCCCTGAGCAAAGGCCAGTTCCAGTTCGATTTGTGGGGCGTGACGCCCAAGTCGGGCCGTTGGGACTGGGACACGTTGCGCGTCCAAGTGGTGGAGCATGGCGTGCGCAACTCGCTGCTGGTGGCGCCCATGCCCACGGCCAGCACCGCTCAGATTCTGGGCAACAACGAGTCGTTCGAGCCCTACACGAGCAACATTTACGTGCGGCGCGTGCTGAGCGGCGAGTTCATGGTGGTGAATAAGCACTTGCTGAAGGACCTGGTGGCCCTGGGCCTGTGGAACGACGCGATGAAGCAGGAAATCATCGCCGCCAACGGCTCGGTGCAGGGCATTGCCCGGGTGCCGCAACACATCAAGGACCTGTACAAGACGGTGTGGGAGATTTCGCAGCGCCGCATCATCGACATGTCGGCCGACCGTGGGGCCTACATCTGCCAGAGCCAGAGCCTGAACCTGCACGTGCTGAACGTGAACTTCGGCAAGCTCACCAGCATGCACTTCCACAGCTGGAAGCGCGGCCTGAAAACCGGCATGTACTACCTGCGCACCAAAGCCGCCGCCGACGCCATCAAGTTCACGGTGGAAAAGCAAGCCGCCGAAACCCTGGAGCCGATGCTCGTCGCCGCCCAGAACCAAAGCGACATGAGCTGCTCGCTGGATAACCCGGACGCCTGCGAGGCCTGCGGGTCGTGAGAGAATCTCTATTCATACTATAAAAAGGCCCATCCTGCGAGGGATGGGCCTTTTTATATCTTATAAGGTGATATTGAGCAATCCGAAAGTTGCAAATGGCAGTATAATCGTTAGATTTGGCACGCCCATAAACAACAAACTCAGATACCTATGTTCTACTCACACAGCATAGCCGATAGCAAATTCAGCTTATTCACTACCGTTGTTTCCACTTTCCTCAATGGAAGAAGCGAATACAAGGAGCTAGTTGATGGAGTAATAGAGGAGGCCCATAATTACGTTCTAGGAAAAAAAAATATCTATGATATTAGTAGGGAAAATGCTAGCATAGTTATTTTTTTAAGTCAAGCGGATACGGATTTTTTCAAAAATATCAATAGTGAATGTATTGTCAAACAGGATTATGAACACGTTTATGAGGTTTTAAACAAAAATAATGTTGAAGAATGGACACTCGCTTATTAGACCTGAATTTTGCGCAACTTTCCAAAGCTTGGTCTAAATCGAAGTTTAATAATTATTCTGATGTAAAAAAACACAAACACATAGAGCAGCTTTCAGAGCTTTATGACAAATTAAAAAACGAAGACTTTGCTACCCTAAAGGTCGATGAGTTGGTTCAGCGGAGCCATATCATCGACTTTTTTTTTAAAAACCTGGAATTTCTTGAAAATAGCACTTTTAATTTAATTCCCTTTGAAATAGTTGAGTGCCTTAAATATGCTCTGAATGATTGGCTTGATAAGCCAGAATCATATATCATAGTTACTTCTCTTGTAAATAATCTCATGTCATATAGCTTCGATTCTCTCTTGGCTATTGACATATATTACGAAATAATCAAAACCACCTATAAGCTCGAGTTTGAACAAAGGTTAATTCAAATAAATATTCCAAGGTTTTTGGTGCGTGACTATTTGGCAAGTGTAGCTCTTTATCATGAGCTAGGCCACTTCATAGATACATTCTATGAAATTACATTACGTATCGCACTAACTATGGCTAATAAATTTAATTCTGGACAAATTAGCCCGGATGAAAGAGCTGATCTTTACCATTTTTTCCCATTACTTGCCAGTATTCAAAGTGTTGATAAATATACTTTCGGAACGCTAAAAAGTCATGTAGCGGAATACTTTTGCGATATCTTCGCTTCTCAATATATTGGAACTTCATTAAGCGGTTACGTTTTATATATAACTAAGAATCAAAGCTCTCCTGGACCTATGCACCCGGCTTCAACTCAAAGACTTGAGATGGTGAACTTATTTTTGGCTTCTGATAAGAGTAGTTATACACTCCGGGCTATTGTTGAGGCAATAGAGGATATTACATCTCGAAAAGTAGGAGTAAAGCATGCTGCATTTAAAGAGTCAGATTTACTTCATATGCTACCAGCTGATATCGACGATTCCAAACAACTGCACTATTTATTTAGTGTAGGTTGGAAAATGTGGCTCGAAGATTCTGCAAAAATTTCTTCCGAAAATAACATTAAAATTGCTTTTTCTGATGACAAGGTTTACGAAATTATTAATAATTTAATAGAAAAATCCATTGGAAATTTTATTGTAACTTCAAGCTGGAATAAATTTTCTTAATAAATATATGATACTTCAAAAAACAGCGATAAAGGACTTGATAAAGAATGATAAATTAATTATCAGGCCCCTCCTTGATGAAAGTCAAATAAATGAAACAACTATAGATTTCAGGTTGGGTTACGACTTTTTAGTTTCTGTTCAAAGTAGGGAGCCGTATATTAATGCTTCCTTAAACAACTTTAATCAGAAGCCATTAAGTAGTTTTTTTCAGGAAACCCGTAGAAGAATAGGGGACACATTTATGTTATATCCTAATCAAACTGTATTAGCTACCAGCTTAGAATTTATTAAATTGCCTAATAATGTTCTAGCCGAGCTTAATATGAGAAGCTCCTACACAAGATTGGGAATAACTATATCAACCATATTGCAGCCAGGATACTGTGGTTGTATATCTTTGGAGCTCACCAATACTAATATTAACCCTATCAATTTGACAGTAGGGGCTAGGATTTTTCAAGCACGCTTATTTTTCCTAAACGAAGAATCAAATTATTTTGAAAATTCTAGAAAGTACGTCTGCCAAGTCAGGCCGGAAGCTTCAGCCGTAAATTTCGACGGTGACTTAGGCGTTCTAAATGAAATCTGGAAGGAGCATAATTCGTAATATAGTAATACTATGAATATGTCACCATTGCTTCCCCAGCCGCTCCCGCCCCGGGAGCGGCTGGTTTGGTTTTGGGGGAGGGGCCCCGGGCGGGGTTGGTAGCTGCGCCCCCTGGAAACGCCTGTTTCGGCGGCCCATCCGCGCACCCAGGTCTTAAGACCATCTACTTGGATTTTTCCTTCAAGTCTTTCTGCTGGGCCACTTTACCGTAGATGAAGACAGAAACCAGTCCCACCACTGTTGTGCCGCCGATGACGCCGGCTACAACATCGTGGCCTTCGACTGCCAGCCAACTGGAGGCCCCGATGCATCCAACCGACACCAAAAATGCCAATATTTGGCCGATACCGCTTTGATTGAGTTGGCGGCGGATGGTAGATTTCTCCAATTCCATCCGATGGTCCGACTGCTTTTCGGCCATGCGGAGTATTCGGTCCGGAGCGCTTTCCAGCACTTGGCCGTATTGGGCCAGCGCATCAGCAGAGGGAATAGGGCCAATGTGCGTCCGAGTAATTTGGATTAATACTCGGGTAGCTTGTTGGCGCTTTTCGGGCGGCAAGGATAAAACAAAATCCCGCACCTCGGGCGGCAGAGCATCTACCGGAGGGGCGGGAATAGTTGAAGCGTCGGCAGTTGGCTGAATTGTGCCGGATGGTTTGTTTTTCTTATCTAATTTATCGGCCATTGAAATCGAACACTAGCTGCTTAGCGCTTTCGCGTTGGAGTTGGGCGTCGTATGACAGCAATGCCTTTTCTAAATCCATTCCAACGATGTTCCAGTCCGAAGCTAGGGCATTTGCGTCGGCCTCTATACCGGATGCCGAACTTCCGAATGAAAAATAATTGCCAGCAAGATTGAACACGCTTCCTGCTCCAATCAGAAAATCTGTTCGGGGAAATAAAAAGTCGGTACGGGCTCTGAGTTGCTTAAACATGAGAAGACTAAGTAAGTCGTTAGCGCTAAAACGCTCCTCCTGAGGATTTGGTTTGCCCCGGCTGAGTCGGGGATTGCAAAAGTAGTCAATCCAATCAATGGAGCAAGTAAGCTATGCGGCGAGGCGCGGATAATCAATCTGGCGCGCAGCGTATTGCAAAGCCGCTTGCAAGTCCAACGCTTCTAAATCGGGCATTTCGCCTAAAATCTGCTCGGCGGTAAGGCCGGCGGCGAAGAGTTGAAGCACATCGGCCACGCGAATGCGCATGCCCCGGATGCAAGGCCGGCCGCTGCACTGGCGCGGGTTGGTGGTGATGCGAGAAAGCTGGGGTTCCGTAAGGCTAAGGTACTAGCGGTTTCGGCAGCTGCTGGGGCCCCGGGCGGGGTTAGTATCTTCGCCACCTGGAAACTCCTGTTTCGGCGGCGCCCCAGCGCATTACCGTTGACCCGGGCCGGAGAGTAGCTTTGTGGCATGTTTGAAGGCTACGAAATTGACTTTGGTAAGCTCAACCTGAGTTGGTTGCACAGCGTTAGCATCCTCTTTGAGGAAATAACTATTTGATTCAGGTAGCGGAACGGGCGCAGACTTATTTGCGGTCAACCAGCCAGATTGAGGTCGTTGGCTACACGAACCAACGCAAGTTCGTCGCCGTTATCTTTACCGTTGTGGCCCAAAAGCTTGTCATTGAAGACGTAGAGTTGCCTTCCTATGAAACCATCCAAGACGTTATCCTCCGACGACTCGCCGAAGAAACCGAGTGACTTGTCCATGACCGGCAAAACCGCTGAAGAGTGGGCTGCCGGCCGCATCAGTGGGCTGCTCTCGAAACGGGAGCTATTTGCTTACCTAAAGAAGATGGGCAAGCTACCACCCGATGCGGAGTACAAACAGGCTTCGTAGCCTTGACCGCTAATGCACCCCTTCGCTGAATTAGACAACGTGCAATTGCTGCAGGCGCACCCCGAAGGTGGCTTGCTGGGGCCCTGGGTACCATCGTGCTGGTGTACCGGCAGGGCAAAGCCTATGAAGTAGAATTTGTACGCCCCGACGGTTCTACCCAAGCAATTTTGACCTTGCCGGCCGCCGAAATGGCCGCGCCAGCCACCCGTGCGGTGCGGCAGGCGGCTTAATCGCTCTGTAGCTTTTATATCACCCAGTCGCTTCCGCCCCGGGCGCGGTGGGTTTGTTATGAGGCGGTAGAAGAGCAACTATTACCTTGCAGAGTTGGCTGCTGAAGCAACTCAAGCCGTGGTTACATTAGCAGAATACTGTACTGCTACACGATGGCTCTTTCGAACATGAAAACCAGCTTAGTTGCCCTGCTGCTCTGGCTCCCGGCGGTGCTTCCGGCCGTGGCCCAAAGCCGTGATTCGCTCGGCGGAAAAGTAAAAGTTTATTTCCCGGCCGGCCGGGCCCGGCAAGCCCGCGCCTACCAGCAGTTGGTGCAGGAAGCCGCCACGTTTTACGAAAAATCGTTTCCGGGCCCACCGTTTACCGTTGCGCTGAACGTGCGAAGTACGACGCCCGTGCCGTATTACGACGACAAAACGAACAGCCTTGTCGTGGGCGCGAGCAAGCAGGCCGTTGCCCGGCTTTTTCAGCCCGCCGACCACAGCCCGGCCGACACCGTGGACGTAGTGGCGGTGCACGAGCTGGGGCACTACTATTTCTATACCCTGCACCCCAGCACCATTCCGGCCAAGTGGGCCGACGAGTTTTTTGCTTCATACTTTGCCATCTGCTACCTCGAAACCCGGAAAGGGCTGTCGCTGCTACCTTCAAGCCCCGCTGGCCCCACCCCCCAATACCGGACGCTGGCCGATTTTGAGCGGCTGTACTACGGCGTGGGCGGGCCCAATTACGGGTGGTATCAAGGCCAATTCGCGGCCCTGGCTTATGCGCTTTATCCTAAGTTCAAAACCAAACTCGTGAAAATTGCCTTGGACGAGTATGGCCCTACGGGCAAGCGCACCCCACCCCTGGAACTCTTGAAAACCCTGGCCCCGAAGGAGGTGGCGCTTTGGTTGAAAAGCATGCAATAGCGCTTCGGTATCGCCCAACTGCCCTCGCCCCGGCAGCGGCTGGGTTGTTTTGGGGGTGGGGGCCCTGGGCGACGGATTAATTATTCGCACGCGCTACTACTTTCGGGCGTCTACTCCCATTATTTCGTTTCAAGATGAGTTGGCTCAGCCACCGTGGCCTGCGTTGTTTAGTTGGTTTGCCTGGGCTGCTGGGCCTGGCGGCTTGCGCTGCCACCAAGAACCCGCCCGTGGCGGGGGGCCCCGCGGGGGCGGCGCCGGTGTCGGTGCTGCTGCTGGGGTGCAGCCACCTGGCGCAGCTCTACCAGGCGGATAATGCAAATTCGGACGTGCTCACGCCGAAGCGCCAAGCCGAGCTGGGGGCCGTCCTCGACGGCTTGCAGCGGTACCGCCCCGACGGCATTCTGGTGGAGGAACTGCCCGAGCGGCAAGCCGCCCTCGATAGCCTCTACCAACTCTACCAGCAGGGCCGGCTCGATTTGAGCACGCTGCCCGGCGGCCGCTCCGAAATGTACCAGCTGGGGTTTGCGCTGGGCAAGCGGCTGGGGCTGGCCCGCATTCACTGCGTGAACGCGCCGGGCGGCACTTCGCAAAGCATTCTGCACGAAGGCCAGCGCATCGAACTCTACCAGCAGGCCACGGCCCGCTGGCGCGAGTTTGCCGCGCCCTTCGACAAGAACCTGCTGGCCGGTACTTCCACCATGCCGCAGTACCTGCGGGCCTTAAACGACCCCGCCACGGTGCAGCAACTGCACACGTTGGTGTACCGCACGCCGGCCCGCGTCACCGGCGGCACCCTGAAGGCCGACCCCATGGTGGACGCGGCCTTCCTCAACCCCAAGTATGTAGGAGCCGAGTTTATTTCCGTGTTCTACAACCGCGACTTGAAAGTGTATTCCAACGTCGTGACCACGCAATTGGCCACCCACCAAGCCCGCCAGCTGGTGATAATGGGCGTGCGCCACGTGGGCTCCCTAAAAGGTATTTTCCGCGACGACCCGGCCTACCAAGTGGTCGAAGCCGCGCCTTATTTAGGCCGAGATTAGCTCCGGCGCTTTCAGGGCCCCGGGAGCGGCTGGGTCGTTTTGGAGGTAGGGTCCCGGGGTTTCACCTGCGCCGCGTGGGGGCCCTCACGCCAATTGCTCGGCCAGGGCGGTGAGGGTGGGGGCCTGGTAGGTGGGCGGCGGGGCCAGTGGGTACAGCGTTTGGCCGGGGCGGGCCAAAAAGGCGGCGTCCAGGCCGGCGGCCAGGGCCCCGGCCACGTCCCAGCCGTGGGCGGCCACGAGCAGCGCATCGGCTGGGCCCACGCCGGTTTGCTCAAGGGCGTAGCGGTAGGTATCGGGGTGGGGCTTGTAGCGGCGCACGGCGTCGACGCTTAGCTGCTGCTCGAAATACTCCGTCAGGTCGGCGTAGCGCAACTGTTCGGCGAGGGCGGCGGCGGTCGAGTTGGTGAAGGCCACGAGGCGGTAGCCGGCGGCGCGCAGCTGGCGCAGACCCGCGGGCACGTCGGGGTGGGGCGGCAGCTGGGTGAGCCGGGCGGTGAGGTCGTGCTTGTCGGCGTGGGTGAGGGGCTTGGCCTGGAGCATGTGCGCCGCCATGTCGAGCGCCGCGTCGGCGATGGCGCCGAAGGTGAAGTACTGGTCGGTGACGGTGGCCACCAGGGAGTGTTGCAGCAGCAAGCCAAACCACTGGTTGAACGCGGCCGGGCTGCCCAAGGCGGCGTTGACGGCCAGCTTCAGGGGCCCCATGTCCAGCAGCGTTTCGTTGACGTCGAACAAAATGACCTGGGGCCGGCGCGGCGGCGAAGTAGCAGAAGGAGCCATGCGAAACGAAGTTGGCGCCCACCACGCGGCGGGCAGTTGCTGCTACGCAAGGCGGCGGCCCGGTGGTTATGCCGCCGCCAACTAATTGCGTGCACAAGCGCCAGGAATGGTTTTCCCGCGGCGTCCGGCAGGGGCTGATTGCCCAGGGCCCCAGGATGTTTTGCAGGCGTTGGAATGCTTGTAAACGGCTGCGTAGCGGCTGGTTACAGGGCTTGTTGTACTTTGGTGCGAGGGCCCCCACGCCGCTCATTTCTTCGCGCCCATGCCGCCTACCAAGAATCCTGTGGGGCCGCCGCCCGCGCTGCTGGCACTGGCCAATGCGGTGCCGAACGTGTTTTGGTCGGTGCTGGGACTGGGGCCCATCGGTGGGTACTGCTACCAGTGGGTGGCGCGGCCCTGGCTGTACGGGCTGCTGGCCGCCAGCCTGCTCGCCTACGCGGTGCCGGCCGCGTGGCTGGGCCGCTGGCAGCTGGGCCGCGCGCCGGGGCCCTACCGCCGGCTGGGCGTGGCCACGGTGAACCGCGTGACGCAGCACGGCGACTTCGTGAACCGCCTCATCCGGCGGCGGTACCCGCACTACCGGCACGTGCGCACCCGGGCGGCCGTGGCGGCGCTCGTGCGCACCACGTACCAGCAGGAGCGGTTTCACCTGGCTTTGTTCCTCTTTTTTTTAGCGATTGGCCTGTACGCCGCGGCGCAAGGGCACGTGGGCTGGGCGCTGCTGCTAGGGCTCACCAACGTGGGCTACAACCTGTACCCCATGTGGCTCCAGCAGTACATCCGGGTGCGCCTGGTACCCGAGGCTTCGCCACCGCAGGGCCCCAGTAGTAGGGCGGGGGCATCTGCGAAATAATTTGTTTGGCAGCAAATCTTGCCGGGGCCCGGCCTATTCCTGGGGCGTGCAGGGCTGCTCCAACAGCCAGCGCACGGCTTCGGCTTCGAAGTTAAAGGTGCGGTAAATGAGGGCCAATTCTTGCACCTTGGAGGTGACGAAGGTGGTGGCGAGCCGGACGAACACATCGGGCGACACAATGATGGCCCCGTGGCGGTAGCCGCCAGCTTGCACCGCTCGGGGCAGCCAGTCGTGGGCCACCCACTGCTGCTCGTCGGGCGTGAAAGGGGCCATGCCGATTTGGTTGACGAGTACCCGGCTCCAGCCGCGCCGCTGCAAGGCCCCGAGCAAGTGGTCGAAAAGGCTGTGCACGTCGCCGGGCCCCCGGGGCTGGCTGCTCCATTCGATGCGCAAGAACTCGGCGGCGTCCTCCAGGATTTGGCCGGCGTTGTTGGCAAAAGCAAGGTTGGGTAGCGGGTCCTGGGTCATCAAACGCAAAGATAGAATTTAGCGCCCCGATGGCCTTGGCTAATTTGGCTTGGGCATTGGGCCCCGGGGCGCCGAGCTGCTGGCGCAACGCCGCGGCCGCGGCCCGCGGCAAACTGAGCCGTCACGGTGCGCCGTCCCTTGCCCACGACCGTATAAGCCCTCTATGATTCCATTGATTGCCCAAACGCCCCGCCTCACCATCCTTGCCGCCAGCCGGGCGCTGCTCACCGCTGAGCTGCACAAACCCCAATATTTTTCGTTGCTGCTGGGGGCAGCCCTGCCCGCTGCCTGGCCGATTGGCGGCCCTGGCCAGGCGGTCCTGGAAAACGTTCTGGAACGGCTCACCACCGGGGGGCGCGCCGCCGCCGGTTGGTACGGGTGGTACGCGCTGCGCAAAGCCGAGGGCAGCGTGCCGCGCACGCTGGTGGGCGCGGGTGGCTTCGCGGGGCCCCCAGACGCCGCGGGCACGGCCGAAATAGATTTTTCCATCGCCGCCGAATGGCGCGGGCAAGGCTTGGCCACCGAGCTGGTGGGCGGGCTGGTGCAACAGGCCGCGGCCACTGGCCAGGTGCACCGGCTGGTGGCTCATCCGGGTCCCGACAACCCGGCCGCCCAGCAAGTGCTGCGCCGCAACGGCTTCGAGCCAGTCGAAACCGCTGGGGAAGGCCCCCTGCGCTTCGAGCGCGCCGTGGAACCGGCCGCTACGCCCGCCCTGGGGGCCCCCGCGGCGTAGCGCCGGGGCCCCAGGGCGTGGTACTACTTAGTCGGGCAGCTCGTTGATGTCGCGCGGCTCGGTGCGGGGCTGGGCGTTCATGTGGTGGCGGTAGGCAGCCGACGATTCGTAGGCCTTGATGCGCACCCGGTTGATGGAGCCCAGCGGCAAGTGCACGGGCAGGCAGTGGAAAGGGTTGAACGACAGCACGTCGTCGGCGTACACGCGGCGGGCGGGGCTGAAGGCATCCTGTGCCGGAAGCACAATTTTGCCCAGCGCCTGGTAGGGGCTCTGGTCTTGGGGCCAATCGATGGAAGCGTCCTCCACGGGCATCGCCTTCAAATCGGTGCAGAGCTGGGCGCGCAGCTCGTACTCCGCGCCTTGGGTGCGGAAAAAGTCAACCACCAGGTCGCGGTAGGCCCCCGGCTCCTTCACGTCTACCTCTTTGCCCGCCAGCGCTTTCACGTTGTCGGAAAGCGGCGCCACGCTTATTTTGGCCACGTAGTCGTCGTAGCGGATGGCGCCGAGCGTGGTGTAAGTTTCGCCCAGGATGTGGTTGTTGGGATGCGCCGACACCACCACTTTTACTTCTTTTTTCAGGCCCACGGCTTCGAGTGCTTTGTCGGCCAGCACCGAGGCTTCGTTGACCACGGTTTGCACGAACTCGGGGCCGTGCGCCAGCTTCTCGATCCGCATTTGCATGTCGTGGTAGCTCTTCACGTCGCCGGTCGGGATGATGGTATCGTTCACCAGCAGGAAGTCCTGGGTGACGGCGTCGGCCTCGGCGGCTAGAAACTTTTTGCCCTCCACGCCGATGATTTTCAGCCCAAAGCCCTTCACGGCCGGTTGGCTGTCGGGCTGGATGGCCCCCGGCGAGGTGGACAGGCGAACGATGACCGGGTAAGTTTTGGCTTCTTTGAACATGCCCTGGGCCAGGTGCTCGGGCAGGTTGGGGTACACGTGCAACTCGCCGCGCAGGATGCCGTGGCTCTTAGCGTGGGCGTCG
The DNA here is from genome assembly GCA_050954665.1 of Janthinobacterium lividum. Lineage (GTDB taxonomy): Bacteria > Bacteroidota > Bacteroidia > Cytophagales > Hymenobacteraceae > Hymenobacter. Next base: position 49,079 of record JBPBPC010000056.1, read on the forward strand.
CGGATGGCGTGGCGGTTCTTCTCGAACATCATCCGGGTGACGCGGGCCATGGAGGCCACGGTTTCGTCGCCGAGCTGGTCTTCGTTGGGTTGGGTTTCTTCCACGCCGTCGGCGTAGCGGACATAGGGGAGGGTGGGCATGAGGGAAACGGATGGGGGTGAAAAAGCCCAACGGCGGGCCCCGCCCACAGGTACGGCCGGCGCGGGTTCAGGTTTTGGCGCCACGCGGCCGCCAGGCCCGGGTTCCTGGTAGCCATGTTGTTGCCCGCCGCGGGCCCAACTTAGCCGCATGAAAACTTATTACTCTTTCCTGGCCCTGGCGGGGGCCGCGCTGCTGGCGGGGGGGGGGCGCCCGGCCGCCCCCGCTACAACCTACGATTTGGTGATCAGCCACGTGGGCGTGGTGGACGTGGCCACCGGCCAGTTGCGGCCCAACCAAACGGTGGCCGTGGCCGGCGGCAAGATCGTGCGGGTGGGCCCCGCTGCCCAAGCCCGCTACGCCGCCCGGCAAACCCTCGACGGCACCGGCCGCTTCCTCCTGCCCGGGCTCTGGGACATGCACGTGCACTTCCGCGGCGGCGACAGCCTGGCGGCGGCCAACCAAAAGAGCCTCGCCCTGTACCTGGCCCACGGCATCACCACGGTGCGCGACTGCGGCGGCGACCTCACGGCCAGCATTTTCGCGTGGCGGCGCGCCGAGGACGCGGGCACGCTGGCGGGGCCCCGCATCTTCACCTCGGGCCCCAAAATTGACGGGCCCGGCGCCTACTGGCCCGGCTCGCTGGAAGTGGAAACGCCCGGCCAAATCAGCCGGGCCCTCGACTCGCTGCAACGGCTGAAGGTGGACTTCGTGAAGATTTATGACAGCAAAATCTCGGCCGACGCCTACTTGAACGTCATCACCCAGGCCGAGGCCCGGGGCATGAAAACCACCGGCCACATGCCCTATTCCGCCACGCTGGGCGACGCCGTGGCCCGGGGCCTCGACGCCACCGAGCACCTGTACTACGTCCTCAAGGCCTGCTCGGGCAAGGAAGACAGCCTCACGGCCCTGGTGCGCACCAGCCTGAAAACGTCCCAGCCGCTGGGCCTGTTCGCGATGCTGCCGGCCGTGTACGACACCTACAGCCCGGCCGCGGCGGCGCGCATTTTCCGGGCGATGGCCGCCCACCACACGGCCGCCGTGCCCACGCTGGCCATCGGCAAAACCCTGGCCGAGCTGGGCGAAAACGACCACGCCCACGACTCGCTGCGGGCCTACATCGACCCCAAAATCCAGGCCACCTACGCGCGGCGGCTGGCCAGCGCCCGCCAGCAGTCCGCCGCCGCCCGGGCCTTTACCCAAAAACTGGAAGCCAAGTTCATGGCCCTGGTGCCGCAGATGCAGGCCGCGGGCGTCGTCCTGCTGGCGGGCTCCGACAGCGGGGCCTTCAACTCGTTCACCTACCCGGGGGCCTCGCTGCAAGACGAGCTGGTGCTGCTGGTGCAAGCCGGCCTCACGCCTGCCCAGGCCCTGCGCGCGGCCACCATCAACGGGGCCCAGTTCATGGGCGCGGCGGCCCGCAGCGGCACCATCGCCGTGGGCAAAGACGCCGACTTGCTGCTGCTGAACGCCAACCCGCTGGCCAACATCCGCAATGTGCGGCAGATAGCCGCCGTGGTGGCGCGCGGCAAAGCCTATCAGCGCGCCGACCTGAACCGAATGCTGGCGGCCATAAAAAACAAGTAGCGTGGACGTTGCGGCCCGCGTCGCTGCCCAATAATCGGACGGCGACGCGG
>JBPBPC010000058.1:0-48628 GCA_050954665.1 Janthinobacterium lividum
GTAGGCTTGGAAAAAAGAAGGGCGGGGCATTGGGGGGGAGTAAATTTTTAAAAATCAGGTCGTCATAAAAAGACCCAGGCCGTCATGCCGAGCGCAGCGAAGCATCTTTTCTGCTGAACTAATCAGGATTACTGCTGCGGGAGAGATGCTTCGCTGCGCTCGGCATGACGGCCTTTTTACCACTCAGCATAACGTTCTTTGTAGTTGCCCTGAATGATGCCGGCGACTACCCGCCAATGAACTCACCGCGCCACTTTCACCGCCGCCGTGTCGTCGAGGCCGTAGTTGCCGGAGAGCAGGATTCGGTCCCGGGGCCCAAAAGTGGGAGCCCTGATTTCGATCCGGTCGGCCTGCTGGGCCCCTACTTGCACCGGCACCTTCGCGGCGGTCGAGTCGTTGAGCAGGCGCATCACCCAGAACTGGGTTTGGGTTTCGTCGGTGAGCACGGCGGCGCGCGGCAGGGTGGGGGTGAGGCGGGGGGCGGTGCGGTCGAGGTCGATTTGCACGGCCAGGTTTTCGGGCAGCTCGGGCACCGGGCCGGTGGGGCGCACGGTGTAGCGCTGGGTTTGGAGGGCGGCGTCGGCGGTGGCCAGCACCTCGGCCACGCGGCCGGGCAGCGTGCGGCCGTCGGGCAGGCGGATGCGGCAGCGCTGGCCCACGCGCACGTAGCGCAGCTGCGTCACGGGCACGTCGAGCACAAAGCCGAAGCGGGCGCGGTCGTAGCTCAGGGCCAGCTGCTCGCCGTCCTGCACGTAGTCGCCGGCCAGCTTGTCCACCGTGGCCAGCACGCCCGCCTGGCTGGCTTTTATGCGAATAATGCCCGAGAAGCGCAGGCGCGGGTCGCCGGTCAGCTGGTCCAGGTGCAGCACCCGGCTTTCCTTGGTTTGGAGGGTGAACACGGTTTGGCCGGCGGCCACGCGCTGGCCCGGCACCGGCACCGGGGCCAGCAGGTAGCCGGTGGTGGTGGCGCGCAGCACGTCCTTGGCCGGGTAGGCCGACAGGGCGCTCAGGCGCAGCACATCGGCCACGGTGTCGCGCTGCACCGCGCCCACCGTCACGACGGCGCGGGGCTTCACCGCGGCCTCCTCGCCGTCGGCGGGCGCCTCGGTCGCATCGGCCGCGGGGGCCCCCGGGTGGCAGGCGGCCAGGGCCAGCAGCAGGGCAAAGGGAAGGAAGCGGGACATGGTTGAAGGGAATAGACTGGTGTTCACCAGGGATTATTAAAACGTCATGCTGAGCGCAGCCGAAGCATCTCTACTGTTCCACTAACCATGATTTACTGCCGCAGTAGAGATGCTTCGGCTGCGCTCAGCATGACGGCCTTTTAGAATTAGATAGTGGGAAAAAACCTGCGCAGTACGCCCCCGGGGCCCTATTCCGCCAAATAATCCAGCGCGTACTGGCTGCGGAGCCGGTCGGTTTCGGCCTGCGTGAGGCTGAACTGCAAGGTGCGGTAGCTGGTCACGAGGTTCAAGTAGTCCAGGATCATCACGTCGCCGGTGGCCAGCTGCTGGCGCGCGGCGCCCACCAGGGCCTCGGCCACCCGCAGCTGCTCGCGGATGCGCGCCGCCAGCGCCTCCGACGCCCGGACGAGGGCCCCCAGCTGGTCGTACTGCTGCTGCCGCTGCACCGTCAGAAACTGCCGGTAGCCGCGCCGGCTGCGCTCGCCCAGGTCGATGCGCTGGTACTGGAGCTGCCGCTGGTGGCCGTCGAAAATGGGCAGCGCCAGCAGGAAGCCGGCCCCCAGGCCCGTGCTGTGGCCCAGGGCCAGCAGCCCGGGCTGCGACGACTGGATGCCCGCGTCCAGCACCGCGCTCAGCTTGGGCCGGTAGGCGGCGTCCACGGCCTGGCGGTCGAGCTGGTAGCGCAGGCTGTCGAGCGTGTACTGGCGCTGGGTGATGGAGGCGAGGCCCGCCAGCGGCCGGCGCACCGGGGCCCCGGGCACGGCCAGCGTCACCAGGGCCGTGTCGGCCACGCCGCACAGGTAGCGCAGCGCCCCCAGCTCGCGCCGGTAGCCGAGGCGGTTTTGCTCCACCGTCACCTCCTGGGTGCGCACCGACAGGTAGAAACTCAAATACTGCGTCTGCTTGAACACGCCCGCGTTCACGAGCTGGCGCAACTGCTGGTCTTGCTGGCGCAGCTGCCCGAGCAGCGCGCGGCCGAAGTCAAATTGCAGTTGGGCGGCGTACGCGGTCAGGAACTGGTCGGTGACGGAGCGGCGCAAATCGAGGGCCGAAAGGCGGCCGGTGTTGCGCAGCACGAGGCCCTGGTTGCCGAGGATGCGGTAGTCGGTTTGCAACTGGAAGCGGTTGAGCACCGGCTTGGTGGCCTGCGCGAGGCTGGCGTAGTTGCCGCCGTTGCTCACCGCCTGGTCGTAGCCGACGACCTGCTCGCCGCTGCTGTTCGTAATGGACGGCGAGGCCACCGCCGCCCCGATGCCGGCCACCTGCACGCCGTTTTGGGCCTTGCGGCGGAGGCTGTCGAGGCGGTTTTGCAGCACTTGGTTGCGCAGGTCGCCCAGCAGCGGGCTTTGGGCGTAGGCCACGGCCAGGAAGTCGGGCAGCGCCCGGGGGCTGCCCGGCCCGGCGGGCACCGCGGCCGGCAGGGGCCCCAGGGCCGGCGGGCCCGCCCCCTGGGCGCGGGCCGCCCCGGCCGCCAGGCCCAGCCCCAGGGCCCCCACGGCCAGCCAACGACGAAAAACGGAACGTACCACAGCGAACGAAAAAAGGAGAACCCAGCACCGAACGCCGCAAAGGTCTCCCACAATTCTGAAGCAAAGTTGGCAGCCCTGGCGCCGGGGCCCCAGCGCTGGGGCTGGTCCACAGATTTTCGCCAGTTTTGCCACGTTTTTTTGCCGCCTGGCCGGCGACAGTTCCCACCCCGGCTGCGCTTCTGCCTATGAAATTGCTACTCGTCGAAGACGAACCCGCCCTGCGCGCCGTGCTGCTCGATTCGTTGCGCCCCGGGGGCTACGTGGTGGAAGTAGCGGCCGATTTTGCCCAGGCCTACGAGAAAATCAAGCTCTACCGCTACGACTGCGTGCTGCTCGACCTGACGCTGCCCGACGGCAACGGCCTCGACCTGGTGCGGGCCCTGAAGGCGGACAACTCGCCGGCCGGCGTGCTCATCTTCACCGCCCGCGACACGCTGGAAGACCGCATCGCCGGCCTCGACCTCGGGGCCGACGACTACCTCGTCAAGCCCTTCCACTTGTCGGAACTGAACGCCCGGCTGCGGGCCATCATCCGGCGGCGGCAGTTCCAGGGGCAGCACCACATCGTGTTCCGCGACCTGCTGGTGTGGCCCGACCAGGCCGAAGTGCTGGTGCGCGGCGAGCCCCTGGCGCTCACCCGCAAGGAGTACGACCTGCTGCTGTATTTGCTCGCCAACCCCGACCGCGTGCTCACCAAAGAAGCCATCGCCGAGCACCTCTGCGGCGACGCCGTGGACGCCGCCGACTCGTTCGACTTCATCTACACCCACTTCAAAAACCTGCGCAAAAAACTCCAGGAAAAAGGCGCCGATAATTACATCCGCACCATGTACGGCGTGGGGTACAAGCTGAGCAGCGAGTAAGTCGGGGAACTGGTGAATTAGCTAAGGAATGAAAAGAACAGTGAAGGTGAACGGGCAAAAAAGCCGTCATGCTTCGCTGCGCTCTGCATGACGGCTTTTTTGCCCATTAGCCCCTTTTCATTTGTTCCTTCACCCATCCACCTCAATTTAAAGTGAAGCTGCTCGCCGCCACCAACTGCTACTACCTGGCCCTGGCGGCGGTGCTGTTTGCGGTGGGCAGCGGGGCCCTCTACTTCGGCGTGAACCACGCCTTGCGCCACGAGGTGGGCGAGCAGCTGGCCATCCGCCGCCACGAAGTGGAGCAGCAGGTGCGCGCCGGCCGGCCGCTGCCAGGGCCCCCGTTCGAGTCGGCGCTGGCCGTGAGCGCGCGGCCCCGGCCAGAGGGCTTGGGCGACACGCTGCTGCGCGACACGCTGGAGCACGAGTCGGTGCCGCACCGGCAGCTCACGTTTGCGGTGCGCCCGGCCGCGGGGCCCCCGGTGTGGGTGACGGTGCGCAAGTCGCTGGTCGAAACCGACGATTTGGTGCGCATCATCCTCGCCACCATGCTGGGGGTGCTGGCGGCGCTGCTGGGCGGCGCGGCCCTGCTCAACCGCTGGCTGGCGGGGCGGCTGTGGGCCCCGTTCCGGCACACGCTGGAGGCCCTGCGCGGCTACGACTTGCAGCAGCACCGGCCCCTGGCGCTGCCCACGCCCGCCATCGCCGAGTTTGCCGAGCTGAACCTGGCCCTCACGCACCTCAGCCAGCGCCTGGTGGCCGACTACGAAAACCTGCGCGAGTTCACGGCCAACGCCGCCCACGAAACCCAGACGCCGCTGGCCATCATGCAGGCCCAGCTGGAGCAGCTGCTGCAACTGCCGGCCCTGGAGCGGGACCCCGCCGCCGCACCGCTGCTGGCCGAGCTCTACGGCGCCACGCGCCGCCTCTCGCGCCTGCACCAGGCGCTGGGGCTGCTCAGTCGCATCGAAAACCGCCAGTTTGCCGCCGCGGCACCGGTGCGTTTCGACGAACTATTGGCCGAAAAAAGCCGGCAGCTGGAGCCCCTGCTCGAGGCCCGGGGCCTGGCCTTTCACCTGCGCGCGCCGGCCCCCCTGGTGGTGCACATGCACCCCGGTTTGGCCGATTCGCTGGTGCACAACCTGCTCCACAACGCCATCAAGCACAACGAACCGGGCGGCGACGTGACGGCGGTACTAACCAGTAATTCGTTGGAAATCAGCAACCCCGGGGCCGACCCGGGCGACGACCCGGCCCGTTTCTTCGAGCGTTTTCGCAAGCACCGCGCCACCACCGACTCGCCCGGCTTGGGCCTGAGCATCGTGCAGCAAATCGGCGTGCACTACGGGTTCCGGGTGAGCTACGCCTTCGAGCCCGCGGGCCGGCGGCACGTGCTACGGGTGCAGTTTGCGCCGTAGCGTGGACGCCCCAAGCCCGCGGGGCCGAACAACGTAGCGCGGACTCGGTAGTCCGCGGCACTGCCCAGTCGCTGCCCGATAATCAGCAGGACGAAGCGAGCACCGCGAACCACCAAGTCCGCGCTACGTTCATTACAGGTAAAAGGCGCGGGCTCGCAGTGCCCGCGCTGCCTTATTTGCTGGCGCGGGTGGCTTTCACTTCGGCCACGCTCACGGCGCTGGCTTTGTTGCCAAACGAGTTGCGCACGTAGGTGAGCACGGCGGCCATTTCCGTATCGGTGAGGAAGTCGTGGGCCGGCATGACGTTGTTGTACGTCTCGCCGTTGATGTCCACCTTTTCCGAGAAGCCGTGCACCAGGATGTTCGTCAGCCGGGCCTTGTCGCCGAGCACATAGGTGGTTTTGATGAGCGGCGGGTTCATGCTGGACACGCCGCCGCCGTCGGCCTGGTGGCAGGTGAGGCAGTACTTGGTGTACACTTTTTTGCCCTGGGCGAGCAGCACCGGGGCGGGGGCCCCGGCGGCGGCGGGCTTGGTTTGGGCTTCGGCGGGCCCCGTGCCCGGCAGGGCCAATGCCAACGCCAGCAGGAAGCCAGCCCCCAAAAGGGAAGAACGGGTCATGTTACTTGTTGTATACGATGCGGAAAATGGTGCCTTTCGAGTCGTCGCTCACGTAGAGCGAGCCGTCGGGGCCCTGGGCCAGGCCGCAGGGGCGGTGGTCGGCGCGGCCCGAAGCCGTTTTGGCGGCCGTGCCGGCGAAGTTATCGGCAAATACTTCGTACGGGCCGTTCGGCTTGCCGTCCTTGAAGGGCTGGAAGGCCACGAAGTAGCCCATCTGGGGCTCGGGGGCCCGGTTCCAGGAGCCGTGGAAGGCGATGAAGGCGCCGTTGCGGTACTTGGCTGGGAACATGGTGCCGGTGTAGAACAGCAGCGCGTTGGGGGCCATGTGGGCCGGGTAGGCAGCCACCGGGTCGATGTACTTGTCGGTCACGGCCTTTTTGCCGTCGCCGCCGTACTCGGGGGCCAGCATTTTCTGGTGCTTGGCGGGGTCGTAGTAGATGTAAGGCCAGCCGGCGTTGTCGCCGTTTTTCACGGCGTACATGCACTCGGCCGGCAGCTGGGCCGACGCTTTTTCGTCGTACATCGCCGGGAAGATGTCGTGCAGCTGGTCGCGGCCGTGCTGCATCACAAAGAGTTGGTTGTCCTGCGGGTTCCAATCCAGCCCCACCACGTTGCGCAGGCCGGTGGTGTAGCGCGTGCCCTGGGCCTGGCGCTGGCGCTGCCCGTCGGCCTTGAACTGCCAAATGCCGCCCGCCGAGTCCAGCACCGGGCAGTTGGCGATGCCCAACGAACCCTTTTCGCGGTCCTTCACCTGGCACGAGTTGGAGTAGGCCCCCACGTTCACGTACAGGTTGCCGGCGTTGTCGAGGGTGATGGACTTGCTCTCGTGCTCCTGGCCCAGCTTGAGGCCGGCCACCACCAGTTCGGGCTGGGCGGGGTTCACCACCTCGTTCTGGGCATTGAGCTTGTAGCGGTACACATCTTTGTCGGACGAGGCGTACAAGTACCCGTTTTTCAGGTACATGCCCGTGCCGCCGTAGTTGCCGAAGCCGCTGGCCACGGTGGCCTTGCCGGTGGCCGAGGGCTTGAGCACCAGGATGCCGCCCTGGGCATTGGGCTTGTTGAGCTTCACGTACACCGTGCCTTCGGGGGTGACGGCGAGGTGCCGGGCCTTGCCGCCGGTTTCGGCCACCACCAGGGCCCCAAAGCCGGCGGGCAGTTTCAGGCCGGCGTTGCCGGGGTCGGGGGCCACGCGGGGCGCGGCCGGCGCGAGGGCAAACAGGGCCGCGCCGCCGGCCAGGGCGGCGGGCAGCAGGGCAAAGCGGAGGGCAAAAATTTTCATAAGCAAAGAAAGAAAAATAATGGCGAAACCGAGCCCAGCGGCTTGTACTCCAAACTACGCCCGGTGGTTGGCAACCCCGGGCCCGCCCCAAGGTTTGCCGGCCGGCCCGGAGTGGCGACGGCCCTGGAAAAAAAGATTAGCCGTTTGACGGTTTAATGCATTGAATGCCTGCAAAAAAGCCCCTGGACTTACCTTGGCCCAAGATTCGGCCTCAACCCAGGCCGTACCGGTTTCGTTTCTTTGCGCACCGTTATGCCCACCCGTCCCTTCGTCCTGCACCACCTTGTGTACCTGAGCCGCGCCACGGCGCCGCTGGGCGTAGAGGCGCTGCAAGCGCTGCTCCGAAAGGCGCGCTTATTCAACCAAGCCCACCACGTTACGGGCCTGTTGCTCTACAGCGACGGCCCTGACAACACCCCCGGCGTGTTTTTTCAAGTATTGGAGGGCCCCGAGGCCATCATTCGCGGCCTGGTGTCGCACATTCGCCTCGACGGCCGCAACACCGACCTGCACGTGCTGGTGGACGGCCCCGCCGGCCAGCGCATGTTTCCGGACTGGGCCATGGGCTTCGCCGCCCTTGTGCCGCCCGACATGGAGTTGCTGACCGGCTACGTGGACCCCGCCACGCCCCGCTTTCTGTTGCCCCGCGCCCACGCCATGAGCCCCCAGCTGCGCCAGCTTCTCGACCAAGTGCTGGCCGAGTACCCCGTGTGGCCCCACGCCCTCGACTGAGCCGCGGGGCCCCGTTTAAACAACCGGCTTGGGGCCCCTGGGAAATGTCGAGTGGGGCATCTGCGAGCTGCTGCCGGGCCTGTGCGCGGCCGGGCGGCGGTGCATTGGGGATACGCGGCCGGTTCGGGGGAGCTGGCGCTTAGCAAACGTAACGCTGGCCCTGGCGGCCGTGCCCACAGCCTACGCGTGGCTAATGGAGGCCGACGGCGCCGAGCTGGGGGCCCCGGGCGGGCCACCGGTGCGGTAGCAAAGGCCGCCCGGGCGGGCGGCCGTGCTAACTTTGGCGCGGGGTGCGGGGGCTTTTGGCCGGCTTGGCCCGCCCGCTCCTTCTCCGGATTCTCTTGTATTTTCCCGCCATGCCTCACCCTTCCCCCGCCCACCGCTGGGCGCTTCGCCGCCTCATGCGCCACTCCCTACTCCTGGTAGGCTTGGTTTGCCGCTGGACTTTTGCGCACGCCGAAGAGGTTAAGTCGCCCAACGCGAACCTGGCGCTCACCTTTTCGCTGCAAGCGGGCGGCGTGCCCACCTACAGCCTCACCTACAAGGGCCGCGCCGTCATCAAGCCCAGCCACCTGGGCCTGGAGCTGAAAGAGGGCCCCGCGCTCACCAACGGCTTCGCCGTGCGCGACGCCAAAACCACGGCCTTCGACCAAACCTGGACGCCGGTGTGGGGCGAAACCAAAACCATTCGCAACCACTACAACGAGCTGACCGTCACGCTCACGCAGGCCGCTACTAAGCGCGTCGTGGTGCTGCACTTCCGGGTGTTCGACGACGGGCTGGGCTTCCGCTACGAGTTTCCGAAGCAGCCCGAGCTGGCCTACTTTGTGGTGAAGGAGGAGCGCACGCAGTTCGCGCTGGCCGGCGACCACAAGGCCTTTTGGCTGCCCGGCGACTACGACACCCAGGAGTACAGCACCACCACCTCGAAGCTGTCGGAGGTGCGCGGGCTGATGAAAACGGCCGTGACCGGCAACGCCTCGCAAACCACGTTCTCGCCCACCGGCGTGCAAACGCCGCTCATGCTCAAGAGCGCCGACGGCCTCTACATCAACCTGCACGAGGCGGCGCTGATCGACTACTCCACGATGTCGTTGGAACTGGACGATAAGAACTTCGTGCTCGAATCGCACCTCACGCCCGACGCGCAGGGCAACAAAGGCTACCTGCAAACGCCCTGCCTGTCGCCCTGGCGCACGGTGATTGTGAGCGACCGGGCCGGCGACATCCTGGAATCGAAGCTGGTGCTCAACCTCAACGAGCCCACCAAGTACACGGACACCAGCTGGATCAAGCCCACCAAGTACGTGGGCGTGTGGTGGGAAATGATTACCGGCAAGAGCACGTGGTCGTACACCACCGGCGGCAATATCAAGCTCGACTCCGTCAACTACGCCACGCTCAAGCCCAGCGGCACGCACGGCGCCACCACGGCCCACGTGAAGGAATACATCGACTTCGCCGCCCAGCACCACCTCGACGCCGTGCTGGTGGAGGGCTGGAACATTGGCTGGGAGGATTGGTTCGGCCAGAGCAAGGACTACGTGTTCGACTTCGTGACGCCGTACCCCGACTTTGACGTGCAGGAGCTGCACCGCTACGCGGCCGGCAAGGGCATCAAAATCATCATGCACCACGAAACCAGCAGCTCGGTGCGCAACTACGAGCGGCATATGGAGCAGGCCTACCAGTTCATGAACGACAACGGCTACACCGCCGTGAAGAGCGGCTACGTGGGCAACATCCTGCCCCGCGGCGAGCACCACTACGGGCAGTGGCTCAACAACCACTACCTCTACGCCATCACGGAGGCCGCCAAGCACAAAATCATGGTCAACGCCCACGAGGCCGTGCGCCCCACCGGCCTGGCCCGCACCTACCCGAACCTGATCGGCAACGAGGCCGCCCGGGGCACCGAGTACGAATCGTTCGGCGGCAACAACGCCGACCACACCACCATCCTGCCCTTCACCCGCCTCATTGGGGGCCCCATGGACTACACGCCGGGCATTTTTCAGACGCGCATCAGCGCCTACAACCCCGCCAACAAGTCGTTCGTGCACAGCACCCTGGCCCGCCAGCTGGCCCTGTACGTGACGATGTACTCGCCGCTGCAAATGGCGGCCGACCTGCCCGAAACCTACAACAAGTTCCTCGACGCGTTTCAGTTCATCGAGGACGTGGCCGTGGACTGGGACGAGAGCCACGTGCTCGAAGCCGAGCCCGGCGACTACATCACCATCGCCCGCAAGGCCAAGGGCCGAAGCAGCTGGTTCGTGGGCAGCACCTGCGACGAGCAGGGCCGCACTTCGAACATCAACCTGGATTTTTTGGACCCGGGCAAGACCTACGTGGCCACCATTTACGCCGACGGCAAGAACGCGCACTACGAGAAAAACCCGCAGGCCTACGCCATCCGCAAAGTCGGCGTAACCAACAAGTCGAAGCTCACGCAGTACTGCGCACCGGGCGGCGGCTACGCCATCAGCATCACGGAGGGCGCCGCGCGGCGCTAGGGGCCCCAGCCGGTCGTTTGGAAGCCGCCCGCCGCCCATTTTTCGCTTTACCGCCCGCGCCGCCAGGGGCCCGTTAGCCTTTAAAGTAGCTTCCCTGCTCGAGGTCGGACAGGAGCGAGGGGTGGCCGGGGTGCCAGCCCAGCCGCTGCTGCGTCAGTGCACCCGAAGCCGACAAATCCATGCCGACGAAGCGGGCCATCCAACCAAAATGGTCGGCGGCCTCCTCCGGCGATTTGCTGACGACCGGCAAGCTCAAGTGGCGGCCGATGATGGCCGCGATGTCGCGCATCGGCACGCCTTCGTCGGCCACGCCGTGGTACCGGGCCCCGGCCACGCCTTGCTCCAGCGCCAGCCGGAAGAGGCGGGCCGCGTCGAGCCGGTGCACGGCGGGCCAGCGGTTGCGCCCCTCGCCCACGTACGCCGCCACGCCTTGCTGGCGGGCAATGCCGACGAGGGTTGGCACGAAGCCGTAGTCGCCCTCGCCGTGCACCGAGGGCGACAGGCGCACCACCGACGCCCGCACGCCCTGCGCCACCAGCGCCAGCCCCGCCTGTTCCGACAAGCGGGGCGAGGCAGCGGGAACGTCCTCTTCCGTGGCGGGGCGGCCCAGGGCAAAGCCCCCCAGCCCGGCCGTGACGACCAGGGGGCGGCCCGAGCCGGCCAGCGCCCCGCCGAGCGCTTCGATGGCGCGCTTGTCCGTCTGGCCCGCGGCTTCGTAGGCGGCGAAGTCGTGGATGTAAGCCGCGTGGATGACGCCCTCCGCGGCTGCGGCGCCGCGCCGCAGGCTGTCGAGGTCGTCGAGGGCCCCCCAGTGGGGCTCGGCCCCCGCAGCGGTTAGGGCCTGGGCGGCTGCTTCTGAGCGGGCGAGGCCGAGCACCTGGTGGCCCGCGCCGAGTAGGTCTTGAACGATGGCTGAGCCGATGAAGCCCGTGGCGCCGGTTACGAAAACGCGCATGTGGTGGACTGGTTGAGGATGGTTGGTAAGTACCTTGCAAAGGTCCGGCGGGCGGCCGCGGCGGCGTTGCGCAGGTCAAACCATCTACTGAATAATTCAAACAATCTTCTTATGCGCGGAAGGCCCCCGGGACCAGGCCCGTCTGGCGCTTGAAGAAATTGCAGAAATGCGCCACGTCGGCAAATCCCAGGCTGTTGGCAATTTCCGAGGCCGTCCAGTTCGTTTGCTTTAGCAGCATTTTGGCTTCCTGGGCCACCCGGCCGCCAATGAGGGCGGTGGTGGTGTGGCCGGTCGTTTCCTTGAGCACCCGGTTGAGGTGGTTGGCGTGCACGGCCAGGTGGCCGGCGTAGTCGGTGGCCGTGCGCAGGCGCAGCTGCTGGTGCGGGGTTTCCAGCGGGAACTGCCGTTCCAACAGGTCGGCAAACCGGGCCGCCAGCCGGGCTGCTGCCGAGTGGGCCGGGGCCGGGGCTGGGGCCGGCTGGAGCTTCTGCCCCAGGTGAATGAGCTCCAACAGGTAAGCGCGCAGCAGGTCGTACTTGTAGGCGTAGCTGGATGCGATTTCCTGCGTCATTTTCTTAAAAATCAACTCAATGGCCGCGTATTCGTCGTCCGTTAACGGCAATACCGGGCAGCCGCCCGGCTGGAAAACCGGCAGCTCGTGCAGCACCAGGCCCCCGTTGGCGGGCAGCAAAAACTCGTCGGTGAAAACGCAGAAATACCCCGTCTGCGCTTGGTCGCGCGGCAGCCAGCGGTAGGGCACCCGGTGCGTGGCAAACCACAGGTTATTGTGGTCCACGTCCATCCCCTGGTCGGCGTACTCAATCCGGCTGCGCCCGCGAATCAAGCTGATCTTGTAAAAGGCCCGCCGGTCAAAGGTCATCGGCGGCCGGTTGCGGTAGTCGAGCATCAGGTCCGCCACGTCGAAGACGTTGAAATGCCCAATTTCGCGCGGCCTGTCCGGCGGCAGCAACGCGCCGGACGCAGCACCAGCCTCGGGGGCAAACTTGGCGTACAGCTCTTCGAGGGGGAAGGGTTTCATAGCAAGTAGTTGTAGAAATCAAATGTAGGGTAGGTGCCCATTCCTGCCATCCCACGTGGCCAGAGCCTCCCTGATTCGTTATTTTTCGAGCGTTGGCAACTTGGCTTCGGCGCGCTACTCGTCGGTGGCGTGGAAAGCTGGGGTGCCGGCCGCCTCGCTACTAGTTTTGGGGCCCCGCGTGGTGGGCAGGGTTTAGGCTGAGGAGTTCTTCCGCGGAGCCTTCACCCGCGGTCCCAGCGGCGCGCGATAGTCGCGGTGCACCAATTGCCGCTGGCCCACCAATGTCGGCGACTTTCCGCCTGACCTCGAACACGAATTTGCGTACCGCCGCAACTTTAGGCCTTAAATGCGATTGGGCCGCCGGGCAAACCCCGGCGGCCCAATCGCGTCAATTATCGAAACATAAGACGGCTACGGTCGGGAAGGCGCGCCCACGGGTTGGCCCAGCAGCGCCAGCGCGTAGCCCGCCAGCAGCGCCAGCGGCGAGGAAACCACGCTGATTAGCAGGTGGCCGCGCTCGGTGGCCCCGGGCCAGTGGGCAGCGTGCCCCCAAGCCAGCAGCCCCAAGCCCGCCGCCAGCACCGCGCCAAAGCCGCCTAAAACCCACGGGGTGCCGCGCCCACGCAGCAGCAGGTGCAGAGCCGCCGCGGTGGCCGCGGTGTAGGCCAAGTGGTAAGTGGCCGACGCCGGCATGCTGCGCAGGCCCGGCGCGGTAATCAAGCCAGCCCAGCCCACCAGGGCCCCAACGGCGTTCCACCCGCGCGTCAGTTCCACAAATATTGCCTCCTGGAACTGGCCCAGCAACACCAACACGGCCCCAAAAAAGGCCAGCGCCAGCCAGTGGGCCCAGGGCCGCGCCGGCGGCCGGGCTTCACGCGGTGGGTGCATAGCCGGGGCGGTCGGTAGTCCGCCCTTTCGTCCACCACGCCCACAGGGCCAGGATGGCCGCGTAGGCCACAAAGGTGAACGTGTAGTGGTGGTTGAAGTCCACGGTGTGGTACCAGTAGGTGTGGTTGAGGGCCAGCACCGCCACGCGCGCCACGTTCACAAGGTACAAAGCAGTGATGCCCAAAGCAATGAACCAGCCCCGGCGTCGGCCGTTGTCGGGGTAGGCCAGTACGAAGCCGGCGAACAGCGCGTACAGCACCAAGCCGTTGCACGGGTCGCCCACGAGCACCGCTGGCTGGCCGGCCATCCGCACCAGGGTAGGGGAGGTGGCCAACGTGCCCGCCGCAAACCCAAAGGCCCGCAGGCCCGCCGCCGCCGCCCGTGCCACCTGCACCGACAGGGCGTGGTCGAGGCGGCCGTCGGGCCCCAGGAAGTGCTCGTAGCCCAGCCACCAGAGCAAGTACAACCCCGTGGCCACGGCCAGGAAACGCCACTGGAGCCGGGCATTTTTACTGAAACGAACAGCCATAAAACGCCTAAACATGGCAAAAGGTAAGTAATCTTTTGAAAGTAAACGGTTGCTAGCCGCTTGTTGGCGGTTGTCGGTCAAGCGGTTGTGTTTTTCCCGCCAAACAAGTACCTGCCACATTGAGCAAATGGGGCAGGGCCGCCAAAAAAACGGGCCCGTTCCAGCGGCGGCACAGCCGGCGGAACGGGCCCGAAAAAAGACTAGCGGGCGCGGCGGCGGTCGCGAAGCTTTTTCAGGCCAAGGGCCACGCCGCTGGCCAGCAAAATTGAAGCGCCGCCGTCGATGGGCACGGAGGTGGGCGCGTTAGGCGTGGGGCCCAACGAGCCGGGGCCGTCTTGGGCTAGGGCCGGGGCAACGACGAATAGAAAGCACGCAACGGTGCCGCAGAGGGCGGCTATTAAAGTATTCTTTTTCATGGCAAAAGGATGGTAATATGAGAAGAGAAGCAAACCAAAGAAACGCAGCCGATGGCAGCGCCAGGCAGGGGTTGGGGCCCTGCCCGGCGCTGCCGGTTGGTTACTGGGCGATGATGAGGCGCTTGACCACTTTGGTGGTGCCGCCGGTCATTTGCAGGGTGTACACCCCAAAGGCGAGGTGCGACACGTCGAACAGCGCCGTGGCGCCGGCAGCCGTCATCGGCAGCGTGCGCTGCGACACCACTTGGCCGAGCTGGTTGTAGAGCGTGGCCGTGACCGGCGCGCGGCCCAACTCGGCAGGGAGCAGCAGCGTGAAGCTGCCGCGGGCCGGGTTGGGGTACAGCTGCACTTGCTGGGCCAGCGCGGCGGGGTTGGTGGCCAGCACCGCCGAGGGCCCAAAGTACAGGCTGAAGCGGCCTATCAGGGCCTTGGTGGCCGCCGTGAAGGTGTAAAGCGGCTGCTGCTTGAGGTCGATGCGGGCCCCGGTTTGGGCGTCGAGCAACAGCACCTGCGTGGTGGCGGCGAAGTTGATAACGCTGGCCGCGTTCAGGGTGAACACGCCCGTGTTGGGCACCTGCACGTTGAGCGGCACGGTGGTGGCCACCGTAGCCACCAGTGGCGGCAAGCCGTTGATGGACAGTGCGTCGGCAGCCGTGAGGCTGCTCACGCTCAGGCCCGACGAGCTGGGCAGCTTGTAGGCGTCGAAGTGGGCGTCGTAGTTTGCCGTGGCGCCTTGCTCGAAGTACACGTTGGTTTCGTCGGCCAGCAACAGGGCGGCCCCCTGCAGCTTCAGGTTCACCAGGGGCCGGGTTTCGGCACCGCCACGGTTGAAGCTGGGGGCGGCGGCAAACGTCGTGACGCGGGCCGCGTTGTTCAGGGCGAAGCTGCCCGTCGTTTGCCCAGCGCTGACGCGGGCGAAGAAGCCCTGCATGGCCGCTATCTGCGGGTTGCCCACGCCGTTCACGTAGCTGCGGTACTGGCCCATGTACTGGCCCGTGCTTTGGCTCACGTACACGGCGTCGTCCACGTTGGTGCGGGTCACGCCGCCCATCTGGCTAAAGTCCAGCGGTGAGGGGTAGGGGTTGCCCAACAATTGCCAGCCGCTCTGGGGCAGGGTGCCGCGCATCAGGTTGGTGCGGGCCTGGGGCCCGTTGTTAAGCGTGCCCGTCAGGTCCACCACGGCGTCGGCCGAGATGTTCACCGCGTAGCCGCTCATGATGCCCATCGGGTCGCTGGCTTGGGGCACCACGAAGCCCATGTCGAAGGCGCTCGTGGCGTTAGCCGCGCTGGTCACGCGGGCCTGGTCGTAGGCAAACACGTTCGGGAAGGGCGTTACGTCGCCAGCGTTGACCCCGGCCGAGTTGTAGGCCTGGTTGAAGATCGGGCTGAAGCTGGGCGTGTTGGTGGCCAAGTCGTTGAGGGTGGTATTGGCCACCGGCGAGCTGTAGTGGCGGTAGCCCAGCCCAGCGTTGAAGGCCGGGTCGATGGCGCGCTGCATGGTGGCGGGGCCCACCACGGCGCCGTTGGTATTCACCACCAGGGCCGTGCCGGCGGTGGGCGTCGAAAGCAGCGTCAGCGGCTGGCTGGCGCTCGTGGTCAGGTTGCCATTGGTCAGGGCCAGCACTTGGGCGATGCGCACGCCGCCGTTGTTCAGGGTCAGGCCGGCCGAGTTGTTCACCGTCAGGCTGCGCACCTGGCTGGGCAGGCCCGTGCCGCTGCGCTGGGCTTCGCCGCCGTTGAACTCGTAGCTGGCGTCGTTGGAGTAAGTGCGCGAACCGCTCACCTGGATGGCCCCCGTGGTGCCCGTGGCGGCGATGCCGTCGGGGTTGCAGGTGCGCAGCGTGGCGCCGGCCTGCAGCACGAAGCTGCCGGGGCCCGTCACGGCGATGCAGTTGGTGGCCAGCACGCCGCGGGTGTTCAGCACGCCGCCGGCTTGCACGGTCAGGGTGCCGTTCACCACGATGGGGCCGTTGAAGGCCGCTGCGCCCGAACCGGTGATGGTGATGTCGTTGTAGGTGCCGGCTTCCACCGGCATGGCCGTGCTCACGGTCAGGTTCGGGATGACGACGGTGTTGGTCGGGCCGCTGGCCGAACCCGTGCCAATCCACGGCGTTTGCACGAAGGGAAAGGCAGCGCGGATGGTTGTGTCGTTCCGCTCCACACCGGTGGTGAAGGCCAGCACGCCGCCCAGCTGGGGCGTAACGGGCGAGGCGCTGGCGGGCGTGTAGTCGTCGTACCACAGGCCGATGGCGGCCAGCACCACGCCGCCCACGGCCTTCAGTTCAATCTGGTCCACGGCGTCTTCCAGGCGGCGCCCGTTGGGGAAGCCGTCCATGTTCGGGATGTTCTGGAGGGCGGTGCTGCCGTTAAAGCGCGCGTCCGTCAGGCCGAGCACGGCCGCGGCCAGCAGGCCCTGGTTGCTGAACTCCGGGTTGGCCTGGCCGTTGACGGTGCGCGGGGTGGTGGGCACGGCCATGTTCAGGCGCAGCATGTCGCCGCCGGGGTTGGTGCGGCCCGAAGCCGTCAGGGGCAGGAAATTGTTGATGAACGGCTTGCCGGCTGCCAACGGGTTGCCCTTGGGCTTGCCGGTGGCGAGCTGGTAGGGCGGCAGGTTGGGCACGCCGGTGTGGAAAATGGGCTTGATGTCCACCGAGCGCGGGCTCTTGTCCACGAGCAGGTAGTTGCCGAAGGCGGCGTCGGCCAGGGCCGTGCCGGCCACGGCGTCGGAGCCTTTCAGCGGGTATAGGCCCGCTTGGGTATTGCCGAAGTCGAAGCCGTTGGCCGGCAGGCCGGGGAAGCCCGCTAGCGACTTGGTTTGCACGTCGAGGGCCGCCAACTGGGGCACCGCGTTCCCAAACAGCCGCTTGTCCACGTACAGGCCCAGCTCGGGGTTGGAGAGGTAGTTATCTGTGGTGGCGTCTTCGTTGTAGGGCGTCAACGCATTCCAACGGTCCTTGCTGCCGATGGGGTTGATGACTTCGTTGGTGAGCGGCATGCCCAGGCGCGACACCTGCACATAGTCGCCGCTAACGCCGTTGCCGGCGCTGGCGCTGAAGGTTTGCATGGCGGGGCGGCTGGCCGAGGCCCACACGCCAATCACGTAGTCCGAGTCGAGGATGCTGCTGGCGGCGGTCACGGCCTTGCCGTCCTTTTGCAGCGTGGCAATCGGAATGCTCAGCGCAATGGAGTGGCAGTTTTTGCGGGACAACCCGTCGGTGGCGCCGGTGGGGCGCAGGTTCGCCAGGTCAAAAATGGCGCCCAGGTCGGCAAAGAATGGGTCATCGGCCGGCCCGCAGAACACCTGCTCGTTGCCGCCGCCGCTGGCGGGGGTCACCGTGCTCTGGCGCAGGTCGGTGTAGGAGGGCACGTTCAGGCCCACGGCCGAGTTGATGGAGCGGGGCCCGATGTTGTTGGGGGCCACTACGCCGTTGCTCACGATGGCCGAGAAGGGGCCACCGTTCACGCTTTTCTCGCAGGTATAGGTGGTCTTCAGGTTTTGCTTGGCCAGCCGGATGTTGAAAAACGTGCTGGGGTCCTCGTTCACTCGCTTGAAGGTGAAGCGGTACGTAATATCGTCGCCAGCCGTGGCGCCGTTGTTTTTCACGTGCACTTCGTAGCGCACGTTCTCGCCAAACGTCGAGTAGTTGGGGCCCCCGTGGGGCAGCTCGAACGGGATGTAGTTGGCGATGACCACCACCCGGCTCGCGTCGTTGGGGTCGCGGAAGGCGTAGAGGTCGGTGTTGTCGGCCACCGGGTCGTCGGCAATCAGGGGTGCTTCGCGGTGGCTGCTGGCTTCGAGGGGGGTGTGGGCCGTGCTCCACACCGAGAGCCCAACGGCCGCCGTTACCACCACGGCGGGCAGCAGCAGGAACTTGGGTATAAATTTAGAATTCATCAGGTTCGGACGAGTCAAAGTGGAGAAAATGCGTTAGCGGCGGATGCGGTAGCCCTGCCACGGCGTTTGCACGTAGGGGAAAGCGGCGCGGAAAGTGGTGTCGTTCTTCTCCACGCCCGTGGCGAAATTCAGAACCCCCTTCAGCTGGGGCGTCACCGGCGAGGCGCTGGTGGGCGTGTAGTCGTCGTACCACAGGCCAATGGCGGCCAGGGCCGCGCCGCTGACGGCTTGCAACTCAATCTTCACTACTTCGTCTTCCAAGCGGCGCCCGTTGGGGAAACCGTCCATGTTCGGGATGTTCTGGATGTTGGTGTTGCCGTTGTAACGCGCGTCCGTCAGGCCCAGCACGGCCGCGGCCAGCAGGCCCTGGTTGCTGAAATCGGGCGAGTTGCGCGGGGTGGCGGGCACGGCCATGTTCAGGCGCAGCATGTCGCCGCCGGGGTTGCCGCTGGCGTTGGCGGTCAGGGGCAGGAAGTTGTTCACGAACGGCTTGCCCGGGGCCAGCGGGTTGCCGCCTTTGCCGGTGGCGAGCTGGTAGGGCGGCAGGTTGGGCACGCCGGTGTGGAAAATGGGCTTGATATCCACCGAACGTGGCTTGCCGGCCACCAGTAAGTAATTGCCAAAGGCGTTGTCGGCCAGGGCCGTGCCGGCCACAGCCGCGCTGCTTTTCAGCGGAAACAGGCCCGGCTTCGTGTTGCCGAAGTCGAAGCCGTTGGCCGGCAGGCCGGGCGTGCCCGCCAGCGACTTGGTTTGGATGCGCAACGCGGCCAGGGCCGGCACCGCCCCGCCAAACAGGCGGTCGTCCATGTACAGGCCCAGCTCGGGGTTGGAGAGGTAGTCATCGGTGGTGGCCGCCTCGGCGTAGGGCGTGGTGCGGTTCCAGGCATCTTTGCTGCCGATGGGGTTGATGGCTTCGTTGAAGAGCGGCATGCCCAGGCGCGACACCTGCACGTAGTCGCCGGCCACAGCAGTGGGGCCCCCGGCCACGCTCAGCGTCCGCATCGAGGGGCGGCTGGCCGAGGCCCACACCCCAATCACGTAGTCCGAGTCGAGGATGCTGGTAGCCGCCGACACCGGTTTTTTGTCCTTCTGCAGCGTCGCAATGGGAATGCTCAGCGCGATGGAGTTGATGTTGTACCGCGACAACCCGTCGCGGGCCCCTTGGTTGATGCGCACGCCGGCCAGGTCAAACACGGCCCCGAGGTCTACAAAGAACGGGTCGTCGGATGTGCCGCAAAACACCTGCTCGCCACCGCCTCCGGTGGCTGTGGTCACGGTACTTTGGCGCAGGGTGGTGTAGGAAGGCTGGTTCAGGCCCACGCCCGTGCTGATGGTGCGGGGCCCGACGTTGTAAGGCGGCACCACGCCGTTGGTAACGATTGCAGTAAAGGCGCCGCCGTTGACGCTTTTTTCGCAGGTGTAAGTAGTCTTCAGGTTTTGCTTGGCCAGGCGCGCGTAAAAAAACGTGCTGGGGTCGTCGTTCGTGCGCGTGAAGGTGAAGCGGTAGGTGATGTCGTCGCCGGCGGTGGCGCCGTTGTTTTTCACGTGCACCTCGTAGCGCACGTTCTCGCCGAACGTGTAGTAGTTGGGGCCCCCTTGCGGCAACTGGAACGGGATGTAGTCGGCAATCAGTACTACCCGGTTCGCGTCGTTGGGGTCCACGAAGGCGTACACGTCGGTGTTGTCGGCCAGCGGGTCGTCGGCAATCAGCGGCGCTTCGCGGTGGCTGCTGGCTTCGAGGGGCGTGTGCCGCACGGTGCTCCACACGGAGAGTAGCGTAACGGCCCCGGCCCCAACCAACCACTGGAGAGGTTTGGTAAAACTTTTCATAGGGAAACAAAGAGTGAAAAAAAGTGAAAAACCTGCAAACACAGAAAGACAAGCTACTGAAAATCAATAACTTATGTATATTACTGAATATGGCTATGCCAGCACTAATTTTTTGGTAGGCGAAGGGCAGCAGGGAAAGAATAAGCGCGGGAAAAGGACCGGGTGGAGGCCGGCAACGAACGTTGTGGCAGCGAAACAGCAGCGGCGGCACCGGCCAAGTTGGTGGCGAGGCCCGCAGTTCAGAGAAACGAAAAACTAGTTAAATAGCAATCGTTGTATAGCAACCGGATAGCACGTCCTGCGTGGCAAGCACGCAACAAATTGTATTCTCGCGGTCAAGTACGAAGTGACTCACGTGTTGGACTTACCACTTGGAACTTTTCCGGAAAAAAATATCAGAGAAGTTATAATCGGCTTTCCCAAGGCCCTAACCAAGCGGATAGGCACAAAAAAACCGGCCCATAACGGCCGGTTTTTATTCTTTTGCCGGCGCCCACCCGCTCCCAAGACGAAAGTGTGCGGACGCCAGATGAGCCCACCATTTTCTTCGGTTGGCATCCGCGCATCTTAGAAAAATACGCTGGCGTTGGCCTTGAGGTAGAAGGGCGTGCCGGGCGTGAAGTTGAGTTCGTTCACCGATTGGGTTTCGCCGCGCAGCTGGCTGTCGGTGGCAAACTGGGCCTCGTTCCACTGGGCGTTCAGCAGGTTTTGCACCTGCACGCCCACCTGGTAGCGGGGCCGGGTGTAGGCGGCCACGGCGTCGAGCAGGAAGTAGCCCCGGGCCCGGATGCTGTTGTCTTCGGTGGCCGGGCGGCTGTCGATGTGGCGGTAGCGGAGGCTGGCGCTCAAGCCGTTGGGGTTGCGCAGGGTGATGCCCCCGGTGCTGGTGAAGCTGGGAGCCAGCGCAATGTAATTGTCGCCCTCGGCTGCTTGCACCAGCCGGCCGTGGCTGTAGTTGACGTCGCCGTCGAGGAAAAACCGCCCCGAGAGCTGATAGCGGGCCGACACGTCGAGGCCGTAGCGCTGGGTGGGGCCCACGCTCTCGGTGGTGCCTTCGTCGCCGGAATACACCAACTCGTCTTGCAAGCGCAGGGCCCAGAGGGCGGCGTTCACCACCAGCGCCGGCACGGGCTTGAAGGTACTGCCCGCTTCGGCCCCGGTGGCGCGGGGCAGGGCGCTGAGGCCGCCACGGCCCTGCACCACGCCCCGCGCGTCGTTGGAGTGAAAGCCCAGCCCCGAGCGCACAAACAGCTGCACAGCCGGCGATGCTTGGTAGTAAAAATTGAGCTTGGGCGACACCCGCCCCTGCCCCACGCGGCTCGCCAGGGGCCCCCGCCCGCCCGCCGAATCGGCCCGTTGCCCCCGAAAATCAAACACGAACCAGTCGGCCCGCAGCGCAGCGTTCACCGTCAGGCGGTCGGTCAGTTCCAGGGTTTCGTCCAAATACGCGTTGAGGTTCTGCTCGTGCAGCCGGCCCAGGCTGAGCGTGTCGAGCACGCGGCGCTGCGCGGTGCGGCGCAGGCCCAGCTGCGAATCGTCGAGGCGGGTACCCAGGCCCAGGGTCGAGTGCAGGGCCCGGTGGCCGAGGCGGCCGTCGCGGTCGTAGGTGCCGGTGTAGCCGTAGAGGTTGCGGCCGTTGTCGGTCTGCTCAATCGCGTCGCCGTTCACCGGGTCGTTCTTGAAGAAAGTAAAGTTCGAGAACAGCGCGAAGTTGTAGCGCGTGTAGTACACCTGCTGGCGCAGCACGGCGTCGTGCGCCAGGGCGGTGGTCAGCACGGCGTAGGCGTTGGTGCGGTTGGTGCGGCCGCCCTCGCTGGGGTCGAGGCTGCCGAAGCGGGAGATAAGGCCCTCCGCCACGGCGCGTTCGGGCACCTGGCCGCTGGCGTCCCAGTTCGAAGTGAAGTACGAACCGAAGAGGGTAAGCGCCGTTTTGTCGGAGAGCTGGCCGGTGTACTTGGCCAGGCCGTTGAAGCGCTTGAAGTGCTGCGGGTGGTCGAAGTACGCGTTGGTAAAATTGTACTCGGTGGCCAGGTAGGCGCTTTCCGGCTGGCGGCTGAGCAGGTGGTGGGCCCCCAACACGTCGAGCATCACCAGGGCCCGGCGGGTGTCGTACTGGCCCACTTCCAGTTTCACCTGGCTGCGGTCGAGGCTGGTTTTGGTGGTGAACTCGCCCGCCCCGGCCGTGGCAAAATCGCCGAACCGCGCCGTGTAGGGCCCCTTGTATACTTTTAGTTGCTCCACCGTTTCGGGAATGACGAAGTGGAAATCGGCGTAGCCCTGGCCGTGGGCGTGGCTCACCAGGTTCACCGGCAGCCCGTCGATGCTCACCGCGAAGTCGGTGCCGTGGTCGGCGTCGAAGCCGCGCACGAAAATCTGCTCGGCTTTGCCGCCGCCCGCGTGCTGGGCGATGAACAGGCCCGGCACGAGCCGCAGCAGGTCCTGGGCCGAGTTCACGGGCCGCAGGGTTTGGTCGATGTGCGAGATGGCGGCCAGCGTCTGGTTGGGGTCGCGGGGCTGGCGCACGGTCACTTCGGCCAGGTTCAGGGCCGTGGTGGCCAGGCGCAGGGCCACGCCCCGGGTTTCGCCGGCCAGCAGGGTAACCGGGGTGGTTTTCAGGCGGTAGCCCAGGGCCCCCAGCCGCAATTGGTAGGTGCCAGCGGGCACGTTCGCAAGCCGAAACTGCCCGAGGGCGTCGGTGGCCGTGCCGCCGGGCTGGCCCACCAAGCCCACGCCCACGCCCGCCAGCGGCTGGCCCGAAAGCGAATCGGCCACGGTGCCGCGCAGCGCCGCCGGGGCCTGCGCCCGCGCCGCTGGGGCCCCCAGCAGCGCCCATGCCAAAGCCCAGGGCCAACCCCCTCGCCTATGGGGCTCCCATAACTTTTGTAAAAATGAAGCAAGCATAACGCGCCAAAAGCGACGCCGGCCCGGGCGCAAACCGCCCGCACCGCCGCGTCAGGTAGGGAAAAAGCAGGAAACTGGGGCCCCGGCGCACCGGCCGTGGCTCCCAACGCGTCCGCGAGCGGACGCACTTTTCCGGTTTTATCCCCAGCAGGGCGGCGGGGTAGGAGGGGCCGCAAACCCCGCCGCAACGGCCGTGGGGCCGCCCACCGCCGGGGCCCCGGCGGCCAAGTAGGGCCCCCGGAGGAGCGGCACCGGCGCCGCGGCGGCGGCGCAGTGCGCATCCAGCCCCTTGAGCTGGGCCAGGAAGTGCAGGCCCGTGCCGGTAGGCGGCTTGGCTCGAGCGGCCTGGGCGCCGTTGCAGCGCTCGAAGCAGTCGAGGTGCAAGTAGTTGTGCCGCTGGCAGTCCAGGCTGTGCACGTAGGGGTGGGCCGCCGAAAAGCGCGGCGCCTCCGGCCGGTTCACCACCAGCCCCGCGCCCACCACCAGCAGGTAGTTGGCCAAGAGCAGCAGAGCGAGGAAGGAGCGGCGCATGGGCAGTACCGGCCCGGGCCGGCGGTTGAAGAGTAGAGACTGAGCAGGCAAAATACCGGCGGCCGCAGGGGACCCGGGGTATAAAATCGACGGTTACGTGAAAAATACCCGCTGCACCGTCCAAAACGCCGCCACCAAGCCGATGGCGGCCGACACCGGCACCACCACCCGGGCGTGGTACCAGGGCTTGCCGGCGGCCCAGCGCCCGATGAGGGCCCAGGCCAGCAAAATGACCGTTACTTGGCCCAGCTCCACGCCCACGTTGAAGGAAATGAGCGAGCCGAAGTAGGCATGGCGCGGCAGCCCCAGCCCGGTGAGGGCACTGGCGAAACCCAGCCCGTGCACCAGCCCAAAACCGAACACCACCGCCAGCCGCCAGGGGTTCAGCCGGCGGCTGACGATGTTTTCGATGGCCACAAACAGGATGGACAGCGCAATGACCGGCTCCACGATGCTCGACGGCGGCCGCACCAGCCCGTACATGGCCAGTCCCAGCGTGATGGAGTGCGCCACCGTGAAGGCCGTGGCCTGCCAGAGCACCGGCCGCAGCCGCGGCTCCAAGATGTAGAGGCTGAGCACGAACAAGATGTGGTCGAGCCCGAGCGGTAAAATGTGGGTGTAGCCCAGCTGCAAATACGTCCAGAATACCTCCGTGCGCGAGAGCTTGCTCAGGTCGGCGTCGATGACGTGGGCCACGGCCGGCAGGGCCCCCAGCACCAGCAGCGGCACCACGGGCAACAGCAGCAGGCAGCGGGCAAGGGGGCGGCGCATGGCGTGGGGCCCTAGCGCTGGGCCAGGAATTTCTCGCCCTCGGCGCTCACCTCAGGGTTGAGGTAGGGCGCGGTTTCGAGGGATTTTTTGAGCAGGGCGTGGCCCTCGGCGGTCCGCCCGGTTTTCAGCATGATGAGGCCGGCGCGGGCCAGCAGCACGGGGTTCTGCGAGCCGGTGCGGCGGGCCACCTGCATGTACTTGGCCGCCTCGGGGTAAGCCCCGCGCTTGTAGTACACCCAGGCCAGGGTTTCGTTGACGTCGATGTTGTCGGGCCGGCGCTTGTACTCGATTTGGGCGTGCTCCAGGGCCTTGTCCAGCTCGTTGGTTTTGAGGTAGGCATAGGCCAGCTCGCGGTCGGCGTAGTGGCCCATGGCCTCGTCGCTGTTGGCCTGCTGGGCCGCGCTGGCCAGCATGTCGATGGATTCCTTGGCCATCTTATCGGCTTCCGCCGGCTGGTGGTTGAGGCGGTACAGGTCCACGAGCTCGTCGGTGAAGGCGTAGTCCTTTACTTCGGCCCGCGCCTGGCGAAAGTCCTGGATGGCCGTGCCGTAGTTGTGGTGGGCGGCGGCCACCCGGCCCCGGCCGGCCAGGGCGTAGGCGTAGCCGGGGCGGTCGGCGAGGGCGTGCTGGTAGCAGGCTTCGGCGCGGGGCAAGTCGCCGCTCACCTCGTACAAGTGGCCCAGCGCCACGCGGGTCCACTCGGTTTGCTCCAGGCCGTCGAGGCCCGCTTTCACCGCCATGTCCATCGCCTGAATGGCCCCGGGCACGTCGCCCCGAATCTCGCGCAGGTAGCTGACGCGGGCGTAGGCCCCCAAGTCAGGGCGCACCTGGTTCATGCGGTCGGCCGCTTTCACGGCCTCGTCGTAGCGGCCCAGTTCCACGTTGGCGTCGGTCAGCAAGCCGTACACGAAGCCACTGTTGGGGTTGATTTCCTGCGCCTGCTGGGCCAGCGCCAGGCCCTGCGAAAAGTGGTGCTGCGTGAGGCTGATCGACGCCTTGCAGGCCAGGGCCTCAAAGTTGTCGGGCTCGGCTTGCAGCACATCGTCGAGCAGCTGCACGGCAGCAGCGTCGTAGTAAGGGTGGTCGCCGGTCACGCGGCCTTCCTGCATGTAGGCCTGGGCCAGCAGCAAGCGGCTTTTCTGGTCTTTGGGGTCTTGGCGCAGCTTAGCCAGCAGGCCCTGGATGGCGCTTTTCGTGTTCACCCACTCGCCGCCCAGGGCCAGGCTGCCGTGGCGCTCCCGCAGTTCGGGGGTGTGCAAATCGGGCTTTTTAAACACGTAAATGGCCGCTACGAGCGCGCCAAATACCAGCAGCAACACAGGGTACAGGTATTTTTTCAAGGCGCAAAGGGTAAAGGGTGGGAGGCAAAGTGGCGGTTGGGGCCCGGGACCTGCGTCCGGTACCGGGGCATTGGGGCCAGTTGCTGAGGCCGCCAATGCCCCGTCAGTTTAGCAATGTACGGAGCAAATCTCCGCTTGGCTTTGGGTTTTGCCAATATTATTTTGTGCACCACAAACGCCAGGGTTTAGTGCTCGCTGGGGCCCCGCACGGGCACAAAAAACCGTTCCCGGGGCCCTGCTACTGGCGCAGACAGGGCCCCGGGAACGGAGCAAAGATTGGCAACAGACCTACATCTTGGTCTTCGTTTTGCCTTTGCCGTTCGCCATCTTGCTTTGCTTTTTCGCGGCGCGTTTCTCCTGCGCGTCGCGGGACGAGGTTGAACCTTTGGTGAACACCTCACCGGCCGACACCGCGCCGTCGGGGTTGCTGGGTACGGGGGCCGTGCCGCTGGGCACGGCGCTGGGGGCCGCGGAGCCAGTGCCGGGGGCGGTTTGGGTAGGGGTGGTCTGGGCGGTGGCTACTCCGAAGCTGCACAAGCCGGCAGCCAAAAGCGAGAGGAAGAGTTTCATGGACAAGGCCGTTAAGGTGGTTGTTGCGTCTTTTACCCAGAACGCAGCCGCAGGGTTGTGCTCGCCCGAGCCCGCGGCAAACGGGCCCAGCGCCCGGGGGGCCGGCGCCCAAACGGCCCACGCCGCGGGCCGGAACTGCTCAAGTAAAACGTTCTGGGGCCCCACCCCGACAGGCTAGCTAAGCACGTAATGGTGACTTGCTTAGGCATAAAATGGACTATACATTTACGAAATATAATAATCGTACCGTGCCTTCGACCTGTCCGCGCTGTCTTGAAAAAATGGGCTGCCTATGCGCATCCCAACGGTGGCGGGCCCTGGCCGCCGCCCGCGCTAGTGTGCAGGAATGGGGCCAGCCCCAACGGCTCTTGTCCAGCGACTTGTACGAAGCCTACGCCGCCGGGGCCCTGAGCCTGCTGGAGCTGCGCTACGCCATCGAGGGCCGTTGCCGCCGCCGCCACACGCCGGCGTGCTGGCGCTTGCTGGCCACCTAATGGGCCGGGGGCCCGCCGCCAACACGCAGCAGGTAACGTCCGTGTCAGCAGATTCATGTTGTTGCAAGACAACAGCTTGATTCCCGGTGCTGTCGAGCCAGTGAGTTCCCTGAACTGTGCGCGCGCTTCCTCTTTATTCGTATCTGCGCGGCATTGCTTTGGAAGACCTTTGGCACGACAACGCCGCCTGCCGCGTGGGGCAGCGCATCGCCCTGGCCGACCGGATACCGCGCACCGACGGCATTGGCAAGCACTGCCCGTTTTGTGCCATTGTGAATGCGGGTGTGGCAGTTCCGGCACCACAGCCTGCTGCGCCGCTGCTGCGGTGGCCCAAACTAGGCGCGCGGTGGGCCGCTGCCGTGCGAGCCAAGGTTAGCATAGGAGAGTGCCGACGGGCGAAGGAGCTAGAAATGGGCTGTCGAGGTGCGCGTTAGCTAATGGGGTGCAAGGAAAAAATCCCTCATAAATCCATTTTTTTGGCCCCGGAACTGGGTGGGGACGCTGCCGGTCAATCCGGGGCGGGGCCCTACGTCGTAGGTCTGGCTTCACCACCAGCGCCTGCCGCCTGGCGCCTGCTTGATGCCCGAGGACGAAACCGAATTAGTGCAGCAACTCCGGGCCGGCGACAGAGCCGCGATGGCCCGCTTCGACGAGCGCTACCGCGGGGCCCTGCTGACCCAGGTGCGCCGGCTGGTGCGCGACCCGCAAAGCGCCGAGGACGTGTTGCAAGAAGGCTTGCTGAAGGTATGGCTGGCCGTGCCCACCTACGACCCCGCCCGCGGCCGGCTCTACACTTGGGCGGCGCGCGTCTGCGTCAACGCCGCCGTGGACCACTTGCGCAGCCGCGCCGTGCGCCAAGGCCGGCGCACCACGCCCCTTACCGAGCTGGTGCTAATCGGGGCCGAGCCCGCCGCCCCGGCTGTGTTCTGGCCCGAGCACATTGGCCTGGTTGACCTGCTGGCCCGGCTGCGGCCCGAGCACCGGCGGACGCTGGAGCTGCTTTATTTCGGCGGCTACACCTACCCCGAGGCCGCCGAAGAACTGGCCGTGCCACTAAGTACCGTTAAAACATGGGCCAGTACTGCCAAACGCCGCCTGGCCCGGTGGCTGTAAGACATACCAACACCCTTTTAGCGGATCGTAATAAATTAATTAGCGCCGTTCTCAGATCTTCAGCACGTAGCGCGCGCGGGCTTTGTGGGCCGCGCTGCTGCACGGTCGCCATTCAACAACAAGCGGCGCGATAGGCGGTTGCGAGGCGTAGTGTCTGGTAGTACGCGCGGTTTTTGAAGTGGGGCGTGCGGCGCGCCGGAAGAGCCGCGGGAGCTTTCGTTGCTTCGCGGACGGATTTAACGGCGTGCTTCCCCAGCTTGCGCCGCTGCTCCCCCGCCGGGCGCTTCGCCGTCTTGGCAACGGCCTTCAGTGGGGAAAGGACCCTCGGGCAGAAAGGAGGCGGGAGCGCCAGGGGCCATGGGGAACAGAGCGAAAAAAGAAGATGGACCAATTGGCGCGCAAAAGCGATTGGCGGATGATCAGGTATGGAAAGGACCGCAGCAGTAACGAACAACTGAAAGCTTGAGCCACCCCCATGGCAACGACGAATAGGGTGCCCCTTGGTAAGCCTTCTTATAAGCATTTTATGAGCGCTGGTAACCGGCTGGCAACGCAGGTATTGCCTTCTTAAACGAAACAGCCGGCCCCTGAGGAAACCGGCTGTTCAGTTGCGGTACTAATGTATTCTCCGGGTTTCTATTGCCGTTGCAGGTGAATGGATTGCAGCACGGTTTTGCCGGAGGCGATGACCAAAATGTATTGGCCGGGAACCACGCTTGCCGTGGGTTTCCAAGTCACGTCGTAGGCCCCGGGGCCCTGGGTGCGCTCGCTGGCCAGCGTGGCCACTTTGCGGCCCATTATGTCAAATACCGTCAAAGTGAGCGTAGCGCGGGCGGCCAGGGTGTAGCGCACCGTGGTCTGATCCGCAACGGGATTAGGGAAGGCTTGGGCCGTGAGCAGGCCGGGCTGTAGGTTCAAGCCCGCCGCGCTGCGCTGGGCCAGGGCCACGCGCTGAGCGGCGGTGCCGCTCCACGGGTCTTGCAGGAACGGCCAAGCCGCGCGGATGGTGGTATCGTTGCGCTCGATGCCGCCCGTGAAGGCCAGCACGTTGGCCAGTTGCGGGGTCACGGGGTTGGCCGCGGCGGGCGCGTAGTCGTCGTACCACAGGCCCAGCGAGGCCAGCACCACGCCGCCGAGCGACTGCAACTCGATGCGGGGCGCGTCGTCTTCCAGGCGGCGGCCGTTGGGGAAGCCGTCCATGTTGGGGATGAACTCCAGGGTCGTTGTCGTGTTGAAGCGCGCGTCGGTGAGGCCCAGCTTGGCGGCGGCCAGCAGGCCTTCCGAGCTGAAGTCGGGCGAGGTACGCGAGGTCACGGGCACGGCCATGTTCAGGCGCAGCATGTCGCCGCCCAGGCTGGCCAGCGTGCCCACGGGCAGGAAGTTGTTGATGAACGGCTTACCGGCGGCCAA
Organism: Janthinobacterium lividum; assembly: GCA_050954665.1. Lineage (GTDB taxonomy): Bacteria > Bacteroidota > Bacteroidia > Cytophagales > Hymenobacteraceae > Hymenobacter. The sequence continues at coordinate 28,823 of JBPBPC010000058.1, forward strand.
CGGATCGCCGTTTTTGCCGGTGGCCAATTGGAAGGGGCGCATGTTGGGCACCCCGGTGTGAAACACGGGCAGCACGTCGACCGAGCGGGGCTGGCCCGGCCGCAGCAGGTACTCGCCGTAGCCGCCTTGCGCCAGGGGCGCCAAGGCCGTGCCGGCCACGGCGGCCGAGCCGGCCAGGCCCGAGACGCCCGCCGCGCCGTTGCGAAAGTCGAACCCAGCCGTCGGCAAGCCGGGCGTGCCCGCCAGCGACTTGCTCTGAATGCGCAGCAGCTGAAAGCCCGGCACCACTTCTCCGAAGTACGTTTGGCCGGCCGGTTTTGGGGCGGCCCCGTTCATGGGCGTGTTGTCGGCCATGTACAGGGCCAGTTCCGGGTTGGTAAAATTGACGTCGTACGCCCGGTTTTCGGTGTAGGGCGTGCGGGCGTTGAACTCGTCCTTGTTGCCGTAGTTGCTCACCACCTCGTTGGTGAGGGGCATGCCCAGGCGCGACACCTGCACGTAATTACCCGAAAATGTTTGGGCCCCGGTGGTGTTGCCGTTGGCGTCGGGGGCGGCCAGCGTTTTGAGGGCCGGGCGGCTGGCCGAGGCCCACACCCCAATCACGAAGGCGGGGTCGAGGATGCTGGTGGCCGCCGATACTGCCAGCCCGTCGCGCTGCAACTGGGCGATGGGAATTTGCAGGGCGATGCAGTTGACGTTTTTGCGGGCCAGCCCGTCGCGGGCCTGGGCCGGGCGGATGTTGCCCAGGTCTTCCACGGCCCCAATGTCCACGAAGAACGGGTCGTCGGCCGTGCCGCAAAAGATTTTGGTGCCGTCGCCCGTCGTCCGGATGGCGCCGGTGATGAGCTGCCGGTAGGTGGCCGCCCCGAAGCCCACCCGGGGGTCGGAGATGGCGCGGGGCCCCACGTTGTAGGGCGGCACCACGCCGCCGGTAACGACGGCCGCGAACGTGGCCCCGCCGTCGCGGCTCACCTCGCACGTGTAGGTGGCCTTCTGGTTTTCCTTGGCCCCCGCCCCCGCGTTGCGGATGCGGAAGTGCGTCGTGGGGTCCTCGTTGGTGAGAGCGAAGGTGAAGCGGTAGGTGATGTCGTCGCCGGGCGAGGTGGGCACGCCAGCGGCCGTTGCCACCGACGGCCGGTTCTTGACGTGGATTTCGTAGCGCACGTTTTCCCCGAAGTTGTAATAAATCGGGCCGCCCTGCGGAATTTGGAACGGGATGAAGTCGGCGATGATGGTCACCGTGGTCGGGTCGTCCGGGCTGCGGAAGGCGTACACGTCCGTGTTGTCGGCCAGCGGGTCGTAGGAAATGAGCGGGGCCTCGCGGTGGCTGGAGGCCTCCAGCGGGCCGGGGCGGGGGCCCCAGGCCAGCGCGCCCGCCAGGGCAGCCGTGCCCAGGCCCAAGCCCAGCATGGGTTTAGTAAAGTTCTTTTTCATGCGGGTAGGGAAAAGAGGGGTGAAGGGAAAGAAACGGACGAGGTAAAAATATAAAGCTGAGCGCACTGGCTTTGCTGCTGTTTCATTGACGTACAAACGGGCCGCCGCGTTGCCGGGTAGCCAGCCGCGGGTGGCCCCGCCCCAACAAGTACCTTGCGTAGCGTAAGCTCAAGTGTTCAAACAGCTCTTGCCACTTGCAGAGCACAAAGAGCCTAGGAAGTGTTGGCAATCGCGTAGCCAGCGAGCGGAATTAAATGCTAAAAAATGCGCGTCGAGTCTATCATACATAACGGGTGGCCACGCGCCGAAAATCCAGACGGCAGAAGAGCCGCTTGAAGGAGTAACGCTGGGCGCAACGGCCCGCGTCGCCGGCCCGCGGGGTGCCGCGCTTGCGCCGGGGCGAGACCACGGTGCAAACGCCGCGCGGCAAGTGCGGCGATGGGCGGGTCTTCCCCGTAGCCGCGGTCGGCCACGAGGCAGGCGGGGGCCAGGCCGTCGAGCAACGGCAGGGCCTGGGAGGCGTCGTGGCGCAGGCCCGCCCTCAGGCGGCACCGCACCAGCGCGACACGCGCCTACTGGGCAGCAGTCAGCAGAGACTTCGTTGCCAAACTTATAGCTACTCATCTACTGTTAACACCTCCTGCTGCTACAGTGCTGCCTTTACCTCAAACGTGAAGCTGGCGCTACCGGTCAAACCGTCCTTTGTAACGCCTTGTACCACGACCCGGTAGGTTCCCGTTTGATCGGAGGTGTAAAAGGTGGCGGCGGTGTTGGTGCCCGGCTTGGCCAGCACGGACGGGTTCCAGTAAAGTAGGTTGCGGAAATCTGGCAGGCGGCTTTGCGCGGCCGCCGGCGTGGTGTACTGCGGCGCGTAGAATTCGCGCTGGCCTTGCAGTCCTTCGTAGGCCTGCAGCAGGGCGTGCGCATCGAGTGGAAAGTCAGCCAAATCGCCCTTGTAAGTGCTGTAACTCACAATCCCGTTGTGCATGACGGGGCCCAGAAAGTAGTGGCCCGTCACGACGTCCAGCTGCTGCACTTTCAGCGGGTCAAACGCCATGATGCGGTTGGTGTCGAATACGGGCACGCCGTCGAGCAGCACGAGCGGGTTTTCCATCGTTTCGCGCGCTTCGTAGTCCGGCACCAGGAAGTGGAAGCCGTCCTTGCGGATGCGCACCAGCACGCCCGGCACGTATTCGCGCATCACCTCCTCCATCACCTTGAAGCGCGTGTACTTATCGAGCAAGTAGTGCTCGCTGGGCTTGCCGTAGAACGCCAGGCTGTCGGCCCGCGGCACGGCGTAGCGGGCCGGGTGGCGGGCCGGGTAGTACTGCGCTACTTCTGCCTGCACGTGCCGGCGCAAGAGGCCAGCGGCCAGGCGCTCGGACAGCGCGAGCGGGGCGGCCGGGCGCCCCGCAAACGGCTGCGCAAAGGGCGTGAAAAGCTCCACCCGGCACAGGCTGTCGGCCCGGCCACACTGGGCAATCAGCTGCTGGGGCCCGTAGAAATCAGTTACTTCGAACTGCACGCGGCCATCGGCTTTGCTGATGGAATTGTAGAGCTGCACGTGCCGGCTGGGGGACGCCAGGTAGGCGATAACGCCCGCAACTGGGGCCCCGGTCAACCGGTTCACCACCCGGCCCTGCACCAAGTGGCCGTTCAGTTCGGGCTGGTGGGCCGGCGCCTCGGGCCGGGTGGCCAGCGCGTCGGCCCACCGGAACCGGCTCCAGCCCTGGGTGAGCATCAGGTTGTCGGCGGCGGCGGCCGCGTCGGGGCCCGGGGCAAAGTAGCGGGCCGGGTGCGCTACGGGGCCCTTCACGTCGGCGGCCAGCCACAGGGAGCTCGTAATGTCGGGGCCCCCGCCGGCGGAAAGCGAATCCAGTTGGTACACGGCCACCGACAAGTCGGCCGGCAGCGGCCCGGCGGCCGCTAGGCGCAGGGCCACGGGCGCGCGGGTCCCGTACTGGTCGTGGTCGGCCGCGGCGGTGAGGGCCAGCGTGGCGGCGGGCGGGCTGAAATACAGCCGCTCGCACACCGGCTGGCGCTGGCCGTTGAAGAGCGTGAAGTGCGAAACGCCCGCGGCCAGCTGGCGCTTGGGCACCACGAACGTGACCGGCCCGCAGCACGCTGGCGCCTCGGCCGCCAGCACCACCCGCTGCCCGGCGTGCCCCAGCAAAAAGAGCCGTTCATTGGCCAACGCGGGGCCCTGGGCTTGCACCACCAGGCGCAGCTGCTCGGGGCCCGCCTCTTCGAGGTGCAGCACGTAGCCTTGCTTGCGCACCGGCGGCAAGGCGCAGGTAATGGTTTGCTGGTTAGCCAGTTTCACCACTGCCTTGTAGGGCGCGCCCGCCGGGGTGGGCGTCAGCACGAAGCTGCCCAGCCCCGCCCACAGCGTCCGGAACCGCGCGACGCGGCTGCCCGCTGCGTCCAGCACGTCCACTTCGGCCGCCACGTCCTGGCCGCGCGCATCGGTGAGCTTGAAGCCCACTTTGCTCACCAGGCCTTGCACCAGGTAGCCGCCTTCGGGAAAAAACTGCGGGTCGTAGGCCACGGCCGGGCGCGTGAGGGGCAAGCCCAGCGGCTGGCGGGTGTTGAGGATGGCAACCGGGCCCTGGAAGTAAAATTCCGGCCCAAAATTCTTCATCCAGTTGGTGTAAGCGCGCACCGTGTAGCGGCCCGTGGCCAGCGCCGCGGGCAACGCAAAGGAGCCTTGCCCGTGGGCGTCGCGCAGGGCAATTTTGGCTTGCAGCACCGGTTCCTGCGCGGGGTTCAGCACCTCCACGTAGGCCACGGTGCTGGCGGCCAGCGGCTGCTGGGTGGTGCCCTCCACGGCGTACAGCTTGAACCACATGGTTTCGCCGCTCACGTAGCACGGCCGGTCAAAGTGCACGAACAGCTTCTCAGCCGGCGTGCGCGCCTGGTAGCGGTCGAAGAGCTGCCGGATGGAAGCGAGCGAATCGGGCGCGGCCTGCCCGTGGGCCGCGCCGGGGCCCCACAAGCTGAGGGCCCCCAGCGCAAATAGCAGCCGGGAAAACGGGCCAGCGCCGAAACGGTGGCGGCGCGAGGAAAAGGATTTCCAGGGGCTCATGGCCAGAAGCTGGGTTTGGCGTTGGTGCCCCGCAGGCGGCAGTCCACGCAGTCTTCCGGGGCCCCGGTGTAGGCGTAGGGCACGTAGGTGCCGAGGGGTTCAATGGGCAAAAACCCGGGGACGCTGAAGCGCGTGGCGACGTTTTTGAGGAGCACCGTGTCGGGCTTGGAGCAGGATTCGTACCCGGTGACGGGGCGAATGTAGCCGCGCGGCAGCTGCGCGTCCGCAATGAAGAGGCGCTTTTCCGCCACCGAGCCGGCGCCCACGTAGCCCAGCACCAGCTCGGCGGCGTCGTCGAGGCTGTGCACGTTGCCGCTGAGCTGCGAGGGCAGCGGGTCGAAGAGCGTGCCCAGGCTCTCGGTGTTCCGGCGCAGCTTGTCCCAGTAGGCAAATTCCTCCGGCGTTTGGGCGTACTGCTGCACCAAAATGCTGTAGCCGTAGGCCAACTTGGCCGAGGTGCGGGGCAGCAGCGCCAGCGGGAACCTGGACACCACGTCCTGGCTGAGCTTGTCGGTGCTGCTCAAGGCGATGGCCGTGGAGTTTTCCGTGCGCCAGCACCAGTAAATGTTTTCCGCGCGGTACTTTATCGCGCCGCCGACGTACTCCAGCGCCGATTGGTAAGCGGAGTGAAACTGCCACGTTTCCTGGTAAGCCCAGCGGTAGTAGCGCGTGGCGTTGGCGGCGTCGTGGCTGTTCACGTACACTTGCACGCCGTCGGGCCCCGCCGCCCACGCCAAGCTGTCGATGGCCGGCGTGGCCTTGGCCGCCACCAGGTCGGAGGCGTACTCGCGGCCGGCGGCGGTGCGCAGGCGCAACTGGTAGCGGTGGGCGGTTCCCAGCACCAGGGGCCCCGCGGCGTAGGTGCCGGCCGCCTGCTCGGCCAGGGCGTAGCGGGCGCCGGTTTCGTCCAGGATGGCGACGCTGGCCTTCGCCTCCACCGGCGAGGCCGCGCCCGTGCCCAGGTTGCGCGTCCGCGAGAGGCGCACCGTGGTCACGCCGTTCAGGTTGATGGAGCCGTCGACCACCAAGTAGCTTTGGGGGGCGCTGATGGCCGGCGGCGTGTACGGCTCCACGCAGCCGCCCAGCAGCCCGGCCAGGCCCAGGAACGCGCCGGCCAGGTACCGGGCCCCGGGCCGGGGCTTGAATAAGTTGTGCGGCATGGGCTAAAATTTGAAGTTGTAGGTAACCGTTGGGATGGGCTGGCCGAAAATGGCGAGTTGGTAGCCGTTCACCACGCCGTTCTGCGACTTGAAGTAGACCGAGTACGGGTTGCGGCGGCCGGTCAGGTTGTACACCGACACCGTCCAGGAGCTGTGGGCCAGCTTTTGGACCTTGTGGCCGCCCTCGATGTTGAGGCCAAAATCGACCCGGAAGTAATCGGGAATGCGGTAGGCGTTGCGGTCGGAGTAGAGGATGCGGGGCCCGCCCCCGGCGTCGTACAGCGCCAGCGGCAGCGTGATGGGCCGCCCGGTGCTGTAGTTGACGTTGAGCGACGTGCTGAAGCGCCGGCTGAAGCGGTAGTTGCCCACCAGGCTCACGTCGTGGGGCCGGTCGAAGTTGCTGGGGTACCAGCGGCCGCCGTTTATCTGCTCGGCGGTGGGGCTGTTTTGCACGCGCACCAGCGCGCGGGAGTACGTGTAGTTCAGCCAGCCGTTGATTTTGCCCGTCGATTTGCGGACGGACACCTCCACCCCGTAGGCCTTGCCCTGGGCGTTCACCAGGTCGGTTTCGAGGTGGCGGTTGAGCAGCAGCACCGCCCCGCTGGTGTAGTCCACGAAGTCGCGCAGCGCCTTGTAGTAGGTTTCGACCGACGTTTCGACGGTGTTGCTGCGGAAGTTGCGGTAGTAGCCCACCGAGTACTGGTCGCCCACCTGGGGCTTGACGTAGCCGTCGCTCAGCTTCCAGGTGTCGGCCGGCGACACGGAGGCCGTGTTCGAGAGCTGGTGGATGTACTGGCGCGTGCGGTTGTAGCTGGCCTTCACCGACGAGTTGTCCGTCAGCGCGTACTTCAGCGACGCGCGGTACTCGGGGCCCCCGTAGGCGGCCACCCGGGCCCCGGCGCCGTAGTGCGTGCTGTCGGTGATGGTGGTGGTGCTGCGCGGCCGGTCGGACTGGTACTGGTAGGCATCGCGCGGGCCCAGCGCTTGGTAGAGCGAGTAGCGCAGGCCCAGGTTCAGGGCCAGCCGGGGCGTGAGGCTCCACTGGTCGGCGGCGTAGAGGGCGCTTTCCTGGGCCTGCTCGTGCGGCAGCTCCTGCGGCACCACCAGCGACGCGCTGCCCAGGGGCCCCAGGCTGCCCGGCGACGTGCGGTAGCGGATGCTGCTGGCCCCGAAGTCGAAGGCGTGCCGGGCGCTGTGGAAGTAGCTGAAATCGACCTGGCCGCCCACCTGCGCGATGCCGAACGACAACGCCGCCGCGTTCACCAAGTTGCGCTCGCTCGCGATGCGGTACTCGTACTGGCTGCCGCTGCCCGTGAACACCCCGTAGAGCTTGTTGCTGAACACGTGCTTCCACTTCACGCTGGCGGCCAGGTTGCGGTACTCGTACGACGTGTCGGCCGAGAGCTTGAACCGGTCGTGGCTGAGGTAGCCGGTGGCGTACAGCGAGTTCTGCGCGTCCACGTCGTAGCTCAGGTGCGCGGTCATGTCGTAAAACGACGCCGCGCTGTTCCGCAAGCTGGGGTCGGGCAGCCGGCGCAGCAGCCAGTCCGAGTACGAGGCGCGCCCGCCAACGATGAACGCCGCCTTGTCCTTCAGCAGGGGCCCCTCCAGCATGAGGCGGCTGGTGAGGGGCCCGATGCCGCCGGCCCCGGCCAGCTGCTTCTTGTTGCCGTCGCGGGTGGTGATGTCGAGCACCGACGACAAGCGCCCGCCGTAGCGGGCCGGAATGGCGCTTTTGTACAGCTCCACCGTCTTGAGCAGGTCGGGGTTGAAAGCCGAGAAAAAGCCGAACAAGTGCGACGGGCTGTACACCACGGCGTCGTTGAACAGGATCAGGTTCTGGTCGGTGTTGCCGCCGCGCACGCTGATGGCCGTGCTGCCCTCGCCGCTGGTTTTCACGCCCGGCAGCGTCATCACCACCCGCAGGATGTCCACCTCGCCAAACACCGTGGGCACCTGCTTGATGGTGCGGATGTCAAGCTTTTCGACGCCCATCTGCATGCCGGCCACGTTCTTGTCCTTTTCCGCTTCCACCAGCACTTCCTTCAGAAGGGTCAGGTCCTCGGCAATGTCCACGTCGAGCTTGCCGTCGGCGTGCAGCACGATGTGGCGCTGGGTGTTCTTGACGCCGATGCCGCGGATGTGCAGCACGTGGGGCCCCGCCGGCAGCGTGAGGGCGTAGTAGCCAAACTGGTCGGTGGCCGTGCCAACCGCGGGCGACTCCACGTAGACCGAGGCCCCCACCACCGGCTCGCCCGACTTGGCCTCCCGCACCACGCCCGCCAGCGTGGCCCGGCCGGGGGCCCCGCCCGCCCGCGGCCGGCCGATCTCGTACACTTGGGCAGGGCTGGCGGCGAGGGGCACCGGGGCCGGGGTGCCGCGCGGGGCCCCAGCGCCCAACCCGGGCGCCGCGGCTGTGCTGGGCGCTGCGGCCGGAGTGGGCTCTGGCGGGGCCCCGGCCCCGGCGCCCGGCCGGAAGAAGTCGTCGGGCAGCGCCGTGGACGGCCCGCCGTCCCGGAAAATGAAGACGTTGTGCTCTTCGTCGACCGCGGCCCGCAAGCCGGCCGGTGCCAGGGCCTGCCGCAGCACACTTGCCAGCGGCTGGGCCTGGGCCTGCACCGTCACGGTGAGGCCGCGCACGGCCGCCGAGTCGAAGTACACACGGTAGTGGGTCTGGGCTTCCAGCTGCTGGGCAAATTCCTCCAGGCGCAGGTGCTCGAAGGTGCCCGTCACGAGGGGTTCGCTGCCCTGGCCGTAGCCCAGGAAACTGCTGCTGCCGCACAGGAAAAGCAGCACCAGCCGGTAAAAAAGCTTCATGGATACGCAAGGGTGGGTGGGAAGAAGGAAGTGCAGCGCCCGCGGAAGACACCCCGCCGGCTAGTGGCCCGCGCGGGCCAGGGTGGCCTGGTAGCGCACCAGCGCCACCAGGGCCTGCTCGCGGCTTTCGGCCTTGAAATTCAAGTGGTTGTTCTGGATGTAGTCCCGCAGCGCCGCTTTGTCATCGGGAAACAAGCGCAGCAGTTCCGCCGCCTTGTCGACGGGGTAGTAGCGGCGGTCTTTGCCCACGAAATACGCGTCGCTGGCAGTGATTTCGCTCTCCATGCCTTCGTTCGTCGCGCGCTTCTGGAACGTCTTGCGGCGGAGGGCCAGCAGCCGCACCGGGCCCTCCACCAGCAGGTCGTAAAAGCCAGCGCGTAGGGGCGCATTGCCGATCGAATCGATTGCGAGGCGGATGAACGAGTGGCCGTCCAGCACAAAGCGCGTTACCTGCTCGTTGAGCAACGTCATCTCCCGGCCCCCGCCGGGCGCCGTCAGCACCAGCTGGCCCCGCACCAGGTCGTAGCGCAGCGGCACGTTGGCGTACGTGTGGCCCCCGTACGTAACGGCAGCGGTCCGGACCTTGTTGGCAGCAAAAAAGGGTTGGCCTTTTGTGCTAAGCAACAAGTTGCTGACGTACTCTGGCCCATTATACAAGCGGGTATCACTGCCTAACCCATTGGTGTACAGTTGGTCTAAATGGCCGTTGGTTTTTGCCAATAAGAGGCTGTCGGCGGGGTTGCCTTGGCCCAACGCGAGCCGGCCCGGCCCCAGCGCCAAAACAAGGCAAAGCCCGCAGCGCGGGACGATTCTTACGTAATTGTACCGCTTCATAAACGACGCAGAGGACTTGGGTAGACTCGACGCAACAGAGTTGCCCTAAAAGTAACCGCCGCATTGCATAAGCGCTAACAATCAGGAGAAAAGGTTGCGAAAGCTACTGCTTCCAGCGCGATTGTAGATGAAGCAAAGTATACGTGCCACCCAAGGGCGCTAAAGGAATAGGGGAAAGACCGCCAAGTTGAGCGCCCATTCACATCAACGTCCGCTTCAGTAGGCTAATTAACGCGGCGCTACTGACTAATCAATGCTAATGTTTTGGCCACGGCGCTGGATGTAATAGATCAAAGCAATGCTTAGCATTAGTCCGCCACGCTCAGCGTGGTGCTCAGCCGCTGCTAGGCCGACGACCGCTAGCCGGCCCGGGGCCCCACCCGCCGCGGGCCCTGTTCCAAAGCGGTGTTGCGAAACCTGCCGCGCGCCGCCAATCGCCGGTAACTTTGGGGCGAACCGCGCAACGCACGTTCGAGAGCCAACGAGTACCCCCATGGGAAACTACCTGTTTGCCCTGCTGCTGGTTACTCTGCGGCTGGCGGTGGCCCTGCCGGCCGTTGCGCAGGTTGCCAGCCCCTTGTCGGCCCGCCTGGGCAAGGTCAAGCTGACGTTTGCGCTCAACGCGGCCGGCCGGCCCACCTACGCCGTGGCCTACGGCCAAAAGCCCGTGGTCAACGCCTCGCGCTTGGGCATCGCCTTCCAGAATGGCCACGGCTTCGACGGGCCGCTGGTGCTCACTGGCAGCGAGCGGAAAGACGTGGACGAAACCTGGCAGCCCGTGTGGGGCGAGGTCAAAAACATCCGCGACCACTACCAGCAGTGCACCTGCGCCAGCCGCAAGCGCACGGCCGCCGGCTCGACGTCGTATTCCGGGTGTTTGCCGACGGCGTGGGCTTTCGCTACGAGTTTCCACGGCAGCTGGCGCTGGGCAACTTTGTGGTCGGCAACGAACTCACCGAGTTCGCCCTGCCCGCCGACCACGAGGCCTTTTGGATCCCCGACGACTACGACACCAACGAGTACCGCTACACGCACTCGCGCTTGAGCGCCGTCGACGGGTCGCCGCAGGTCCAGGCGTCCACCGAAATTGCCGTGCGCGCGGCCCCCGACCCGCAGGCCGTGGCCACGCCGCTCCTGCTCTAGGGCTGTACGTCAACCTCCACGAGGCGGCGCAGGTCGACTACCTGGCCCTGCAGCTGCACGTGGACCGGGCCAGCCACCGCCTGACGGCCCGCTTGGTGCCCGACGCCGTGGGCAGCAAGGCCTTTTTGCGCGCGCCCTGCCGCGCGCCCTGCCGCACGCCCTGGCGCACGCTCGTCGTCAGCGACAAGGCGCCCGACATCCTGGCGTCCAAGTTGATCCTCAACCTCAACGAGCCCAGCAAGCTGGCCCGCACCGACTGGACCAAGCCCCTGAAATTCGTGGGCGTGTGGTGGGAAATGCAGACCGGCCGCACCGACTGGAAGTACGCCAGCAGCGCCGACACGCTCGACGCCCGCGGCCGACTTATTCCCAACGGCTGCCACGGCGCCACCACGGCCAACGTGAAGCGCTACATCGACTTTGCCGCCGCGCACCACATTCCAGGCGTGCTGGTGGAGGGCTGGAACGTGGGCTGGGAGGACTGGTTCGGCAACTGGAAGGAGAACGGGTTCGACTTCGTGACGCCCTACCCGGACCTTAATATATTGGAAATCAACCGATAAGCCAAGGCCAAGGGGTGCAGATGATCATGCACCACGAAACGTCGGGGGCGGCCACCAACTACGAGCAGCGCTTCGACACGGCCTACCGGTTCATGAACCAGTACGGCTACCCGGCCGTGAAAACCGGCTACGTGGGCCGCATCGTCCCGCGCGGCGAGCACCACGACGGGCAGTGGATGAGCAACCACTTCGTGCGCGTGGCCGAGATGGCCGCCCGGCACCGCGTCACGGTCGACATGCACGAGGCCGTGCGCCCGATGGGCCTGGGCCGCACCTACCCCAACTGGCTGGCCAGCGAGGCCGGCCGCGGCAACGAGTACAACGCTTTCAGCACCGGCAGCCCGCCCGAGCACGAGACGATCCTGCCCTTCACCCGCCTCGTGGCGGGCCGATGGACTACACGCCGGGCATTTTCCAACTGCAAAACTTTGAGCCCACCGGCCAGCGCCGGGTGCGGACCACCCTGGCCAAGCAACTGGCGCTGTACGTGACGATGTACTCGCCGCTGCAAATGGCCGCCGACCTGCCCGAAAACTACGAGCAGCACCTCGATGCGTTTAAGTTTATCGAGGACGTGCCCGTGGACTGGGACGACACCCGCGTCCTGGCCGCCGAACCCGGCGACTACCTCACCACCGTGCGCCGGGCCAAGGGCAAGGACGAGTGGTACCTGGGCAGCATCACCGACGAGCAAGCCCGCCAGCAACGCGTGCCGCTCGACTTCCTCGCGCCCGGCCGGCGCTACGAAGCCACCCTCGACGCCGACGGACCGGGCGCGGATTGGCAAACGAACCCGACGGCTTACCAAATCACCAAGCGGGTGGTCACCAGCCAATCGGTGCTCACGCTGAAGCTGGCGCCGGGCGGCGGCGCGTCCGTGAGCTTCCGGCCCGTCGGCAAATAGAGGGCCCCGGCGCCGCGCCCAATTCCTGATTTCAAGCTTAAACCAGGGCCCTATCGGTTACGGCCATAGGTTTCTGGCCTTTTGTAGCGAAAACCTCTGCAACGCCATCCGATGCACAAAAACAACGCCCGCGCTGGTGGAGGACCGGGCGTTGGCCGCGCTACTGCCCGCCGCCTGGCTTCTTTTCTGCTTGGCGGAGCTGCTTTTTAGTACGGTAAACGTGCTGAAATTTTTGGGGCAGTTGCCGTATCTGGGATTTGCTGCGTTCGTCGTTTTCCCAGCGAACAGGCAATTATCTGACAATGAATCATTTGTTGCGGGCCCCAGCACTTCCGGGTCAAACGACAGCCGTCCACCGTGCAGGCGCTAAAAGTCTGCTCGGCCGCCGCGGCTGTGAATGCCTTGAAGCCGCAATGGGGATCCACCACGCCGGGCAGCAGCAACGGCTGCACCACCCGGTTGACGAGCCGGATCCACACCAGTTGGAACCGGGGCTGGGGTCGCGTACCCAGGGAGGACGCCGGGTAGCGGGAGCCAATGGCAATGTCGGGGCCCTCGGCCAGCGCCTGTAATAGCTTGTCTAGCTCGGCAATGGGCGTGGAGCCGTCGGCGCCGGAAAACACGCGGACTCGACCCGTGGCCGCCCGCATGCCCACCCGCACCGCGTGGCCTTTCCCCCGGTTGGCGAGCGAACAACGCGGAGCGCTTGCCGCCCGTTCGCCAGGGCCGCGGCCAGCGCAACCGTTTTGTCCGTGGAGCCATCGTCGACCACGATGATTTCAAAGCTGGCTAGGCGCGCAGCCAGAAGTTACTTACTTCATGAAGCGACGGGTCACCAACTGCCCTTCCGCGGTCAGCAGCAGGGTATATAGGCCGGGCGCCAGCTTGGAAACGTCGAGGTTGCCTGCGTCGGCGGCGCCACTGGCCACCGACTGGCCCAAAGCGTTGAGAATCTGGTAGCGGCTGCCAACTAGGCTACGGGCCGAGCGCAATAGCAACTGGCTGGTGGCCGGATTGGGGTAAACGTCTAGCTCCGCACCGGTCGAACGCAAGGCCGCGGGGGGGGCCGTGGCTACGGCCGCCGCACGGGCCGTGGCCGCCGCGCCGGGAGGGGTAATGCGCAGCCAGTTCAGGTTCCAGCCCCCCGTCACGGCCTTGAGGCCGAGGGTGTACGTGCCGGCCGTTACGCTCACCGTTTGCGCGTAGGTTTTCCAGGTTTGCCAGCCGCCGGTAGCCGGCAGCGAGAAGGCAGTGCCTAGCGCCGTGCCGCCCAGGTCGGCCGCCAAGCTGCCCCCGCTCGGGCTGGCTACGCGGTACTCGATGGTGTAAGTGCCCGTCGTGGGGAAGGTGACGCCCGGGTACGCCAGCTTGTCGCCCGCATCAATCCAGCCCACGTCCTGGCCGCCGCCCGCGTCGGTGGTGGTTTCCAGGCCCACGCCGCTCAACGTGCTGGAGCCCTCAGCCTGCAGGAGGGTAGGCAGCGCGGCGGGGGCAGCCGTGCCCGGCCCGTAGGCACTCACCTCCCAAAGGGAATAGCCGTACGCGGTGCCCCGGCGGGTGCCGGCTACCCGCAAGTAGCGGCCGCTGCCGGCGAGCCCCGTGATGTCGTCTACCCCCCCGTCGCCATTGATCACGGTCTGGATGGCCGTCCAGGAAGTGCCATCGGTAGAGGTTTGCAGCTGGTAATCGGCGGCGTAGCCCGCCTCCCAGCTCAGGCGCACGTGCGCGATTTTCTGCACCGAGCCAAAGTCCAGCTGCAGGTACTGCGGGTCGGACCAGGCGCTGGCCCAGCGGGTAAGGATGTTGCCATCGATGGCATTCGCGGGGGCTACCTCCGCCTTTTCGGTCGAGGAGGCCGTGACGGCCACCGGCGTGAGGCGATTGGCCAGCAGCGGCGAGCCCGTGTACGGCTGGTTCAGGTAGAGCTGGCCCAGGTCGGTGAGCTGCCCGTCGGCCCCCAGCAGGTTGATGTAGGGAATCGCGCTGTTGCGGCCCGAGAACCAGGCGTAGCGGAAGGCGGCCGGCTCGTTTTCGAGGTAATTCACGGCATCGGTGAGGTACTTCTTTTGCAGGTTGAGCGTAATCTGGCTGTGGTCCATGTCCCCGCAAGAGAATTCGGTGAGCCAGATGGGCTTGTTGTATTTTTTTAGCTCGGCAATCTTGTCGCGCAGGTACCGCTCCTCGCACACGTACGTGTGCACGGCAATGTAATCGACCTGGCAAGTGGGGCAGGCCGCAAAAAAGGCGTCGAGGTACTGGGTGGGGGAGTAGTACGTCACGCCGTTTTCCGACACGCAGTCGCCGCAGTAGTTGAGGGCGGGCGACACCAGTTTTAAATTTTTGCGCTTGGCTACGTCCTGGAGCACGGGCCACAGCGCGGCCGCCTGGGTCGGCGTGAGGTTGGCTTGGGAGCGGAAGTTAGGCTCGTTAAAGCCCAAGAGGTACTTCGCCCCGGCCGGCACCTTAGCGGCCAGCTTATCGGCCGTCACGGTGCTGCCATCCAAGTCCTTATTCCACTGCAGGGGTGCAAACTCCAGCCCGAGGCCAGGGTAGGCGCTCGCCACGGCGGCCGCGGGCGCCGGGGCCCAATTGTACCACCACGCGAGGCCAGGCGCCAGCACGGTTAAGTCGGCCACCGACTTAATATCGTAGGCCAGGCCGCGCTTGGGGCTCTTGGTTTGGGCCTGGGCCGGACCGCCCGCCAGCAGTCCTACTACGCTGAGCATTCTCAAGGCAAGGAAATGCCGACTAGTTACGTGTTTTCTCATCTGGAAAGCGAAATAGGGCCTTGGCAAGGGCTAGAGATGGAAAGGGGTACGCAGCTGTTCTGCGCTAATTATGAGGAAATAAATCCCCGCCCGGGCGACCCGTCGAAACAGCTGCTACGCTCCTTGGGCTACCTGCGGGAGCAAAGAATTGGGCTTGTTGCCCAGCACCACAAAAGCAGCAACCGGTGCTTTAAGAGGAGGCAGTGCCAACCTATAGGCGGCAGCCAATTGCCAACGGGCCCTGGGCTAAGATAAGAGCGTTTGACTGCCGGGGCCGGGGGCCCGTGCTGGTGCTGCACAGGGTAAATACGAGCAAGTATTGGGCCCCGACCCCAGTGATTTTCAGGCGCTCCCCGCTAGCAGCTCACGGCTACTATATAGGTAGAGCGCTTGCGCCCCATTGCTTACATCGCCAGTAGAAGCAGGCGGCTGACCGGGGGCTGGGAGTAGCAAAGATGAACTGGGGAGTCGGGCCACCTGCTTAGCTGGGGGCCCCACCCATCTAATCCGTTTCACCCGGCGGGGGCGGCTTATCAGTGAAACACTTCCACGGCCAAGCCGGCGGGGTTGCTGCCCGGGCCCCCACCGGCGGGTGGCCCGGGCGGGCGCCCGGGGGCCGGCGGGCCAGTTGGGGGCGCACCGGGTGGGCGGCCCCCGGGCGGCGGGGGCCCGGCGGCACCGCCCGCCACGTAGAGCCGCTCGCCGAGCACGGCGCTGCCCACCCCGTTGCGGGCCAGGTGCAGGTCGGCCGCTTTGGCCCAGTGGCTACCGGTGGTGGGGTCCAGGTAGTAAACGTCCTTTTGGGGCCCGTTGGGGAGGGCGGCCGTGGCGCGCTCGCCCCCCATGTAAAAGAGCTTGCCGTTCAGGACGGCCGCCGTGCCCCCGCCCGTGCCCTGCGGCAGTTCGGCCGCCAAAGTGGACCATCGCCCCGTCTTGAAATCGTAGCAGTCCACGGCCCGCACGGTCTGGCTAAAAAAGGCCATGAAGTTGCCAGGCTCGTGGTAGCTGGTGTTGCGCCCGCCCACCACGTAGAGCTTGTCTCCCAGCGCGACGGCCTGGCAGTGGTCGCGTTTATGGGGGGCATCCGGTAAGGCCGCCCACGTGTCGGTGTGGGGGTCGTAGGCGTCGAACTGGTTGGTGGTGCCGCTGCGGTGCCCGTGCGCGATGCCAGCCACCAGGTAAAGCTTGTCCCCGTGGGCGCTCGCCCCCGCCCCCGCCCGCCGCCGGGCGGCCGGCAAGCCCGCCAGCGCCTGCCAAGCGTTTGTGCGCGGGTCGTAGCGGTAGGCGTGGGCCGCCGGTTCCTGGTCCGGGAAGTTCCCCGTAGAGAAGGCGGCCAGCACGTAGAGCTGGTCGTGGTAGGCCACGGCCTGAAAGTGGTGCAGCGGCACCGGCGTGGGGGCTTTGGCTTGCCAGTGCGCCGTGGCCACGTCCAGGACCTCCACCGGTTGGGCGGGCCCGTCGCCGCCCAATACGTAGAGGCGTCCCTGCACTGCTGCGACGCCGCATTCGCTGCGCCCCGCCGTTTTTGGGGTGGTGGCCAGCTGCTGCCAGTGCCCCGGGGGACGGGGCGCGGTGGGGTGGCTGGCCAGCAGGGGGAGCAGCAGCCCCATGAGGGGCCGGGGAATAGGAAAGCTACGCATTGGTCGCCAGAACAGGAAATGGAACGGGGAATCGAAACACCCTTAGCCGGTGGTTACCCGGCGGGCCACGCCCACAAGGTACGCGTCCGGGCCAGAAAGGTATAGGGCCGCGGCGGTTGCTTGGGCCATTAGCCTGCGTAGCAGATTGTGCGCAGTAGCACAGTGGTTAACTGGATAGTCCAGGAGATGAAAAATTTCTCGTTTCGCCATTGGCAGCCGCTCGACGCAAAAACCGAGCGTAGTACACCGCAGGCCCGGCAACTCCGCGGCACCGCCAACCCCACGGATCTGGTCCCCGGTTTGGCGCACAGCTTTGGCGGAGCGCCGCTTAAAACCAAATCTGGGCGCCCTTGCCGTGTGTAGTTGGTGCGCAGTTCTTACTTTGTCGGCATGATTCCTACCCGTACCTTCCTCTACCTGCTGGCTGGCTTGTGGCTGCTGGCCGCCCCAGCCGCGCTGGCCCAGTCGGGCAAATTCAACGGCCTGAGCACCGACCTCGGCAACCTTTACCGGCTTTCGGACGCCAAAAGCCGGTCCATCAGCCCCGAAAACCCCACCGGCGGCAAGGGCCAGGGCAGCCGCGCCACCGAAGGCACCGGCAAGAACGCCGCCCGCGACCTGGGCCCCGGCTGGAAAATCAGCCCCAGCATCATCGTAAAGCCCGGCGAAACCGCCGTGCTGGCCGACATGACCGGTCCCGGCGCTGTGCAGCGCCTCTGGATGACGCCCACCGGGCACTGGCGCTTCGAGATACTGCGCGTGTACTGGGACGACGAACCCACCCCTTCGATCGAGGTGCCGGTGGGCGACTTCTTTGGGCAGGGCTGGGAGGAAATGTCTTACCTCACCTCGCTGCCCATCTTGGCCAGTCCCGGTATGGCTTTCACCTCGTACTGGCAGATGCCCTTCCGCAAGCGCTGCCGCATGACGCTCACCAACATCGACGAAAGCCCGATGACCATCTACTACCAGGTGGACTACGTGCTGACCGACGTGCCGGCTGATGCGGCGTACTTCCACGCCCAGTTCCGGCGCCAAAACCCCATGACGGCCGGCGTGCCCTACGTGATTGTGGACGGCATCATGGGCCGGGGGCAGTACGTGGGCACCTTCCTGGCCTGGAGCCCCCACAGCAACGACTGGTGGGGCGAGGGCGAAGTGAAGTTCTACCTCGACGGCGACGGCCAGTACCCCACCATCAACAACACGGGGCTAGAAGATTACTTCCTCGGCTCGTACAACTTCGAAAATAAGAAAACCCGCGAGTACATACCCTTCTGCACGCCCTACGGCGGCCTCAACCAAGTCATTAAAGGCAACGGCCTCTACAACGTGCAGCAGCGCTTTGGCCTTTACCGCTGGCACGTGCCCGACCCCATTCGCTTCGACAAAGACCTGCGCGTGACGGTGCAGGGCCTGGGCTGGCGCTACAACGGCCGCTACCTGCTCACCCGCGACGACGTGGCTTCGGTCGCTTATTGGTACCAAACCGAGCCGCACGCCCCTTTCCCAAAGCTGCCCAGCAAGGACGAGTTGGAAGTGAGCCACTACGGCATGTACGATTGACCCTAGGTCTGCATCCTACATTCCTTTCAGCTGCGGCCTGCGCAAGTGCCGGGCACCGTGCCTGCCCCGACCAAGAGAATGTAGTTACTAGGAAGTGTTAAGAGTCACGCAACCATAAGACGGTCGCCGCCAAGTGAACGAAGGCCAAAAAATGCGCGGCGGGCTTGTCGTAGCGCGTGGCCACGCGCCGAAACTGCTTCAAACGGCTGAACAGCCGCTCGAGGGGGTGGCGCTGGGCATAGCGGGCCGCGTCGTAGGCCCGCGGGGTGCGGCGCTTGCGCCGGGGCGGGATCACGGCGCAGATGCCGCGGGCGGCCAGCACGGCCACGAGCGGGTCGGAATCGTCGCCGCGGTCGGCCACCACGTAGGCCGGGGCCAAGCCCGCGAGCAGGGGCAACGCCTGCGGAGCATCGCGGCGCTGGCCCGCCGTCAGGCCACACCGCACCAGCCGCCCGCGCGCGTCGGTGGCCACGTGCAGCTTGCGGGTCAAGCCGCCGCGGCTGCGCCCGAGGGCTTGCGGCCCCTTTTTTTGCGCGCGCCGCGCGCGTGCTGGTGCGCCCGCACGGTGGTCGAATCGACCAGCAGCGTGTGCAAGGCGTCGTCCTGCTGCACGGCCGCCAGCACCCGAGCCCACGCGCCGGACGCGGCCCAGCGCTGGAAACGCGTGTAGGTCGGGTGCCAGTTGCCCCACTCGGCGGGCAGCGCCCGCCACCGGCAGCCGTTGCGGGCCAGCCAAAGCACAGCCTCGACGAAGCGCCGATTGTCCTGGCCACGGCCCCCGCTCGTGCCCTCCCGGCCCGGCAACAGCGGCGCGATACGCGCCCACTGCGCGTCTGTCAGCAGATAATCCATGCGCTAACTTACCAATCACTGTTAACACCTCCTAAGCCCTGTTGCACACAGAGGCCCACCACGTGCGTGAAGCAGGCCTCAAAGACGGCCACGGACAGCCGCTGGCGCGTCCGGCAGACGGTACGGTGACTGGGCAGCGGGTGGCCGAGCTCATAGCCTAGAAACGTGCGGATACCGACGCGCAAGCTGGCCAGTTCCACCAGCTTGCGATCGGACGCAATATTTTCCAAGTGCTGGACGAAGAGCAACTTGACGAAGACGATGGGGTCGAGCGAGGGGCGGCCGATGGTGCTATAAAAGGGTGCTGCCAGGGGCCGCACAAAGCTAAAATCGACGCGCTGGAGCAGCCGCTGGTAGAAGTGCTGCGCGGGCACCAACTTGACCAGCGATGTATCGACGGGATGGAAGCCTAGCATAGACTAGCAACTTATTAACCCGCAGTAAATTGCCTTTTGCAACAGCCACGAATCTTATGTTCAATCAGCGAGGAAACGCTGCTCACCCAGCGAGTGAAAAGCGCTTCCTCGCTGGGAACGGCTGCCGAATGCAGGCCCCACAGCGCCCCTCAATGGGCAGCGTTTAGGAACGTGTGCGCCCGCTCAAGCAAGGGCAAGGACGGCGAAGCACTCCGGTTCGAGCTTGTGTTCGACAAGCTGCCGCACGGCATGCGGTTAGCTTTCGGAAGCAAAGCTTTTTGGCACCCAAATGCTAGAGTTTGCAAGTTCGGCTTTTAAGTTATGATAATGCTTACTTCTTATTTAAGAGGTGCCGTAAGCGACGTTCTATTCCATACTTTCGCTCGTAGCCAGAACCCGGCGGTAACACGCCCTCCAGCACATCCAGCAATTCGCAACGCTCAAGCAACGCAGCGATCTGCTCGCGAACGTACGTGCCCAACGCTGGGTCTGCCTCAGCAACTTCGGCGGGAAGTACCAAACGGTTGTGGCTGTTGCAGAAGTACCTGACAAGGTAGCTGTACGTTAGAAGCTTATGCAGGGCCACAAGCAATTCACTGACAAAGTCGTCACGCAGTTTCGCTT
>JBPBPC010000003.1:0-44622 GCA_050954665.1 Janthinobacterium lividum
GGCTAACCCCGCATGAATGTGGCTGCGCCCAGTGGCAAAAGAACCCCACTATCTTTATTCGTGACCCGACCCAGCTCACCCTGGGACTATACAACTAGTACACCACTACCCCAAAGCCCAGGGCCCCGGCCTGCTGGCGCACGGCCCCCGCCTGCGCATCGGCCACAATGCCCAGCGGAAACACGTCGCTGTCGAGCGTGAACAGCACCAGCGCCAAGCCCAGTGCCTCCAGCGCCTCTTGCACGGCGTCGAGCTGCTCGGGGCCCGCGCCGCGGCGGCCGGCCAGGGCCCCGGGGGCCAAGGCCAGGCCCTGGCCCTGCTGCGCCAGGATGTCGTTGAGGGCCCCAGTGAGCTCGGCGGGGGTGTCCTGCTCGTCGCTTTCCCAGGCCAGGTCTTCGGCCAGCAGGGCGTCGAGCAAGGCCACGTCGCGCAGCTCCTGCGCAGGCAGGGCCCCGGCCATGCCCCGCTCGGCCAGTTCCTCGGCAAACTCCGTTTGGTACGCCTCCGGGTCGGCGAGTACCAGGGCCAGCCGAGCACTGACCCGCTCGGCCGCGTTGGCGTTGGCGCCGGTAAAGTGTTGAACGAATGGTCGCAGGGGGGTGGGATTCATAAGAGAGGGAATGAGGGAAATGACGTTTGACGAAAACAACCAACTAAAAAAGGGGCGCGACCAAAGCCGCGCCCCTTTCCCAAAAACTTCAAAAGCCAGCCGACTACTCGGCGGTTTTGGCGTAGCGCAGGCGCTCGTTTTCGTCGAGCAGGATCTTGCGCATCCGGATCGACTTTGGCGTCACTTCCAGGTACTCGTCCTTTTGGATGTACTCCATGGCTTCTTCCAGCGAAAACTGGCGCTTGGGCACAATCTTGGCGTTGTCGTCGGTGCCCGAGGCGCGCATGTTGGTCAGCTTCTTGCCTTTCTGGATGTTCACGGTCAAGTCGTTCGGGCGGGTGTGCTCACCGATCACCTGGCCGCCGTACACTTCCTCGCCCGGGTCGACGAAGAACGAGCCGCGGTCCTGCAACTTGTCAATCGTGTAGGCGGTGCCGGGGCCCGTCTCCAGCGAAATCAGCGAACCAGCGATGCGGCCGGGGATGGGGCCCTTGTGCTCTTCGTAGTCCACGAAGCGGTGGTTCATGATGGCCTCGCCGCCAGTAGCGGTCAACACGTTGTTGCGCAGGCCGATGAGGCCGCGCGACGGGATGCTGAACTCCAAGTGCTGCAAGTCGCCTTTGGGCTCCATGATGGTCATTTCGCCCTTGCGCATGCTCACCAGCTCAATCACCTTGCCGGCCGATTCCTCGGGCACGTCCACCACCAGCAATTCGATGGGTTCGGTGCGCTTGCCTTTTTCATCTTCCTTGAACAGCACCTGGGGCTGGCCCACTTGCAGCTCGTAGCCTTCGCGGCGCATGGTTTCAATCAGCACCGACAAGTGCAGGATGCCGCGGCCGAACACCAGGAAGGTGTCCTCCTTGTCGGTGGCCTCTACGCGCAGGGCGAGGTTTTTCTCGGTTTCTTTGAACAGACGGTCGCGCAAGTGGCGCGAGGTCACGAACTTGCCTTCCTTGCCGAAGAACGGGGAGTTGTTAATGGTGAACAGCATGTTCATCGTCGGCTCGTCGATGCTGATGCGCTCCAATTGCTCGGGGTTGTCGGCGTCGGCCAGTGTGTCGCCAATGTCGAAGCCTTCGATGCCCGACACGGCGCAGATTTCGCCGCTGCTTACCTCGTCCACTTTCACGCGGCCGAGGCCTTCGAACACGTGCAGCTCACGGATTTTTACTTTCTTAATGCTGCCGTCGGCCTTCATCAGGCTCATGTTGGCACCCTCTTTCAGCGTGCCGCGGTGCACGCGGCCGATGGCAATGCGGCCCACGAACGACGAGTAGTCGAGCGAAGTGATCTGCATTTGGGGCGTGCCGTCCAAGGTCGGTGCGGGCGGAATCGAGGCGATAACCGCGTCGAGCAGGGGAACTAAGTTGTCGGTCTTCACTTTCCAGTCGGTGCTCATCCAGCCCTGCTTCGAGGAACCGTACAAGGTCACGAAATCGAGCTGGTCTTCGCTAGCGCCGAGGTTGAACATGAGGTCGAAAACCTGCTCGTGCACCTCTTCGGGGCGGCAGTTCTCTTTGTCCACTTTGTTTACCACCACGATGGGCTTGAGGCCCAGGTCGATGGCTTTGCCGAGCACAAAGCGGGTCTGCGGCATGGCACCTTCGAAGGCATCCACGAGCAGCAGCACGCCGTCGGCCAGCTTCAACACCCGCTCTACCTCGCCGCCGAAGTCGGCGTGACCAGGGGTGTCGATAATGTTGATTTTGGTGCCGTTGTAGCGTACCGATACGTTTTTGGAAACGATGGTGATGCCGCGCTCGCGCTCCAGGGGGTTGTCGTCGAGGATCAGGTCGTCGAACTGCTGGTGGGCGTCGAAAATCTTAGAGGCGTGGATAATCTTATCCACCAGAGTAGTTTTGCCGTGGTCAACGTGAGCGATGATGGCAATGTTACGAATATTGTTGGCCATATGGGTTGGTTTTGCGGGTGCAAAGGTACGTACAAAACGGCGCAAAGCCTTGTGGTAATCAAGTCTTAACCTCTGGGGCCCCCGACGGCCACGGCGTGCGGCCGCGTAGCCAAGGCCGTAGCTTTAAATTGGTTAAGCAGGGCGTAAGGTTCCCGGCCCGTTTGCAATTGCCTCCCGCCGACCGAACCGGGGCCCGGCTCCGTATGTTGAGCCAGTTTAGTTTTTACTTCAGAGTTAACTCCCCTTCTGCTCATGCGCTCCGCTTTGTTGTTTTTCGTTGTTTCCGCCCTCACCCTCAACGTGGCCTGCTCGCAGCAGCGGGCCGACGCCGTGGCCCTGGCCACACCCAAGGGCCAAACGGCGGCCCCCGGCACCTACCCCAAGCCCGCCGCCGCCACGGGCAAGCCCGGCGAGTTTCCCATCCAAAAATCTGACGCCGAGTGGCGCAAGCAGCTCACGCCCGACCAGTACTACATCCTGCGGGAAGAGGGCACCGAGCGGCCGTTCACGGGCAAGTACCACGACAACCACGCCGCCGGCACCTACTACTGCGCTGCCGATCACAACTTGCTGTTCAGCTCGGCCACCAAGTTTGATTCGGGCACCGGCTGGCCCAGCTTTTGGGCCCCGGCCAACAACGTCAGCCTGAAGGTAAAGTCGGACGAGAGCTTCGGCATGAGCCGCGACGAGATTGTGTGCGCCAAGTGCGGCGGCCACCTCGGCCACGTGTTCAGCGACGGCCCCAAGCCCACCGGCGAGCGATATTGCATGGACGGCAATGCCATGGTGTTCGAGAAAAAATAGCTTTTTGAGCCGTTTGGAAGCACTGCAAAAGCCGTTTCTGCCCGTGGCGCAGGGGCGGCTTTTGTGCTGGCCGGCTGGGGCCCCGGCAAATAATTAGGGGCCCCGGCAGGATTTTAAAACCTTGAGTAATCTGTTTTATTCGCGTTGCCTATGTCGCCTGCTTCCAACACCACCGAGGCCCTGCAAGCCGGCCTGCTGCCCACCCGCCAGCGCTTGTTGGCCCACGGCCTCTACCACCAAATCCAGTCCCTCGACGACCTGCGGCTGTTCATGTCGCATCACGTGTTTGCGGTGTGGGATTTCATGTCGCTGCTAAAAGCGTTGCAGCGCGACCTGACCTGCGTGACGCTGCCTTGGGTGCCGACGGCCAACCCCGCCACGCGCCGCCTCATCAACGAGATTGTGCTGGAGGAAGAATCGGACGTGGACCCGCAGGGCCGCCCCACCAGCCACTTCGAACTGTACCTGCAAGCCATGCGCGCGTGCGAGGCCGACACCGCGCCCGTCGGGCGGCTGCTAGCCGCTTTGGCCACCGGCCAGCCGGTAGCCGCCGCCCTGGAGGCGGCCGGGGCCCCCGCGTCGGTGCGCCAGTTTGTGAACACCACGTTCGACATCATCGGGGCGGGGCAGCCGCACGCAGTGGCCGCGGCTTTCACCTACGGCCGCGAGGACCTGATTCCCGACATGTTTCGGCAACTGGTGGGGCGCTTGCAAACACAATTTCCCGGCCAGCTCGACCCGTTTATTTATTACCTCGACCGTCACATTCAGCTCGACGAAGAGGTGCACACGCCCCTGGCGCAGCAAATGGTGCGCGAGCTGTGCGCCGACGACTCGCTGCGCTGGCAAACCGCTCAAAATGTGGCCCAGCGCAGCCTGGAGGTCCGCCTGGTCCTGTGGGACGGCGTGCTGGGGGCCCTGGCCCCGGTAGCCGTGTAGCCAGGGCCCAACCCCTTGGCCCCGCGCCGCGTTTGAAGCAACGTCCGCCCAGCTCCGAGCGGCCGCTTTGTGTCATCCCGGAATTATGAAACTACTTCGACTACTCGTGGCCCTGGGCGCAGCAGCCAGCCTGGGGGCCTGCACCGCCACTGAGCAAACCTCGGAACTGGCGACCCCGCGCGTAACGCCAACCGTCGTCAACTCCGACGCCGACCGCCGCGCCATCTACAACAGCAACGGCGGCTACAACGGAGCCAGTGGGGCCGTGCCCGACGCCACGCTCGGCCGCGTGCGCCTAGGCGAACAGGCCGCCGACATCAACTCCCGCCAGCGCGTCGAAACCTTGGGCACGAACTCGGCCAACACCACCACGCCCGAAACTCGCATCCGCCGCATCCGCTACGAAGGCGACACGCTGGGCCGCCAGCCGTAGCCCCGACGGGGCCCCGGCATTGCTTGCCAAAAAGCCGGCCCGCCGCTTCACAAGGGAAGCAGCGGGCCGGCTTTTTGACGAACAATGCCGGAGGATTATTCGCTAACCTCGCCGGTGCTGGCGCTATCCGACGAGTTCAGCAAGTCGGTGGTTTCCGGTTCGGTGGCGGCTTGCTCGGCGCGGGGCTTGGGGCCGCGCTTGGCGCCGGTGGCCGGCGTGCCGGGCTTGGGGCCCCGCTTTTTAGGGGCGGGTTCGGGAGCGGCTTTGGTGCTGCGCTTGGCGGCCGGGGTGGCGGGGGCCACAACCGCAGCGGCGGGCTTGGGGCCCCGCTTCTTGGACGCCGCCTCCGCTTTGGTTACCGGCGCGGCCTCCTCAACAGGGGCTGCGGGCTCGGCGGCTTGGTTGGCGGCTGACTTGCGCGGCGAGTCAGATTTCTTTGCTTTGCTGTCCTTGTTGTTCTTGCTAGGAGCAGCGGCGGCCTCAGCGGGGGCTTCGCCGGTGGGCTCGGGGGAATCGTAGTGCTGCATGATGGTGTGCAGCGCCTGCTCAAACATGCGTTCCGTGTCGCCGTCCAGGCGGCGGGTGGCTTCGCGCACCACTTCCTTCAGCTTGGCTTTCGTTTCTTTGCGAATGCGGGCCACCACTTCGTTCATCCGGCCGTCGAGTTCTTTCTGCAATTGCTTGGCGGCGGAACGCAACGACTTTTTCTGGTTGGCTTTCTTATCAGCGCGGTCATCGGTAAGGTCAGCGCTGGCTTTGCTAGCGGCTTTCTCTGATTTCTGCTGGATTTTTTCGGCCGGCATACGTTTGGTTTTTCTCTCCGCTTTAACGGATGGAGCAGGTTTTTTCATGATGAAAAAAGAGTAAATGAAATGTGCGCCCGCACCAAACAGGGTAGAATCTTCGGTGTTATTGCCACTAAATAAGGCCAAATATAAAATTTAAATACCGACGCAAATAGTTTTTACGAAGTTTTTGCTGGATTTAATTCCACCTCCTTTTTTCTCCTGCTTAATTAATCGTTTGACTTCGTGCCGTAGGAATTAATTATTCTTGCTTTCAACGCGGCTCAATTGCTGTTTTCAACTTTCGCTTTATGGCTGTTCTTCCTCAGCGCTACACCGTTACGGCGGCTTTGCCCTACGCCAACGGCCCCGTGCACATCGGTCATTTGGCCGGCGTATACCTTCCCGCCGATATTTACGTGCGCTATTTGCGAGCAGCGGGCCGCGACGTGAAATTTATTTGCGGTTCCGACGAACACGGGGTTCCCATCACCATTCGCGCCCAAAAAGAAGGCGTTACACCCCAGCAAGTAGTCGATAAATACCACGCGCTTATCCGCGATTCGTTTCGCGACTTCAACGTGTCGTTTGATGTGTATTCGCGCACTTCTTCGGCCACGCACGCCGCCGTCAGCAGCGAGTTTTTTCTCAAGCTTTACCACGACGGTAAGTTTATTGAGCAAACCACGCAGCAATATTTTGATGAGCAAGCCCAGCAGTTCTTAGCCGACCGTTACATCGTGGGCACGTGCCCTAATTGCGGCAATGACAACGCCTACGGCGACCAGTGCGAGCGCTGTGGCACGTCGCTCAGCCCCACCGAATTAATTAATCCGCGCAGCATGCTCAGCGGGGCCCACCCGGTGCTGCGCGACACGAAGCACTGGTTTTTGCCGCTCGACGAATACGAGCCGTGGCTGCGCGAGTGGATCATCGAGGGCCACAAAAACGATTGGAAAACCAATGTGTACGGCCAGTGCAAGTCGTGGATTGACCAGGGCCTGCACCCGCGCGCTGTCACGCGCGACCTCGATTGGGGCGTGCCCGTGCCGTTGCCTGGGGCCGAAGGCAAGGTGCTGTACGTGTGGTTCGATGCGCCAATCGGTTACATATCAGCCACTAAAGAGGCATTTCCGGACGAGTGGGAAACGTACTGGAAAGACGCGGGCAGCAAGCTGGTGCACTTTATTGGCAAGGACAACATCGTGTTCCACTGCATTATTTTTCCGGCCATGCTGCGGGCGCACGGTGGTTACATCCTGCCCGATAACGTGCCCGCCAACGAATTCCTGAATTTGGAAGGCGATAAAATCAGCACGTCGCGCAACTGGGCGGTGTGGCTGCACGAATATTTGCAGGATTTCCCCGGCCAAGCCGATGTGCTGCGCTACGTGCTGTGCGCCAACGCGCCCGAAACCAAGGACAACGACTTCACGTGGAAGGATTTCCAGGCCCGTAATAATAACGAGCTGGTGGCCACGCTGGGCAATTTTGTGAACCGAGCGGTTGTGCTCACGCACAAATTTTTTGCAGGCCAGGTGCCCGCTGCGGGCGAACTGCTGGACATCGACCAAGAGGCGCTGCGGCAATTGGCGGCATTCCCGGCCAAGATTGGCGAACTAATTGAAAACTATCGTTTCCGCGACGCGCTGGCCGAGGTAATGAACCTGGCCCGCCTCGGCAACAAGTATTTGGCCGACACCCAGCCCTGGCACCTAATCAAAACCGACGCGGCCCGCACCGGCACCGTGCTGCACGTGGCCCTGCAAATTGCGGCCGCCCTAGTGCCGGTACTGGGCCCCTTCCTGCCCGAATCGGCAGAGAAACTGGGCACCATGCTGGACATCGAAGCCGGGCCCTGGGACGCGGCGGGCCGTCCTGACGCGCTAGTGGCCGGCCATCAATTGCGCGAGGCCGCCTTGCTATTCGCTAAAATTGAAGACGCTACGGTGGAGGCGCAGGTGCAAAAATTGCTTGACACGAAGCAAGCCAACTTGCTGGCCAATGCGCCGGTGGCTGAGGCCAAGCCCGATGTTAGCTTCGACGATTTCCAGAAAATGGACCTGCGCGTGGGTACCGTGGTGGCAGCCGAGAAAGTGGCCAAAACCAAAAAACTGCTCAAGCTCACCATTGACCTAGGCCTGGAGCAGCGCACCATTGTGAGCGGCGTCGCCGAACATTTTGCGCCCGAAGAATTAATCGGCCAGCAGGTGCAAGTACTGCTCAACTTATTGCCCCGCGAGCTGAAAGGTATTCAGAGCCAAGGCATGTTGCTAATGGCCGAAAACGCCGACGGCAGCCTCGCCCTAATGCAGCCCGGCAAGCCGGTGCGCAACGGCAGCAGTATTAATTAATAGCCGAATCGAATTAATTGGCGCGGTGAACGTTAAATAAATAAGCCGGGGCCCCGCTGCGCATAACTGTACGCAGCGGGGCCCCGGCTTATTTATTTAACGTTCACCGCGTTCATGGCGCGCTCCAGGCCCAGGGCCCCAAACGCCAGCACGGCTTCGGCGGCTTTCTCGATGCGGGTGGGCAGCTCGATGCGCTCGTCGGCGCTGAACGGATCGAGCACGTAATCGACCTGCCGGCCCTTGGGAAAGTTGGCGTCGACGCCGAAGCGCAGGCGTGCGTACTCGTCGGTGCCCAGCGTGGCCTGGATGTCTTTCAGGCCGTTGTGGCCCCCGGCCGAACCCTGGCCTTTGAGGCGCAACTTGCCGAAGGGCAGGGCCAAATCGTCGGTGACGACGACCATGTTCTCCACCGGAACCTTCAACGCGCTGAGCCAATGTGCGGCGGCTTTGCCGCTCAGGTTCATGAAGGTGGTGGGCTTGACGAGGGCGTAGGTGTGGCCCTTGCTTTTAATTTCGGTGGTGAAGGCGTGGCGGCCCACCTCGAAACGCGGCGCGCCGAATTTTGCGGCCAGGTAATCGGCCACCATGAACCCGATGTTGTGGCGCGTGTCGGCGTATTCGGGGCCGATGTTGCCCAGGGCAAGAACAAGAATCTTCATCGCTGATTAAACGGGCTAACCGTGCTTTTGCTGGCCGGCCGCGGAAAAGGTAGAAACAGGGGATAATTGGCAAAGAAAAAGGCGCTTCCGGAGAAGCGCCTTTTTAGATGATTTCCGGGGCCCCGCTGGAATCAGCGAAATCACGGCCAATCAATTTAAACCAACGACTTACTTGCCAGCGGCCAGCTCGCCTTTCAGGGCGCGCGGGATGGCGATGCTGGCAATCGGGGCCAGGGGGTTGGTGAGGATGGTGAAGTTCTTGGTCGCCACGGCCGCCACTTTGATGGATTTGCCCAGTTCCATGCCGCTGATGTCAACCTCCACGTAGTCGGGCAGGTTTTCGGCGTTGGCCTTCACTTTCAGCTTGCGCAGCGTGCTTACCAACCGGCCACCGGCCAGCACGCCCGGCGACACGCCCACGTACTTGATCGGAATGTCCATTTTCACTTCTTTGCCGTCCTCAATTTCCAGGAAATCGACGTGCAGCAGCATTTCGTTTACCGGATGGAATTGAGCGTCTTGCACCACGGCGCGGTACAGCGTGCCTTCCACGTTCAGGTCCACGATGTGGGCCTCAGGGGTGTACAGCAACTCGCGGAACAGGATGGCGGGCACCGAAAAATGCACCGACTCAGGGCCGCCATACAACACGCACGGCACTTGCGAATCCAGGCGCAGGGCCTTAGCATCCGTTTTGCCGAGATTCGCTCTTTTAAACCCTACAATCTCGAGGCTTTTCATAAAAGAAGTTTTTGGGAAATGGAAATAAGAATTCCGCCCGGGCTGACAATCAGCCCCAAACGGGGCGCAAAGGTACAGAATCGCTGCTAGATTTGCTACCCCCGGCGCCACATATCGCCGGGCCCCCGCCTGCGGGGCCCCGTCACCACCTTGGCCGTCCGGACCTACTTCTCACCCCTAACTCGTTGCCCATGAAAAGATTCGCTATTCTCACTTGGGTGCTGGCCCTGGGCAGCGGCCCGCTGCTGGCCCAGGCCCCCCCGGCGGCCGCCTATGCCCAGGCGCACTACACCAAGCAGGAGGTGTACGTGGCCATGCGCGACGGCACGCAGCTGTTCACGGCCATTTACACGCCCAAAGACGCCGGCGCCGGCAAGAAATACCCCATCATGATGCAGCGCACCTGCTACAGCGTGGCCCCCTACGGCCCCGCCAAGTTTCCGGCGCGCCTGGGGCCCTCCGAAACCATGATGAAGCAAGGCTACATCTTTGTGTACCAAGACGTGCGCGGCCGCTGGAAAAGCCAGGGCACCTGGACGAACATGACGCCCGTCGTCGACAAGAAGAAGGGCAAAAAGGACGTGGACGAGGGCTCGGACACCTATGACACCATCGACTGGCTGGTGAAGAAAGTGGCCAGCAACAACGGCCGCGTGGGGCAGTGGGGCATTTCGTACCCCGGTTTTTATACCGCCGCCGGCATCCTCTCCAACCACCCAGCGCTCAAGGCGTCGTCGCCCCAGGCCCCGGTGTCGGACTTTTTCTTCGACGATTTCCACCACAACGGCGCGTTCCTGGAGTCGTACATTTTCACGTACCCCGTGTTTGGGGTGCAGAAAACGGACACCACCAGCAAGTCGTGGTACGACGCGCAGCTCATCAAGCCCGCGGCCAAGGACGGCTACCAGTTTCTGCTGGACCTGGGGGCCCTGAAAAATGCGGACCAGTACTACGCCAACAATTTCTTCTGGCAGGAAACCGTGAACCACCCCAACTACGACGAGTTTTGGCGGCAGCGCGCCCTGCCCCCGCACTACGCCGCCGGCGTGAAGCCCGCCGTGATGACCGTGGGCGGCTGGTTTGACGCCGAAGACCTGCGGGGCCCCCTGGCCATCTACCACGCCATCGAGAAGAAAAGCCCCGGCACCTACAACACGTTGGTAATGGGCCCCTTCGGCCACGGCCGCTGGTCGCGCGAGACGGGCCACACCCTGCACAGCAACGTGTATTTTGGCGACAGCATCGCCACGTTCTACCAGAAAAACATCGAAGCCAAGTTCTTCGCGCACTTCCTCAAAGGCACGGGCGACAAAAACTCGGGCCTGCCCGAAGCCTACCTCTACGACACGGGCAAGAAGCAGTGGGACACCTTCGCGCAGTGGCCCGCCGCCACCGCCACCCACCAGAAGCTGTACCTGAGCGCCGACGGCAAGCTGGCCCAGCAGCCCGGCGCCCCGGGCCCCGTCACCTTCGTGAGCGACCCGCTGAAGCCCGTGCCCTACACCGAGGACCTGACCACGACCATGGGCTTCACGCCCCACAACTACATGAGCGAGGACCAGCGCTTCGCCGGCCGCCGCCCCGACGTGCTGGTGTACCAAACCGACGTGCTGGCCGACGACGTGACGCTGGGCGGCGAAATCATGGCCAACCTGCAGGTGGCCACCTCGGGCACCGACGCCGACTGGGTGGTGAAGCTCATCGACGTGTACCCGGCCGACGAGCCCAACCACGCCTACATGCCCAACAAGAACATCATGCTCAGCAACTACTGGCAGATGGTGCGCTCGGAGGTGATGCCGGCCCGCTTCCGCAACAGCTTCGAGAAGCCCGAGGCCATGGTGCCGGGCCAGAAAACGGCCGTCGATTTCCACTTGCAGGACGTGCTGCACACCTTCAAAAAAGGCCACCGCATCATGGTGCAGGTGCAAAGTACCTGGTTCCCGTTCATCGCCCGCAACCCGCAAACCTTCGTGCCCAACCCCTACAAGGCCGCCGACAGCGACTACGTGAAGGCCACGCACAGCGTGTTCGGCGACAGCTTCCTCGACGTGGAAGTGCTGCCCGCCACGCCGCCCGCCCAGTAGGGCCCCCAGTTACTATCAAAGCCAGAGCGGCCGCCCTACACTGCGTGGGGCGGCCGCTTTGCGTTGGCGCGGCCGGGGCCCCGCACGTCATTTACACAAACAGCGAGCTGATGCTCTCGTGCGTCACCACGTTGCGGATGGCGTGGGCAAACAAATCGCCCACCGAAATCACCCGGATTTTGTGGTTTTCCTGTTGCAGCGGAATCGTGTCCGTCACCACCAGCTCGGTGAGGGCGCTGGCGCGGATGCGCTCGTGGGCCGGGCCGCTGAGCAGCGGGTGCGTGACGACGGCGCGCACCGAGAGGGCCCCGCGCTCCATCAGCAGGTCGGCGGCTTTGCAGATGGTGCCGGCCGTGTCCACCATGTCGTCCACCAGCACCACGTTCATGCCCGTCACGTCGCCAATCACCTGCATCGAGGCAATTTCGTTGGCCCGCAGGCGCATCTTGTCGCACACCACAATCTCGGCCCCGAACCGCTTGGCAAACGCCCGGGTGCGCACCACGCCGCCCACGTCGGGCGAGGCGAAGATGAGGTTCGCCAGGTTCAGCGACTTGATGTAGGGCGCCGTCACGGTGGCCCCGTCGAGGTGGTCCACCGGAATGTCAAAAAAGCCCTGGATCTGGCCCGCGTGCAGCTCGCAGGTCATCATGCGGTCGGTGCCCACGCTTTGGATGATGTTGGCCACCACCTTGGCCCCGATGCTCACGCGGGGCTTGTCTTTGCGGTCTTGCCGGGCGTAGCCCAGGTACGGCACCACGATGTTCACCTTGTGGGCCGAGGCGCGCTTGGCCGCGTCCACCATCAGCATCAGCTCCATCAGGTTTTCGGCCGGCGGGCAGGTGCTTTGGATAAGGAACACCTCGCAGCCGCGCACGCTCTCGTTGAAACTGGGGCCCATTTCGGTGTCGGCGAAGCGCTGAAGGCTGAGGTCGCCCAGCGGCTGGCCGTAGGCCGCGGCAATGCGTTCGGCCAACTCGCGCGAGGCGCTACCGGCAAAAATTCTGACTTGCTTCATGGGAGGTAAGGGGCTAGTTGAACGCGCGTAGGACCGGGGCGGCGCCGGCCGGCCGGGTGGGGGCCCGGCGGGGGAATAAAAAGTGAAAGGCGCTGACCTCTCTGGAAAGAGAAGCCAGCGCCTTGCGCATTTGGTACGTGAGCTTTGTCGTTGTCCGACCAGGGCTCGAACCTGGACTTTCTTGAATCAAAATCAAGCGTGTTGCCGGTTACACCATCGGACAATTTCCCCGCGGGCCGGGGCCGTTTGGGACTGCAAATGTACGACCCGTTTGTTTGTAGGCAAGTTTTGCGAGAAAAAAAATTCTGGTCCCGCCCGAACCCTGGCCCGCGCAAAAGGGTGCCGCCCGGGGCCTATGGGCTGATTTTCAGGGCGCCGGCAGAAGGCGCGCCAGCGGGCCAGGGGCCCCAAAACCAGCAACCTAAGGGTTGGAAAAGCGGCCGCGCTGGCGTAATTTTGCGGCCTGAAAATCCGCAACTTCATCTTTTTTATACAGAAAACCCAATGGCGAATACCGGCAAAATCACCCAGGTTATCGGCCCCGTCGTGGACGTAAGCTTCACTGGGGAAGCCACCAAGCTTCCGAATATCTACGATGCGCTGGAGGTGACCAAAGACAACGGCCAGGTGGTGCTGCTCGAATGCCAGCAGCACTTGGGCGAAGACCGGGTCCGCACCATTGCCATGGACTCGACCGAGGGCTTGGCCCGGGGCGCCGAAGTGCGCGACTTGGGGGCCCCCATTTCGATGCCCACCGGCGACGGCGTGAAAGGCCGCCTGTTCAACGTCATCGGCTACGCCATCGACGGCATTCCCCAGCCCAAGAGCGACGCCCGCCTGCCCATCCACCGCAACGCCCCGGCGTTCGAGGACTTGGCCACCACGTCGGAAGTGTTCTTCACTGGCATCAAGGTGATTGACCTGCTGGCCCCCTACGTGAAGGGCGGCAAAATTGGCCTGTTCGGCGGCGCCGGCGTGGGCAAAACCGTGCTCATCCAGGAACTGATCAACAACATCGCCAAGGCTTACTCGGGCCTGTCGGTGTTTGCCGGCGTGGGCGAGCGCACCCGCGAGGGCAACGACTTGCTGCGCGAATTTATCGAGTCGGACATCATCCGCTACGGTTCCGAGTTCAAGCACTCGATGGAAGAAGGCGGCTGGGACCTGAGCAAGGTGGACCTGGCCGAGATGGAGAAATCGCAGGCCACCCTGGTGTTCGGCCAGATGAACGAGCCCCCCGGAGCCCGCGCCCGCGTGGCCTTGTCGGGCCTGACCATCGCCGAGAGCTTCCGCGACGGCGACGGCACCGGCGCCGGCCGCGACATCCTGTTCTTCATCGACAACATTTTCCGCTTCACGCAGGCCGGTTCGGAGCTGTCGGCTTTGCTGGGCCGCATGCCGTCGGCCGTGGGCTACCAGCCCACGCTGGCCACCGAAATGGGCGCCATGCAGGAGCGCATCACCTCCACCAAGCGCGGTTCCATCACCTCGGTGCAGGCCGTGTACGTGCCGGCCGATGACTTGACCGACCCGGCCCCGGCCAACACCTTCGCCCACTTGGACGCCACGACGACGCTGAGCCGCAAAATTGCCGAGCTGGGCATTTACCCCGCCGTGGACCCGCTGGACTCGACCTCGCGCATCCTGTCGGCCGACGTGCTCGGCGACGAGCACTACAACACCGCCCAGCGCGTGAAGGAGCTGCTCCAGCGCTACAAAGAGCTGCAAGACATCATCGCCATCCTCGGCATGGACGAGCTGAGCGAGGAGGACAAGCAGACCGTGAACCGCGCCCGCCGCGTGCAGCGCTTCCTGTCGCAGCCGTTCTTCGTGGCCGAGCAGTTCACCGGCCTGCCCGGCGTGCTCGTGGACATCAAGGACACCATCCGCGGCTTCAACGAAATCATCGACGGCAAGTACGACCACTTGCCCGAGGCGGCCTTCAACTTGGTGGGCACCATCGAGGACGCCGTGGCGAAAGGCGAGCGCCTTATCGCCGAAGCCAAGTAACAAACGGCACGCGGAACGCCGGGCTGCGCGCGGCCCGACGTTCTTTTTTAGCCCGACAACTCATCAAAACATGCATTTAGAAATCATCACCCCCGACCGCAAGGTGTTCGAAGGCGAAGTGACGTCGGCCAGGTTTCCGGGGGCCGACGGCTCGTTCGAAGTGCTGAACAACCACGCCCCGCTGATTGCTGCCCTGAAAGCCGGCGACGTGACGCTGACCGGCGCCGCCGGCCGCGACACGTTCCGCATCGAGGGCGGCGTGGTGGAGGTGCTGCGCAACAACGTGATTGTGCTGGCCGAAGGCGCCAGCGCCTAGGGCCCCGGGGCCCCGGCAAAGGGCAGCGCCCGCTTCGGTTTCGGCCGGGGCGGGCGCTGCTGTTTTTGGCCCCACTGGCCCGTTTCCACGTATGGGGCCCCAGCCAGTTAATCAAACCTTCACCTTGTCCCCGGCATTTTATGTCTACCAGTTCTGCCGAAACCAACGTCTACACTTCGCACCAGCGGTTCATAATGCTCATCGTCACGCTGGTACTGCTGGGCGTGCTGACCGTGTTCGGCCTGCTTCAGTACCTGACGGCGTTCCTCGGGGCGGGCATTTTGTACGTGGTGTTGCGGCCGTGGTTCACGGCTTTGGTGCACAAGCGCGGCTGGAACCGGGCCTTCGTAACGGTGCTGCTGCTGCTGTTTGCGGTGGTGGTGCTGGTCATCCCGTTTTTTGCCCTCACCTCGCTGCTCATCGACCGCATCCAAACCCTGGCCCAGAACACCGACCAGATCCTGCTGGTGGTGCAGCGCATGGAGCGCAAAGTGGGCCTGCAGGTGACGCAGGAAGCCAACGTGCGCCAGCTGTTGCAGCAGGGCGCTGCCCGCGTGAGCCAGTGGATTCCCACCCTGGCCAGCAGCGTGCTGAACGTCGTCGTCGTCGTGGGCCTGATGCTGTTCACGCTCTACTACCTGTTCATGCAGGAAGAAGCCTTCCTGGCGGGCTTGCACCGCTACCTGCCCTTCCGCGAGAAGACGATGAACGAACTGAGCGACTCGCTGCGCAACAACGTGAATGCCAACGTGCTGGGGCAAATTTTGGTGGCCCTGGTGCAGGGCATCCTGACGGGGCTGACGCTGTGGATTTTCAAAGTGCCCGACCCGCTGTTTTGGACGCTGGTGGCTTTTTTTATGGCGTTTATTCCGGTGCTGGGCACGCCGCTGGTGTGGGGCCCTGCCGCGCTCTACCAGTTTGCCCAGGGGCAAACCACCCAGGGCATCGGCATTTTGGTGGTGGGCTTGGTCGTTATTATCAACGCCGACAACGTGTTGCGCATTTGGCTGGCCAAGAGCATGGGCGACATTCACCCGTGGATAACGCTGGTGGGCCTTACGCTGGGCGTGGAGATTTTTGGCATCGTCGGGCTGGTGATAGGGCCCCTGCTGCTCTCGTACTTCATTGTGCTGATGCACGTGTTCGCCCGCGAAAACCGGGCCCGGGCCCACGTGAGCAACGCGGCCGCGGAAGCCGTGAAACGCCTGGCTGCTGCCGAAGAGCACTAGCCTGCCGCCCAAAACTACCTACCGAAAAGGGCCACCCAACTGAGTTGGGTGGCCCTTTTCGGTAGGCCTTCGGCCATCAAAACTGCTTATTCCACCACGACGCGGTGGGAATAGAGCTGGCCGTCGGCGGCCTGGCAGAGGACGGTGTAGAGGCCGGCGGCCAGGGGGGCGTCGAGGGTGCGGCGGGTGGCGGCGGTGGGGCTGAGGGCGGCCGTGCCGTGCCAGGTGGTGCGGCCCAGCGCGTCAACCAAACGCAGGGCGGCGGTGCCGGTGCCCAAGGGCAGGGCCAGGGCCAGGGAGCGGCCGCCGGCCACGGGGTTGGGGTACACTTGCAAGGCCGGCGAGTCGGCCAGGGCCCTAGTGGCGGTGGCCACGGTGTTCTCCACCCGCACGTTGGCCAGGTACAAGTTGTTGCCGTACTCGTTGAACGCCGTGAAGCGGAAGTACACCTGCTGGCCGGCGAAGGCCGTCAGGTCCACGTTTTCGGTGCGCCACTGGGCGGCGGTGCTGGGGAGGAAGGCCGCGGCCTGGATCGCAGTGGTGCCCAAGCCGGTGGCCGCCGATTGCAGGTACACGCGCCCAAGGCGGGTGCTGGTGCAGGCCGTGTACACGTCCACGGCCAGCGAATCGTTGTTGGCCGTGGGGGCCGCCGATACCGCGGCGTAAGCGAGGTCGAAGCGCAAAAACGCTTTGGCCTGGCCGCGCAAATCCACGGCGGGGGTGCGCAGGGTGTCGCGCTGGGCGCGCGACGAGTAGTTGTAGAACAGGATGGCGGCCACCGTGCCGGCGCTGCCGTCCTTGCGCACCACGTTGCTGGCAGGGCCCCAGGTGAGGGCGTTGTCGGGGTTGGCCACCGTCCAGGTGGCGGGAATGCCGCTGGCCAACGATTCAGCGTAGGGCAGGGCCTGGCCGCTGCCCTGCACGGCCACCGTGGCGGTGGCAGCGGCGCTGGTGCCGTTGCCGTTGCTCACGACGAGCGTGGCGGTGTAGGCCCCGGCGGCGGCGTAGGTCACCACGGGGTTGGCGGCGGTGCTGCTGGTGGGCGTGCCGCCGGGGAAGCTCCAGGCGTAGGCGCTGGGGCAGGGCCCCGACGTGCTGGTGAACGTGACGGCCCCGCCCACGCACACCGGCGCGGGCTTCACCGTGAAGCTGGCCACGGGCACGGCGCTCGATACCACCACGGCGCCCACCGCCGTGCGGGTAGCGGTGCCGTTGGCGTTGGTCACGGTCAGCGTCACGTCGTAGGTGCCGCCGCGGGCGTAGGTCACGCTGGGGTTTTGGGCGGCGCTGGTGGCGGGCGTGCCGCCGGGGAAGCTCCAGCTCCAGGCCGAGGGGCCCAGCAGCGAAGCATCGGCAAACTGCACGGCGGTGCCCGGGCACACGGCCGCCGCGGCGCTGGCCGCAACGTTGAACAAGGCCACCGGGGCGGCGTTGGTGCCAGTCACGGCGACGTCGTCGAAGGCCCGGCCGCCGCGCAGGGTGCTCGTGGCCGCGTCTACCTGCGTGGTGCCGGTGCGCTGGAAGCGGATGCGCACGTCGGCGCCCAGCGCCAGGCCGTTGGTGGCGGCAAACTGGGTCAGGTTCACGCTCACCGTCTGGTAGTCGGTGGTGGCGCTGGTGCCCGTGATGCTGACCAGGCTGTACCAAGTGGTGCCGCCGTCCACGCTCAGGGCCACGCCGTCGGTGTCGCTGCTGCCGGTGAAGGTGGCGGGCATCACCTGGTCGATTTCGCCCAGAATTTTCTTGTGCCGGAAGGTGAGCAGCGCGCCGCCGGCCGGCGCATTGGCCAAGTTCAGGCGCAGGTCGGCCTGGGCCACCCGGGCCCCGGTATAGCTGCTAAAACCATAATAAGGGAAGAACGAATCCAGCACCAAGTGGCCGGGGCTGGAGGCGGGCGCGAAGTCCGAACGAATGGCCACCCGCGCCGCGCCCCGGCTCGTGACGCTCCAGTTGGGCCCCAGGGCCGCGCCGTCGAACACGTCCACGAACGGCACGGCGGCGGCGGTGGGCAGCCCGTACACCGCCGCGTAGGCATTGATCAGGCCCACGCCGGTCGAGACGTCGAAGCCCGGCGTGTTCAGGTCGAGCGCCGTGGCCTTGAGCTGGGCGTTAAGCTGGGCCGGCGTGCTGGTGGGGCGCGCTTGCAGCAGCAGCGCCGCCACGGCCGCCGCGTTGGGCGCCGCCGCCGACGTGCCGGCGAAGATGAACCCGTCGGCCGGGTCGGGGAAAACCGTGCCCGTGAAGAACGTGGTGCTCACGTAGTCAATCGACGTGAAATCGGGCTTTTGGCGCGTGGCCGGGGCCCCCAGCGCCGAGCCGTCGGGGTTGAAGAGGATGGTGGCGGCCCCAATCGACGAGAACGACTCGGCCGCGAGGCGGTTGAACGACGGGGCCGCGGCCACGGCCATGGCGCTGGCCGCCGCCGCGTGGCCCGTGATGGTGCCGCTGTGCGTCCAGTACTTGGTGGGCGCAAACGACTCGCCGAACGAGGCGTACTTCACGCGGGCCGGGGTGGCGGTGCCGGCGCGGCGGTTGATGATCAGGTTGTACGCCGTGTTGGTGCTAGCCGCGCCGTTGGTGAAGCTCAGGATTTCGTAGGGCGCTTGGCTGGCGATGTTGTTGTTGGCCGCCGTGGCCACGGTGTCGCCCTTGATGGCCCCCCCGACGCGGGCGATGACCAGGTAAGCGTCGAGGTCGGTCTTCACGCCGGCGGCGGTGTAGAACGGGTCGCTCCACTGCAAGCTGATGGTGAACTTGCCCGACGCCGGGATCGTGAACGGCTGGCGCGTGTCGGTCGTCGCCCCGGTCGAGAGGCCAAAGTCCAAATCGGCCCCTTTCGCCGCCGCCGTAAACGTGGGGGCCACGTACTCCGAGGCCTCGTCGGCCTGGTTGCCGGCCGCGGAGTAGTAGGCGGCCCCGCCGGCCACGGCCGCTTCGATGGCCTGGGCCACCACGCCGTCCTGGTACAAAGGCTCGGCGAAGTACCCGATGTCGTCGACCAGAATTTTGCAGTTGCCGCCCGTGGGGCTGGCCAGCCGGGCAATCTGGTTGGCAAAGTCGGCCTCGCCGAAATACACCGAGCTGAAGGCCTTGCCGGCGCCGGGGGCGATGTCGTGCACCAGCTCAATCATGGCGCGGCCCTCGTCGGTGCCGCGCGAATACTCCTGCAGCACCTGCACAGCGGCGGGCAAGTCGCCGGAGGCCACGCCCGCCGGGGCCCCGTTCAGGGCGTTGTACGAGTCGCTCATCACCCCAACGCGCACGCCCGTGCCGTCGAAGGCGCCGGGGCGGGTGCCGCGCACGCGGGCCGCTTCCAGCACAAAGTCGGCCTGGTTCAGCACCTTGCCCGCGCGGCCGGCCGGCAGGTAAATGGGCAGCACGCCGAGCAGGCCCTGCGCAGCCAGCGCGCTGATGCCGGCCACCCCGGGGGCCAGCTGGCTCACCGGCAAGCGGCCCTCGATGAAGTGAAACTTGCTCTGGTCGGACACCACCACGAAGCCGCGGGCCAGCAGGGCCGGGCGCAGCGCAGCCACGTCCTGGGCCGTGATGCGCACCAGCACCGCGTCGTCGGTGGCGGCCACGTGCAGCTGGGGGAACGCGGCGGCCAGCTGCCCCGCCCCGCCCTTGCCGGCAGCCGCGCCGCCGGTGCGCCACTGCTGGTAAAGCTGCTGCAATTCGCCGCCGATGCGCGCGTTGGGGTCGGTGGCCCCGCGGGGCCCCGCTAGGGCCCCCACGGCGGCGCGCGGGGCGCGGGTTGGGGCCGGCGCCACCTGCGCCAGCAGCGGCGCGGCGGCCAAGCACAAGCCCAGCAGCGTAATCTTATAATGCATAAACGGAGGGAGAAGAATGGGGAAGGAAAGATACGCCGGGGCCCCCAACGGGCCAGGGATTCGGCGTTACTTTGGCGCATTCTTTTGCCTGCTCCGGGCCCCTCGCCATGAATTTGACCAACATCCACCCCAAAGTCACCCCCATCTACCAAACCTCGGTCTTCAAATTTGCCTCCCTGGCCGAGCTGGAAGAGTACTACACGGCCCCCGGCCGCGGCGGCCGCTACGGCTACTCGCGCTCCGAGCACCCCA
The DNA here is from genome assembly GCA_050954665.1 of Janthinobacterium lividum. GTDB lineage: Bacteria > Bacteroidota > Bacteroidia > Cytophagales > Hymenobacteraceae > Hymenobacter. The sequence goes on from JBPBPC010000003.1 coordinate 19,983, forward strand.
ACACCGAGGAGCTGGTGGCCGCCGTGGCCCAGCTCGAAGGCGTGGCCGGCGGGGCCCTGGCCGGCGTGGCCACCGGCGCCGGCTTGGCTGGGCTGCTGGCCGCCGTGCTGGCCACCTGCCAGGCCGGCGACCACGTGCTGTGCCCCGCTGAGCTGTACGGCGGCTCGGTGGTGCTGCTCTCCAACGAGCTGGGCCGCCTGGGCATCGAAACAACCTACGTGCCCCTGGCCGACCTCTACGACCTGGCCCGCCACGCCCGCCCCAACACCAAGCTGGTGCTGGCCGAAACCCTGAGCAACCCGTTATTGGTCGTGCTCGACGGGCCCCGGCTGGCCGCCGCCTGCCAGGCCCAGGGCGTGTTGCTGCTGATTGACAACACGTTCGCTTCGCCCGCCATCAGCCAGCCCTTCAGCTGGGGCGCCGATTTGGTGTGGCACTCGGCCACCAAGTACCTCGGCGGGCACTCCGACGTGACGGCCGGCCTCGTGCTGGCCCGCGACCCGGCCGTGGCCCAGCGCCTGCGCCAGGTGGGCGGCAGCCTCGGCCTCACCCTGGCCCCGCTGGAGAGCTGGCTGACCCTGCGCGGCACCAAAACCCTGCGCCTGCGCATGCGCCAGCACTCCGACAACGCCCTGGCCGTGGCCCAGTTCCTGGCCCAGCAGCCGGCCGTGGGGCAGGTGTTTTACCCCGGCCTGCCCACCGACCCCGGCCACGCCCTGGCGGCGGCCCAGCTGCGCGGCGGCCAGTTCGGCGGCATGCTCTCGTTCCGGCTGGCCGACGACACGGCCGCGGCCGTCGATGGGTTCATTCAGAGGAGCCAGTTGTTTCCGCTGGCCCCGTCGCTGGCCGGCGTCGATTCGTCGTGCTCGTACCCGCTGGCCACGTCGCACCGCAACATCCCCGACGAGCGCCGCCGGGCCCTGGGCATCACCCCGGGCCTGGTGCGCCTCAGCGTGGGCATCGAGGAAGCGAGCGACCTGCTTGCCGACCTGGCCCAGGCACTGGGGTAGGGCCCCGAGGCCCGTTTGGTCGTTGGATTAAGCTGGGTAGCTGCGGTATTCTATTGAGAAGGAAGCGCATAGGTGGCTCCAGTGCTTGGCTTCCCCGCCGGTTTGGGGCCCCGCGGCCCGCTTACAGCTTGTCCGATACCTGATCAGAAAGCTGGCGGGCGGTGCGCAGCGTCTGGAATTCGGCCTGCTGCGAGCGGATGGTCACTTTGTCGTCGAGCACTAGGTTGGCCCGCACCTGCTCGTAGCGGCCGTTGAGGCTGCTGAGCACGGCCGCGGCGGCCGACCAGTTGGCCGCGTTCCAGCCGCGGCGGTCGGCGCGCACCTTCTCGATGAAGCGGGCGTAGGCGTCGAGCAGCGCGGGGGCCGTCAGCGTGCCCACGGTGGTTTTCTCGCGGAAGAAATCCGACACTTGGGAGTCCGTGGCCCGGCCATCGGCGGCCGCGGTGGCGGTGCCGCCGCTGGGCAGCGCCGTGCCGGCCGGCAGGGTGGTGGTGCGGGTGGTGCGGCGGATGACCTTGCCCGTGGCCGGGTCCAGGTCCTCGGTCACTTCGGTCACCTGCTCGGTGGCGGGCTTGGCCGCGGTGGTAGTGGTGGTTTTGGCGGCGGGTTTGGTTTGGGCACGGGCGGCCCCGGGCAGCGCCAGCAGCAGTACGGCGGCGAGAAGTTGGGAATTATTCATGGGTGACAAAAGAATGGCTGGGCCTTTAACGGCAAGGCTGGCCCTGCGGGGGCCCCACGGCAATAAAGGGGCCAAGCTGCGCGGCCTCTAATGCAAGGCCTCCGCCAGGGCCCCGGCCACGCGCCGCAGGTCGGCGTCGGTGAGGGCGGTGCCGCTGGGCAGGCACAGGCCCCGGGCAAATAGGCCGGCGCACACCGCGCCGCCGTACATGGGGGCCCCGGCGAAGAGCGGCTGCAAGTGCATGGGTTTCCAGAGCGGGCGGCTCTCGATGTTGTGGGCTTCGAGGGCGAGGCGCAAGGTTTCGGGCGTAGCCGTGGGGGCCCCGGCGTCGGCCGGGTCGGCGGGGGCGAGCAGCACGGTGGTGAGCCAGCGGTTGGACAGGGCCCCGGGGGGCTCGGCGGCGGGGGCCACGGCCAGGCCGGACAGGCCGGACAGGCCGGCGAGGTGCTCCTGGTACCAACTGAAAATCTCGCGGCGGCGCTTCACCCGGTCGGCCAGCAGCTCCATCTGGCCGCGGCCAATGCCGGCCAGCAGGTTGCTCAGCCGGTAGTTGTAGCCCACCTCCGAGTGCTGGTAGTGGGGGGCGTCGTCCTTGGCCTGGGTGGCCAGGTGGCGCGCGCGGGCGGCCAGGGCCGGGTCGTCGGTCACGAGGGCCCCGCCGCCGCTGGTGGTCAATATTTTATTCCCATTGAAGGAAAACACGCCCACCCGCCCGAAGCTGCCCAGCGGCCGCTGCCGCCAGGTGCTGCCCAGGGCCTCGGCCGCGTCTTCGAGGATGGGCAGGTCGAACTCCTGGGCCAGGGCCCCGATTTCGGCCAGCCGGGCCGGCATGCCGTAGAGGTGCACCAGCAGCAGGGCCCGGGGCTTGCGGCCGCGCCGCAGCCGGTCCTCGATGGCTTCGCGCAGGCGCCCGGGGCAGAGGTTCCAGGTATCGGCTTCGCTGTCCACAAACACCGGCGTGGCCCCGCAGTAGCGGATGGCGTTGGCCGTGGCCACGAACGTGAACGAGGGGCACAGCACCTCGTCGCCGGGGCCCACGCCCAGCAGCAGCAGCCCCAGGTGCAGGGCGGCGGTGCCCGAGTTCAGCGCCACGCAGTGGGCCACGCCCGCCGCCGCGCAAATGTCGGCCTCGAAGCCCACCAGGTTGGGCCCCACGGGCGCCACCCAGTTGTCCTCGATGGCCTTGTGCACGTAGTTTAGCTCGTGGCGGCCGAGGTGGGGCGGGGAAAGGAAAATCCGGTCGTGGTCTTGGCTACGCATGGGTTTTGATGACGGCCGCCGGTACGCCCACGGCCGTGGCGCGGGCTGGCAGGGCGCGCACCACCACGGCGCCGGCCCCCACGGTGGTGTACTCGCCCACGTGCACGCCCTGGATGACGGTGGCCCCGGTGCCAAGGTACACGCCGGGGGCCAGCCGGGCGCCGCCGCCCACGTTGGCGCGCGGCATCAGCGAGCAGAATTCGCCCAGCACAGCGTCGTGCCCCACGGTGCAGCCCAGGTTGAGAAACACGAAGCGCTCCAGGACGATGTCGCAGGTCAACATGCAGCCCTGCTGGACGATGCAGCCCTCGCGCAAGCTGATGCGCTGGGCGGGCCCCAGCGCCACGCCCGGGTGCACCAGCGCCGGAAACGCCAGCTGCCCCGACGTGAGGCGGCCCACCACGGCGGCCCGGCCGGCGCTGCTGCCCACGGCCACGGCCACGGCCAGCGGCTCGGCGGTGGCGTTGAGGTCGGCGTTGGTGCCCAGGTAGGGCAGGCCGGCCACGGTGGGCGTGGCGGGCGCAGCGTCGTCGTAGAAGCCGCGCACCTCCCAGGCGGGGGCCCCGCCTGGGCTTGGGGGCAACTGCTGCACCAGGGCCAGCACCTCGCGCCCCAGCCCGCCGGCCCCGAAAATGACGAGCGGCCGGCCGGTGCCGGGCCCGGCGTGGTAATCCGAAAAGAACAGTTGGGTCATGCGGTAGCCGGCGCGGGGAGAAGGGCGGGTGAGCCGCAAAGGTCGCCCCGGGGCCCCACACCGCCTACGCCGGGCCCCGAAAAGCCTCGGCCGTGGCCTGGCCCGGGGCCGCCACGCCCGCGCCGCCCAGCACCCGGCCCGCCGTGCGCCACAGGATTTTTAGGTCCAGCGCCAACGAAAGGTGATCCACGTACCACGTGTCGAAGGCGAACTTCTCTTCCCACGCAAGCGCGTTGCGCCCGTTCACCTGGGCCCAGCCCGTGAGGCCGGGGCGCACCAGGTGCCGCCGCGCCTGCGCCGGCGAGTACAGCGGCAGGTACTGCGGCAGCAGCGGCCGGGGCCCCACCAGGCTCAGGTCGCCGCGCAGGATGTTCCAGAGCTGCGGCAGCTCGTCGAGCGAAGTGGCGCGCAGCCAGCGGCCCAGCCGCGGCAGGCGCTGGGCGTCGGGCAGCAGTTGGCCGCGGGCGTCGCGGGCACTGGTCATGGTCTGGAGCTTGTAGAGCGTGAACAGCCGCCCGCCGCGCCCCGGCCGCGCCTGCCGAAACAGCCAGGGGCCCCGGTTTTGGGCGGCGGCCAGCAGGGCCCCCAGCGCCAGCAGCGGCAGCGCCGCGGGCAGCAGCGCCAGGGCCCCGGCCACGTCGAGCCAGCGCTTGCCGCGGCGCGCGTAGAAACTTTGCGCTGGGAATGCTGAATTTTGGGCGGCCGTGGGCATAAACAAAAATAGGCCGCCGCCCCGGGCTGCCGGTTTTTCCGCCGGCTGTTTCAACCTTTTAAGCTGTCGCATCTGGCCGTCATGCAGCGCGCAGCAAAGCATCTCTACTGCTGAACTACATGAATTACTGCCGCGGGAGAGATGCTTCGCTGCGCGCTGCATGACCGTTCTAATAGGACTACTCAATAACCTTCTATTCACTCTTCTCTCGCCTTGCTCACCTTCCCGAACGCCAAGCTCAACCTGGGCCTGTACGTCACCGCCCGCCGGCACGACGGCTTCCACACCCTCGAAACCGTGTTCGTGCCCCTGCCCTGGACCGACGCGCTGGAAATCCTGCCCGCCGCCCCGGGCCAGCCCACCGGCCTGGGCCTCAGCGGCCGGCCCATTCCCGGGGCCCCCGACACCAACCTGTGCGTGCGGGCCTACGCCCTGCTGCAAGCCGATTTCCCGCAGTTGCCGCCCGTGCAGCTGCACCTGCACAAAGTGGTGCCCATCGGCGCGGGCCTGGGCGGCGGCTCGGCCGATGCGGCCTTTGCCCTGAAGGCAGCCAACGAGCTGTTCGGCTTGCAGTTGTCGACGGAAGCGCTGGAAAACTACGCCCGCCGCCTGGGGGCCGACTGCGCCTTTTTTATTCAGAACAAGCCCGTGCTGGCGCGCGAAAAGGGCGACGTGTTCGAGGAAATTCACCTCGACCTGGCCGGCACCGCCTGCGCCGTGGTGTACCCCGGCCTGCACGTCAGCACCGCCGAGGCCTACGCCCGCATCGTGCCGCAAGTGCCCGCGCACCCGCTGCGCGTGGCCCTGGGGGCCCCCATCGGCACCTGGCGCCACACGGTGGCCAACGACTTCGAAACCGCCCTGACGCCCACCTACCCGGTGCTGGCCGCCATCAAGCAGCAGCTCTACGCCGCCGGGGCGGCCTACGCCAGCCTGTCGGGCTCGGGCTCGGCCGTGTACGGCCTGTGGCCCGGCCAGGCCGAGGCCCCGGCGCTGCCCTGGCCCGCCGAGTACCTGGTATGGCGCGGGCAGCTGTAGGGCCCCGGGTGGGTTGGTAAGAACGGTCATGCTTCGGCTGCGCTCAGCATGACCGTTTAGATGTAACAGCTTACGCCAACCAGGTGCGCACGTAGCGGCCCTGCGGGTCGTAGCGCTTGGCTTGCTGGGCCACGTCGAAGGCGGTGCCGCGCACGTCGGTGCCGGTGCCGGCGATGTACTTCCAGTTGCCCCAGTTCAGGGCCGCGTCGTGGTCCACGAGCTGGTGCTCGAACCAGGCGGCGCCCCAGCGCCAGTCCTGGTGCAGGTCGTGGATGAGGTAGCTGGCCACGTTCTGGCGGCCGCGGTTGCTCATGAAGCCGGTGGCGGCCAGCTCGCGCATGTTGGCGTCGACGAAGCCGTTGCCGGTGCGGCCCTGGGCCCAGGCGTCGAACACGACCCGGTCGGGGCGGGTGGGCTGGGGAACTTGGTTGCGCAGGCCGCGCCAGCCAAAAAACGCCGGCCCCGCGCGCCGCGCCAGCAGCCGGAAGTAATCGCGCCACAGCAGCTCCAGCCGCAGCTGCAGGGCCCCCTTGCTGCGGGCCCCGTGGGCGGCGTCGTAGCCGTCGATGGCCGCCCACACCTGGCGGGCCGACAAGCTGCCGTTGGCCAGCCAGGCCGAGAACTTGGTGCTGAACGCCTCGCCCAGCAGCTGGTTGCGGGTGTCGTCGTAGCGCCCGATGAGGCGGCGCTCCACGGCAAAGTCGTGCAGGCGGGCCAGGGCGGCGGTTTCGCCCCCGCCCAGCGCCGGCCGGGCCGAGTGGCGGTGGCGGTCCACGGCGGCCAGCGCCGGCTGGCCCAGCGCCGCGGCCAGGGCCCCCGCCGTGGGCAGCGCGGCCGGCGCGAAGCCCGCGGGCAGCGGCGGCAGCTGGTGCGGCGCGGGCAGCGGCGGCCGCACCCGCACCTTCGCCGCCACGTCGAACCGGAACTTGCTGAACGAAAACGGCAGGTCGCGCACGGCAATGGGCAGGTCGGCGGGCGGCAGCAGCGACAGGTTCTCGAAGCGGCGCAGCGGCACTGGGGCCCCCAGGGCAGTGGCCACGGCGGTTTCGGCGGCGGCTTCCTCGGTGGTGGGCTCGGCGCTGGCCCACACGGCATCCGCGCCCAGGCGCTGGGCCAGCGCGGGCAGCACGTCGGCGGGGCGGCCGGTGGCGAAGTGGATGCCCGCGCCCAGCGCGGCGTAGCGCGGCTGCAAGTCGGCCAGCGTTTCGAGCAGGAAAGGGAGGCGGTGGGGCCCCACCTTGGGCAGGCCCAGGTAGGCGTCGGGGCCCAGGGCGGCGGGGTCGAAGCAGTACACCGGCAGCAGGGTCGTGGCGCCGAGCGGCAGGGCGGCCAGCACTCCGTTGTCGTGCAGGCGCAAATCGTTGCGCAGCCAGTACAGGATGGTCATGGAAATGGAAGAGGCGTGTTGGTCCTCTTAACAGCGCAACCCGGAAAACCTCCTGGGGCCCCCAGTGGGCAGCGCGGGCGCTGCGATTCCGCGCGTTGAACGGCGTACGTAGCCTGTACTGCCAAGCTGTGCTGGCACCGCAGGGGCCTTGCGTGTGCTGACTTAGGGCCCACGGGCAAGGCCCCTGCGGTGCCAGCACAGCTTGGCAGTACAAGCTACAGTGACCTGGAAATCGCTCTATCGGGCAACGACGCAGCCGCGCTATACCACCGCGTCCAGGGCTTCGGCGCGGCGGGCCTGGCGGCGGTTCCACTGGTCGAGCACGGGGTGGACGAGCACGCTGGCCAGGATGATGGCCGTGCCCAGGTAGAAGCCGCCCGACATGCGCTCCTGCCCGAAGCCCGGCACCCGCAGCCCGTACAGCAGCTGGGCCAGCAAAATGCCGTAGACCGGCTCCAGGTTGATGGTGAGGTTGACGACGAAAGCTGAAATGCGCTTCATCAATTCCACCGACGATGAGAAGGCGTACACCGTGCACACGCCCGCCAGCACGGCCATCCACAGCCAGCCGTAGCCGTGCAGCGCCAGCCGCACGCCCGCGCCCTGGGTGAAGTAGCGCCCGTAAAACGGCAGGAACACGGCGATGCTCAGGCAGGCCCCCGCCATTTCGTAGAAGGTGAGCTTGACCGGCGCGTGGCGCTTCACCAGCTGCGAGTTCAGCACGCTGAACAGGGCCGAGAGCCCCGCCGAACCCACCGCCACCAGCAGGCCCGTGAGTTGGCTCAGCTCGGCCTGCGAAATGAGGTAGAGGCCCAGCATGGCCCCCAGGCCCAGGGCTACTTCGTAGGGCCGCACGCGCCGCCACAGCAGCAGCGGCTCCAGCAGCGACGTCCACAGGGCCAGCGTGGCCAGGCCCGCCAGGCACACGCTGACGGACGAGAGGCGCGCAGCCAGGAAAAACGTAATCCAGTGGGCGGCCACCAGCGTGCCCACGCCCAGCAGCTTCAGGGCCTCGCGCCAGGGCAGGCGCCAGCCCAGGCCCCGCGCGGCCAGCAGCAGCCCCAGCCCGCTGGTGGCCAGCAGCGTGCGCCAAAACACCAGCTCCACGGCCGGCGTGGGGGCCAGCAGCTTGCCCAAAATGGCCGTGAAGCCCCACAGCAGCACAATGAAATGGAGGCGGAGGTAGTCTTTGAGCAAGGTAGAATGAGTGAGTGGGTGAGTGAAGCGGACACCAGATGAGCATGACGGCCATTTCCGCTTCAATGCTTTTAGTCGCTTACTTCGGCACGAAGCGGTACAAGGCCAGGCCGATGACCAGGAAGATGGAGTTGGGTATCCAGGCGGCCACCAGCGGGGCGAGGGTGCCCACCTGGGCCAGGTTGCGGCTCAGCATCACGAAAATGATGAACACGAAGGCCAGCACGAAGCCCAGCGCAATTTGCCCGCCCACGCCGGCCCGCGACTTCCGGGCGCTTAGCGACACGCCAATCAGGGTGAGGATGAGCGTGGCGAACGGGTAGGAGTAGCGCTCGTACTTGGCGCTCATGTAGGTGGCCGTGTCGTCGGCGCCGCGGTCCACCATCTCCTGGATGAAGGCGTTGAGTTGCGGCAGGGTCAGGGTTTCCTCTTCGCGGTAGTGGCTGGCGAAGTCCTTGGGCGCGAGGCGCAGCGTGGTGTCGCGGGCGGGCACGGTCAGCAGCGTCTCGTCCTGGGGCCCCCGGAAGGTGCGGATGAGCTGCGGCGACATGTGCCAGGCCTGCTTGGTCGAGTCCCAGCTGATGGCGTCGGCCGTGAGGCGGCGGTGCAGAATGGTGCTGTCAATCGTCTCCAGGGCAAAGCGGTAGCCCACGTTGCGGTTGCTGTCGTAGCTCTGCATGTACACGTAGCTGCGGGGCCCGATGCGGATGTGCACGTCGTGCCCCTTGAAGGTGTAGGGCAGCTTCACGTAGGCCCGCTCGAAGCGCACGCGCTGCTTGTTGGCCAGCGGCAGCACCCAGCCCGTGAGCGCGAAAATGAACAGCCCCACCAGCGTGGCCGCCGCCAGGTACGGGGCCAGCAACCGCTTGAAGCTCACGCCGCTGGCCATGATGGCCACAATTTCGGTGCGCGACGCCAGCTGGGCCGTCACAAACACCACGGCGATGAAAATGGTGATCGGGGCCAGCAGGTTGGAGAAGTACGGAAACAGGAACACGTAGTACTCGAACACGATCTGCTTCATCGTCAGCTTGTGCTGGATGAAGTCGTCGTTCTTCTCGGTAAAGTCAATCACGCAAATCACCGACACGATGATGAGCACCGTGAAGACGAACGCCGTAAGAAATTTCTTGATAATGTATTTGTCGAGGATGTTCACTTTGAGATATTTATAAATAGGCAGTGAGCACGACGTTCTAATCTACAGAAACTAGAGCCGCGTCATCACTTGCGGCACCATCCGGTCCTTCCAGGGCCCAAACGTGCCGGCCTGGATTTGCGTGCGGGCCTCGCGCACCAGCCACAAATAGAAAGCCAGGTTGTGGGCCGAGGCAATTTGGGGGCCCAGCAATTCTTTGTTCTGGAACAGGTGCCGCAGGTAGGCGCGCGAGTAGAACGTGCTGGCCGCGCCGGGCAGGCCGGGGTCGAGGGGCGCAAAGTCCGTCGCCCACTTCTTGTTGGTGATGTTGACGATGCCCTGGGTGGTGAACAGCATGCCGTTGCGGGCGTTGCGGGTCGGCATCACGCAGTCGAACATGTCGATGCCCAACGCAATGTTCTCCAAGATGTTGGCCGGCGTGCCCACGCCCATCAGGTAGCGCGGCTTGTCGGCGGGCAGGATGTCGCACACCAGCTCCGTCATCTCGTACATCAGCTCGGCGGGCTCGCCCACGCTTAGGCCCCCGATGGCGTTGCCGGCCCGGCCCTGGGCCGCCACGAACTCGGCCGACTGCACCCGCAAATCCTTAAAGGTGCTGCCCTGCACGATGGGGAACAGGTGCTGGGCGAAGCCGTAGCGGCCCTCGGTGGCGTCGAAGCGCGCGATGCAGCGTTGCAGCCAGCGGTGCGTCAGGTCGAGCGAGCGGCGGGCGTAGTCGTACTCGCAAGGCCAGGGCGTGCACTCGTCGAAGGCCATGACGATGTCGGCCCCGATCACGCGCTGGATGTCCATCACGCCCTCCGGCGTGAACAAGTGCTGCGAGCCGTCGATGTGCGAGCGGAAGGTGACGCCGTCCTCCTTGATCTTGCGGGTGTTGCTGAGCGAAAACACCTGGTAGCCGCCCGAGTCGGTGAGGATGGGCCCATCCCAGCCGTTGAAGCGGTGCAGGCCCCCGGCGGCTTGCAGCACCTCCAGGCCCGGGCGCAGGTACAGGTGGTAGGTGTTGCCGAGGATGATCTGGGCCTGCACGTCGGTGCGCAGCACCTGCTGGCTCACCGCTTTCACGGTGCCGGCCGTGCCCACGGGCATGAAAATGGGTGTTTCGATGGCCCCGTGGGCCGTGTGCAGCAGCCCGGCGCGGGCCTTGGTGGCGGGGTCGCGGGCGAGAAGGTCAAAGGTCATAAGCACCCGCAAAGGTAACCCCGCCGGCCCGGGGCCCTACCTTTGCCGGCTCATTCGCGTTGCCCGCCGTTGCCTCCGTACTTGCCCCAATCCCCCGTTTTCTGGTTGCTGGTGGCCTGCGTGCTGGCGCAGTTCTACTACTGGTTCTACTACTTCGGGCCCTTCGCCCGCCGCCCCACCGAAGCCCCGGCCGACGCCCCGGGGCCCGCCGACGAGCCGGTTTCGGTCGTCGTGTGCGCCCGCAACGAGCTGGAAAACCTGCGGCGCCTGCTGCCCTTGTTGCTCAAGCAAGATTACCCGGCGGGCTTCGAAATCGTCCTCGTCGACGACCGCAGCCACGACGACACCCAGGCCTACGCCCAGCAGCTGGGCCAGTACTACGCCGGCCGCTTCCGCCTCGTGACGGTGAAGGGCACGCCCGACGGCTTCGCCCCCAAAAAGTACGCCCTCACCCTGGGCATCAAGGCCGCCTGCCACGCCCGCCTGCTCTTCACCGACGCCGACTGCATTCCGGCCACCAACCAATGGCTGCGCCTGCTGCAGCGCGGCTTCGGGGCCCCCGGGGCCCCGGGGGCCGATTTGGTGCTCGGCTTCTCGGGCTACGCCGCGGGCCCCGGGCTGCTCAACCGCCTCATCCGCTACGAAACGCTGCTCACGGCCGCGCAGTACCTCAGCTTTGCCTGGCGCGGGCGGCCTTACATGGGCGTGGGCCGCAACCTGGGCTACACCCGGGCCACGTTTGCGGCCACCAAGGGCTTCGCCAGCCACATCCGCCGCCTCAGCGGCGACGACGACCTGCTGGTGCAAGACGCAGTGGCCCAGGGCCTGCGCGCCGCCGTGGTGGCCGACCCGCCCGCCCACACCCTGAGCGAACCGGCCGCGACCTGGGCCGCCTGGTGGACGCAAAAGCGCCGCCACCTTTCGGCCGGCAGCCGCTACCGCCTGGCCGACCGCGTCCGCATCGGCGCCTTCGTGCTGGCCAACGTGCTGGCCTATGCCCTCACCGCAGGGCTATTATTTTCGCCCGAACATTGGGTACCTTTGGTGGTTGTTTGGGTCTTACGAACTTTCGCGCTGGCCTACGTGTATGGCCTCCTTGGCCAGCGATTGGAACAAAAATTGCCTCCCGTGTGGCTGCCGCTGCTCGACGGCCTGTACTTCGCGCAATACGTCACCATCAGCCTTTCTTTGCTATTCAAGCGTACCCTTCGATGGAAGTAACTAACAATCAAGATATTCAGAAGCAGTTCTCCGCCAAGGCCAAGCACGACTTCAAGCTCATCCGCGCCGCCGTGGACCACGGCGACGAGAAGGCCTACGCCGAGCTGATGCAGATTTACAAGAAGCCTGTGTACCACGTGGTGCTGAAGATGGTGCGCAACCAGGACGACGCCGAGGACCTGACCATTGAAGCTTTCGCCAAGGCATTCAAGAACCTGCACAAGTTCAACCCCGAGTACGCTTTCAGCACCTGGCTGTTTCGCATCGCCACCAACAACTGCATCGATTTCATTCGCAAGAACAAAATCAAAACGATGTCGATCGATTCGGCCATCAAGGTGGACAACGGCGACGAAATCACCATCGACTTCCGCGACAACGACCTGAACCCGGCCGAGCACGCCGTGCGCAACCAAAAAATCGAAATCATGCGCCACGTCGTGTCGCGCCTGCCCGATAAGTACCAGCGCCTCGTGAGCCTGCGCTACTTCGACGAGCTGAGCTACGAGGAAATCGCCACCGAGCTCAAGGCCCCCTTGGGCACCGTGAAGGCCCAGCTGCACCGCGCCCGCGAGCTGCTCTACGACATGATGAAGCACACCCGGCAAATCATCTAAGCCGCTTGCTTAAGCCACAAAAAAGCCCCGTGCGTCGGGGCTTTTTTTATGCGCGCCGGGGCCCTATTCGGCCCCCGGGCGCAGGTCGGCCGGGCTGGGCTGGTGCGCCAGCAAGTCGCCCGGCTGGCAGTCCAGGGCCTGGCAAATGGCGGCCAGCGTGCTGAAACGCACGGCTTTGGCCTTGCCGCTTTTCAGGATGGAAAGGTTGGCCAGGGTGATGCCCACGGCCTCGGCCAGGGCGCTAAGCGTCATCTTGCGCCGGGCCAGCACCACGTCGAGGTTCACGATGATCGGCATCAGATAACGAGTTCGGCTTCCTGGCTCAGCGCCACGCCGCGCCGGTACACCACGGCGATGATGGCCAACATGACGCCCGTGGCGTAGCCCGGCAGGGTGTTTTCCGTGTTCAGGCGCACGTAGTAGTTGAGCGTCTCGGGCAAGCCGGCGGTGGTAAAGGCCGGCACCAGGGCCCGCACGAGTACGTAGGCCAGCTCTTGCGCCGCATTCAGCCCAATAACTAGCAGCCCCAGCTGGCCCAGCCGCCGGGCGTTCGCCAGCGTGAACGGCGTTTCGGGCGTCACGTCGCGCAGCAGGCCCCAGAGCAGCCAACTGCCGGCCCCGAGGAGCAGCACCCACGGCAAGGAAAGGGTGCTGTCGGCAGCCCCCAAGTGCAGCAGCGCCACGCGCTTCCAAGCCGCGGGCTCGCGGTAGCGGAGCAGGGGCTCGCGCGGGTCGGCCGCTAGTTCGAACTCCTCAGCGCCTGCCCGCAGCTCCGGCAGGGGCCCCCGGTCGGGCCGGTGGGGTCGGCCGTGATAGCCGTCTTCAAAGCCGGCGTTTATATCGTGGACGGCCGAGAACCGGTTGGGCGTGGTGGTGTACAGCGCCAGCCGCACTTCCGGGGCCCCCACGGCCACGTCGTACGTTTTGCTGATCAATTCAATTGAAAATACGAAAGCGCAGCCCAACATCAGGCCGATGTATACACGGCTGGCGAGCAGCGTATTCTTCAAGCCCAGCAAGCGTTTTAGTCTTGTTCGTACCATGATAAAGGAAGCTTAATTGCCGATAGCAAAGGAACACATATTTATTGAATATCAATAAATATGTGTTGATAATTAATAAATATATATCGCAAAGCAATTAACCGTAAATTTCCGTTCAGGCCACCACTTATGGCCAGAAGTGGGGCCCCGGCCGCCGCCGCGAAACCGCCGAACCGTGCAACTTTGCGCCCATGAACCTCCTCCAGCAGCACTTTCCCGCGTTCACGCCCCAGCAGCGCCAGCTTTTCCAGCAGTTCGAAACCGAATTCCGCGCCCTCAACGAGCAGGTGAACCTGGTGTCGCGCGCCGACATGGACAACTTCGCGGAGCGGCACGTTTTGCACTCGCTGGGCATCGCCAAGGTGGTGCAGTTCCCGAAGGGCAGCGCCGTGCTCGACGTGGGCACCGGCGGGGGCCTGCCCGGCCTGCCGCTGGCCATCGCCTTTCCGGAGGTACACTTCCACTTGGTGGACAGCATCGGCAAGAAGATCCGGGCCGTGCAGTTCCTGGCCGGGGCCCTGGGCCTCGACAACGTGACGGCCGAGCAAACCCGCGCCGAGCAGCTGCGCCCCAGGTACGACTTCGTGGTGAGCCGCGCCGTGGCCCGGCTGGCCACCTTCCACCCGTGGGTGGCCCACCTGTTCAAGCCCAAAGGCCTGCGCGAAAGCGGCATGTACTTGCTGAAAGGCGGCGACCTGGCCGAGGAAATTGCCGAGTCGGGCCTCAAGGCCACCGTCACCGATCTGGCGCAGTTCTTCCCCGAAGAATTCTACGAGACCAAGAAGGTCGTGTTCGTGTCCGCCAATTCGCGGGCCCGCTAACCCCGGAAATCAGGCGGGTAGGGGCCCCAGCAGGAATTCCACCGCCCGCCGCTCCGAGTAGTACGCGCCGTCCGGGGCCCCTTCGCCGAAGCCCACGTGCCCGCCCGCGGGCGGCGTTTCGAGGTACACAAAAGCGGAGGCCGCCGCCACCGCGCGCGGGAAGCACGAGGGCGGCAGGAATGGGTCGTTCTCCGCGTTCACCAGCAGCGTGGGTATCTGAATGGCAGCCAGGTACTGCCCCGAGCTGGCGTGGGCGTAGTAGGCGTCGGCCGAGGCGAAGCCGTGCATGGGAGCCGTGTAGCGGTCGTCGAACTGCGGGAAATCGCGCAGCTCATCGAGCCCGGTCAGGTCCACTTCGCCGGGCAGCAGCACGGCTTTCTCGCGGATTTTTTGGCGCAGCGTTTTGAGGAAGCGCCGCTGGTACACCGTGTTTTGGGGCCGGGCGATGTGCAGCGAGCTGGCCCGCAAATCGGTGGGCACCGAAAAGACGGCGGCGCGCCGCACCGCGGCCGGCACGCGGCCGGGGTCCTCGCCCAAGTACTTAAGCGTCACGTTGCCGCCCGCCGAAAACCCCGTCAGGTACGCGCGCTGGTAGCGGCCGGTGGCCAGGGCGTGGCGCAGCACCCGGTCCAAATCCCCGGTGTCGCCGAGGTGGTAGGAGCGGAGCAGGCGGTTCATTTCGCCGCCGCAGCTGCGGTAGTTCCAGGCCAGCGCGTCGAGGCCGGCGCGGTTCAGGGCCCGCACCATGCCGCGCACGTAGGCCCGGTCGCTGCTGCCCTCCAGGCCGTGCGACACCACCGCGAGGCCGGCGGCGGGGGCCCCGGCGGGCCGGCGGCTCCAGTCCAGGTCGAGGAAGTCGCCGTCGGCCAGCTCCAGCCGCTCGCGCTCGTAGGCCACGTCGGGCACCGAGCGCCACAGGCTGGGCACGATGGTCTGCACGTGGCCGTTGAACAGGTAGCGGGGCGGCTGGTAGGCCGAATGCGAAACGAGGGGCATGGCAACAAGTAGCGATTGGGGACCCGGCCACAAGCGGTTCGGTCGTTCTCAAAGATGGGAAGTAATCGGCGTGCTCCCGGCTTTTTGCTGAGTAGCTGCCCAAGGCAGGCCCCACGCAAATTTCTTAATGGCCAATGTTGCTGATTTAGAAAAATCCCGTACCTTTGCTCTCCCAAACGCAAAAATCCTCGGCTTACGGCCGATTTTTATAGTTTTTCTTGTCATGGCAAACCACAAGTCGGCTCTCAAGCGCATCCGCAGCAACGAAGCCAAGCGCGTACTGAACCGCTACCAACACAAATCGACCCGCACGGCCATCAAAAAGCTGCGCGCTACCACCGACAAAACAGTCGCTCAAGATCTGTTGAAGAAGGTGTCGTCGATGCTGGACCGCTTGGCCAAGAAGAGCATCATCCACAAAAACAAAGCTGCTAACAACAAGAGCAAGCTCACGAAGTTCGTTAATGCGCTTGGCGCGTAACGAATAGGAGGGCCGGGCTGCGCCGCCCCAAGGTCCGGTCCTCCGCTCTACACCAAGAGGCCCCGTTTCCAGCTGGAAACGGGGCCTCTTGCGCGTTTAACTTAGTTGGTTGATATAATGCTGTGTGGTGTGGTTCTTATAGGAATTCTCGGCGCGTTACAGCCTAAAGGCCTATAAACCGATAAACCCTACCACGGGGCCCCAACAAGAACGCCCCGGCTGCTACGAGCAACCGGGGCGTTTTTGTGACAACAGCGTGCCGTGGGCGGCGGCTGAAATCGTCGGCTTAAGCCACGGTAACCTTTACCATGTTGGCTTTGCCTTTTTCCTGCATGGGCATCGAGCCGGTGGTGATGAACACGTCGCCGGTGGCGAGGTGGCCGGTGGTGGTGAGCACCGAGCTGATGTCGGCCACGGTGCTGTCGGTGCTGATGTAGCGGTCGTAATAGAAGCCGCGCACGCCCCACACCAAACTCAGGGCCGTGAGCAGGGAGCGGTTACCGGTGAAGATGAAGATGCTGGCTTTGGGGCGGTACTTGGCAATCTGGAAGGCCGTGTAGCCGTTATACGTCAGGCCGGTGATGGCCTTGGCGTCCGTGTTCTTGGCCAGGTGGCAAGCTGCCGACAAAATGCTGTTGGCGATGAACGACGTGCTGGCCGGTTCGATGGTGCGCCACCGGTAAAACAGGTTGGGGCTCTGCGTTTCCACGCTCATGATGGTGCCCACCATCGAGCGAATGACCTCGGCGGGGTAGGCCCCCACGGCGGTTTCGGCCGAGAGCATCACGGCGTCGGCCCCGTCGAGCACGGCGTTGGCCACGTCGCTGGTTTCGGCGCGGGTGGGGCGCGGGGCTGTAATCATCGACTCCATCATTTGGGTGGCCACGATGACGGGCTTGCCCGCCGCGTTGCACTTGGCGATGATCATTTTCTGGGCCATCGGCACCTCTTCCATCTTCACTTCCACGCCGAGGTCGCCACGGGCCACCATCACGGCGTCGGTAATGGCGATGATTTCGTCGAGGTTTTCCAGGCCCTCGGGCGTTTCAATTTTGGCCACCACGCGGGTGTCCTTGCCCGCTTCGGCAATGAGCTGCTTGATGAAACGGATGTCCTCGGCGCGGCGCGCAAAGCTCAGCGCAATCCAGTCCACGTCGTTGGCCAGGCCAAACTTCAGGTCCTCGATGTCTTTTTCCGTCATGCTCGGGGCCGACACCTTCGAGTCGGGCAGGTTGATGCCCTTGCGGGGCTTCACCAGGCCGCCGTAGATGACCTCCACGTCCACTTCGGTTTCGCGGTCGGTGGCCAGCACCTTCAGCTCAATCTTGCCGTCGTCGATAAGAATGGCGTCGCCGGGCTTCACGTCGCGGGCCAGGCCCAGGTAAATCGTGCTCAGGCGGGTGGCGGTGCTGATTTCTTTTTCGCCGCACACCAGCTTAATTTTGTCGCCGCGCTTGATTTCCACACCGCCGCCCTCCACGTCGCCGAGGCGAATCTTGGGGCCCTGCAAGTCCTGGAGCAGGCCCACGTTGGTGCGCAAGTCTTGGTTGAGGCGGCGCACCAAGTTGATGACCTCCAGGTGCTCTTCGTGGGCCCCGTGCGAGAAGTTGAGCCGGAACACGTCCACGCCTTCGCGGATGAGGGTGCCGAGGCGCTCGTAGGTGTTGGACGCGGGGCCCACGGTGGCCACGATTTTGGTTTTATTGAAGCTGGGTCGGTTTTCCATGGGGGGGGAGAGGGGTTCGGGCTGCAAGTTTAAGAAAAAGGAACCGGCCGGTGCCGGTTCCCGAAGCCCTACAAAATCAAGTTCTCTTTGTACTTAAGCGTATTGGGGTCGAATTGGGTGGCGTACTGCACCACGGCCAAGGCGGTGAGGCGGGCCACCAGTACCGCGCCGGCCAGTTCGCCGTCGCCGTTCGTAACGGCCAGTAGGTAGTCGTATTCCTTCACGTCGGGGGCCAGGAAGGGCTTCGGGCAGGCCGAAGGTACCAGGGCCCGGTTGCGAAACAAGCGCAGCGTGAGCACCTCCGTGGCGTATAAGTAGTGGCTGAACACAAGCTGCTCGCGCCCGGGGATCGAAAGCAGCAAGTCGGGCTGCCGGCGCAGGCGCAGGCGCAGGGCCTGGTTGAGGGCCCAGGCCAGCGAGTAGTCGCGGGCGCTGGACACGAGCCCGAACAGGTCGAAATCGCAGGCCAGCTCCACGTCCAGGGTAAAAGTCTTCGTCACGGCAGCGGGCGGCCGCCGCACCGGGCCGCCGGGGCAAAGCTACGGGCGATTGGGGCCCCAAACACGGGCCCGGGCCACAATCTTACACTCCGGTTTCGGGCCCCAATACCGGGCCTGGTTAGAAAATCTCTCGTTACTTTGCGCCGTAATCTTCCCTAAACCCCACGGAAATGTCTGAAATCGCAGAAAAAGTAAAGGCCATCATTATCGATAAACTAGGCGTGGAAGCCTCGGAAGTAACCCCGGAAGCCAGCTTCACCAACGACCTGGGCGCCGATTCACTCGACACCGTGGAGCTGATTATGGAATTCGAAAAGGAGTTCAACGTGAGCATTCCCGACGACCAAGCCGAGAACATCCAGACCGTGGGCCAGGCCGTTAGCTACCTCGAAGAGCACGCCAAGTAGTCTTTACGCTTTATAGTTGCCATGACCGGCCGGCTCGCCGCCGGCCGGTTTTATGGTTTTAGTCTGCCCCTTTTTTGCGCCGCTGGCGCTTGCTTATGTCGTCTATCCGACGCGTTGTCGTTACCGGCCTCGGGGCCATCACGCCGATTGGCAGCACCGTCCCAGCGTACTGGGAGGGCCTGAAAAATGGCGTGAGCGGTGCGGCCTCCATTACCCGCTTCCCCGCCGACAAGTTCAAAACCCGCTTTGCCTGCGAGGTGAAGGATTACAACCCCGACGCGTACTTCGACCGCAAAGAAGGCCGCAAAATGGACCTCTTCACGCAGTTCGCGGTCATTGCTTCCGACGAAGCCATTGCCGACGCCGGCCTGCTGGACGGCGTGGACAAGGACCGGGTGGGCGTGGTGTGGGGCTCGGGTATCGGCGGGCTGCGCTCGCTGCAAGAAGAGTGCTTCCAGTTTGAGCGCGGCGACGGCACGCCGCGCTACTCGCCCTTCTTCATTCCGCGCATGATTGCCGATTCCTCGTCGGGCAACATCTCCATCAAAAACGGCTTCCGGGGCCCCAACTTCGTCACTACCTCGGCCTGCGCCTCCTCCAACGACGCGCTGATTGCCGCCTTCAACAACATCCGCCTGGGCCTGGCCGACGCCATCGTGACCGGCGGCTCCGAGGCGGCCATCACCGAGTCGGGCGTGGGCGGCTTCAACGCCCTCAAAGCCATGAGCGAGCGCAACGACGACCCGGCTTCGGCCTCGCGGCCCTACGACAAGGACCGCGACGGCTTCGTGCTGGGCGAGGGCGCGGGGGCCCTGGTGCTCGAAGAGTACGAGCACGCCAAGGCGCGCGGCGCGAAGATGTACGCCGAAGTCATCGGCGGCGGCATGTCGTCGGACGCGTACCACATCACCGCCCCCGACCCCTCGGGCTCGGGCGTGGTGCTGGTGATGCGCAACGCGCTGCGCGACGCCGGCATTGCCCCGGAGGACGTGGACTACATCAACACCCACGGCACAAGCACGCCGCTCGGCGACGGGGCCGAAATCAAGGCCATCGAAACCGTGTTTGGGGCCCACGCGGCGGCGCTCAACATTTCCTCGACCAAGAGCATGACCGGGCACCTGCTGGGCGGGGCTGGCGGCATTGAAGCGGTGGCGTGCATTTTTGCCATGCAAAACAGCCTGGTGCCCCCCACCATCAACCTGCACACGCCCGACCCGGAGATCAACCAAGCCCTGAACTTCACCCCCAACGTGGCCCAGGCCCGGGAAGTGAACGTGGCCATGAGCAACACCTTCGGCTTCGGGGGCCACAACACGTCGGTGATTTTTCGCAAGCTGTAAATTCTTGCCTTCGCTTTGTTAGGTTTCGTTTCGCGGCTGCTCGGTTCGGATAAGGCTTTTCGCAAGGCCGTGGGCACAGTTACTGGCCAAGCCCCCGGCAACGTCCGGCTGTACCGGCTGGCGTTCACGCACGCGTCGGCGGTGCGGGCGCAGCCCGAGAGGGGCCGCCACCAGACCAACGAGCGGCTGGAGTTTTTGGGCGACGCCATTCTGGGGGCCGTGGTGGCCGAGTACCTGTTTCAGAAGTACCCTTATGAACAGGAAGGCTTCCTGACGGAGGTGCGCTCGCGCATCGTCAACCGCGAGAGCCTCAACGGCATTGCCCTGAAGCTGGGGCTCGACAAGCTGGTGCAGCTGGATGCGGCCAACGGCCGCGGGGCCCGCTCGCGCTCGGTGAACGGCAACGCCCTGGAGGCCCTGGTGGGGGCCGTGTACCTCGATTTGGGCTACAAAGCGGCCCGCAAATTCATCCTCACCCGCCTCGTGAAAGGCTTTGTGGACGTGCACACGCTCACCACCACCACCGCCAACTTTAAGAGCAAGCTGGTGGAGTGGGCCCAGCGCCAGGGCAAAAACCTGCGCTACGACCTCAGCGGCGAGGCCCGGCCGGGCGGCACCATGGAGTTTACGGCCACGGTGCTGCTCGACGACGAAGTGGTGGCCACCGGCATGGGCCTGAGCAAGAAGCAGGCGGAGCAGCTGGCGGCCGAGCGGGCCCTGGCGGCGCTGGGCGTGGCGTAGGGCCCCGTACGAACGCAGTCCAACGAGGCCCAACCGGGGACCAATTACGATGGGACGCCCCAGTGGCACCTTATTTACGGTTGTGCGCTCTTTCTTCGCCGTTAATTGTTAATCGTATCCCATTGCCCAACTGCTTAGTAGCTATGCGTATCGCCGGTGCTGCCCTCAACCAAATCCCGTTCGACTGGGACAACAACCTGCGCACCATCCGCGCAGCCATCGAGCAGGCCAAGGCGGCGGGCGTGGAGCTGCTGTGCCTGCCCGAGCTGTGCCTGACCGGCTACGGCTGCGAAGACCTGTTTCTGAGCGATTGGCTGCCGGCCGAGGCCCTGGCGCGCTTGCAGCAGGTACGGCCCTGGACGGACGGCATTTGCGTGTGCGTGGGCCTGCCCATGCGCTTGCAGCACCGCACCTACAACACGGCGGCGGTGCTGCGCGACGGCCAGATCCTGGGCTTCGCGGCCAAGCAGTTTCTGGCCAACGACGGGGTGCACTACGAGCCGCGCTTCTTCGTGCCGTGGCCCGCGGGCGAGACGACAACGGTGGCGCTGGGCAGCGAAACCTGGCCGCTGGGCGACCTCACCTTCGAGCACCGCGGGGTGAAGTTTGGCTTTGAGATTTGCGAAGACGCGTGGCGGGCCGACGACGTGCGCCCGGCCGGCCGCCTGCGCGGCAAAGTAGACCTGATTGTGAACCCGTCGGCCAGCCACTTCGCGATGAGCAAGACAGACCTGCGCTACCAGCTGGTGCTCAAAGCGTCGCGGAATTTCCATTGCACCTACCTCTACGCCAACCTGCTGGGCAACGAGGCGGGGCGCATCATCTACGACGGCGAAATATTGGTGGCCCGCAACGGCCACCTGCTCAAGCGCAACCAGCTGCTGAGCTTCAAAGAAGTGGACCTGGAGTGGGTGGACGTGGACTTCGGCCACGACTTGGCCCTGGCCGAAGAAATCGTGCCGCTGCCCGCCCCCGACGAGTACAAAGAGCTGAACCAAGCCATGAGCCTGGCCCTGTTCGACTACTTGCGCAAGGCCCGCAGCCGCGGCTTCGTGCTGAGCTTGAGCGGCGGGGCCGACTCGTGCTTTTGCGCCGTGGGCGTGGCCGAGATGGTGCGCCTGGGCGTGGAAGAGCTGGGCGTGGAAGAGTTCAAGCGCCGCAGCGGCTGCTTCGGTGGGGCCCCCGTGGCGGTGCAGCAAGGCGCCGGTGGGGCGGCCACCCAAACGCTGCAGGACACGCCGGCCACGCAAGGGGCCCCCGCCCCGCCGGCGCTGAGCGAGAACCAGCAGCTCGTGAACGCCCTGTTGACCTGCGCCTACCAAGGCACGGTCAATTCTTCTGGCGACACGTTCGAGTCGGCCCAGGAGCTGGCCGATAGCCTAGGGGCCCGGTTTTTCCACTGGACGATTGACGACGAGGTGGCCGGCTACGTGGGCAAGGTATCCGGGGCCCTGGGCCGGGAACTGGCCTGGGACACCGACGACTTAGCGCTGCAAAACATCCAGGCGCGGGTGCGGGCCCCGGGCATCTGGCTGCTGGCCAACGTGCAGAACTGCCTGCTCCTCACCACCTCCAACCGCTCGGAAGCCAGCGTGGGCTACTGCACCATGGACGGCGACACGGCCGGCAGCATCTCGCCCATCGCGGGCGTCGACAAAGCTTTCGTGAAGCAGTGGCTGCGCTGGGCCGAGACCGAGCTGGGCTACGGGGCCCTGCGCCACGTCAACGCCCTGCAGCCCACCGCCGAGCTGCGCCCGCTGGCCGACAAGCAAACCGACGAGCGCGACCTCATGCCCTACCCGCTGCTCAACCGCATCGAGCGGCTGGCCTTTTATGAGCGCTTGGCCCCCGCCGCCGTGCTGGCCCAGCTGGTGGCCGAAACCCCGGGCGCCGACGCCGAGCAGCTGCGCGCCTACGTGCGGCGCTTCTACACCCTCTGGAGCCGCAACCAGTGGAAGCGCGAGCGCTACGCCCCCAGCTTCCACCTCGACGACTACAACGTGGACCCGCGCTCGTGGCTGCGCTTCCCCATCCTCAGCGGCGGGTTCGGGGCCGAGCTGGCGGCGCTGTAGGGCCCCGGGTTTTGGCTGGTGCCGGCGTAGGTGGGGCGCCAGGCATTAACAGACTTGTTTAAAAATAAGCGTTGTTAATCAAAGGTTTGCGGAATAAGTTTGGTGGGAGGCGCAAGTTTTTGGGGCAAGTGGGGCCTAACATGCCGTAACCTCAGCCGCCGCGCCGCGGACCGGTACTGAGCGCACCCATTACCCAATAGTTCGTCCTCATTACTGTGGCCTATCCCGTTCCGCTGCTTGGGGCCCCCCGCCCGCCACCCGCTGCCCGGGCCGGCGCCCCGGTGGGCGATGCCGAATTGGTGGCGCAGCTACGACTGGGCAGCGAGGCTGCGTTTCGCACGTTGGTAGAACGCTACCAGGACCGTGTGTACCGGACGGTGCTGGCCCTGGTGCGGTCGCCGGAGGAAGCCGAAGACGTGGCCCAGGAGGTGTTTGTGGAAGTGTACCAAACCATTGGCCGGTTCCGGGGCGAAGCGGCGCTCAGCACCTGGCTGTACCGGCTGGCCACCTCGGGGGCCCTAAAAAACCGCCGGCAGGCCCGTGCCAAAAAGCGCTTGGCTTACGTCACCAGCCTGTTGGGTTTCGACAACGCCGTGCTGCACCACCCCCCCGACCACGCGCACCCGCTGGCGCTGCTCGAAGGCCAGCAGCAGCTGCAACTGCTGCTGGGCCACGTAGCCCGCTTGCCCGGGGCCCAGCAGGTGGCCTTCACCCTGCGCCACGAGCAGGAACTGAGCTACGAAGAAATCGCGGCCGTGCTCAACACCAGCGTGGCCGCCGTGGAATCCTTGCTGTTCCGCGCCCGGCAAACCCTCCGCCAACAACTGCCATTGCCCACTCGCCATGTCTGACCCATTCATGCGCCCGGATCCCCAAGAAGACTGGGACGACCTCATGCGCCAGCTGCGCGAGCAGCCAAAAGCGCGGCCCCGGCCGTTCTTCTACCAGCGGGTGCGGCACCGCCTCGCCGCCGGGGCCGCCGGGGGGCCCCCGCTGC
The DNA here is from genome assembly GCA_050954665.1 of Janthinobacterium lividum. Taxonomy (GTDB): domain Bacteria; phylum Bacteroidota; class Bacteroidia; order Cytophagales; family Hymenobacteraceae; genus Hymenobacter. The sequence goes on from JBPBPC010000003.1 coordinate 43,266, forward strand.
TCGGCTGGCTGCGCCGGCCCGCCTACGCGCTGCTGTGCGGGGCCGTGGTGCTGGCCCTGGCCGGCGACGGCGCCACGCTGCGCCCGGCCGCCGGCAGCCCCCGGGGCGAAACAAGGCCGCCGCGGTTGTTGCCACGCTAATTTTTTTGCTCAACCGAGGGGCGGCAGTTTTTGGCGTCGCTGCCAAGGGGCCGCCGGGCCGGCGGCCCCCGGCTTGCCCGGCCGCAAGCCCGGGGGGCTGAGTACCTTTGAAACCATCTTTCATTTTCGCTACGCATGCTGTCTTCCCTCGCCGCCATTTTCTGGAACGTTGACCCCACCATCTTCACGGCGGGGCCCTGGCACGTGTTCGGGCTAGAGATTGGGCCCCTCACGCCGCGCTGGTACGGGCTGCTGTTCATGGCGCCGTTCGTGCTGGGCACCTTCGTGCTGAGCCACATCTACAAGTCGGAAAAAACCTCGCCCCAGTGGGTCGACGTCATCACGGTGTACATGCTGGTGGGCACCATCGTGGGGGCCCGGCTGGGGCACGTGCTGTTCTACGAGCCGGCCATTTTGAAAGACCCGCTGGAAGTGTTCAAGATTTGGCACGGCGGGCTGGCCAGCCACGGCGCCACCATCGGCATCTTGCTGGCCGTGTGGCTGTTCGCGCGCAACAACAAGTTCGATTACCTCTGGACGCTCGACCGCATCGTGATTGTGGTGGCCCTGGGCGGCGCCTGCATCCGGATGGGCAACCTGATGAACTCTGAAATTGTGGGCAAGCCCACCAGCGCGCCGTGGGCCTTCACTTTCCCGCGCGACGTGGAGCACCTCGTGCCCGTGACGCGCCCGCTGCCCGCCGGGGCCGTGCAAGTGGCCGCCGTGCCCGTGCAGCTGGTCGACGGCACCACCAGCTACCGCCTGCTGCCCGCCGGCACGCCCGTGGCCCCCGACGCGCCGATGGCCGTGCCGCGCCACCCCACCCAAATTTACGAGTCGCTGTTCTGCGTGTTCCTGCTCGTGCTGCTCTACTCGATGTGGAACCGGACCAAGGACAAGACGCCGCGCGGGCAACTGTTCGGGCTGTTCGTGGTGTTGCTCTTCACCTTCCGCCTCTTGATTGAGTACCTGAAAGAGAACCAGGTATCGTTTGAAAACGGCAATTTCTTGAACCAGGGCCAGTTGCTCAGCATCCCGTTCATCCTTATCGGCATCTGGGTGCTGCTGCGGGCCGGCAAAGACCCCAACAATCCCTACGGCTACGCCCCGCGCGACCTCGACGCCGCCGAGGCCGCGGCGGCGGGGGCCCCCACCGTAGCGCCGGCGGCCGGCCGCAAGTAGCGCCCCGCCGCGCCCGAACGAAACGAGGGGCCCCC
>JBPBPC010000009.1:0-43882 GCA_050954665.1 Janthinobacterium lividum
CGTTGTGCGGGCGCTACCATGAAGTATTTGTCCCATAATTTCCGGCGAACTTGTGGTCCGAAAGCTACACCACCACCCCTTGGGACTCTACACCTAGCCCAAAAATGCTCACTGGGGGCCCCAAACAAGGCCCTGGGCAGTTGGTTGAGGAGCCAACCCCGGCACAACAGAGCCGGTTTTAATTGTTTCACGCCCCATTTTATTGCCGCCATGAACCGCGCCACCGTCACCGAAAAAATCATTGCCGCCAAGGTAAAAAACGGCCTGCGCTGGGCCGACGTGGCCCAGGAAATGGGCCTGAGCAAAGAATACGCCACCGCCGCCTTGCTCGGCTAGATGAAGCTGACCGCCGACCAGGCCGCCGTGGCCAAGCGCGTGTTTGGCCTCGACGACGAAGAAACCGCCTGGCTGCAAACCGTGCCTTACAAAGGCTCGCTGCCCACGGCCGTGCCCACCGACCCGCTCATCTACCGCTGGTACGAGCTGGTGAACGTGTACGGCGTGACCATCAAAGAATTGATCAACGAGGAGTTCGGCGACGGCATCATGAGCGCCATCGACTTTTCGAGGGCCATCACCCGCGAGCCCCACGCCAACGGCGACCGGGTGAAAGTGGCGCTAAGTGGCAAGTTTTTGCCGTACAAGTCCTACTAAGCGGCGGCGTAGGGTGGGGGCGGGGCGTAGCTTGCGGGCCTAACTCTCACTTTTGCGCCGCTTCATGTTGCCCCGCCTTTCCCTGCTGGCCGCCGTACTGGCCGTACTGGCCGCCCGCCCCGCCACCGCCCAAACCCGGCACGAGTACCTGCTCGACACCGACTGGAAGTTCAGCAAAGGCGACGTGCCCGGGGCCCAGAACCCGGCCTTTAAGGACGCGAAGTGGCAGACGGTGCGCGTGCCCCACGACTGGGCCATTGCGGGGCCCTTCAACGGCAACAACGACCTCCAAGAAGTCAAGATTGAGCAGAACAACGAAGCCAAGGCCACCCAGAAATCGGGGCGCACGGGCGGGCTGCCGTTCATTGGCACGGGCTGGTACCGGCGGCGGCTGGCGGTGCCGCAGTTCGGGGCCGGCCAGCGGGCCGTGCTGCTCTTCGACGGCGCCATGAGCAACGCCCACGTGTTCGTGAACGGCAAAGAGGTCGGGTTTTGGCCCTATGGCTACAACTCGTTTTCGTTCGACGTCACCGCGTTTCTGAACCCCGGCGGCGACAACGTGCTGGCCGTGCGGCTCCAAAACCAGTCCGAGGCCTCGCGCTGGTACCCCGGCGCGGGCCTCTACCGGAACGTGCACCTCGTCGTGACCGACGACGTGCACATCCCCGTGTGGGGCACGTACCTGACCACGCCCACCATCACCGCCGACTTCGCCCGGGTGAAGCTGCGCACCACGGTGGCCACGCCCACGGGGGCCTTCCAGCCGCTGCGCCTCGACACGGAAATCCGCGACGCGGCCGGCCAGGTGGTGGCCACCACGAGCACGCCGTTGGCCGCCACCGACGGGCTGGAATTTGAGCAGAACCTGGTGGTGCCCAGGCCCAAGCTATGGGCCCCGGAGACGCCGGTTTTGTACACGGCGTCGTCGAAACTGTACGCCGGCGACGCGCTGAAGGACGCCTACACCACGCGCTTCGGCATCCGCTCGTTCAAGTTCGAGGCAGGCAAGGGCTTCTCGCTGAACGGGCAGCCGCGCAAGTTCAAGGGCGTGTGCAACCACCACGACTTGGGGCCCCTGGGCGCGGCCATCAACCCGGCGGCTTTGCGCCGGCAGCTGACGCTGCTCAAGGACATGGGCTGCGACGCCATTCGCACCTCGCACAACATGCCCGCCCCGGAGCTGGTGCGCCTGTGCGATGAAATGGGTTTTATGCTGATGGTGGAGGCGTTTGACGAGTGGAAGACGCCTAAAGTGAAGAATGGCTACAGCCAGTACTTCGACGAGTGGTCGGAGCGCGACCTCACCAACATGGTGCACCGCGACCGCAACCACCCGTCGGTGATCATGTGGAGCATCGGCAACGAGGTGCCCGACCAGAGCGCGCCCGGCGGCAACCGCATCGCCAAGCGCCTGCAAGACATTGTGCACCGCGAAGACCCCACGCGCCCCGTGGCCGCGGGCATGGATCGCTTCGACGACGACTTCAAGAACAACTTTGCCGCGGTGCTCGACATTCCGGGCTTCAACTACAAGCCCGGCCGCTACGACGAGGCCTACGGCAAGCTGCCCCAGGGCTTTTTGCTGGGTTCGGAAACGGCCTCGACGGTGAGCAGCCGGGGCGTGTACAAGTTTCCGGCGGTGCTGGCCAAGCAGCAGAAATACGACGACAACCAGTCGTCGTCGTACGACCTGGAGGCCTGCGTGTGGTCGCAGACGCCGGACGAGGAGTTTGCGAAGCAGGACGACTTGCCGTACGTCATCGGCGAGTTCGTGTGGACCGGCTTCGACTACCTCGGCGAGCCCACGCCCTACGACGAGAAGTGGCCCTCGCACAGCTCCTACTTCGGCATCATCGACCTGGCCACCATGCCCAAGGACCGCTACTACCTGTACCGCGCCCGCTGGAACACCACTTCCCCCACCCTGCACCTGCTGCCGCACTGGACCTGGCCCGGCCGCGAGGGCCAACCCACGCCGGTGTACTGCTACACGAATTACCCGTCGGCCGAGCTGTTCGTGAACGGCCAGAGCCAGGGCCGCCAAACCAAGGGGCCCTCCGACCAGCCCCAGACGCGCTACCGCCTGATGTGGCCCAACGTGAAGTACGCCCCCGGGGCCCTCAAAGTGGTGGCCTACGACGCCCAGGGCCAGGCCGTGGCCGAGGAAACCGTGCGCACCGCCGGCAAGCCCGACCACATCCGCCTGGTGGCCGACCGCCCCGCCCTCGCCGCCGACGGCCAGGACCTGGCCTACGTGACGGCCCGCGTGGAAGACGCCCAGGGCAACCTCTGCCCCGACGCCACCACCGAGCTGAAGTTTGCCGTGAGCGGCGCCGGCACGTTCCGCGCCGTGGGCAACGGCGACGCCACCAACCTCGAATCTTTCCAGAAACCCCAGATGAAGGCCTTCAGCGGCCAGGTAATGGCCATCGTGCAAGCCAACAACCAGGCCGGGACCCTGCGCCTGAAAGCCACCGGCGCAGGCCTGAAGAGCGGCGAAATCGAGATCAAGACGAGCACGGCCGCGCAGTAAGCAAGTCGCGGGCATAACGACGGAGAACCAGCCGTATCTTCACCCACCTTCTATCGATTTTCTGGTTTTTGCTATGAATCCCCAAAACAAGCGCGACTTACCCGAAGTAGTAGCCGAAATTCTAATTGAGCAGCACGCCATGCGCCAAGAGATTGGTGAGATGCGCCAAGACATCAGCGAGATGCGCCAGGATATCAATGGCCTGCGCCAGGAAATGAAGGAAGAAATTGGCGGCCTGCGCCAGGAAATGAAGGAAGAAATTGGCGGCCTGCGCCAGGAATTGCGCACTGGGTTGGAAGGAATGACCCAAACCTTCAACGGCATGACCAATGCCATTCTCGACGCCATAAACCGGGGCAACGACCGCTACGAGCGCACCGGCCAGGAGATTGACCAGTTGAAAACCCGCGTTACGGAGCTAGAAAACCCAGCAGCCTAAACACCGGCCTGGCGCTGGCGCACGGCTTCGAAGGCCAGCACGGCCCCGGCCACGCTCACGTTGAGCGAGTCGATGCGGCCCAGCATGGGGATGATGATGGTGTCGTCGCAGGCGGCTTGGGCGGCGGGCGTCAGGCCGTCGGCTTCGGTGCCGAGCACCAGGGCGGTGGGGCCCCGGAAGTCGCACGCGGTGTAGGCACGGGCCCGGGGCGTGAGGGCGGCGGCGTAGGTGCGCACGCCCTTTTCTTGCAGAAACGCCAGGATGTCCGCCATCGGCGCGGCCACCAGCGGCACCGTGAACACGCAGCCGATGCTGGCCCGGATGGCGTTGGGGTTGAACAAATCGGTGCGCGCGTCGCCGATGAGCACGGCGTCAACCGGGGCGGCGTCGGCGGTGCGCAGGATGGCGCCGAGGTTGCCGGGCTTTTCCACGGCCTCCAGCACCAGCACCAGCGGGTTGGGCGGCAGCTGCAACGTGGCCAGGGTGCGGGCGGGCGTGCGCAGCACGGCCAGCACGCCGTCGGAGCCCTCGCGGTAGGCCAGCTTCTCGAACACCGGGCGCGTGAGCTCCAACCACTCGGGCCGGCCGGCTTCGGCGGCAAACAAGGTGTGCAGGGCCCCGGCGGTGGCCGCGCCGGCCAGCTCGGGGCAAGTGTAGAGGGCGGCCACGGCCACGCCCGCGCCGACGGCGATGGTGAGCTCGCGCAAGCCCTCGACCAGGGTGAGGCCCTGGGCGCGGCGCTCGGCTGCCTTTTGCTGGAGGCGGGCCAGGGCCTTCACGCGGGGGTTTTGGGGGCTGCTGAGGCGGTCGAGCGGGGCAAACGGCATGGCGCGAAGGTACGGCGTACCTTCGCCGTGGGGCCGCCGGCGGGCCCTTTTCCGCCCGGCCTTCCTGCGCATGTCCCTTCGCCCCGACACCAAGTTTGCCCTGGGCTTTGCCGGGGCCCTGGCGGTGCTGCTGCTGAGCGGGGCGGCGGCGCTGCTCAGCATCCAGGGCTTGCAGCGGCAAACCGAGCAGGTGCAGCACACCTACCAGGTCATCCAGGAAACCGACGCCATGAACGCCGTGCTGCGCGACGCCCAAACCGGCGTGCGCGGCTACCGCCTCACCGGCGACACGGCGTTTCTGCACACCTACTACAAAGCGGTGCGCCAGCTGCCCAGCCTGCAGGCCGGCGTGCGGCGGCTCTCGCAGGGCCACCCCACCCAGCAGGCGCGCCTCGACTCGCTGCGGGCCGTGGTGGACCTGGAATTCCGGGTGCTGCGGCCCCTGGCGAATTTCAACGCCGCCCTCAGCCGCGCTGACCTGCTCGCGGCCCTCACCACCGACCGGCTGACGATGCGGGCGGCGCGCACCATTTTCCGGCGGGTGAAGGACGAAGAGCTGCGGCTACTGAACCAGCGCAGCGCCTCGCAGTCGGTGTTTGAGCGCGCCGCGCCGCGGGTGGTCATCGGCGCGGGCGTGCTGGCCCTGCTGCTGGTGGGCTGGCTGCTGGCGCGCATCACCCGCGAGCTGCGCGACAACCGCCGCCTGCAAGCCGAGCTGGCCGCCGTGAACGCCGACGTGGCCCGGCGCATCGGGGCCATCCGCGACCTGGCCGAACAAGTGGTACGGGGCGACTACACGGTGAAAATTGCCGACGCCGCCACTGACGGCCTGGGCAACCTGGCTGCCCTGCTCAACCAAATGACCCAGAGCCTCGACCAGAGCTTCGAGGCCCTGGCCCTGCGCAACCGCGAGCTGGACCAGTTTGCCTACGTGGCCTCGCACGACCTGCGGGCCCCGCTGCGCGGCATCGCCACGCTGGTGAAGTGGCTCGACGAAGAGCACGCGGCCGAGTTTTCGCCCGAAGTGCGCACGTATTTTGACCAAGTGAAGGGCCGCCTGGGCCGCCTCGAAGGCCTCATCAGCGGCTTGCTGGCCTACGCCCGGGCCGGGCGCGTGGCCCGCCCGCCGGCCGTTACCGACGTGGGGGCCCTGCTGCGCGAAGCCGCCGAGCTGGTGGTGCCGCCCGGCTTCGTGCTAAACCTGCCGCCCGACTTGCCGACCTTTAGCACCGACCGCCAGGGCTTGCAGCAGGTGTTCACCAACCTGCTCGACAACGCCGTGAAGCACCACCAGGGCCCCGGCGGCCACATTGCGGTGCACTGCCGCGACGCAGGCGGCCACTACGAATTTGCGGTGGCCGACGACGGCCCCGGCATTGCCCCGGCCCACCACCACAAGATTTTTCAGCTCTTCCAAACCCTGCGCGAGCGCCACGCCGCCGCCGAAAGCACCGGCATCGGCCTCAGCATCGTGAAGAAGCTAGTGGAAGAGCAGCCCGGCAGCGTGCGCGTCGAGTCGGCGCGGGGGCAGGGCGCAACCTTTATTTTTACCTGGCCCAAGGAGGCCGCGCCGGCCGCCCGGCTGGCCGTGCCCGGTGCAACGCTTTGGATGGCGCCGGCACTCCTGCCGTAGCCCGCGGGCAGGTTCATCGGGCCGCCACCGTTCGGCCGTTTCTTTCCCTAAAATTTCTCCGCCATGCGTTCCGTACTGCTGATCGAAGACGACATTTTTGACACAATGACGGCCCAGAAATCCTTCGCCCGCTTCAACGTGCCCCACACCCTGCACACGGCCTTCAACGGCGAGGAAGCCCTCGACCTGCTGCTGGGCCGCCAGGGCCAAACTGCCCTGCGGCCCCTGCCCGAAGTCATCTTGCTCGACCTGAACATGCCCCGCATGAACGGCGCCGAGTTTCTGGCCGAACTGCGGGCCGACCCCGAACTGCGCGACATCCCGGTGTTCGTCACCACCACCTCGGGCATGGAGGCCGACCGCGCCGCCACCGGGGCCCTGGGCGTGCACGGCTACATCCTCAAGCCCCTCGATTTCGAAACCAGCCCCGACCTCGTCGACAGCCTGAGCTTGCTTGAGCAGTTGCTGAAATAAGCCCGGCCGCTTTTGCCCCGCGCCCGGGGAATTTCTGGCCACAAGCCGCGGTTTGCCCCGCAGGGCCCAGCTGGCCGCGGGCCGCTCGCATTTCTTTTGCTTCTTGCCGCATGAAACTTCCGGTTTTCTTCGCTTCTCTGCTCATCCTGGGCACCGCCCTGCGGGCCCGCGCCCAAGACGACGGCCCCCGCCAACTGGGGGCCCCGCCCACCGCGGCCCCCGCGCCGCGCCGCGCCGCGCCCACGGCGGCGCCTGCCCCGGCAGCCACCGCTGATACCGCGGCCCGCCAGGTGGTGAGCCAGCCCGTGCCGGCAGCTCCCGCGTCCGCCGGCGCGGCCCCGGCGCCGGGGCCCATAGCGGGCCCCACGCCGGTGTACGCGCCCACGCCCGCCGGCCAGTTGCCGGGCGGCACCGCGCGCCCCACCCGCTTCCAGGTGGGCCTGAAGAACGGCATGGTGTACAACGTGTACAACGTGGAGCAGCACAGCCCCATTTTCGGGCACAGCTACCTGCTGCTCGACGGCCAGCGCAAAATTGATTTTGCCGACGTGGGCTTTTACGAAGACGAGAGCGGCCACTACGTGCGCACGTCGCTGCCCGGCTCCTCGCGCGAAACCACGTTTCGGCGCGACCGCACCGGCCGCATCAGCCTGTATTCCACCCTCAGCAGCAACTACAGCCCCGGCTACGGCGGCTACGGCATGGGCGGGTACGGCCTGGGGGGCTACGGCATGGGCGGCTACGGCGGCTACCCCGGCGGGGGCTACGGCTCGCCCTACGGCGGCTACCGCACCACCAAAACCGAGTACTTCAGCAAAGACAACGGCCCCATCCAGAGCCTGAACTACCGCAACCTGGCCCTGGCCACGCGCGACAACGCCGGGGCCCAGGAGCTGCTGGCCCAGGGCCGCCACTACCAAACCGCCATCACGGCGGCCTACTTGGTGGGCGGCGGCCTGCTGCTGGCCGGCGTGCTGCAGTCGCTGCGCAGCACCAACGGCCAGCAAAGCATTTCGCCGCTGCTCTACGCGGGCATTCCCATCCTCATCGTGCCCATTGTGCTGCAAGGCAAGCAGGCCACGTCGCAGCGCCAAGCCATTGCCCTCTACAACGGCACGCCGGGCCAGCGGTAGGGGCCCCAGCGGGGTGGTTGGACGAGAAAAGCTGCCCACCGGGTGGCTTTTTTTTGCGCCGGGGCCCTGCGGGCGGCAACCCGCGCCCGGCCCCGGCGCGTACGCCGGGCATGAAAGCCCCCGCCGCCCCGCCCGAAACTGCCGAAGCTTTTGCCGCGCGCCAGGCCAAGGCTTTGCGCGTGCACGCCCAGCTGTGCGCCGAATACGGGGCCCCGTTCCGGTTTTTCAGCACCAAAGACCCCCTGAGCGAGCTGATGAGCGCCCTGCTCTCGCACCGCACCAAAAACGCCGACTCGCACCGCGCCTACCAGGAGCTGCGCGCCACCTTTGCCGACTGGGACGCCGTGCGCGACGCGCCCACTGAAGCCGTGCAGCACGCCATCCGGGCCTGCACCTGGCCCGAGCAGAAGGCCCCGCGCCTGCAAGCCGTGCTGCGCGAAGTAAGCAACCGCTGCGACGGGGGCCCCTGCGGCGACTTGCGCTTCCTGGGCGATCTGGGCATTCCGGAAGCCCGCGCTTGGTTGGAAACCCTGCCCGGTGTGGGGCCCAAAACCAGCGCCGCCACGCTGCTCTTCAGCGACTTGCGGCGGCCGGCCATGCCCGTCGATAGCCACCACCACCGCGTGGCCCAGCGCCTGGCCCTCATCGGCCCGAAGGTGGACGAGAAGGCGGCCCACGTGCTGCTGGCCAACCTGCTGCCGCCCGACTGGGACGCCCAGCAAGTGTACGACCACCACGAGGCCCTCATGTTCCACGGCCAGAAGTGCTGCTATTACCAGGCCCCCGCCTGCGCCCGCTGCGTGGTGCTGGCCGAGTGCCCGTTTGGCCAGGCCCGCCTGGGCCGCGCCGAATAGCGCACTTTTGCGGGCGCCATGGCCATTCTCCACCTCAAAGCCAAGCCCGGCAGCCGCACCAGCCAGCTGCTGGTGGGCCCCGACGGCGCCGTGACGGCCCGGCTGGCCGCTCCCGCCCACGACGGCCAGGCCAACGCCGCCCTGCAAGTGCTGCTGGCCGCCACCTTCGGCCTGGCCAAGCGCGACGTGACGCTGCTGGCCGGCCACACCGCCCCGTTCAAAAAGGTGGAGTTAGCGGGACTCAGCGACGCGGAAATGGCGCAGGTGCTGGCCGGGTTGCAGCGCGAACCGTAGCGCAGATTATAGCTACTTGCCGCGTTTGCGGCGGTAGTATTTGCGGTACCAGGAGGCGGTTTTTTTGAACAAGCTAGCCGTGGTTTCGTGCGGGAATACGTTGATGCGGAACACTTGCAGCCGGTCGTCTTCCAGGTGCAGGCCGCCGGTGTCGGTGGCCACGCCGAAGGCGAAGCCGGCGGCGTGCACGGCCGCTTTCAAGTCGTCGTCGAGGTCGCCGTAGGGGTAGGCGAAGCTGACGACGGCGGTGCGCAACGTGGTTTCCAGGCTGGCTTTGCTGCGCTGGATTTCGGCGGTGGCGGCGGGCAGCGGCAGGGCCGGCAGGCGCGGGTGCGACATGGTGTGGGCCCCGATTTCCCAGCCGGCGGCCACGAACGCGCGCTTCTGGGCCTCGTCCATGAGGTCGGCGCGGGGCTCGGTGGGGTCGGTAGCGAGGTCCCACTCGTTGTAGCGCACGGCAAAATCGCCCAGCAAGTACAGCACGCCGCGGTAGCCGTAGTGTTGCATGAGGGGCAGCAGGTTGGTGTAATTGTCGAGGTAGCCATCGTCGAAAGTGAGGACGATGGGACGGGCGGGGAACTCGGCCAGGGGCCGCTGGCCGCTGGCAAATTGCAGGTAATCGGCGAAGGTGATGGGCGTGAAGCGGCGGAATTTGAAGAAGGCCAAGTGCTTGGCGAAGTTGTCCTTCGTGACGAAAATCTGGTGCTTGGTGGCCGGCGGCGCGTCGGGAATTTTGTGGTACATGAGCACCGGCAGGAAGTCGGGCACGGCCTTTTTCATGCGCGCCGACTGGTACACGGCCAGCACCTCGGCGGCCACGCGGGCCAGGCGGTAGTGCGCGCGCACCTGCGCTTGCAGGGCCCCCGGCACCGGCTCCGGCCGCGCCAGAAACGACCGGGCATCGGCCAGCAGGGCCCCAAAATCCACGGCCGACGGGGCAACGCGGGGCGAGATGTCGCCGAAGTTGGAGGCCGCAGCGTCGGCAAAATTGGCTTCCGTGACGAGGCCCGCGTAGCTGGCTTCGCCCAGGGCGAGCACGGCACGGCCGGCGCCCAGCGCCTCGATGGCCACGCGGCCCGCGCCGATGGTAAGCGTGGTGCGGGCCAGCCAGCCGGCCACGTCGTCGGTGAAGCCCACCACTTCCACCCGCGCGCCGAACTGCGCTTGCAGCTGCGCCAGGGCGTTTTTGCCGGCCGCGGGCAAGTGGTCGAGTTCGCCGCCGATCAGGGCCAGGCGCAGCGCCGGAAACTCGACCAGCAGCGGCGGAAACACCTGCTGCAGCAGCGCCGCCGCCCGCTCGCCCTTGCCGCCGTTGAAGCGGCCGATGAAGGCGATGCGCGGGGGCCCCATAACCTCGCCACCCAGCGCTTCGCCGAACCGCACGCCGTTGGGCAGGGCCACAATTTTGGCGGGGTCCATCTGCACTTCTTCGATCAGGTGCGTTCGCAAATTGGCGCAGATGGCGATGGCTTTATCGCCGTAGATGTCGAAGAGCGACGTGGAGGTGTGCAGGTGCTGGCGGCCGTGCACGGTGCTCACCAGGGGCACCCGGAGGCCGCGCAGGGCGGCGTAGCTCACCCAGCTGGCGGCCCGCGAGTGGGCGTGCACCACGTCGATTTGCTCGGTGCGCACCAGCTGGCGGATGAGGCGGGCGTTGCGCAGCCGCTGCCCGTAGCGGCGGTTGCTGATGGCCGCCTTCACCTGGGGGGCCCCGGTGGGCAGCTGGTCGGAGTCGGACACCAGCCACACGGCGTGGCCCTCGGCCCGGTGGGCCTCGGCCAGCTGCACGGCGTAAGCGGCCGAGCCGGCAAAAAACTCGGCGGAAAGAACGTGGAGGATGCGCATCGGGCGCAAAGGTCGGGGGCCCCAGGGGAACGGTTGGCCAACGTTAGTGCATCACTGAAACGCTGGGCTAAGCATTAGTATGCCAAGCATCAGAAAGCTATGGGTAAAAAAGGCGGTCATGCTGCGCTGCGCTCTGCATGACCGCCTTTTTTACTCTCCGTCCTACCGTACAGCTGCCGCTTACGCCCGGCTGCGGCCCTGCACGTTGGCGAGGTATTTCTGGGCGCTGCCGGTGTTCAGGAGGAGCACTTGCTCGTGGGGCTGGAGCCAGCCGGTGGCCAGGAGCTGGCGGGCGGCCATCCACCCGGCGGCGCCTTCGGGGGCCACGAACAGGCCCTCCTGCTGGCCCAGCTCGCGCATGCCGGCCAGCATGCCTTCCTCGCTGATGGCCACCACCGTGCCCTGCGATTCGCGCAGCACGCGCAGCATCAGGGCCTCGCCCAGCGGGTGGGGCACGGCCAGGCCGTTGGCCAGCGTGGGGCGGCCCTGGTAGTGGTGGCAGTTGGGCTGGCGGCCGGCGTAGGTTTCGAGCAGCGGGCAGCAGTTCTCGGCCTGCACGGCCACCATGCGGGGCAGCTTGGCGTCGGGGGCCAGCCAGCCCAGGGCCTGCATTTCGCGGAAGGCTTTCCAGATGCCGATGAGGCCGGTGCCGCCGCCGGCGGGGTACAGCAGCACGTCGGGCAGCTGCCAGTTCAGCTGCTCGGCGATTTCGTAGCCCATGGTTTTCTTGCCTTCGAGGCGGTAGGGCTCTTTGAGGGTCGAAACGTCGAGCAGGGCCCCGGCGGCGTTTAGCTGGCGCACCCGGGCCCCGCAGTCGCTGATGAGGCCGTCGACCAGCTCCACCTCGGCCCCGTACCAGTAGCACTCTTCCTTGAAGGCGTCGGGCGTGTGGCGCGGCATCACCACGGTGGCGGGCAGGCCGGCGCGGGCGCAGTAGGCGGCCAGGGCCACCCCGGCGTTGCCGGCCGTGGGGATGATGCAGCCGGCCGCGCCCAGCTCCCGGGCCTTCGACACGGCCATGCTCAGCCCCCGCGCTTTGAACGAGCCGGTGGGGTTCTGGCCTTCGTCCTTCAGCAGCAGCGAGTTCAACCCGTACCGGGCCCCCAGGCGCGGCAGCGGCAGGATGGGCGTGAAGCCCTCGCCCAGCGTCACCTTGTGCTTCTCGTCGAGCAGCGGCAGCAGGGCCCCGTAGCGCCACATGGAAGCATCGGCGGCGTTGATGCCGGCGGTGGGCGTCAGGGGCCCGGCCGTGGCGTAGTCGGCCACGAGCGGCACGGCGCAGCAGGCCGACACGCGTTGCAGCTCAAAGGCCGAATGGGCGGTGCCGCAAGCCGAGCAGTGCAGGGCCCGCAGGCGGGAAACGGAGGGGGCGGCGACCAGCATAGTGCCGGCAAAATTACCCGCACCCCAGGGCCCCGGCATGCCGAAACGGGATGGAATTTTGGAATAGCCTATGCCCGACCGGCATAGTAGTGCTTGGTGAAGAGCAGGAAATCCCGGTAGGGCTCGTTGTTTTCGGTGCCCTTGCGCTGGATGAAATTGAAGTGCCGCCGCATGGGCATGTCCTTGATTTTCACTTCCACCAGCTCGCCCGACGCCAGCTCCTTTACCACCGCCTGCCGGGGCAAAAAGGCCAGGCTGCTGTCCACGCGCACGAAATTTTTGAGGGCCTCGGTGCCGCCCAGGCGCACGCGCACCGGCAGAGCGGCCAGCTTCAGGCCCTTGTGGCGCAGGGCCTCCTCCAGCACGGCCAGCGTGCCCGAGCCGTCCTCGCGCAGCGCCAGCGGAATGCTGAGCAAGTCGCGGGCTTCGAGGGTGCGGCGTTCGAGCGGGTTGTGGGCCGCGCACACGGCCACCACGTCGTCGGCCAGCAGCGGCGTGTAGGTGACGTGGCTGACCTTGTGGATGCCCTCGACGATGCCCAACTCGATTTCGTGGGCCAGCAGGGCCCGAAGGATGTTGTCGGAGTTGCGGTTTTTGAGGCTGAGCTGGCGGTTGGGGTGGCGCTGCAAGTAGGACGACACCACCGGCGGCAGCACGTAGAGCGAAATGGTGGTGCTGGCCCCGATGACCAGGTGCAGCGCCGGCGCAAAGTCGGGGCTGAGGGCGCTCATTTCCTGGTGCAACTCGTGCTGCAGCTGCTTGGCTTGCAGCAGCTTCTGGTAGAGGCGCTGCCCGGCCGGCGTGAGCAAAATGCAGCCGCGCAGCCGCTCAAACAAGCCCGTTCGGTAATGCTCTTCCAGGGACTTCACCTGCTTGCTGACCGCCGACTGGCTGACGAACAGCGCCTGCCCGGCCTTGGTGAAACTGAGCTGCTTGGCAACTTCGAGGAAGACTTCGTGGGCCTGAGAAAGCATGGCCGAAGGTACTTGAACGGCTCGGGCTGCCGGCTTTTCCGCCGGCTGCCCGCTAATCGCCGGGCCCCATAGCGCGTTCTGCAGCGCGTTCTGCAGCGCGGACTTTGTAGTCCGCGGGCTGCCCGGTCGCTGTCCGGTCATCGGCAGGACGAAGCGAAGGCCGCGGACTACAAAGTCTGCACTACAGTTGACGGCATTTATCCTTGCTTTTCCCTCCAAACTCCGCAGTATAGCGGAGTTCCGGTATTACCTTCCGGCCGGTTTTCTACCCCCTCTTTTCCATGCTGGCCCGCTTACGTTTTCTGCCGCTGCTTTTGCTGGTGGCCACTTTTTCCTGCTCCAAAAAAACCGCCCAGGAGCAGGCCACTGCCCAGGCCCAAACCGACGGCGACGAGGTTGACCCGCACTCGAACGTGGTGTTCACCTTCGACGAGAAAGTGGTGGACGAGGCCCAGCAAAACCGCTGGGACACCACGCAGTACGTGAAATTTACGCCCGCCGTGCGGGGCAAGTTCAAGTGGACCGGCGACCGGGAGCTGACGTTTTCGCCGCTGGAGGCGTTCCGGCCCAGCACCGTGTTTGCGGCCGACCTGCGGCCCGGGGCCCTGCCCAGCGGCAAGCAAAAGCTGGCCCTCAACCGCAGCCGGTTCCACACGCCGTACCTGCGCCTGGGCGACCCGCAGGTGTTCTACGGCCGCTCGGCCAAGGCCACGGGCACGGCCGAGCTGCGCGCCAACCTGGTGTTCAACTACCCCGTGCGGCCCGCCGACGTGCGCAGCCGCCTCAAAGTCAGCCAGGACGGCAAGCCGCTGGCCGTGAACCTCATCAGCGCCGAGCCCGACCAAACGCTGGGGCTGAGCTTCGCGCAGGACGTGCGCCCAGGGGCCCCCATCACCGTGGAAATTGCGCCCGGCCTGCGCCCCGCCGCCGGCACCAAGGCCACCACCGCGCCGCTCGTGGCCCAGGCCCAGGTGCCCGACCAAAGCATGCTGGAAGTGCGGGAGCTGACCGGCTCGCTGCTCGACGGCCGGCCCGTGGTGACGGTGAACCTGAGCCAGCCCGTGGCGGCGGCCGACGTGCAGAAGGCCCTGACGGTGACGCCCGCCGTGGCGTTTGCCGTGGAGGCGCAGGAAAGCGGCTTCGCGCTGCGCGGCGGCTTCGAGGTGGGCAAAACCTACCAAATTGGGCTGGCCGCTGGCACCCGCGGGCTGCTGGGCGGCACGCTGCACGACGCCTTTCAGCAGGCCGTGTCGTTCGGCGACGAGGACCCGAGCATCACCTTTGCCAGCGGCGACAAGGCCCTGTACCTGGGCGCGCTGGGGGCCCGCAACCTGGGGCTGCGCATCAACCAGGTGGCCAAGGTGAAGGTGACCATCGCCAAGGTGTACGCCAACAACATCCAGCAGCTGCTGCGCCAGGAGCAGCAGTACGGCTACCCCGAATACGAAGAAGGCCAGCGCGAATCGAGCACCGACGCGGACGGCAACTACATCGACCGCGGCTACCGCTACTACGACCTCGAAACCCTGGGCAGCGTCCTTTCCGTGCGCACGGTTTCGGTGGACGGGCTGCCCAAAGAGGCCGGCCTGCGCTTGCTCACCCTCAACCTGAAGGAGCTCGAATTCCAGGGCCCCCTGAAGGGCCTGTACGTGGTGAAAGTGGAAGACACCGAACACCAGTACCTGCAAGTGAGCAAGCTGGTGGCCGTGACCGACGTGGGCCTGATTGTGCGGCAGGGCGCCACCGGCGGCACGCTGGTGTTCGCCAACTCCATCCGCACGGCCCAGCCCATGGGCGGCGTCGCGGTGAATTTGGTGAGCACCAACAACCAAGTCATTGGCTCGGCCACCACCGACCAGGCCGGCGTGGCGCGGTTCGACTCGGCGGCCTCCATGAAGCGCTTCACGCTGGGCATGGTGACGGCGGCCAAAGACGCGGATTTCTCGTTCCTGGACCTGACCCGGAGCAAGGTCGAAACCTCGCGCTTTGAGGTGGGCGGCTTGCAGAGCAACGCGGCCCGCTACCAGGCCTTTCTGTACGGCGACCGGGACCTGTACCGCCCCGGCGACACCGTGCGCACCAACGCCGTGGTGCGCACCGACGCCTGGAAAACGCCATCCGCTGGCCTGCCCATGAAAATCCGGCTGCTGCTGCCCACCGGCAAGGAATACAGCAGCTTGCAGCAGAAGCTGAACGGCGCGGGCGCGTTCGAGAGCCGGTTCATTTTGCCGACGGCCATCATGACGGGCCTGTACACGCTGGAGGTGCTGACCGGCAACGACGTGCTGCTTGCCTCCAAGCAAATCAGCGTGGAGGAGTTCATCCCCGACCGCTTGAAGGTGACCGTGGCAGCGGCGCCCGCCGTGCTGCGCCCCGGCCAAACCGTGACGGCCACCCTCACCGCCGTGAACCTGTTCGGGCCCCCGGCCACCGACCGCAAGTACGAGGTCGAGTTTTCGCTGAAGCAGAAAGCCTTCAACCCCAAGGGCTACGCCGATTACAGCTTCGCCATCAACAACGGACTGCGCCGCAAAACCACCAGCAGCGACGACGAGGAAACGGCCGAAACCGCCCTGGGCACGCGCTTCGAAAAAGCCCTGCGCGAGGGCCGCACCGACGCCGCCGGCCGCGGCACCGCCGCCTACGCCGTGCCGCCGTTTGCCGACCTGGGCACGCTCGAAGGCGCGGCCTTCGCCACGGTGTTCGACGAAACGGGGCGGCCGGTGAACCGCCTGGCCACCTTCGAGGTGCACACCCAGGCCACGATGTTCGGCCTCCAAAACCTGCCCGATTTGGTGAACACCCGCCAGGCGCTGCCGCTGCGGGTGCTGGCCCTCACGCCGGCCGGGGCCCCCGCCCGGGCCCCCGCGCAAGTGCGCGTGGTGCGCCTGCTCTGGGAAACCGTGCTCGAGCGCCAGGGCGGCCGCTTCGTGTACAACTCGCAGCAGCGCGAGCAAACCGTGCTCACCCAAAACCTGACGGTGGGCCCCGGCACGGCCCTGAACTTCACGCCCATCTACTCGGGCGAGTACGAGGTGCGCGTGAGCCGGCCCGGGGCCCTGCCCTACGTGATGCAGCGCTTCTACGCCTACGGCTACGGCGACACGCAGGCCAACTCGTTCGAAGTCAACAACGAAGGCGAGGTCACCATCGAGCCCGACAAGGCCAAGTACGCGCCCGGCGAAACGGCCAACCTGCTGCTGAAAACGCCCTTCGCCGGCCGCATCCTCGTGACCGTGGAGCGCGACCACGTGCTCGACCACTTCTACGTGACCACCGACCAGAAATCGGCCCGCGTGAAGATTCCCATCAAGGCCGACCACGTGCCCAACGTGTACGTGACGGCCACCGCCATCCGCGCCATCACCGACCACGGCCTGCCCCTGACGGTGGCGCGCGGCTTCGTGCCCCTCACCGTGGAGCGGCCCGCCGCCCGCCTGGCCGTCGCCATTGCCGCGCCCGCCGCCAGCCGCTCCCAAACCATCCAAACCATCGAGGTGAGCACCGCGCCCGGGGCCCAACTCACGCTGGCGGTGGTGGACGAGGGCATTTTGCAGCGCAAGGGCTACCGCACGCCCGACCCCTACGGCTACTTCTACCAGAAGCGCGCCCTCGAAGTATCGGCCTACGACGTGTACCCCTTCCTGCTGCCCGAGCTGGGCACCAGCAGCACGGGGGGCGACGCCGCCGACCTGCGCCGCCGCACCACGCCCGTGCCCAGCCGCCGCGTGAAACTGGTGGCCAACTGGAGCGGCCTGCTCACCGCCGACGCCAGCGGCAAGGTGCGCTACCAGGTGCGCGTGCCGCAATTTTCGGGGGCCCTGCGCATCATGGCCGTGGCCTACAAAGACGACGCGTTCGGCGCCGCCGAGCACACCATGAAGGTGGCCGATCCGGTGGTCATCAGCACCGCGCTGCCTCGGTTTATGAGCCCAGGCGATTCTATCGAAGTACCGATAACATTGACTAATACAACTGATAAGCGGATGGCTGTTGACACTAAAATCAAGCTTGCTGGCCCGCTTGAAAATGCTGATGCGCTAGCTTATTCTGGCGAAGGTTATCCAGATGAAAGACCTGTCAGCCTAGGAATTGCTATTCCACCTAATTCGGAACGACACATTTCGCATTTTATAAAGTCTAAGAGAGTTATTGGCAACGGCAGAGTCACAATCATCGCAACTGTCTACACTCTTGGAACCGAGAAGAAAGAAACGTTTACTGAAGAAACTGAAATCCCCATCCGCCCCGCCGCGCCGCTCGAAAAGCGCACCGGCAGCGGCGTGGCGGCCGGCGGCACCATGGTGCCCCTCAACCTGAGCAACGATTTCCTGCCCGCCTCGCTGCGTAGCCAACTGGTGCTGAGCCGCTCGCCGCTGACGGAGTTCAGCAAGGACCTGCGCTACCTGCTGCAATACCCCTACGGCTGCCTGGAGCAAACCGTGTCGGCCGCGTTTCCGCAACTGTACTATGGCGACTTGGCGGCCACGCTCCAGCAGAAAACCGGGGCCCCGGCCAAGGCCCAGCGCTACAACCCCAACGCCAACGTGCAGGAGGCCATCCGCAAAATCGAGTCGATGCAGCTCTACAACGGCAGCTTGAGCTACTGGCCGGGCGGCGACTACGACAACTGGTGGGCCACGGCCTACGCCGCCCATTTCCTGCTCGAAGCCCAGCAGGCCAACTTCGCGGTGAATAAATCGGTGCTCGAAAAAGTGCTGGGCTACCTGCAGTTCCGCCTCAAAAAGCGCGAAACCGAGGAGTACCGCTACTTCGACGCCAGCAACATTGCCCGCCAGAAGGTCATTGCCAAGAAGGAAATTGCCTACTCGCTGTACGTGCTGGCCCTGGCCGGCCGCCAAGACGCCGTGGCCCTGAACTACTACCGCGCCAACCGCGCCGCGCTGGCCGAAGACTCGAAATTTCTGCTCGCCTGCACCCAGGGCATCTTGGGCAACCAGCGCCAATTCCGCGAGTTGCTGCCCACCAAGTTCGGGGGCGAAACCGCCGCCAACAGGGCCCTCGACGGCTCGTTCTACTCGCCCATCCGCGACGAGGGCGTGGTGCTGAACGCCCTGCTCGCCACCGACCCCAACAATCCGCAAACCCTCACCCTGGCCCGCCAGCTCAGCCGCCAGGTGAAGCAGGCCGGCTACCTCAACACCCAGGAAACGGCCTTCGCGCTGCTGGCGCTGGGCAAAATTGCCCGCCAAAACGCCAAGAGCACGGCCACCGGGGCCCTATTTTCCGACGGCAAAGCAATCGGCAACTTCACTGGCCAGGACTTGACCGTGGGCAACGTGGCCAACCACAACCTGAGCCTGCGCACCGCCGGCCGCGGCAACCTGTACTATTTCTGGGAGGCATCGGGCATCTCGCCCACCACGCCCGTCCGCGAAGAGGACGCCTACCTGAAAGTGCGCCGCCAGTTCCTCACCCGCGACGGCCGGCCGCTGGGGGCCCCATCCTTCGCCCAGAACGATTTGGTGGTGGTGCGCATCACCCTCCAAGCCGCCGACGCGGCCGGCGAAGTGAAGAACGTGGCCATCACCGACCTGCTGCCCGCCGGCCTGGAAATCGAAAACCCGCGCATCGGTGCCGTGCGCGAATTGGACTGGGCCAAGGACGCCGCCACGCCCGACTACCTCGACGTGCGCGACGACCGCCTGAACCTGTTCACCACCGCCACGGGCACCCCCAAGGTGTTCTACTACCTGGCCCGCGCCGTCAGCAAGGGCACCTTCCGGCTGGGCCCCATCAGCGCCGATGCCATGTACAACGGCGAGTACCATTCCTACAACGGCGCCGGCACGGTGCGCGTGAAGTAACCAAACGGGCGGGCAGCCGGCCTTTTCGCCGGCTGCCCGTTAATCACTGCATCGTCCAAGCTGTTCCTCGGGGCCCCGGCATTTACCGGACAGCCGGCGAAAAGCTGGCCGCCCGGGCCGGCGAAAACTACCCCTAACTTGCGCCGCATGGCCGATTTCCTCCTCTACCAAGCCTACGGCAACCCCAACGTGCTGAACGAAGCGTTGTTCAGCATCCTGTCGTATTTGCGGCAGCCGGTGGGGGCCCGGGTGGTGGTGTACACCGATAACCCGGCGCACTTCCAGCGGGTGCTGGGTGACGCGGAAGCGGTGGAGTACGTGCCCATCGCGCCCGCCCAGTGGCAGGCGTGGCGCGGGGAAATCGACTTCGTGCACCGCGTCAAAATCGAGGTACTGCGGCACGCCGCCGCGCGCTACGCCGGCAACTTGCTGTACGTCGACACCGACACCGTTTTCCTGCAGCCGCTGGCGGAGGTTTTTGGGGCCCTGGGCCGGGGCGAGCGGTTTATGCACGTGGGCGAGGGCCGGCTGCGCGACGGCAATGCGCTGAACCGCAAAATCAACCACGCCTTGCAGCAAGATGCCGGCCGCACGGCCCTGGCCGGGGGCCCCATCAGCCCCGACACGCAGATGTACAACGCCGGGGCCCTCGGCCTGCGCAGCGCCGACGCGCCGCTGCTGGCCCAGGCGCTCGCCCTCACCGAACAGCTCCACCGCCTCTACCCCAAGCACGTGATGGAGCAGCTGGCCTTTAGCGTGGTGCTGGCGCGCGCGGGCGTGGTGCGCGCGGCCACGCCCTGGGTGTACCACTACTGGAACCTCAAGGAAATCCGGCCCGCGCTGGCCGCGCTTTTCGCGCCCGCGGGGCCCCGGCCGCTGGCCGCCTGGCAGGCCCGCGCCGCCGCCCTCGACGTGCCCGCGCTGGCCGAGGGCAAGGCCCGGTTCCGCCAAAACCCCGGCTGGCGGCGCGCCGTGCTCCGCTGGTTCGGGCGCGACTGGCGGATGCCCACCGTTGGCTTTCAACCGCTATGAAAACCAGGCTACTGCGCGGGCGGGCCGCCTGGGGCCCCGGGCTGCGCCGCGCTGGGCTGGCGTTGCTGCTGCTGCTGGCCGCCGCCGCGCTGCTCGACCAATTATTCCCGCTGCCGCCCGCGCCGCAGTACTCGCCGCTGGTGACGGCTGCCGACGGCTCGGCCCTGCACGCCTTCCTGAACCCGGCGCAGAAGTGGCGCCTGAAAACCGAGCTGCGCGAGATCACGCCGGCCCTGCAGCGGGCCATCATTTATAAGGAGGACCGGTACTTCCGCTACCACTTTGGGGTGAACCCGGGGGCCGTGGTGCTGGCGGCGGGGCGCAACTTGTTTGGGCGCGGGCGCACCACGGGGGCCAGCACCATCACCATGCAAGTGGCCCGGCTGCTGGAGCCCAAGGCGCGCACGTTCGGCAACAAGCTGATCGAAATGCTGCGCGCCGTGCAGTTGGAGGCCCACTACAGCAAGGCCGAAATCTTGCAGCTCTACCTGAACCTGGTGCCCTACGGCAGCAACATCGAGGGCGTGAAATCGGCCGCGCTGCTCTACTTCCAGCAGCCGCCCGACTACCTCTCGCTGGCCCAAACCGTGGCGCTGGCCGTCATCCCCAACCAGCCGCGCGTGCTGGTGCTGGGCCGCAACAACCCCCAGATTCTGGCCAAGCGCAACCACTGGCTGCGGCAAATGCAGCGGGACAAGATCTTCCCCGCCCAGGATCTGGCCGATGCCCTGGCCGAGCCGCTCGACGCCCGGCGCCACGGGGCCCCCACGCTGGCCCCGCACCTGGCGCGGCGGCTGGTGGCGCAGTTTCCGGGCCAGGCCATCATCGCCTCCACCCTGCGCCGGGGCCCCCAGGCCAAGGCCGAAGACCTGACGCTCAACTACGTGCGGCGCCTGCGCGCGCTGGGCATCACGCAGGCCGCCGTGTTGGTGGTGAACAACCGCACCCGCGCCGTGGAAGCCTACGTGGGCTCGGCCGACTTTGGCGACGCGGCCAGCGCCGGGCAGGTGGACGGCGTGCGGGCCGTGCGCTCGCCGGGCAGCACGCTCAAGCCGCTGCTCTACGGCCTGGCCTTCGACCGCGGCCTGGCCACGCCCAAGCTGACGCTGCCCGACGTGCCCACCAACTTCAACGGTTTTCGGCCCGAAAATTTCGACAAGAATTGCCAGGGCGAAGTCACCGCGGAGCGGGCCCTGGTGTACTCGCTCAACATCCCCGCCGTGCGCCTGCTGGCCGAGCTGGGCGTGCCCGCCTTCACCAGCAAGCTGCGCCAAGCGGGTTTCCGCACCGTGGCCCGCGCCGCCCCGCGCCTGGGCCTGAGCACCGTGCTGGGCGGCTGCGGGGCCACGCTGGAAGAACTAACCGGCCTGTACGCGGCCCTGGCCAACGGCGGGCAGTACGCGCCGCTGCGGCTGATTACCCGGGGCCCCAACGCCAGGAGTGGAAAACCTGCTGCCACCGAAAAGGGCGCGGGGCGCGGGGCGACCGGCGCGCAACTTCTCTCGCCCGCCGCGGCGTTCCTCGTCACCGACATCCTGGCCCAGCGCACGCGGCCCGACCTGCCGCTGGGCTACGAAAACAGCCTGCGCCTGCCCAAAATCGCTTGGAAAACCGGCACCAGCTACGGCCGCCGCGACGCCTGGAGCCTAGGCTACAACCGCGACTACACCATCGGGGTGTGGGTGGGCAACTTCAGCGGCCAGGGCAGCCCGGCCCTGACCGGGGCCGACGTGGCCACGCCGCTGCTGTTTAACTTGTTCAACGCTTTGGCCTACAACTCGCCCAACCATTGGGCCGGGGCCCCGGCCAGCCTCGATTTTCGGCTGGTGTGCGCCGAAAGTGGCTTGGTGCCGGGCGAGCACTGCGCCCACCAAATCCTCGATTATTACCTGCCGGGCCTGTCGTCGGCGCGGCATTGCGAGCACGTGAAGGAAGTGCTGGTGTCGGCCGACGGGGCCCTGAGCTACTGCCGGGCCTGCGTGCCGCCCAGCGGCTACCGGCGGCAGCTTTTTGCCAACTCGCTGCCCGAGGTGCTGGCGTTTCGGGCGGCGCAGGGGCTGCCCGCGCCGCGCCTGCCCCCGCACAACCCCGCTTGCCGCCTGGTGCGCGGCGCCGACGACGGCACGGCCGCCCCGCTGGCCATCACCTCGCCCCTGCCCCACGCCGAGTACCTGCTCAACCGCGGCGAGCAGCAGCAATTGCTGCTCAGCTGCGCGGCGGGCCCGGAGGTGCGCCAGGTATTTTGGTACGTGAACGACCGGTTTCTGCGGGCGGCGGGCGCGGCCGAGCGGGTGTTTTTCCGCCCACCCCCGGGGCCCGTGAAGGTATCGTGCGCCGACGACCACGGCCGCAACGTGGACGTGCAAGTGCTGGTGGCCGAGCAGTAGCGGCGATTGGCCGGGCCCCCAGCGCCGTTAACCAACCCGCCCCAAACCGCGCCTGACGGGCCCCCGTACCTTGGCCCGCCTGGCACGGTGCTTGTAAAACCCCATGCCCGGGGCCCAACGCAGCCGATTCTTTCCATTACCCACTTCATTCTTTCCAACATCTTATTTCTTTTCCGCCATGAAAAATACTAGCTGGTTATTCTTAATTCCGGTCCTGCTATGTAGCGTTTTATTTAGTTCGCAAGCCCAGGCCCAGCGCAACTGGAGCCCGCAGGGCAAAGGCGCTGCCATCGGCGGAGCCGCCGGCATCCTGGGCGGGGCCCTCATCAACAAGCGCAACCGCGTGGTGGGCGGCGCCATCGGCGGCGTGGCCGGCGCGGGCGTGGGCTACGCCATTGGCAAGCACACCGACAACAAGCGCAAAAAAGCCATCGCCCTGGCCAACGAGCGCGCCGCCGCCAACGAGCGCATCGCCGCTGCCAACGCCCGCGCTGCCGCCGCTGAGCGCGCTGCTGCCGAGCGCCGCAGCGTGGCGGCCGCCCCGGGCAGCCTGGGCCGCGTGGCCGGCGCTACCGCCGTGGCCGCTGGGGCCACGGCCCTGGTTGCCAGCGCCGGTCCGGCCGGCGTAAGCCCCGCCTCGGGCTACCTGCCCAACCCCGACTATGGCAACGCGCAGACGGCCTACCCGGCCTCGCCCGTGCGCCGCAAAAGTTGGTAGTCCACTAGCTTGCCGTCCCAAAACCCGGGCCTTATCGGCTCGGGTTTTACTCGTTCTTACCTTTGCTTGCCCTCTTTCACTTCTGTTCTTTTTATTCTTTATCATGAAAAATTATCTGTTAGCGCTGGGTTCTGCTGTTTTATTAGTTTCGTGCGGCGGCAACAACACGCCTGCTGGGGCCCCGGCTGCCACTACTGCCGCCAATACCTCCGGCAACGTGAGCGTATCGGACCTCAACCAACAGTTTCTCAGCGCTTGGAACAACAAGGACGCTGCCAAGGCCGCCTCCTTTCTGGCCGACGACGCGCAGTTTTTGCAGGGCGGAACGCGGTTCAGCGGCAAGGACGAAATCACCAATAAGTGGATTACGCCCACCATCGGCACCGTAACCAACCTCAAAACCAGTACCGCCAGCACCGGCGCCGACGCCAACCTGGCCTACGAGGCCGGCACGTTTTCGGTAGATGTGTTGGCCACCGCCACCGAGCCCCAGGCCGGCATCGGCGAAGGCAACTTCTTGCTGCTCTGGAAAAAGAGCAGCGACGGCAACTGGAAACTCAGCTACGCTCAGCTCGAAGACTTGCCTGTGCAGGCAAAGAAATAATCACCTGTTTACACCTGCAAAAAGCCCCGGCAACTTCAGTTGCCGGGGCTTTTTGCAGGTGTAAGGTTCAAGGGCCCTACGCGGTTTCCAGGTATTCTTCGCCGTTCAGCACGGGGGCCATGTCTTTGGCTTCTTCCTCGCTGAACAGCCGGGAGCGGATGAGGAAGCGCACGCCTAGTGGAATTTCCAGCGAGAAGCTGGCCCCGCGGCCCTTGGTCACGTCGATGGTGAGCTGCGTGTGCTGCCAGTACTCGAACTGGCTGGTGCTCATGAAGAAATCGCAGCCGTGGATTTGGCCCAGCCACACGTCGTTGCCACCGATGCGGAACTCGCCCTTGGCGAAGCACATCGGCGAGGAGCCGTCGCAGCACCCGCCGCTCTGGTGGAACATCAGGGGCCCGTGCTCATCGCGCAAAAGGTCGATGGTAGCTTCGGCGGCTTGGGTGGCGAGGACGCGGGGCGTGGGCATGGTTGGGACGGGCAGAGGAGTGAACCTTTATTTGGGCACGCTGGGCAGGCGATGCCACTGGCGCGCCGCGGGCCGGAAAGCCCGGCGGCGGTAGCTGTACGCAGTGCCGGTGCGGTCGTCGCGCACGGTTACCGAGTTGTAGGGCCCCAGGCTGCCGGCGTGGGTCGGCCATTCGTAGGCCAGTTGCCGGGCGGCGTCCCAGTGGTAGCTGCGGTTGCCGTTGCTCAAAACGCTTCGCTGGCTGGCGTTGGGCATCCGGTCGTTGGTGACGGGCAGGTCACCAAAGCCCTGGCCGAAAGCGTCGGGCACGGTGTTTTCCAAGGCCCACTCCGGGCTGTGGGCGCCGGGCACAGGTAGCACTTGGGCGTAAGCACTGCTGGCAAATCCGGCGGCACCGAGCACCAACAGGGCCCTGGGCAGCCACTTCGTTACGTTTGGCATAGTCGTACGGAAAACTAGTTGCGCAATGACCGAATATACGGGCGGCGCCGCTAGGTTGCTGGCCGGGGCCCCATAAAGCAAAAATGGTCCGGCAACCAAACAGCCGCCGGACCATCCGCTCGTTTATTTTTTGCTAAAAGAAGCCCAGCTTTTGCTGGCTGTAGCTGATGAGCATGTTCTTGGTTTGGCGGTAGTGGCTCAGCATCATCTTGTGGTTTTCGCGGCCGAAGCCCGACGCTTTGTAGCCGCCGAAGGGGGCCCCAGCGGGGTAGTCGTGGTAGCAGTTCACCCACACGCGGCCGGCCTGGATGGCGCGGGGCATCTGGTACAGCTCGTGGGCGTCGCGGCTCCAGAGGCCGGCGCCGAGGCCATAAAGCGTGTCGTTGGCCAGTTCGATGGCTTCGGCGTTGTCCTTAAACGTCGTCACCGACAGCACCGGGCCGAAGATTTCTTCCTGAAAAATCCGCATCTTGTTGTGCCCCCGGAAGATGGTGGGCTGGATGTAGTAGCCTTCGGCCAGGGCCCCGTCGGCTTGCTCGTAGGCTTCGCCGCCCACCAGCACCTCGGCGCCTTCGGCCTTGCCGATTTCGAGGTAGCTCAGAATCTTTTCGAACTGGTCGTTGCTGGCCTGGGCCCCCATCATGGTATCGGTGTCCATCGGGTTGCCGAGCTTGATGGCCTTCACGCGCGCAATCACGCGGGCGATGAACTCGTCGTATATGTCTTCGTGCACCAGCAGGCGCGACGGGCAGGTGCAAATTTCGCCCTGGTTCAGGGCAAACATCACGGCGCCCTCGATGCACTTATCGAGAAAATCGTCGTCGTGATCCATTACGCTCTTGCAGAAGATGTTGGGTGACTTGCCGCCCAGCTCCATCGTGACGGGAATGATGTTTTCGGCGGCGTATTGCAGGATGAGGCGGCCGGTGGTCGTCTCGCCCGTGAACGACACTTTCTGCACGCGCTTGTTGCTGGCCAGCGGCTTGCCGGCTTCCAGGCCGAAGCCGTTTACCACGTTCAGCACGCCGGCGGGCACCACGTCCTGGATCAGTTCCATCAGCACCATAATGCTAGCGGGCGTTTGCTCAGCGGGCTTCACCACCACGCAGCAGCCGGCGGCCAGGGCCGGGGCAATTTTCCAGGTGGCCATCAGCAGTGGGAAGTTCCAGGGGATGATCTGGCCGATAACGCCCAGTGGCTCCTGAATCACGAGCGACAACGTGTTCTCGTTCAACTCGGTGGCCGAGCCTTCTTCGGCCCGAATGACGCCCGCGAAGTAGCGGAAGTGGTCTACGCACAGCGGCAAGTCGGCCGCCATGGTTTCGCGGATGGCCTTGCCATTTTCCACCGTTTCCACGGCGGCCAGGTACGGCAGGTTGGCTTCCATGATGTCGGCAATTTTCAGCAGCACGCCGCTGCGCACGGCCGCCGAGGCCTTGCTCCAGGTTTTGAACGCGTCGTGGGCCGCGTCGAGGGCCAGCTCAATGTCTTCCTTGCTGCTACGGGCCACTTTGCAAAAGGCCTTGCCGTCGATGGGCGACGGATTTTCAAAGTACTGGCCCTTCACCGGGGCTACCCATTTGCCGCCGATGAAGTTGTCGTAATGGGATTTGAACTGGGGGCGGGCCACCGCGGTGGTGGACTTTTCAAGCACTTCGGCCATAGCGGTGGGGTAGGAATGGTTGGGGATGACGAATAACCAAAGGTCTCGTATTAGTAAAACAACCGTTTGCGTTATCGTCGCAGAAAGTGCTGGAATTGTCGCAACTTGCACTGGCCGGGCGGCGCTTAACGGTCTTCGTCATTCGTTTATCTCATGAATCCTCGCGTCCATTTGCCTGCCGCGGTGGCCCCACTGCTGCCCCACCAGCTGAAAAGCCTCGTCGAAAACCGCACCGTTTTCGCCCTGGATTCTTACGAATTGAACATCTTCGAAACCCACCAGAAGGCCCACCGCGTGCCCTTGCGCCTCGACGGCCTGGCCCTGACGACCATGCTGCGCGGCAAAAAGGTGATGCACTTGCCCGGCCGCCCGGCCTTCGACTACTTCCCCGGCGAGTCGGTGGTGGTGGGCGAAGACGAACTGATGGAGATTGATTTCCCCGAAGCTTGCGCCTGCCAGCCCACCCAGTGCCTGGCCGTGGCCATTGCCCCGGACACCATCCGCCACACCGTGGAGCTGCTGAACGAACGCTACCCCCGCGCCGAGGCCCACACGCCCTGGGCCCTGGCGGGCCCCGAGCACGCCCACCTCACCAACACCCCCGAGCTGACCGGCACCCTGGAGCGCCTCGTGGCCGTGTCGCGCACCACCGACGCAGCCAAGGACGTGCTGGCCAGCTTTACCCTGCAAGAACTGCTGGTGCGCCTGATGCAAACCCAGGCCCGCCAGCTCATTTTCCACGACTACGCCCGCCACCTCACCACCCACCGCTTCGCCGCCGTGGTGGACTACATCAAGCGGCACCTGGCCGAAAACCTGTCCGTCGAAAAGCTCAGCGCCTTGGCCTGCATGAGCAAGGCCACGTTTTTCCGGGTGTTCAAGCGCGAGTTCGGCCTTACCCCCGTCGAGTACATCATCCGCGAGCGGCTGGCCGAGGCCAAGCGCCTGCTCCGCCAACCCCTGGCCAACGTGGCCGACGTGTGCCTGCGCGCCGGCTTCAACAACCTGTCGCACTTCCAGGCCCTGTTCAAAAAGTACGAGGGCTTGACGCCGGGGGCCTACAAGAAGCTGACGGTCTGAGCGGCTCTGGCCGGGGCCCCCATTAATTTCCCACCTTGCCCTGAGCCAGCGTTTTTACGCGGCACACGAAGGTGCCGGCCGTGATGTAGAGCGTGCGGCCGTCGTCGCCCCAGGCGCAGTTGGCGGTGGACGCGCCGGGGTCGAGGGTGCCGAGGTGCTGGCCCTGGGGCGACAGCACCAAGATGCCGCCGAAACCGCTGGCGTACACGTTGCCCGCGGCGTCGGTTTTCAGGCCGTCGGGGGCTTCCTTGGGGCGGCGGCCCGCCACTTGGCTCATGTCAAAAAACGGGCGGCTTTTGCCTAGGCGGCCGTCGCCTTTCACGTCGTAGGCCAGGATGACGGGGCGCAGCGAGTCGGCGTTGGACACGTAGAGCGTGCGGCCGTCGGGGCTGAAGGCGAGGCCGTTGGGGCGGGCAAGCTCGGTGGTTTCGCGGGTCACTTTGCCGTCGGGGGCCCGGCGGTACAGGGCCCCCACGGGTGCTTCGCGGCGCGGGTCGTTGGCTTGCTGGGGCAGGCCGAAGGGCGGATCGGTGAAGTACAGGGTGCCGTTGGCGCTGGCCACCACGTCGTTGGGGCTGTTGAACCGCTCGCCGTTGCAGTTGTCGGCGAGGGTGCGCTTGCCGCTTTTTTCGGCCAGCGGCAGCACCGCCAGGCGGCGGTCGCCGTGCTCGCAAATGAGCAAGTTGCCGCGGCCGTCGAGGGCCATGCCGTTGCTGCCGGGCTCCTTGCTGTAGGGCATGCGGCCGGTATAGCCGCTGTATTCCAAGAACTTGGTGCGTTTGTTGTCCGCCGTCCAGCGGTAGATGGTGCGGGTGGGCGTATCGGAAAACAGCAGCATGCTGCTATCGGCCACCCACACGGGGCCCTCGACGTGGCCAAAACCCGAGGCGATGATTTCCAACTGGGCCCCGGGGGCCACCACCTGGTCGAGCGCGGGGCCCTGGCGCACAATGCGGCCGGTGGTGAGGAACCGCGCCGGTGCCTGGGCCGCCGCCGGGGCGGCCACTAGGGCCCCGAGGGCCCCCAGCAAGAAGAAGGTCGAACGCATTGCCAAAGGGATAATAGCGGGAATGATTATAGCCTTACCCAGCCGCGCCGCTGAAGGTTGCGCGGTCGCCCGGCACCAACCCTAGCCGAAAACTGACCGTACGACACCCCAATTCCGCCGCCCAGTTGGCCGCCGGGGCCCCGCCACCCGCATTTTTACTTGCCATGAAATTCCCCTTATACTTTTCGCTGGGCCTGGCCGCGGCCGCTGGCCCGGCCCTGGCGCAGCAACTGCCCGTGCCCCTGGAAGAGGTGGCCTCGTTTGGCCGGCAGCAGCCGCTGGGCGTGGGCGTGTCGCGCCAGGGCCGCGTGTTCGTCACGTTTCCGAAGAGGAAAAAGGACTACGACTTTGCCCTCGTAGAATTGGTGAACGGCCAGCGCCGCCCCTACCCCAACGCCGACTGGAACCGTTGGGACTCGCTCCAGGCCCCCAACCGCTTCGTGAACGTGCAGGCCGCTGTAGTTGACGCCACCGACGTGCTGTGGGTGCTCGACCCCAGCAACCCCGACGACGAAGCGCCGCTCATCGCCGGCATCAAACTGGTGAAAATCAACCTCGCCACCAACAAAGTGGAGCGCGTGTACCGTTTCGAGGACCTGCCCCGCGAGCGCACCGGCCTGAACGACGTGCGCGTGGACCCGGGGCGCCAAGTGGCGTATTTATCGGAGCCCAAGCTGGCGGCCATCGTGGTGCTCGATTTAAAAACGGGCAAGAGCCGGCTGCTGCTGCAAGGCGACAAATCGGTGATGACGGAGCCGGGCTTTGTGCTGCGCATCGACGGCAAGGAGGTGAAGGACAAAACGGGCAAGCCGTTCAGCAGCAACGTGAACGGCATCGCGCTGACCCACGACTTCAAGTACCTCTACTACCGGGCCATCAACCAAACCAAGCTCTACCGCATCGAAACCGAGTACCTGCGCAACCCGGCCCTGGCCCCGGCCGAGGTGGCGGCGCACGTGGAAACGGTGGGCGAGGACGGCATCTCGCACGGCATGCTGGCCGACGACGCGGGCAACGTCTACACGTCCGATTCGCCGAACCACGCCATCCAGCGCGTCACGCCCGCCGGCCGCTTCGAAACCGTGGCCCACGACCCGCGCCTGCTCTGGCCCGACACGTTCGCGATGGGCCCCGGCGGCTACCTCTACCTCACGGCCACCCAAATCCACCGCCTGCCCAAGTGGAACAACGGCGAGGACAAAGTAGAATACCCCTTCCGCCTCTACCGCGTGAAGCTGCCGTAGGGCCCCAGGGTATAGCGCGGATTTTAGCCACGCTGCTGGTAATCAATGCTCACCACCTCCACCACTTCCGGTGGGGCCCCCAGCGGCAGCGCAGCCGTTTTGCCCAGCTTTACGCCGATGAGGGCGCGGGCGATGGGTGCTACGAAGCCTACTTTGCCGGCCGCTACGTCGGCCTCGTCCACGCCCACGATGGTGAAGTTGCGCTCGAAGCCCACCGTGCCGCCGCTCACGGTGCGCAGCCGCACGGTGGCCCCGAAGCGCACTTCCTTGGCCGGTTGGGCGCGGGGGTCAACCACTTTGGCGCTGGTGATGCGCTCGGCCAGCAGCGCCAGGCGGCCGTTGAGCAGCGAAAGGCGGTGGGTGCGGTCGGTGTCGTTGTCGTGGTTGGCCTCGGCGGCCGCATGCTCGGCTTCGAGGGCAGTGCGTTCGGCGCGCAGTTGCACCAGGCCCTGGGGCGTAACGTAGTTGGGCGTACCCACCGGCAGGGCGGCGCGGGGCGGCACGATGGGGGCAGCCTGGACATCGTCTTCTTTGGTGAATGCGCGGCTCATCGGGGTTGAACGCAGCGACGGGGTCGGAGTTGCCGGCAACCATTGCCGGGCCCCAGCGGTTAATGGCTCCTGTCCGGCCGCGCCGGAGCCGCTTGCTCACCCTTTCCATTGCTATGAACCCATCCCCGGTGGCCCGCCTGCCACTTGCTGAAAAATCCGCCGCCCCACGCCTCGACAACGCGCTGGTCTGGCTCATGGCCCTCACTTGTGGCTTGGTGGTGGCCAATATTTATTACAACCAGCCGCTGCTGGCCGCCATCGGCCGCACGTTCCACGTCCCCGATAGCCACGCCAGCCTCGTGGCCACGGCCACCCAGGTGGGCTACACGCTGGGCATGCTGCTGGTGGTACCGCTGGGCGATATGCTGGAACGCAAACGCTTGATGCTGTGGATGCTGGTGGGCGCCGCCGGTTGCCTGGGCCTGGCGGCCGGGGCCCCCAGCTTTGGGGTGCTGGCCGGGGCCAGCGTGCTGGTGGGCATTTGCTCGGCGGTGCCGCAGCTGCTGCTGCCCATGGCCGCCCACCTGGCCCCCGAGGAAAGCCGCGGCCGCATCGTGGGCCGCATCATGAGCGGCTTGCTCATCGGCATTTTGCTCTCGCGCACGGCCAGCGGCTACGTGGGGGCCCACTACGGCTGGCGCACGGTGTTCGAAAGCGCGGCCGGGCTGATGGTGCTGCTCATCGGCCTGCTGGCCTGGCGCTTGCCCACCGACCGCCCCCACTTCACGGGTACTTACGGCTCGCTCATGCGCTCTTTGCTGACGCTGGTGCGCGAGCAGCCGGCCCTGCGCCGCTCGGCGCTGGTGGGCGCCGCGGTGTTTGCCGCGTTCAGCGTGTTTTGGACCACGCTAGCGTTTTATCTAGAAAGCCCCGCTTACCACTACGGCAGCGACGTGGCTGGCTTCTTTGGCCTGGTGGGCGCCTTCGGGGCCCTGGCCGCGCCACTGGCCGGCAAAACCGCCGACGCCCGGGGCCCCCGCTACGCCATCACGGTGGGCATTGTGCTGGCGCTAAGTTCTTACCTGGTGCTGGGCCTGGGCGGCGGTTACTTGGCTGGCTTGGTGGTGGGCGTGCTACTGCTCGACGTGGGCGTGCAAACGGCCCACATCTCCAACCAAACCCTTGTGTTTTCGCTGGTGCCCGAGGCCCGCAGCCGCCTCAACACCGTGTATATGACCGGGTACTTCACCGGCGGCTCGCTCGGTTCCATCGCCGGTGGCCTGGCCTGGACGCATTTTGGCTGGCCCGGCGTGTGCCTGGTGGGCGCGGCTTTTGTGGCCCTGGGCCTGCTGGTGCACCGCTACTACGGCCGAAGCGCCGCGTAAGCATTGTAACTTGCTTGGTGGCCCAGTAGGGGCCCTACTTCAACCGGCTTAGGCAAGTTTGCAGGCTCGTGCGCCAGTGTGGGATGGCCACGCCGAGCACCGTCTTGGCCTTGGTCTTGTCCATCACCGAGTAGGCGGGGCGGGTGGCTTTGGTGGGGTACTCGGCGGTGCGAATGGGCACGGTTTTCACCGGCGTGCCGCTCAGCTCGAAGATGGCCGTGGCGAAGTCGTACCACGACGTTACGCCTTCGTTGCTATAGTGGTAGATACCGTACTGTTGGCTTTGCGACGCGATGATGGTGAGAATGCAGCCAGCTAAATCGATGGCGTAGCAGGGCGTGCCGGCTTGGTCCCAGATGACGCGCAGCTCGTCACGGTCTTGGCCGAGCCGCAGCATGGTTTTTACGAAGTTGTTGGCGTATTCGGAATACAGCCAGCTGGTGCGCAGAATGAAAAACTGCCCGGTGTGGGCCCCAATCACCTGCTCGCCTTCGAGCTTGGTGCGGCCGTATACGCTGATGGGCTCCGCGGCGTCGGTTTCCACCAAGGGCGTGTTGCCGGTGCCGGCAAACACAAAATCGGTCGAAATCTGGACGAGCGTGGTGCCAAACTCGCCGCACAGCCGGGCCAGGTTTTCCACCCCGTCGCGGTTGATTTTGCGGGCCAAATCCACCTCGTCCTCGGCCTTGTCCACGGCCGTGTAGGCGGCGCAGTTGATGCAGTAAGTGGGCTTGTGCTCGGCAAACAACGCTTGGAGCCCGCTCACGTCCAAAATATTCGCCTGCCCCTCGGGTGGAAATACGATGCCCGACACGTTCCGCTCCTGCGCTACGTGCGCCAGGCACTGCCCCAATTGCCCGGAGGCCCCAAAAACCAAAATGCTGCCCATCAATTGGATGTGGAAATGTGAAGGAAGGGAAAGGGGTGAACCGCAGGAACGCAGTGGCGCGCATCCTACGGTTCAATCCGCCCTTCGGCCCACAAAGTAACCGCGCTTGCGTCTTATTCCGTGCCCAGCAGCGGGGGCCCCGGGCTGGGCGGGCGCTTGTTTTGGATGGGCTGGAAGGGCTGCGCGCGCGGCTGCTTCTCGCTCAAGTACTTCCAGTAGCGCAGGGGCATGTGGCGGCGGTGCAGCTTCAGGTTGCGGCGCTCGGGGATGTTCACGTGGTCGAAATACGCCTGCCACAGCACCTGAAACAACGGTTCACGTTCGTCAAGCACGGTGGCGGCCACGTCGGTGGCTTGCGCCGGGGCCCCGGTTTCCTCGAATTGCACAATGTCGGTGCGCGCCAGGTCGTAGTACAGGCCGTAGCGGCGGCGGCGGTCGTAAATCAGCCAGCGCTGGTCGGCGTAGCGCTTGGTGAAGTGCGGGGCAATGAGCGGCAACACGTCATAATCGGGCTCGATGGTGGCGTGAAACAAACCGTCGCTGGTTTTTTCGAACCGCACGAAGGCTTCCATCCGGTGCTTCTCGCGGAACATTTGCTGGGCCAGGCGCTGCACCCGGCGCACGGTGGCGTCGGTGTAGTTTTCCGAAATGTCGGCCGCGGTGCGCAGGGCCAAGTCCACGTACCTGAAAATCAATAGTTCACGCTCCGCATCTTCGCTCAGAAACACGTGGTAGAGGCGGGCGCGGGCCTCTTCCGGCATGGTGCGCAGCAGGCCGTCCCACACGCGGGCGGCTTGGGCTTCGTCGGTTTCGCGGTGCGCGGGCTGGGCAAACAGGCCGGTTTGGGCCGTGGCTTCGGGCTGGATGGAATTGGGCGCGGCCCGCCAGTCGTACACCGTGAACAACACCGTGAGCAGGCCCTCAAACGTGCCGTCGTAGGTGTAGTCGCGCGGGGCCGCGGTGAGGGCGGGGGCCCCCACGGGCCGGGCCGCCGCGGGGCCCACGGCCACCGGCCGGCGCAAAGACGGGAACTTGCTCATGCGGGCGTTTCGCGTAAAAAGTCAATTAGTAGCTGGTTCACCTGCGCCGCTTTCTCGTGCTGCACCCAGTGGCTGGCCTGGAGGTAAGTCAGCCGCCCGTCATCGCAATAAGCCAAGCTCGCCTGGGCCAGGTTGGCGCGCAAAAATGCATCGTCCCGGCCCCAGATGATGTGCAGCGGGACCGCCACGCGGCCAGCCGGGGCCAAGCGCCGGCCAAATCGCGCCGCGACCCGGTACCAGTTGATCATGCTTCGCAGGGCCCCCGGCTGGGCCCAAGCGTCCTGGTATTTCACCAAATCAGCGGCGCTGAACGTGCCGGGGCGGCTGGTGCGCCGCAGGGCCCGGCGCGCGGCCCAGTAGCCGCGCAGCCGCGCCAGGGCCTCGGGCACCCACGGCAGCTGGAAAAAGAACACGTACCAGCTCTTGAGCAGTTGCCGCGGCTGCCGGCGCAGGGCCCCGGCCAGCACCCGCGGGTGGGGCACGTTCAGCACGGCGGCACGGCGGATGCGGGCAGGAAAGTTGGCGGCCAAGTGCCAGGCTACGGCCGCGCCCCAATCGTGGCCCACCACGTCGGCGGTGTCGTGGCCGGCGGCATCGAGCAGGCCCAGCACGTCGGCGGCCAACTCGTCCACGGCATAGGCGCGCACGGGGCGGGGCTTGTCGCTCCGGTTGTAGCCGCGCTGGTCGGGGGCCCACACGCGGTAGCCAGCGTCGGCCAGGGCCCCAATTTGGTGGCGCCACGCATACCAAAACTCGGGGAAACCGTGCAGGAGCACCACCAGGGGCCCCGCGACGGGGCCGCACTGCGCCACGTGCAGGGTCAGGCCATTGGTGGGCACAAAATGATGTTCAAGGGGGTAAGCCATACGAGCATACCGCGGGCCGGGGCCCCAGGTTGCACGCGCTTGCAGCCCGGGCACTCCAGGGCCGCGCAGCAACTTGGTCATCAGTGGGCCGAAGCGAGCGACGCGGGGTACAAAGTCCACGCTACGAATAAGCGATTGCTGACAAGCTGAAACGAACTGCACAGACCTGCAGGGGTTGCGCCACAGCGCTGCCGCCGGTTCTCTAAGCGGCTTGCTGGTTTTCTTGCTCCTGGCGGGCTTCGGCCTCAGCGCGGGCCATGCTGTGGAGCTGGCGCACCAGCGGCATCAGCTCGCTGATGTGGCAGCAGCACGAAAGACGCGGAGCCTTGCCAGTACCTTCGTAGGCGAAGCGGCGAACAACGTTTTGGCGGTGTGAAACTTTCATAACCAAGGCGTTAAAAAGCGAAACAAAAAAGGTTGACTAGCTGGCTTGGGCAAACAAATCGAGCTGCTGCGTGACGAGCGCCGAGCGCACCGAGCCGGCGCCAAACAAAATCTGGCGGCGCACCTGCTGCTCGGTCAGCTCGCCCAAGGCGGTGCGTTGCTCGCCGCGGCAGGTGAGGAAAAACTTGGCCCGCTTCAGCACCACGCCGAAGCTGTGCAAGTGCTCGGTGGTGAGCGGGGCGAAGCGCCGGGCCGCCACGATGCGCTTGGCCGACCGGGCCCCCACGCCGGGAATGCGCAGAATCATCTCAAAATCAGCCGTGTTCACGTCGATCGGAAACACGTGGCGGTTGCGCAGGGCCCAGGCCAGCTTCGGGTCAATCTCCAGGTCGAGGTGCGGGTGCGCAGGGTCGAGGATTTCGTCGGCCTGGAAGCCGTAAAAGCGCATCAGCCAATCGGTTTGGTACAGCCGGTGCTCGCGGATGACGGGCGGCTGCGTCACCTGCGGCAGGCGGGCATCGTCGGTCACGGGCACGTAGCCCGAGTAGTACACGCGCTTCAGCCCGTAGCCCTGGTAAAGCGAGTCGGAAAGCTTGATGATTTGCAAGTCCGTTTCGCCGCTGGCCCCCACGATGAGCTGCGTGGTTTGGCCCGCGGTGGCGAAAGCCGGCACTTTTTTAAACAGCGCCTTTTCCTCTTTATTCTGGATGATGCCGTCCCGAATTTGGGCCATCGGGGTCAGAATTTCCTGGTAATTTTTCTCCGGCGCCAGGGTTTGCAAGGCCAGCTCCGAGGGCAATTCAATGTTCACACTCAAGCGGTCGGCGTACAGGCCAGCCTCCTGGATGAGTTCTTCGGAAGCCCCGGGAATGGTTTTGACGTGGATGTAGCCGTTGAACTGGTGCTCCGTCCGCAGCTTTTTCACGATGCGCACTAAGCGCTCCATCGTGTAGTCGGGGCTGCTGAAAATGCCGGAACTCAGGAACAAGCCCTCGATGTAGTTGCGGCGGTAGAAGTTGATGGTCAGGTCCACCACTTCGTCCACGGTGAAAGCGGCGCGCTTTACGTCGTTTGAGCGGCGCGATACGCAGTAGGCACAGTCGAAGATGCAGTGGTTGGTGAGCAGGATTTTGAGCAGGCTCACGCAGCGGCCGTCCTCGGTGTAGCTGTGGCAAATGCCCATGCCTTCAGCATTGCCCAGGCCCTTGCCTTCGTTTTTGCGCTTGCCGCCGCTGCTGCTGCACGAAGCATCGTACTTCGCGGCATCGGCTAATATGCTTAGTTTTTCCTGAATGCGTTCGTTCATCGGGAAGGGCTGCTTTTCGGTGTTAAAAGTAGTGCAAATCCCGCTAACGGGCAATACTTGCCAAGCTAATTTTGTTGGAAAAAGTTTCTTAGCAGCGTTCATCCGGCCCGGGGGCCCACTAAAGCGAAGCCCCGGGCGTTTCGTATCTTGCCTGTGGCTGTTCAAGGGCCCCCTTATGTTGTTTCGCGGCGTCGTCTTTTTTTTCTTACTGTGGGGGTTGGGCGGCGCAGCGCGGGCGCAATCGTTCGACCCGCGCTCGGCGGTGCCGCCCGATTCGCTGCGCACCGACGCCGCCCTGCGCCGCGAGCAGCCCGACTCGCTGCGCCGCGACTTCGACGAGCAGCGCCTGCGCCTGAAACTACAAGCCTACACCCGGCGCAAAACCATTGTTGGGCGCGCGGCGGCGGCGGCGCTGCGCCTCACCCGCCCCAAGGAGGAAAATGCGGGCCTCGACGCCGTGCTCCTCGACCGGCAGTTCGACCGGCACACGTTCAAGGTGGTGCGCCGCGTCACGGTGCGGCCCAACGACGCGTTCGGCTACAGCCTCACCGACTCGACGCGGCAGCCCCGCTCGCTGCTCGACCGCACCGGCAACTGGGTGCACATCCGCACGGCGCCCTCGCGCATCCGGCAGGTGCTGCTGTTCCGGCCGGGCCAGCGGCTGGCCCCCCAGGCCCTGGCCGAGTCGGAGCGCCTGCTGCGCCAAACCGACGAAATCCTCGACGCCCGGGTGCTGGTGAACGAGCGCACGTCTACCGCCGACAGCATCGACATCGAAGTGTTGACCACCGACGTGTTCAGCATCACGGGCAATTTTGAGCCGGGGGGGGCCGCGGCGGGCCGCGTGGACGTGGGCGACCAGAACTTCCTGGGCCTGGGCCACCACTTCAACAACACGTACCAGTACGGGCGCAACCTTGACCAGCGCTGGCGCTACAGCGGCGACTACTCGGTGCCGTTCCGGCACTTCTTCTTGGCCCAGGCGCGCTACAACAACGAGTTCCGCGACGAGCACGGCGGCGTGTCGTTGCAACGCGACTTTTATTCGGTGAACACGCGCTACGCCGGGGCCTTGTCGATGGACGCCTACAACCAGCAAATTACCCTCACGGTGCAGCAGCCGGGCGAAATCCTCACGTATTACGCCCTGCATTACGCCCGGCAAGACCTGTGGGTGGGCCGGTCGCTGCGCCTGCGCTCCTACGACCTGGGCTACGAAAACCCGGGCCGCCTCATCGTGGCCACCCGCTTCACCCGCACCGACTACACCGTCAGCCCCAGCCCCGACTACCGCAACACCAACCTCATTTTGGGCACCGTGGGCTATTCGGTGCGGCGCTACTACAAGGACCGCTACTTGTTCGGCTTTGGCCGCACCGAGGACGTGCCCACCGGCACGCTGCTCAGCTTCACGGCGGGCCTCGACGCCAACGCCGTGGTGCCGCGCCGCTACTTCGACGTGCGCCTGGCGGCGGCCGTCTTCAGCCAGCGCCACGGCTACTTGTTTGGCAACGTGGAATTTGGCACCTTCCAACGCCTGGCTGATCACAGTGCTTGGGAGCAAGGCCTGCTGAACGCCCAAACTACGTACTTCACCCGCCTCTACCGGTTGGGCAACTACCAGTACCGGCACTTTTTGGGCACTACCACCACGGTGGGCTTCAACCGCCGGCCGGGCGAGCTGCTGCAAGGCATTTCCGACGAGCGGGGCATCCGGGGGTTTTCGCCGTCGGTGCCCATCCTGGCCACCAGCCGCTTCGCCTTCAACTATGAAACCACGGTGTTCACGCCGCTCTCACTGCTGGGCTTCCGGGTGGCCGGCGTGGCCTTCGCCGACGCGGCCTGGGTGGGCGAAAAAGTGGGCGGCGGCACCCCCTTCGGCAACACGCCCTACACGGGCTTCGGGCTGGGCCTGCGCCTGCGCAACGAGTTCACCGCCCTGCGCACGTTCCAGATTTTGCTGGGCTACTACCCGCGCGGCCTCGTGTCGGCCAATGGCCTGCGCGTGTTTGAAACCGCCCGCGAAACCGTTTCCTTCACTGACTTCGGCATCGGGGCCCCCGGCGTCACGATTTACCAGTAAGGCCCCAGCCCGCGCGTTTAATAAAAAAGGCAAACCGCGGCTTGCCCTTTTTGGCAGTTCTTCTAATTGTATAGCATAACATAAGTGGCTGTTGCAAAAGGCAATTAGCTACGGATTAGTAAGTTGCTGGCCTATGCTAGGCTTCCATCCCGTCGATACGTCGCTGGTCAAGCGGGTGCCCGCGCAGCACTTCTACCAGCAGCTGCTCCAGCGCGTCGATTTTAGTTTTGTGCGGCCCTTGGTAGCGCCCTTCTATAGCACGATCGGCCGCCCCTCGCTCGACCCCGTAGTCTTCGTCAAATTGCACTTAGAGCGATTTCGGAGTCGTTATACAGATTTTTAGCGTAGTTTGTAGTATGCAAGCCTATTCCGACGATTTGCGCGAGCGCGTAGTAGATGCCTATGCGACTGGTCAATGTACCATTAGCCAGGTAGCCAGCCGTTTTGCCGTGTCCGTTTCGTTTGTCGACAAGCTGCTCAAGCGCCAGCGCACCAGCGGTTCGGTAGCGGCCCTACCTGCACGCGGCGGCCCGGCACCTCGCCTGCAAGAGGTTGACCGCCAGCGCCTGGCGGCTTGTGTCGCTGCCCAGCCCGACGCCACCCTAGCCGAGCTGGGCCAGCAGTTGGTGGCCGCCGGCAGTCCTGCCGTGGGGCAGACCGTGCTCTGGCAGACGCTGCAACAGCTCGATTTGCGGCGCAAAAAAAGAGTCTGCACGCCGCCGAGCGCGACACGGACCGGGTGAGGGGGTTGCGGCAAGAGTTTCTAGAAGCTATTCAGCACGAAGATGTTACGCGCTTCAAGTTTGTGGACGAAACGAGTGCAAACCTGACGTATACCCGCCGCTACGGCCGCGCGCCGGGCGGGCAACGGGTGGACGCGGCCGTGCCGCTGCATACGGGCCCAAACGTGACGATAGTGGCCGCTCTCTCGGCGCAGGGCGTGGAAGCGGTCATGGAGTTGGACGGGGCGCTGAACACCGCCAGTTTCGCCGTGTACTTGGAGCAGGTGCTCGGACCCGGCTTGCAGCCGGGGGACGTGGTGGTCCTGGATAACTTGCCGGTGCACAAGGCCGAC
The DNA here is from genome assembly GCA_050954665.1 of Janthinobacterium lividum. Lineage (GTDB taxonomy): Bacteria > Bacteroidota > Bacteroidia > Cytophagales > Hymenobacteraceae > Hymenobacter. The sequence goes on from JBPBPC010000009.1 coordinate 39,077, forward strand.
GGCCTGGCCGAGCTGGTCGAAGCGCGTGGGGCACGCCTGCTGTACTTGCCCCCGTACTCGCCGGATTTTACGCCCATTGAACTGGCGTTCAGCAAGCTCAAAACGCATTTGCGCACTGCTGCTGCCCGTACCCGTGAGGCGCTGAAGACCGCCCTGGATGCGGCCCTGGCCTGGATAACGGCTGACGATGCGCAAAACTGGTTTGACCATTGCGGCTATCATGTACACTGATTCCGAATCCGCTCTAAGAAAGGCATACAGTCGAGAGAACAAGCGCTACCACTGTGCAGCGCGCTGGGCGTTAGGTGCCCGCGACTGCCAGTAAGCTCCACCGGCTTACTGGCTACTTCAGCCATTTGTTGCGGCAAGTGGCCAGCTAGCCGGGTCCCCTACCCGCTAGCTGGGGCGCTGCTGGGCCGAGGCTCGCAGCGCTTTACGTTAGCCCGCCTGGGTTCGGCAACTGCTTGCGGATTCTGCTCAGGCTCTGGGGGGTTACGCCGATATAGGAAGCCAGGTAAGCCAAGGGAACCCGATTGGCCAGGGTCGGAAAGAGGGTTAAAAACGCCTCGTATTTGGTGCGCGCATCTTGCTGCACCAGGGGGCTGAGGCGGTCCACCTTGGCCAGCAGGGCCCGGGTAATTAAGGTAGCTTCGGCTTTCGGCCAGTCCGCAATCGTCTGGCCCAGGGCTTGCCAGCGACTGGCTGGGAAGACCAGCAGCTGCACCGGCGTCACGGCCTGGATGTACTCGGCCGACGGCAGGCGGTACTGGTAGCTGGGCAGGTCTACCACAAAATGGCCTTCCTCGATGAAGTACTTGGTGAAGTCCCGGCCGTCTTTGTCGAAATAGCAGACGCGCAAAATGCCGCTCACCACGAAGCCGATTTCGTGGGCTACCCGGCCGGCCTCGGCAAAGTAAGCACCGGTCGGGTAGTGCTTTTCCTCCGCCTGGCTGCCGATGAGGGCGAGCTGCTGCGGGGTGAAGGGAGCCATTTGCAGCAGCAGGTTCTCCAGGGCGGGGTGCGTCATCGGGCGGGGGCGCTGGCGGGGGAAAGTTGCTGGGCGGCATCCTGCTGCACGCGGCCCATCGCGGCCTGCATGTAGGGCCGCCAGCGGTACCGAATAAAGAGCGCGAGCAGCGGCCGGACCAGCCGGTTTTTGGGCACGAAGGTATAGCGCCACCGAATAGTGGTCTGCCCCGCCGTCGCCGACCACCACCACTCGCCCACCGCATACTTCGCCACGTATTTGGCCGCCAAGGTAAACTCGGACACCCGGTAGGCAAAGTAGCGGCCTCGTTCGTAGTGCGTAATTTCCTCGCGGGCCGAATCACCGGAGGCAAAAAACACCCGCCGCGCCTGGCCCACCGCGTCCCACGGGGTGACCACGCTCGTGCCCGTGATGGCCGGAATACCCCGCCCGGCCCGGAAAATCAGCGGGAGCGGAATCGGCACTACCCGCAGGAAGGAGGCCAATGGGTCCTGCCCGACGTGCGTTTCGACCGTCGCCGATAGGCCGTGGGGAGAAGCTTGCGCATAGCTAGTGAGCGCGACGGGGAGCGCAGCAAGTAAGCAAAACCAGAAAAGCATCGGGGGCAGCAGGTAGTGGAGGAGGTGGCAAAGCTCCCCCGGGTTGCCCCCACGCTTTTTACCAAATGGTAAAAAGGAGCGCTTACCCCCTGCTTCAAGCCGCCGGGGCACGTGCCGGTTAACCTGCCTTATTCCCGCATCCGGGCGTGGCTCAGCCAGCTAGTCGGCCTGGGCGTTTCCGGCTGCGGGCGCGGCGCTGTGCCAGGCGCAGAGCTGGCCCAGGATGGGCAGCAGGGCCCGGCCGTGCGGCGTGAGCGAGTATTCGACACGGGGCGGCAACTCGGCAAACGCCTCGCGGCGGATGAGGCCGTCCTGCTCCAATTCCTTGAGCTGCTCGGTGAGCACCTTGCGCGAAATGAGCGGCATGTACTGGGCGAGCTGCCCAAAGCGCCGGCGCTGGGTGAGCATCACGATAATAATCGGTTTCCACTTGCTGCCCAGTACTCCCATGGTGCGGGTCATGGAGCAGGTGGAGGTACGAAAAGCTGCGTCACGCATGCGAGTAGGACTAGGTGAAAGGCACTAGTTACGCAGAGGTAACCAGTTTGTGCGGCAAAATGATTGATTTTAGTAACCAAAAGAAACAATCGATAGTTTCAAAAAGAAACCAATTGGGATTGACGCAATCCATGCGCTAAGGATTTCACCTGAACCGCTGCCCGTCAGCCTGAAAAAACAGTCACCTCCCTCACCTCCTCCATTTCAACGACATGGGAAAGCTCACTGGCAAAGTTGCCGTCATCACCGGCGGTACGTCGGGCCTGGCCTTGGCCACCGCCAAATTATTTGTAGCCGAAGGCGCTTACGTCTTCATCACGGGTCGCCAGCAGGCGCGGCTGGACGAAGCCGTGCGGGCTATCGGCCGCAACGTGACCGGCGTGCAGGGCGATGCGGCCAACTTAGACGACCTGGACCGCCTGTTTGCCACGGTCAAGCAAGAAAAGGGTCACCTCGACGTGCTGTTCGCCAGTGCCGGTATGGGCGGCGAAGCTCGCAAGCTCGGTGAGATTACGGAACAGGATTTCGACACGCTCTTCGGGCTGAACACGCGAGGCACCCTCTTCACGGTGCAGAAGGCGCTGCCGCTCTTAAGCGAGGGTGGCTCGATTATCATGACCGGCTCGATTGCCTCGGTCAAGGGCTGGCCGGCGTACAGTGTGTATTCGGCCAGCAAGGCGGCGCTACGCTCCTTCGCCCGCACCTGGCTCAACGAGCTAAAGGACCGGCACATTCGGGTAAACGTGCTGAGCCCAGGGCAGATTGCCACCCCCATTCAGGAGCAGATGTTCGATGAAGAAACAAAGCGGCAGTTCGAATCCCTAATCCCGCGGGGCAAGATGGGCCGCCCGGAGGAGATTGCGGCGGTGGCCCTGTTTCTAGCTTCCGACGACTCGAGCTACGTGAATGGGATAGAACTGGCGGTTGATGGCGGCACTTCCGCCATTTGAGCGCGCAGCGAAGCGCAAAAAGACGGAACTTAGCAGGTGAGGGGGCGACCAATTGCCCCGCCGCCCTGCGCCACCCGGGCCAGCAGTGCGGGCCCTACCCGGACGCCCGAACGTACGCGCCAACCCGTTCGGCCCCGGCAAGCAAGGTCTCCGTACCACCTCTTTCGTAGGTATTCCTCCCAACACCTGTCCTGCACGGCCGCGTTGTTCCCTAAAGGCAGCATTCAGGCGCAATCACCTGAGGGTTGCGACAGCCAGTTTCGACTGCTATTTCCACGGCCGTGAGGTAATGGCCCAGGAAGCAGACGTGAGGCAAACCCCTTACTTTTCCCAGACTAGTCCTCAAGCACACAGTAGGTGAAGTGACAAAAGCCAAGCCTACCCCTCGCCTCGGTCGAAGTGCGCCACCTGGCCAGCTGCGGGCAACTGGAACTGAATTCCCGGCAGCTGAACCCCTAGGAGTTCAGCTGCCGGCTCTGGTCAGAGGCACCCCGCTCTGGCCGTGGGGCACCAGCGAAACTCATCGTGCACTCCGACTAGAGCAGCCAGTACGCAGCCGCGCGGGTCAAAAATCCCTTAGCGCGCCACTGGATTCATGAATTATTTTTCAACATAAGTAATTGACTGTCAATAATAATTACTCCAATATGGGCCCGCTACTGGACGGCCTTCCTCAAAGAGCAAGCTGGCCTGGTACAACACGGAAATAAACTGCGGGGGCCCGGCGGGAGCTGGTAAGGGAGGCACTTCGGCCGGCCAGCGCTGGTGTAGCGCCACCGCCAGGTCGTGCGGATACGAGTGGGAGGGCGTCATAGAGAGGAGGCCAAAGGTAGGGCTGACTGAGGGCCTGGGTACCCACTGGTGGGCGCATCGGCTGGGCGAGCGACGAACGCCTCTTTATACCCATCAAACGGCCGGTTTGCGGGTGTTTCCAACTGCATTTTATGCGCTTTCTGGGGCGCTATCGTCCGAAGTGGTCTGCTTTCGCGAAACCGCTGCCCTAAGAAGCTGTTTAAGTTAATTGGGTGGTTTTAGCTTTGTTTCATGCAAATGAAGCGCTACAGTTCGGATTTGACCGCGCGGCAATGGCAGCGGTTAGCGCCGCTGCTGCTGGTGCGGCGCACCAGCAAGTGGCCGTTGCAGGCGGTGGCTAACGGCATTTTCTGCGTGCCCAAAAACGGTTGCGTGTGGCGCGACGTGCCCGCTGATTTGCCGCCTTGGCCGACGGTGTACTACCATTTCACCAAGTGGACGGCTTCACCAAGTGGACGGCTTCACCAAGTGGACGGCGGACGGTAGCTGGGCGCGGGCCAGCGGGTGCCTGCCGATGGAAGCCCGGGAACGCGAAAAAAAAGCGCCCAGCCCACGGCGGCTGTCCTCGACAGCCAAAGCGCGAAAAATACGGCCACCGGCACGGCCCGCGTGGGCTACGACGCGGGCAAGCGCATCAAAGGGCGCAAGCGCTTTTTTCTCGTCGACACGGCCGGCAACTTGCTGGCCTGCTGGGTCGTGGCCGCGGCTTGCCACGACGGGGCGCGCGCCGCCCGCTTGTGGGACGCCCTGGCCTTGGGCAACGAATTGCTGGACCGGTTGCAAACCGTGTTCGTGGACGGCGGCTTTGGCCGCCGCTTCCGTTTGCAACTGGCCCGACGCGGCGTGCAGGCGCTGGTGCCCGCGGGCGTGGTGGCCGACAAGGGCCGCTTTTTCATCCACGCCAAGCGCTGGGTCGTCGAGCGCAGCACCGCTTGGGCGGGCAATAACCGCCGCCTGG
>JBPBPC010000014.1:0-40087 GCA_050954665.1 Janthinobacterium lividum
TTCTACTCCTCGCGACCGGCGCCTGACCGGCCGGCGTCGCAGCGGCCCAAACGCCTACCGCCCCGCCCCCCGCCCCAGTTCCCACGGCCCCAGCCCCCGGCGGCGAAAAATCGAACTGGTACATTTTCAACGACACGCTGGCCGCGCCCGGGGCCCCCAAGCCGCGCCCCGCGCCGGCGCCCGCCACGCGCCCGGCCCAACCAGCCCCCACGGCGGCCGACGCAACTAGCAGCCCCGCGCCGTTCTACACGCAAGGGGCCCTCTACGTGCCGCTCGACGCGGACACTTACCGGCTTATCGACCGCTACGCCATTAAATACGGGCCCGACTCGCTGAACGACCCGCACACCAGCGTGCGCCCCTACACCCGCGCCGGCGTGGCCCGCCTGGGCGAGCGGCTGCTCTCGCCCGACAGCGCCGCCGGGGGCCCCGGCACGCTCTCGCGCGCCGACCGCTTCAACGCCCAGTACTTGCTGAAAGATAACTGGATGTATTCGGCGCTGGGCGAGGCGCTAAACAAGAGCAAGCAACCCATTCTCACGTACTTCTACCGCGACCAGACCGACTTATACCACGTTCAAACCAAGGATTTCTCCTTTCGCCTCAACCCCGTGCTGCTGCTGCAAGGGGGCAAAGACGGCGGCACCGGCAGCATCGACGGCCTGCGCTACGTGAACACGCGCGGCGTTTCTTTTGAGGGCACCGTGGACCAGCGGCTGGGCTTCTACGGGTTTCTGGCCGATAACCAGGAAGCTGTACCGGGCTGGGTGCAGGCCCAAATTCAGCGCGATAGCAACCCCGGGGGCCCCGTGGCCCCGCACGAAGGCTACACCAAAACGTACAAAACCAGCGGCAGCGCCTACGACTTTTTCACGGCCCGGGGCGGCATCACCTACGCGGCCACCAAGCACATCAACATCCAGTTCGCGCACGACCGCAACTTCATCGGCAACGGCTACCGCTCCCTGATTTTGTCGGACTACAGCGCGCCGTACTTCTTCCTTAAGTTCAATACGCGCGTCTGGAAATTCAACTACCAAAACGTTTTTGCCGAGCTAACGGCTCGCCGCGGCATCTCCAACGCGGACACGCTGTACCCCAAGAAGTACCTGGCCCTGCACCACCTGAGCGTCGACGTGACCAAGAACTTCAACATCGGCGTGTTTGAGTCGGAGGTGTCGGGCGGGCCGGGCCGGGGGCTGGAAATTCAGTACCTGAACCCCGTCATTTTTTACCGCGCCATCGAGCAGCAGGTAGGCTCGACGGATAACGCCTTGTTGGGCCTTGATTTTAAGTGGAACCTCAAGCACCGCGCCCAGCTCTACGGCCAGCTGGTGCTCGACGAGTTCAAACTGAGCGAAGTCCGGGCCGGCAATGGCTGGTGGAGCAACAAGCAGGCCATCCAAGTTGGCGGCAAACTGATTGACTTGGCCGGGGTGCCCAACCTCGATTTACAGGTGGAAGTGAACTACATCCGGCCCTATACCTACCAGCACGAGAGCCTGTACACCGCGTACGAGAACTACCTGCAACCCCTGGCCCACCCGATGGGCGCCAACCTAACGGAAGTGCTCGGCGTGCTCAGCTACCAGCCCTTCCCCCGCCTGCACCTGGTGGCCAAGGCGTTCTACACCAAGCAGGGTCTCGACTACACGTACAGCCAAGTGAACCAGCCCGTTCCTCACAGCAACTACGGCTCCAACCCGTTGCAGCCCTACAACCCCATTAACCGCCCAATCGATGGGTCGGGCAACACCATCGACTACGGCTTCCGGGTGGGCGACGGCAACACCCGCCGCCTGTTCCACGCTGACCTCACGGCCACCTACCAGCCGCGCCTCAACCTGTTTCTGGACGCCACGCTCATCGTGCGCCACCAGTCCATCAAGCAGCCGTTGGCGTACCCAAGCGGCGGGGCCATCGGCGATGGCACCGAGGTGTACCCGTCGGTGGCCGTGCGCTGGAACATCGCCAAACGCCTGAACGAGTTCTAATTCATGCCCGAAATTACCTTCCTATACCGGCCCGTCAACCAGCAGGAACTGGACTTGATTGCGGCGGCGGGCTGGCGGCAGTTTCCGCCGCGCCTGCCGGAGCAGCCTATTTTCTACCCGGTGCTGCACGAGGAATACGCCGTCCAAATCAGCCGCGATTGGAATGTGCCGTATTACGGCGTGGGTTACGTCGTACGATTCGCCGTTGACAGTAGCTACTTAACCGAATTTCCCGTTCAAAACGTGGGCGACCGGCAACACGATGAACTGTGGGTGCCGGCCGAAGAATTGCCGGAATTCAACCGGCACCTCCACGGGTTGATTGAAGTAACAGCCGAGTTCCGGCGTCCTTAACCTTTGCCAACGGGGCCCGCCGATGAAAACTTACCTTCGCATCCTGCAATACGCCCGGCCACTGGCCAACTTCCTGCCACAATACCTGCTGTACACGGTACTGGGAACGTTTTTTGGGCTGGCTAACTTCACGCTCATCATCCCGCTGCTGCAAGTGCTGTTCGACAAAACGGACAAGGTGCCGCAGGTAGCGCCTACCCACTTGCCGGCCTTTCACCTCGGGCTGGGCTGGATCAAGGACACGTTCAATTACTTCTTCGCCGGCGTGCTGGCCTCGCAGGGCAAGCTGGGGGCCCTAGCGTTTGTGTGCGTCACCGTGGTGGTGTCGGTGATGCTGAGCAACTTGTTTCGCTACCTCAGCCTGCGGCTGCTGGCCACGGTGCGCGCCCGCGTGGTGCGCAACCTGCGCCGGGCCCTGTACCACCGCGTGGTAGAGTTGCAGCTGGGCTACTTCTCGGGCGAACGCAAGGGCGACCTGATGTCGCGCTTCACCAGCGACGTGCAGGAAGTGGAAACCTCGGTGGTGAACACCATGACGGCCGTTATCCAAGAGCCGCTCAAAATCGTGGCCTTCTTCGCGCTGCTGTTTTACATCTCGGTGCCGCTCACGCTGTTCACGCTCATCCTATTGCCGCTTTCGGGCGGGGCCATTGCGGGCGTGGCCAAGCGGCTGCGGCGGCAGGCCGAGGTGAGCCAGAGCACGCTGGGCTCGATGATGTCGGTGATCGAGGAAACGCTGGGCGGCGTCCGCGTCATCAAGGCGTTTAACGCGCAGGCCTACATCAAGGGCAAATTTGAAGAGCAGAACGACCACTACGCCCGCACCTCGCGGCGCATGGACAACACGCGCGACCTGGCCTCGCCGTTCTCCGAGTTTGCTGGCGTGTCGGTGGTGGCGGGGCTGCTGTACTTCGGTGGCTCGCTCATCTTGGGTGGCAATTCCACGCTGACCGGCGAAACGTTCATTGGCTACGTGGTGCTGTTTTCGCAAGTCCTGACGCCGGCCAAGGCGCTGTCGGGCTCGTTCGGCAACATCCAGCGCGGGTTGGTGGCCGGCGAGCGGGTGCTGCGCATCATCGACACCGAGCCCACCGTGCGCGACCGGCCGGGGGCCTTGGTGCTGCCGCCCTTCGCGCACGAGATTGAGCTGCGCGACGTGCAGTTCAGCTACGGCGACACGCCCGTGCTCCACGACTTGAACCTGACCATTAAAAAAGGCCAGATGGTGGCGCTGGTGGGCCCCAGCGGTGGCGGCAAGAGCACGGTGGCCGACCTGCTGCCCCGCTTCTACGACGCCAGCGGCGGGCAGATTTTCATCGACGGGCACGACGTGCGCGCCTGCACCATCCACTCGGTGCGCGACCAGATGGGCATCGTCACGCAGGAGAGCATCCTGTTCAACGACACGATTTTCAACAACATCCGCTTCAATACCGAGGCCACCGAAGCCGAAGTCATCGAAGCCGCCAAAATTGCCAACGCCCACGAGTTCATCGTGGCCAGCCCCGACGGCTACCAAACGATGATTGGCGACCGCGGCGGCCGCCTCTCGGGTGGGCAGCGCCAGCGCCTGAGCATTGCCCGCGCCATCCTGCGCAACCCACCGATTCTGATCCTGGACGAAGCCACGTCGGCGCTCGACACCGAGAGCGAAAAGCTGGTGCAAGAGGCCTTGCAGCGCCTCATGGCGGCGCGCACCTCGCTCGTCATCGCCCACCGCCTGAGCACGGTGCAGCACGCCGACGAAATCATCGTGCTCCAGCACGGTCGCATCGTGGAGCGCGGCACCCACGACGAGCTCCTGCGCCAGCCCAGCGGTGTGTACCAGCGCCTTAGCTCGCTCCAGACCAACGCCGCGCTGGTATAGGGCCCCGGCGGGGCCTATCTTTATCCCGCTGACAACTTCTCTCACTTACTGCTGATGCTCGGTAAAAACGCCTCGCGCTGGTTCGGCTTCCTCGTTTTGTTGATGCTCGCCCTGCGCTGCGGCTACAAGTACTACCGCAGCCAGCAGCAGCCGGCTTACGAAGTGCAGATGGAAACGCTTGCCACCGAAAACCAAGCGTTGATCAAGGCCATCCAGGCCGACCAAGACGCCCAGCGGGCCGCTGGCAAAAAGACCATCAGGGCTGATCCAGCCGTCATCGCCGCTGATTCCACCCTACGAACCAAGTAGCTGGCCCCGCGTAAAGTATTTTGCAGCCGCTTCCTGCGGTTAATGGCCTCTCTTAAATTCTTTTATAATGATTTCGCTCAAACGCTTCGTTTCGGTAGTAGTGATGGTGTACTTGTTGTTGGCGCTGCTATTTTTACTGGTGCCGGCGGTCCGGGCCTCGGTAGCAGGCTTGGGAACGGCGCTGTCGGAAGTAGAGCGGGAGCGGGATTTTTTCCAGCTGCTGGCCACCATCGGGGCCGTCATCCTGGCCGTGCACCTAGTAATTGAAAACCTCGACAGCAGCATCCTACGCCGCAACGTAGCCAAGCAGGATGGACGCATTAACGAGTTAAAAGCCAAGCTCTACGACCACCAGCAAACGAGCCCGCCGCTGGCCACTGGACCCCTGAGCGAGCCCGCTAGCCGCTACGGGGCCCCCACCGCAACGCTCGAGTCCGGGCAACCGTTGTTTCCGCAGAACGACCCCAGCTTGCCCAACACGCCCCCGGCCGAGCGACCGCGGCTGTAGTCTTTTACTTGCGCTCACCCTTTCCGTTTTCGCGTGCCCCACCCCATTGCCCTCACCACGGCCATCCACACCGAGCTGGCTGAAGCCCGCGCTGTGCTCGACCGCTTCCTGGCCGACGAAACCAACCTGGCCCGCATTGCCCACACGGCTGAGTTGATGGCGCAAAGCCTAAAAAACGGCGGCAAAATCCTCACCTGTGGCAACGGCGGCAGCCTCTGCGACGCCCAGCACTTCGCCGAAGAGCTCAGCGGCCGCTACCGCGCCGACCGTAGGGCCCTGGCCGCCATCGCCCTCACCGATGCCTCGCACCTGACCTGCGTAGCCAACGACTACGGCTTCGAGTTTGTCTTCAGCCGCTTCGTGGAAGCCCTGGGCCGGCCGGGCGACGTGCTGCTGGCCATCAGCACCAGCGGCAACTCGCCCAACGTGCTCCGCGCCACCGAAGCCGCCCGGGCCCTGGGCATGCAAGTAGTGGCCCTCACCGGCAAGGACGGCGGCGAGCTGGCCAACATCTGCGATGTGGAAATTAGGGCCCCGCACAGCGGCTATGCCGACCGCATCCAGGAAATCCACATTAAGGTGATTCACATTCTGATCATGCTGATTGAGCAATTGGCACTGTAACAACTATGCCATAAACTGGGCTGGCAAACTCCGCACGCTGGTTTTTCAGCTATTCTTTATTAGTCAATTCAGGGCCCCTATCCTGCCCATTATATTATCCTCTATGCTTACCAAAACCTTCGGCTCGGCCGTGCAAGGCGTTAATGCCTACACCATCATCATCGAAGTAGTAGTATCGGCCGGGACGGGATTCAACGTGGTGGGCTTGCCCGACAACGCCATCAAGGAAAGCCAGCAGCGGATTGAAGCGGCGCTGAAGTTCCGCGGCTACCGCATGCCGCGCACCAAAACCGTGGTGAACATGGCCCCGGCCGACATCCGCAAGGAGGGCGCGGCCTACGACTTGCCCATTGCGCTGGGCATTTTGCACGCCTCGCAGCAGCTTACCACCGAGCGGTTGCACGAGTACGTCATCATGGGCGAAATGTCGCTCGACGGCGAGCTGCGGCCCATCAAGGGCGTGCTGCCGATTGCCATCCAGGCCCGCAAGGAAGGCTTCAAGGGCATTATCCTGCCCAAGGAGAACGCGGAGGAAGCGGCCATCGTGAACAACCTCGACGTGCTAGCGGTGGGCAGCATGCAAGAAGCCATCGAATTTTTCGAAGGCCGCGCCGACATCAAGCCCACGGTAGTGGACACGCGCGACCTGTTTCAGCACGCGGTGAACAAGTACACGGCCGACTTTGCCGACGTGCAGGGCCAGGAAAACATCAAGCGGGCCCTGGAAATTGCCGCCGCCGGGGGCCACAACGTGATTATGATCGGGCCGCCCGGCGCCGGCAAAACCATGCTGGCCAAGCGCTTGCCCAGCATTTTGCCCCCGCTAAGTATGCAAGAGGCCCTGGAAACCACTAAAATCCACTCGGTGGCCGGCAAGCTGGGGCGCGGCGGGCTGCTGAGCACGCGGCCCTTCCAAAGTCCGCACCACACCATTTCGGACGTGGCGTTGGTGGGCGGCGGCAGCAATCCGCAGCCGGGCGAAATCTCACTGGCCCACAACGGCGTGTTGTTTCTCGACGAGTTGCCCGAGTTCAAGCGCTCGGTGCTGGAGGTGATGCGCCAGCCGCTGGAAGAGCGCCGCGTCACCATCGCCCGCGCCAAGATCAGCATCGAGTTTCCGGCCAACTTCATGCTAATCGCCAGCATGAACCCCTGCCCTTGCGGCTACTACAACCACCCCGAAAAAGAGTGCGTGTGCGGCCCCGGCGTGGTGCAGAAATACCTCAACAAAGTGTCGGGGCCCCTGCTCGACCGCATCGACCTGCACGTGGAGGTGACGCCCGTGACCTTCGACCAAATGACGGAAACCCGCAAGGCCGAAACCAGCGCCGACATCCAGCCCCGCGTGGACCGGGCCCGCCAGGTGCAGGAAGCGCGCTTCAAGGAGTTTCCCGACGTGCACTCCAACGCCATGATGCCGCCCCAAATGGTGAAAGATATATGCCAAATCAGTTCGGCTGGCCGCATGCTGTTGAAAACGGCCATGGAGCGCCTCGGCCTGAGCGCCCGCGCCTACGACCGCATCTTGAAGGTGGCCCGCACTATTGCGGACCTTGCTGGCACCGACGAAATTCAAATCCACCACTTGGCCGAAGCCATCCAGTACCGCAGCCTAGACCGCGAGGGCTGGGCTGGGTAAAATACTATGTACCAGCACGTCGTCAAACCCCTGCTTTTTAAACTCGACGCCGAGCGCGCCCACCACCTTGTGTTTGATAACCTGCGCCGAGCAGCCCGCGTGCCAGGCGTTAGGGCCTTGCTGCGCGGGCTGTACGACTACCAACACCCCAGCCTGGAGCGCACGGTGTTTGGCCTAAAATTTCCAAACCCGGTGGGCTTGGCGGCGGGTTTTGACAAGAATGCACTCCTTACCGACGAGCTGGCCACGTTGGGCTTCGGTTTCGTGGAGATTGGGACCGTGACGCCCCGGCCGCAGTCTGGCAATCCGCAGCCACGCCTGTTCCGGCTGCCGCAGGACGGGGCCCTGATCAATCGCATGGGCTTCAACAACGACGGGGCCCCGGCGGTGGCGGCGCGGTTGGTACGGCGGCACAACCGCCAGCTCATCATCGGCGGCAACATTGGCAAGAACAAGGACACGCCTAACGCCGAAGCCGCCGCCGATTACTTGGCCGCCTACGACGCCCTGGCCGACGTGGTAGACTATTTTGTGGTGAACGTAAGCTCGCCCAACACGCCTGGCCTGCGCGAGTTGCAGGAAAAAAAGCCGTTGATTGACCTGCTTCAGCAAGTACAGGCCCGCAACCTGGCCCGCCCCGTGCCGCTCCCGCTGCTCCTGAAAATCGCGCCCGACCTGACCGACGCCCAACTCGACGACATCATCGAAATTGCCGAAGAAACCCACCTGAGCGGCCTCGTGGCCACTAACACCACCATTGACCGCGGCGGTTTGCGCACCGACGCCGGCCACGTAGCGGGCCTGGGCGCGGGGGGCCTCAGCGGCCGGCCGCTGCGCGAACGGGCCACGGAAGTGATTCGCTACCTGCACCGGCGCAGCGCGGGCGGCCTGCCCATCATTGGGGCGGGCGGCATCCATTCGGCGGCCGATGCGCAGGAAAAGCTGGCGGCCGGCGCCTCGCTGGTGCAGCTTTACACCGGCTTTATTTACGAAGGGCCGGGGCTGGTGAAGCAAATAAGTCGAAGCTTGGTGCGGTAGCCACCCGCTGCGCCCGCACCCGGCGCTGCCACCACCAAATGACGGGCAGCCCCAGTGCCGTAGGCCACAAGAAATTGTAGGGAAATGGGATGAAGCGCAGGCTAGTGACCGAAAATGCCGACACCGCCGCGATGTACCCGGCCATAAACCCCGAAATGTGGTTTAGCAGCCATTGGTTTTTGGCCCAATGCCCAGCCTTGGCGTAGCCGCGCAACTGCCGCACCGCCGTCATGGCTCCCAAGGCCCCAAACACGCCCACGGGCACATTGCCCGCTGCGAAAGCATAGGCCACCGTGCCTAAAAACACCACCAGGCCCGTGCTCGCTACGGCCCAGTCGAAGGCTGCTACCCGGGCATTCCAGGCCAGCGGCTTCAGGAAAACGGAGCGGTAGCCGAACCCTGCCATGTAGAGGCTGAACACCGCCGTGAGCAGCAGAAACAAACTGTGGATGTGTTGGGCCCCCGCAATTGCCGTGGTGCCGGCCACCGCCATTGCCCAGAAAAATACGCGGCCCCAAAGCCGGTGGGCCGTTCCGCCTTTGCGCACCGCCAGGGCCACCGGCGCCACCAAAAACCCGAGGATGCCGGCCGCAATGTGCAGGTAGCGGTTGTATTGAAAGAAGGTTTCCATGGTGCGGAGCGGCCGATAGTGAAGCCGCGGCCGAAAGATGGAAAGGAGCGCGCCACCGTTCCATCTTTTTTTTACCGAACCGTTTCAAAACCAGCAGCAAGCGTAAGGTTGGGGCCCCCAAGCGTTTCAGCACTTCGCATTGCTATGGCCTGGCCCGCACCTTCGCATAGGGTTTCGGCACGCACTGGTCAAAGAAAGTTCATCCGTTGTCCAAGCTGAGTCCTGAGCCAAGCGGCTGCGCAGCCCTAATGCTTTCAGCACCACGGAATCAGTAATAAAAAGCACGAAAATTAATTGTGTGAATTAATTCTGAATTCTTTAAAAGGGAAAGTTTTTTACAAAAAAACCGTAACCCTATTAATCCCAGGTTCGGTATAAGGCACGTTTTCGGTAGCAAGTTGCTACTGCGGGTAATTATTAATTATACATTTTTTACATTCTTTTAGTCATGAAGAAAGTAATTTTTCCCCTTGCCCTCCTTGCCGGCATTGTTGGCACCGCACACGCCCAAACCGGCATTAAATACGGTATAAAAGGCGGCTATAACTTAGCTACTTACTCTGGCACTGACTCGAAAAGCAGCGAGTATAAATCGGGGTTCACCGCTGGCGTCTACGCCAATTTCGGCATTGCCGACAACTTCTCGATTCAGCCGGAAGTGCTGTTTTCGCAAAAAGGTGCCTCCATTGACAACTTCCAAGGCTTGCCCACTACCCGCTTCAAAACCACGTTGAGCTACATCGACGTACCCGTGCTGTTGCGCGTGAACGCTGGCCAAGACGGCAAAGGTTTATTCTTCGAACTGGGCCCTCAGGCCAGCTTTTTAGTGCGCAACCGCGATTTTACTCAGACTGGTAGTACCAGCACCCAGAGCACCGACAACACCAACAATGCGGACCTGAACAAAACCGTTATTGCCTACGTGGGCGGCATCGGCTACCAAATCACCAGCGGCCTGAGCCTTGGCTTGCGATATACGGGCGACTTTTCGCAAGTGTACAAACAGGGTAACTCTTCTAACTACATTGCCAAAGCCTACGGTACCAGCGCCAGCAACGGCCAGAACCCCAGCGTGCACAACTCAGTATTCCAGTTCCAAGTAGGCTACGCCTTTGGTGGTAAGTAAGTAGCATCATTGTAGAAACATAGAAGCCTGGCCTTTGTGAAAGGCTGGGCTTTTGTTTTATATAGCAGGCATTATGATTATTAATTATCCTAGCATTCAGAAAAATATCATTAAATATTAAAATATTTTTTCACTTAATACGTTGCAAATTCTTTCAATTGTAAAAATTAACTAACATAAATTACATGTATCATAATTAATGTAGTATTTTTACAGCTTATTTATTTAATAAATTGATTTTCATGAGAAAACCAGTTCTTATTATTGCTTTGCTAACAAGTATTACCGGAACGGCCCAAGCCCAGTACCGCGGCCGCGGCGGCAATGTATCGCTGGGCATTAAGGCCGGTGCGTCGCTCACCGATTTTGTGGGCGCCGAGGCCAACGGCTACAAAAACCGTTTTGGCTTTAATGCGGGCGTATTTGCTAACATTGGCCTCACGCGGCTGGTAGCATTCCAGCCCGAGGTACTGTATTCGCAAAAGGGCGCCAAGGTTAATGGCAACAGTGACTTCGGCGTGCGCATGCACTACGTGGACGTACCGCTGGCGTTCCACGTCAACACCGACGGTTTCTTCTTCGAGGTAGGGCCCCAAGTAGGGTTTTTGGTGGCTGCAAAATCGCAGGCAGGCAATGCCTCGACCGACATTACGGACGGTTATAAAAGCGTTGATTTCGGCTATTTAGCGGGCTTGGGCTACCAACTCAAGCACGGCCTGGGTATTGGCCTGCGCTACAACGGCGAGTTCACCAACTTCCCCAACTCGTCGGTGGTTGGCAACACAACGGTGCAGTCCCGGGCACGCAACAGCGCGTTTCAGCTCTACGCAACGTATTCATTTAATTAACAATCAGGCTAAAAGCCCAAAAAGGCCCGGTCTTCTAATGAAGGCCGGGCCTTTTTGGGCTTTTAGCTGGGGGCCCTATTCAGTAGCGGCGTAGTTGCGGTAGAAGTACGGGATGGTTTCGATGCCTTTCAGGAAGTTGAACACCCCGAAGTGCTCGTTGGGCGAGTGGATGGCGTCGGAGTCGAGGCCAAAGCCGAGCAGCACCGAATCGATGCCCAGCTCGGACTTGAACATGGCCACGATGGGGATGGAGCCGCCCCCGCGCGTGGGCACCGGGGCCCGGCCGAAGGTGGTCTCCATGGCGGCGGCGGCGGCGCGGTAAGCGGCCGAATCGGTGGGCGTTACGACGGGCTCGCCGCCGTGGTGGGGCCGCACTTGCACCGTGACGCCGGCCGGGGCAATGCGGGTAAAGTGCTGCTGAAACAGGGCCGTAATCTCGTCGCTGGTTTGGTTGGGCACGAGGCGCATCGAAATTTTGGCGAAGGCCTTGGAGGCGATTACCGTCTTGGCACCCTCACCGGTGTAGCCGCCCCAAATGCCGTTCACGTCGAGCGTGGGCCGGATGCTGGTGCGCTCGGGTGTGCTATAGCCGGCCTCGCCATAGGCCACGGGCAGGCCGATGCTGGCCTCAAAATCGGCTGCGCTGAACGGCGCTTTGGCCAACTCGGCGCGGGCCGCGGGCGTCAGCTCTTCCACGTTATCGTAGAAACCGGGGATGGTGATGTGGCCGTTTTCGTCGTGCAGGCTGGCAATCATGGCACACAGGGCGTTGATTGGATTTTGCACGGCCCCGCCGTAGAGGCCCGAGTGCAGGTCGCGGTTGGGGCCCGTCACCTCCACTTCGTGGTAGCTGAGGCCCCGCAGGCCCACCTCGATGCTGGGCACGTCGTTGGCCAAGATGCCGGTGTCGGACAGCAGAATTACGTCGGCCTGGAGCTTGGCTTTGTTGGCCTGCACGAACAGGGCCAGGTTGTTCGACCCAATTTCTTCCTCGCCCTCCATCATGAACTTGATGTTGCACGGCACGCCGCCCTGGCCGTCGCGCATCATCATCTCGAAGGCCTTGACGTGCATGTAGGCCTGGCCTTTGTCGTCGCAGGCACCCCGGGCATATATTTTACCGTCCTTGATAACGGGCTCAAACGGCGGCGACTGCCACAGCTCGTACGGATCGGCGGGCTGCACGTCGTAGTGCCCGTACACGAGCACCGTAGGCAAGGCAGGGTCGATGAGGTAGTCGCCGTACACAATGGGGTTGCCAGCGGTTTCGCACAGCGCCACGTTTTGCACACCGGCTTCTTCGAGGCGGGCCTTGAGGAAATCAGCGGCCCGCAACACATCGCCGTGAAACTTGGGGTCGGCTGATACGCTGGGAATGCGCAGCCAATCGAGCAGCTCGTCAAGGAAGCGCTGCTGGTTATCGGCAAGGTAAGAAACAGCCATGGGGTGAGCGGTAACGGTAAGGATTTAGCAAAAGCTGGGCAAAAGTAGTATTGCCAATTTGCTTCGGATAGAATTGTTAAATGACACCGGCCCCGGCCAAGCGTTGCGCGTACTCGCGCCGGGTGAGGCGGTACTGGGCCAGGGTGTGGTATTCGCCGTCGCGCTTCACATGCTCCACCAGTTCGCCTTCTTTCACCATGCCATTTTTCAGCATCACGGCCCCCGAGCCCGGATTTTGGGTGGTGTGGTTGGCCAGGATTTTATTCAGCAGCAAGTCGTCGAACCCGTGGCGCAGCACGGCGGCCAGGGCCTCGGTCATCAGGCCCTGGTTCCAGTAGGGCACGCCCAGCCAATAGCCCACTTCGGCGCGGTCGAAGCGCGGCTCGATTTTGAGCCCAATCCCTCCAATAAATTCACCGGTGGCGCGCAACTCAACGGCAAACGTGACGCCCGCGCCCACCGCGTACGCTTCCCGGCTAATTTTCAACCAGTTGTGGGCGTAATCGGGGCGGTACGGGTGCGGCATGTTAAGGGTATTGCGCGCCACAGCTTGGTCGCTGGCCAGGGCCACGATGCGCGGAATGTCGGCGTCGGCCAACTCGCGCAGCACCAAGCGCGGGGTTTCGAGGCGGGGAAAGGGGTTCATTGAAAGGTGTGAAAGGAAGGGGCCGGAAGCGGGGGCAGAAAAAGGCAAAGAGAAAGCCTGGCAGCAGCTTCTCCCCGCCTGCTTTCCATTTCCAGAACGAAGCTACCGGGCCCAGGGCATGGGCACCCGGCTTTCGGTGCCAGCGCGCAGCCGCCCAATGTTGGCGCGGTGAGTGTACACGAGCAGAGCGGCGATGGCAAAGCCCACCCACAGCAGCAACGGCTGCACCGGCCGAAACGTGGGCAACAGCTGGAGCAGCGCGAATGCCAGGCCAGCCGTCATGCTGGCCAGCGACACGTAGCGGAATAACGCTAGCGTGGTTAAAAAAACCAATACGCACACGCCCACCGTGGCCGGGGCCAGCGCCAGCATCATGCCCAAGATGGTGGCTACGCCTTTACCGCCCCGGAACTGGGCCCACACCGGGTAGATGTGCCCCACCACCGCCAGGGCCCCGGCACCTAACTGTGCGTACAGCAGGGGCCCCGAACCGGCCGGGGCCGCCGCCAGCCACGCGGGCAGGGCCGTGGCCACGTAGCCCTTCAGCACGTCGATGGCCATCACGGCCGAGCCAGCTTTTTTGCCCAGTACCCGGAAGGTGTTCGTGGCCCCGGCGTTGCCAGAGCCGTGCTGGCGGATGTCAGCCAAGCCAAAAAAGCGGCGTCCTACCCACAGCGCCGTGGGAATGGAGCCGAGCAGGTACGCCGCCAGCAGGGCCAGCAGCAGCAAAGGGATATTCATAGCCGGGCAAAGGTACGGCGGGCCCCGGCCCGCCCCCAGGGCCCAAAAAAAGGCCCCACTGCGTAGCAATGGGGCCTTTTTCGATAGGCTTACGAGTCACCGAATGGGTCGTCGGCTGCGCCTTTCTTTTTCTTCTTTTTCTTGGGAGCGTCGTCCACCGGGGCCTCGGTGGGGGCTGCGTCGGCATCAGCGGCCGCGGCTTGCTCCTTGTCCTTCTTCTTTTTCTTCGATTCCTTAGCAGGCTCCTCAGCAGGCGCAGCAGCGGGCGAGCGGGCGGCTACGGCTTCTTTTTTCGCTGGTTCAGCGGCCGGAATCGGGGCAACGGCCGCCGCATTCTTGCGCACAGAATCGGCTGCTGAAGCCGCGGCCGGAACCCTGGCGGCGGGGGCCCCAGCAGAAACAGCCGCCGCAGGAACTACTGCGGCCGGCACAATGGCAGCCGGTACCGGCGCCTTCTTCTCGGGAGTTGCAGCTGCTGGCGTAGCGGCAGGGCCCGTGTTCTCGGCGTCGCCGAATGGGTCATCGCCCTTGGTCTTTTTCTTCTTCCGGGGGGCCTCCTCCACTGGCGTAGCGGCAGTTTCGGTGGCAGCTTCCTGGTCTTTTTTGCGCTTTTTGCGGCCAGTGTCCTCGGCTGGGGGGGCATCAGCGGCAGCCTCCTGCGGTTGGTCCTTTTTCTTCTTCTTGGACGATTCTTCGGCCGGCGGGATGCTGGCGTCGGTGATTTCGCCGCTGCTGAAGGGGTCGTTGTCCTTGGCTTTTTTCTTCTTCTTGCTGGTGGGCTCCGGGGCCGGGGCCCCATCGGCCGCCACGGGGGCCTCATCGGCGCCAAAAGCATCGTCGCCTTTCTTCTTTTTCTTCTTCTTGCCGGTGTCCACCATCGGCTCCTCGGCTTTGGGCGGGGCAGCGGCGCGGGCAGCCAGCTTGCCGCTCAAGCCCAGGTAATCGCGCTGGAAGCGGCTGCGGAAACCGTCCACATCGCCGTAGTCGCCCAGGAACACACCGTAGTTCAGGGCCGTGCTGTAGTCGCCCTTCTGGGCCTTTGTGATTTCACCGTCGTAGTTGTCGCTCTGGCTCTTGGTCAGTAGCAGGTTGTTGGCGTACTTGAAGTAGTACCAATCCTGCGCATCGGCTTCGAGGTAAATCTCCACCTCATCGGTCGAGTTGCTGCGCTTAATTTCGACGTAGCCGTCCACCAGCGCGTTCAGGCTTTGCTTGCCCACGCCGGCCACGCCAATTTTACCCACCGAATACCAGGCTTTTTTCTTGTCGTTCCAGCGCAGGTTCACGCGGCTCAACAGCAGGGTGTGGGCCAGCTTGGGGCTCAGCTTGGCCAGCGAAACGGCTTGGCCCTTGTTGCTCAGGTAGCTTTCTACGCCCTTGCCGCCCACAAATTCGCCCAGCTTGTACAGCTCGTTGGGTGAGCCATCCAGGGCCTCGGGCGAGCCCTTGGTTACGGCCACCATCTCGGTGCCAAGCACGTCCAAAGCCTTGGCAGGCATCACAATATCCAGGCCCAGCAGGGCGTCCACGCGGTAAGCGGCGCTGTCGGGGTTGGCCACGCCCACGCCGCTGCCCACCATGCGGTATTCTTTGCTGGACTTAATGAATGTGAGGGGGCCCCGGAAGCCCACTTGGCCCGTCGAGTCCTTGTAGGTCATCACGGCGCCGTCGTAGCGGTTGGCATCGGTCAAGTCGTTGCGCGAGATGGTGAACAGGCCCTGCTTGGCGTCGTAGTGCAGCTTACCGTCCACGGTAAACAGCGGCACGTCCGTTTCGTTGGGCAGCGCGGCGGCGTAGAGCGGGTACACGCTGTTCGACTGATCAGACAGGAACAGGCCGGTTACCAGCGGCGACCCGTCCTCGGTTTTGGCGTCGCGCAACGTTAGCGTAATGTTCTTGGGGTCAATGCTGTCCTTCACCGGGAACCACTGGGCCCGGGCCAGGTCTTTGCCGAATTGCAACTGCACCTGGCCGTCGAAAATCAGGCCCCGCTTCTGCGAGTTCAGCTTCACGTCGCCGCGGTAGCCGATGCGCGGGGCCAGCAGAAACTTGGTGTTCGTCTGCACCGTAGCCACGGCCACGGTGGGCAAGCCCTGGGCGGGGCCCACTGCGTCATCGGCCACCACTTTTTTCCTGAACAAACCGCCGCTTTTACGCGCCGTGGCCACCACCGACGAGTCGCTGGCGAAGTTGGTGAACTTGAGGGCGAACGAGTCGCGCACCGTTTTGAAGCTGTACAGAGCATCGCCGGTGAAGGCCTCGCGCGACATCACCTTGATGTTGCCTTTGTAGAGGTGGTGGAACTTGGCCAACGAATCGAGTACTACGCCCGCGTTGCGCAGGGTGGTAAGCTGGGCATTGGCCAGGATGCTCACCCGGCCCGAATCGGGCACAATCCACGCGTCGGCGGACGCGATGTAGGGCACGCCGCCGGCCTGCAAGCGGTAGCGGGCCAGGTCGTACACGCCGGTGGCGGCCCTAAACTTTAGCCCGTGCTGGGCCGCGCCGGTGGCGTAGAAGTACGACTTGGTGGAATCGGCCCCCGGGGCCACCCGCAGCTGCACCGACTTTTTCTTAAAATCCCAGCGCCCACCGCTAAGTGTGGTGCGGAACTGCGAGTACGGCAAATCGATGCTGGCCTTGCTGTCGGGCTCGCGCGAGAAATCGGCGTACCCTTTCTTCAAATCGTACTGGAATGCCACCTCGTTGGCAGTAAGAGCGGGCTTGTTGGCCTCGGCCGATTTCACGCTCAGCGTGGCCTTGCGGCCGCTGTAGCCGTCGGTTTTAAACGCAAAGTCCGGCGACTTGATGAACGACTGGGGCCCGTCGAGGCGGCCGTCGCCGCCAGTGCCCTTGGGCGTGAGCAGCGCCCGGCCCCGGAAGCTGTAGGCGTCGTTGGCGTAGAGCTTGATGGGGGCCCCGGTGCGGGGCGTGGTCAGGTACATCGAGTCGGCCTTCACCACCCAGTTCATCAGGTAGCCGGGCGGCAAGGCCATGCGCGGCGAGTTGACGCCGGCCGAGTTGCGGGCCAAGATTTCGCCGGTCTTGCCCTCCGTCACCACCGAGTCGCGGTAGAACGTGAACCGGTCCGAGGTGAACGTACCGCTCTGGTACTTCACCGTGCCGTCGGCTTGCAGGCCGCGGCTGTCGAGCTTCACTTTGTTGAACACACGGCCCTTGCCCTTGTAAAGCGGGAAGCCTTCCTTCGGTACGTCGTACACGAAGCCGAGCGAGCCGTCGGGCTGCGGGGTAAGCTTGGTTTTGATGTCGGGAATGACGCCGCCGCTGCGGAACGTGCCGTCGAAGCCCGTCGCCGTCTGCCCTAGGTTGTTGAGCGAATCGAGGCGGAAGGGCGGAATGTCGAACACCATCGTCGAGTCGTAGGCCCCGCCCAGCACGTCCTGCTTGCCAAAGAA
Organism: Janthinobacterium lividum; assembly: GCA_050954665.1. Taxonomy (GTDB): domain Bacteria; phylum Bacteroidota; class Bacteroidia; order Cytophagales; family Hymenobacteraceae; genus Hymenobacter. The sequence goes on from JBPBPC010000014.1 coordinate 17,185, forward strand.
CACGCTGGCCCCGGTCTTGGAATCGAAGGCGGGGAAGTTGGGCTTTTTCTTGCGGCCCGACTTGTTGCGCGGATCGTTCAGAAACAGCCGGCCGCTCGACACTTTGCCCCGGTTGGTAAGGGCAAAGTCGAAGTGCTTGCCGTTGTTGCTTTTGCCGGCCACTTTCTTGGGCTGGCTGCGGATGACCATGGAGTCAATCTTGGCCATGTCCACGTAAAACCCGTCGTAGTCGAAAGCGAACTCCTTGCCCTTGAAGCGCATGGCCGCCGCCACTACCGTACCGCTGAACTTGATGTTGCGGTTCTTCTGCACCCGCACCAAGCTGCTGTCGGGCCGCACGTACACGGCCAGCGAATCGTCGGTAAAGTTGAAGCGGTCCACCCCCCGAATAAGCAGCTCGTTGGTGGTCAGGTTGAGCGTGGCGTTGCGCCCGGCACCCGACAACGACTTGATGGCCAAGTGGTCATAGTCCTTCCGGTCGCGGGCGGAGGCCACGTAGTGCAGGCCTTTGGGCAGGATGGTGACGTTGCCGGTCTGGCCGTTCCACTGCACGTAGCCTTCGCGGGCCAGGCCAGCCATGGCGCTGCGCAGGTTGCCCTCGGCCGTGTTCAGGTCGGTGGCGATGTCGCTCACGTTCAGGGTGCGGGCGTTGCCGTGGGCCTGGCTGTAGCCCACCAACATTTGCAACGGGTGCAGCCGATTGATGCTTTTGATCTGCTGGTAACGGGCATCGGTGTAAAATTCCTGGCTCTCAAAGTCCGCCGTTTGCTGGTTTTTGGCCGTCAGTATCGCAAAGTCGATGGTAGGTTGGTGCAAGTCCCAGGTCAACTGCTCAGAGCGGATTTCGAGCTTGTGGTACGAGTCGTTGAAGGGCGTGTTCTTGTACAGGCCGTCCTCCCGCGACAGGCGGAGCAGCTGCTTGTCGCGCAGGTAGCGCACCGACACGCCGGGGTGCGTCAGCGAGTCCTGGCCCTGGTAAATAGTAACGGCGGCCCGGCCAGCCGTAATTACTGAATCGTTGAGGATGTAGGCCCGCGACGCGGCCCGGAACTTGCGCTGGCCGCCTTCGCTCACCAGCAAGGTGGCCAGTGAACCATCGAGCGCGGCACTCAGCAAGCGGTTGCCAGCCAGCGAGATACCGCCCCGGTAGGCAATGCTGCCGCCCAAGTTTTTCAAACGGGCGTCATTCGTCAGCGAGATGAACCGTGGGTAGCCGGTGTCGGTGGCGCCGGGCTTGCGGCGCACGCTGTGGTAGCTCAGGGCCCCCTTCACGGGCGCTTCGAGCAGGGCGGCGTAGGTCAGCGTCACGGGCTGGGCCGTGAACTCGGGCTTGCTCAGGTCAAAGTCGAACCCGCCGAGCGCGGCCGTCACGGGGTTGTTCTTCACCGTCCAACCAAACTGGCCGCCCGTGCCCACGAAGCGGCTGGTGCCGGGCACCACCGTGCCGCTCACCTGGTGCAGCGCCACCGAATCGCCGGCCGTAGCCATCACCAAATCAGCGTCTTTCACCACCAGCACGGCGCCCCGGGTGGGCGGCGGCGAGTAAGTATCGTAGCTGGCGCTGGGTTCGAAACCGGCCGTGCTGGGGGCAAAGTCGGCCGGGTTGGCGGCCGGCGCGTTGGCGGTTTCGGTGGGTTTGGCGGGCGCAGCCTTGGCGGGGGCCCCGGCTTTAGGAGCGGCTTTGGCCACGGCTTTTTTGGCCGGCGCTTTTTTCTTGGCAGGGGCCCCCCAGCCGTCGTCGGCCTTGCCCCAGCCGTCGTCCTTGTCGCCCCAGCCGCTGCTGCCCGACGGCGACGACCACAGGTCGGACGTGTCCCAGCCACTGCTGGACTTTTTCTTTTTGGCCACGGGCTTGGCAGCGGCTTTGGGGGCAGCTTTCGCAGCCGGTTTGGCCGCGGGCTTGGCGGTCGGCAGCGGCTCGTCCTTCGCCGGCGCGGGGGCCCCAAACTCTAGGGTGGACACCGGGGCTGCGATGGGCGAATAGGCAAACGACACGGTGCCGCCCGCCGCCCGCAGCGAGTTGAAGCCCGAGCGGTACAGGTACCCGCCGTTCAGGAATCGGCTGCTGGAAACGAGGAATTTATCGGTTTCCGTCACGGGCTCCTTGTCCAGCGTCTGGCCCAGCACGTCGAGGTACTGGTCGAGCTGCGCAGAGCTGAGCTTGGCGGTGGTGGCTCCGCCAATCAAGGCCTTGAAAAACGTTTCGAACTGCGGCCGGGGCCGGAATTTTTTGGCCAGCATGGCCTGCGATACTTCCACGATGCGCGCCTGCTGGGGCCCCGTGAAGCTGCCACCGCCCCACAGCTGCTGGAGCTGCGCGCCCACGGCCTTGGCCGGGGCGTTGTTGGTGCTGGCCAGCATGGCTTGCACGTCCACTATAAACTGGGCGGGCTCGGACGAAAGCCGGCCGCGGGCGGTGCCCACAGGCGGCGTCGCCACGGCCTTGGCGGCCGGCACCGACTGAGCCGCTGCCGGCCGCCCGCTGCCCCACACGCCCGCCGCGAGGGCGGCCACAACAAAGAAATATTTCATAGCAATAGCAATCTAGAACCCGCCGCGCCCCAAGGATTGATAGCGCAGGTGCAGCGTCGGGGCTACAATTTCGGAAATTGCTGGGACATCTGCCCCACGCACCGGCCCGCCTACCCGGCGCGGCAACGCTCTGCACCGATTAAAACGTGCCCGGGGCCCTAATTATTATATTTCAACCAATTTGCTATCAATTATTTAAGTGAAGTATCTTGATATGTTATAATTTCTTAAGCTTTTACGAAAAGTGCCGATACCCAGCTTCGTAACGTGCGGTGGCGCTGGTAAACGAGGCCCTGGCGCGTCGCTTCATTCTTTATTTTATCCAAGTCTCCCTCGTAGAAGCCGCTGAACAGGATGGGCTTGCCGGGGGGCAGCAAGGCAGCGTAGGCGTGCATGTCTTCGAGTAGCACGTTGCGGTTGATGTTGGCCAGGATGAGGTCGAAGGGCGCTTCGCCGGCCAGCACTTCTACCCCGCCGAGGCGGCACTCGATGGTGCGGCACTGGTTTTCGGCGGCGTTGTCGGCGGCGTTTTCCACGGTCCAGGGCTCCACGTCGACGGCCAGCACCTGGCGGGCCCCCAGCAGCTCGGCCATGATGGCCAGGATGCCCGTGCCGCAACCCATGTCGAGCACACGCAGCCCGCGGTGGTCAATGTCGAGCTGGTTTTCAATCATCAGGGCCGTGGTTTCGTGGTGGCCCGTGCCGAACGACATGCGCGGCATAATCACGATGTCGTAGTCGACGCCCGCGGGCTTGGGGTGGAACGGGGCCCGCACCGACACGCGCCCGGCGATGACGAGCGGCTGGAAGTTTTTCTCCCACTCGGCGTTCCAGTTCTGGCGGGTGATGACGCGGTGCGCGTGGCTGAGTTCGCCCAGGGCCTCGTAGCGGGCCATGATTTCGGCCACGCCGTCGGGGTCGAACGCGGCTTCGGTGGTGTAGGCGCAGAAGCCGGCGTCGTTGTCTTCGAAGGTGTCGAAGCCCACTTCGCCCAACTCGGCCACTAGGATGTCGGCCAGCTCGCGGGGGGCCTCAACGGTCAGTTCAATAAAGTCCATAAGAAGCAAAAAGCGGCGGCGCGGACGGGCCGCCGGGGAAAACCATGCCGCAAAGGTCGCCGAAAAATCAGGCCCCGATGCCGCGCCACAACCGCCGGCGCAGGGCCCCGTCGTTGCGCCACGCGGCGCGCACCGGCCACCACGCCGACGCCGCCACCGCGCCGGCCAGCAGCAGGCGCGCCCACCACCACGGCATAAAATACAGGGCCGCGCCCGTGCCAATGCTCAGGAAGCTCATGAGCATGGACGTGTTGTTGCGCATGGTGCCGAAGGTGAGGGCCTTGGCCACGGGCTTGGCTTGGTAGAGGCTGCCCCACAGGCCCAGGGCCCCCAGGGCCAAGGCGGCGGGGGGCAGCACCCACAGCCGGTGCCAATGGGTGGCGGGAAACAAGGCCAGCAACAGCGTGGCCGTGAGCAGGCAATCCGCCAGCACCACCGGCCCCACCAGCCGCACGTACAGGCGCAGCAGCCGCGGCGTGAGGCCCAGCCGCTGCACCTCGTTGGCCACCAGGGGCCCCAGGAACCCAAAGAGGTTGTTGTTGATGTACGTGAACCCCGTAATGGGCAGGAAAGCTATGTAAAAGAAGCTTTGCTGCGGCGCTACTTCCACCGTCAGAAAATACTTGGTTATGCCGAAGAACAATACCTTCAGCCCCACGCCGGTAAGCAGGGGCAGGCGGCACTTGCGCAGGTACACTTTCCACTCGGGCGAGAACTGGGCCAGGGCCTGGCTGGGGGCCCCGGTGGCGGCCGGCAAATAGCGGGCGCTGAAATAAGGCCCCAACCAATACAACTGCACCGCCCACAGGGCCCCCAGCGTGCCAACGGCCACCCAACCCAGGGGCCCGTAGTACGCGCGGCCGGGGTGCGCCAGCCACCACCCCAGCAGCGCCAAGCTGCCCAGGTGCAAGGCCAGCAGCGGGTGCCGCCACCGCCCCAGCGCCGCCAGCAGCCGCAAGTTGAAGCTGAGCGCGGCGGCCCCCAGCACGAGCAGCAGCGCCAGCCCCGGCCCCGCCGCGTGGCGGGGCGCCACGGCCAGCGCCACCCCCAAAAAGGCTACCAGCAGCGCGCGGCGCAGCGTAATAAAATCCCACAGGAAGGCGGTGGCCATGCACAGCCGGGCCGACACCGGGAAGTGGTCGGGCACGGGCCGCACCACGGGGCGCAGGGCCGGCAAAAAATCGACGAGCAGCGCCGAAGTCAGCAGCGTGGCGTTCAGGCCCACCACCAACTGGGGCAACAGCGTGCCCAGCTTGCCCGCGGGGCCGTGGTTGAGCAGCACGCCCAGGCCGGCGCCGTACAGCGCCGCCAGGGCCAGCAGCAGCCAGGCCACGGCGCGCTCGCCACCGTCGGCCGGCCACAGCACGGCCTGCAGCCGCCGGCGCAGTAAGTAAGGCAGGAAGTGCCCGAGTGGGGCCCCGGGCCGGGGCCCTAGCGCTGCGTGGTCAGCCATGACAGATCTTGGGCAGTGCCGGTGGCCTCGGGGTGAATGAGTTGGAGCAGCGCATCGCCGAGGTAGGCGCTTTGGCCGTTTAAGAATTCACCAAGGGGGCCCCAGTACTTGATTTCGCTTTCGTCGATGACCAGCAAATGGGTGGCTACTTTTTCGATGTGGGCCAAGTTGTGCGACGACACGAACGTGAGGGCCTGGGACCGGTAGCTGTTGAGCAGGCCCAGCACCCGCTCGGCCGAAAACACGTCGAGGCCGTTGAACGGCTCGTCCAGAATCAGCAGCTCGGGGCGGTGCAGCAGGCAGGCGGCGATGGCCACCTTTTGCTTCATGCCGGTCGAGAACGAAGCCAGCGGCTTGGCGCGCACGGCGGCGTAGTCTTCCAGCAAGTAGCCCAGCAAGCTGTCAATGCGGGCCTCGGCGCCGGGCAACTCGTAGATGCGGGCCACGAAGCGCAGGTAATCGACGGGCGAGAGCTCCTCCACCAAGTACGCTTGGTTGACGAGGGCCCCCATGCGGCGTTTTACGGCCACGGGGAAGGTTTCGGCCAAGGCCACGCCGTCGAGCAACAGCTCGCCTTGGCCCGGCAATAGGCCGTTGGTGAGCAGGTTGAAGAGCGTGCTTTTGCCGGCGCCGTTGCGGCCCAGCACGCCCACGCAGTAGCCGGTGTGGGCCGTCAGGCTGATGTTGCGCAGCACGGTTTTGGGCCCGAAGGCCTTGGAGATGTTTCGCAGTTCTAATTCCATCGGCGGCAAAATACAACCGCCCCGGGCCCCCAAACGCGCGGGTTGCCCCCAACAAGCAGAGCCACCTCCCAGGGGAAGTGGCTCTTTGGTAGCTTATGCTCTTAAATGTTAGACTTACTGCGTTTTGCAGCCCGCAAAAGAACGCACAGGGGTGTAGTGAATCGTGAAATCGGCCAGGCCGCGGGTGGGCGTCACGAACAGCACATAGTCGGCAAAGTCGCGGTTGGGGGCTTCGGCCCACAGCCCGGCCTTGTCGGCAAAGAGCTTATTTTCTTCCTTGAACACCAGCAAATCGGCAAAGGCCTGGTCGGGCTCCACGTACACGATGCCGAAGCAGCCGCTGCGCCGCGTTGGGTCGGTTTCGAGGTAGATGGAGCCGTATACCTTGCACGGGTCTACGGAGCCTTTCCGGGCCACGAGGGCCGGCCGGCTTTTCAACCGGCTAGCTTCTAGTCTGGGGGCCATAAAGACCGGTGTGGCCTTGGCCGGGGGCCCCATGACCAACAGCACCGCGCAGAGAAAAGAGAAAAACACGGGGCAGGCAGAGGGTTAAAACGCGGAAGAGCTACGGGGCCCCAAGGGCAAAAATTAGGCCCCGAAACTTAAAAAGACCGGACGATGGCCACGAAATCGGCCGCTTTGAGCGAGGCACCGCCGATGAGGCCGCCGTCCACGTCGGGCTGGCTGAACAGCTCGCGGGCGTTTTGGGCATTGGCCGAGCCCCCGTAGAGGATGGCCACGTCGGCGGCCGCCGCGGCGGTGTAAGCGCGGGCCACCTGCTCACGGATGAAGGCGTGCACCTCCTGCGCTTGGGCGCTGGTGGCCGTTTTGCCGGTGCCGATGGCCCACACGGGCTCGTAGGCGATGACAACCTGGGCAAATTCCTCGTTGCTGAGGTGGAACAGGCCGTCTTTCAACTGCTTGCCGATGAATTCAAAGGTTTCGTCGGCCTCACGGGTTTCGAGCGACTCGCCCACGCAAAAAATGGGCTTGAGGCCGGCGGCCAGGGCCGTTTTCAGCTTCTGGCCCAGCAGCGCGTCGTCTTCGCGGAAGTGCTGGCGGCGTTCAGAATGGCCCAAAATCACGTATTCGCAGCCCACCGAGGCCAGCATCTTGGCTTCTACCTCGCCGGTGTAGGCGCCGCCCTCTTTGTGGTGGGCGTTTTGGGCCCCCAAGTGCACGGTGCCGCCTTTGGGCAGGTGCTCGCCCACCCCCGACAGGAACGGAAACGGAGGGCACACCACCACCACCGGGTCGGTGGGCGCGGCCGGGCCCAGCAAGTCAACGATTTCGGAAATCAGCGCGAGGGCCCCTGGGTAGGCAAGGTTCATTTTCCAATTGCCGGCAACGAATTTTTGACGCATAGCACGAAGTGAGGGTGAGACGCCACAAAGCTACGCGGCGCGCGCTACGCCGGCTTTTGTGCGACCGGCGACGCCTCGGCAGCGGCCCGGCGGTGGGCCAGGGCCGCGGTTTGGGCCGCGGCGGCGGCGGCGGCAATTTCCCAGGGCTGCCGGCGGCCGCCCACCCGCGACAGCACCACGCCGCCAATGGCCGCTACGGCCGCCCCGGCCAGCGCGGCCCAGCCCAGCTCCGGCACTTCGCGCAGCCGCACGACCCAAACAGCCACCAGGGCCCAGGCAATGACCAGTGGAAACGCCACTTCCTGGAACACGCGGCTGATGAGCAGCGCCAGCGCCACCACCACCACCATCAGGCCCAACGCCAACACGATGGAGCCGGCTTGCACAGGCTGCCACCCCAGCTGCCGCAGCCCAATGGTGAGGTTGATGACCGAGGCCACCGAAATCCAGCCCAGGTACAGGGCCAGCGGGAGGCTGGTCCAAGCTGGGGCGGCTTGGGCCAGTACCCGCCGCCGGGCCCGCCCGTAGGCCGCTACGAGCGTGCCTAAAATAACCAACATCACGCCCACGCTGGGCAAAATCAGCTCGTAGGCAAACAGCACCACCCACCCACCGGTGGCCACGTTGGCCAGGGCCAGGGGCTTGGCCAGCGCATCGGGTAGCGAGAGCAGGCGCTGGGCGGGCAGCAACTGCCACACCGCGTAAATGGCCAGCCCCAAAAAAATCAGGCCCCAAATACTGAACGCATAATCCGCCGGCGTGAGCAGCGTCGGGTATTTGGCCGACACGGCCCCCATTGTTTGCCCGTTCAGCGGGTGGGTGTTGGCGTAGTAGTTGAGGAAGATGTTGCCAAAAATGGCCGCTGCTACCAGCCAGCGCCACGCGCGGCCAGTAGCTGAGCGGTTGGGGGCTGCGTAGTGGTCGGGTGGGTGGGAATGAGCGGAGGACATGGCCAAAAGTGTAAGCGGGAAATAATTACGAGCAAAGCAGCAGCACCGGTTTGGTTGGCCATCCGCCCAGTCGCCCAGTGCTGCCCTTCATTCGCCGGGCAACGGCTTTCCATCGGCGAACCCGGTCGCTGAACGAAAAAGCCGGCGATTTTCCTTGGCATTGCGTTCCCTCTAGAGACTGCAAGGTTAGGGGCTCTTTGCTAAAAAACAATTCGTAATGAAATACTTCTATTTCCTCCTGGCTGCGCTTTTGGGGGCCCCGCCCTGGGCGGCGGCGCAAACACCGGCTGCGGCGCCGTTGCAGCAGGCCCTGCGCGCCGGCCGCGACCGGCAGCGCCTCCTGCTGGTGGGGGCCCCCACGGCCAAGCACCCCGCCTTCAAACGCCAAAAGGAACTACTGGCTGCCGCTGCCGGCCAGCTGCAAGAGCGCGACATCCGGGTGTTGGACGTGTTTTACGATCAGCTGAACTCCGCCGACCGCCAGCTGGCGCAGCGCCTGGGCCTGCGGCCGCCGGCGTTCGGCGTGGTATTGGTAGGTAAAGACGGCGGGGCCAAGCGCACCAGCGCCGTGCCCCTAATGCCCGACGACCTGTTCGGCACCGTGGACAAAATGCCCATGCGGCGGCAGGAAATGCAACGGCGCGGCCAGTAGCTGGTTCAGGCCCCGAAGTACTGCTCCACCAGCTCGTCGGTCAGCTCGCGCTTGGGCACTTGGCCGCGGGGCGCCGGCGGGAAGGCGCTGCGGCAAAACCCGGCCTGCCGCTGAAAATCGTACAGCGCGTGGCAGTGGCCGTTGATGACGAGCGCGGCCGCCGTTTCGCCTACGGTCCAGAACAGCTGCACCACCACGGGAATGCGCCGGTCGGCCACATTGGCCACGTCGTACACGTGCAGCGCGTCGAGGATAACCGCTTCGGGCCCCGGCGCCACGGCATAGAAGTAGCCGGTGGTGCCGTCGTCTTCAAAAATAACCTGCGCCGTGCCCGCCGCGGCCGTGCTCGCCAGCAGCGTGTCGGGGGTGCCCACCGCCACGGTGGCTTCGGTGCCGAGCTGCATGCGGGGCCTACACTTTGTCGGCCAGGAAGCGGGCCGTGTGGTTGGTGTCCTTCAGCTTCACCAGTTCCTCGGGCGTGCCTTCGAAGAGCAGGTGGCCGCCGTTGAGGCCACCTTCGGGGCCCAGGTCAATCAGCCAGTCGGCGCACTTGATGATGTCCACGTTGTGCTCGATGATGAGCACCGAGTTGCCCTGCTCGATCAGCGCATTCAGGGCCCCCAGCAGCTTGGCAATGTCGTGGAAGTGCAGTCCGGTGCTGGGCTCGTCGAAGATAAACAAGATTTTATCTTGCTGCAGCGTAGCGCCTTTGGTGAGGAACGAAGCCAGTTTCACGCGCTGGGCCTCGCCGCCGCTCAGCGTGTTGGCCGACTGCCCGAGGCGGATGTAGCCCAGGCCCACGTCTTCCAGCGGCTGGAGGCGCTCGGCCACCTTGGGCTGGCTTTTGAAGAACTGCACCGCGTCGGCCACGGTCAGGTCCAGCACTTCGTCGATGCCTTTTTCCTGAAACTTCACGTCCAGGACGTCCTGCTTGAACTTGCGGCCGCCGCAGCTTTCGCAGGTCAGGTAGATGTCGGCCATGAACTGCATCTCGATTTTTACCTGGCCCTCGCCCTGGCACACCTCGCAGCGCCCGCCGTCCACGTTGAACGAGAAATGCGACGGCTTGAAGCCCCGGGCCTTGGCCAGCGGTTGGTCCGAGAACAGCGTCCGGATGGCGTCGTACGCCTTCACGTACGTCACCGGGTTCGAGCGCGACGACTTGCCGATGGGGTTTTGGTCCACGAACTCGACGTGCGACACCTGGCCCTGCACGCCGGTCAGCTTGTCGAACTTGCCAGTGCTTTCGCCCGCGCCGCCGCCCAGCTGCTTCATCAGGGCCGGGGCCAGGATGCGCTTGATGAGCGTGGACTTGCCCGAGCCCGACACGCCCGTAACCACCGTCATCACGCCCAGCGGCACCTTCACGCTCACGTTCTTAAGGTTGTTTTCGCGGGCCCCGGTCAGCTCCAGGGCGTTGCGCCAGGGGCGGCGCACGGCGGGCACGTGCACCGCCAGGGCCCCGCTGAGGTACTTGCCGGTGTAGGTGGCGGTGTCGCGCAGCAGCTCGGGGTACGTGCCCTGGAACATGAGGTGGCCGCCGCCGCTGCCGGCCTCGGGGCCAATGTCGATGATTTGGTCGGCGGCCTCCATCATCTTCTCCTCGTGCTCCACCACCACCACGGTGTTGCCCAGTTCCTGCAGCGAGCGCAGCACGCCAATCAGCTGCTCGGCATCCTTGGGGTGCAGGCCGATGCTGGGCTCGTCGAGCACGTACATCGAGCCCACCAGGGCCGAGCCCAGCGACGTGGCCAGCGAGATGCGCTGGCTCTCGCCGCCGCTCAGCGTGTTGCTCAAGCGGTTGAGGGTGAGGTAGCCCAGCCCCACGCGGTTGAGGTAGCCCAGGCGGTTGGTAATTTCCGTCACGAGGCGCTCGGCCACCTTGGCCTCGTGCTCGCTCAGGGCCATGCCGGCGAAGAACTCCAGGGCCCCCGAAATGGGCAGCAGCACCACGTCGGCAATGTTGCGGCCGTCAATTTTCACGTACTGCGCGTCTTTGCGCAGGCGGGTGCCGCGGCAGTCGGGGCACACGGTGCGGCCCCGGTAGCGGCTTTGCAGCACCCGGTACTGGATTTTGTGGCTCTGCTCGCTCACCCACTTAAAGTAAGCGTCGAGGCCTTGGAAGTGCTTGTTGCCGGTCCACAGCAGGCGCTGTTCGGCTTCGCTCAGGTCGTTGTAGGGGCGGTGGATGGGGAAGTCGAACCGGATGCCGTTTTTCAGCAGCGGCTTCAGCCACTCGCCCTGCTTTTCGGTGCGCCAGGGCGCAATGGCGCCCTCGTACACGGTCATGCTCTTGTCGGGAATCACCAAGTCTTCGTCGATGCCCAGCACCGAGCCGAAGCCCTCGCAGGTATGGCAGGCCCCGTACGGGTTGTTAAAAGAGAAAAAGTTAACGCTCGGCTCCTCGAACGTCATCCCATCCAGCTCAAACTTGTCGGAAAACGTGCGCGTTTCGTCGTCGTTCAGGCGCAGGATGCAGGTGCCGTGGCCTTCATAAAACGCGGTTTGCACCGAATCCGAAAGGCGGAACAGCAGGTCCTCGTCGCCGGGGCGCAGCACAGCGCGGTCAACCATGATGAACACCTCCCCTTTCGGTTCGGGGGCCCCCACGGCCAGCAGGTCTTCGATGAAAGCCGTTTCGCCGCCCACCACCACGCGGCTGTAGCCTTTTTGCAGCAGCAAGTCCAGTTCCTTAATAAGGGTGCGGCCCGGGGCCAGCGGCGGCAGCGGGGCCAGCAGCATAACGCGGGTGCCCTCGGGCTGGGCCCCCAAGAAATCCACCACGTCGGCCACGTTGTCCTTCCGCACCTGCGCGCCGCTGATGGGCGAAAACGTGCGCCCCACCCGCGCAAACAGCAGCTTGAGGTAGTCGTAAATCTCGGTGCTCGTGCCCACCGTCGAGCGGTTGTTCTTGATGCTGACCTTCTGCTCGATGGCGATGGCCGGCGAAATGCCGCGGATGTAGTCCACGTCGGGCTTGTCCATGCGGCCCAAAAACTGCCGGGCGTAGCTGCTCAGGCTTTCCACGTACATGCGCTGGCCCTCAGCGTACAACGTATCAAAGGCCAGGCTGGATTTGCCCGAGCCCGACAGGCCCGTGACGACGATGAACTGGTTGCGGGGCAGCGCCACGCTCAGGTTTTTCAGGTTGTGAACCCGGGCGTTTTTGATGAGGATGAACTCGCGGGGGTCGAGCTGGTCAATCGGGTCGGCCGCGGGGGCGGCCACTTGTAGATCGGCATTTTTGGGCATAGACAAGCTAACAGCGGGCAGGGGACAAAAGGTTGCGGGCGCGGGCGGCGGCGGCCCGCCCTGCAAAGGAAGCCCGCCGCTGGGCCAGCGCCGCACGGCCCACGGCACAGCCCCGGCCGCCATCCGCCGAGAAATACGTTACCGCTAGCATATTTTTTGTATTTTTAAGCTTTGAAAGCTCTTCTTATCCTTCACAAGCTATTTGCGCTATCATTATTTCATGATTAAATTTATACTTGGCGTTCTGTTATCAATTGTTGTGCTGGGGCAGCCGTTTCGCGCGGCGGGGGCCCCACCGGCGGGCCCCGCGCCCCTCAACGGCCAGTGGAAGGGGCCCCTGAAGCTGCTCGGCGGCGAGATTACGCTCTACATCACCATCGTGCCGCTCAGCAACGGCACCTACTACGCCGCCCTCGACGCGCCGCAGCAGCGCATCAGCCGCATGCCGGTGGAAGTGGAGCTGAAGGGCGACGACCTCACGCTGCGCATCGAGCAGGCCGGCAGCCGCTTCGTGGGCAAGGTGCTGAACGACGGGGCCAGCCTGAGCGGCACCTGGACGCAGCCCGGCCTGACGGCGCCGCTGGTGCTGCTGCGCGCCGCCGCCTCGAAGCAGGCCGCCAACCGCCTGCGCGCCGCCCCGCCCTACCGCGAGTCCGACGTCACGTTTCTCAACCCCACCACCCGCCAGCACCTCAGCGGCACCGTGACGGTGCCCGCCGGCGAGGGCCCCTTCCCGGGCGTGGTGCTCCTCTCCGACCTGGGGCCCCAGAACCGCGACGCGGAGCTGTCGGGCTACCGCATGTTCGGGCAACTGGCCGACTACCTCACCCGCCACGGCGTCGCCGTGCTGCGCTTCGACGACCGCGGCGTGGGCCGCTCGGAGGGCACCTACGCCACCGCCACCACCGCCGACCTGGCCACCGACGCGCAGGCCGCCCTGGCCTGCCTGCGCGCCCAGCCCCTGGTGGCGGGCGGGCGCGTGGGCCTGTTGGGGCACGGCGAAGGGGCCAACGTGGCCCTGCTGGCTGCTGGGGCCCCCAGCAGCGGCCGGGCGCCGGCCTTCGTGGTGTCGCTGGCCGGCTACGGCGAGTCGGGCTACGACGTGCTGCTGCGCCAGCAAAGCGAAATCATGCGCCTGATCGGGGCCGACCCCTCGCAGGTGAAGGCTGCCCAGGAAGCATTTGCCCGCACCGTGGTGCTGGTGCGCCAAACGGCCAACAACGCCACGGCCCGCGCCAAGGTTACGGCCCTATTGAGCGGCACCAACACGGGCCTCGACGCGGGCATGGCCCGGGCCCGGGCCGCGCAGCTCACCTCGCCATGGTCGCGCTACTTCTTCGATTTCAACCCCCAAAACCGCCTGGCCCAGGTGCAATGCCCGGTGCTGCTGCTCAACGGCACGGAGGATTTGCAAGTGTCGGTGCGCCAGAACATGACGCCTTTGCAAAAGGCCCTGAACCACGCCCACCGCTCGGCCACGGCCCAGCGCCTGGCCGGCGTGAACCACCTCTTTGAGGCCCCCACCGACCAATGGACGGTGGTGGACGGGGCCCAGCAGCCCACGTTTTCGCCCGAAGCCCTCAAAGACATTCACGATTGGGTGGCCCTCCAAACCAAGCTGCCCGGGGCCCCCTTGCCCGTGACGGTGAAGCGGGCGGCGCCGCGCAAAATTGTTCGCTACGGGCGGATGCGCAGCTAGCCCCGGGGCCCAGCGGGGCCGTAGTATTGCAGCATGTTTCTATCGCTATTTCCCGACGCCTTGCGCCGGGCCAGCGGGCTACTCGGCAGCGCGGTACTGCTCACCTTGCCCTTCGGTGCTTATGCGCAAGCCCCCACCAGCCTCACCGGCGATTGGACGGGTGTGCTGGGGCCCCTCACCCTCACGGCCCACCTCGCCGACCCGGCCGGGGGGCCCCGTACGGCCACGCTCGACGTGCCCCTGCAACACGCCCAAGGCCTGCCGCTGCAGTTCACGGCCCCCACCGCCGACAGCGTGTACCTGCGCTTCTCACAAGCCAGGGCCTACTTTGCCGGCCGGCGCGCCGCCGCTGGGCAGCAACTGGTAGGCAAGTGGCACCAGGGCGGCCAAGCCCTGCCCCTCACGCTGGCCCGCGCCGCGGCGGGCGCACCAGCAGGGCCCCGCCGGCCCCAGGCCCCTAAGCCACCGTTCCCGTACCGAGCGGCCGACGTGGCGTTTGCCAACGCCCAGGCCGGCGTGGTGCTGGCCGGCACCCTCACCACACCGGCCGGCCCGGGGCCCTTTCCGGCCGTGGTGTTGCTGACGGGCTCGGGGCCCGAGGACCGCGACGAAACCCTGTTTGGCCACCAGCCCTTTTGGGTGCTGGCCGATTACCTTACCCGGCGCGGCATTGCCGTGCTGCGCTTCGACGACCGGGGCGTGGGCCAATCGGGCGGCGCGCAGGCCACCAGCACCAGCGCCGACTACGCCGCCGATGCGCTGGCGGCGCTGGCCTTCGTGCGTGCCCGGCCCGGCATCGCCCCGGCGCACGCGGGGCTGCTGGGCCACAGCGAAGGCGGCACCGCCGCCATTGCCGCCGCCGGCCAGCCCCAGGGGCCCGATTTCCTGGTGTTGCTGGCGGCCCCCGGCCTGCCCGGTGATGAGCTGATTGTGCAGCAAGTGTTGGCCCTGGGCAAGCTGGGCGGGGCCACCCCAGCCCAATTATTGAGCGCTGAAAAAACGCAGCGCCAAGTATTGGCCATTGTGGAGCAAACGCCGGACGATGCCCAGGCCCGTGCCCAGCTGCGCGCGGTGCTGGGCCCCGGCGGCACGGCCAGCCCGGGGGCCCTGGCGCAGGCCGACGGGCAAATCAACGCGCTACTCTCGCCCGCCTACCGCCACCTGCTGGCCGACCACCCCGCCCAAACCCTGCCCCGCGTGCGGTGCCTGGTGCTGGCCCTCGGCGGCACGAAGGACGTGCAAGTGGCCGCCGGCCCCAACCTAGCGGCCATTGCCCAGGGCCTGAAAGCCGGCGGCAACCGCGACGTGACCACGCAAGCGCTGCCCGGCCTCAACCACCTGTTTCAAACCGCTCCCACCGGGGCCATCAGCGAGTACGGCACCATCGAGGAAACCTTTGCGCCCAGCGCCCTGCAAATCATCGGCAATTGGGTGGCGGCCCACGCCGGGCGCTAAGGGGCCCCACCATTCCAAAAATTCATCCCAACGGACACCAGCACCACTTTGGGCCCCACGAACTTGGTAACATCGCGGGTGGTTGGCGTCGCCTTCAGCGCTAGGCACTCCTGGCTTTCCTCTTCCGCGCTCGTTTCGACGGGCACTCAATTCTTTCTCATATGACACCTCCGCCACGCCCCCGGCGCTCTTGGGCCGATGCGGGGCCCCTGCGCTGGGCGCGGCGCTACATGGGCTACTCGCGCGCCGAAGCCCGCGGCATGGTGGGCCTGCTGGCGGTGCTGGCCGGGGCCCTGCTGCTGCCGCTGCTCTGGCACCCCGCCCAGCCCCAGTACCTGCCCGCCGCCGACCAGCAACAGCTCGACCAACTGGCGGCGACCCTGTCCGCCAACCGCGCCGCGGGCCGCGCCTACGCCCCGCGCGCCTTCGACCGGGCGGCGCGCTACCCTGCCGTGGCCCGTGTGCCCCTGGGGCCCTTCGACCCCAACGCCCTCACGGCCAACGGCTGGGAGGCCCGTGGCGTCCCGCACTTCGTGGCCGGGCGCATCGTGAAATACCGCGACGCGGCGGGCGGCTTCCGCGCCAAGGCGCAGATCAAGAAAATGTACGGGCTGGAAGATTCGGTGTACCAACGGCTGGCGCCGTTTATGCAGCTGCCCGAGGCGCTGCCGGGCCGGGGCGAGCGGCCCGCCTACGCCGCCGGGGCCCCGGGCCAGTTCCCGCCGTTCGCCGCCAGCAAATTCCCCAGCAAGCCCAAGCACCTCCAGCCTTTCGACCTGAACGCGGCCGACACCACGCAGCTGATGCAGATCCGCGGCATTGGCGCGGGCCGGGCCAAGTGGGTGGTGCAATACCGCAACCAACTCGGCGGCTACCTGCGGGCCGACCAGCTCGGCGAAGTATTTGTGCTGCGCGATGCCCCCGATTTGGTGGACAGCCTGCGCAAGTACACATTCGTGCGGCCGGGTTTTGCGCCGCAGCTGGTGAACGTCAACACCGCCTCGTTCGACGAGTTGTACCTGCACCCCTACATCCGCAAGCCGCTGGCCCGCCTCATCGTGGCCTACCGCAAGCAGCACGGCCCCTACCGCAAGCCCGAAGACTTACAGCAAATCCCGACCCTGAAGCCCGACGACTGGGCCAAGCTGCGGCCCTACGTTCGCTGCGAATAGGGCCCTGGCAGGCAGCTATTTTTTGCCCGCGCCCATTTCCAAACCGCGCAGCTTGTCGGCTTTCCAGGTCGTGACGGCTACCACGAGCATCGTCATCAGGCCCCCAAACACCACGCTCGGCACCGTGCCCAGCAGCTTGGCCGCCGCGCCGCTCTCGAAGCTTCCCAGCTCGTTGCTGGAGCCGATGAAGATGCTGTTCACCGCCGACACGCGGCCCTTCATGTACTCCGGCGTGTAGGTGTGCACCAGCGTTGAGCGCACGATGACCGATACGGAATCGAAGGTTCCCGTCAAAAACAGCAGGAACATCGACAAGTACAAATTAGTCGACAGTGCAAAAGCCACGGTGGCGGCCCCAAAGCCGGCCACGGCCCACAGCATTTTGCGGCCCGCCCCGCGCTTCAGCGGCGAGAACGTGAGCCACACCGCCATGGCCACCGAGCCCACCGCCGGCGCGGCGCGCAGGTAGCCCAGGGCGTCGGGGCCCGCCTTCAGCACGTCGGAGGCGAAGATGGGCAGCAGCGCCACGGCCCCGCCGAAGAGCACGGCGAACATGTCCAACGACAAGGCCGCCAGCACAATCTGGTTGCCAAAGATGAACTTGACTCCGCTCAGAATGCTCTCTTTCAAGTTCAGCCGCTCGCCCTCAACGGGCGGCAGCTCGCGGCTGGCAATGGTGATGAACAGCACCAGCGCTAAGCCTTCCATCACCACGTCAACGCCGTAGGCGAACTCCTTGCCCAAGTGCGCAAACAGCAGGCCCCCAATGGCGGGCCCCAGCACCGCCGACGCCTGCCAAGTAGTTGAATTCCAAGTTACGGCATTGGGCAAAAGGCTGCGGTCGGGCAGCAACTGCGGCATGAATGAAAACAGCGCGGGCCCCATGAACCCGCGCGCAATGCCACTCACGAAAATGACCAGGTACAACGGCCACACCACCGTAGCGTTGAAAACACCCAGGTGCAACCGCCCCCGCGCCAGCAAATCGGACTGGCCCGGGTGCGCCAGCCAAAACAACGCCAAGGCGCACGTAAACAGCACCGCCACCGCCGGCACAATGATGCGTTTGCGACGCACCGAATCGGCCACATGGCCGGCGTAGAGCGACACCGTGATGCTCGGAATGGCTTCAGCCAACCCAATGAGTCCCAGCGCCAACGGGTCTTTGGTGAGTTCAAAAATCTGCCAGCTTACCACCACTCCCTGGATTTGGGTGGCGATGGAGAACAGCATCCGGGCGGTAATCAGGCGGCGAAAATCGGGCAGGCGAAGGGCTGCGTAAGGGTCGTGGGGAGCCACGGAAGTGGCAGGCGAAGCAGGGTCCATACAGAAATGCGGGGCTGGCACGTCCTGCGCAGCCCCGCCGGGCAAAGGTAGGCCGCCCCGCGCTGGGCCCACAGTGGCGCTTGTTGTGCCCGGGGCTGCCGCTTAACTTGCGTTACGCATCAGCCTTAGCTATATTCAATCTTATATATATTCAATTACGGCCTCGACCTCGTGTACCGCTCTGCCCTACCAGCGCTCATCGCCCGCTGGCAGTACAAAAACACACCCCAGAAACTCCAGGTTGGTTACCAAGTCGTGTTTACGGCGGCCGACGCGGCTAGGTGCAGCCGCTGGCTGCTCGACTTGCGCCGCCGGAAAGACGTGACGGAGCCCGCCGTGAACGTGTGGTTCGGCACCACTTTTGCGCCAGCTATGGGGCCCCAATACGGCTAGCCTTTTTAGTGTCGCCGTTGCGAGTGCAACAGGTCGTCACGGCCGTGGTTTCGGCAGCCGGTGCCGACTGCTGCATGGCCACCTTCACCGACGAAGCCGCTGCCCACGCTTGGCTAGCCACGGCCAAAAGCTAGACGCCTCAGGTGAGCATCGCAGCTTGACGTGAAGTTTTTGGGAAGGTTGCGTTGATTTTTGAAAATATTTTGTCATTTTTACTCCAGCTACCTTGCGGATGCCCTAGCTGCGCCGTTACATTTGGCAACCGCTTGCAACGTTCTGTTTGCAATTAGTATCTTCCGTTTTATTTCCTGTAATCTCTAAAGCTGCATACTATCGGTTCAAGCTCTACGTTCCCCTTATCCGTAGTCCTTTATGGAATCCATGCAGCTGAGCGATTCCGCGCTCGTTACGCTTTACCTGGCTGGCCAGGAATCCGCTTTTGCGCTGCTGCTTGAGCGGCACCGAAGCCGGACCTTTACCACCATTTTGCTCATCGTGCGCGACGAAGACGTGGCCGAAGACCTCCTCCAAGACGCATTCATTAAAGCCATCCACGTGCTGAAAAGTGGCCGCTACAACGACGAAGGCAAGTTTGGGCCCTGGCTGTGCCGCATCGCGCACAACTTGGCCATCGATGCCTTTCGCCGCGGCAAGCGCGCGCCCCACCTCAGCCTCGACGGCGACGGGCCCCTGGCCAATTCGCTCGCCCATTCGGAAGAAGGGGCCGACGATGCCCTGGCCCGCGAAGAAACCCACAGCCGTCTGCGCGAGCTCATCCAGGAGCTGCCCCCGGCCCAAAAAGAAGTGCTGCTCATGCGCCACTACGGCGACCTGAGCTTCCAGGAGATTGCCGACGCCACCGGGGTGAGCATTAATACGGCCCTTGGCCGGATGCGCTACGCCCTGATAAACCTACGGAAGAAAATGGCCGTAAACCCGCCTTACTATGATTCAAACCTTACCCTATACGACCCTGCTGCGCTACGTGTACAACGAATTGCCAGCTAGTGCCTTGCCCGAAGTAGAAGAAGCTCTCCAGCACGACCCCGAGCTGGCCATTGCCTGCGCCGACTTACTGCTGGCCCAGCGCACCCTCGACGACGTGCGTTGCGAACCCCGCCCGGCGGTGTCGGCCCGCATTTTAGAATATTCGCGCACGTTTCCGGTCGGCACCTAGTCCCGGGTCCTGCTCGATCTTTGCCATCCTGAGCGCTGCCCACCGCAGCGCCCGGGATGGCTTTTTGCATGGTGGCAGCGCCAATTCCTCGCTTATGACACGCCCCGAACGGTTCCGTTACTTGCTCGACTATTTCACCACCCATTTTCCCGAACCCAAAACCGAGCTCTTGTACCGCAACCCGTACGAGCTCATCGTGGCCGTGGTACTCAGCGCCCAGTGCACCGACAAGCGCGTTAACCTAGTGATGCCCGCCCTGTTGACGGCCTTTCCTACCCCCGCCGCCCTCGGCGCTGCGGCAGCCGAGGAGGTATTGCCCTTCATTCGCAGCGTTTCGTATCCCAACAACAAGGCCAAGCACCTCGCCGGACTAGGCCGGATGCTGACGGAAGATTTCGGCGGCGAAGTACCTAGCCAGCTCGACGAGTTGCAGCGCTTGCCCGGAGTCGGCCGCAAAACGGCCAATGTAGTAGTATCCGTTATCTACAACCAACCCGCCATGGCCGTCGATACGCACGTGTTCCGGGTGTCGCACCGCCTGGGCCTGGTACCAAAAATCGCCACCACACCCTTGGCTGTCGAGAAAGGCTTGGTCCGCCATATCCCCCAGGCCCTCATTCCCAAGGCCCACCATTGGCTGATTTTGCACGGCCGCTACATTTGCGTGGCCCGTAGTCCTAAATGCGGCATTTGCCCTTTGTCCCCCAGCTGTTTGTATTTTGAAAAGAACGTGGCCCCGCTGGCTGGTCTCATTCCAGCTAAGGCAGCAAAGCCCAAAGCCAGCGCTAAATAGGCCCGCAGAACTGCACCTGTCCGGGGGCTTAGCAACTGATCTTCAGACCACTGCCCTTTCCAGCACCCGCTGCACTACCGCGGCCAGTTGCTGCCGGTCAAATTCCTTGGCGGCCACGGCCCTGCCGTGCTGACCGGCTGCTTGCAATTGCGCCGGATTCGCCAGCAGCTCGCGCAGACGAGTGGCCAACTGCTGAGCATCGCTGGCTGGGGTGTACCAGCCGCAACCGTGGGTTTCGACCAGCGTTTTAGTCCAGCCTTGGTTGGTAACAATTACTGGTGTACCCACCGCCAGCGCATCGTAAAGCTTAGCTGGCGAGTTAACGTCGAGCACCGGTAAGTTCAGAAACGATACCACCGCCACATCGGCTAGCCCAAACCAGGCAAACACCGCGTGGCGTGGCTGCCCTCCCACTAGCCGGATGCGCCCGGGCCAGCGCGCCGCCGCCGCTGCCACCTGCGGTTCGTAATAGCCGTGCCCCAGGAACAGCCATACCGCGTCAGGATCAGCCGCCATCAGCGCTTCCGCCGCGGCCACCAGCGTGGGGATATCATTGGCCCGGCCGAAGGTACCGGCGTAAAGCACTACTTTCTTTCCCTCTAGGCCCTGGGCCCGCCGCAACGCTGCCACGGCCGCCGGCGTGGCACGGGCCGCCAGGTCCAGGTCAGTGCCGTTGAGCACGGTGGTTACTTTTTCAGGAACAATTCCCATTTTCGTCACGTAGCGCGCCATGTCGGGCGAAAGCGGTAGGATGTGCTGGGCACTGTGGTATAATCGCTTCTCTAGCGCAAATAATTGCTGCTGGGCCAGGGCCATAGGCACGGCCCCCATCGCCACCGGAAACGCCGGCCACAAGTCCTGCACCTCAAATACCCACGGTACCTGCCGCCAGCGCGCCACCTGCGCCGCTGCCCAAGCCGCTGTTAGCGGTGTGCTGATGCCCCAGATGACGTCGGGCTTGTCCACTTGCAGACCCGCGCGCACAGCCCAAGCCGCGTATTGTGCAAACGCCAAAGCCCGGCGCACGGGACCCATTTTATTATCGTACGGGACGCTGGCTTCGCGAATTTCTACTCCGGCCGGCACCCACGGAAACGCGTGCGTCAGCCGTTGGCCGCGCCAGGCGGGCGTGGTCAGCAACGTCACCCGGTGCGTTTGGGCAATGTGGGCCAGCAGCGCGTAGTGCCGGCTGGTGGCCGGGCAGTCGGGGTTGGTGTGGTACTGGCTGAAAACAGCAATGTGCACAGGAAGAGCGTTGTGAACTAAAAAAGGCAAGGACTATGAATTAAGCGGTTTCGTCAATTTATAGTCCCTGCCTTTTCAGCTTCTTTTGGGCCGGTAGTGCGATTCGTTTAGCAGCTTCTGAGCGTTGCGCTCAGCCATGAGCTGGGCCAAAGTCACATCGGGGTGGTCATTCATGTATTTGCGCACAATCTGCAAACCCACCCACTGGCCCACCCGTCCGGGGCAGGTAGCATCAATTTCGGGCACGTTGGGCCGCTCACCTACGTACTTCTGAATAGTGAAAGGTGTAGTGTTATACAGCAGGTTTTGCTCTAGGAAGTGAGCCCATACCTTGCCTTCGTTGGCGGCCACACCCGCCACTTCCTTTCCGGTAAAACCTAACAAGAGCGAATCGGGTGCACAAGGCAATACGCGGCTCGCAAAATATAAGGCCTTGCCACCGCTCACCATCGCGTCGAGCATGGTATTAGCAGTCAGTTCGTGGCGGTTATACTTGGTCGCCACGCGCAGCGCCAGTGAAGGCATTAGGTTGACCGGTGTGTAGTTGCGCAGAATATACTTAGGCATTTCTACTGGCCGAAATTTTGCCTGGGGCCCCGCAAACCAGTCAAGGCTAAGTACCAGCAAACTATCGTTCACAAAAATATCCTTGCCCTCAAACCCGCTCACAAACGTGGCCGCAATCGGGGCCCGGAACCCCGGAAAGTAGTATTTTACTCGCCCAAACAGGGCCCCTAGGTCGCGGCCCAGCGCGGCGCTATCCGGGAAAGCGGTGGCCGTTTGCTGAGCTAATTCGCGCAGGTGCGGCTCCGCTGCTAGGCGAGCCAGGGCAGTGGCCCCAGTGGTATCCGCCGCCGCGCGCCTTTGCAAATAAAAGCGCGCAAACGCTGGGTGCGCGTTCATAAACGCTACGGCGCCGCCGGGGCCCTGAATCCTAAAAAACGGGGCTTCCAACCGCTGCACCCGCACAGCGGGCATGGGAGCATCGGCGGCGGCATCGGGCCGGCAACCAGTTGGTTGGCTACGGCCGCATCCCCCTAGGGCCAGCCCAGTAGCCAGCAAAACGGACCAGGGCCCTCGTTTGACAATTCTTTTCTTATCCACGCGTTCCTACCTTATCAGGTAAAATTAGCTATAATCAAAGCCTAGGCCTGCACCCTTCCTAATATTCTTTCGATCCCTGCCCTATGAAGAAACTATTCCTTGCGCTGGTGGTCCTTGCGGCCAGCGCCACGGCCGCTTCGGCCTAGGTTGAAATTGGCATCAAAATCTCGCCCTCCGTCACATACCTGCGTACCGATGCGGCCTCTACCTACCAGTTCAACAATGAGGAAAGCCAATTAGGCTTCGGTGGTGGTCTGATTGTGAACTATTTTTTTGGTGAAAACTCCGCTTTTAGCACCGGGCTGACCCTGACGGGTAAAGGCGGGACTTATTCCTACCAAAAAGATTATCGTGCCCAAAATCCGAACGACCCACTTACTCCAAAGGTGATGTGCAAAAATTGAGTACGCAGTACTTGGAGTTGCCCTTGACCATCAAACTAGAGCAGATTTCAGGTTAGTGTACATGGTAACCACAGTGGTCGAACCAGTTTTTTGCGTCGAGTTCGGTTATCCAATCGGTGGCGTCTTGGATG
>JBPBPC010000012.1:0-38867 GCA_050954665.1 Janthinobacterium lividum
GAAAGTCCTTCCCGGCGTTCAGGCGGCCACCGCTTTATAGGTCGTATCGCGACTAGCCGTTCACCGTGCCCATCATGGCCGTGGGGTAGCGGTTGCCGGCGGCCACGCCCTTGGGGGCAATGTCGTCGAGCTGGGCCAGCTCGTTCGGGGAAAGGCTGAGGTCCAGGGCCCCCAGGTTTTCTTCGAGGTAGTTCACGCGCTTGGTGCCGGGAATGGGCACCACGTCGTCGCCCTGGGCCAGCACCCAGGCCAGGGCCAGCTGGCCGGGGGTACAGTCTTTTTGCTTGGCCAAGTCGTTGATGCGGGCCACGAGGTCGAGGTTTTTCTGGAAATTCTCGCCCTGGAAGCGCGGCGTGTGGCGGCGGTAATCGTCGGGCGCCAGGTCCTCAAACTGCTGAATTTGGCCCGTCAGAAAGCCCCGGCCCAGCGGCGAATACGGCACGAAGCCGATGCCCAGCGCGCGGCACGTGGGCAGGATGTCGTCTTCCGGCTCGCGGCTCCAGAGCGAATATTCGGTTTGGAGGGCGGCGATGGGGTGCGTGGCCACGGCCCGGCGCAGGGTGGCGGGGGCGGCCTCGCTCAGGCCCAGGTAGCGCACTTTGCCTTCTTCCACGAGGCGGCTCATGGCGCCCACGGTTTCCTCGATGGGCGTGCCGGCGTCCACGCGGTGCTGGTAGTAGAGGTCGATGTGGTCGGTGCCGAGGCGCTTGAGGCTGGCTTCGCAGGCCGATTTCACGTACTCGGGCCGGCCGTTGATGCCGCGCTTGGTGGGGTCTTCGGGGTCGCGCACGATGCCGAACTTGGTGGCAATCAGCACTTGGTCGCGCTTGCCCTTGAAGGCCTGGGCCAGCAGCTCCTCGTTTTTGAAGGGGCCGTACATGTCGGCCGTGTCGAAGAGCGTAACGCCCAGCTCCACGGCCCGGTGCAGGGTGCGGATGCTTTCGGCGTCGTCCTGCTGGCCGTAAAAATCGGACATGCCCATGCAGCCGAGGCCGAGGGCGGAAACCGTGAGGCCGGAGCGGCCGAGGGTGCGGGTTTGCATCGAAAAAGGAGTAAGTGGTGTGCGTTTACTAACGGCCGGGGCCCCGCGGGGTTTGGCCGCGGCCCGAAACTGCCGCGCGGGCCTGGCCGGCGGCGGCCCCCGTTTCGCCCCGCTGACAATCGTTCCGCAACCGTTCAGCGCCGCGGACGGCCAAGCCCGCGCGGCAGCGGCACTTACCTTTGCGGCATGAAGGTATTTGCTCCCAAAACCCTGCTTGGGGCCCTGGCGGCCGCCGCCAGCCTGGCCGCCTGCTCGCCCACCACCACGGCCGACGCGCCGGCCGCCGCGGCCCGCACCGCCGAAACCCTGCTCATGGACCGCCACGACTCGGTGATGGCCCAGGCCGGCCACCTGTTCGAGCTGCGCCAGCAAATTGCCACCGCCAAGCCCGCCAACGCGGGGCCCTACGTGCACGGCCTGCAAGCCGCCGACAACGCCATGATGAACTGGATGCACGGCTACCACGCCCCCGACACCGCCACCACGCCCGCCCCGGCCCGGCTGGCCTACCTCCAGCAAGAACAGGCCAAGCTGCAAGCCGTGGAAAAGCAGCTGCGCGGCACCATCGATTCGGCCGCCGCGTTGTTGAAGCAAGCGCCGGGCACCCCCGCCCCCGCCACCAAGTAAGTTATGTCGATTCGCTTTTGGCTGGCCCCCGCGCTGGCCGCCGCCTTGCTCACGGCCTGCTCGGGCCCCGCCGCCGACCAGGCCGTCCGCCTGCCCATTTTGGGCGAGCGCGACGTGCGCCCCAACCCCCACGGGGGCCCCGCCGACACGATTTTTGCCACCGCGCCCGCCTTTAAGGCCGTGGACCAGGCCGGCCAGCCGGTGACGAACCAAACCCTGGCGGGCCGCGCCTACGTCACCGATTTCTTTTTTGCCACCTGCCCCGGCATCTGCCCGAAGATGAACGGGGCCCTGCTGACCGTGTTCAAGCCCTACGCCACCGACCCGCGCGTGGGCTTCGTGTCGTTCACCATCGACCCGGCCCACGACTCGCTGCCCGTGCTCAGCGACTACGCCCAGCGCCTGGGCGTGACGGACGCGCAGCGCTGGCACTTCGTGACGACCGGCCGCGCCGCCACCGCCCGCGACACCGTGTACGGCCTGGCCAAGGGCTTTTTCACCGCGGCCCAGCCCGACAAGGAGGCCCCCGGCGGCTTTGCCCACAACGGCACCTTTGCGCTGGTGGACGACCAGGGCCACGTCCGCGGCCTCTACGACAGCCTGGACGCCAACGAAGTAGCCCGCCTGCAAAAGGAGCTGCCCGTGCTGCTGGCCGAAATCGCCGAGCGCCACCCCCAAGCCACCGCTGCCCAATGATCGGGCGCTGCCTCGGGCTGGGGGCCCTGGGCGTGGCGGCGTGCCTGTCGCTGCCCGGCTGCTTTTCCAACAACCGCCACCAGGGGGCCCGCCTCTACGCCGCGGCCTGCGCCGGCTGCCACGGCGACGCCGGCCAGGGCCTGGGCCGCCTCATCCCGCCGCTGGCCGGGGCCGACTACCTCGCCGCCCACCGCGCCGAGCTGCCCTGCCTGCTGCGCCGCGGCGTGCACGGGGCCATGTCGGTGAACGGCGTGCTGTACAACCAGGTGATGCCCGCCGCCCGCGTCGACGACAAGCAGCTCAGCCCCGCCCGCCTCACCAACTTACTGAATTACATTGAGAACAACTGGGGCAACCACGCCGCGCCCCGCACCATCCAGGAGGTCGAGCGCCAGCTCACCGCCTGCCCCACCGTTGGCGACTAGGCCCCTGCCCTGAGTGGGCACCCTGGAACGGCCAGGCCCACCCGGCGTCTGCGCAGTGAACCGTTGCTCCCGCAGCCGTAAGCAGTTACTCCGCGGGACGGATGCTTCGGCAAGCTCCGCACGACGTTTCGGTTGGACAGGTGGCCGTTGCCGGGGCCCCGGCAATAATGCAATAATTAGCGGGTAGCCGGCAAAAAAACCGGCCGCCCGCGCCGCGGGGCCCCGGCCCATTTCCCGTCCCGGCCGTACTTTGCGGCCCGTTCCACTGCTCTTCTTCTTTGCCTCATGGGTCTGCTTGACTTTCTAAAAAATAAGCCCGAGAATAAGCCGGCCGACGCGCCGGCTCCCGCCCCTGCCACGCCCGGTGCCCCGGCGCCGCCGGCGCCGGCCGATGCGGCGGCCACCGCCAAGCCCGCGGGGCCCCGCTACCAGGGCTCCAACTTCAAGGCGCCGGCGCCCGAGCCGCTGCCCGTGCCCGCCACGCCGGTGCCGTTCCCGGCCCCCGAGCCGCTGCCCCTTCCCTTCGAGCCCGAGAACGTGCTGGAGCAGCTGCTGCTGCTGGCCGCCACCGAGGAGCAGGCCCGCCCGGCCTTCTACCAGGCCCTGATGCAGGAGGAAATCCTGATGATCCTGGCCCCCGAAGAGGGCGTGGGGCCCGGCGATGTGGTGCCCGCCGAGGGCGCGCAAATCCAGCTCCAGGTGCTCACCGATGGCAAACTGCCCATCTTCACCTCGCCCACCCGCCTCACCGACGGCGGCCAGGACGCCGCCGAGGTGAGCTACGTGCGCATCCCCGGCCACGCATTTTTCAGCATGGTGCAGGGCCAGGATTGCGTGCTGAACCCGTTCTCGCCCGCCGGCAAGCTGCTGCCCAAGGAAGAAATCGAGGCCCTGCTCAACGGCCAGCTCACGGGCCCTACCTCGCCCGCCGGCGGCGACGCCGAGGTGCTGCTGGGCCAGCCCGAAAACTACCCCACCGCCGTGGCCGACGCCGTGGTGGCCTGGGCCGCCACCCAGCCGCACCTGCGCACCGCCTACCTGGCCCAAATGCAGCTCGCCAACGCCCCCGACACGCCCCGCCTGCTGCTGGCCTTCGAGAGCGACGCCGCCGGCCCCGAGTTCATGCAGGAGCTGGGCCCCGTGCTGGAAGGCAAAACCGACGCCTACCAGTTCGTGGACCTGATGCTGCTCGACCTGGACTCGGAAGAAGGCGTCAACCCGTACTTCCGCCAGGTAGCGCCGATTTACCAGCGCGCCTAAGCCGGTTCCGGGCGGCTGGCTTTTTGCCAGTTGCCCGGTAATCGTTGCATCACCGGTCCCCCAGTTGTACCGCCAAGCCGCGCTGGCACCGCAGGGGCCTTGCCCACGGGGCCCCAAGGCAGCATAGGCAAGGCCGCTGCGGTGCCAGCGCGGCTTGGCGGTACAGTCCTTTCAATCCTGATTGCTTAAAGAACCCCGGGGCCCCCAGCCCCGGGGTTTTTTGTGTTTAACCCATACCCCGTATGTTTACCGCCGTATGAAAGGAACTCTCCTCCTGGCCTGGTTGCCGCTGGCCGCCGCGGCCCAGCCGGCCCAAACCCCCGCCCCGCTCCTGCCCAAGGCCGACCCGGCCATCGCGAAGCTGGTGAACGAAATTTCGGCCAAAAACCTGCAAACCGACATCGAGAAGCTCGTCAGCTTCGGCACCCGCCACACCCTGAGCGACACCCAGAGCCCCACGCGCGGCATCGGGGCGGCCCGCAAGTGGGTGCAGGGCGAGTTCGAAAAGTACAGCCAGGCCAGCGGGGGCCGCCTGAAGGTGGAAATGGACACGTTCACGGTGAAGCCCGACGGCCGCCGCATCAACAAGCCGGTGCTGATGGCCAACGTGCTGGCCACGCTGCCCGGCACCGACCCCGCCGACACGCGCGTCATCCTCGTGAGCGGCCACATCGACTCGCGGGTGAGCGACGTGATGAACGCCACCGCCGACGCCCCGGGGGCCAACGACGACGGCTCGGGCACGGTGCTGGTGCTGGAGCTGGCCCGCGTGCTGGCCGGCCAGAAATTCCCGTGCACCCTCAAGTTTGTGGCCGTGCAGGGCGAAGAGCAGGGCCTCTACGGCTCGGGCCACCTGGCCGAGCGCGCCAAAAAAGAGGGCTGGAACGTGGTGGCCATGCTCAACAACGACATCGTGGGCAACTCGCACGGCCACGACCCCGACCTGAGCGACGCCGCCAAGCTGCGCGTGTTCAGCGAGGGCGTGCCGGCCACCGAAACCCCCGAGCAGGCCAAGCAGCGCCGCCAGCTCAGCTCCGAAAACGACGCGCCCAGCCGCCAGCTGGCCCGCGCCGCCCAGCGCGCGGCCCTGGTGTATAACAAAGGCCAGGAGCTAGTGCTCATCAACCGGCCCGACCGCTTCCTGCGCGGCGGCGACCACACCCCATTCAACCAGCAAGGCTTTGCCGCCGTGCGCTTTACGGAGATGAACGAGGACTACAGCCACCAGCACCAAGACCTGCGCACCGAAAACGGCCGCGCCTACGGCGACGTCACCTCGGGCGTGGACTTTGCCTACCTGCGCCGCAACGCCGGCATCAACCTGGCCACCATGGCCAGCCTGGCCCTGGCCCCCGCCGCCCCCGCCAAGGTGGAGGTGCTCACCGCCGACCTCACCAACCGCACCCAGCTGCGCTGGCAGGCGCCCACCGGGGGCCCCAAGCCGGCCGCCTACGCCGTGCTCGTGCGCGCCAGCGACGCGCCGCAGTGGCAGCAGCGCTACCTCGTGACCGACCCCAAGGCCGACCTGCCCATCAGCAAGGACAACTTCATTTTCGGCATCGCCAGCGTGGACGCCGCCGGCCACGAGAGCCCCGCCGTGCTGCCCGTGGTGGGGCGGTGAGTGGTGCAGCAAAGCCACCACGTGCAGCAGCAAAGGCAAAGGAGTTGGTAAATAGCTTCTGCTTACCAATAAGTATTGCGTGACACTTCGGCAGAAAACAGCTTGTTGAACATGAACAAGAAGATTGAAAAGATAAAAGACTTCAGACTCTTTTTGCTTAAGCAACTGGACGGCTTGACAGCTCAGCAACTCAACGAGGTTCCCAGTGGATACAACAACAACATCATTTGGAACCTGGCGCACCTTATCTGCGCTGAGCAGAGCATGTGTTACGTCAGAGCAGGCTTGCCGCTTGTCGTTGACGAACAATATTTTTCGCCTTACCTGCCCACCACCAAGCCAACGGGCTTTGTTGATGAACAAGAGATTGAAATCATTAAGAAATTATTGATTAGCTCGATAGACAGGCTACAGGCCGACTTCGAAAAAGATGCGTTTGGCAATTATTCGCCTTCTGCCATGACCCCTAAGATTTATGGGGTTGAAGTGAATAGCATCGACGATGCCATTAATTTTTTACTTTATCACGAAGGCTTTCATGCCGGCTATATTATTTCGCTAAAACGCTCAGTATAATCTGTTGTAAACCTTTACAACCAATGAAAGAAGGCAACTTACAACGGTTCGTCGACGCCCAGCAGACGGCCTACCAGCAGGCCCTGGCTGAAGTGAAAAACGGCCACAAGCGCAGCCACTGGATGTGGTACATCTTCCCCCAAATCCAGGGCTTGGGATTTAGCGATATTTCCCGGCACTACGCCATCGCTGACCTGGCCGAGGCGGCGGCGTACCGCGCGCACCCCGTGCTGGGGCCCCGGCTGGTGGAAATTTGCACGGCCTTGCTGGGGCTGGCCGGCGACGACGCCGGCCGGGTATTCGGCAGCCCCGACGATCTGAAGCTAAAATCGTCCATGACCTTGTTTGCGGCCGTGCCAGGGGCAGATTCGGTGTTTCAGGCGGTTTTGGCAAAGTTTTTCAACGGCGTGCGCGATGCGAAAACGTTGCAAATTGTTGGCCAGCGGCCGTAGCGCCGGCCGGCTGTAATGCCGGGGGCCCCGCGGCGATCCATTGCGCAAACTCACCAACCCTTTTGGCCATGTCGCTGCTCGTTTTGCTACCCGTCGTTCTCGTTCTCCTCGCGCTCAGCCTGCGCATTGCGCAGGAATACCAGCGCGCCATTGTGTTTCGGCTGGGTCGGTTCACGGGCACGCGGGGCCCCGGGCTGTACTGGATCATTCCGTTCCTGGAGCGCCAGCAAACCATCGACATGCGCACCAAAACGGTGGAGCTGGAGCAGCAGGAAACCATCACCAAGGACAGCGTGACCATCAAGGTGAACGCCGTGCTGTGGTTCAAGGTCCTCAACCCCGCCGACGCCGTGATTAAGGTGGCCGACTACAACAAGGCAGTGTACCAGCTGTCCGTCACAGCGTTGCGCAACATCATCGGGCAGCACCAGCTGGATGAGGTGCTGCGCGAGCGCGCCCAAATCAACGGCTCGCTGCTGCAAATTGTGGACGCCGCCACCGAGGCCTGGGGCGTCAAAATCGAGCTGGTCGAAATCAAGGACGTCGAGATTCCCGAGTCCATGCAGCGGGCGATGGCGCGCGAGGCCGAGGCCATCCGCGAGAAGCGCGCCCGCATCATCAAGGCCGAAGCCGAGCTGGAAGCGTCGCTGAAGCTCACGCAGGGGGCCCTGGAAATGGAGAAAAGCCCCATCGCCCTGGAGCTGCGCCGCATGCAAATGCTGTCGGAAATCGGCATCGACAACAACACGACCACCGTGGTGCTCATCCCCTCGGAGTTCACGCAGGCCGCCAAAAGCTTCTCGCAGATGGTGAACCAGGGCAACCAACCAGCGGCGTAGCCCGGGGCCCGGGGGCCCTACTGCACGGCCACGATTTTGCGCAACAGCTCGTCGGCCTCGAAGGGCTTGGCCAGGCAGTCGTTCATGCCCGCGGCCAGGTACTTGTCGTAGTCGCCCCGGAAGGCGTTGGCCGTGAGGGCGATGATGGGCGTGTGGGCCCGGGTCCGGTCGGGGTCGCGGCGCATGCGGGCCGTCACGTCCACGCCACTCATGTCGGGCATTTTGATGTCCATCAGCACCACGTCGTAGCGGGCCTGGGCAAACAGGGCCAGGGCCGCGGCGCCGTTCACAGCGCTGTCCACGGCCAGGCCGCGGTGCGCCAGCACGTACTGCACCAGTTGGCGGTTCATTTCGTTGTCATCCACCAGCAACACCCGCAGGCCGCGGGCCGCGCCCAAAGCCGGCGGCGCGGGGGCCTCGCCGGCTTTGGGCGCGGCGGCCTCGGCAAAGGTGAGGGCAAAGGCGAAGGTGGTGCCCTCGCCCGGGGCGCTGCTCACCAGCAGGCGCCCGCCCAGCTGCTCGACGAGGCGGCGGCTGATGGTGAGCCCCAGCCCGGTGCCCCCAAACTGGCGCGACGTGTCGGGCGAGGCCTGCGCAAAGCTCTCAAAAATGGCCTCCTGCCGGTTGGCGGGGATGCCCAGGCCCGTATCGGCCACGCGGAAGGCCACGGTGAGGGCCCCGGCGGGGCGGGCCAGCACCCGGGCGCGCAGCACCACGGCGCCGCGCCCGGTGAACTTGAGGGCGTTGCCGAGCAGGTTCACCAGCACCTGGCGCAGGCGCAGGGCGTCGCCGCGCACCCACGGCAGCGGCGCGAGGTCGAGGGTCAGGGCCAGGCCTTTTTCGGCCGCCTGGTGGGCCAGCATCTGCCCCACGGCGTGCAGCGTGGCCGCCAGGTCGAAGGGCTCGTGCTCGGGGGGCTGCTCGGCCGACGTAATCTTGGCGGTGTCGAGCACGTCGTTGAGCACCCCCAGCAGGTGCTGGCCCGCGGTGCGGATGGCCCCCACGTACTCCTGCTGCCGGGGCGTGAGCGGGGTGTTGCGCGCCAGCAGGCCCGCCATGCCCAGCACGGCGTTCAGGGGCGTGCGAATTTCATGGCTCATGTTGGATGGCCTCGTAAAACTCACGCTGGTGCGCCATTTTCTGCTCCACACGCAAGCGGTCGGTGATGTCGACGCCCGACAGAATCACCATCCGCAACGCGCCGTCTGGGCCGAACAGAGGCTGGGCGCTCACCAGCCAGCAGCGCTCGCCGGTGCTGTGCACCAGTTTCTCTTCCCACGTCACCTCGCGGCGCTGCTGCACGGCCTGCTCCAGGCGCTGCTGCCGCTGCTCGGCCATCGGCTGGGAGCGGCCGCGCAGCGCGTTGCCTTCCGCTGTGTTGGCCCCCACCAGGGCCGCGCGCAGCCCCGGGTCGGGTTCGACGGCGGCGTTGACGAACAAGTACCGCAAGTTCGCGTCCAGTACGGAAACGCCCCCCGGCAGGTTCATCAACGCATCTTCACAAAACATTTGCTGCTCAGTCAGTTGCTCCCCATCGCGCCGCTGGGCCGTCACGTCGCGGCAGCAAAGCAAGCGCCCCGCGCCCGCGTCCTCCAGCACCAAGTAATCGAGCGAAACAACGCGTCCGTCGGCCAGCGTGAAGTCGTTGTTTAGCGACGTTTTGTTGCCCGCCCACAGCGCCCGCACCCGGGCCCTGACGCTTTCCGGATCGGCCAACAGCTGGGGGAAGGCCAGTAGGCCCGAGGCATTGCGCTGCGCGTTGAGGCGCTGCAAACTGTTGGTGGCCAGCCCAAACATGTTGCGGCACGCTTGGTTCACGAACCGAACCTGGTTGTCCTCGTCGAGCAGCACGGTGGCCATGGGGAGGGCCCCCAGCACCGCCAGCAGCTCGGTTTCGCGGCGCTGGGTTGCTTGCTGGGCGTCGGCTGCCACCCGTTCGAGGGCGGCCAGTTTGGCCTCCAACGCTTGGCAGCGGACCCGTTCGGCCGCCAACTCGTCGGCCCAGTTGGTTTTGGAAACGGTAGTAGCAAGAGGGGAAACCATGGCAAAACAGCAAAAAACTCTTAACCCATGGGCCCGGTAAGCAAAACCAGTCACGCGCGGGGGACCTGACTAATATACAATTTCCTAATATTTCCTTCAATTGTAAACACTGCCCCCGAATATACGAAAACCAAGTCGCCAACGATTCAACTCCGTCCTCGTTAATTACTGCCAATCAGTACCGTTAGCCACTAGCGCAAAAAACTTGTGACAGACCGTCGTTAATTTATTTTTTATCTATTTATAAACCTTGCCAACCCCGTCGCCCTGCTAAAATACCAACCGCTAGGGCCCCCACCGGGAAACCGAGGCGGCGCGCAGCGGCGCCACTAGGCGGCACAAGTAGGACCGGCGGCGCCAAACAACTACATCATTTTCACGTTCTTAGCGGAGCAGTTTCGCACCGGCCCGGTGCGCCGCCGCTCTTCCTCCCCGCCCATGAAAATCCTGCTCACCGGGGCCACCGGCTACATTGGCCAGCGCCTGCTGCCCGGCTTGGCCGAGGCGGGCCACGAGGTGGTGTGCCTGGTGCGCGACGCCCGCCGCTTTGCCCTGCCCGACGCGCTGCCCGAGGCCCGGCGCCCGCAGGTGAGTGCGGTGCAGGGCGATTTGCTGAAGCCCGAAACGTTGACGGACTTGCCGTTGGACATCGACGCGGCCTACTACCTGGTGCACTCGATGAGCGGGGGCGACAAAGATTTTTTTCAGTTGGAGCAGGATTCCGCCCAGCACTTTGCCGACTACCTCGACCGCACCGGGGCCCGGCAAGTCGTCTACCTCTCCGGCATCGCCAACGACCACGACCTGAGCGTGCACCTGCGCTCGCGCAGCGCCGTGGAAAGCGTGCTGGCCGGGGCCCAAAAAGCTCAACTCACGGTGCTGCGGGCCAGCATCATCATCGGGTCGGGCTCGGCATCGTTCGAAATCATCCGCGACATTGTGGAGAAGCTGCCGGTGATGGTGACGCCGCGCTGGCTGAACTCGCGCTGCCAGCCGCTGGGCATCCGCGACGTGATGTTTTACCTCGCCGCCGTGCTCGGCAACCCCGCCTGCCTCGGCCAAAGCTTTGACTTGGGGGGCCCCGACGTGCTGACCTACAAGGAGATGCTGCTCGGGCTGGCTGCCCAGCGCGGCTACCGGCGCTGGATCGTGACGGTGCCCGTGCTCACGCCGCGGCTCTCGTCGTGGTGGCTGTACTTGGTCACCAGCACCTCGTTTTCATTGGCCCAAAGCTTGGTCGAAAGCCTCAAAAACGACACCGTGGCCGACCCGGCCCGCAGCATTGCCCGCGCGGTGCCGCACCGGTGCATGAGCTACCGCGAGGCCCTGGCCCTGGCCTTCCAGCGCATCGAACAGAACGAGGTGGTGAGCAGTTGGAGCGACGCGATGAGCAGCGGCACCCTGCGCCAGAACTACATGGACGCCATCCAAATTCCGAAACGGGGCATGTTTTTCGACCGGCAGCGCCAGTCGTTCACGCGGCCCGTGGCCGAGGTGTTGGACAACATTTGGCGCATCGGCGGCGAGCGGGGCTGGTACAAAACCGATTGGCTTTGGCGCATCCGGGGCCTGATGGACAAGCTGGTGGGCGGCGTGGGCCTGCGCCGGGGCCGCCGCTCGCCCAGCCGCCTGCGCGCCGGCGACCCGCTCGACTTCTGGCGCGTGCTGGTGGCCGACCGCGCCACCAAGCGCCTGCTGCTCTACGCCGAAATGCGCCTGCCCGGCGAGGCCTGGCTCCAGTTCCGCATCGTCGACAACGCCGACGGCACCCACGCCCTGGAGCAGCTGGCTGCCTACCGCCCCCACGGCCTGGCCGGCCGGCTGTACTGGTACTCGGTGCTGCCGTTCCACGGCATCATCTTCAAGGGCATGGTGAAGAACCTGATTGACTACCAGGCCACCGAATTGGAAAATTAGCTGGCGTTCCAGGCGCTGGCCAGGAGGCCAGCAGGCACGGCTGGTGGCCTCCTGGCCAGCGCGGTGCGACGACGGGCAAAAGTCTAATAATTTTTATTTTACTAATTAACATTGAGCTGGTTAAGAAGCTAGAAGCGGGCGGCAGCATGTCAGATAGCTGCGTCTTTTGGATAGTGTCTGCACGGGGTGGGTCCCTACCTTTCGGGCCTCCTCTCCTACCGCGTAGCCCATGCCCCTTTATGCCTTTGAGTTGCCCGCCGTTTTTCGTCCCGGCCACTACACCGCCGGTTACCTGCTGGCCGTGGCCACCTACCAGTTGCTGCTGCTGCTGGAAGGCCGGCGGCGGGGCTTTGCCCTGCGCCCTTGGCTGCTGATGCAGGCCGCTACGCTGCTGGCCTTCGTGGTGGGCTGCAAGCTGGTGGTGTTGCCGCTGGCCGATTGGCCCATGCTGGGGCCCGGCGGCGCGGCGCTGGCGGCCTACCCGGTGCGCTCGGCGCTGGGCGGCATCGCGGCCAGCAGCTTGGTGCTGTTGGCGTTGCGGCGGTGGTTGGGCCTGGGCTGGGGGGCGTTCGATGCCTTCGTAGGGCCCCTGGCGGCGGGGTTGGCCGTGCAGTGCCTGGGCTGCCTGGCGGCTGGCTGCTGCTGGGGCGAGCTGGCCAGCAGCGGCTTGGGGCTATGCTTTGGGCCCGGCACGGTGCCCTACGCCGCCCAGGTGGCGCGGGGGCTGCTGCCCGCCGGGACCCCGCACGCACTGCCGGTGGTACCCACGCAGTTGTACGGGCTGCTGCTGTGCCTGGCGCTGGCCGGAGCCACGTGGGCCACGCGCCGCCGGGCCTGGCCCGCGGGCACGCGCTACCTGCTAGGCACGGGGGCCCTGCTGCTGGCCTGGGGCGGGCTGTGCGCATGGCGCGACCCGGCCAGCCAAACCCTGGGGGCCCAGCCGCTGGTGCTGGCCGGCGTGCGGCTGCTGGCCGTGCAGTGGGGCGTGTTGGCGATGGGACTGCTGCACCTGGCCGGCGCGGCGCTCTTGTGGTGGTGGGGCACGGTTTTCCCGGTGGCCCGGGCGGCGGCACCCGGCACGCCGCGGCCGGCGCGGCAGCTGGCCGGGGCCGCGGCGCTGCTGGCCCTCACGGCCGCCCTGGCCCCGCACGCCCTCACCGGGGCCGAGTTTCGGGTGTTGCAGGTGGCGCTGGGGGCCCTGCTGCTGGCCGAGGTAGCCGCCTGGTGGCCGGCGCTGGCCAGAGCCGAGTGGCACGGGCAGCCGCGCCTGGCTTTCGCCGTCGCGCTGGCCCTGCTGGTGCTGATGAGCCAGGCCCCCGCCCCGCGCCAGGATTCGGTGCGGACCCTTGACTTTTCGCTGGGCGCGTCGCAGGGGGCTTTCGACCAGGATTTTGACTACCCGGCCTACGCCAACGGTGGCGGTGGTTGCGGGGGCGGCGGGGGCGTCTCGCAGGCGGGGCAACGGGACGGCTACCTGCACAACTACCGGGCGGCGGGCGGGCAGGTAAGCGTGCAGCTTAAGGCCGGTGGGCTCGGCGGGTTCGGCACGGTGGGCGTGGGCATGTGGGGCGGTACCGACCAGGTGAGCTATGCCCCGCAACCGCCCGGCGACGGGCCCCTGCAAACCGACCACGTGCGGTTCGTCAGCAACTACAATCTCTTTGATGTCAATCCTTACTTTGAAGGGCAGGGCAGAACAACGAAAGATTTTCGCATCGGCTACCGCCTTGGCTTTCACATGGGCAACCTGCTGAATAACCGAGCCACTCGAAATGATTCGACACTGACAACCTTGCACTTTCTGCCCGAAGTGCAACTGTGGGCGGGCAGCCGCCGCCTGCTGTTTGTGCAGGCCGACGCTGGCTACGGCGCGGGGGGCCTGGGCAATTACCTCTACCGCGTCGGCCTGGGCTCGGGGTTCGGCTCTGATAAGTGGGGCAGCGTGGTGGCCGGCCTGGCTTTCACCGACGCCACCACCAATACCTTTTCTGAGCTCTTCAGCTCCCACAACGAACGCCCCATCAACTCCACGCTAGGCTTCGCGGCGGCCAATATCCACCTCTCCAACAGCAGCTTTGTCTTGGAGCCCACCGCGGCTACCGACTTCGGCCGGCACCACCAGGTCAGCCTGCGCTTGCACTACCGGTTGGGGCTCAAGTAGGGCCCCGGGGCCCTGCTTTTACCCGAACACCGGCACCACGCGGCCCTCGTCCACCTTCAGAGCGGCGTCGTACTTCTTGCCGGTTTTGGCCGACACGAAGCCCTTGATGACGCCCGTTTCGCCGCGGCGCAGCAGCTGCTTTAGTTCCTTGTCGGTCAGCTCCTTGCCGCCCCAGGCGAAGGGCACGCGAAACTGGCAGTCCTCGCGGAAGCGCGAGCAGCCGTAGGCGCTGCTGCCGCGCAGCATGGTGCCGAGCTTGCACACCGGGCACGGAATCTGGCCGGGGTCGGTGGCGGTGGTGGGCTTGCTTTCGGCGGCGGGCAGCAGCGCGGGCCGGTACTGCGCGTCGAGGCCGAGGGCGGCGTCGAACTTCTGCCCGTCGGGGCCCACAAAGCCCTTCATCAGCGGCGTGCGGCCCTTGGCCAGCAGCGCTTTAATTTGCGGGTCGCTGAACTTCTTGCCTTGCATTTCCGTGGGCAGCCGGAATTGGCAGCCCTCGCGGAAGCGGGCGCAGCCGAAAGCCGTTTTGCCCCGCAGGACGTGGCCGGTTTTGCACGCCGGGCAGGGCCCCAGGCCGGCCGCGGCGGGCGCGGCCTTGGCGGCGGCCGGGCCCGGGGGGGCCTTGGCCGCGGCGCTGGGGGCCCCGGCTTTCGGGGGCCCCGCGGCGGCTTGTTCGGCGCTGCCGCTCGTCACGGCGCGGCCCGAGCCGTCGGTTTTCACTTCCTGCACCATCTCGCGCACCAGGCCGGTGAGCTCGCCCAGGAACTGCTCGCTGGTGAGCTCGCCGCGCTCGATCTGGCGCAGCTTGTGCTCCCACTGCCCGGTCAGCTCCGCCGATTTCAGGGTCGGGTTGCGGATGAGGCCGATGAGCTCCACGCCCGTCGGCGTGGGCAGGATGCGCTTTTTCTCGCGCCGGATGTAGTTGCGCTTGAACAGCGTTTCGATGATGGCGGCGCGGGTGCTGGGGCGGCCGATGCCGTTTTCCTTCATGGCCTGGCGCAGCTCCTCGTCGTCGATGTTGCGGCCGGCGGTTTCCATGCCGCGCAGCAGGCTGGCCTCGGTGTAGTCCTTGGGCGGCTGGGTGGTTTTGCTGTCGAGGCGCGGCGCGTGGGGCCCGCTCTCGCCCTTCGCGAAGCTGGGCAGCACGGTGCTCACCACGTCGTCGTCCTCGGCGGCGGGGGCCCCGGGCTTGTCGCCGGCGGCGGGCGCGGGCTTGGGGGCCGCTTGCTGGGCCGGGTCGCCGTACACCACGCGCCAGCCGGGGCTGAGGATCTGGCGGCCGCGCACCCGGAACGGGCGCTCGGCGGCCGCGGCCAGCACGGTGGTGTTGCTCACCTCGCAGTCGGGGTAAAACGCGGCGATGAAGCGCCGGGCGATGATGTCGTACACGCTGCTCTCCAGCCCGCCGCTGGGGCCCGCCGCGCCGGTCGGGATGATGGCGTGGTGGTCGGTCACCTTGTTGTTGTTGAACACCTTGCCCGTCTTCGGAATCTTGCCCGCCAGCAGCGGCGCCGTGAGCGTGGGGTAGGCCAGGCCGCGCAAAATGCCGGGGATTTTCGGGTACTGGTCGTCGGGCAAAAACGTGGTGTCCACCCGCGGGTAGCTCACGGCTTTCTTCTCGTACAGGGCCTGCACGATTTTCAGCGTGTCCTCGGCCGAGAGGCCCAACTGGTTGTTGCACTGCACTTGCAGCGAGGTCAAATCGAACAAGCGCGGCGGCGATTCGCGGCCTTTTTTGATCTCCACGTCGGTGATGGTGAGCGGCGCGGGGCGCACGGCTTCCAGGGCCTCGTTGGCTTCCTTTTCGGTCACGAAGTAGCCCAGGGCCTTCAGGCGCTCCTTTTCGTCGGGCGCGTCTTCGGCGGCCTTGGCCTGCTTGGGCGGGGCGATGTGGGCGAACATCGTGCCCCGGTACTCAGTGCGCAGCACCCAGTAAGGCTCGGGTTGGAAGTTCTGGATTTCGTGGTGGCGGGCCACCAGCAGGGCCAGCGTGGGCGTTTGCACCCGCCCGATGCTCAGCAGCTGCTTGTCCTGGTAGGTGGTGTATTTCAGGGTGAACAAGCGCGTGGCGTTCAGGCCCAGCAGCCAGTCGCCCACGGCGCGGCTCTTGCCGGCCTGGTAGAGCTTGTCGAACTCCTTGCCGTCGCGCAAATTATTGAACCCCTGGCGAATGGCTTCCTCGGTGAGCGACGAAATCCAGAGCCGCTTCACCGGCTTGCGGCACTTGGCCTCCATCAGCACCCAGCGCTGAATCACCTCCCCTTCCTGCCCGGCGTCGCCGCAGTTGATGACCTCCGTGGCCCCGTCGATCAGCCGCTTGATGGTGTGGAACTGCTTCACCACGCCCTCGTCGCGGCGCATGAGCTTGATGCCGAACGCATCGGGCACCATGGGCAGCGCGTGCAGGCTCCAGCGCTTCCAGGCCGGGTCGTAGTCGTCGGGCTCCTTCAGCTGGCAGAAGTGGCCGAAGGTCCAGGTCACCTGGTAGCCGTTGCCTTCCAGGTAGCCGTCCATGCGGCGGGTGGCCCCCAGCACGGTGGCAATTTCGCGGGCCACGCTGGGCTTTTCGGCAATGCAGACTATCACGAAGCAGAACGAATAGAGCAGGTTTTGCGGCTAGTTTCAGCCGCGGAATCAACAAAGATACCGGGCAAAAAGGTCGTTCCGCACTACTGGCCGCGCCAGCGGCAATACGGGCCCCGGCCCCGGGCCCCGGGCAGCTTGTTGTCCGAGCCGTGCAGCAGTTCGTGCCCCACGATTGAAACGTCCTTACCGGCCCGGCGGCTCGCCTCGCAATAATTGCTTTGGGCGAACTGCCGGGGCGGCCAGCGCCCACGAGCAGATTTGTGAGCCCAAATGCGGGGTTGCGCTTCCCCCATAGCGTGGCGACGCTGCCGCCGAGTGGCCCCGGTGCCGGGGCCCCGCGGTTGTCCAGCACCAGTGCCAACCAGCTGCTTTTCATAGCCCAGCGCCCAGCATGCAGACAGCAGACATAACCGTGTTCGTTGCTTGTCATCAATTCCGCCTATTTCGAGCCGAGCCGCCGGTGGGTAGCGCAACCGCTCACCAAGCAGTATGCACAGGACGCCCGGGGCGCAAA
The DNA here is from genome assembly GCA_050954665.1 of Janthinobacterium lividum. Taxonomy (GTDB): domain Bacteria; phylum Bacteroidota; class Bacteroidia; order Cytophagales; family Hymenobacteraceae; genus Hymenobacter. Next base: position 16,760 of record JBPBPC010000012.1, read on the forward strand.
GCAGCCGCCGTTCGCGTCGCAACGGTTTCAGCAAGCGGCACCATTAACTCGGCAACGAGCTAGCCCGCAGGGGCTAAGCAATTTACCAGAACCAAACAAGCAAGCTCAACAGCAACAAACTATTTACCAGCAATTTAAAACATAATTCGGGCTTTTCATGACGCTTGCAAACCCTGTTGGGGGCCGCTCGTACTAGGCCCCATGCAACCCAATGACCCCTTGTTTTCCGCTACTTCCCAAGCCACGGTGGTGCCCGTAATCGAGGAGTTTGCGCACATCGAAAAACAGGTTGTGGAAACCGGCCGCGTCGTCATCCGCAAGACGGTGCACGTCGCCACCGAAACCGTGGACGTGCCCTTGCAGGAAGAGCAAGTGCAGGTGCAGCGCGTGGCCGTGAACCGCTACGTGGACGAGGCGCCGGCCGTGCGCTACGAAGGCGAGACGATGATCGTGCCGGTGATGCGCGAGGAAATCGTCGTCACCAAACGCTTGCTGCTGGTCGAGGAATTGCACGTGCACAAGCAAGTGCTCACCACCCACACCCCGCAAACGGTGGAGCTGCGCCGCGAGGAGGTGCACTACGAGCGCGTGGCCACGCCCACCGGCCCGGCTCCCCAACCCCCTGCTTGATTTTTACCTTCTTTTCCTTCCCAACCTTCACCCTTTACCTCTTTCAATCCCATGGCACAAACCGTAGTAGGCCTATTCAGCAGCGCTGCCGCAGCGCAACAGGCCGTTCAGCAACTGACCAGCGCTGGTTTCCTGCGCGACAGCGTGGACATGGCCGCCCAGCAGGGCATGGCCGATGGCGGCACCGGCCGCAACAACGATCCCTCGGATTACCAAAACGCTAGCGGTACCGCCACCGAAGGCGTGGTGGACGCCACGGCCCGCGTCGCGGGCAAGACCGAGGACAGCATCGGCAATTTTTTCAGTTCGCTTTTTGGCGGCGACGACAACGACGACGCCAAGGCGTACACGAACGCCACCCGGGGCGGCAGCTCGGTGGTGACGGTGCACGCCGCCACGGCCGATGAGGCCGAGAAGGCCCGCGACATCATGGACGACGCCGGGGCGCTTGACGTGCACGACCAGGCCATGGCCACGGCCCAGGGCTACGCCGGGGCCCCGGCGGCCAGCACAGAAGGCGACCAGAAGCTGAACATCATCGAAGAGAACCTGCAAGTAGGCAAGCGCGTGGAGCAGACCGGTGGGGCCCGAATCCGCACCCGCATCGTGGAGCGCCCCGTGGAAGAAAGCGTGCGCCTGCGCGAAGAGCACGTGAACGTGAACCGCACCGCCGTGAACCGCCCTGCCACCGAGGCTGATTTCGCTGCCTTTAAAGAAGGCGAGATTAGCGTTACCGAATCGGCCGAGCGCGCCGTGGTGTCCAAAGAAGCCCGCGTGGTGGGCGAAGTCAGCATCGGCAAAACCGCTACCGAGCGCGTGGAAACCATCCACGACACGGTGCGCAAGACCGACGTGGAGGTAGAAAACCTCGGCACGGCCCCGACCCGTACCGGCACGGACTTGGACGACGCCGCCAGCACTTCGCGCTAAGCGCCGAGGCACGAATGAAAAAAAAGCGGCTGCCGGCATTCGGCAGCCGCTTTTTTTTGTGTCCCGCCCCGCAGGTGCGCTTGGTGCAGTACGTGGTACGCCGACGCCCGGCCGCGACCGTGGCCGCTGGCACAAGTCCTAGTGGCCAACCGGTAGCTCAGTGCCAGAAGAAATAAACCGGATTTTCTGGGCCAACGAGACCAGCCAATGCAACGGGAGAGAATGAAAATACGAGGGCCTGCGCGCCGCCGCTGGCCGGTTAAGAACACCGCGCTGGCCGGGGTTTTCAGGGCATCGGCGGGGCCCCGTGCCGCATTTTCCGGCGCCACCCGCGGCGCCTTTTCAGCAACTGTTTTAGCCGCCAGTGCCTACCCGCGGGGCAGGGCCGCGTATGCCCACCGTCCTTTCCCCCGCTGCTCATGGTTGTTCAGAAACAGTTGCGGCTGCCGGCCCTGCGCCGGGGCTTCCACCTCATCACCGATTACGTGCTGGCCGAGCTGCCCGAACTCCCGCAGGTACGGGCCGGCCTGCTGCACGTTTTCATCCAGCACACGTCGGCCAGCCTGTGCCTCAACGAGAACGCCGACCCCACGGTGCGCCACGACTTCGAGCAGTTTTTCAACCGCGCCGCGCCCGAAAATGCGCCCTACTTCCGGCACAACTCGGAGGGGCCCGACGACATGCCGGCCCACCTGAAAGCCGCGCTGCTGGGCAGCAGCGTCAGCATTCCCGTCACGAACGGCGCCCCAGCCCTGGGCACCTGGCAGGGCATTTACCTGGGCGAACACCGCGACCACGGCGGCCGCCGCTCCTTGGTGCTCACGCTGCTGGGCGAATGAGCAGGCACCACCCCCAGCTGCCCCAGCTCTCGCCCAGCGTGGGGCAGGGCGGGGCGGCCAGCGGCGGGCGTTTCGGGTACGGGTAGTTTCGTGCGGAGTAGCGGGCGGGACGGAAGGGAGAGCCCCAAAAACACCGGCCTTTGGCCCGCCAAATGCCACGAGGGGCCCTCGCATTTTGGCGGTTGTTACTGCCCGTGGCGCACGGGCATTAGCCGGCCAGCAGGCCGCATTGAACGGGTTTTGGGGGCCATTGGCAGGGCCCTGCGCCACATTTTTTGCGCGGGACCGTATGCGACCCAGAGGCCTCTACGGCAGTATTTTTTGCCGATGGCCCCGCCCGTTGCTCCCATGTCCGACGTTGTTCTTATCGCCGAGCCGTACGGCTCCGTCTTGTTTGCTCCCGAAGTGCCGTGCCTCGTCATGCAGTGGCACAGCTTCGCCAACAGCACCGAATTTCGGTCTTTGATGAACCGCGGCTTGGCGCTGTACGAGGCCAAGGCCCGCCAGTTCGAGGCGCTGGGCTGGCTATCCGATGCCCGCCGGGTGGGGGCCCTGCGCTCCGACGTGCAGCAGTGGCTGAAGGAGGATTGGAACCCGCGGGCCGCGAACGCGGGCATCCGCCACATAAGCTTTGTGGTGCCCGAAACCGTGTTTGGGCAGATTTCGGTGGGCACGTATGCCGCCAACGCAACCGCGAGCCGGGCTTACGCCATTGGCCCCACCCAGCACCACACCCTGGCCGCCGCCAAGGCGTGGCTGAAAAACGAGCTGCTAAAAGGCTAGCGCCGCCGCTACTGCGCGGCGTCATCACCGGCTTCCTGGGCCAGGCGCAGCTTGCTGTGTTTCTTGCCGTAGCCGTAGTAGATGGCCAAGCCGATGGCCAGCCACACAAACAGCCGCAGCCAGGTTTCCCAGGGCAGCGAGGCCATCATCACCACGCACACCACGATGCCCAAAATGGGCACCACCGGCACCCACGGCGTGCGGAAGCTGCGGGGCGCGTCGGGGTTGGTGCGGCGCATGATCATCACGCCCAGGCACACCATCACGAAGGCCAGCAGCGTGCCAATGCTCGTCATTTCGCCCACCACGCTGATGGGCACGAAGCCCGCAAACCCGGCAATGAACGCGCCCAGCAGCAGGCTCGATTGGAACGGCGTGTTGAACGTGGGGTGCAGCTTGGCGAACACCGGCGGCAGCAGCCCGTCGCGCGACATCGAGAAAAACACCCGCGACTGCCCCAGCAAATCGACCAGGATCACGGACGTGTAGCCGATGAGGATGGCCAGAATCACGGCCGAGCTGAGCCAGGCGTAGGGCGTTTTTTCGATGGCGATGGCCACCGGGGCGGCGCTGTTTTTGAACTCGGTGTAGTTGGCCAGGCCCGTGAGCACGTGGCCGAAGAGCACGAACAGCACCGTGCACACCGCCAGCGACCCGAGGATGCCGATGGGCATGTTGCGCTGCGGGTTTTTGGTTTCCTGGGCCATCGTGGCCACGATGTCGAAGCCGATGAAGACGAAGAAGATGACGCCCGCCCCGCGCAAAATGCCGCTCAGCCCGAACTCGCCGAACGTGCCGGTGTTGGCCGGGATGTAGGGCTGGTAGTTGGCGGGGTCGATGTAGCGCCAGCCCAGGGCGATGAACACCAGCACCACGGCCACCTTCAGGGCCACCACCAGGGCGTTGAACCACGCCGAGCCCTTGGTGCCCCGCGTGACGATGGCCGTGATGGCCAGCACCACCAGCATGGCCGGCACGTTCCCGTAGCCCGAAATCGTGCTGCCGTCGGCCAGCGTGGCTTTTTCAAACGGCGACATCACCAGCTGGGCCGGCAGGTGCAGGCCGTACTTGCCCAGGAACTTGACGAGGTACTGCGACCAGCTGATGGCCACCGTGGCGGCTCCCACCGAGTATTCGAGCACCAAGTCCCAGCCGATGATCCAGGCGAACAGCTCGCCCATGGTGGCGTAGGAGTAGGTGTAGGCCGAGCCCGACACGGGCACCAGCGCGGCAAATTCGGCGTAGCACAGGGCCGAGAAGGCGCAGCCCACGGCCGCCACCACGAAGGAGAGCGTGACGGCGGGCCCCGCGTTGTTGGCCGCCGCGATGCCGGTGAGCGAAAACAGGCCCGCCCCGATGATGACGCCGATGCCGATGGCAATGAGGCTGAAGCCGTTGAGGGTGCGCTTGAGGGTGTTGCCCCCGGTTTCGGCCGCTTCGCGCTGCAACAGGGCCAGTGATTTTTTCAGCATACAACGAACACGCGGGGCCCGGCGCGGGCCGGGCGGTAAACACGGGAGCGGCCGGGGCCCCGGGGGACCTTTCCAAACCGCGCCCCACAAAAAAAGATGTTGACAAAAAGCCAGCCCGGCGCTGGCTAGGGGCCCTACCCGGCCCGGCGCCCGGCGCGACAACAGCGGCCGGTGGGCACGGGGCAGGGGCCAGCAACGGCCGGCCAACGGGGCAACGAAAAGGGGCGGTACAGCACGGCAGCGCGTTTTTATCGCAGGCCTTGGCACCGGGCCCGCCACGGGTGGGAGGTTGCCGGCCCGCCCACGAACCGGCCGCTCGGCACCTGCTTATAATAAAAACAACCCGCGGCGCACCGCGGCGTGGCCGGGCAAAGGTACGGCGCGGGGGCCCCCGCCGCTAGCGGTGCAGGCCGGCCAGGGCCTGGCGCAGCTCGGCGTGCAGCACGCGCACCACCTGGGTGGCTTCCTCGTGGCTGGAGCGGCGGTAGGCCTGGGCGGCCTCGGTGTCGGGCGCGCTTTCCCACTGCTGAAGCGAGGCCAGCGTGTCGATGCGGGTGAGCGACTGGTCGATGCGGGCGTCGACGCGCTGGCGCAGGCCGTCGGCGAGGGCCGAGTCGGTGGTCAGGGCCACGCGCAGGTCGAGCAAGACCATGGCCACGTCGCCGAGGCTGGCGAGCAGCGCGCTTTCTTCGGCCGAAAACGTGCGCGGGGCGTGGTCCATCACGCAGAGCGTGCCCACGGGGTAGCCGTCGGCCGAGTGCAGCGACTGGCCGGCGTAGAACTGCAGGTCGAGGGCGGCGGCCGCGTCGGGGTTCGTCAGGTGGCAGGGGCGCACCAGCAGGTTTTCGTACACCGTCACGCCGTCTTGCAGGATGGCCACCGAGCACAGGCTGTCGGGCCGCGCCACGCGCTCGAGGCCGGGCAAGCCCACGTTGCCAGCGAAAACGACCTCCTCGGCCTCCACCAGCGACACCAGGGCGATGGGCACCCCGAAAAGCTTGGCCACGATGCCCACCAAGTCGTTGAAGAGCTGCTGGCCGGGCACGCTTAGCAACTGATAGGAGCGCAGGGCTTCCAGGCGGTGGGGCTCGTAGGTGGGAATCAGGTCGGGGTGCGTGGCGAGTTCAATCATATAATTTAGTCACTAAATGCAAATGATCAGCAAACACACAAACAAAGCGCAATGTTCAGGCAAGGACCGGCGGCGCTAACACCGCCGGGCCTCACCCTCAAAAAATGCCCTCCTGCGGGGTCCGGGGGCCCGGCCTAAGGAGCCGGTGCGTTCCTTTGGGCCCCCTACTGGCCGATTGTATGCGCATCTTATTAGTCGAGGACGAACCTTCCGTGGCCGCGTTTCTGCACCAGGGCCTCAGCGAGCAGGGCTACGCCGTGGACCTGGCCGCCGACGGCCTGCTGGGCCTGCGCCGGGCCCAGGCCACGCGCTACGACTGCCTCATCCTCGACCAGCTGCTGCCCAGGCTGGGCGGGCTGGAGGTGTGCCGCCAGGTGCGGGCCCACGACGCGGGCGTGCCCATCCTCATGCTCGCGGCGCTGGGCGAAACGGACGACAAAATCCAGGGCCTCGACGCCGGGGCCGACGACGACCTCGTGAAGCCCTTCGCCTTCGAGGAGCTGCTGGCGCGCCTGCGGGCCCTGGTGCGCCGCCGCACCGAGGCCCCCGCCGCGCCCCTGCACCTGGCCGACCTCACCCTCGACCCCGCCGCCAAGCGCGTGGCGCGCGAGTTTGCGTTGCTCGAGTAGCTGCTGCGCCACCAAAACCGGGTGGTGAGCCGGGCCGATTTGCTGGAACACGTTTGGTACCTGAACTTCGAGACCGGCTCGAACGTGGTGGACGTGTACATCAACTTTCTGCGCAAAAAATCGACAAAGGCTTTGACACCAAGCTCATCCACACGCTGGTGGGCATGGGCTACATGATGAAAAGCGAAGACTGAACGAGGATTCGCTTGTGCCGCCCAACTGGGCAGCACACCGCGCACTGGCCCAAAATCCGCACCGGCCAAAAGGTTGCTGCCGCGGGGAAACGTGCTTTACTTGGTGGCCGCCGGATGAGCAGGACGACCTTTTGGTTGGTTAGGGCCCCGTACTTCACAAACCAACCTGGCTTACCCTCCACCCTTCCCCTGCCGCCGTGTCCATCCGCCTTCGCCTGGCGCTCCAGTTTGGGGCCATTCTGGCCGTGACGCTGCTGCTGTTTGCGCTGGTCATTTACGTGGCCACGCAACAGTCGCGGCGCGCGCTCTTCACCCAGAGCCTGTTCAAGCGCACGCTGGTGGTGGGCCACGCCTACGCCGCCGGCCAAGAAGAAGCCGCCGACGCCGGCCACCGCGCCGCCTACCGGCGCTACCTGCGGCAGTTCTGCCGCACGCTGCCCGCCGAAGAAGACCGGGTGTACGACGCCGCTGGCCGCCTGGTGTTCCGCGAGGGGCAGGGGCCCGGGCGCGCGGTGCCCGCCGCCTGGCTGGCCGAGGTGCGCCGCGCCGGCCGCGCCGTGCTTGAGCCCGAAACCAACTACCACGAAACCGTGGACCTGCTCTACTGCGACGCCCGCCTGGGGCCCCTTGGTGGTGGTGGCCTCGTCGGTGGACGAGGACAGCCGCCAGCAGCTGAACGAGCGGCGGCGGCTGGCCGCGGGCCTGCTGGCGGCCCTGGCCGTGACGGGCGTGGGCGGGTGGGGCCTGGCCGGGCAGGCCCTGCGGCCGCTGCGGCGCGTGGTGCGCGAGGTGGACGGCATCACGGCCACCGACCTGGGCCAGCGCCTGACGCAGGCCGAGGGCCGAGCCGACGAAATTGGCCGCCTGGCCCAGCGCTTCAACCGCCTGCTCGACCGGCTCGAAGCGGCCTTTGCCGGGCAGCGCTCTTTCGTGCGCGACGCCTCGCCCGAGCTGCGCACGCCGCCCACGGCCCTCATCGGCGAGCTGGAAGTGGCCTTGCTGCAAGCCGAGCGCCCCCCCCGGCCGAGTACCGCCGCGTGCTGCAACACACCCTGGACTCGGCCCGGCGCCTCAACGAACTGACCAACGGCCTCTTGCAAATCGCGCGCGCCTCCGATGCCCCCTCGCAGGTGCCCATGGCGGCCGTGCCCCTCGACGAGCTGCTGCTGCTGGTGGGCTACAAGCTCACCATGCCGGCCCTGTACCGCACGCAGTGGCACCTGGGGCGCGAGCAGTTCGTGCCGTTCACCATCACCATCGCGGCCGTGCTCTTTACCGATTTGCTGAAGGGTGTGAGCATTGGCCTGGCGCTGGCCTTCTTCTTCATCCTGCGCGACAACGCCAAGGCCGGCTCTTACCTGCGGCGCCACCCGGCCGGCGAGGGCCCCAGCGGGGACGAAGTGGCCGCCCCGCTGCACCTGCGCCTGCCCGAGCACGTCTCGTTCCTCAACAAGGCCAGCATCGTCACCACGCTCGAGCAGCTGCCCGCCGGCAGCCGCGTGGTGCTCGACGGCACCCGCTCCGACGTCATCGACCACGATGTGCTGGAGGCCATCGAGGCCTTCCGGCAGGCGGCCCCGGCGGGCGGCATCGAGCTGGCGCTGCGCGGCATCCGGCAGGTGGCGCTGGCCGGGCACTAGGGCCCCAGCGCCGGGGTCGGCCTTTTGCAAAACCTTTACTGCCCGGGTCTTAACCCTTCCCTCCCGTTGCGGTGACGGCCGTGACCAACCAATTGCTGGAAATCAACTGCCGTTGGGCCAAGGCCTGCGGGTGCCTGCCGCCACCGGCGTCGGGCCGGCACCCCGCGTAGGCCCGGGCAACCGGCGGCGGTTTTGCTCGTAATTTTCTTTTTCTTCCGTGGCGGGCATTTCCGCTATACCTTCGGCAGGGGCGCCCCGGCGCCCCTGCCCCACCAGAAAGCCGGCCGGTGGGGCCCCAGCCCGCCGCTTCGTTTGCGCGGGGCGGGCCCGGGGCCCCACCGACCGGTTTTTCGTCAATCCTTTTTTTATGGCTGGCATCAGCGAAATTCTCGACAACAACAAGAAGTGGGTATCGGCGCGCAACGCCGAAGACCCCGAATTTTTCAACCGCTTGGCCAACGGCCAGAAGCCCAAGTACTTGTTCATCGGCTGCTCCGATTCGCGGGTGCCGGCTTCGGGCATTACCGGTACGGGTCCCGGCGAAATGTTTGTGCACCGCAACATCGCCAACCTGGTGGTGCATTCCGACATGAACCTGCTGAGCGTGCTGCAATACGCGGTGGAAGTGCTCGGCGTGCAGGACATTCTGGTGGTGGGCCACTACGGCTGCGGCGGCGTGGCCGCGGCGGCCGCCAACAAGCAGTACGGCCTGATCGACAACTGGTTGGTGAACATTCGCGACGTAATCCGGCTGCACGAAACCGAGTTTCTGCGCGCCAAGGAAGGCACCGAGCGCCTGCGCCGGCTGGTGGAGCTGAACGTGATGGAGCAGGTGCGCAACCTAGCCAAAACCAACATCATTCAGAACGCCATGCGCGGCGACGCCCCCCCGCGCCTGCACGGCCTGGTGTACGACATCGCCGACGGCGTGCTGAAAGACCTGGAAGTGGACGGCTCCGCCGTGATGACCGAGATGGAGCACATCTACGCCACGGAGGGGCCCCGCCAAGACGACGGCGACGCCAACAGCTACGAGGGCCCCCAGCAAGACCCCGCCGCCCTAGCCGAGGCTGAGGCCGAAACCAAGAAGCAAGCCCAAGCCAGCTAGCCCCGTTGGGCATTTCGGCACCGCCGGTACGCAAAAGGGACCAACGGCCGCGGCCGTTGGTCCCTTTTGCGTACCGGCGGGGAGGCCCGGGCGGCGGGCTTACTTGGCCTGCTGAATCTCCTGCACGGCGCGCTCTAGCGCCTGGCGGTTTTCGGGCACGGCGGCGCTGGCCGACTTCTGGATGGGCTCGCTTTGCAGCAGGCCGATGATGGCCTGGTCGGCGCCCTGCGATTTGTACTGAACGCCAATGGCCTTGAGGCGGTCCACGTTTTCGGCAAACAGTTTGGGGTCGTTTAGGCGGGGCAGAATGCCGGCCATGCCCGGCAGCAGGCCCGCCTTCACCGAGATGGGCGAGGCGTCGAACTTGTCGCGGATGTAAGGCCACTGGGCCGCCCCGCCGGCCACGGCGTAGGTGGAGCCCACGGCCTGCACCACGGCGGCGTGGTCGTCGCCCTCCAGGGCCTGGGCCTGGGCCAGCGCTTGCTGGGGCGCTACTTCGGCCAGGGCTTGCAGGGCCGCCCCCTGCACGCCGTAGGAGCGGCTGTCGGCCAGGTACTTGGCAAAGGTGGCGGCGTCGCGCTTGTCCTTCAGCGGGCCCAGGGCCCCCAGCAGGGCCGCTTGCACGGTCGGGTCTTTTTCGGTGGCGAGCAGCTGGCGCAGGGCGGGCACGGCGGCCTTGGCCGTCGCTTTGTTTTCCAGGTCGAAGCCCTGGATGGCGGCGCGGCGCAGGTTGTAGAATTTGTCGTGGAGGGCGGCCAGCAGCAGGGCCCGGGCCGCCGGCTCGGTGGCCTGGGCGTCTTTGGCGGCGGCAATGGCCTCGCGGCGGTCCACGTAGCCGGGCGCGTGGGCGTACTGGTAGGCGTAGGCGCTGAAGGGCTTGTTGTCGGTTTTCAGCCACACGAGCTTCTTTTCGGCGTCCACGTTCACCAGGGCGGGCGGGGCGGCCAGCGGCATTTCAAACGTCTGGCTGGCCTCGGTCATCAATACGCGCTGGCGCTGGGCCTGGCCGTTCACGTAGTAGTCGATGGCGAACGGCAAGCGGAACGGGGCCCCGGCCTGGGTTTGCTTCACGGTCACGACCTCGGTTTTGCGGCCCGCGTCCCAGGCGTAGTCGATGGTGACGACCGGGTGGCCGGCGCCGAAGTACCACTGGTTGTAAAACCAGTTCAAGTCCTGGCCCGACACGGCTTCCATGGCCAGGCGCATCTGGTGGGCCTCGCCGTTGCCCAGGGCGTTGTCCTTCAGGTATTTCTGCAAGCCGGCGAAGAACACGTCGTCGCCCAGGTAGGTGCGGAGCATGTCCACCACGGCCCCGCCCTTCTGGTAAGTCACCAGGTCAAACACTTCCTCCCGGTTGCCGTAGTGGAAGCGCACGAGGTCCTTGGCGGCGTCGGCGGGGTTGGCCAGGTAGCGGCGCAGGTTGGAGTAGTTGTGGTAGTCAGCGGCTTCGCGGCCGTACTTGTGCTCGGCGTAGAGGCCCTCGGAGAAGTCGGCCATCGACTCGTTCACGGTCAGGTTGCTCCAGCTTTCGGCGGTCACGTAGTCGCCAAACCACTGGTGAAACAGCTCGTGGGCAATCACCGATTCTTCCTGGTACTCGCGGTCGAGCAGCTCGCGGTCACTCATTTGCACCTGCTCGCCGTGCAGCGTGGCGGTGGTGTTTTCCATGGCCCCGCTCACGTAGTCGCGGCACACAATCTGGGCGTACTTGTTCCACGGAAACTCCACGCCCAGGCGGGTCGAGAAGAACTCCAGCATGTCGGGCGTGTTGCCGAAAATCTGCTTGGCGTAGGGCGCGTACTTGGGTTCGAGGTAGTAGCTAACCTCCTTGCCGCGCCAGGTGTCTTTGTAGATTTTGAAGTCGCCCACGGCCATCATGAACAGGTAGGGCGCGTGCGGCAGGTCCATTTTCCAGGTGTCGGTGCGCAGGCCGGGGCCCGCGGGCACCTGGCTCACCAGCTTGCCGTTGCTGAGCGTCACGTACTTGCTGGGCACGGTCATGGCAATTTCCTCGGTCGACTTCTGGTTGGGCCGGTCGATGGTGGGAAACCAGGCCGACGAGCTTTCCGTCTCGCCCTGCGTCCAGATTTGCACCGGCTTGCCCTTGGTGGTGCTGTCGGGGTTGATGAAGTACAAGCCCTTGGCGTCGGTGATGGCCGCCGAGCCCTTCACCTTCAACTCGTCGGGCTTGGCCACGTAGTCAAGGTACACGGTGTAGGCCTCGCCGGGCTTAATGCTGCGGCCCAGGCTGATGTAGAGGTTGTTCTGGTCGGTGTAGGTGAACTTGAGCGGCGTTTGCTGGGCGCCGTTCACCAGGGCCACGGCCTTGACGTCCATGCCCTTGGCGTCGAGCCGCAGCGAGTCGGTGGGGTAGCCGTGGGGCCGGAGCGTAACCCACGCCTGGCCGTAGAGGTAGCGCTTGGCGTAATCAAACTTCACGGCCAGCTTGGTGTGCACCAAGTCGTTAATCTTAGTAGCCGAGGCGCGGTAGGGCCCCACGGGGTCGGGGGCGGCGTCGCGCAGGGGCAGCGGCGGGGCCGGCGGCGGGGTGGGCGTTTGGCCCAGCGTGGGGCCGGCCAGCAGGCCCAACAGGCCCAGCGCGGAAGCGTATTTCATAGAAAACGGCGGAGGTAGAGAATCCGGTGCCAAAGATGCAGGATTTAGCCCTTACAATTTATAGCCCCGCTTCACACCCCCGTCAGGCCTTATTAGCCAACTGCTGGGAGACCGGAAGGGGACTGTGGTGCGGGAAGTTACGACTTCGGCACAACGGCGCTTCACTCGCTTACCTTTACGGCTCATTGACCCATCGGATCGAATTGGACAGCCCAAACCCTTTCAGTCCCACTGCCTTTACGAAAGCCCGGGCCGGCCTTTGGGATAGCTTGCAAAAGCATTTGGCCACGGTGTACGCGGCCGAAGCCGCCTTCCGGCAGTCGGTTGCCTTTGCCCAGGATTTCCCCTTTACTGCCGCCGCCGCCACAGCGGACCAGCTTGACGCTTACTGCAAGCAGCGTAACGCCCTGCGGGACCTCTTCGCGGACGAAACTGCGCAACTGGACCAGTTGACCAAAGCCATCCGCACCAAGGGCTACGCGGCGGACGAAAAAAAGCAGCTGTACTTGTTGCTGCTGGGCTACATGGACGTTGCCGCTTCGGTGTTCAACCTGTTGGACTCGCACGCCCCCAGCACGCTTGCAAAGAACGACGAATTGGCAGAAACCAGCGCGCGCTTTGACCGGGTAAAGAACTTTGCCCGGCTGAACGTAAAGGGCGTAGCCGGGCTGCTGGTGAACTTATAGAACCATGGTGTCTTGCGCAGCGGCCGGCTGGCTAACAAGCACTTGGCCGTTGGCAGGTTAACGAAACAAGCATTCTTAGTTTGGACTGTTGTAGACTTGCCTTCTTCCGCTTTCAATGGGCAGGTTTAGGTGCTTGGCTGAAGCCTATTCAGCATTTGGGTTACATCCGAAATAACTCCGAATCGCGCGTAAATGCTTTGCGCGAAGCAAGCCATAAAGGCGAAGCGGCGGCTGTCCAACTGCCGGGCGGCCGCTGGCGGGCCGTAGTGCCACAGCTCTCGCTGACCAGCTTTAGCCAACCGGGCAATCCCTATGATGACGCCTACGACAAGGGGGGCTGAAGCACCCTCAAAACCAAATTACTTCCCATAGCAGCACGCTTGCCAGCCTAAAAGAGGTCCGTTTGGATGCGGTACACTACCTCGACGGCCAACATTTGGCTTTGAGCTATCGCTCGTCCTACCGATTCGAACCAAACTTCAGAAGTCACCATTTTTAGCCCACCGCCCATTTTTATTGGACTGCCCCAGCTTGCCCCACCATTCAATTAAAACACAACCTGTTAGTATAAACGCCCCTGCCAACAGGGCTACCATAGTTTAACAAATATATTCACCGTATAAATTATATTTACTATGTATCGCATTGAACAGTGGTTCCCAAACCAATTCGACCAAACAACATGCATAATTCAACAGGCCGAGCAATCGACGGCAGCTCTAGTATCTTACTTGACAGTATCCGTATTGCATCCGCTGTAATTGTGTTAATTAATCACGCCGTTCTGGAGTGGCTGACGGGTTACCCTGACCTCAATAAAGAGATGGACCAGCTGGCACACGCTGCAGTTGTTGTGTTTTTTGTGCTCTCGGGCTACCTAATTGCGTTCACGACGACAAAAAACAACCGTGGCCCTAAGCAGTACGCCATCGCTCGTTTAAGCCGCTTGTATTCGGTCGTGCTACCAGCGCTTTTACTAACGGCGATTATTGAAATTGTGGTACACAATACCAATCCTTCTTTAGCCAGCCAGTATGCCAGGGGGAGTAGCTGGCCTCGTTATGCTTTAAGCGCACTTTTCTGCAACGAGGCAGGAGTGTTTTCAGCTTCTCCCCCGATTAATGGTCCTTTGTGGTCGTTAAGTTTTGAGTTCTGGTATTATACCATTTTTGGCCTTTGGTTCTACCGAAAACCTAATTGGAAATCGTTATTATTGCTCGCAGGAGGTTGTTTTATTGCCGGCCCAAAAATTATTTTATTAATGCCCATATGGCTGTTCGGCCTCTTGGCTTACCGATTGCCGAGGCCAATTTTTACAAAAAATATTGCGTGGCTTTTCACTTCTGCGTACCTGTTCATCGCACTTATTATCGCCGTTTATGCACCAGCTTTTCCCTTCGAACTGGGCCAAAAGCCGCTCTTCTATGCGAACCGATTCATCACAGACTGGATCATCGGTGTATTCATAGCATTGTCTATTTGGTCTCTGCCACAAGACGAACACGCGGTAAAAGCTCCAGACGTGAAATTATTAAGGACTGTAGCCGATTTGTCTTTTCCCCTGTACATCCTACACTATCCATTATTTATATTGTGGAAATCACTTTTCGGATGGCGAACAAACGATGTAGGGCAGATGTGCCAAGTGACGTTCTTTGTAAGTTTAATTGCGCTTATAATTGGGGCGTGGATGGAAAACCAACGCAATGTTTGGGTCCGCTTTTTTCGGTGGCTTATTCCAACGGGACGCTGAGGTGCAGTAGGTGCCGTTTTTTTTAATAAGACGAAGGAAAAGGGCGCTAACTAAACGGGGCGCAGACAGCAGTGGTGGGTTGGGGCTGTCTGTCATGGCAATCAAAGGACAAGAGTTTATTCTGTCCAGATTTACTTGATCACCTCAGTACGAGGGCACTCTTGCTCAGAAGGAGCTTACTTCTGCACCTAATGAACAACGGCGTACCGGCTTCCGGCGCTTACAAAATGTGGGGGCCCGCAGGAGACCGAATTGCCGCTACTGCCAGCAATAACTAACAAAAACTGGGCTTTAAATACTTTGTCCCTAGCTGTTAAAAACCGCGTCTAAGGTATCTTAATCACGGTTTTGCGCTGGTTATTGCTGGTTGCCGTCGGGTTTTAGAATGGGGCGAAAACCAGGGGGCTAATTAGTGTATGCAGGATTTGGGTTGGGCGTTGCGCACCAGGGCCCCGGCCGCGGGGCCACTGGGCACCTGCCCGTTGCAATGCTTGGCCTAAGCAACGGGCCGTTGTGCCGTCCGGGCCCGCGGCGGCCGAGCCAGCGCGGCCCCGGGGCCCCTAGCTTTGCGGCATCCTTCCTTCCCCAACCATGCTGGCCATACGTTCCACCGCTACGCTTCTCGGCAGTTTTTTCACCCTTAATACCCTGGCCCAGACGGTGCCGGCCGACAGCGCCCGCACCCTGCGCGAGGTGACGGTGTACGCCTCGCGCCTGGGCCAGGCGGCGGGCCAAACGGGCCGGGCGGTGACGGTCATTCCCGGTAGCCGGCTGCACGAGTACCCGGTGCTTTCGCTCGACGACTTGCTGCGCGTGCTGCCGGCGCTGGAGGTGCAGAGCCGCGGCAGCTTCGGGGCCCAGGCCGACGTGACGCTGCGCGGCTCGACCTTCACGCAAGTGCTGCTGCTGCTCGACGGCATGCGGCTGAACGACCCGCTCACGGGGCACTTTGCGGGCTACTTGCCCATCAGCCCGGCCGAGATTGAGCAAATTGAGATTGTGCGGGGCCCCGGCGCGGCGCTGTACGGGCCCGACGCGGTGGGCGGTTTCATCAACATCGTCACCAAAACCTTTGCCGCCGCCCACCGGCCCGACGGCACCCAGCTGGCCGCCACGTTCCAGGCCGGCGAGTACGGGCTAAAAAGCACCAACCTGGGCTTTTATGGCCAGGACCACGGCCTGCGCCTGGCCGGGGGCCTGCTGAACAACACGGCCAGCGGCCAGCTGCTCGACGCGCCCGGCGGGGGCCGCAACGACGTCAAGCTCAACACCTACTCGCTGTCGGGGGCCTACGACATCACCCCGAAGTTCAGCGCCGCCGCCCGCGCCAGCTTCGACCGGCGCGACTTCAACGCCCAGAATTACTACACCACCAACCTCGGCGACCGGGCCCGCGAAACCTTCACCCGCGACTGGTACCAGGGCCAGCTGCGCTACGAGTGGAGCGCCAAGGCCCGCACCGAGTTGCAAATTGTGGGCACGGCGAGCACTGATTATTACGTGTATACGCCCACTTCGGTAGCCAGCGACCACCTCATGCACTACCTCAACGTGCAGGGCCAGCACCAGCTGCAAATCAGCCCGAAGCTGCGGGCCACGCTGGGCGGGCAGGCCGACCGCCGCGCCGTGCAAAGCAACGACCGCGGCGACCACGCCGTGTGGCACACGGGGGCCTTCGCCGTGGCCGCCCTCGCCCCCACCCCGGGCCTGCACGTGACTGGGGCCCTGCGCCTCGACCACGACCAGGCCTACGGCACCGAGCTGGTGCCGCAGCTCAACGCCAGCCAGCAGCTGGGCGACAAGCTGGCCGTGCGCGGGGCCCTGGGCAAGGCCATCCGGGCGGCCAACTTCACGGAGCAGTACAATTCCAACGTGCGGCCGGGCATCGTGCCCGCGGGCTTCAACGTGGGCGACCCCGGCCTGGCGGCCGAGCGCACCTTCAACTACGAGGGCGGCGCAGACTACCAGCCCACGCCGGCGCTGCTGGTGCGCGCCACCTACTTCCACCGCGACGGCCGCAACCTGATCGACTACGTAGCCCAAACCGGGGCCCAGGTGATTGCCGCCACCGGCCTGACGAACCTCAACCCCACCAGCAGCTACCGCTTCGCCCAGAACCTATTCAGCGTGACCACCCAAGGCGTGGAAACCGAGGCGCAGGCGCAGGCCCAGCTGGCGGCCGGCCTGCGCCTGAACGGCTCGCTGGGCTACACCTACGTGAACCTGAACAACCGCAGCGGCGTGGAATCGCAGTACCTCTCCAACGTGGCGCGCCACCTCGTGACGGGGGCCCTGAGCCTGACGCACCGCCGGGCCAACTTCGCGTTCAGCGGCGTGTTCAAGCAGCGCGCGGCCCAGCAAACGGACCCGGCCAGCGCCACGGCCCTGCCCAGCGTGCTCACGCCCACCTACGCCGTGTTCAACGCCCGCCTCGAAGTAGCGCTGCTGCCCGGCCGCCTCTGGGTGCTGGGCCAGGTCCAGAACCTGTTCGACGCCCGCTACGCCGACCTGCTGGGGGCCCAAATGCCCCGCCGCTGGAGCATGCTGGGCGTGCGCCTGGCGCTGGCCCGGTAGGCAGTTCAGTGTTTCCCGCGGGAACCGGGGCCCCAAACCAAAAGTCGTTGGCAACGGACTTTCGGTTTGGGGCCCCGGCGCTTTTTACCCTTTGGTGCACAGGATTTTAAACACTTGAAATCAAGACATTTGGCTAATTTCCTCTTGCATTGTTAGGGCATGATTAGCGCCTTCCTTTGCGGTGTTCACCTTTTCACCGCTCCCATGCGCTGCTACTTGCTGCTCCTCTTGCTGGTTGTCGTCGGCCCAGCTTTTGCCCAAGGTCGCCCACCGGTTTCCCGGCCCGACTCCGCGGTTGCCGGGGCCCTGGCGCCGGCCGCGCCTGACACCGTGGCGGCCTTACATCGTCTGTTTGTCGCGCGGCGGCGACAGCGCACCTACGTGGCCGGTGGCACCGCGCTGGCCACGGTGGGCGGGATGGCCGTAATCGGCTCGCTCCCAGCTTCGAGCGGAAGCAGTGGCTACGGCAGCATTGGCACGGGGGCGGGCTTCGATGGGGCGGCCGCTGGCACCTTTCTCACCGGCGTGGTTGGGGCCCTGGCGCTCGGAGGCGTGCTGATTTATTACGTTCAATACAGCGAGAAAAACGAGCGCCGGGCCGTTGCCGACTTTGAGGCGCACCGGCTACCCCAGGGCCTCAAACGGGAATTAAAGCCCAAATTCTTCCGCTGAACCGCGCCCGGCCCTGGGCAGTGTAAGCGCCTGCGCTTTGCCCAAAGCAACCCTTGTACTGTTTCTATCCGTCACCGTCATGCGCTTTTATTCCCTGCTCGCATTCGTTTTACTGAGCGGCTTCGGAGGGTTCGCCCAGGTTCTAGCGCCCGTTTCTCGGCCCGACTCGCTGGCTACCGCCGCCCCGGCGCATCCGGCGCCGGATACGCTGGCGGCCATCCACAAGCTGTTTGCCACGCGGCGGCGGCAGCAAGTCTTCGGGGCCTTGGGCATCGTGGCGGCAACTGCGGTAGGCATCGCCATAATCAGCGCCACGGCCCAGTCGTCGTCCGGTGCTGGTGGCGGCGCATACGGTCTCGCGGTCCCGAATGCCACCAACGACGGCCCGAATACCAATGCATTGGGCGTTGGCATTCTTGCCATCCCGGTGCTCGCGGGCGAGCTGTTTTATTTTGACCGTTACAACCGCGAGCACGAGCGGCAAGCAGCGGCAGCTTTCAACGCCTACCGGTTGCCTGGGTCGCTGCGGCGCAAGTTGAAGCCCCGGTTTTTCCGTTGAATACCGAATGGCTTTGCCACAAATTTTATCTTGGCTACCGGAGGATTTGTGACTAGTGGGCAAGTGTTATATATTCAATAAATAATATATAAAACTTCCCACCAGTCATGCGCTATTTCTTGCTGTCCGCCAGGCTCTTGCTGACTTTACTGGCTGGCCGCGCCGCCGCCCAGGTCGCGCCGCCCCCGCTCCGCCCCGAAGCGGCCACCGCCTCGGCCACCCCGGCCGCGCCGGCCGATACGGTGGCCGCCTTGCACCAGCTCTTTGCGGAGCGGCGGCGGCGGCGCACCATCATCGTCGGCGTCACGGGGGGGCTCACGGTGGCTGCCGTCGTTGGCGTGGCCAGCGACAACCGCGGCAGCGGCGACTTGAGTGCAGCGGTGGCGGTAATTTTCGGCATCCTGGGGGGCTCGGCGGTGACGAGCGAGCTGCTCTTTTTTAGAAAATACAGCCCTGCAAAAGAGCAGCGCGCGGTGGAGCGCTTCCAAGCGCACCGGCTGGACCCGGACCTGAGACGCAAGCTAAAGCCCCGGTTTTTTCGCTGAGCTGGGCGCTGCCAAAGGATTGGCTGCTATACTTGGGCTTAAAAATCCTGCGCCCCCCATGCCGCTCTTATTTAGCCGCTTGCACCTCTGCCTGCTCGTTGCAATTTTCTTGCTGGGCCTGCACCGCACCTTTGCGCAAACCGCCCCGTCGATGGCCCGCACCGATTCGCTGGTGGCCGCCTCGCAGGCGCGGGGGCAAGCCCAGCGGCTGGCGGCCCAGGCCGGCGCGGCCACCGACACCGTGGGGGCCCTGCACCGCCTGTTCGCCGCGAAACGGCAGCGGGGCCACTTGCTGGCGGGCGGCCTGGTGCTGTTCACCGGGCTCAGCATCGCCATCGACCGCAGCGCGAGCCGCCCCCGGGAATTCCAGGACTTGGCCTACGCGGCCTTCGTCGTGGTCGTGGTTGTTCCCATACTGACGGCTAATTATTGCTACCACGTCCAGTACAGCCACAAAAAGGAGCGGCGGGCCATTGCCGCCTTTGAAGCCCACCGGTTGCCGGCCGCCACCAAGGCCCGGTTGCTGGGGAAGTATTTCCAACTGCCCGCCAACGCCGTCCGGCAGTAGCCAGGGCCCCAGCTCGTTGCTTGCCCCCCCCGGCTACCGCCGGCAGTTACCCCGCCAGGAACCGCGCCAGGTACGGCGCAATGCGGCTTTCGGGGGCCCCGGCCACGGCGGCCGGTGGGGCGGCAATGACCACTTTTCCGCCCTCGTCGCCGGCGCCGGGGCCGATGTCGATGAGCCAGTCGGCGGCAGCGATGACGCGCATTTCGTGCTCCACGACCACCACCGTGTTGCCGGCTTCGACCAGGGCGTTTAGTTGCGTGAGGAGGCGCTCCACGTCGGCCGGGTGCAGGCCAGTGGTGGGCTCGTCGAGCACGTAGAGGGTGTGGCCCCGGGCGGGGCGCTGCAGCTCGGTGGCGAGCTTCACGCGCTGGGCCTCGCCGCCGCTCAGCTCGGTGGCGGGCTGGCCCAGGCGCAGGTAGCCCAGGCCCACGTCGCGCAGCACGGCGAGGGGCCGGCGCACGGCGGCGTCTTCGGCGAAGAAGGCCCAGGCGTCGTCCACGGTCAGGCCCAGCACGTCGGCAATGCTTTTGCCCTGGTACTTGATTTCCAGGGTTTTCTCGTTGTAGCGGGCCCCGTGGCACACCGGGCAGGGCGCGTACACGCTGGGCAAAAACAGCAGTTCCACCATCACGAAGCCTTCGCCCTGGCAGTTTTCGCAGCGCCCCTTGGCCACGTTGAACGAGAACCGGCCCGCGTCGTAGCGCCGCTGCCGGGCCGCGGGGGTGGCGGCAAACAGCTGCCGCACGGGGTCGAACAGGCCCGTGTAGGTGGCCAGGTTCGAGCGCGGCGTACGGCCGATGGGCCGCTGGTCGACCTGAACGAGGCGGCGGATGCCGGCCAGGCCGCTGGCCAGGTGGCCGCCGGTGGCCGCAGGCGCGGCGCGCTCCAGCGGGTCGCCTTCTTCGTCTTCGGCGGGCAGGGCCTGGCCGAGCTGGGCGGCCACCAGCTCCACCAGCACCTGGCTCACGAGGCTGGACTTGCCCGAGCCCGACACGCCCGTGACGGCCGTGAACACGCCCAGCGGAAAGTCAACGGCCAGGTTGTTAAGGTTGTGGCGCGTCACGTCGCGCAGCTGGAGCCAGCCGGCGGCCGGGCGCGGGGCGGGCAGCGCGGGCTTTTTGGCATTGAATAAATAGCGGCGGGTTTGCGATTCGGCCACGTCGGCCAGGCCGGCGGGCGGGCCGCTGTAGAGGATGCGCCCGCCCAGGGCCCCGGCCTGGGGCCCCACGTCCACCAGCCAATCGGCCTGGCGCACCACGTCGAGGTTGTGCTCGACCACGAACAGCGAGTTGCCGGCGCGTTTCAGGCCGGCCAGGGCTGCGAGCAGGGCTTCGGTGTCGGCCGGGTGCAGGCCGGCGGAGGGCTCGTCGAGCACGTACACCACCCCGAACAGGTTGGAATACAGCTGCGTGGCCAGCCGCAGGCGTTGCAGCTCGCCGGGCGAGAGCGTGGGCGTGCCGCGCTCCAGCGACAAGTAGCCCAGGCCCAAATCGAGCAGCACGGCCAGGCGGGCCCCCAGGTCGGCGGCGATGCGCTGGGTGACGATGGCCTTTTCCGGCGCGGCAGCTTCGGCCTTCGGGCTCAGCACTTGGCTGTTGGCATAGGGCCCCAGCACTTCGGCCAGGCGCTTGAGGGGCAGGCGCGAGAAATCGGCAATGTCGAGCCCGGCGAAGGTCACGGCCAGGGCCTCTTGGCGCAGGCGCTTGCCGTGGCAGGTGGGGCACTCCTGGCTCAGCATGTACTGGGCCACGCGCTTCTTCATCAGGGCGCTTTGGGTGGTGGCGAAGGTGTGCAGCACGTGCCGCTTCACGCCCGTGAAAGTGCCCATGTAGTTGGGCGGCTCCTGGCGCTTGAGGGCCCGCTGCGTCTGCGCGGGCGAGTAGCCGGGGTACACGGGCACCACCGGCTGCTCGTCGGTGAACAGGATCCAGTCGCGCTGCTTTTGCGGCAAGTCCTGCCAGGGCGTGTCCACGTCGTAACCCAGCGTCACGAGGATGTCGCGCTGGTTTTGGCCGCCCCAGGCCTGGGGCCAGGCCGCAATGGCCCGCTCGCGGATGGTGAGCGACGGGTCGGGCACCATCGTCTGCTCGGTCACTTCGTACACGCGGCCCAGGCCGTGGCAGGTGGGGCAGGCGCCCTCGGGCGTGTTGGGCGAAAAGCCTTCGGCGTACACAATGCCCTGGCCCTTCGGGTAGTCGCCGGCCCGCGAGTACAGCATCCGCAGCAGGTTGGCGAGCGTCGTAACCGAGCCCACCGACGAGCGGGTGCTGGGGGCCCCGCGCTGCTGCTGCAGGGCCACGGCCGGCGGCAGCCCGTCGATGCGGTCCACCTCGGGCACGGCCATTTGGTGGAACAAGCGCCGCGCGTAGGGCGACACCGACTCCAGGTACCGGCGCTGGGCCTCGGCGTAGAGCGTGCCGAACGCCAGGCTCGATTTGCCCGAGCCCGACACGCCCGTGAACACCACCAGCGCGTCGCGCGGGATGTCCACGTCCACGTTCTGGAGGTTGTGCTCGCGGGCGCCGCGCACGGTCACGAAGCCGGCAAGCGGCTCATTGGTAGTTTTTTGGGAAGAATTGGCCATGAACGCGGAGCGAAAAGGCGCCGCCGGGTAGCGGCGGCGCGGCCTCCCCATACGCAGCCGGGGGCCCAACATCTGGCCCCGGGGCCCTACTTTTTGGCGCCGGGGCCCCAGCGCGGTCCGCGGCCGCGCTTAAAACGCACCCCAGCGACACGTCTAAACAGCGCGTTCAAACAGCTGCTGAACAGGCCGTCGTG
>JBPBPC010000008.1:0-35513 GCA_050954665.1 Janthinobacterium lividum
CCCCGGAAGCAGCAACTGCTTCCGGGGCCCCCGTGTTTTGTAGCCAAAACGGAAATTACGCCGGTGCCGTGGGCCAAACGCGGCCAGCCAGCCAATAGGCCAGCCAGGCAAACAGCGGCGCCCCCAGCACGTCGTACACGTAGTGCACGTGTTGCACCAACACCAGCAGGCCAATGGCGGTGGCCATGGCGCCGAGCACGGCCCGCCACCAGCGCCCGCGCACGGCCAGCGCCAGCAGCACCACGGTGGCCGTGTGGCCCGAAAAAAACAGGTCCCTGGTGATGGGCACGGCGGTGCTGGCGTGGAACAGGTGCTCGGTGAACGGGTCGGGGAAGGGCAGGATGCCCACCGGCGGCTCCAGCGGCAGCACCCAGATGGTGACCATGCGCAGCAGTTGCAAAAACAGATAGGCCCACACGCCGCGCACCAGCAGCTGCGGCCGCCCCAGCAGCCAGCCCACGGCGGCGATGCAACTGCCGTACATCAGGAAGAAAATGGGGCTGGCCACGTTGTGGGCTGGCAAGTGGGCCAGCACGGGGTCGGCCAAGTGGTGGCCGGCGCGCTGCTGGATAAGCTGGTAGTACGGCGCGCAGGCCGGCACCAGGGCCCCAAAAATGAGTACCAGTGCCAGCACCAGCCGGTTTCGGTAGCCGGGGTGGGCCCACGCGGCCGCCCAGGTATGGGCGGGCGCTTCGGCAGTGGTATTAGTTATGACGGGTGAGGAAACGCGCATAGCAACGAATGAAGCCGATAAATTCGGCCTGGACCAACAACAAAAATAATGCGCAAACGTGCTCCGGCCCTACATTGCCGTAACATTGGCCGCCCGGCCGTAACCTACGCGTAATCCTTTGCCATGACTTTTTCGCTGCTTTCGCGGCCCGCGCTGCGCGGCGCTGCTTTGGGCCTGGGGGCCCTGCTGGGGCCCCTGGCCGCCTCGGCCCAAAACGCCCCCCTCGATGCCCGCATTGCCAAGCTGGCGGTGGCCGAGGAGGGCAAGGTCATTGCCTGGCGGCGCGACCTGCACGAGCACCCCGAGCTGGGCAACGAGGAAAACCGCACCGCCGCCCTGGTGGCCGCCCACCTCAAAAGCCTGGGCTTTGAAGTAACAACTGGTGTGGCGCGCACCGGCGTGGTGGGCATTTTGCGCGGCGGCAAGCCGGGGCCCGTGGTGGCCCTGCGCGCCGACATGGACGCCCTACCGGTAACCGAGGCCCCGGGCCTGGCCTACGCTTCTGTTGTGAAAACCATGTATTTGGGCCAGCCCGTGGGCGTAATGCACGCCTGCGGCCACGACACCCACGTGGCCATGCTGATGGGCGCGGCCGAGGTGCTGGCCCAGGTGAAAAAGGACTTGCCCGGCACCGTCAAGTTCATCTTCCAGCCCGCCGAGGAGGGCTCGGTGCCCGGCGCCGAGGGTGGGGCCAAGCTGATGGTGAAGGAAGGCGTGATGGAAAACCCCAAAGTGGACGCCGTGTTTGGCCTGCACATCAACGCGGCCACCGAGGTGGGCAACCTGCGCTACCGGCCCGAGGGCTTTTATGCCGCCGCCGACGTGGTGCAGATCGTGGTGAAAGGCAAATCGGCCCACGGCGCGGCCCCGTGGTCAAGCGTCGACCCGGTGGTGGTGGCCGCCCAAATCGTCCTGGGCCTGCAAACCGTCGTCAGCCGCCAAGCCGAACTCACCAAAGGCGCGGCCGTGGTCACGATTGGCAAAATTGACGGTGGCGTGCGCAACAACATCATCGCCGAGCAGGTGACGATGATTGGCACCATCCGTACCTTGGACAAGGCCATGCAGCAGAAAATTTGGGCCGACGTGCGCCGCACCGCCGAGGGCATCGCCGCCAGCGCGGGGGCCACGGTCGATGTCAGCATCACGCCCGTGGTGCCCGTGACCTACAACGACCCGCGCCTGACGGCCCAGATGCTGCCCACCCTGCGCGCTGTGGCGGGCCCCGACCACGTGCAGCTCAAGGAGGCTACCACCGGCGCCGAGGACTTCTCCTATTACGCCGAAAAAGCCCCCGGCCTGTTCGTGAACTTGGGCGGCCTGGCCAAGGGCACCGACCCCGCCCAAGTGCCCTCGCACCACACCGCGGGCTTCAAAATCGACGAGAGTGGCCTGGAGCTAGGCGTAAAAACCCTGGCTACACTAGCCGCTGACTACCTCTCTCAAAAGCATCATTAATTATTGCTTAAGTACAATAAGCGAATTAGCCCCATTATTGGTGGGGCCCCAGCGTAACAGGCGGCCTTGTTAATATCACGGCAGGATTAATAAAATTTTGGCTTTTATAAGATTTTCAGAAGGTAAATGAGGATTTGG
Source organism: Janthinobacterium lividum (assembly GCA_050954665.1). Lineage (GTDB taxonomy): Bacteria > Bacteroidota > Bacteroidia > Cytophagales > Hymenobacteraceae > Hymenobacter. The sequence continues at coordinate 2,330 of JBPBPC010000008.1, forward strand.
TTAGGAAAAAACATAAGTTGCAGGGCAATTGGATGTTGCTGTAATATTCATCCTCTGCATTTTCCCACCCAATCCTCGTTTTATGAGAAAACAATACTCTGCCAAGGCCCTGTTGTTGATGGGTACTTTACTGTCCGCCGCCACTGCGCAGGCACAAGACGCGCCGCGCATCCAAAACAAAGTACTGGGGGCCCACGGCCAGCCCGAATTAATTCAATTCAACGCCGCTGGCAAAGCGGCCTACCGGGGCCCCACCGACGGCGAGCAGGTGCTGCGCCAGCAACTGGCCCTCGGCACCGACGACCAGATGCGGCCCGCCCGCGTCGAAACCGATGCGCTGGGCTTCACCCACCAGAAATTTGCCCAGTACTACAAAGGCATTCGGGTGGAACACGCCGCCTACACCGTGCACGCCCGGGGTGGGGCAGTGGAGAGCATCAGCGGCGACTACGAGAAATTGGCCGACCTGAGCACCACGCCCACCCTGGGCTTGGCCGCCGCCCTGGATAGGGCCCTGGGCCACGTGGGCGCCACCAAGTACATGTGGCAGGACGCCGCCGCCGAGGCCGGCCTCAAGGCCGAACTGGGCGACCCCGCCGCCACCTACCGCCCCCGAGGCGAACTGGTGATTGTGCGCGACGCGGCCACCGACCAGCCCGTGCTGGCCTACAAGTTCAACGTGTACGCCCAGCAGCCGGTGAGCCGCGCCTACATCTACGTGGACGCGCGCAGCGGCAAAGTGGTGCTGCAAGACAACATCATCAAGCACGCCACCGGCGGCACGGCCACCTTCGCCACGGCCTACAGCGGCAGCCGCGCGCTGGCCGACGAAACGGCCACCGGCGGCTACCACTTGCGCGAGTACACCCGCGGCCTGGGCATCGAAACTTACAACTGCAAGAAGGGCAACAGCTACACCGCCGCCACCGACTTCACCGACGCCGATAACAACTGGACGGCGGCCGAATACAACAACGCCAACTACGACAACGTGGCCGGCGACGCCCACTTCGGGGCCCAGGCTACCTACGACTACTGGAAAGCTGTGCACGCCCGCAGCAGCTACGACAACGCGGGCGCGAAAATCAAAAGCTACGTGCACTACGACGACACGCCCAACACCGCGGCGGGCTACGAAAACGCCTACTGGAACGGCTCGGTGATGACCTACGGCGACGGGGCCAGCACCTTCAAACCGCTGACGGCTTTGGACGTGTGCGGCCACGAAATTGGCCACGCCGTGTGCGAAAACACCGCCAACCTCACCTACGCCAACGAGTCGGGGGCCATGAACGAGGGCTTGTCCGACATCTGGGGCGCCAGCGTGGAGAAGTTTACCTGTGACCAGCTGGGCCTCACGAAATCGACCTGGGACATTGGCGAGGACATCATGAAGGCCGGCGGGGCCCTGCGCTCGATGAGCAACCCCAACCTTTACGGCCAGCCCGCGCTGTACAAGGGCAAGTACTGGGCCGCCACCACCACGTCGCCGTCCAACGCCAACGACCAGGGCGGGGTGCACACCAACTCGGGCGTGCTCAACTACTGGTACTACCTGGTTGCCGTGGGCAAGTCGGGCACCAACGAAGCCGGCACCGCCTACAACGTGGCCGGTATCGGCCTGACGGACGCCGCCAAAATTACCTTCCGCATGGAGAGCGTGTACATGACGGCCTCCTCCACCTACGCCCAGGCCCGCACCTACTCCATCCAGGCGGCCACCGATTTATTTGGGGCCTCCGCCGCCCAAACCCTGGCCGTGACCAACGCCTGGACGGCTGTGGGCGTGGGCGCCACCACCACGCCGCCCACCACTGCCACCTACTGCACCATCAAGGGCAGCAGCCAAGCCTACGAGTGGGTTGACTTGGTGAGCTTGGGCAGCATCAGCCGCACCTCGGCCGCCGACGGCGGCTACTACAACGGCACGGCCCTGAGCACCACCGTGGCCGCCGGTTCTAGCCAAACCATCAGCTTCTCGGCGGGCTTTAAAAGCTCGGCCTACACCGAGTACTGGAAAATCTACGTCGACTACAACCAGGACGGAGACTTTGCCGACACCGGCGAGCTCGTCGTGAGCGGCAGCAGCAGCAGCGCCGGCACCCTCACCAGCACCTTCACGGTGCCTACCACGGCCAAAACCGGCAGCACCCGCCTGCGCGTCGTCATGAGCGACGCCAGCGCCACCACCAGTTGCGGCAGCTACAACTACGGCGAAACCGAAGACTACACGCTGAAAATCAGCGGCGGCGCGGCCATCGCCACCGAGCCGGCCACCCTCACCGGCACGCCCCTTGGCAACGAAGTGGCCCAAGCCTTGCAGCTCTACCCCAACCCCGCCACCAACGCCCTGCGCCTGGTGCTGCCCGGCCGCGCCGCCGCCACCTCGGTGCAGGTAACGGACGTGCGCGGGGCCCTGCGCGCTGTGCCTTACGCCGAGGGCGTGCTCGACGTGTCGGGCCTGGCCAACGGCCTTTACACCCTCACCGTGAGCGACGGCCAAAAGGTGTTCCACGAGCGCTTCGTGAAGCACTAAGCTCACTGTTCCGGCACCGAAAGGGCCCGCCAGCATTGCTGGCGGGCCCTTTCGTTTGCCCCCAGCGCACGGTTCCCCCACCAAGGGCCGTGGCCGCGTCTGTGGGCGGTTGGGCTGACTTCCTGCTCTTCCTTGCGCTGGTTTCTCAAGGCGGCAAACGGTTTTTGTGCAGTGCATCGCCCCGGCTCCGCAGCGCGCCCCTGGGCGGTCCCTTTGCCTGAGCTGGAAAGCTGCTTCCGGGCCGGGTGCTCGGCTTTGGGCGCGTACCTGGGGCCACCCGGCACTCCACTTAAGGAATGCGCCCGCCCCGGTGGGTAGTAACCCGCGCTCCCGGTTGGGCCCGGCCAGTAGGCACGTCACTTGCTGCCAAAGGCTATAGCATTATTTAACTCAAAATTTATATTAAATAAATATGAATAATTAAATGTTAAGATTATACAATATAAATAATACTATAATAGATTTATTTTTAAAATAATTTGTGCTACTATGTGTTTAATTAAGTGAACTTATTAGCTTAAAATTGTTACGTATATTTCTGTAAATCAATAATATATATTTAAATTAATTTATTAGATCATATAACGTCAATCAAGGGGATTGGGAAATTGATATTCGTCAATTTTCGGCATAAAAATAATTAAGACAAACTGATTTTTGACATCTTTCTTTGTAGAGCAATCATCGTTTTTTCTTATTCAAAACACCACTACACCTCCTAATTAATGCATTATTCTATCATCCGCCGGGGGTGCCTGGCACTGCTGTGTGCAGCCGCACTTAGCGCTTGTAGCAAAGCCCCAGAAGCAGCAGCTCCGCTCGGGTCTAGCGTCGACCAGGACGGCAAGGTGGCCCCTGCCCCGAGCACCCAAACCTGGAACTTCCTGGGGCCCGCCGGGGGCAGCAACACCGTTGGGCAGTCCGATGCCATGGCCTTTGCCCAGCCCTCGCCTGCCCTGTCTCCCTACGAGACCCAGTACCACGCCACTGGCCAAGCCGAGTTCGAGAACGTCTTTTCGCTGGCGCAGCTGGCCCCGCTTTGGAACAACAACAAGTGCAGCGGCTGCCACGTGAACGGCGGCCGCAGCCCGCTGGGCCGCGACCCGCTGGTGCCGCAGCTGCTGTTCCGCGTCAGCATTCCGGGCACCAACGCCGACGGCGGCCCCAACCCGGTGCCAGGCTTCGGCGACCAAATCCAGCCCTTTGCCATCGTGAACGGGGCCCTGGGCATCGGGCCCGAGGGCACGGTGAGCACAACGTACGTGGAGCAACTCAGTGCCTTCGTCGACGGGCAGTCATATAGCCTGCGCACCCCCACCTACACGCCGTCGGCGGTGCTGCCGGCCGGCACCATGATTTCGCCCCGTATCGGCCCGCAGGTGGCTGGTCTGGGGCTGCTCGAAGCCGTGGCCGAACAGGATATCTTAGCGCTGGCCGACCCCACCGACAGGGATAACGACGGCATCACGGGCCACCCCAACCGGGTGTGGGACGTGGCCATGCAGCAAACGGTGCTCGGCCGCTTCGGCTGGAAAGCCAACCAGCCCAACCTGCTGCAACAGGCCGCAGCGGCCTTCAACGGCGACTTGGGCATCACCAGCCCGTTCTTCCCTATAAAGTCGAACTTGCCCGGCGGGGGCCGTAACAAGCTAGGCCCTGGCATCATCCTGAAAGGCGGCAACCTGTCGAGCCTAACGGCGGCAGCGGCCACGCTCAAGTCGGCGGCCAATACGACGGGGACGACGGACATCAACACCGACGACCTGTTTTCGACGGCGTTCTACACCGGCACGCTGGGCGTGCCCGCTACCCGCAGCTCTTCTAACGCGCAAGTACTGGCCGGGCAAACGCTGTTTGTGGCGGCCAAGTGCGCGGCTTGCCACACGCCGGTGCTCCACACCGACGGAGCCGCCCCGTTTGGCCTGGGGGGCCAGACCATCCACCCCTACACTGACCTGCTGTTGCACGACATGGGCCCCGACCTGGCCGACGGCCGGCCTGACTTTCTGGCCACCGGCAGCGAGTGGCGCACCGCCCCGCTCTGGGGCCTGGGCTTGAGCGCCACCACCAGCAACCACACCAACTACTTGCACGACGGCCGCGCCCGCAACGTGATGGAAGCCATCATGTGGCACGGTGGCGAAGGCGACGTGTCGCGCCGCTACGTGTCGCAGCTTTCGCAAACTGACCGCGACGCGCTGGTGGCCTTTGTTAAGTCGCTCTAACGTTCCGAATTTTGGGCGTAGCAGTGCTGGTAAACATTGTTCGTTTTCACTTTATCTTATTCCTCACGCCAGCGCCTGTCCTCTGGCCCACCAACTGCACGGGCGGCTGCGTAGGCGTGTGGCCAATGCTCTACCAGGCCACGGCCCCGCTGGGCCTACAGGCTACTGACTTTGGTACCATCATGCGTCCTGACGGCCCCAACGGTACTGCGCGCCTGCAAACTACCTACAAGGGCAGCCCACTCCACTACTACGCCGCCGCCGCGGACGTACGTGGCAAGACGAAAGGTGATGGTACGGCCGACCAGTGGGCGGTGGCTACTCCATAGCCCTACCAGCGCCGGCCTGCGATTGCTAGCGGTAATGCCCGCGCCTAAAACCCCTGCGCCCCGCGGCGCAGGGGTTTTTTGTTGGTTGCACAGCCCAACGCACTGGTCGACCGAGGCCTTATTAGCTAAAGGGCTGGGGTGGGCCGCTCCACCCGGCGCAGTTGCTGCCGCGCCGCGCTCAGGCCCGCATTGGCGGCCCCGTAGGCAATTGCCTGGGGCCCCACACTGGCGCAGCTACAGCGCGTAGTCCAGCTTTAGCATCAGCGTGCCGAAACCGTCTTTTACTCTGGGGTTGCCGCGCTGACTGATGTCGTCGAGGTTGTCGGTGGTAGTGAGGTAGTAGTTGCCTTCTAGCGTCAAGTTGAACTGGTCGGTGAGGGGCACGACCACGCCCGCGCCCACGGGCAGCACGCCGGCCAGGGCGGGGTAGTCGTTGCGCTCGGCGGGCAGGTAAGCGGTGTTGGCGGTGGGGCGCGCCGTGCCGAGGTAGGCCTGCGGGTTATAAAGCAGCAGGCCCAGCCCAGCCTGCACAAAGGGTTGCACCCGCCGCGCCGCCCCCGGGGTGGCGTACGCCGACGGGTCGCCCAGCAAATCGTAGCGCACAAAGGCCGTACCCAGCCCGTTGTGGCTATAAAAGGCCAGGCCGCGGCTCGGCAAGTAGTCGTGGGCCCCCATGCCAAAGTAGCCCAGCTCGCCGCCGATGCGCCAGTGGGGCCCCAGGCCGTAGAGCACGCCCAGGTTCAGGGCGGGGCCCAGAAAGTCGTTGCCCAAGCTGCTGCCCAAGTCGCCGTTGTAGAAAGCCGTGCCCACGCCGGCGCTCACCCGCAGGGGCCCCAGGTAATAGGCGCGGCCGTTGTGGTCGTGGTGCCGGCGCCGGGCCACGTTCTGGGCGCGGGCCGCCGGGGCCCCGGCCAATAAAATCAAACCAAACAGGCCACCGGCCAAGCAGTTGCGCAACGAAAAAGCCATGTACTAAGCAGGATGTAAGTAAAAACGGGCCCCACCGCCCGGCCGCGGGCGGGTACGTACGGCAACAACAGCTGGTCGGTGAAGGCCTGGCCGATTTTTTTGGGCTACTTGAACGTGCCCTGCGGGTCGGGCTGCTTGGCGAGCAGGTCGCTCACGAGGCCAAAGTCGAGGCTGGCGGTGCTCAGGGCCTGGCCTTTGTGCACGGCTTCCCAGGCTTGGGGGTACTTCTCCTGGTAGTAATAGCCGCGGGCCAGCTGCTGCCAGGCGTTGGCGTTGGTGGCGTCGGCGGCCACGGCGCGCTGGAGCAATTCCATGCTGGTGGCGAGGTCCTTTTTCTTTTTGCCGGTGCCGTAGCGGATGAGGTAGCTAGCGCCCAGGTCGCTCAACACCAGCGTGTTGGTGGGCGTGATGGCCAGTGCCTGCTGCAACAGCGCAATGGAGGCATCGGGGGTGGGCTGGCGGCTTTCGACTACCCCCAGGCCCCGGTAGGCATCGGCGTTGCGGGGATTGAGGAGCCAGGCCAAGTTGAAGCGGTAGGCCGCCGTATCGGGCTGATTTTCTGACAAGTACTCGTAGCCTTTGGTGGCAAAGAACGCGCTGGCTTCCTCGCGCGAGGCGAAGCTTTTGGCAATGGCCTCCAGTTTGGGGGCCCCGTAGGCGGCCGTGGCCTGGGCCGGGCTGAGGCCCCCAAACAAGGGCTGCAAGCGGGCCGGGCGCGGGGCCGCGGCGGCGCCGGGCTGGCCGCCGTCGGTGGGCTGGCGCACCTTTTGGGCGCGGGCCAGGCGGGGGCTGCCCACCAGCAGGGCCAGCGCGAGGCCAGCCGTCGTAAGCACACAAGTTGTCGTCATAACCAATCCAATAAAAAATGCGGCCGGGGCCCGAAAGCGCAAAGGTAGCCGCCGCCCGGGGCAAACTGCACCCCCCCGCACGGCGTAGGTACGCGCGGCGAGCCGGGCTTACCCACGCCGCTGTTCACTACCCCTTCAACATGAGAATCCCCCGTTTATTGCTGGCGCCCGTGGGGGCCCTGCTGGCGCTGGCCGCCGTGCTGGGCGCCACCGAATACGCCATGGCGCGCCCCAGCCGCCGCACCGCCGACGTGCCCTACGTGCCCGCCGCCACGCCCGGCTTCGACGCCAAGTACAACCTGCTCGACGTGTACGCCCCCAAAAAAGCGGGCCCCGCCGCCGGCTACCCCGTGGTGCTGTTCATCCACGGCGGCAGCTGGAACAGCGGCAACAAAGACTTCTACTCCTTCATCGGGCGGCGCCTGGCCAAGCAGGGCGTGGTGGGCGTCATCGTCAGCTACCGGCTGGCGCCCAAAGTGCACGTGCCCGAGCAGGCCGCCGACTGCGCCCGGGCCCTGGCCTGGACGGTGAACAACATCAAAGGCTACGGCGGCGACCCCGCCCGGGTGTTCGTGATGGGCCACTCGGCCGGCGGGGGCCTGGCCGCTTTGCTCGCCACCGACGACGCCCTGCTGGCTCGCAACGGCCTGCCTACTAATCCCGTGCGTGGCGCCATTCTCGACGATCCCGCCGGGCTGGACATGTACGACTACCTGAAAAAGCTGGAGTACCCCGGCGACCGGCAGTACTTGGTGCCCTTCACCACCAACCCCGCTGTGTGGCGCGAAACCTCAGCCATCTACAAAATCCGGCCGGGCCTGCCGCCGTTCCTCTTCTTCATCGGCGGCGAAACTTACCCCAGCATCAGCAGCAGTGCCGGCCGCTTCCGCGACCAGCTGGGGGCCCTAAAGGAGCCGCCTTTCTACACCGTGCTGCCCGGCAAGCACCACATCCCCATGGTGTTGCAGCTGTACTGGCAGCACAACACTATCTATCAAGAGCTGCTGAAGCTAGTGGGCGCGTAAGGGCCCCGCCAACTATATTGAGGCAAAAACGAATTTAGCAGTTGTTTAAAAAGTAAGCTTGGCTCGGCTTGTTGAATTTGTTGAAGCCTTTTTCCAGCAAGTAATAATGAGGTAATCAGCGGGAGGGATGCTTGGATAAATTCAGCATAACTTTTCAATAAGAAATAACAAGTAATTTTCTCCTGCCTTTTATTTTTAATTTTTTGCTTATCAACCACTTGGCAAGCAGTCCTGCGCTTAACAAAGCCCCGCTAACTGCTAGTGCTTGCGGTTCAATTTTACGCGTGTTGATGATATCAATTGGCAAAAATATTCCGCCTGCTAAAAAGAAAACTTTTTCGTACTTGTACCTGAGTATAAACCAGATTTTGGTCTTGTCATCGACGTAGAGGGCATTTATTTTGTTGGGATTCAACTTATAAGAGGCAAAAACAAGTAGGCTGTCTTCGAATCCTACGATTCGCTCGGATACTTTCGTCTTGGCGCCCTTTAATTCAAATGTTAACGCATCGCCAGTACTATAAGCTGCTTCCCGATGAGCGTTCTTTTTGAAATACAGGAAGCTCTGGCCTTTGGCGTGAACGAAAGCTTGTGCTATACAAGGCGAAATGCCCATGGCGAGGGCAAATAGAACCGCGTAATTTTTGAGCATGCAGGGTTTCAATCCAGAATGTGGGCACTGCTTTTAATCGACGTAAAAAACAATGCATGGATTCTGGGGACCCTAAATCTTTAACAAGGGTTGCAGTTAATAACCATTAGCTATTGAGCCATTGCATCGCCTTCAAGAAGTGTGAGGACCATAATTTTTCAAGTGCAAGTGCAAGTGCAAGAGGTGCTGAGTGACGGTGCGTTGGGTGCGCAAAAAAGCCGCTACCCAAACAACCCGCCCTGCGCCGGCCGCTCAAAGGCCAGCAGCCAACGCTTGCGCACCAGGCCGCCCGCGTAGCCGGTGAGGCTGCCGTTGGCCCCGATGACGCGGTGGCAGGGGCACACGATGGCGATGGGGTTCTGGCCGTTGGCGGCGCCCACGGCACGCACGGCCCCGGGGTTGCCCAGCAGCTTGGCCACGTCGAGGTACGAGGCGGTGCGGCCGTGGCCGATGCCGGCCAGGGCCCCCCACACTTGCCGCTGAAAATCGGTGCCGGTGAGGGGCGCGCAGGCTAGGTCGAAGGCGCGCAACTCGCCCGCGAAGTAGGCGGCGAGCTGCGCGTGGGCTGGGCGCAGGCACGCGGCTACATCGGCTGGCACGGTGGGCGCGGCCGCATCGGCGCCCTCCACGAAGCGCACGGCGTGCAAGCCCGCGTCGGAGCCGGTAAGCGCCAGCAGGCCAAGGGGTGAGTAGAGGTGGGCAATGGCAGATGCAATCGGCATGGGCAAACGGGCGGGTTTGCTGCAAGAAACGAATTCTTGCGCCGTGCATTGCCCGGGGCCCCCGTCAGGCTATGGCACCAGGGCTGGGGCCCGGCGCGGCCGCGCGGTGGCTACCACGGCTTGGGCAGCCAGCAGGGCGTCGGCGCTGGGCTGGTGCAGCACGCGGGCCGGGCCGGGGCGGCCGAGGTCGGCGTCCCACAGGCCCGAGCGGTGCCACTGGTCGAGGTGGTCCCAGTCGGGGCGGTCCACCACGGGGTAGAGGCAGGTGCCCCACAGCGGCAAACCCTCAGCGAGCACGGCGGCGCATTCCTGGCCAATCATGCGGAGCCAGAGGGGACGGTCTTCGGCGGGGTGGCTGGTTTCGGTGATGGCGAAGGGGCGCTCGTAGCGGCGGTAGGCTTCGCGCAGCAGCTGGCGCAGGGGCCGCAGGCGCGGGTCGGGCGCAGGGTCGTTCCAACCCATTATCCAGTGCGGATTCAGCTGCCACTGGTTGTCGTAGTAGTAGTTGAAGCCCACAATGTCGAGCAGCGCAGGGTGGCCGCCCAGCTCGGGGCACAGGCGCCCGCAGAGGATGTCGGTGGCCTGGAACTGGTTGTTGTGCGCGTCGCGGGCCTCGCGGATTTCGCGGGCCGAGGCCCCAAACCGGGGCGCAATGGCAATCAGCGGTTCGGTGGTGAGGAGGCGGATGGTGGGGTCGGCCTCGCGCAGAGCGTTGGCGCCTTCAATGTAGGCGCGCATCAGCTCGTACTTCACCTGCCAGCCGTTGCCGTGGCAATAAGGCGAGGTGCCGCGGGCGTCGCCGCCGAGCCACGAGATGAAGCTCACCTCGTTGATGGGCGTGACGATGAGCGTGCCCGTGGGCCGCTGGCGGCGGTAGAAATCCACAAATGCCCGGCACAGCGCCGCAAACCGCCGCGCAAACATGGGGTGCAGCGGCGTGAGGTCGTCGGGGTAGCCGAAGTGGCACAGGTCCCACACCTGCTGGATGCCGTGGCGCTGCCCGGCGTCGAGCATGGTTTGCACCGTGCTGAAATCGTACTGGTAGGGCGTCTTTTCGATGTGGGCCCAGCGAATGCCTTCGCGCACGGTGCCGATGTTGAACGGAGCCAGGGCGGCGTAGTCTTCGTCAATTAGCGGCAAGTGGCCGGTGAGGGGCAGGAAATCGACGCGGTTGCCAAAGGCATTTAGCTGGTCGGTGCATTCGAAGCCGCCCCACCAAAAAGACTGGAACGGGCTGGCGCCAAGCGTAGTAAAATCCATAGCAAAAGGGGATGGGTACAACAAAACAGCCGCCCCCGGCCGCCGCGAACGGGGCAGGGGCGGCTTCCTTGTACCTGGAAACTGCCGCCGGGGTTCGAAACCGGGCCCCGGGGCCCCGGCTTACGCGCGGGCTTTGAGGGACGTGGCTTCCACGAAAATGCGCTTCATTTCGGGGTGTTCGGCCCGGATTTCTTTCTGCAACGCGTCGATGGACCGCTCTACTTCGTCGGCCGTCAGGGCGTCGGCAAAGTCCACGTCGAAGGCCAGCACCACGTCGGTGGGCCCCAGGTACATGGTCAGGGGCGAGCGAATGGTTTCGATGTGGGGCTGGCGGCGGGCAATGGCTTCGAGGCTGGCCAGCGTGTCGGCGTCCACGCCCTGGCCCACTAGCAGGCCCTTGGTGCGGTACACCAGGAACACGGCCACGCCCATCAGCAGCAGCCCGATGGCGACGGACGCGGCCCCGTCGAGGTACGGGTTGTTCAGCAAGTGCCCAAAGAATACGCCCAGCCCGGCGAACACCAGGCCCACCAGCGCGGCCGAGTTTTCGAGCACTTGGGCAAACGCCGCGGGGTCTTTGCTGGTGCGCAGGGCCTTGAACAGGCCGTCGGTGTGGGTTTCCATGAACGCCTTGATGGACAAGTAGGCCGCGATGCCTTCGAACACCACCGAAAAGCCCAGCACGATGTAGTTCCACTTCGCGTCCTCCATCGGCTCGGGGTGCAGGATGTGCTTGACGCCTTCGTAGAACGACATGCCGCCACCGATGGAAAACACCAGCATGGCCACAATCAACGACCAGAAGTACAGCTCCTTGCTGCGGCCAAACGGGTACTCGGGGCTGGGCGGCAGCTGGCTTTGGGCGGTGCCGTAGAGCAGCAGCCCGCCGTTGCCGGTGTCGACGAGCGAGTGAATGCCCTCGGAGAGCATGGCCGACGAGCCGGTGAAGTACGCCGCCACGAACTTACTTAGCGCGATGGCCACGTTGGTGGCGATGCCCCCGTAGAGGGCGATTTTGGAGGAATTAGAAGCCGACATGCCGGAAATAAAGTAGCCAGGGCCCCGCGCCCTCGTTCCCGAAAAACCGCTGGCCCCTGCCTCAAAGAACGTGAATTGTGGGTGAACCGCTGGGCCCCGGCCGGGGCAGCGGGGGCCGGGCAAGGGCCGGGGCCCTACTTTCGCGGCCTATGTCCCAACCTACTTTGCAGCGCCGCCTGGGCCTCGTGCAGGCCACCGCCCTCAACATGATTGACATGGTGGGCATCGGGCCCTTCGTGACGCTGCCGCTGGTGATGGGCTTCATGGGGCCCAACTTCTTGCTGGCCTGGCTGGTGGGCGCGGCCCTGGCCAGCGTCGATGGCCTGATTTGGAGCGAGCTCGGCGCCGCTTACCCCGAAGCTGGCGGCTCGTACCGCTTCCTCAAGCTGGCCTACGGCGAGCAGAAGTGGGGCCGCTACATGTCGTTCCTGTACGTGTGGCAGACGCTCATTCAGTCGCCGCTGGTGCTGGCCTCGGGGGCCATCGGCTTCGCCCAGTATTTCGGCTACTTGGTGCCGCTGACGGCGTGGTGGCAGCCCAAGCTGGTGGCCGGCACGGTGGTGCTGCTGCTCATTGCCTTGCTCTACCGCCGCATCGAGGACATCGGCAAGCTGGGCGTGGCCCTGTGGGTGGGCGTGCTGAGCCTGATGGGCTGGCTGATTTTTGGGGGCCTCACCCACGCCAACCACCCGGTAGCGCTGCTGCCTACCGGCGGCGTGGGGGCCCTGCCGGGGCTGCTCATTTCGGCCGCCATGGGCCAGGCGGCCGTCAAAACCATCTATTCCTACCTGGGCTACTACAACGTGTGCCACCTCGGCGCCGAAATCAAGGGGCCCGAGAAGGTCATTCCGCGCAGCATTTTCCTGAGCATCCTGGGCATTGCGGCCCTGTACCTGCTGCTGAACTGGAGCGTGGGCACCGTCATCGGGTGGCGGGAGGTGCAGGGCTGGCAGGCGGGCACCAGCGACAAGTCGCAGTTCATCATCAGCGTGTTCATGGAGCGGCTGTACGGGCCCGCGGCCGCCGCCGTGGCCACGGGCATGGTGCTGCTGGTGGCGTTTGCCTCGCTGTTCGCGGTGCTGCTGGGCTACTCGCGCATCCCGTACGCAGCAGCGGCCGACGGCGAGTTCCTGCCCGTCTTCGCCAAGCTGCACCCCACCAAGCACTTCCCCTACGTGTCGCTGCTGCTGCTGGGCGGCGTGGGCTTCGTGTTCAGCTTGTTGTTCAAGCTGGGCGAGGTCATTTCGGCCATCTTGGCCATGCGCATCCTGGTGCAGTTCGTGGGGCAGGCCGTGGGGCTGGTGCTGCTGCGCCGCCGGCGCGGCACGGGGGCCCTGCCGTTCAAAATGCCGCTCTACCCGCTGCCCGTTGTCCTGGCCGTGGTGGTGTGGCTGGCCGTGTTCGCCGGCATCGCCCCGGTCGAGGTCAGCCTGGGCGGCGTGGCGTTCAAGCTCTACTTCCAGGTGGCCGCCGTGGGCATGATGGCCCTGGGCACGGTGGCCTTTCTGTTCTGGAGCAAGCAGCAGGGCAAGTGGCCGTATGAAAAGTAAGGCCAGGCCACAGCGAGCCGTGCCCAGCTCGGCCGGGGCGGAGCGCTAGCCCAGCCACCGCATCAACCCGCCCGCTACCAGCGCACCCGTCAGGGTGTTGAGGAAGTTGACCGCGTTGTTGGTGAGGTAGCCGCGCCGCTCCAGCGTGGCGCCCAGCACCGAATCGGCCAGGTTGCCGGCCGTGCCCGCCACCAGCAGCCACCCAAAGGCGGGGCCCCAGCCAAACCCCAGGCAGTACAGGGCCGCCAGCGCGGCGGTGCCCGCCAGCCCCAGGGCCGTGCCTTCCAGGCTCACCACGCCGTTGAGGCCCCGCGCGTCGGGCCGCAGGGTGAGGATATGGTAGTAGCGGCGGCCGTACACGTTGCCCAGTTCCGAGGCCAGCGTGTCGGCGGTGGCAGCGGCAAAGCTACCGGCCAGCATCAGGCGGGCCAATGGCGCGTAGGGCGGCAGCTGCCAGGCCAGCAAGCCCAACAGGCCCGCCACGCCAGCGTTGGCCACCACTTGGCCGGCCGTGCGGCGGCCCCGGTTTTCCTCGGCTAGCCCGAGGCGGCGTTTATCGGCCACGCGCCAACTCGAAGCGGCGGTGCCCAGGCCAAAAAACAGCGCCAGCAGCGCCAGTCCGCCAAAACCGCTGCCCAAAAAAATGAGGAGCCCCAGCCCGCCGCCCGTCCAGGCGGCGGCCGTGGTCAGCTTGCCCGCCCACACGCTGTACCCCATCCCCGCGCCGAGCAGCACCACCACCACCCCTAAGCGGAACCAGTCAATCATGGCGGCAAAATACGGCTTCTGGCCACTGGCACCGTGCCGCACGGCCCGTCGTTAACTAGCCCAGCCACTTCTCGTAGCAGAAAAACCGCAGGCCCGGCCGAAACGCCAGCCGGATTTCGCCCGCAAACCGGTAGCCCAGCTTCGGGAACAGCCGCTGCGTGGCGGCGTTTTCCGAGTTGGTGTCCACGCGCAGCGTGCGCAGGCCCAGGGCCCGGGCTTCGCGCTCGGCCTGCGCCAGCAGGGCCCCGGCCACGCCCCGGCCCTGGGCCGCGGGGGCCACGGCGAGGCGGTGCGTCACGAGGGCCGGCTCGGCGGCATCCCAGTCGGCGTCGGCGTACTCGGGGTCCTGGTCCTGGGTGAGGGCGGCGACGCCTTCCAGGGCCCCCAGGTGCTCGGCCACCCACAAGTGCTGGCGCTCGATGTCGCGCCGAAACACGGCTTCGTTCGGGTACTCGTTGGTCCACTGGAAGTTGCCGGACGCGTTCATCAGCGGCACCACGGCGCGCACCAGGGCCAACACGGCGGGCAAGTCGGCGGCGGTGGCCCGGCGCAGGGTAGGGGCAGGCATGGGTCGGGGTTAAGGTTGGGACGGCAAGTTCGGCCACAGCGGCCAGCCGCGGCCCAGGAGCCGGGCCAGGTTAGCGCTGGCATCCTCGGCCTGGGGCCCTAGCCGCAACTCCCCAGCCTCCACAAAACAAACGAGACTGACCCGTAGATCAGTCTCGTTTTACCAGTCTCGTTTTAAATAATCCGCATCGCGCGGGGCCCCGGCGGCGCTGTTAAATTCCTTGGGCAGGGGCCCCAACAGCGGTTTATTTGCAAGCAAGCGGCGACTACGGGGCCACCACGAGCCGCTGCACGGTGCAGCCGGCGCCGCACTGCACGGCCACGGTGTACACGCCGCTGGCGAGCGGGCCGAGCGGCACCAGCACGTTGTTCCAGCCGGCGGTGGCTTGGTGGGTGGTGCCGGCCACGCGGCGGGCCAGCGCGTCGCGCACCTCTACCCGCACCTCTTCGCCGAAGCTGGCTTGCAGGCCCACCGTGATTTGGGTGCGGGCCGGGTTGGGGTAAAGCTGCACCTGGGCCCGGGCCCCGTCGCGGGCGGCGCCTGCCGCCACCAGCCCGCCCGCCGTGGTGCGGAGCAGGGCCGCGGCGGGCACCGCCGCCTTGGCCAGGCCCGGCCCGGCGTAGCTCACGCCCAGCACTTGCTCGCCGCCGCGCTCGAAAAACGTGACCGTGAGGGCGTGCACGCCGGCTTTCAGCCCGATTTGGCCGCTCTGCTCTTGGGTGGGGTGCAGCCCGTCGTTGTTCACCACCAGCGTTGAGCCGATGAACAGCTGCGAGCCGTCGTCGGACGCGGTGTAGAAGGTGTACGTGCCGTCGGCCGGCACGCGCACGTAACCGGCGTAGCGGAAGGCAAAGTCGTCGTCGCGCAGCCGGGGCCCCAGGTCGAAGGTGGCCGTGGTGCCGGTGCGCACCGGCGTAAGGGCCCCGAAGGCCGGCAGCGCGCCCCAGCCGGTGCCCTCGTAGTAGGCGTAGTTGAGGCCGGCGACGGTGTTCGCGGGGTTTTCGGGGGTGCGCAGGCCCCCGCTGGCGTCGTTCGTGACCGTGAACATGACCGTGAGCGGCGTGCCCGCGCTGCCACTGGTGCCCCCTCCCGTGTAAGGCGTGCCCGTGAGGGTGTGGGGGCCCACGGCGGGCGTCCAAGCGTTGTAGTTGGGGCCCCCGTTCACGGTGCCGTTGTCGCCGCCGATGGCGTAGGGGACGTAGTTTTCCACCCGGTAATTGGCGTTGCCGTCGTAAGCAAAGCGCACGCTGCCGACCGTGCCCGGATTGGTATTGGCCCGGATGTTCAGGTTGCGGGTGGGCAGCGTGGCCAGGTTGAGCGTGGCCCCGTTGGGCAGCGGGTCGTAGCCGGGCAGGGGCTGGTCGGTGTCGGCGTTGAACACCGTGAACGACGCCACGGCCTGCCCCGCCGCCGGCACGGCCCGGTACGTGGCCGTGTAGGTCACGTCGTTCGTGGGCACGGCGATGGCGTGGCTCTGGGCCCCGCCGTCCGACCACGACACGAACTCGTAGGCGACGCCGCCCAGGGTTTGGGGCGAGGGGGCCCCGAGCGTGCGCAAAATGCCCTCCACGTTCACGACAGAAGCGGGCGTGGGCTGCGGCGAGCCGTCGAGCGTGAGCGCCAGGCCCGCCGGGTTGGTGGCCAGGCCAATGGTGGTTTTTTGCGGCAGGATGTCGCGGTACGTCGTGGTTTTCAGGCCGCCCGCGTCGGTCACGGTCAGGCTCAAGCGGTAGAACACGTTGTCCGACACCTCGCCGCTGTTGGGGATGGCGAACGAGCCGGTTTTGGCGCCCTGGTTGAACGGCGTGCCGTCGTGCACGTGCGTGTCGTGGTGCAAGTCCACCTGCCACACAAACGCGCTGGCCGGCAGGGCCCCGTCCTCGGCGTCGGTGGCGCTGCCCGAAAACGCCACGGTAGTGCCCGCCACGTAGGTGGTGCCGCTGGCGGGCGTCAGGATCTGGGCGGTGGGCGCGGTGTTGGGGGCGGTCACGGTCAGGGTGGCCGCGTTGCTCGTGGCCGTGCCCACGCCGTTGCTCACCACCACGCGGTACTGGCCCGCGTCGGCCGCCACGGCGCTGGCGATGGTGTAGCTGCTGCCGGTGGCCCCGGCGATGTTGGCGCCGTTTTTCTGCCACTGGTAGCCCAGCGGCGCGGTGCCGGCCGCCGCCACCGCGAAGGCGGCCGCTGCGCCCGGCACCACCGTCGCGCTGGCCGGCTGCGTGGTGATCACCGGCGCGCTGCTCGCGGCCGTGTACACCACCTTGTACAAGGCGGCGCCGTTGCGGGCCAGGTAGTAAAGGTTGCCGTCGGGCCCGGTTTCCAGGGCCAGGGCGTCGCCGGGCATGTTCAGGGCAAACGGGTTGCGCGGGGGCGGCGTGGTGCTGCTGTTCGGGTCGATGTAGTTGATCCACTTGCCGCAGTAGTCCTGGTAAAAGTATTTGCCGATGTAAGCCGCGGGGTAATTGGTGGAAGAGGGGTTAAAAAAGGTGCCGCCCGTGATGGAGCAGCCCGTGCCGTCGGGGAAGCCGCTGGCGTGCGGGTAGGCAAAAAGCGGAGCCGTCTCGCCCGGGTTCACCGCGTAGCCTTCGGAAGCGGGCCAGCCGAAGTTGCGCCCGCCCGCGCTGGCGTCGTCGATTTCCTCCCAGCTGCTTTCCCCCACGTTGTTGACGAAGATGCTGCCCGTGCCCGGCTGCACCGAAAACGTGAACGGGTTGCGCAGGCCGTAGCTCCAGATGCGCTGGCGCTGGGCCGACAGCCCGCTGCCCACGAAGGGGTTGCCGCTCGGCACCGACCCGTCGGGGTTGATGCGCAGCAGCTTGCCCATGTACGAATCAAGGTTTTGGGCGTTCACGCGGTTCGCGTTTTCGCCCACCGCCACGTACAGCTTGCCGTCTTTGCCGAAGTGCATGGCCCCGCCGTTGTGGTTGGTGGCGCTGCTCAGCGGGTCAAGGTTGAGCACCAGCGTCTCGCTGCCCGCGGCGGCTACGTCGCCGGCCGCCGTGAAGCGGCTGATGCGGTTGTTAGCTCCGCTGGCCAGCGTGTAGTAGAGGTAGACGTAGTGGTTGCTTGAAAAGTTAGGGTCTAGGGCGATGCCGATTAGCCCCCGCTCGCCGTCCGAATTCACGGATAAACTCACAAATGGCGCGGCCAGCAAGCTGCCGTTCTTTACAACGCGCAACTCGCCGGTCTGCTGGCAAGTGAAAATGCGCCCGTCCGGGGCAAACGCCAGCGCCGTGGGGTTCTGGATGCCGGTGGCCACCAGCGCGGCGCTGAAACCGGCGGGAAAGGTCTGGCCCGCGGCCCGCAAGCCGGTAAGCCCGCCCGCCAGGGCCAGCAACAGGACAATCCGAAGGAGGGCCCCAGGGGGCCGTGGCAACGCGATAGACATTTTCATGGGTGGGCTTTTTAGTGAAAAGTCAAACAAAAACCCGAAACCTGGGCACAGACCAGCGTTTCGGGCCATAGGGGGCGAGTACTGGGGAGGTGGGATTACACCATAGGCAAACGAAATAAGAGTTGGATAGAAGTTAGGCGACCTCGTAGCATTGTGCAGGTTATCAATGGCTTGGACTACCTGAATATAAGCAATTGCCACCAGTATGCCCCCGGTTAGCTCATCGAATCCTCATCGGTCAGTCCAGCCTGGGCCCTTTATTGGAGCCGCCGCTCAGGGCCCCGGGCGTAAAAAAAAACGCGCCGGACGGGGCGCGTTTTTAATGGATATGCAGCCAGCAGCCGCGAAAACCCCAAGCGCTTAGCCGCGCCGCAGCACCTCAGCGGCTTCCTTAGCGAAGTAGGTGAGGATGGCGTCGGCCCCGGCGCGCTTGATGCTCAGCAGCACTTCCATCATGGTGCGCTCGCCGTCCATCCAGCCGTTCAGGGCGGCGGCCTTGACCATGGCGTACTCGCCCGATACGTTGTAGGCCGTCACGGGCAGGTTGGTGCGGTCCTTCACTTCGCGGATGATGTCGAGGTAGCTCAGGGCCGGCTTAATCATCACCATGTCCGCACCTTCGGTTTCGTCGAGGGCCAGCTCGCGCAGGGCCTCGCGGCGGTTGGCGGGGTTCATCTGGTAGCTTTTCTTGTCGCCTTTTTTAGGGGCCGAGTCCAGCGCGTCGCGGAACGGGCCGTAGAACGCCGAGGCGTACTTGGCCGTGTAGCTCATGATGCTCACGTGCTGAAACGCGTTGCTGTCCAGCACGTCCCGGATCCAGGCCACGCGCCCGTCCATCATGTCGGAGGGCCCGATGATGTCGGCGCCGGCGCGGGCCTGGGCCAAGGCCATTTGGCCCAGCACTTCCAGCGACGCGTCGTTGAGGATTTCACCCGAGTCCACGTCCACCACGCCGTCGTGGCCGTCGCTGCTGTAAGGGTCCATGGCCACATCGGTCATGATCACCACGTCCGGAAACTGCCGCTTGAGGTCGGCCACCGCCTTCAAGTACAGCCCGTCCAAGTTGGCCGATTCGCGCGCCAACCGGTCTTTCTTGGCGTCGTTGATGCTCGGAAACGGCGCAAACGCCTTAATACCCAGCTCTACACAACGCCCCACCTCGTCCAGCACCGTATCGGCCGAGTGGCGGTAGATGCCGGGCATGGACTTCACTTCCAGCCGCTGGCTGTGCCCTTCGATGAGGAACAGCGGAAAAATAAAATCGTGGGCCGTGAGGCGGGTTTCCTGCACCATGTCGCGGATTACCTGCGATTTGCGGTTGCGGCGGGGGCGGTCGGTGGGAAGAATGGGCATTTAAGCTGGGCTGGTTGATAATAGCTTTTAACCAGCACAACGGCTAAAAGATTGGGCCCCGGCGGGTACAGTGCCACCGCTGCGTATTATTAGCGCATGTCTACAGCCGATCCAAAGGCCATTTGCCTGATTTTTATACTATCCACGGGTGGCGTATTATTTCTTGCGGTAAGAAAGACCCTGGGCCCGAAACGCCAAGTTTTCGCCTCTTCGCCAACAAGATGGAAATTACGGATGCAGCGGTCAAGAAAATTTTTTTAAAACGCTCAGCCGCCATGTTCTCGGTTGTGCCCGCTCCAAGTCCTGCCGATAAGATTGTTTTTTTAGCTCCTGATACCGTCACGTTCGGGAGGTCTTCCACCCGGTTCTCGGTGGTGAGAAACAACGACCAATATTTGTTCTATTCGCTGCAGAAAGTTCCGCTTTCGGACAAGGACATGCTGATTCACGATTTGCTGAAGTACGCAGCTCCTGCCGTTCCAGCACCTTATCTAGGCTTTCAATACTTAACCAGAGAAGTACGGGTTGGGTACGCCGACGCCAAAAACATCCGGCTGCCTTGCTTACAGTATTATTGGATAAAAGCTGACGGCGCAATGAGGGGGTGGGCGACGGGCTTTTTATTCAACGAATTGAATGAAACCATTAGCTCGAAAGTAACGGCTGCTGACACGCTCGCAGTGCAAATCGGCAGCCGCGTCGTGCCTGTGCAATAGCGTTAACCGCAGGATTAAGCCTTGTTCTTCGTGGGTTTCTTTGGGCTGAACAGTGTGTACAGTAAGTAAAGCACCACCAAACCAGCCGCCGTGTAGCCCAGCGCTGTAAAGAAACCCACCCCGAAAATCACGTTCACCAACGCCGCCAGGCCCGCTAACACGGCCAGCACCACGCCCAAAATAAACAATACCGTGCGGCCCAGGCCCGCTTCGGTGGTGCGCTGGGTGCGGGCCAGGGCCCCGGCGGCCCGGCGGTGGGGCCGCAGTTGCGTTGCAGCTTCCGGCGCAGCTGCCGGCCCGGCCAAAGGGCTCAGCGTCAGTAAGTGCCGTGCGTGGCTTCGTACCGACCGGCCAAAACTTTTGCGGGCGGAGGCCCTTGCGGCAGTTGCGGTTGCCGGGGCCCCTGGGGCAACGGCTATTGCCGAGGCCAGTGCAGCCGCGGTAGGCACTTCGGCCATAAGCCGGGCCGGGCGCGGGGCCCCGGGGCCCGCGCCAACGGGCGTGGTGAATTGAAAGGCGACTTGCTCGCTCCGGCAACCGGCCAGCAGGCTCAGTACGAACAAAAAGGCAACCGGGCGCAAGCGTACAGAAATCATAAGGCAGGCCCCGGGCTAAAACTCCCGGATTACGTCCGCAATTACGTCGCAGGCTTCGTGTAGTTGTGCTGCGGTAATGACGAGCGGCGGCGCGAAGCGGATGATGTCGCCGTGCGTGGGCTTGGCCAGCACGCCGCGCTCCAGCAGGCGCACGCACACGTCCCAGGCCGTGCGGCCGTCGGCGGCGGGCCGGATGACCACCGCGTTGAGCAGGCCCCGGCCGCGCACCAGCGCCACCGTGCCCGGGCATTTGGCCTGCACTTGGCGCATGCGCGCCCGGAAAATTTCGCCCAGCCGGGCGGCGTTGTCGGCCAGCTTTTCGTCGATGAGCACGTCGAGCGCCGCCCGCAGCACGGCGCAGGCCAGTGGGTTGCCGCCAAACGTGGAGCCGTGCTGCCCGGGCCGAATTGCGAGCATCACCGCGTCGTCGGCCAGCACCGCCGACACCGGCAGTACGCCCCCGCTCAGGGCTTTGCCGAGGATGAGGATGTCGCCGCGCACCGCCTCGTGGTCGGAGGCCAGCAGCTTGCCCGTGCGCCCCAGCCCGGTCTGGATTTCGTCGGTGATTAGCAACACGCGGTGCTGCTTGCACAGCGCGGTGGCTTGCGCCAGGTACCCCACGGCGGGCAGCACCACGCCGGCCTCGCCCTGGATGGGCTCAATTAAAAAGCCGCACACGTGCGGGTCCTGCAGGGCCGCAGCCAGGGCTTCGATGTCGTTGTAAGGCACGACTTGGTA
Organism: Janthinobacterium lividum; assembly: GCA_050954665.1. Lineage (GTDB taxonomy): Bacteria > Bacteroidota > Bacteroidia > Cytophagales > Hymenobacteraceae > Hymenobacter. The sequence continues at coordinate 23,617 of JBPBPC010000008.1, forward strand.
GCCCGGCGCAAAGGGCCCGAAGCCGCCCGTGCTCTCGCCGTCGGTGCTGAAGGAGATGATGCCCGTGGTGCGCCCGTGGAAGTTGTGCTCGGCCACCACGATGCGGGCCTGGTTGGGCGCGATGCCCTTTTCCTGGTAGCCCCACTTGCGGGCCAGCTTGAGGGCCGTTTCCACGGCTTCGGCGCCCGAGTTCATCAGCAGCGCCTTGTCGTATTTAAACAGCTCGCACAGCTGCTGCTCGGCCGGCCCGAGCTGGTCGTTGAAAAAAGCCCGCGAGGTCAGCGTCAGCGTTTGCGCCTGCGCCGTGAGGGCCCCGATGATGCGCGGGTGGCAGTGCCCCTGGTTCACGGCCGAGTAGGCGGAGAGGAAATCGTAGTACCGCCGGCCGGCCACGTCCCAGAGGTGCACGCCCTCGCCGCGGGCCAGCACCACCGGCAGTGGGTGGTAGTTGTGGGCCCCGTAGCGGTCTTCAAGGGCCATGAGGTGCTCGGCGCGGCTATCGGTGGCGGGCGGGGCGGGGGCAGGAAATGACATGGGAAAGGGAGAAGTAGCGGGTAGTCAAAAGTAAGCACGAACGGAGCAGGGCCCTGCCCCTGGCTGGGCGGCCCTACTAGCGTACAGGCCGCGCCACCCGCCTTTACCTTTGCTCCATGCAAGCCCTTCATCATTCTGACGCGCCCGCCGCCGTGGGGCCCTGCGCCCAGGCCATCGTGGCCGGCGGCTTCGCGTTTTGCTCCGGCCGAACGCCGCTCGTGCCCGCCACCATGCGCAGCGAGGCCCGCACCGTTGAGGACCAAACCCGGCAGGTCCTGGCCAACCTTGTCACGGTGCCCTCGGCGCAAGGATCGGGCCCGGCCGACGTCGTGAAAACGGCGGTGTTTCTGAAAAACATCGCCGACTTCACCCGCATGAACGCCGTGTACGCCGAGGCGTTCGGGGCCCACCGCCCGGCCCACACCACCGTCGGGGTGTCGCGCCTGCCGTTAGAATCTCTAGTCGAAATCGAGTGCTTCGCCGCGCTGCCCGCCGATGCCCGCTGAGCCCACGCGCCCCACGCTGGAGGAATTTGCCGCCCGGCCCCTGCTGCCCGGCGACGCCTACACCACGCCCGAAGGCTACCTCGTGTTCACGGCGCAGTACCACCTGCGACGGGGCTACTGCTGCCGCAACGGCTGCCGCCACTGCCCCTGGAATTTCAGGGCCCTGGGGCCCCCGCCGGCAGGAAAATGAAACGCGTAGTTGGTAATTGGCAGACTTGTACCGATATTTGCGGCCCGTTTCCCTGCTTTGTAATTTCTAATCCCCCGATATCATGGCCCGAGTTTGTGATTTGACCGGCAAGCGCACCCGCGTTGGCAACAACGTGTCGCACGCCAATAACAAAACCAAGCGCAAGTTCTACCCGAACCTGCAGAAGAAGCGCTTCTACATCCCCGAGCAAGACGCCTGGGTGACGCTGAAAGTGGCCACCTCCACCCTGCGCACCATCAACAAAAACGGCATCATGGCCGTGCTGAAGAAGGCCAAGGAGCAGGGCTTCGTGGTGTATTAATTGAGCGCGCCGCGGCGGGCCGGGCCACTGGTGACCCGACCCGCCGCGGCGCTTACTCCCAACGCCAGCGCCGATGCGCCAGCCCCCGGGCCGGGCATCGGCGCTGGCGTTGATGGGCCCCTGGGGCCCCGGCACGGCCGGGAAATGCCTTGGTTGATAAGACTATAAAATAAGCAACAGGTACCGGGTTTTTGCGGTTTCCCCAAAAGGCCGTACCTTTGCAATCCTAAAACTAAAAACAACCCCGTCGAGATGGCCAAGAAAGGAAACCGGGTGCAGGTTATCATGGAATGCACCGAGCACAAGAACTCGGGGCTGCCGGGCACTTCGCGCTACATCACCACCAAGAACCGCAAGAATACCCCCGAGCGCATCGAACTGAAGAAATTCAACCCGATCATGCGCAAAATGACCGTTCACAAAGAGATTAAATAACCTGCGTTATGGCTAAGAAAGTAGTAGCAACTCTGAAAACCACGGAGAACGCCAAGAACTGGGCAAAAGTCATTCGCGCCGTGAAATCGGAGAAGACGGGTGCTTACACCTTCAAGGAGGAAATGGTGCTCCTCGACAAAGTGCAGGAGTTCATCACCACCGGCAACAAATAAGCCGCTGGCCGCTGAACAATGAAAAGTCCCGCCTTCGTGGGACTTTTTTCGTGTAGTGCCCGTCCGCGCTCAGGCCCTGGGGGCCCTAGTTTTCACCCTTCTACGCTGCCTGGCCCCGGCCGGGCGCACCGCCGCACCGCATGGGCCTCTTCGATTTTTTTAAGAAAGACAAGGACAGCAAGGAACAACAGGCCTCGCTCGACGCGGGCCTGGAAAAAACCAAAACCAGCTTTTTCAACCAGCTCAGCAAGGCCGTGGTCGGCAAGAACACGGTCGACGAGGCCGTGCTCGACGACCTGGAGGCCCTGCTGGTGCACGCCGACGTGGGCATCGACACGACGGTGAAGGTGATTGACCGCATCGAGCAGCGCGTGGCCCGCGACAAGTACGTGAGCACCAGCGAGCTGGACCGCATCCTGCGCGAGGAAATTGCCGGCTTGCTCGAAGACAACAACACCGGTTCGACGGCCGTGCTCGAGCGCGGCGACGCGGCGCAGGGCGCGGGGCCCTTCGTGATCATGGTGGTGGGCGTGAACGGCGTGGGCAAAACCACGACCATCGGCAAGCTGGCCCACCGCTTCCACAGCGCCGGCAAGAAGGTGGTGCTGGGGGCCGCCGATACGTTCCGGGCTGCGGCCGTCGACCAGCTCATCATTTGGGGCCAGCGCGTGGGCGTGCCCGTGGTGAGCCATGGCATGAACACCGACCCCGCCTCGGTGGCCTACGACGCCGTGCGCAAAGGCGTGGAAATGGGGGCCGACGTGGTCATCATCGACACCGCCGGTCGCCTGCACAACAAGGTGAACCTGATGAACGAGCTCACCAAAATCAAGCGCGTGATGCAGAAGGTGATTCCCGACGCGCCGCACGAGGTGCTGCTGGTGCTGGACGGCAGCACGGGCCAGAACGCTTTTTTGCAAGCCAAGGAGTTCACCCGCGCCACTGAGGTGTCGGCCCTGGCCATCACCAAGCTCGACGGCACGGCTAAGGGCGGCGTGGTGATTGGCATTTCGGACCAGTTCAGCATCCCGGTGCGTTACATCGGGGTGGGCGAAAAGATGACTGATTTGCAGCTTTTCGACAAGCACACCTACGTCAATTCGCTGTTCCGCAAGTAGCCACGGGCACTAAAATGCCCCGGCTGGCCGTTGCGGCCGCAACTCCTTTTTGCCATGCGCCATTTCTTTGCTTCGCTGATTGCGCCGGCCCTGTTCGTGGGGGCCCTGGCCTCGTGCAGCTCTGGCGGCAGCGACGCTGAGCCGCTCATTCCCTACGCCCCGGTCAATTTGGTCATCGACCTCACCAACCAGCAGTACCGCGCCCTGCGCTTTGACAACGGCGTGGTAAGCTTGCCGGTGCAGGGCCCAGCCGGCACCGGCGGCGTGAAGGGCGTGCTGGTAATACGCCAGAACGCCAGCAGCTACCTGGCCTTCGAACGCAACTGCCCCTACCATCCCTACGACGCCTGCTCGCTGGTAAGCCTCGACCGTTCAACGAGCCTATTTTTGCGCGACTCGTGCTGCGATTCGCGCTTTAGCCTCACCGGCCAGGTCATTGGGGGCCCCGCAGTACGGCCTTTGCGCGCGTACGCTACCAGCCTGCAAGGCACACAATTAAGTATCGTGAATTGAACATTCGACGCATTTTTTTAACTTTTTTTTGCCCTCATCTTGCGCTAACCGGCACGGCGCCGTAAGTTTGCAGTCCGAAAACGCCGGTTTCGGGAATAATGCTTCCTTAGCTCAGCCGGTTAGAGCATCTGACTGTTAATCAGAGGGTCCCTGGTTCGAGCCCAGGAGGGAGCGCCAATGCCTTGAATGCCCCGCAAACCATGCGTTTGTGGGGCATTTTGTTTAGGGTACTCGTGTGGGATTTAAATACATCAAAAAGAGAGCCCCGACCATAAGGCCGAGGCTCTCTTTTTGATAGCTCCAGTTTCTGGGCGTCGGCTTGGCTGGGGGCCGGTGTCCGCATTCACGGGGGTAATATACACCGGTTAAATAATAATCCTAACTGCGTGCGGCAAAAAATTGGTTTTGGTTTACCGGGCGCCTGCGCTTAGTTGCCTGAAGGCGCTTGCTAGGCTTCAAGGGGCAAACAGGGCTAGTACACAAAAATGAAGTACTGCGTTTCCAATTGGCCAGTTTGCAGCAATTGTGCCGGCGCTTCCGTGCCCCCGAACAGCACTTGGGTGCGGGCCACCTGGGCAATGAGCGCCTCGAAGCCCGCGTTGCGTAACTCGGGAGGCTCGGAAATGCAAAGCGGAGCTAACCCGCCAGCGCAGGTGGCCGTGGCCCTGCTGGCCCCAAAGCTTTTTGCCCGGGCCCGGCGCCCCTGGCGGAAGCGTTAAGACGAAGCTGCGTTGAGGGCCTGCCGCATCTCGCCCCAACTCAGTTCGCCGGCCACGTAGCGCTGGTACAACTGCTGTGCGTGCGCCGTGGCCTTGGTTCTCAAGCTTGGAATGACCGCTTGCATTTGCTGCAAAACCCAGGCGCGCTGGTGCGGAGTCTGGGCGCTGGGTCCAAATTTCGGATCGTGCATCACGGCGGTGTTGGGTTTAAGTTAATGAAATGGCCCAACAAATTTCGGCAACAACTAACCGCACGCTGGTTGCACTAACACTGATTTTTTCCTGTTAGAACTACTTATTTTCTGGCAATATTTCTACAATTGTTTCTTGCACTGGGCGGGCCGCCTGCAGGAAACAGCTGCGGGGCAGCTGCGACCAGCACATGTGGCGGCTGGTGGCCCCAGCGTTTGAAGTGCACTACCGGGTGGTGTTGCTCGACTTGGTGGGCGCGGGCCACTCCGACTTGTCGGCCTACGACCCGGCTCGCTACGCCACGCTGGACGCCCACGCGGCCGACGTGCTGGCGGTGCTGCACGCGCTGGGCCTGCACCGCGTCGTGTTTGTGGGCCACTCGGTGGGCGCCACCATTGGGGTGCTGGCCGTCGCGCAGGAGCCGGCGCGCTTTGCCCGCTTGGTGCTGGTGGCGCCCACGCCGCGGTTCCTCAACGACGACGGTTACCTGGGCGGCTTCGAGCCGACCGATTCGGCGGAGCTACTGGGGGCCCTGGACGACGACGACCAGAACTGGGCCACGGCCTTGGCCCCGGTTGTGATGGGCTACCCCGACCGGCCGGCGCTGGCCACCGAGCTCACCCGCAGCTTCTGCCGCACCAGCCCCGCCATTGCCCGGCACTTCGCCCGCGTCACGTTTTGGAGCGACCACCGGGCCAACTTGGGCCGCGTGCGCACCCTAACGCTGATCTTGCAGAGCGCCCGCGACGCGCTGGTGCCGCTGACGGTGGGGGCCTACCTGAACCAACAACTGGCTGGGAGCCAGCTAGTAGTGCTCAACGTTTCGGGCCACTGCCTGCACTTGAGCGCCCCGCAGGCCATCATCAAAGCCATCGAACAGTTTTTACCCCCGCCCGTACGCTAAAGGCATGAGCCCCGACGCCGACGAGCCGCTACCCGAGCTAGACCTGCGTCTGACCGAGGAAGACCCAGAAGACTTGTACGAACACGCTCCGTGCGGCTACTGCTCGTGCCTGCCCGACGGCACGCTGGTGAAACTCAACGCGACGTTGCTCGGCTGGCTGGGCTACGCGCGGGAAGAGCTGGTGGCGCGCCAAGGCCTGCCGTACCTGCTCACGGTGGGCGGCCGCCGGCACTTCGAAACGCGCGGCGTGCCCCTGCTGCTGCTCCAAGACCAAGTGCACGAGTTGGGCTACTCGCTGCGCCGCAAAGACGGCACTGCGCTGCCCGTGCTGCTGAGCGCCGCGCTGGTGCGCGACAGCGACGGCCGGCCCTTGGTGGTGCGCGTCACGCTGTTCAACATCACCGAGCGCCGCAGGTACGAAAAGGAACTGCTGCAGGCCAAGGCCCTGGCCGAAGAACAGGGCGCGCAGCTCGCTCGCGCCAACGCGCAGCTCACGGTGCAGAACGAACAGCTTTTGCGCACCAACACCGACCTCGACAGCTTCGTGTACACGGCCTCGCACGACCTCAAGCAGCCCATCGACAACATGACGGGCCTGTTTGAGGAGCTGAAGCGCACTGCCACCTTCGCCGACCCCGAAGCGGTGGGCATGCTGGGCATGTTCGCCGACGCGTTGCAGCAAATCCTGGGCACCATCAACGGGCTGGCCGAAGTGGTGCAGGTGCAGCGGCAGCTGGAAGAAATGGCCGCCGAGGCCGTGGCGTTGCAGCCCCTGGCCGAAGAAATTGTGCGCAGCCTCCAGCCGCAGGCCAGCGAAGCGGCTGCCGAATTCGAGCTGGATTTTGCCGCCGCGCCCGCGTTGCGCCTGGCCCGCCCGGGCGCCCAAAGCTTGCTCTACAACTTGCTCAGCAACGCGGTGCGCTACGCCCAGCCCGGGCGCCGGCCCCGCGTGCGCGTGAGCACCGCGCGGGCCGGCGCCGGCACCGTGCTGACGGTGCAGGACAACGGCCGCGGCATCGACCTGGAGCGCCACCGCCACCACCTGTTCCAGCTCTTCCGCCGCTTCCACCCCGAAGTGGCCGGTTCGGGCGTGGGCCTGTACTTGGTGCAGCGCCTCGTGCACCAGGCCGGCGGACGCGTGGAAGTGGACAGCACCGTGGGGCAGGGCACGACTTTCCGCCTGCACTTCCCTCGGTAGCCCGCGGGGCCCTATGCGCAGGGACAGCCACACAGAAAAGAACAACCTGCTTCGGCGGCGCGGCCGCCAGATGAGCACGACAACCTACTTGCCTGCCCATTACATCCATAGTTGGGGCCCCCAAGGTGGGCGCGGATGCGGCTGAGCAAGGGTTCTTGGGGGGCCTAGGCACGGCGCGATGTGCCTTGGCGACACCCGGGTTGGCCAGGCTGGGGATTTGCGTTAGCAGCCCTTAATAGCGTTGCGCGGCCAATTGCAGCAGCTTCTTGGCCTTGGCTTGGTGCACCAACCAAGTGCTGCGGTGTAGAACTGCTGCAGCGGCTTGGTGCCGATGGCCCAGAGCTCGCCGTCTTCCAGCGCGGTGGTGTAGCAGGGACACGAGCGGCCGGGCAAGGCAGCTCCGAAGCCCAGCGCGCCGCGCCGGGGCTTCGGGACGGGGGGCCGTCCTTTGCCCCGAACAATTCGTCTTTCCCCTCCTTTATTCGACCTGCCGGAATGGACTTGCTAACGGTATCGGGCCTCGGCCTTGCGGAACGCGGCCGGGCCGTGCTGGCGCCCCTCAGCTTTGGGCAGCGCGCCGGCCAGCGCCTGGCCCTGGCCGGCGAAAGCGGGGCCGGCAAAAGCACGCTGCTCCAGCTCATTGCGGGCCTGGTGCAGCCCAGCACCGGCGCCGTGCACGTGGCCGGCCGCCGCGTGCGGGGCCCTGCCGAGGTGCTGGTGGCCGGCCACCCCGGCGTGGCCTACCTCTCGCAGCGCTCCGAGCTGCCGCAGCACCTGCGCGTGGAGCAGGTGCTGCGCTACGCCCACGCCCGCCCCGCCGCCGCCGTGGACGCCCCGGCGCTGTACGCCCTCTGCCGCATCGACCACCTGCTGGCCCAGCGCACCGACCAGCTTTCGGGCGGCGAGCAGCAGCGCGTGGCCCTGGCCCGGCTGCTGCTGGGGGGCCCGCAGCTGCTGCTGCTCGACGAGCCGTTCTCGAACCTCGACCGCACCCACAAGCGCCAGCTCCGCGCCGTGCTGGAAGACGTGGGCGCGCAACTGGGCATCACCTGCCTGCTCGTGTCGCACGACGCGGCCGACACGCTGCCCTGGGCCGACGAAATCCTGGTGCTGCGCCGCGGCCAGCTGGTGCAGCAGGGCCCCCCGGAACAGCTGTACCGCCGGCCCACCGACGCCTACACCGCCGCCCTGTTTGGCGACTATTACCTGGTGCGCGGGGCCGACCGCCAGGCCCTAACCGCTGCCGCCGGCCCCCCGGCCCCCGGCACCGCCCTGCTCGTGCGCCCCGAAGACCTGCGCCTCGGGGCCCCCGGCGCCGGCGCGGCCGGCACGGTGCGGGCCGTGCGCTTCATGGGCAGCTATTATGAGCTGGAAATCCAGCTGGCCGAAACGACTGTGCGCCTGCCCGCCGCCACGGCCGCCCTGGCCCCTGGCGATGCGGCGCACGTAGCATTAGCCCCCGGCGCCGGCTGGGAATTGAGCGCGCCCGACGGGCCAGCTGCGGCTGCTCCGGCTTAGTGTGCCCGCGTGGGCCGCGCCGCCGCGCCGTGCGGCGGGCCGCCAGGGCCTACTTCCAGCGGCTGAAGTACTGGTCGAAGGTCTCGCGGTAGCCGTCGCTCACGGGCAGGGTTTCGCCCCTTATCTGCACCGTGCCGCGGCCCACGGCCTGTAAGTGGTTCAGGCCCACGATGTAGGAGCGGTGAATGCGCAAAAATTGCCGGCTGGGCAGCTTTTCCTCCATGCTGCGCAGGCTGGTGAGCGTGAGCAGCGGCCGCGGGGCACTGGCCAGGTGCACTTTCACGTAGTCCTTCAGCCCCTCCACGTACAAAATGTCGTCGAAATCGACGCGTACCAGCTGGTATTCCACCTTTAGGTAGAGGTAGGTTTCGGCTGGCTCGGGGGCAGGCGCCGGGGCAACGGCGGGCGCGGCCGGGGCCCCCTTCAGCTCGAAAAATGCCTTGGCCTTGAGGGCGGCGCGCAGGAACTCCTCGTAGTTGAAGGGCTTGAGCAGGTAGTCGAGCGCATCGACGCGGAAGCCCTCCAGCGCGTACTGGTTGAAGGCGGTGGTGAACACCACCCGGGGCCCCTTTTGCAGCACCCGCGCCAGCTCCAACCCGCTGAGGTCGGGCATCTTGATATCGAGAAAGATGAGCTGCACGTCGGGCGTTTCGTGCAGCGCGCGCAGGGCCTCCACGGCGCTGCCGTAGCGGCCCACGAGCGTCAGGAAAGGCGTTTGCTCGATGAAGGAGCACACCAGGCCCAGGGCCAGGGGCTCGTCGTCGACGGCGAGGCAGCGGATGGGGGCGGCGGTGGGGGCGGGCGTCATAGGAGCAGGGTGAGGCAGACTTCGTATTCGTGCTGGGCGGTGCGCGCGGCCACGGCCAGGCGATGGCGACCGGGGTAGAGCAGGTCGAGGCGGCGGCGGGTGTTGGCCAGGCCGATGCCGCCGGGCTCGTCGTCGTCGGTGGCGGGGCGGTCGAACACGGTGTTGCGCACGCACAGGCGCACCTCGTGGGGCCCCGGCTGGGCCAACTGGATGGTGATGCAACTGGGGGCCGTAGCGCTCACGCCGTGCTTAAAGGCGTTTTCGACGAACGGCTGGAACAGCATCGGGGCCAGGCGCGGGTCGGCGGGCAGCGGGTCGGGCACGTCGAACACGATGCGCACCTTGTCGGTGAGGCGCAGGTGCATCAGGTCGGTGTAGTCGCGCAAGAAGCTGATTTCCTGGCTCAAGTGCGTGAAGCCGGCCGGCGACTCGTACAGCACGTAGCGCATCATGCGCGAGAGGCGGTGCAGGGCCACGCGCGCCTGCGCGCCGTCGAGCAGCGTGAGGGCGTAGATGTTGTTGAGCGTGTTGAAGAAGAAGTGCGGGTTGATTTGGGCCTTTAGCAGCGAGAGCTCGGTGGCCACCTGCTGGCGCTCCAGTTCGGCGCGGCTTTCGGCGGCGCGCTGGGCCTTTTGCATGGCGGCCAGGCTGGTGGCCAGGCCCAGCACCATCAGGGCCAGCAACAGCACGCCGGGGTTGAAGAGGCCGCCGCCCGCGTCTTCGGGCCCCGGCAAAAAGTGCGGGCGCGGCGCCGACCACGGGTTGGGCGGGTCGAGGACGGCCTCGCGGGCGCGCGCGACTAGCTCGGGCACGTGCAGGCGCGCCTCCACCTGCTGGTGGGCGGCCAGCACGCCCAGGATGGCCACGGCGTTCAGGGCCAGGTAGATGGGCACACGCCGGCCGTAGAGCAGGTGCGGCGCGGCCCACAGCACGTTGCCGTAGAACACGGCCGCCAGCAGCCCGAACACCACCGCCTGCGTCAGCCAGAACTCGGGCGGCTTGGGGCCCGGGTACTCGGGCTGCTGGGCCACCAGCAGCACCGCCACCAGCCCCCACACCAGCGCGTGGAGCAGCAACGTGGAAGCAGAACGGAGGGCGGGCAGCGGCACGGGTGGGCGAAGATTTGGGAATTTGCTGCCGCAAGCTACGCCAAGCGCAGGAGGCCCGGAGCGGCCCAATCCACCAGCCGGCCGGGTTTGCCGACCAACGCCGCGCGGGGCCCCCGGCGGGCCCGCCGGGGAGCACCCCGGCCCGCCGGGCGACGCCGCCGGCCCAACCGTCGATTGGGGCGCGCCCGGCCCGCGCCGGGGCCCCCATTTTTGTTTGCTAAGCCGGCCGGCGGCGTAAGTTTAAGCGCCGGCTTGGCGCTGGCTTGACAGGCATGAAACTGAAACCCGACGTGGCCCTGAGCGAGAGCGGCTTCCTCTTCAACCCCGCCACTGGCGACTCGTTTGCCGCCAACCCGGTGGCCGCCGAGCTGCTGGCTCTGGCCCGGCGCGGGCTGGACGGCCCCGCCGCGCGCGCCGAAATACTGGCCCGCTACGACGTGGCCCCCGCCCAGCTCGACAAGGACTGGGACGACCTGCTGGCCCAGCTGCGCGACTTCCAACTGCTGGCCTGATGCCCTCGCCGCCCGTTCGCCCCGCCCTCGCCGTGGCCCTCACCGGCCTCAACGCCACCGACAGCCCGGGGCCCGGCGTGGCCGTGGCCCGCGCCCTGCACGAAAGCCCCGACTATGCCGTGCGCGTGGTGGGCCTGTGCTACGACGCCCTGGAGCCCGGCCTGTACCTGCACGAACTCATCGCCAAAACCTACCAGCTGCCCTACCCCGCGGCCGGCCCCGGGGCCCTGCTGGCGCGCCTGGCCGCGGTGCAGGCGCGGGAGAAAATCGACGTCCTCATCCCCAACTTCGACGCCGAGCTGCCCCATTTCATTGCGCTGGAGCCGGAGCTGCGGGCGCTGGGCATCCGCCTGTTCGTGCCCACCGCGGCCCAGCTCGCGGCCCGCGACAAGCAGCAGCTGGCGGCCTTCGGGGCCCGGCACGGGCTGCGGGTGCCGGCCACGCAGGCGGTGGCCCACGCCGGGGCCCTGGCCGGCGCGGCCGCGGCCCTGGGCTGGCCGCTGGTGCTGAAGGGCCCCCACTACGACGCCCACGTGGCCCACACGCTGGCCCAGGCCGAGGCCGCGTTCCAGGCCCTGAGCGCCCGCTGGGGCGGCCCGGTGCTGGCCCAGGCGTTCGTTAAAGGCCAGGAAATCAACGTGGCCGGGCTGGCCGATGGCCACGGCCGCTTGCTGAGCGCCGTGCCCATGCGCAAGCTCACCATCACCGACAAAGGCAAGGCGTGGGCCGGCGTCACGCTGCACGACGAAGCCCTGGGGGCCCTGGCCGCGCGCTTCGCGGCGGCCACGCAGTGGCGCGGTGGCTTCGAGCTGGAGCTGGTACGCACGGCGGCCGGCGAGCTGTTTGTGCTCGAAATCAACCCGCGCTTCCCGGCCTGGGTGTACCTCACGGCCGCCGCCGGCCACAACCAGCCGGCCCTGCTGCTGCGCCTGGCCCTGGGCGAGGCCGTGCCCGAGCTGCCGCCGCCCGCCGTGGGCAAGCTCTTCGTGCGCTACGCCTGGGATTTGATTGCCGACTTGGCCGATTTTCAGCAAATGGCCGCGACGGGCGAACTGTAACATGAGGCAATTACTTTCATTCTGTTAATCAATTATATAAGGCCGTCATGCAGCATTAGGCCGTCATGCCGAGCGCAGCGAAGCATCT
>JBPBPC010000017.1:0-32957 GCA_050954665.1 Janthinobacterium lividum
GATGGGCTCGGTGCCGTAAAACTCGTCGCAAATCTGGCGGGTCCACTTCTGCGTCAGCCAGGGCTGGCCCGAAAAGTTGAACAGCCAGCTGATGTGCAGGCAGGGCTGGTTGCCGTGGTTGTAGATGGCCTTGATTCCAGCAAAAGCGTCGATTTCCTTCCCACCGCCGAAGCCTGTTTTGGCCGAGGCCGTGAAGAGGCTGTCGAGGCGGTTATTAAATTTATCGCGACCTAGGGCCGCGATAAGCCCGGCCGGATTTTGCGGCACGTAGAAGGTGTACTGCATGGCATTGCCCTCCTGAAAGCCACGCCACGGCTCATACGGGTTGAAGTTGCCCGCAAACGTGCCATCGGCCTGCTTGGGCTGCACGAGCTTGTTCTGCGGGTTCAGAATGACTTTCCAGCCGTTGGAGAGCTTGCTGAGCTGCTCATAATCGGTTTTTTTACCCAGAGACTTCGCCATTTGGGCGGCGGCAAAGGCGCTGAAGCTGTACTCCAGGGTGTGCGAATTGGCGAAGTACGCGCCCGTCGAATCGGTCTTGTACCACTCACCCTGGTCTTGTTTGTAGTTCTCCTTGAAAGGCACGTAGCCGTACTGCGTGAAGGCCTTCACGTCCATCTTGCCCGAGCCAAAGGCGCGGTGGCGGTAGTTCAACTCGTTGGCGCGCACGGCCTGATAGGCTAGGTTCACGTCGTAGTTGCGGATGCCCACTTGGTAGGCGCCGGCCACGGCCAGCCCCACGAAATTGGTGCCGACCCCCGACACGTACTCGCCGTTGGCCAGGCCGTCGCCAAACCAGCCTTTGTCGCGGTACACTTGCAGTTGGGTGTTCACGTAGTGGCCGTACCACTCGGGGTACGTTAGCGCCCAGAGCTGCGTCAGGTTCCAGTAACCGCCCCAGATGGCGTCGGTGTTCAGGAACTCGGGCTCGGGGCCGGGGCCACTGGCCACCAGTTGGCCCACCTGGCCGCCGTGCTTGGGGTAGGCGCCGCTCACATCGCTGGCAATGCCGCGCCCCAGCAGGGCGTGAAACAGGCCGGTGTAAAACTTGGTTTTGTTCGGCTCGTCGGGGCCCTCCACCGCGATTTTGCCCAGCTCGCGCTGCCAGGTGGCCTGCGCGGCGGCGCGGGCCTGGTCGAAGGTAAGGCCGCGGGCCTCGGCCAGCAGGTTGGCCTGGGCGTTGGCGATGGAAGTGTACGAGAGGCCAACTTTCAGTTCGATTTTCTCCTGCGCGGTGGTCTGGTAATTAAGCACTAGCCCTGCCCCCTTGCCATTGGCCGATTTCGTATTGGGCTGCGTACCGGCGGCCGTGAAGGCGCCTACGCTGGCCGGCGCCTTGCTGATTTCGCCGAAGAAGTACATGTTTACCTGGCCGGTGGGGTCGTAGGTTTTCACGTACTTGGGGTAGGTGCGTACGAAGCCCGCCACGTGCGTGGCGTCCACCAACTGAATGCTGGCGTCGGTCACTTCGCCGCTCTCGCCCTGCTTGTTGCCGATGTCAAGAATGAGGTGCGCCTGGTCGCTTTTGGGGAAGGTGTAGCGGTGAAATCCCACCCGCTTGGTCGCCGTCAATTCGGCCGTGATGCCGTAGTCGTCGAGCAGTACGCGGTAGTAGCCGGGTTCGGCTACCTGGTTTTTGCGGTCGAAACGCGAGCGGTAGCCGGTGGCGGGACCCTCCAGCTCGCCGGGCTGCGTGCGCAGCTCGCCCGTGGTGGGCATGAAGCTCACGCCGCCTACCTGCCACTCGTGGAAGTGCACGAACCCCTCGATGGAATTTTGGCGGGTGTCGTAGCCCACGGCTTCCCAGCCCGAGGCATTGCCGTAGTGCCCGTTGGTGGAAGGCGCCAGCTTGGCCATGCCGTAGGGCACGGCTGCTGGGGTATAGAAAAACCAGCGGCTGTGCGCCGTGCCGATGTCGGGGTTCACGTACTTGAGCACGTTTTGGGCCCCCGCTTCCCCCGCCGCCAGCAGCAGCGCCAGCGGCCACGCGCCGGTCGTGAAAGTCAATTTCATACAAGAATTTTAAGAATAGGAGGCGTTGGCAAAACGCCCGCACCCGGCCCCGTTGGCTAGACGCGGGCGGGCCTCGGCCGCCTTTCGACGGGCATGTGCCCGGGGCCCTACGTGCGCCCGGGGCCCTAAAGGAGCTTGCGCGCCTGCAAGTCGGCCATTACTTCGAACAGCATGACCCCGCTCATTTGCGTCGAGCCATCGACGGTGCCGCCCGGCTGGGCCGTCCAACTGGTATTGAAGAGGTACTGCGGTCGGCGCAGGCCTTGCTTGTACAAGCTCTCGCCGTTGAATTTGAGGAACGACACGTACTTGGCCCGCGTGGCGGCGTTCACGGCCGGCTCGGTGGCCAGCAGCGCCAGGTAGCGTACCAACACGCCCTTGAACAGCCCGCCGTCGCCGCCCCCTTCGTCTTTGAGGATGCCGCCGGGCGAGAGCTGGCTGTCGTTGAGTACGTAACCCGCCGTGCGGTTGGCGTCGTCGAGGTAGGCGCTCTGCTGGGTGGCGCGGTACAGCTCGAGGCCAGCCCCGAGGAATACGCCCTGGTTGTAGCTAAAGCGCCAGTCCTTGTCCACCTGGCCGTCGCCCTGGCGGTTGAGGCCGTCCCATACGGCCCCCGTGGTGGGGTCGACCAGGTTCTTTTTCTGCCAGTCGTAAATCTTCGTGGCCCAGGCCAGGTCGTCGGGGTTGCGGTCGAGCTGGTAGAGGCGGGCGGCCAAGATGGCCACCGGGGCGTTAGCGGGCGTATTCTTGTAATCAAGTTGCGTCTTGCGCCACGCAATGCCGCCGCCCTGGTTCGTGTTCCAGCCGGTTTTCAGATCGGCCCAGAGCAGCGCGGCGGTGGCTTTATACGAAGGATCTTGGGTGATTTGGAATGCACGCAGGTTGGCCAGGGCGTGCCAAGCCATGTCGTCGTAGTAGGTGTTGAGGTACGTGTTGCCGTTCTGCTTTTTGGTGCCCTGCTGTAGCTGTTGCATCTTGGTGATGTAGTCCAGCACCTTGGTGCGCTGGTAGCCATCGAGCAAAATATCGAGGCCGTGGGCCTGCCACCAGTAGTTGAAGTCGGGCTTCCCTAAGTTGTTCTGCAAGTAATACTGGCCGGCCGGCGACCAGAACGACTGGTTGAGCGCCGCCTGCGCCGAGTCGGCGCGGGCGGCCCAATTGGCCACCACCACCGTCGGCTGCGGGGCCGGCGGGGTAATCATGTCGTCGACGGGCTCGTGGCAAGCCACCAGCGACGCTAAGCCCAGCAAAGCGCTGGCACTGATC
This sequence comes from Janthinobacterium lividum, assembly GCA_050954665.1. Taxonomy (GTDB): domain Bacteria; phylum Bacteroidota; class Bacteroidia; order Cytophagales; family Hymenobacteraceae; genus Hymenobacter. The sequence continues at coordinate 3,280 of JBPBPC010000017.1, forward strand.
CAGAAGGAATGCATAAGGGGGGGGGTAAAACCTTGTACCGTGATACTTGAACTTCCTAGCGCACCTTCACCTGGTGGGTATAGGCAGCGGGCTGCATCATGACCAGGATGTCCACACTCTTGCGGTCGGCCGTGCCCACAAACTTGTAGGTGTTGTTCCACTGGTCATCAGCCACCGGAATGAGGTTGTAATAAGCCGCCGCGGTGGTGGCCGTGGGGGGTACGTTATCGGTGTTGGTGCTGCCGTACTGGCGCATGGTCACGGTGCCCGCCGCGTCCTTCTCGGTGAAGATGAACTTGTAGCGTTCGTCACGGCCCCAGCTGAACTGGAAGAACTCGATCGGGGTATTGTCAATTTCCCAGAGCCCTTTGCCCACGTAGGGCAGCGTAGCGGTCACTTTGTTCTGCGCCGAAACCCAGAGGCCGACCGACTGAATCTCGGTGAGCACGGCCGAGCCGTTGTTGAAGTCGAGGGTCATGCGGTACACGCCCGCGGTCGTGGTGGGGTTAATCGTGGTGGGGCCCTGCAGCAACTTGGTGCCGCTGACGTAGTAGGCCGTAGGGGTACCGGTGGTTTGGTCCACTATTTTCACATCGCCCGGCGCGAGCTTGGTGTAGAGCTCAAACACGCCCGACGACACCTGCTTGAACGGCAGCGCCTGGCTGAGGGTGGCGCCCCCCTCCGTGCCCGAGCCGGTGAGGAAGAGGTTGCCCGGAATGACTGAGAAGCCGGCGGGGCGCTCGACCGAGAAGGTGCGCGCGGCCGCAGCGGGCACTACGTTCAGGCCCTTGGAGGCGTTCACTGTCCATTTCAGCTTGCCTTGGCTCTGCGAGGCGATGCCGGCCAGGTTGGCGATTTTATTCAGGTCGCCGTGGCTGAGCACCAGCTTCGTGTCGAGGCCGTTAGTGCCCGATACCGTGCTGTACACGGGCTTGGAGAAATCGCCGCCATCTTTGTCAAACAGCACTTCGTAGAGCACCAGCGTACCATCGGCGGCGCGGGCCTGGCTCCACTCAAACGTCACGGCCGCGTTGGACGGTGGGTCGAGCCGGTAGAAGGCGTTGTCGGCGGGCGAGATGAAATTCGACACCGGCGCGATAACGTCGTCGAGGGCCTTATCATCTTTTTTGCAGCCGGTGAGCAGGCCGAGGAGCATCACCAACAAGAGCAATGGGTGGGAAAACTTTTTCATGGGGATGGCGGCGAAGAAAATTTCAAAAAAGGGCGGGCCCGGGCTACCAGCCCGGGTTCTGCGTGAGGTTGGCGTTGATGTCGCGCTCGCGCTGGGGCACGGGCCAGAGGTAGTGCTTGGCGGGGTCGAACGTGCGCTGGTCCACGCGCAGGTAGCCGTTGTCCACGTTCGGGTCGCCGGCCTTGATGCCGTGCGCGTAGCCCGTAAGGGCGGTTTGGGCGGTGCGCCAGCGGCGCAAATCGAAGATGCGCAGGCCTTCCATGGCCAACTCGGTGCGGCGCTCGCGGCGCACGGCGGTTTGCAGGCTGGCCTTGTCGCCGCCCGGAAAGGCCAGGGCCCCCGCGTCGGTGAAGCCGGCCCGTTGCCGTAGGGCCCCCACGGTGCGGTCCCACTCGGAGGACGTGAGCTGGCCCAGCTCGTTCTTGGCTTCGGCGTGCATGAGCAGCACGTCGGCGTAGCGTACCAAGATCAGGTTCAGGCCCGAGTTGAGGTTGGCGTCGGCGGTGGGGTCGAAGTATTTGGCCGAGTAGTAGCCCGTGGGGCTGGCGTCGGCGCGGTCCACGGAGTTGTCGCCGGTGCCCGGCACCGTGCGGATGAGAAGGCTCGACCCGTCGGGGCGCTGCCACTTATACCCATCGTACACCAGCGTGGCCGTCAGGCGCGGGTCGCGGCCCACGTAGGGCGTGGCCTCGCTGTAGCCCGAGCTGGCGTCGCCAATGGCCTTGCCGTTGGCCATCAAGTAGCTATCGACCAGCTCCTGCGTGGGGGCAATGGCGCAGATGAGCTTGCCCTCGGTGCGCGGAATGAAGAATCGCTGCTCGGAGTAAGTGCGCGACGGAAACAGGTACTGCAAGTCAAGCATCACCTCGCTGTTGCCTTCGTTGCTGGGCGAGAATACGCCCGCATAGCTTGTGAACAGACTGTAGGTACCGGCCTGCCCCCCCAGGATCTGCTCGGTCACGGCCGTGACGTCGGCCCAGCGGCCCTCGTAGAGCAGCGCCCGCGCCTTCACGGCCAGCGCGGCCCCTTTAGTGAAGCGGCCGCGGTCTTCAGCGGCGTAGGCGGTGTTCAGGGGCAGGGCGGCGGCGGCCGCGTCCAGCTCCTGCAGCACAAAGTCGAGCACCTCGGCGCGCGGCGTGCGCGCCACGCCCGCCGCGTCACTCACGCTGATTTCCGTGGTTATCAGCGGCACGTCGCCGTACCAGGTCAGCAGCTGGAAGTATTGGTAGGCGCGCAGGGCCCGGGCCTCGGCCACGTAGCGGGCCTTGAGGCCCGCGTCGAGGCTCGAAATCTGGTCGATGTTGGCCAGCAGCTGGTTGCACTTGCGAATGCCGCTGTAGTGGTAGCTCCACTCGTTGGTCACGCGCTGCTGGTTGGTGCCGTAGGCACCCTCGGCGATGTTGCGGGCGTTGGAGCCGTTCACGTCGCTCTTATTATAGGCGTTGTCGGAGAGCGTTTCGTTGAAGAAGAAGTACTCGGAGTTGTAGAGGTTCTCGTAGGCGGTGGTCAGCACGTTGGCCGCGTCGGACGGCTGTTGCCAGAAGGTGGCGTCGGTGGGCCGGTCGGTGGGCGGCAGGTCAAGCTTCTGGCAAGCCGAGAAGCCAAAACCCAGCCCGAGCCCCAGCAGCAAAGTGTGGCGAAGAGTACGGTTCATCTGGTGGGTGGGATAGGGGTTAGAGAGAGATGTCGACGCCGAGGGTCACGACCCGCACGGCCGGGTACACGCGGCCGCTGCTGCCCGTGCCTCCGCCCTGGCCCACGCTTTCGCTGAACTCCGAGAGTTCGGGGTCAAACCCGATTTTCTTCAAGTGGCTGATGGTGAACAAGTCCTGTCCCGAAGCAAAAATGCGCAACCGCTGGATGTAGGCCTTCTTGGTGAGCGCGGCGGGCAGCGTGTAGCCCAGCTGCACGTTTTTGAGGCGGGCGTAGGCGCCGTTGCGCAGCCAGTAGTCCGAGCCCTGGTTGTTGTTGGTCGAGGCCGTGCCAATGGTCAGGCGCGGGTAGCTCGCGTCGGGGTTGGTGGGCGTCCAGCGGTCGAGGTGCTGCGCGTACACGTTCTCCCAGTTGTTGTGGAACGCCTCCACGCCCTCGCCCCGGATGTAGAGGCTGCGCTTGCCCACGCCCTGCACAAACACCAGCAGGTCGAAGCCCTTGTAGTCGGCCGAGTAAGTGGCCCCGAAGGTGTAGCGCGGAAACGGGTTGCCGAGGATGAATCGGTCGTCCTGGTTGATGACGCCGTCGCCGTTGCGGTCCACGTAGCGGAGGTCGCCGGGCCGCACCGTGCCGGGCGCCACAAATGCGGGCTTGGGGCCGGCATTCACTTCTTCCAGCGTCTGGTAAAAGCCGGCCGTGCGGTAGCCGTAGTACGAGTTGATGGGGAAGCCCTCGCGGATGATGTTGGTGGCGTCGCCGCCCCGGATGCTTTCCACGCCCTTGGTGTCGATCACGGTGTTGCGGCTGTCAGCTGCGTTCAGGCTCAGGCTCTGGTTGAAGCCGCGCGCGGTACGCAGGCGGTACGTGGCCGACACCTCCCAGCCCTGGTTGCGCACCTTGGCCGCGTTCTGGGTGGGGGCCCCGGCCCCGAACGCGCCCGCCACGGGCAGGTCGATGAGGATGTTGCTGGTGCGCTTGTCAAAGTAATCGACACTGAACGAAAGGGCATTCTGAAAGAAACCCATGTCGAGGCCTACGTTGCCCATCGTGGCCGTTTCCCAGGTGATGCCCGCGTTGGAGGTGCTGAAGTACGAGCCCGACACCGGCGTACCGCCGAATGAATACGTGCCCGGGGCCAGGCTCACCGTGCTCAGGTAGCGGTAGAGGCCGATGTTCTGGTTGCCCAGCTGCCCGAGCGACGCCCGCGCCTTCAAGTCGCTAAAAATGGGTTGCAGGAACGCCATGAAGTTTTCTTCAAGCGGCCGCCAGCCCACCGAACCCGACGGGAAAAATCCCCAGCGCCGGTCGGCCGCAAAGCGCGACGAGCCGTCGTAGCGGAAGCTGCCTTCCACCAAGTACTTGCCAGCAAAATTGTAGTTCACGCGCCCAAATACCGAGTTCAGGGCCCACTGCTCCTGGTTGCCGTAGGTGCCGTTGGCGTGGTAGCCGCCGCTGGGGTCGCTGATGCCAGCGTAGGTGGTGCCGTTATTGATGACTCCAAAGTTGTTGCCCGGCACGTTGATGACGTGGATGCCGCGGCGGTCGTCGGTGAAGTGCTCGGTCGAGTAGCCTACCAGCGCCTGTACGCTGTGCTTTTCGGCGAACGTGCGGTCGTAGTTGAGCGTAGCCTGGTAGTTGGTGAGCAGCGTGCGCTGGTTGCGGTTCTGCACCGAGTTGTTGCCGTCGCCGCCCGCCGTGGGCGAGCCGTCGAGCGTCACGTACTGCAAGCTGCGCTGAAACTCGTCGAGCTGGTAGCTCCACAAATCGCCGCCCACCAGGCCACGCAGCTTCAGGCCTTTGATGATTTCAAACTCGGCGTTGAGGTTGCCAAAGCCGTTGTCGTTGGAGTTGGTGCGCAGGCCGCCGTTGAGCAGACGGTTCACCGAATTGTCGCTGGCCGTGGCCGGGGTCACGTAGTTGCCCTGGTCGTCCTGCACGGGGTAGATGACCGGGATACGGGCCGCGTCGCTGATGATCCACTGCGAGTCGAAGGCATGCTCGCGGGTGCCCACGTGGGCATAGGAAAAAATGGCCCCGACCTTGAGCCGGTCCGTTACCTGCGTGGTGAGATTGAGGCGGCTGTTCAAGCGCTTAAAGCCGTAGTTATCACCAAAGAATAAGCTGTTCTGGTCCACGTAGCCCAGTGAAAGCAGGTAGCGCGTTTTGCCCGCGCTGCCGCTCACGCTCAGGTTGTGGTTTTGCTGAAACGCCTGCTTTTTGAGCACTTGGTTGAGCTGCCAGTCGTAGTCGCCATGGGCCGCGAAGTCGCGCATCTGCTGGGGCGAGAACTGCGGCGCCTGCCCCGAGTTGACCAGCGCCTCGTTCTTCAGCTCCATGAACTGCAAACCAGTCACGGGCCGGCGCTGGAAGTTGGGCGCTTGGTAGCCCACCACCGTGTTGTAGCTGATCACCGGCTTCTGGTTGAGCGCACCCTGCTTGGTGGTCACCAGCAGCACACCGTTGGCAGCCCGCGAGCCGTAGATGGCGGCCGAGGCGGCGTCCTTGAGCACCGTCACGCTCTCGATATCATTGGGATTGAGCGCGTTGAGTGAACCGGCAATACCGTCCACTATTATCAGCGGCGACGCATTGCCCAGGGTGCCCACCCCCCGAATGTTGATGTTGAGGCCCGCGCCCGGCTCGGCGCTGTTCTGCTGAATGGTCAGGTTGGGCGACGAGCCTTGCAGGGCCTGCGCGACGCTGGTGACTGGGCGGTTTTCGAGCGTAGCGCCGCCCACCGTGTTGATGGCGCCCGTCACGTTGGCGCGCTGCTGGGTGCCGTAGCCCACCACCACCACTTCCTTCAGCGACTGCGCTTCGTCGGCGAGCGTGATGGCCAGGTTGCCGGCGGCGCCCGTCACTGGCACTTCCTGGCGGGTGTAGCCCACGAAGCTGAACACCAGCACGCTGTTCTCCGGCGCTTGCAAGCTGAAGTTGCCGTCGGGGTTGGTGCTCGTGCCCTGCGTGGTGCCTTTTACCACGATGGTGACGCCCGGTAGTCCTACCCCCTTGCTGTCGGTCACGCGGCCGGCCACGGTCACGTCGGCCAGCGCCAGCTGCCGGTCGGTGCTCGTCAGGCCCGGCGCGGCCGAGGCGAGCAGCGACGGTACCACCGGCGACACGTCCTCTACCTGCGTGGGCCCCACGCCGGCCGTGGGCTGCGGCACGATGATGTAGAGCCCGTCCTTGAGCCGCTCGAACTGCAAGCCACTCTGCTGGGTCACGTAGCGCAGCGCCTCGGGCAGCGACTTGAAAGCCGGGTGGGCCCTGGCCAGGTACCGGCCCGTTACCAGCTGGTTGCGGTACAGGAAATTGACTTTGTACGTGGCCTGCAGTTCCTGGATGAAGGTTTCTAGCGGTACCTGGGCCGAAGCCGCGGCCCGGGCCGCGGCCACAGGGGGGCGTGAGTTGTGGCTGGCGAGGGCCAGGGCCCCCTGGGCCCGGCTGGCGCCGCTGGGTACGGCACCCAGCAGCAATGCCAAACGCACGTAGCGGGTAAAGTTTGCCATGTGGTGGGTGGGAAAGTGGAGAAAAAGAGAGCGGGGGGAACCCAGGGCCAGCGCGTTACTGGGCCAGGGGCTGGAAACGCACGACGTTGCCGGTGCGCGTCACCCGCCCCCCCAAGGTCTTCGCCAGGGCGGGCAGGAGCAGTTCGGGGGTGTTGGCAGGCAGGATGCCCGTGAGCGTCTGGTTTAGCAGGGCGGAGTCGGTGGCGATTACCTGCCAGCCGTAGGCATCGCGCAGCAACTGCACGATGGCGCGCACCGACGTCCGCTGCAAGCGCAACTCGCCCTGCGTCCAGGCCGAGTACAGGGCGGGCTGCACGCGCCGCCGGGCCAGGTGCGGCGCGGCGGCCGAGGTTTCGACGAGGTCGCCGGGCTGCATGAGCAGGTTTTCGGTGGTCAGCCAGGCGTGGCGGCCCACGGCCACCTTGCCTGCGCTGAGCACGACGTTGGTGCCGGTCGGCTGGCTGTTCACGTTGAACCGGGTGCCGAGCACCGCGATGTCCAGCCCGCCTGCGTGCACCACAAACTTGGCGCTGGCTGGGGCGGTGGCAATGGCCTGCCCGGCCGGGGCCGCCCGGTGCGTGACCTGGAAGTAGGCCTCGCCCGTCAGCCACACTTCGCGGGGCTGCTGGGGCCCCCAGTGCGCGGCCGTGGTTAGCGTCGCGTTGCCGTTCAGCACCACCACCGAGCGGTCGGGCAGGGTGAGGATGCGTTGCTGGTTGGGGCCGGTCAGGTACCGCGTGGTGGGGCCGGTTGCCGGCCACTGCCACCAGCCCACGGCGGCCAGCACAGCCACCACCGCAGTGCCCACCAGCAGCCGGGTGCGCCGTTGCCAGCGCAGCCAAGGCTGCGCGCGGGAGATGCGCAGCGCCTGCCGCAGGCGCAGCAACTCCTGCTGCTTGAGGCCGGCCGGCACTGGGTAGGGCTGCCCAGGGCGCAGCCCCCGCACCAGGGCGGCGGCTTGGGCCGCATCGGCCTGGCGGGTGGGGTGGGCGGCCAGCCATTCTTGCCAGAGGCGCCCAGCTTCCGAGTCGGCATTGGCCACGTAGGCCTGAAACGACTCATCGGCTACGAAGTCATTGATCGAATAAGTCGTGAAATCCATAGGCGAGCGAGGCGTGGGGACTTACCTTTTCTTGACCACGAACGAAGGCGGAATTTGTACTCTTTATCTTGTTGAGAAATTTTTAAAATATTTCTCAACCTACTTATTTACAATATTTTGCTACAGAAAGAATTTTGCAACTAATCCACTTAAGAGCAGCAACGGGTGGGGCAGCACCTGGCGCATCCGCTTGATGGCCTGGTGCACCAGGTTGCGCACCGACTGCTGGTTGAGGTCCATAATCCCGGCAATGCGGTCGTAAGCCAAGCCATCAAAAAATTTGAGGTACAGGGCCTCGCGGTGCCGGTGGCCGAGCTGCCCCAGGGCGGCCAACAGGTGGGCTTGCTGCTCGCTGCTAAGCTGCTGCGCAATCAAAAAGTCTTCGGGCGAGTGCTGCATGGCTGCCTCCGCGGGGTAACCAGTTCGCAGCGCCGCGCGGCGTTTTTGGGCCCGCGCCTCGTCGGTGATGTGGTGGCGGAGCGCGGCAAACAAATAAGGCTTGATTTCCTCGACGGCCCCGAGCACCTTGCGGCGTTGCCACAGCCGCTGAAACAGGTTCTGGATGCAGTCTTTTACTACTTCCTCGTCGCCCGCCAGGCGCAGGCCGTAGCGAAACAAATCGTCGTAGTGCGCCAGAAAAATGCGCTCAAACCCTTGCTTGTTGCCCGCCAGAAAGTCATTCCACAGCGAAGCGTCAAGCGGGGCCATGCGGCTGGTTAGATTAGAAGATAATTGCTGCCGACGGGCTAGGAAGCCGAGCAGTGCTTAAACGTATTAGCAAATTTGGCCAGCAAGGCGGCTGGTTGGCCTTCTCCCCTTTTACCGCCAGTTTTGTTCTATTTCTTCTAGCGTCCGGCCCTTGGTTTCGGGCACGGCCCGCCACACAAAAACAAAGGTGAGGGCTGAAAGTAGCGCGTAGAGTCCAAACGCGCCCGCCAGGCCCGCCGCCTTTACCAACGACAAGAAAGTGAACGAGATAAGCGTGCAGGCGGCCCACAAGGCCACCGTGGCCAGCGAGGCCGCCCGGCCCCGCACGGCATTCGGAAAAATCTCGGTTATCACGACCCACACGCCCGGCCCCAACCCCACCGCGAAGCACGCCACGTAGCACATGATGAGCCCCAGCAGCCACGGCCCCGGTGCGTGCAACAGCAGGGCCCCCACCAGCGCCCCCAGCGCCAGCGCCATGCCGCCCGAGGCCACCAGCAGCAAGGGCTTGCGCCCCACCCGGTCGATGATGATCAGCGCCACAATCGTACCCGCGAAGTTGATGCCCCCGATGAGGGCATTGGCCCCGATGGCCGCGGTGGCACTCTGCCCGCTGTGTTCAGTGAGGACCAGGGAGCCATAGTAGAGAATGGTGTTGATGCCCGTGATTTGCTGAAGCACGGCCAGCCCCACCGCGATGCGCAACGGCCGGCGCAGGCGCGGCTGGCGCAGGCTGGCGGCTTCGCCCTGCTCGGCGGCCAGGGCGGCCTGAATTTCCTCGGCCTCGGTGGCCGCGGCCGCGGGGCCGTTGAGGCGGGTGAGGGTGCCCAGGGCTTCGGCTTCGCGGCCCTGGCCCAGCAGCCAGCGGGGGCTTTCGGGCACCAGCAGCAGCGTGACCATGAACAAGAGCGACGGCACGGCGGCCACCGCAAACATCCAGCGCCACGAGGCCAGCCCCAGCTCGGCCAGGTAGTAGCTGGCCACGTAGGCCAGCAGGATCCCCGTAACGATGGCCAACTGATTGAGCGTCACCAGCCGGCCCCGGATGCGGGCCGGGGCAATTTCGGCAATGTAAAGCGGCACCAGCAGCGAGGCCACCCCGATGGCCAGGCCGCCCGCCAGCCGCGCCGCCACAAACTCGGTGAGCGTGCGCGGCACCGCCGCCGCCAGTGCCGATACCGTGAACAGCGCGGCGGCCCCGAACAACAGGCGCCGCCGCCCGTAGCGGTCGGTGAGCCAGCCCGCCACCGCGGCCCCGGCCACTGCCCCAAACAAGATGCTGCTGGCCGCCAGCTCGGTTTGCGCATCGGTCAGACCAAAGTCCTTTTTCAGAAAGACCAGGGCCCCGTTGATGATGGCCGTGTCGAACCCGAAGAGCAGCCCACCCAGCGCCGCCACGGCCGCAATCAGGTACACGTAGCCGGCGTTCCCGCCGGGGCTAGCGGCGGGTGGTAGCGGCTCGCTCACCGCTTCGCGGAGGGGCAGACCGGGGGAGGCTTGGGCAGACATGGCAGGGTGGGAAAGAAGTAAGAATCAGAACAAAAGCGGCGGGCAGCGAGCGGGCCGGGGCCTACTTATCGTACCAGCGGGCACGCCCACCGGCCACGGGCTTCACACCAGTAGCACCTCGATGCCGAGCTGGCGAAATGGTGCTACCTGCGCTTCGTTGGCGCCCGTGTCGGTGATGAGCTGGTGCACCTCGGCGGTGGGGCAGATGAGCGACGCGGCGACCGTGCCGAGCTTGGTGTGGTCGGCCACCACGATGCGCTGCTTGGCCTGCCGCACCATCACCTGGATCACGGCGGCTTCCTCGGGGTGCAGCGACGTGAGGCCCTTCTGGGCATCAATACCGTTGACGCCAATAAAGACTTTGTCAACAAATAACTGGCTGAGGGCCTGCGTAGTGGCTGGCCCCACCAAGGAGAACCAGCCGCCCGTGAGGAAGCCGCCCGTCACGAACACGCGCACGTCGTCGCGGTGGCTCAGCTCCATGGCCACGTTCACGGTGTTGGTCACCACCGTGACGCCCGCGCCGGGCCGCAGGCTGCGCGTCACTTGCGTGGTGGTGGTGCCGGCGGTGAGCGAAATGATTTCGCCCGGCTGGATGAGGGCCGCGGCCGCCAGCCCGATGCGGCGCTTCTCGGCCAGGTTGCGGTCAATTTGCTCGTGGAAGCTGGAGTCGTAGCGGAAGGGCTCGTAGAGCAGCGGCTCGCGGGGCACGGCGCCGCCGTGGGTGCGCCGCAGCCGGCCGCGCTGCTCCAACTCCATCAGGTCGCGCCGCACGGTGGCCACCGACACGCCGAACTGCGCGGCCAGTTCGTCGACGGCCACGGTGCCCGTGTGCAGCAGCTTTTCAACAATGGTTTGCGCGCGGACCGCCGCGGCGTTGTCAGGAATTATTAAGTCAGACACGATAAAAACGTTTTGCTAAGTGGTGGCGCCGGTGAAGTTAGCCGTCCGGCAGGGGGCCTCCCACCGCGGGCCTAGGTGCGCACGTAGGCTTTCATGGTGGCGCATTCCGCCCCTATGGCCGGGCCGTGGGGGCGGATGCTGTAGGGCCCCACGGCGGCGGGCACGATAAACGTCTCGGCGTAGTGCACCACGAAGGGCGCAAAGGCCCCGCCGGGGCTTTCGACCACGGCCTCGGCGCCTTGCACCAGGTTGAGCACCTGCACGCCCCCCCGGGTGTGGTGCGGCACTAGCCCCGTGAACCAGTGGCGGCGCGTTTCGATAAATTCGCGCTCGTGCAAGCCGGTGCGCTCCTCGCGCCAGCCGGGGCCGCTGGCCACGGGTTCAATTTGATTGACAAGGTTTTGCGTTACCCAGGCCGTGGTGCGGTCGGGCTGGATGTTGGCCGCGCCGTGGGCGAGGTGGATGGGCCGGGGCCGGCCGTCGAGCCCCAGGCGCGCCCAGTCCCAGAGCTTGAAGGTGAAAATGAAGGGGGTAGCCGATATTTCCAGCACCACCCCGTTGGCGCCCGAGCAGTGCACGGTGCCCGCCGGAATCAGGAAGTGGTCGTGCGCACGGGCCGGAAACTCGTTGATGTACCGGGCCGCCGGGAAGGGGGCCGCGGGGTCGTCCTGCGCGCGCCGCAAGTCGGCCAGCATCGCCGGGAAATTCGCGTTTTCCTTGAGCCCTAGGTACACTTTGGCGTCCGGCTCGGCGGCCAGCATGTAGTAGCTTTCGTCCTGGGTGTAGGCCAGGCCAAACTGGTCCTGCGCGTACTCGGTGAGCGGGTGCACTTGCAGCGAAAGGTTGCCGCCACCCATGGTGTCGAGAAAGTCGAAGCGGATGGGAAACTCGGTGCCGAAGCGCGCGTGCACGGCCTCGCCCAGCAGCTCGCGGGCGTGGGCAAAGACGAGGTCGATGCTCGGAATCTCCACCCGCACCGCGCCAAAGCCCAGCAGCAGCGAGTTTTCTTCGGGCACGCAGTCGAAGCCCCAGGCGTAGTTGGCCGGGCCGTCGGGCAGGTCCACCACTTTGCGCAGCCATTGCCCGCCCCAGGGACCTGGGTCGAAAAACGGCACCACCCGAAACGGCCGCCGCGCCGTGGCCGCCAGCCCGGCTCGTAGGTCGGCGCCGCGAACGAGCTTCGGGGCGGCGGGGTCGTTGGTATCGAGTAGAAAGTCGGCGCGAGGCAGCGCCTGCTTCTTCAGGCGGTCAGCCGCCCGCCAGTCCACGAAAAAAGCGCGCTTGTACTTGAGGCTGGATTGCTCGGCAAAGTTGGCGCTGCCCAGGTTGGCAATTTCGCCGCGCCGCTGCCGCTGCTGGATTTCCCAACGGGCCAGGTCGGCGTAAACCAGCACAGCGGGGGCCGGGCAGACAAGCGTGGCGCCGGTGCCCACCACCAGCACCAGTTCGCCGGCCGCGGCGGCCAGCGTGGCTTGCGCGGCCCGCAGCCGCCGCGGGTCTATAAAATCGTTAATGGCTAACCCATTGAGCTGGCCAAAAACCGGGTCGTCGGTAAGCGGCCCGGCTACCAGCGCGTCGATGTCGGCGGCGGGGTAATACAGGTGGTCGGCTACCAAGCACTGCGCTGGCTGCAAAGCCTGCGCCAGCTCCCGTTGCAGCTGCCCTAGGTCAGTACCGGGGTAGCATTCAACCGCCAGTACCACTGGCTGACCGGGCGCGGCGGCGGGTGCGGCTAGCAGCGCCGCCCGCAACGCGCCGGTGATGGCCGCCCACCCCGTTTGGCAAGCATCGGCCGCCGCTGCTACCGGCACGAAAGGAAACTTGTCGTAGTTGACGGAACGCATGGTGCTGGCGACTGAAAAAGAAGAGAGAAAGACCCCGTGGCGGCGGACGGTGGCAGCAGCGGGCTATTCCGCTGCCCGGGCCGCACCGGCCACTGGAAGCATTGTTACCAGTTTAGTACGCCGCGGGTGCTGCCCTTGCTGATTACGTTACAAATATTCACACCAAAATGATTTTTTAAGCATGAAACGATCATAATAATTTTTGTATTGATCAAAATCCCATTTAATTTGCTAAAACCTTTTGGCAAGAATCGGTAGCAACATTGGTTATTGACCGGCTTATTGGGCCTTGATTCCTCTACCCTTACCCACCAGCCCATGATCTTGATAGCCGATGGCGGCTCCACTAAAACCACCTGGTGCCTGGTTGATGCGCACGGCGCCCGCTCCTGCTTCCCTACGGAGGGCTACAACCCGGAATTCATCAGCACGGCGGGCATTGTGGCTTCCCTGCGCCAAAACCTACCGGCCTCGCTAACGCCCGCGGCCATTTCAACGGTGCACTACTACGGCGCCAGCGTGGTATCGCCGCGGCAGGTAGCCGTCGTGGCCGACGCCATGCAGGCGGTGTTTAGCCAGGCCCGCGTGTGCGTGGGCCACGACCTACTGGCGGCGGCGCGGGCGCTGCTGGGTCGCCAGCCGGGATTCGCCGCCATCCTGGGCACGGGCACCAACTCGTGCGTGTACGACGGTGAGCGCGTAGCGCACAGCGTGGATTCGTTAGGGTACTTTTTGGGAGACGAGGGCAGCGGGGCCTTCCTGGGCAAGGCACTGCTGTGCGACTACCTGCGCGGGCAAATGCCGGTGGAGTTGGAGGCAAGCTTTCGCAGCACTTACGGCTTGGAACGGGCGGCCATTTTCGACCAGCTTTACAACCAGCCCTTCCCCAACCGCTTCATCGCCAGCTTTGCCAAGTTCGCCGCCGACCATTACCAGGCAAGCTACTGCCAGCAGTTGGTGGCTGAATCCTTCGACGCGTTTTTCCGCAAGATTATCACCAAGTACCCGGCTTACCAGACGCACACCTTCAACTGCGTGGGGTCGGTGGGCTACCATTTCCGCGACGCGCTAACCCAGGCCGCCACCGCGCACGGCATGGCGGTGGGCAAAATCATTTGCGCGCCCATCGACGACCTGGTTTCCTACCACTTAGCCGCGGCCCGCTAGCCGGTGCCGTCCCCGGCCCTACGCTCCTTTTCCCGCAGTTCACGATTTCCCGCAGTTCACGATGCGTTTTTCTACCCTCATTTTCGGGGCCCCGCGGCGCGCCTTGGCAGTGGCTGGCTGCCTGCTGATGGCCCCGGCGGCCTTTGGCCAGAACAAGTACCAGGTGGCGGGCGAGGCGATTCTCGACAAGCTCAACACCAAGTTCTACAACGCTGGCAAGCAGCTGTACGTGGAGCAAATTGACGGCAACGAGAACGTCGTTGTGGAGCGCGGCGGCGCGAGCTACGTCTGGCCGGCCTCGCACATGCTGCGGGCGCTGCGCTGCGGGGCCCTGGCCAACCCGGCCAAGTACACAGCGCGGCTCAAATCCTACGCCTACGCCCTCGACCAGTACCGGCAAAACGGCAAGTACGCCTCCGACGTGGTGCCCGGCGCCGACCCGCTCTACGACGACAACGCCATCGTAGGGCTGGCCCTGCTCGACGTCTACCAGCAGGTGCTGCCCACCGAAACGGGCCTCTACGACCGCTCCCTGATTGGCCTTAACTACTGCCTCAATGCGCGCGATGCCAACTGGGGCGTGCCGCAAAAAGAGTCGGAACTGGGCTGGGGCAAGTTCTACTCGCAGGCCACCGTCTTGCCGGCCCTGCACTGCGCCCTGATTGCGAAGAACAGCCCCGACCCCAACTACCTAGCTATTGCCAAGCGCTACTACGAGCTTATCAATGACCCAAGCCGGCGGCTGCGCGACGGCCGCACCAACTTGCTCAACCAGTTCTCCTTCTACAACAACGGCGCCTGGAGCCTGACCGGCCACGGCGAAAGCGGCGCCGGCTACCGCGCCTACCAGACCACGCCCGATGTGCAGCTGGCCCTGCGGCTCTACCAGCGCACCGGCGACGGACGCTACCTCGACGACGCCACCCTGATGGCCAACGCCTGCCTCAAGCAGTGGTACACCCCCGGCAAAGGCGTGAGCGAAATCTCTTTCTGGGGCGGCAGCGATCTGGTCGAAATGCTGGTGGACTTCTACGAAGTAGACCGCAACGCCAAGTGGCTCGACGCGGCGCGCAACATCGTGGACTACCTCATCGACTACGGCCGCGACCAACTGGGCTACTACCCGGGCTCGTACAGCGACGCCGATGGTACCTGGAACCTCGACCGCCGCTACCTGTTCCCGGCTTCGGTGCAGATGATGGGCCAGGCCTGCGCGGCGGCGGCCATTCTGCGGGTGGCGCAAGCAACCAGCACGCCGCTGTCCACCGCCAATTCCGCGGCCGCCCAAGCCGCCGACCTATTTCCCAATCCGGTAGCCAACCGCCTGACCCTGAAAGCCAATCACAAGCTGGCGACGGACATTACGATAGTCAATGCCTTGGGGCAAACGGTGCTAACCGCCACCGCGCCGGCCGCGGGGGTCGATGTTTCGGCCCTGGCGCCCGGCGTTTATACCGTGTCCTGGCTGGACGGCGGGCAGCGCATCACGAAGCGCTTTGTGAAGCAGGCCGAATAGCTTGCCCGGCCCCCGGGGCCCTATTCCACTCGTGCAGCGTGGCAATAGGGCCCCGGGCGTCCTTACCTCTCCCATAAACCAATTTGCTCGATATGATGCTGTTCACCCGCCGGCGCCACCTGCTCCCGCTTGCCGCCCTGGGCGTTTTCTCCTGCGCCAAGGTGGCCCCGCCGGCAGGGCCCAGCCGGGCCGATCGGGCGGCGGGGGGGGCCGGGCAGTACGTGAACCCGTTGATTGGCACCGCGGCGTTTACCGACCCCAAGCTGGTGGGCTACGTGGCGCCCCCCGATTGGCACGGCGTGTGGGCCGGGCTGGTGTTTCCGGGCAGCGCCCTGCCCAACGCGATGGTGCAGCTGAGCCCGATCACGGAGTTCCACACCGGCGCGGGCTACCAGTACGAGGACTCGGTCATTCAAGCTTTCGCCCACACCAACAAGGGGCACTGGAACCTGTGCCACCTGCCCGTGCTGCCCGTGGTGGGCGCGGCCAATGCCGGCGGCGGCTACGCCTCGCGCTTTTCGCACGCCACCGAAACCGCGGCCCCGGGCTACTACGGCGTGACGCTGAAAGACTACAATGTGCAGGTGCGGCTGACTTCGACGCTACGCTGCGGCCTGCACCAATACTACTACGCCCAGCCGCAGAACCGCGGCATCGTGTTCAAGCTGGGCCGGTCGAACGAAAACGTGAACGACTGGGCCCTGGAAAAAGTGGGCCCCTCGGCCGTGCAGGGCTTCCAGAAGACCGGCGACCAAACCGTGTACTTCTACGGCAAGCTCAACGCGGGCATCCAGGATGTGGCCATCCGCGGCAAGGGCACCCAGGAGGGCCTGGCCGTGGTGCGCCTGGCCGACGGGGGCCCCAAAACCGTGGAGTTGCGGATGGGCCTCTCGTTCGTGAGCGCGCAGAACGCCCGGCAAAACCTGGCCCTGGAACTGGGCAACCGCTCGTTTGAAGAAGTGCGGCGCGCGGCCGCCACCACCTGGAACCAGCTGCTGACCCGCGTAGCCGTGGCGGGCGGGACCGCGCAGCAGCGGGGCATGTTCTACACCTGCCTGTACCGCTCGTTTCTGTGGCCCGCCCTGCGCAGCGACGCCAACGGCGAGTACCGCGACGTGAAGGGCGCGGTGTGCAAGGCCGATTTCCGGTACTACGCCCTCCCCTCGCTCTGGGATACTTACCGCAACAAGGACGTGCTTATGAGCCTGCTCGCGCCGGGCGTGACCGCCGACATCATCAAGTCGATGCAGGACACCGGGGACAAGACCGGCTTCCTCCCAACCTTCTTCCACGGCGACCACGCGGCGTCGTTCGTGGCCGGGGCCTACCAGCGCGGCGTCACCAACTTCGACGTGCAGGACGTGTACCGCCTGCTGCTGCGCAACGCCAACGTGGAAGGCGGCACGCGGCCCCACATCCAAGAATACATCCGGCAGGCCTACGTGGCCACCGACGAGGTGGCCGCCCCGAACGTGGAAACCAAGGGCAGCGCCGGCGTGTCGAAAACGCTGGAGTACGCCTACGACGACTACGCCGTGGCCCAGCTCGCCCGGGCCCTGCACGACACGGCCCAGTACCGGGTGCTGATGGCACGCTCGAAGAACTACCGGAATGTATTCGATCCCGGCACCAAGTTTATGCGCGGCCGCCGGGCCAACGGCCAGTGGGTGCAGCACTTCAACCCCCAGTACCCCTACTACGAGTACATGTACCGGGAAGCCAACGCCTGGCAAGTTTCTTTCTTTGCCCCCCACGACATGCCGGGCCTGGTGGCGCTGTACGGCGGCGCGCAGCCCTTCGAGGCCAAGCTGGACTCCCTCTTCACGGTGCCCTGGAACCCGGCCTACATCGCCCGCAACGTGTCGGGCTTCATCGGCCAGTACTGCCACGGCAACCAGCCCGACCACGAAGCGCCGTTTTCCTACTACTTCGTGGGCAAGCCGGAAAAATCGCAGCAGCGGCTGGACGAAATCATGGCCAAGTTCTACGGCATTGGCCCCGACGGCCTAGGCTTTTCCGGCATGGACGACGCCGGGGAGATGTCGGCGTGGTACGTGTTCAGCGCGGCGGGCCTCTACCCCTTGTCCGCCGCGGATGCGCGCTACCTCGTCACGGTGCCCGTCTTCGACGAGGTGCGCTGGACGACGAACGACGGCAAGGTGCTGACAATAAAAAAATCTGGGCCAGGCCGTAATCTGAATACCATCCGGGTGAATGGCGTCACAAGCCCAGGGTATTTCGTGCCCCACCAGCTGTTTAGCGTCGGCGGCCAAGTGGAGGTCATAGCAAAATGATTTCCTGCCCTTGCCTGAGGCTGCCTTATCGCTATGCCTTGTCTACTCCTGTTTATCAATACCGGCTCAAATGTGGACAAGTGTACTATAACAGCTGTGGCTGTTGCAAAACTCGCTCGCTCGTTCGGCAAGTGGTCGCGGCCAGCACAAAGACCTCCAAAAAGTGGCATTATCACCAGGTTGCGAACTCGATTTAGTTGCTGTTTGCCTCTCGTAAACTCCTCGGCTGACTTTTGCAACAGCCACAGCTGATTTCTACCATATATTCTGACAGGATGGGCACGCGCTAGCGCCACTTTAGCTTATCGAAGTAACTACTTGACTATTAACACTAATTAATCCAATAAGGGTCCCATTAATGCAAAGATTTATTAGCGACTAACGATTTCAATACCACATCCGTTTTAGCTGAGCATTACTTCATCCCAAGAATAAAGCAGCAGTCAAATAAGAAAAAAGCCTGACCAGTTGGTCAGGCTTTTTTCTTATTTGACTGCTGCTTTATCTGCTTCTAGTTCCTTTATCAATAGCATTCGCAACAGTGTTGAGAGGTTGGCACCTCGTTTTTTTGCTAATGCCTTGCCCGCCTCCGCCAGCTCGCGGTCGACGCGCAAATTGATCAATATTTTAGGGGACAATTCCTTCTCCATTTCACAAAGATAAAGGCGCTCCTTAAGCGGTAAAGACAAAGGCGCTCTTTTTAACGAACAGTGCTTGCCTTGTCTTTATTTGTCTTTACATTTGTAACACAAAAGGCCACCCCCGGCAAGGGGTGACCTTTAAAATAGCAACAGGGCCGGCAAGCCCTATTACCAACCACACCCCAAAAATACATGGAAACGCATGTAACCGGGCAATCCATGCTCGACGAGCTACGCCACCGCGTCCTCGCGCCCCTCATCGGCAACCCCCTTCTCAGCCAAGCGGAGCAGCTGCGGGCCAACCATTTCGTACACGAAAGCAACGACAGCGCCCGCCTCGCCCGCTGGGGCGCGAACGTCCTGGCCGCAATCGCCCGTCGCCAAGCCGAAGGCGCCCGCCAGCGCCGTAACCTCGCCACGCGCGCCATGTCTCGTCGACTGGGTTCCACCAGCTTCCGCGGCTCCAGTTTCCGCCCGCGCCGACCTGCCCCGCGCTGGGTACCCGGTACCTTCTTCCCCGACCGCGCCGACCGCCGGGCCGGCACCTTCGACCGCGTCGCTGCGGTCTGCTTCCAGCCAGCGGACTCGCTGACGTTTACTTCCCTACGTAGCGGTCAATCACGATGAGCCACCGTCGCGACCTCAAGCTACTGCGCCGCGCCCAAAAGCAGGCCAAGCGCCAACTGCGCCAACTCGCCGCGTTGGAACTCACCGGATTGACCGCCGTCACCCTCCACGCGCACACCCGGCAGGTGACGGTTGTGCTGGCCTCCGCCACGGGGGCCCCCTTCACGGACACGCTCCGGGAGGCGTTGCACGCGCGCCGCCGAGCCCTGCAGGCCGACGCCCAGCACCTGCTGCTCACCTGGCTGGAAGACGAGCAGCTGCGCGACCGCCCCGCCCCGGCCGCCGGCCCCCCGCTGCCCTAACGGCTTCCCCACCCTGGCGAACTCCTTGCCGCTGCTGATTACCCAGCGGCTAGCCCCCGTGTGCGCTCTCCCCGTCTTCTATCGCTACGCTATGTTTTCCCTTACTGCCTCCCTCCTGCCCTACGCGCAGGCCACGGCGAGCCAACAGACCCAGGCCCTGCGCTACCTGCAAGCCCGCTTGCAGCGCCACTTTCCGGCCTTGCCCGAACGCGCCTTCGTCCGCACGCTGGCGGAGTGTCGCCCACCGCTGCTGCTCACCGGGACGCAGGTGGCGCTTGCCCGCCCCGAACTGACGCAGCTGGTTCAGTACCTGGGCAACGCCCCCGAATTGCCGGTGCTCGACCCGCCCCTCTACGGCTGGCCGGCGCTGGCGCTGGCCCAGTACGTGTGGCAAACCAGTGAATTAGCCGTGGGTGCACTAATTGAGCTCGCCAGCGCGCCGCCCCCCCGTTGCGGTCCCCGCCTCGGCGCGCTGCTACGGCGCACGACCCAGCTTCACCCGCTGGCCGAGCAGGTGGTGCAGGCCCAGCGCTGGGACTTGCCCGGCGGCCCCCGCCTGCCCCCGGGCATTCCCGGCGGGGGGCCCGCGCCTGGCAGTCCGGTGGTCGAGCGCCTACTCCAACAACTCCTTCTTTAAGCTTACCAGCCGACAAGGGATTGTCAAACAACCCCGAAGGACGTATACCTTCACGGAAGCAAAACGCCCCTGCTAACCCTTCCTGCCGTTTTTTGTCTGCTCGTATGCCTTCCCCGCCCGAAGCCATTGGCCAAGCAGCCGCGCGCAAGCAAGCCTTGCAGGAGCACGTGCTGGCCACTGTCCAGGGGCAGCGGCTGGCCGGCATCGCCCTGACCATGGGCCTGGGCAAAACCCTGATTGGCCTGCGCGACATGGACCGCCTGCTGGCGGCCGGCAAGCTCCCCGACCAAGCGGTTGGCAAGCCCTTTTTAGTGGCAGCCCCCACGCAGGCCATTTTGTACTCCTGGCCCCACGTAGCCACTAAATTCGGATTGGCGCACCTGCTCGACCACCTCGCGTTCACCACCTACCGTTCCCTGGGCAAGACCCTGGCCACCGGTACGTACCAGAAGCTCTACTTGGACGAGTGCCACGCGCTGAAGGACGCGCACGAGCCGGGCCTCAAGGCCCACGCGGCCCAGAAGCGCAGCATTCTGGGCCTGACGGGCACGCCGCCTGCGCAGGCGCACAGCGAAAAGGGCCGGTTCGTGGCCACGTACTGCCCCATCCTGGTGGACTACACCACCGACGAGGCGGTGCTGGCCGGCCTGCTTAACGACTACCGCCTGGTCGTGCACCGCCTGCCGCTGCGCACCGCGCGCGACTACGTGTTCACCACCAAGTCCGGCCGCCCGTTCACCACCAGCGAACATGAGCACTATGCCTACTGGGGCAAGCGCCTGGCCAACGCCGCCCAGGACCCGCTCCCGGTCGAAACGCTGCGCCTCCTGCGCATGCAGGCGCTGATGAATTACCCCGGCAAGGGCCAGTACATGCGCTACCTGGCCGACCAGCAGGCGGACAAGGTCTTGCTCTTCACTTGCAACCAGCAGTAGGCCGAAGCGCAGGCGGCCCACACCTACCACGCCAAGAACAAGCACAGCCCCGCCAACCTACGCCTGTTTAACGCGGGCGGCATTCAGCGCCGGGCCTGCGTGGCCCAGCTCTCGGAGGGCATCAGCATCCCGAATCTGCGGGTGGGCATCATCTGGCACGCCTTCGGCAACGAGCGCAAGGCGGCCCAGCGCATCGGCCGGCTGCTGCGCCTCAATCCCGACCAGACGGCCACGGTGCACCTGCTGATGTACCAGGATACGGTCGATGAGCAGTGGGTCACCCAGGCGCTGGAAGCTTTCGACCCCGCCAAAATCAGCTACGTCGATGCGGTAAGCGAAGGGTGGGAACCGGCGATGATGCCCAACGTGGGGTAGCATCGTTCCAATCTAGCCGCCGCAAACGCCCGCTGCATCCGCGCTTGTTCCACTTGGCCCAGTCGATGCGCTTCCGCTGCGCGACCCGCCGCTCTTCGGCCGGCCCGCGCTGGCGCTGGCCCCGCACGTCGTGCGCACCGGGGCGTTCGGCGGGGGCGCGCTCGTCGAACGGGCCCGCTCCCCGGCCCCCCGCAGCGGCCCCCGCCTGTAGGAATTGCTGCAGCGCACGACGGGCGCCTGCCCGCTGGCCGAACAGGTCGTGCAGGCCCAGTGCTGGGACCTGCCCAGCGGCTCCCCACTGCCCCCGGGCGTCCCCGGCGGGGGGCCCGCGCCCGGGCGCCCGGCGGCCGGGCGCCTCCTGCAGGGCCTTTGCCGGCCGTTCCCTTCGGTCGGGGGCCCGGCGCGGCCAGTCCCGGCGCGGAGACCGCTGCGCCGCCGCCGCCCGGTGGCCCGACGACGGGCCACGGGCCGGACGTTGACGCGCCCTAAACTGCTGGGACGGGAACGAAACGGCCGTTGCCGGCGCCGGGTGACCGGCCGCGGCCTGGGCGCGGCTGGGCTGGGCGCGTCACGGGGTGCGCCGTTCTTTGCGGGGCCCCACGCCCGCCATGATGTCGGCTAGCACCGGCAGCACGGGTTCCTGCATCAGGGCGGCCAAGGCCCGCAGCTGCTTCACCTTGAGCCGGCCCGTGTCCGCGTGCAGTTCTTGCAGCGAGGCCGCGCTGATGCGCAGCGCCCGGCACAATTCGCGCACCGTGAAGCCCGTTTTGCCGTTGGCCCGCGGGTGGTCCCGGACGATGTCGCTGAACGTGCGCCGGGCCGGTGGCCCGCCGGATTCCGGCCCGGGCGCCGGGGCGGGGGGCACCGGCGGCTGCCGTACCGCCGCCGCCGCGGCGGACGGGGCAACCGCCGGCGGACCCGGGGCGGTTGGCGCGGGCCGCGGCGCGGCGTCCGCGGGCCCGGGGGTGGCCGCGTCGGCCCGCGCCGCGACCCGCGCGTACGTGCGCGGGCCGCCCCCCCCCGGAAGTTCCTCTCCCTGCGCCCGGGCCTGCCGGGCCGGGGCCTGGCCAGCGGTCGGCGGCGGCGCCGGTTCGGCCGAACCGGACCCGGGCGGGTCGGGCACGGGGCGGTCCGCGGACGGGGCCAGGCGTTGGACCAGGCGCACCAGGGCCGGCCCCTCCAGCCACGCCGCCGGCCCCTGCACCACCAGCTCGGGTTGGACGTCCCCGAACGCGTCGCGCCACGCGGGCCAGTCCAGCCGGGGAAAGAGCGCGGCCAGGTGCGCCGTGGCGTAGGCCAGCGCCTGCGCCGCCTGCGGCGCCGACGCCGCGGCGAAGGGGATGCGCCGGGCCCCGGGGGGAAGCAACGGCAAATCAGGGGTTGTCATGGCTAGCTAGGAGTTAGGGGGGCCGGCGCGGACCGCTGCGTGGGCCCAGCCGCAAGGGCCTTCCGCGCCCGGGGCAGGGGAAAAGACGGCAACGGGCCCAAAGCTACGCGCCGTTTAGCAAAAGGGGAACTATGTGTCCACAAAAGCGCGTCGAGCTGCGGCAGTTCGCCCTGACCCTCGACGTGCGGATCTCCCTGGGTTGGGCCCTGGCCCCGAAGGTCCGGGACTTGGTCGACGGCCCAGCCCTCACCAACGCTGATCCGGAAGTGCCGGCTGGGAAAGGTGCCGCGTCCCCACTTCCTTAACCGATGGCTAAAGCAGGACTTGGAACGGCTAGACCGGGGCGCTCGCGGCGGTGGGGTGGGGCGCACCCAAGATAGAGTAGCTTTTTAGGCTGCGCTGGGGGCCAGCAACCGCGCCGGGGAAGGAACGGGAACGGGCGCCGAAAAGCGGCGCCTCATCGCCCGTGCGTTGAGCGGCAGTGTGTGCAAAAATACCCGCCGTGACGGGCCGCAGAACGAAAGCGGACCAGCAAACCCGGTACGGGTGACGGAACGTTTGGAGACCGGATTGTCTTCGCATGCCACCCGTTCGCTGCTTATCTTCGACACCAAAGCGCCAACCCGCTAGCTGTCTACTTCCGCATGCTCCTTGCTTACCTGCTTCCGGGAATATCGCTAGCCTTCAACCGGCGCCCTGGCTTGGGAATGCTCCGGTTGGTGCTCCAGCCCACGCTAATTGGTTGGATAGTGGGCGCACCGGTGGCCGCTGAGCACCTGCGGCGGCAGCGCCGGCGTCGCCGGCACCAGCGGCCAGCTTAGTTGATCAGGTAATGACCGGCTGGTCCTGCTTTGGCAGCGGGCAGCGCGCGGCTAACGGCCGACCGCCGCATCGGGCAATTATACCCGATGCAAACGCTGTGACAAGCGCGTACCGCCCGTCGCGCCGTCAGGGAGTGGCCGCAAACGTCACCAGCTCCGCCAGTGAAATCTCCAGCCCTTCGGCCAGGCACACGAGCACGTCCAGCGTGGGCGCCGTCTGGGCCGTTTCCATCCGGTAAACCGTCTTTTTGGTGATGTCCGCCGCGTCGGCCAGCGCCTGCTGGCTCCAGCCCCGCGCCTCGCGCAAGCGCCGCAGGTGCTGGCCGAACGCTTGAATGCTGGCCGGTTTCTTCACCGGCGCAAGCTCCGGCCGACCGGCCGCGCTTTTGTGGACACATAGTTCCCCCTCTTGTTAAAAGGCGCGGAAGTTTGTGCGCCGGCGGCTGCCTGCGCCCGGCCGTGGGGTGCCCTGATGCGCTACCGCAAACACCTGCGCCCGTTGCTAAGGTGGTCGGATAAAGTTGGACAGAATAGAATCTTATTTTTTGAATGCCACGAAGGACAGCCTCTGACCCGCCAAACGTCGGTGTTGAGATGCGATCTTGCGAGCAAAGGTGTTGCGCCTAGCCGGTAAAAGCCGTTCCACTCAGGCGGCAGTCCGCGCTTTGGGTAGCAATCCGAAGCTGCTTTGTAAGTGGCAGCAGGAAGCGCACACGCCGGTAGCCGCCGCGCGTGGGGTCCGAACCAAACCCAGCCATGGCCGCGGAACTGCGCCAACTGCGGGCCTTCGCGCGGCGGTAGGCGCGGGATCTTTTCTGCCATTTACTCACCCCTGCTCCGGGCATTCCTTCGGAAGCGTAATTCTCGTCCCCTGAAGAAGGTAGCAGGGGCAGCCGGTCGTCATGACAGAAGTTTTGGACCATGCGCACAGTGGTTGACCCTAGCGGACCCTCGGAGCGCAGTCCCGCGGACGCAGCGCGGGGCTGAGCGCCAAGAGGTCCCTGATGCCCTCCCCTACTTTCTCGTTGTCTTGGGGCCGGCGCGGCACGGCGTTGGTGCGCGGGCATAGGCTGCGTGCACGCCTGTTTATGGGCGCCTGGGCGCCCGCCGTGTGGGTTGGGTTGCACCGCGCACGTGAGGTCGCTTGTTTTCAGGGCTAAGGTGTTAATAAATCCGGGGCACGAGCCGCGCAAAACAAGCCGCCTAGGCGGACCCAGTTGGCGGCTGTAATGAAGCGCTGGGTGAAAGTTTAAATAAATATGTTTTGTATGTTTTATACATATTGCTCATTTTATACATCTAAAATGTACTGCTCATCAAAATAAGTAAGTATGAATAAAAAGTATAAAATGTTTTGCATGGTTAATCCAGTTAATATGGATCACAGCATTTGTTAATTCTTTTAATATGCACATTTAAAGTTAATTAAAGAAAATATTATAGTAAACAAATCAAAACGTTTGGCATTAGTAAACATATAAAACATACAAAATGTATCAAGAATATAGTATGCATTAAATGGTTTGCATTGCAACACCATTTTAGCCATTTATATTTGTTGCCATTCTCTAAAGGTCAAAAACCTTTCCCCAACGTTCTATGAAAAAGAAGAATCCGCCCGTGAAAGAGAAGCAGCCCCCCGTCATCATTGCGGTAGTGGGGCGCAAAGGCGGGGTTGGCAAAACCACCACCAGCTTAAACTTGAGCGGTGAACTGGCCAATCGCGGCTACCAAGTATTGGTAGTGGACCTGGACGTGCAAGGGGATGCCACCTCCGCGCTAACCCGCGAAGACTACGCAGCGAGCACCGGCCAGGTGTTGTTGGCGGGAACCGGCCTGTTGGATGCTTTGGTGCAGACGAAAATGCCGACGCTCTGGTTGCTGCCCACGGACGACGATTTGAAGCCCCGGTCAAAAGAACTCATTGCCCAACGGCCCGATGACTTCCGTTTTGCGCTCCGGGACGTGCTGGCGGCCGAGGCCGGGGGTTTTGACTTTGTCATCATCGATTGCCCCCCTTCTTTGGAAGACATCACGCTCATTGGCTTGTGCGCCGCTACCCATTACCTGGCCCCGGCGCTGCCCAGCTATTTTTCCCTCAAATCGCTCCACAAGCTAGCCGAGTTGACAACCTTGATTCAGCAGGAGCCGGGCATGAACCCCAACCTGCGCTTCATTGGCCTCTTCTTTACCGATTTCAACCCCCGGGTGCGTAACACGCTGCACGCTGACATCGTGGCGGCGGCAAATCAGCTGTTTCCTGGATTGGTAATGGCCAACGTGCGCACCGACAAGCGGCTCGGGGACGCCCAACGGGACGCCGTTCCTGCCCAGCTCCGAACGCCCGAAGCCAACGCAGTGGCGGATTTTCAACGTCTGACCGACGAGGTGCTCACGCGCCTGTAACCTTTTCTGGCACTACTGCTACCACAATTCACTCTGCTCCCTATGGCCACTTCACCTGGGCCCCGCGACATCAATGACCTATTGACCGGTGCCAGCCGTCCGCAGCCCCCCCGGCCCCCGCAGGCTCCCCTAGCCGGTCCGTCGGTGCCGGTGCCGGCGCTGGCAGCGCTGCCGGTCAGATCAGAAACCGCTCCTGTGACCCGAAAGGGGACGTTTATCTTAACAGAAGCCAACGACGATGCCCTGCACCGGCTCAGCTTCTACACCCCAGGACCCAAAGGGGAAAAGTCGTACTTGATTAACAAGGCGCTCGAGGCTTACTTGGCCCAGTTTCCCGACAGCCAGCGGGCCATTCCGGAAGGGGAGGACGTGCGCCGGCGCGGTCGCCGCCACCACTAGTCGGCCGGGGTTTAGCTGTGGGGACGGGCGCTGGGCGTTGATAGCCAGCTTAAAAAGGCAACGTGTACAACCGCTGGCCCAGCCGCCCCTTTTACGCAAACCTTCACAAAAATCGAGTTTATTCAGTTTATATGATTAAACCATATAAAACAGTTTACACTTTTTAACTTGTTTGTATAGTGGGTTTTTCTTGCAAACGGGCGGGCTTACCTGCTAAGTCATTAACAAACTGATTTTTAATGGGATACCAGTGGCCTAAGTGAATCCTCCCCTGAAGGGGATCCTCTGTGATGGGGTTGGCATGCCCATTGGGTTGCGTGGAACTGCCCTTTTCTAGCCTGTTTTTGGGCTACTTTTTCTAGCAAGGAAACTTGGCGTGTAATTCCCTTTTGGAAGGGTAACCCCCTGATCAGTCCCGATCCGGGCAATGGGTAGCCATAGACTTGACTAATTACTGCCTACCTAGACCCTGAGTCGTTAAGACTTCCCAAGCGACAACTCGGCAAAATACACCGCACCGCTTCAAGACTTGCTCAAGGTGCTGGGACTCGTATTATAATCGTCTTCCTTTAAAAGTAAGCTGACAATTGCCTGGCCACCCAATGCAAAGGCCAAGAATCCCAAGGACTGCTGGCCTCGGCCTATTGACGGGTTTCATGAAGGTATTTTCCACGGGTATGGGCGCGGGCAGCGCACCGTTTTTGGCCCGTACTCGTTCACGGATTGGCTCCCACCGGCCCGTAGCGTTCCCTTGTTCCACTCCCAGCCGCTATGTTCCCAACCGATGCCGAAGAACCCCCAGGAGCCGGACTCATCCGCTCCGCGCCGCTGACTCCGGCGGACGAGCAAGAGATTGCCGCGTTCATCGCGGACAGCAAGCGGCGTAACGCCGCCTTAATTCAGTGCCTGCGGGCGAAACACGCACTGCGCGACGTCCGGCCCGTACCCGCCCCCGGTCCGACGCCCCACGGAGGGGAGGACAGTGGGTCATAGGCCTTAACGATTCCGGGGTGCTTGGCAACTACACAACGTGCGGTAGCAGCGGCGGCACGTAAGGAACGGCGATCAGCCCCTATCCAGAGTGCTACCTGCCCACCAACACACCAAGGAGCCTCGAAGAACGCAAAGCATTTTAAAATACTGATTAACAGACAGTAATCAAGTATAAAAAAGCATAAATCGTTAAAATTAACTGCTTTTATACTTTTTTTGACTTGTATTAATGCCTCAAAACCAACACCTGCTTACCCCCCCTAACCTCTAGTACAAAATTCTGTGCCAGGTATATTTGCTCGATGTGCGCTTCAAAAGTTGAGGCCCGTTCGGCACGCTTGGCAAAGGGTCCAGGGTTTTCGTAGATGTCCCGAATTTCCTCCAACTGGTAAACTGTTTCCGCAGAAGGGGCCGCTGCTGGTTTGGCCACAGCTTTGCGAACAGGTTTTGCAACGGTCGCCGGTGGGGCCTGTTCGGTGCGGTGAAACTCTTCCAGCAGCAGCTTGCCCGTAATGCACTTGTACGCGTAATCGGCGGGTTTGCGAATTTTGGCTTTGCGGGGCCGTTGCAGCACTTCCAGCACGTAGCCCAGGTACTCCACCGGGTACTGCCCCTCGGCTAAGTGCCGGCGGATGACTTCGCACCCGGCCTCTGCAACCCCCAAAGCCACCAAGTCAACCGCCCAGGGCTCCTGCACCAGAGCAGGCGTCGCAGCGACGGCAAACGGCAATTTGGTAGCAGATGACTCTAAGACCAGCGGCCCGGCACTGAACGTAAAGCGGATTTGCTTAACAGCTTTGCCTTCGCGCAGCAGCTCCATTTCAAACCGTAAGTCCGTGTCGGCCAGTTCTTCCTGGGCTTTGTCCAGAACCTTTGCTTTGAAGTTGTTGAACCGGTTCGTATACTCGTCGGGCCGAATTCCCAGCCGGAAGCGCAGGTCCTCCACCGTGAACGTGCGCGCCCCAAAAGTGCGATACTCCGACAACAGCCAATATATTTTGAAGGAATGGCTGCTATTCAGGTTCTTGAGGTGGGCCGTCTTGCTTTTCGTAAAGTTTCCGCGCTGCGTGAGTTGCAGCAGGTAGGGGACGAAGTCCGGATTGACTTTAACGAAGAGGCCCCCGCGCTGGCGCACGTAACGGGCTTTGGTGATAAAGGAAATGTATTCGTAGTCCGGCTTGCTGACACGTTCCCCGTTTGGCCCGAGCAACTCCACGTACAACGTACGGTTTAACAGTCGGTTAGCTAAACCCTTGATTTGCGAGTAAGCGCTTCCCCCTGTTTCATCGCCCACCAGCTCAAGGGCTGGGAGAAAATACTCTTTGAACTCCTCGTCCTCCGGATGAATCCGGGCCAGGATTGCCGTGAAAGCCCGCCATTCAAGCGTATTTAGCACGAAAGAACTATTAATGAGCGCATTATGCTGTCGTACCTCCAGGCGGGGTGTAACGACGGTTAGCTGGTTGGTCACGAAACAGCGGTTTGGAAGCGGAAGGAATTTCAAGATACACACATCCCCAAAAACAGTCGGCAGTTCGGTAGCATCTGGTAGCATATAACGACCGGCCGGCATCGGTAAACGGCAATTTGGTAGCAGATAACGCGCAGATAAGAGCAACTCGCAATTAGCAAACGGCAATTTGGTAGCAGATTATGACCAACTGCCATCGGCAAACGGCAATTCGGTAGCAGATAAGGGCAATTCAGTAGCAGTTGCTGCGCCGTGCAAACGGCAATTCGGTAGCAGATAACGGTAATTTGGTAGCATCTGACGTGCAAGCAAACGGCAATCCGGTAGCAGGTGACGGCGATTCGGTAGCATCTGACGTGCCATGCAAACGGCAATTCGGTAGTCAGCAAACGGCAATTTGGTAGCAGATAACGGCAATTTGGTAGCATCTACCTCATGGACCAAACGGCAATTTGGTAGTCGGCAAACGGCAATTTGGTAGTCGGCAAACGGCAATTTGGTAGTCGGCAAACGGCAATTTGGTAGCAGATGAGCTTTGTAAAATATTTACAAACAAGGTGTTATTAGACCAGTAAGACTTATAAGACTAACTAATAGATAAAGACTAGCTAGTGTTTTCTTATTAGTTGTTAGCCTCCTCTTCCTAAGCTGCCCCTTGAAGGCAAAAGTTAAGTCTGGCTGCGCACACCCGGGGGGCGGGAAACCGGTTGCAAACAACAGCAGACAGCGGGGCAATAAAGTGGTGGTACTTCTTAGAACTAGCAGGTTTAAATCAACATAATAGGCGACCCGTCAGCAAGAAACATCACCTGCTGATGGACCTACAAGTCCTACAAACGCAATCTCTCAGGTACCCAACCCAGCATTTACTGAGGTGGTCTAGGCAAGGCGGACAGAAGCAGGACGTATATTTCTTCTGTCATGGCAACCAAAACGAACGGGGCGTCGCCCGACAAACGGCGTAAATACGACGAGGTCTTCAAGGCCGAGGCCCTGCGCCTAGCCAGCGAGAGCCGCAGCACGCAGGCCGCCGCCCGGCAGTTGGGCATCAGCCCCAAGCTGTTCTACCGCTGGCAGCAAGCCCAGCTGGTGGCCGAGGTGGGCAGTGAAGAAGTGGCCCGCGACCCGGAGGTGCGCGCCCTACGCGCCCGCCTCAAGCGGGCCGAGCAGGCGCTCGATATTTTAAAAAAAGCCTGGGTCATCTTCGGCCAGCCGACCCGGTGAGCACCTACCAGCACATCGCCCAGCGCGCGGCCCACGTGCCCGTGCGCCAACTCTGCCAGGTGC
>JBPBPC010000019.1:0-32157 GCA_050954665.1 Janthinobacterium lividum
AACGCCGCATCATACTTGGTTCGTGGCCGTTTACCGGCTGGTTTTGCTGCTTCCATGACAGGGGAAAGTTACTTTCTCCGTGTCCATTTCTACCCGACTACCTCAGACAACCTACTGCGCAGTTCCTTGAGCAACTCATGCTGTTGAGCATATTCTGCTTCGCCTTAACCCAGAGTTAGCGCGCTCAACCTTCGGGGAGCGGTGAAAGCAGCGTAAATGAGTCTGCCCTGGCCTCAATTAGCCTAAGTGGAACCCGGGTCACACCTGTTCGCCGCTTTGCTGCTTTGACTACTTTTCTAGAATACCATTCGGGTGGCTGTCGCGGTGATTCACGGCTGTATTGGGTGCGTTGGGGCACTAATTCGGAACATTCAGAAGGATTTTTTAAACGTCTTCAGCTTGGCCTCGTTAAAGGATGCTATCTGGCTTCTTAGCAGAAGTCAATTCGTTCTTATTTTTTTTATTCTTCCACCACAGTTAGCTAAGTGCTTGTGCGTCGTGCTGCTGCTGATCTCTACTTCTGCTTAAGTACTGCGGTGGCGACCAGAATGGTTCATTTTACCTTGGTTGAAAGGAATGCATCGTACTGTAGTCTTTTTGCTACAGCGACTGCAACGATAAAGAATCTGGGGTCGATTAATCAATTAAATAAATAGTTTGCTTTAGCGCTAACCGAACCAGTTTCAAGAAATAGCAGCACAATTTTTTTACCTTTTTTACCTAAACAAAGCCTGCGCGGACATTTCGCAGCCCTTTTTTTATGAAACACATCTGTTACAAAGCCGCCCTATTGGGCGTGGGGCTGTTCGCTGCCGCTCCCCGGCTACAAGCCCAAACGGCTGACCGCAAAACGGCCATCGGCCTGCATGCCAACGCCACGCAATACCGCGGCGACTTGGGTAATGCCTTCTGGAAATGGGACAACATGCCCTACAGCGGCGGCCTTGACATTACGCAGTATGTCGGCCGCTGGCTCGACATCAAACTGGATTTGGATTACACCCGGTTGCGTTTCCCCGCCAACGACGGTAGCTCCAACAGCACAGGCCAACGCTTCCGCGCCCAGATGTACCAGGGGGGGTTGGGCTTTAAATTGAAGGCTCCCTTCAACGACAACTTTTTCCTGCACCCTTACCTGCTGGTAGAGCCGCAATACTCGTGGGTGCTGGCTAACCGCTACGCCACGCCTACGGGAGCCAACAACTTCAACCGCTTTGGCACCTTTGGGGGCCATGTGGGTGCTGGTCTTGACTTTCACCTGGGTGAGTCGGCCATTCTGTACGTGCAAGCTACTCAGGCCTATTTGCAGGCCGACGACGCCCGCCTCGACGGTGTAACCAACAACGCTACTACGTTCTGGGATAAGCACGACCGCTACTTGCAGTTCTCGGCTGGCTTGCGCGCCAACTTGGGCAAAGCCAAGGATACGGACGGCGATGGTGTATCCGATAAGAAAGATAAATGCCCCGATACGCCGACCGGTGTAAAAGTTGACCTCAACGGCTGCCCCGTGGACACGGACGGCGACGGCGTGGCCGACTACCAAGACAAGTGCCCCGACGTGAAAGGCTTAGCCGCCCTGCAGGGCTGCCCCGACGCCGACGGTGACGGCGTGGCCGACAACGACGACAAGTGCCCCAACACCCCCGCGGGCGTGAAAGTGGACGCCACCGGCTGCCCGCTCGACGCCGACGGCGACAAAGTGCCCGACTACCTCGACAAGTGCCCCAACACCCCCGCTGGTGCCCAGGTTGACGCCAACGGTTGCCCGCTGGACCGCGACGGTGACGGTGTGCCCGACTTCCAGGACCGTTGCCCCGACCGTGCTGGCCCCGCCAGCAACCAGGGTTGCCCCGAAATCCCGGCTGAGAAGCGGAAGATTTTGAACGAAGCCACCAAGTACATCAACTTCGACTTCAACAAGGCTACGCTGAAGCCTAGCTCGTTCCCCCGCTTGCAGCAGATGGTGCAGATCCTCAATGAGTATCCTGACTACAGCTTGAGCATCGCTGGCCACACTGACAGCAAGGGTGACGACAACTACAACTTGAAGTTGAGCTACGACCGCGCCGCCTCGGCCCGCACTTACATGCTAAGCAAAGGCATCCCGGCCGAGCGCATTGAGGCCCGCGGCTACGGCGAAACCAAGCCGATTGCCGACAACAAAACGGCTGCCGGCCAGGCCCTGAACCGCCGCGTAGACTTCGACCCGTACCTCACCGGTGAAGCCAACGCCGCCGAAACGAAGTACGGTGCTGCTCCTACGGTAGCCGAATTGCTGAAAGGCCAGAAGACCCTGCCCGGCGCGAAGAAAGCGCCCGCTAAAAAGGCTCCTGCCAAGAAAGCGCCCGTTCGCCGCAAGAAGTAAATAATCCTAATTGCCTGGAACCCGCCCAATGGGTTCCAGGCAATTGAAATAAGATTGATTGCTACGGTACGTAGCTAAATCTGTCCAACGATACCCGCCTCCGGGGCCTTTCAGGCGCTGGGGGCGGGTTTTGTGTTTTCGCTAGGGGCCCAACTACACACTGAGAGATGCGACTGACTGCACTTTGCTACACTGGGCAAATGCGTGTAGGGGCGGCACCCGGTAAGGCCTAGCTAAGCGTAGGGGTTCAGTTGGTTTTATCCTTTAATCACTACTCCCGGGCTAATGCTGAGAGAGGCGAGGGCCACCCGCTACCCTAGGGACCCCTCAGCCACCGCTCACCCACTTGCGCAGTTCAGCCACCCGCAGCTTTGGCACAATAACATTTTCGGCGGCGGGCGGCTGTAAGTGCATCAGCATACGGCCGTTGTAATAGGGCTCTAGGGCCACTATGCTGGGGCGGGCCAGCAGCGCTTGCCGGTTGACGCGAAAAAAAAGCTGAGGGTCAAGCTGCGCCTCTAGCTCGTCGAGGGTGCTGTCCACGGTGTACTGCTGTCCGTCGGAGGTGGTGAGGTTCACCAGGCTGTGCTGGATTACGAAGTGCGCCATGTCGTGGACCGCTATGGGCAGCAGCTTGGTTTTGTAGGGAATCAGCCAATTGGTTTTGTAGGCCGGGGCCTCGTTAAGCTGCTGCATGGCGCGTAACAACTCGGGCAGATTGGGTAGGGCCCCGCTCACCGGGGCTGCGGTGCTGGCGTAGTGCCGCCCCAAGGCGTCGAATTTCTGGAGTCCGCGCTGCAAACTGTCCCGGGTGATGGGCTTGAGCAAATAATCGATGCCGTTGACCTGAAACGCTTCCAGGGCGTGCTCGTCGTAGGCGGTGACGAAAACGACGGGGCACGTCACGGCCACCTGCTCAAACACCTCGAAGCTACTGCCATCGGACAGGTGGATGTCCATGAATATCAGGTCTGGGGCCGGGTGGGCTTGCAGCCAAGCCACTGTATCGGCCACGAACTCGAGGCGGCCCACTACCTGTGCTCCGGGCCGCACTTCTTGCAGCAGGCGTTCGAGCGCGCGGGCCGGCCGAATTTCATCTTCAACTATAAGGATGTTCACCGCGAAAAATACTAAGCCGGAAGGGGAAGGTACACGCGAAACTCGTCGGCGGTCTGCTCCACCAACAGGCGTTGCTGGTGGAGCAGCCGCACGCGGTTGGTGAGGTTGGTCAGGCCCACCCCGCTGCTGGTTTCGGGGGTGGGCGTAAGGCGCGGGTAGCGGGTGTTGCGCACCCGTAGCGTGGCCGGGGCCACAAAATCGACGCGTACCACCAGGGGCTGCCGGTGGCTTACCGCGTTGTGCTTCACGGCGTTCTCCAGCAGCAGCTGCAAGGCCAGCGGGGGCACCGGGCGGTCCCGAATGCTGTCCGGCAAATCTATTTCCAACTGAATGCCTTTGCCAAAGCGCATGCGAAGCAAGTAGACGTAGGAGCGCAGGAAGCACAGTTCGTCGCGCAGCGGCACGGCTGCCCGCTCGCCGTGCCGCAGCAGGTAGCGGTATACCTGGGCCATTTCCTCCACAAACTGCGCGGCGGCGTCCGGCTCGTCGTAAATCAGTTCGCCGAGGGTCGAGAGCGAATTGAACAAAAAGTGGGGGCTCAGTTGCTGCTTGAGGCTTTCGTAGCGGGCTTGCAGCTGCTCGCGCTTGAGCAGTTCGTTTTCCACGGTCAGGTAGCGGCTGTTTTCCACCAGCTCAATGGCGACCTGGAAGGAAAATCCCACCACCGTCGCCACCTGGGCCCACGCCAGGATGGCCCGCAGCGGGTTATCGTCCAAGCGCACGCCCAAGCGCGAATCCAAGTAGTGCCGCCCCGCACTGTACAGGCTGACCACCAAGGCCGTGAGCGCCAATCGAAGAAGGCGGCCCGTCCGCACGGGCCGCCGGCTCAGCCACCGCTGCACCGGGTGGCGGCGGTAGCGCAGCAGGTAATTAAACTCAAACTGGAGCTGAAAAAGCAAAATGGGATTTGCAAACAGCAACAAGGCTTCCGTAGCCGTTGTGTGCGGGCGCTGGAGGATGCTGGCGGGCAGTATCAGCAGCCCGAAAGCTATCGAAACGCCCAGCGTAACCAGCAGGTATGTGCGCCGGGGAAACATCACGGCGTTTCTAGCCGGGGCAGAGCCAAGTTTGGGCAAGCGGGGCAGGCGGACGGCGGACGGCACAAAAGGCGGGCTCATGGCGCGAAGGTGTGGAAAAGCTAAATGGTAGCGCCTTTTACGTATTTGGGTCGAAACTTGGGGCAATAGTTTTTTGCACGTACCCCCGTGTTAAAGACGAAGAATGGACTTTGGGGCCCCTGGTGCGGGGAGAAGCCCCCAGCTTCCGAGCCCGTTGGGGCCCTATTCAATGCCTCGTGTAGTCCATCCCAACCGGACTGCCCCGGGTGCTGTTTATGGCATGGCTCGCGGCTAGCAGGGCCCGGCCAGGTACAACTTTCCCTCGTTCCTTTCACGAAGTAGGCGGCCGGTTACCTTCGGGCCGCTGCTTCATTTTTCATCAACCCGTTTCCCTCATGGCCATCCAGCCCAAAACCCCCGGCATCCACCACATCGCCTTGCGCTGCCTCGACTTTGCCCGCACCAAAGCGTTTTACCAAGACCTGCTGGGCTTCCCGATGGTGCTCGAAACGCCGGAACTGATGGGCTGCCTCATCGGGCCCGTGTTTGTGGGCTTCAAGCAAGCCGCGCCCGTGCACCCAGCCGACACCACCTTCACGCCCTTCAACATCGGCCTCGACCACATCGCCATCGCCTGCGAAGACGCCGCCGAGCTGCACCGCGTCGCCGCTGCCCTCCAAGCTGCCGGCGTCGAAAATACCGGCGTCAAAACCGACGCCGCCTTGCAGAAAGATTACGTGGCCTTCAAAGACCCCGATCGCATCGCCTGGGAGTTTTATATGGTTTGAGGTGGAGATTGATGAGCGTATTTGGTGCACAGTTGGCTGGGCCTCAAACCATGATTGACGGCACCAACTCAATTGACTTGAACAGGCCGATAGACTAATTTCTTCAAAAAAACTTGTATTTAGGAGCGAAATTGTGAGTGCCCCAACGGCTAGAAAACGCAGATTTTCTGGACCGTTTTTATTGGGTATTTTTTGAAAAGAAACAGTAAACAATTATTCTAGACTGTCGAGCGTTCGCATCTAAATTTGTTTTTGTACGCTATATCGAAACGCTGCAGAATTCAACCATTTGCCAAATAAGCTGCTTCGCCATTACCTTCCTCCTGGTGGCATGCATGGAATGATTGAAAGCAAAGCAATCCGGATGTCAAATATCCGCTGGCCGGCACCCCGCGCAACTGCGGCCCGCTGACGGCCAAAACCCACACTGCGAAACCAGGCAGCAGCGCCACGCCCTACTCGCCCCTGTTTGTGCAATTGCTCACCTTCACGGGCGAGTTGGCGCTGGGCGCTGTTAAGCGCACCTGAACCACAGCCCTTCACAAAGTTGAGCTTACCGGCGACGGGTAGTTCTTCAGGCCGCTCAGCCAGTAGCCGGCCAAGAGCGCCGGGGCCTACGCGGCTACCGACAAAACTCGCGTGGGGCCCCAGTACCACCGCCCGCGCATCGTCGATCGCGATGCAGTGTTTTCGTATTTGCCGGTGGCCTTCCTCCGCGGGGCCCCACTGGTGCGCCGCGCCCAGTACAACGAGGTAGGGTAGCGGCTGGGCAGCCCCCGGCCGGGCTAGCTCCTCGAGGTGCGCGCCTACGCCAACGGGCGGTCGAGGCCCGGAAACATTGGCAGGAATAATGTATTACGTAGCACATCCAACGGGCTAAGGGCCTCGTATAAACTGCCCAACAAATACAAAAAACCTATTAATGTAAAAAACCTGTGGTTAAGGTTTATAATGACGGCGAGGGCCGTCCCCGCTCATTCGAAGCGACGATCACCGACGTGGATTTGCCCGCCAGCGTCAACTATGGGTACGGAGCCACCAAAGCGGAAGCCGTGGCAGACTTGCGCCAGCGGGTGCAGGCCTACCGCGCCAGCCTGCACGCGCTGGATTTTACAGTCATCAGTCATTCAGCCGCCGAGAGCAACGCAACGCAGTAGAACACAATGAACCCCGCGCTGGCCCCATGTACCGGCCGTTGGCCCCACGAAAAGCCCCGGACGGTTAGTCGGGGCTTTTCTGTGGAAAGCTACTGTAGGATGGCCGGAAAATCTGGTACTTTTTCGCGGGTTAAGTAAGTATTTCGCTCCGTTAAGTATGGGCTATTTGGCCGGACCTTTGCCAACGCGTGCCGTTGCGCTGCGGCGCTCCTTTTCATGGCGTACGATCCCCGTTTCGGTCCTAATGCTCAAACCCCGGCGCAGCGCGCCCGGGTGCTGGCGCAAATGATGGACGTGCTGCCCCGCTTGGGCAAGGGCGTTACCGCCCACGCCCGGCAGGTCTATGACCGCTACGTGGCCGGCGAGCTGAGTTGGGCGGACGTGCGGGCAGCCCTCGACGCGGAAGCAGCGGCGGGCTGATCGTTGCAACGATACTTGGCGCTGGGGCCAATAATTTTATTGCTGCCTAGTTCAGCAATTGCTCCCATCACTGCGCTCACCGCTTGGCGTCAAACTTGGCCGGCCCCAGCGCGGGCGGCAGGGCCACAAACGCGTCGCCGCTGCCATCGTTCGGTCTTCGTCACTTCCATCGTGTAAGCGCGGCCGTGGACGAAGCCCGCGTAGTCACCGAGGCTGCGGAAAGTAAGGGGTTGCGCAGTGGTTTCTGCCAGGCGGGGAAATCTACATCTGGGGGCCCGTCCGTATGTCGCGGCCATGACGTTACACGAATTCAATAGCCTCTCCCACACCCAGCAACTATTACACGTAGTTGCCCGGGGAACCTCCCTTGCCCGGCGCTGGGAACAGTCACATGTTTTCCACTTGTACCACGTGCCCGGCGGCTTTTTTGCGGAACTGCACTATAACCCCGAAGCCGGCAAAGTCCTGGCGGTGCGGGCCTTCACCAACGCCCAGCGGCTGGAAGAGTACGCCGCGTCGGTGCAATTACCAGAAGAGTGGACCTGAAGAAGCCCCAGTGGGCGACCGGGGCGTTCTTATTAGTGTTTGCACGTTGCGGCAGCGCACCCGCTGTCCATTTTACCGAGTGTTATTAAGTGTTTATCGCCTAAATAACCGTGTTTATCGCGTATTCTTTGCCCGGCATTACCCAGGCCTACGCCGTATACCGGGCATGGAAGACCTGTCCACCGAGGCTGCCCGTCGGCGCGCCATTGCTTGGGCCTTTGCCGTTACCCAGGGCACGGCGCTGGCCCCGCAGGCCTACGAGGCCGATCTGCTCGAACGTTACGCCCGCGGGGAGCTTACCCTGGCCCAAGCCATCGCGGACCTCAACGGCCGCGGGCCCCAGGTGCGCTAGCGCCGGGCCGTGCACCCGTTTGCCGCGGGGTGACGCGCGGATTTACTGAATCTGTTGCGGGTAGCCCACGTCGTACAGATAGAGCGTGCACCCAGTGGCGCTTGCACAACAGGTGAACTCTCCGCGCCGCTTACCCGTGGGCTAACGTGCCAGGGCCTACCAGCGGCGCGCCGGCGGGGGTGGGCGCCCGGGGCACCGCGGGAACGGTGCTCTGGCGCAGGGCGGTATCCAGGGCCCCGATCATCTCCTGCTGGAGCGCCGCGGGCGTGAATTGCTCTCCCGCCGCCCGCCGCAGCGCCAAGGCCCACAGGGCAGCTAGTAGCGCGGGCGCCCCTAGGTGCTGACCGGCCCATTGGCCCGTCTCTGCTAGCAACTGACCAAAGAAATCCAGCACGCGCACCTCGCCGTCGGCGGCCCAAACGTCCACGAGGTGCGCCCGGTGGAGCCACACCTGCAAAAACTCAGCGAACACTAGGTCATACAAACGCCCCATAAAATATGGTTATGCAAAGGTTTTCTAGCGCAATGCGCAAATAATAAAACATTGACCTACAATGTTAAAACCTATTGTCTAGTGCTGCAACGCCCGCCTGCAATGACCAGTCCAATGGCCCGATATGCCCGACGAATGGGGTATTATGCTCGACCAGATAGTGAAACTGCGTCGTGTTGGTGCGAATGCCGAAAGAATTGGCGTGAAAAAGCCCCAAGCAGCTGACTGGAGCGTTATTTTTTCGCTCAAATCCTGGGGTAGGGGAGTGCTATTTTACCAATAATATGAAAAAAGCCCCTCACAGCGATGTGAAGGGCTTTTCAGTGGTCGCGCTAGGAATCGAACCTAGATCAAGAGCTTCGGAAACTCTCATACTATCCGTTGTACGACGCGACCAAGTCCGGATAGGATTGCAAAAGTAGCCGCAAAACCCCCGGCCGCCAAACCGACCAAGTAAATCGGCGGCTAAGGGCCCAAAATTCTGCCACAACCCTGAGCGGCAAAAGGCAGTTAACTACCCATTAAACTGCCCCAATTCTCATCTCACCCCATGGAATCCACCAAGAAAAATCTCTACACGGCCGACGCCACGGCCGTGGGCGGCCGCAGCGGCCACGTCCGTTCCTCCACCGGCATCGTTGACCTTGACATGTCGGTGCCCGAAGGGCTGGGCGGCAAGAAAGGCGCCACCAACCCTGAAGAACTATTTGCCGCTGGCTACTCGTCGTGCTTCCAACAGGCGCTGCTCGTCATCGCCCAGCGCGGCGGCGATAAGCTCGACCCCGGCACCGAAGTGAAGTGCTCGGTCACGCTGTTCCAGGAAGGTGAGGGCTACGGCCTGTCGGCTATCCTCGACATCGACCTGAAAGCGTTCGACCGCGACAAAACCATCGATATGGTGCGCCAGGCCCACAAAATCTGTCCGTACTCGGTGGGTACCCG
Source organism: Janthinobacterium lividum (assembly GCA_050954665.1). GTDB lineage: Bacteria > Bacteroidota > Bacteroidia > Cytophagales > Hymenobacteraceae > Hymenobacter. Next base: position 9,244 of record JBPBPC010000019.1, read on the forward strand.
CGGCAACATGGAAGTGGAGCTGAAAGTGCAGGGCGAAACCATTCCCGTGGCCCCGGAGGAAAACGCTGGCGTGGCCGAAAAAGGCGGCGTGGCCGCGTAAGCACCCAACCGCAAAAAAGGCCCGCCTGAACATTCAGGCGGGCCTTTTTTGCTTTAATAGCGGCGTTGGGTTGGCATAAAGCTTCTCAGCTGAAGCCCAGCACCGGGTGCGGCTGGTAGGGCGCTTCGAGGCTCTTTATTTCCTCGTCCGTCAGCTTCACGCCCACAGCGGCCACGGCGTCTTCGAGGTGGCCGGGCTTGCTGGCCCCCACAATGGGCGCGGTGATGGCGGGGTTGGCCAGCATCCAGGCCAGGGCAATTTGCGCATTGGGCAGACCGCGGGCCCCGGCAATTTCCGTCACGCGGTCGGCCACCGCAAAGTCGTCGTCGCGGCCGTAAAGGCTTTTGCCGAAGGCATCGGTTTTGGCGCGCTCGGTTTCGTTGCGCTGCTTGCCGCGGCCGCCCGTGAGCAGCCCCCGCGCCAGCGGCGACCACGGAATGACGCCGATTTTTTGGTCCTGGCACAGCGGCAGCATCTCGCGCTCCTCCTCGCGGTACACGAGGTTGTAGTGCGGCTGCATGCTCACGAAGCGCGTCCAGTTGTGCTTGTCGGCCAAGTACAGGGCCTGGGCAAACTGCCAGGCGAACATCGACGAGGCCCCGATGTAGCGCGCCTTGCCGGCCTTCACCACGTCGTGCAGCGCCTCCAGCGTTTCCTCGATGGGCGTGTTGTAGTCCCAGCGGTGAATCTGGTAGAGGTCCACGTAGTCAGTGCCGAGGCGCTTCAGGCTGGTGTCGATGGCGCTCATGATGTGCTTGCGCGAGAGGCCCTTGTCGTTGGGCCCGGGCCCCATGGGGTTGAACACCTTGGTGGCCAGCACTACCTCGTCGCGCTTCGCAAAGTCGCGCAGGGCGCGGCCCACCACTTCTTCGCTGGCGCCGTTGCTGTACACGTCGGCCGTGTCGAAGAAGTTGATGCCCAACTCCAACGCCTTCTGAATGAACGGGCGGCTGGCCTCCTCGTTTAGGGCCCAGGGCCAGCGCTCGGTGGGGGCCCCATAGGTCATGGTGCCGAGGCAAATTTTGGAAACCTGCAAACCGGTGTTTCCCAAACGGGTGAATTCCATGCTGATGCGGTGTTAGAGTAGATGAACCGCCCACGGGGCGGAATGGGTAATAACCCAAAAAGCCCGCCTGGGTTACCAGACGGGCTTTTAAAATTTGCGCAAGCAAAGGGCGAAGGCTAGGCTTCGGCCAGCACTTCCTTCACGCGGGCGGCGGCGTCTTTCAGCAGCACGGCCGATTTCACTTGCAGGCCGCTCTCGTCGATGATGCGGGCCCCTTCCTCGGCGTTGGTGCCTTGCAGGCGCACGATGATGGGCACGCGGATGTCGCCAATTTTCTTGTAGGCTTCCACCACGCCGTTGGCCACCCGGTCGCAGCGCACGATGCCGCCGAAGATGTTGATGAGAATCGCCTTCACGTTCGGGTCCTTCAGGATGATGCGGAAGCCGGCTTCCACCGTCTGGGCGTTGGCTCCACCTCCCACGTCGAGGAAGTTGGCCGGCTCGCCGCCGCTCAGCTTGATGATGTCCATGGTGGCCATGGCCAGGCCGGCGCCGTTCACCATGCAGCCCACGTTGCCGTCGAGCTTCACGTAGTTCAGGTTTGAGTTTGACGCCTCCACTTCCAACGGATCTTCCTCGTTGAGGTCGCGCAGGGCCACAAAATCTTTGTGGCGGTACAGGGCGTTCTCGTCGAGCGTCACCTTGGCGTCCACGGCCAGGATTTTGTTGTCCGACGTCTTCAGCACCGGGTTAATCTCGAACATCGACGAATCGGTTTCGTCGTAAGCCTTGTACAGGGCCGTCACGAACTTCACCATTTCCTTGTGCGCGTCGCCCGACAGGCCGAGGCCAAAGGCAATTTTGCGGGCCTGGAAACCTTGCAGGCCCACGGCGGGGTCGATGAATTCCTTGAGAATTTTCTCGGGGTGCGACTCGGCCACCTCCTCGATGTCCATGCCTCCCTCGGTGGTGTAGATGATGACGTTCTTGCCGCTGGTGCGGTCCAGCAACACGCTCATGTAGAACTCCTTGGTGGGGCTTTCGCCGGGGTAGTACACGTCTTGGGCGATGAGTACCTTGTGCACCTTGCGGCCTTCGGGGCCTGTTTGCTTGGTGACGAGCTGCATGCCGAGGATGTTGCCGGCCACCTCCTTCACTTGGTCGAGGTTTTTGGCCAGCTTCACGCCGCCCCCTTTGCCCCGGCCCCCGGCGTGGATTTGCGCTTTGATGACGTACCAGCTGGTGCCGGTGTCGGCGGTCAGTTTTTCGGCGGCCACCACGGCTTCCTCGGCCGTGTCGGCCGTGAGGCCTTCCTGGACGCGGACGCCGTACTTCTTCAAAATTTCTTTGCCCTGATACTCGTGGATGTTCATGCGGGGAGGTCGGGTTGGTTTACGTGCGGCGAAGGTACGGTATGCGGCCGCAAGGTGAAGGGCAAAATTCGGGACCGGGCCCTGGCTGTGGCGAGCGCCGCTTTGCGCGCCCCGCGCAACGGCTGGGGCCCCACCGGGCCGCGTGGTTGTGCCGTATAGTGAACGCACCCCGGCCCAGCGGGCCCATGCCTACCCACCGGCTACCTTTGCTTCGCACCCCGTTACCGTCCCCTGCCTTGCTCCAAGCCATCAACGTCCGCAAAAGCTACCAGTCGCTGGAAGTCCTCAAAGGCATTAACCTGACCATCGAGAAGTCGGAAATCGTGAGTATTGTGGGCTCGTCGGGGGCCGGCAAAAGCACGCTGCTGCACATCCTGGGCACGCTCGACAACCCCGACGCGGGCGAGGTGCTCTTCGACGGGGCCTCGGTGAGCAGCCTGGGGCGCAACGACCTGGCGCGGTTCCGCAACCGCCACATCGGGTTCATCTTCCAGTTCCACAACCTGTTGCCCGAGTTCACGGCCCTCGAAAACGTGTGCCTGCCCGCCTACCTGGCCGGCCGCTCGGAGAAAGAGGTGCGCGTGCGGGCCCGCGAGCTACTCGGCATGATGAACTTGGAGCACCGCGCTGAGCACAAGCCCAGCGAAATGAGCGGCGGCGAGCAGCAGCGCGTGTCGGTGGCGCGGGCCCTCATCAACTCGCCCGAAATCATCTTCGCCGACGAGCCCAGCGGCAACCTCGACACCAAGAACGCGCAGGAATTGCACCAGATTTTTTTCCTGCTGCGCAAGGAACTCGACCAAACCTTCGTCATCGTGACGCACAACGACCAGCTGGCCGAAATGGCCGACCGCAAAATCGTGATGCGCGACGGCTTCGTGCTGGAAGAATAGGGCCCCCGGATACTAGATCCATGCTGTAACGCGAAGCGGGAGCTTCGCGCCCCTTGTTTCGTCCTGCCGGCTACGGGGCAGCGACCGGACAGCGGTGCGAAGCTCCCGCTTCGCGTTGGCCAACGCACCGGAATCGTTGTGTACCTGCCCGGCTTGCGTGGGAACGCTGCCGGGGCCCTGGGTTAGCAAAAAGCAGTGAGCTGGCTAAAGAACCGCGCTGGCTAACCGAGTTAGATTGCTGCCTCGCTGAAATTAAAATCTACAACGTTTATAAGTTACTAATAATCAGCAACAAAATTTACTAAAAATTCTGGCTTTTCTGGCACGATTTGGGCAATGGGTCGGTTATACATCCGAACACCGAAATGGATTTAAGACCCATAACCCCCGCCGCCATGACCACCGAAGCCACCAAAACCCCTAAGGATACGCTTAAGAAGGTGAAAGTCGAAAGCTTCGACATTGCCCGTTCCGACGAAACGTTGGATTTGGCTAAGGACCTGGCCAAGTTCATTAAAGACAACAAGCTCACCACCAACGTGCAGGGCAAAGAGTTCGTGAACGTGGAAGGCTGGCAGTACGCCGGTTCGCGCCTGGGCATCGTGCCCATCGTGGAGCACGTCATCAACGTGAGCAGCGAAACCGAAATGAAGTACCAGGCCAAGGTGACGCTGTACGACCTGCGCCACGGCGTGACGGTGGGCGCCGGCTTTGCCGTGTGCTCGAACAAGGAGAGCGGCAAAAAATTCTACCAGGAATTTGCCATCATGAGCATGGCCCAGACCCGTGCCATTGGCAAGGCCTACCGCAACATCCTGGCCTGGATCATCCGCGCCGCCGGCTACGAGCCTACCCCGGCCGAGGAAATGGACTACAACACCAACGCGCCCGCTGCGGCCCCGCAGGTGCAAGCCCCCGCCCCGGTAGCTGCCGCCGCCCCCATGCCCGCCATGCAGGTAGTGCCGGCCGATGCGCCCGCCCCAGCCCCGGCTGAGGCCCCCGCGGCCCCCGCTCCGGTGCAGTATGCCACCGCGGCGCAGAAAGAGGAGATCATCCGTTTGCTGAACCACCCGGTCATCACCCGCCAGGAGAAGACCAAGATGCTGCTCAACATCAACCGCTTGGACGAGGAGCGCGCCATCCAGGCCATTGCCAAGCTCGGCAGTGCCATCGACGAGCGCGAGAACGGCGGCCAGAAAGCCGCCGCCTAACGACTGGTAGCGCGGGCGCATAGGGCCCCGCACTACATCTAAGAAAAGCCCGGCTCCGTGAGGCGCTGGGCTTTTTTGTGGGTAATTTCGTCCATGCCCGAGCCCGTTGCCCATACCGAACCCCTGGCGCTGCTGCGCGAGCATTGGGGCCACGCGGCGTTCCGGCCGGGGCAGGTAGAAATCATCCAATCCGTGCTGGACGGGCACGACACGTTGGCCCTGCTGCCCACGGGTGGGGGCAAAAGCGTGTGTTTCCAGGTGCCGGCGCTGGCCCGGCCGGGGCTGTGCCTGGTGGTGTCGCCGCTGATTGCGCTGATGAAAGACCAAGTGGACGGCCTGCGCCGCCGGGGCCTCAAAGCGGAAGCCATTTACGCGGGCATGAGCGCCCAGGAAATTGACCACACGCTGGATAACTGCGTGTACGGCCGCGACGTTAAGTTTTTGTACGTGAGCCCGGAGCGGCTGCTCACCGACATCTTCCGGGTGCGGGTGGCCAAGATGCCGGTGAGCCTGCTGGCCGTGGACGAGGCGCACTGCGTGTCGCAGTGGGGCTACGATTTCCGGCCGCCCTACCTGCGCATTGCCGAGCTGCGGGGCCTGCTGGCGCCGGGCGTGCCGGTGGTGGCCCTCACGGCCACGGCCACCCGGCAAGTGCGGGAGGACATTGTGGAAAAGCTGCTGTTTCGGCCCGGCCACGGCGTGTTTCAGCAGAGCTTTCTGCGGCCCAAGCTCTCGTATTCGGTGCTGCCGACGGAGGACAAACTGCGCCGGTTGCTGGAAGTGCTGCGCGGCGTGGGGCCCGGCAAAACCGGCATCGTGTACGCCCGCACCCGCCGCCAAACCGAAGACACGGCCGCCTACTTGCAGCAAAACCGGCTGCTTGCCGCGGCCTACCACGCCGGCCTGGGCCCCGAGCGCCGCTCCAAGGTGCAGCAGGATTGGCTGGACGACAAGACGCGCATCATCGTGGCCACCAACGCCTTCGGCATGGGCATCGACAAGCCCGACGTGCGCGTGGTGGCCCACCTCGACGCGCCCGACACGCTGGAGGCCTACTACCAGGAGGCCGGCCGCGCCGGGCGCGACGGCCAGTACGCCTTCGCCGTGCTGCTGGCGGGCCCCAACGACGGTGCGGAAATGCGCCGCCGCGCCGCCTTGGCCTTTCCGCCGCTCGACACGGTGCGGCGCGTGTACCAAGCGCTGGCCAACTACTCGCGCACGGCGGTGGGCGGCGGCGAGCTGGCCCCGTTCGATTTCGACCTGGGGCAGTTTGCCGAAACCTACCGCATCCGCGCCGTGGACGCGCACAACGCCCTGAAAATCTTGCAGCGCGAAGGATTTGTTCAGCTCAACGAAGCCGTGAACAACCCCGCGCGGGTGCACATCGTGACCAACAACCACGATTTGTACGCCTTCCAGGTGGCCAATGCCGAGCACGATATGCTCATCAAAGCGCTGCTGCGGCTGCACGGCGGCGAGCTGTTCGCGGGCTTCCAAACGGTGTCGGAGCAGGGCCTGGCCAACCAGGTGCGGCGCAGCCTGGCGGAGGTGCAGCACCAGTTGCGTTACCTGCACGGGGCCGGCGTGCTGCACTACCAGCCGCGGCACGACGCCCCGCAGGCCATGTTCACCACCCCGCGCCACGACGCTGCCCAGCTGCCCCTCGACCAGCGCCGCCTGGAAGCCGCCCGGGCCCTGGCCGAAGAAAAAACCGCCGCCACCGTCCACTACCTAAGCGGCACGCGCTGCCGCCAACAGCTGCTGCTGGAATATTTCGACGAAGCCGGCCCGCCCCGCTGCGGCGTGTGCGACGTGTGCTTGGCCGCCAAAAAAGTTGCCCAGGGCCCCGTAGCCACCGCTGGCCTGCGCGAGCAGTTGGTGCGGCGCCTGGCCCAGCAGGCGCAAACGCCCCGCGAAGTGGTAGCGGCCTTCGCCCCCGCCCAAGCCGACGAGGTGAAGGCCACCCTGCGCGAATTGGTGGACGCCGGGGCCCTGCGCTACGAGGCCGACGGGCAGTTGCGTCCGGCGCGGTAACGCGCTGCTGCCAAGGGAAATAAATGCAGCAACGCGGCCCTGCACGCCCCAACTGCTGCCCGGTGCTACTAGCAAGCCGTTCAACGATTGGGACGCGCAGGGCCGCGTTGCTACGGGATGAAATTCTCCTTAATATGCCGTGATGCCGCCCAGCAGGTTGCGCACGTTGGTGAAGCCTTGCTGGGTGAGGTAGGCCTTGGCCGAGGTGGCGCGGCCCCCGCTTTTGCAGTGCACGATGACCTCCTGGCTCTTGAGGTCTTCCAGGTCGTCGAGCTTGGTGGGCAGCGCGCTAAGCGGAATGTTTTGGGCCCCGGGGATGCGGTTTTCCTCAAATTCCCACGGCTCGCGCACGTCGATGATGGTGAGGGGTTCGCCGGCTTGCTGGCGCTGCTTTAGCTCGTCGGAAGTGATGTCGGCCATTGAATTTGATGTAGAAAAAGAGCGGTAAAAAGGGTGTCGCGGGCCGCAAAGCTAAAGATCCCCACAGTTTCAGCCACGCAAAAGGCCCCGGCTGCAACGCAGCCGGGGCCCCTAGTACCAAGCCCGAAGGCCCGCGGCTAGCCCAAAGCTGCCACGCCGGGCAGCTCCTTGCCTTCCATGAATTCGAGCAGGGCCCCGCCGCCGGTGCTGATGTAGCTCACGCGGTCGGCAAAGCCCATTTGCTGCACGGCGGCGGCCGAGTCGCCCCCGCCGATGAGCGAGTAGGCGCCGGCTTCGGTGGCCTCGGCCACGGCGCGGGCCACGAACTCGGTGCCGAGCGAGAAATTGCTCATTTCGAACACGCCCATCGGGCCGTTCCAAAGCACGGTTTTGCTGGCGCGGATGATGTCGGCGAACTCCTCGCGGGCGTCGGGGCCCAGGTCGAGGCCCATCCAGCCGGCCGGAATGCTGTCGTTGGGGGCCACGTCCACGTCGGCGTCGTTGGCAAACGCGTTGGCGATGAGGCTGTCGCCGGGCAGCACCAGGTTCACGCCCTTGGCCTTGGCGCGGGCGATGAGGTCGCGGGCCAGGTCCACCTTGTCGGCCTCCAGCAGCGAGCTGCCCACGTGGCCGCCCTGGGCCACGGCAAACGTGTAGGCCATGCCGCCGCCGATGAGCAGGTTGTCTACTTTGTCGAGCAATTTGTCGATTAACAAGATTTTATCCGAGATTTTGGCGCCGCCCATGATGGCCGTGAACGGCCGCTCGGCGTGCTCCAGCACCTTGCGGGCGTTGTCCACCTCGCCTTGCAGCAGGTAGCCGCCCACCCGGTTTTCGGGGGCGAAGTACTGCGCCATCACGGCCGTGGAGGCGTGGGCGCGGTGGGCCGTGCCGAAGGCGTCGTTCACGTACACGTCGCCGAGCTGGGCCAGGCGCCGGGCAAAATCCTGATTGCCGGCTTCTTCCTCCGGGTGGAAGCGCAGGTTGTCGAGCAGCAGCACTTGGCCCGGCCGCAAGTTTTTGGCTTTTTCGAGGGCTTCCGGGCTCAGCACGTCGCCGCCCCAGAGCACTTCCTGGCCGTATTCCTGCTGCAGGCGCAGCACGAGGCTTTCGAGCGAAAACTTCTTTTCGTAGCCACCCTTGGGCCGGCCCAGGTGCGAGAGCAGCACCACGGCGCCGCCGTCGGCCAGGATTTTTTTGATGGACGGCGTGGCCGCCCGGATGCGGGTGTCGTCGGTGATGTGCAGGTCTTTGTCGAGCGGCACGTTGAAGTCGACGCGCACCACGGCGCGGCGGCCGGCGAAGTTGGTGGTATCCAGGGTGTTCATGGAGCAGGGGAGGGGTTGGAAGAAAAAAGTGCTGCAAAGGTGCCGGAAGAACGCCGAACGCCCCGCGGGGCCCCGGCCATACCATTGAACGGCGCGCGCCGGCTTTTGTGACGCCGCGCCGGGGCCCTACCCTGCGGCTGTGGCCCGGTGGTAGTGCGCCAGTGCGTCGATGGGGCCCTGGATGATGCGGCCTACCGCCATGCCGTGGCGGGCGGCGGCGGCGGCCAGCGCGTCGCGGAAGTGGTAGCCCACCGAGCCCACGCAATTGAACGCATGGCGCTGGTAATCGGGGTAGTGCGTCACAATTTGCTGAAAAAACGCCTCGAACGTCTGCGCCACCGCGGCCTGGCAGTAGGGCTCGTGGTAGTGCTCGCGCGCCAGTTGGGCAAAGCTGGCCAGGAAGCGGTTGGGCAGCGGCTGGCCGTAGAGCCGGTCGAGCACTTCGCTGAGGTCGCCCAGGCCGTGGCGGGCCTGCATGGCCGCCGCCAGGCCCGCCGGCAGCCGGCCGCGCAGGTAGTCGCGCAGCAGCAGCCGGCCGAGGTACGTGCCCGCGCCCTCGTCGCCGAGCGAGTAGCCCAGCGACTCCACCACGTGGGTGATTTTCTCGCCGTCGAACAGGCACGAATTGGTGCCCGTGCCCAGGATGGCGGCGAAGCCCGGCGCGTGGCCCAGCAGGGCGCGGGCCGCCGCCAGCAGGTCTTCGGCCACGTGCACCTGGGCCCCCGAAAACACCTGGCGCAGGGCCCCGGCCACCACTTCGGCCTTGGCCGGCGAGAGCACGCCGGCCCCGTAGTAGTGCACGGCGCGCACTCCCTCGGGGCTTACGCCGGGGGGCAGCCCGCGGGCCAGCGACGCGGCAATGGCGGCCGAGTCCCAGAAGTAGGGGTTGTAGCCTTCGGTGGTGAAGTGGACGGGCGGGGCGGAGGGGGCGTCGCCGAGCAGGCACCAGCTGCATTTGGTCGAACCGCCGTCGGCGAGGAGTAGCATCGGCGCGAAAGTACACGCGAGCTGGCGGCCGCCCGTATCTTGCGCCGCTACTTTTTGCCTTGCTTTATGTCTTCTCGCCGGAAATTTCTGCATTCTTCCGCCGCTGGCCTGGCCGGGCTGGCCGCCGCGCCGCTCGCCGCCGCCGCCCTGCCGGGGCCCCCCGCCACGGGCAAGCCCCTCGTCCTTTCCACCTGGGACGCGGGCCTGAACGCCAACCGCGGCGCCTGGAAAATACTGGGCCCCGGCGGCTACGCCCTCGACGCGGTGGAAGCCGGCGTGATGGTGACCGAGGCCGAGCAGAGCTGCTGCGTGGGCCTGGGCGCCAACCCCGACCGCGAGGGCATCGTGACGCTCGACGCCTGCATCATGGACGATAAGTACGGCTGCGGCAGCGTGGCGGCGCTCGAGCGCATCAAGCACCCCATCAGCGTGGCCCGCCGCGTGATGGAGCGCACGCCCCACGTGATGCTGGTGGGCCCCGGCGCCCAGCAGTTTGCCGTGGCCCAGGGCTTCCCGCTTGAAGCGCAAAAGCTGAGCCCCGACGCCGAAAAGGCTTACCGCGAGTGGCTGAAAACCAGCCAGTACCGCCCCGTCATCAACGTGGAGAACTCGGGTCCGCGGCCCGTGGGCCCAGCCGGGGGCCCCAACAACCACGACACCATCGCCATGCTGGCCCTCGACGCGCAGGGCCGCCTTAGCGGCAGCTGCACCACCAGCGGCATGGGCTTCAAAATGCGCGGCCGCCTGGGCGACTCGCCCATCATCGGCGCCGGCCTGTTCGTGGACCCCACGGTAGGCGCCGCGGCTGCCACCGGCCAGGGCGAAGACGTGATCCGCATGGCCGGCTCGCACACCGTGGTGGAGCTGATGCGCCAGGGCCGCTCGCCGCAAGCCGCTTGCCAAGAGGCCATTGTGCGCATCGCCAACATCAAAGGGGCCCAGGCGCGCGACATTCAGGTGGCGTTCATCGCCGTGAACCGGGCGGGCGAGGTGGGGGCCTACGCCCTGCAAAAAGGCTTCAGCTACGCGCTGAGCACCACCGACACGCCGCGCCTCGTCAACAGCGAGTACTTCCTGAAGTGAGCCGGCAGCTGGAAATCTGCGCCGCGTCGCTGCCCTCGGCGCTGGCCGCGCAGGCCGGCGGGGCCCAGCGCATCGAGTTGTGCCAAAACCTGGAGCAGGGCGGCACCACGCCCTCGTACGGCCTGATAAAGGCGGTGCGGGCGCGGCTGCATATTCCCGTGTTCGTGCTGATCCGGCCGCGGCCGGGCGGCTTCAAGTACAGCGCCGACGAGCTGGCCATCATGCAAACCGACATCGAAACCTGCCGCGCGCTGGGCTGTGCCGGTGTGGTGCTGGGCGTGCTCGACGCCACCAGCCGCGTGGACGTGGCCGCCTGCCGGGCCCTCATCGCCGCCGCCGGCCCGCTGGCAGTCACCTTCCACCGCGCCTTCGACGCCTGCCCCGACCAGCCGGGGGCCCTGGAAGATATCATCGCCCTGGGTTGCCAGCGCGTGCTCACCTCGGGCGGGCAGCCCACTGCCGAGGCCGGGCAAGCCCAGCTGGCCGCGCTGGTGGCGCAGGCCGCGGGCCGCGTGCGCATCATGCCGGGCGCGGGCATCGCGGCGGCCAACGTGCAGGCCCTGGCCGCCCGCACCGGGGCCCTGGAGTTCCACGCCAGCGCCAAGCGCCGGCTGCCGCCCGATCCCGCCGCTGGCCTGTTCGCTGCCCCGCAGTTCGAAACCGCCGCCGCTTTGGTGGCCGAGCTGGTGGTGGCGCTGAACCAGCAGTAGCGTGGGCGCTGCCCTTCTGCGCTCCCGCGGGGCCCCAACGCTCACGCCTTACCTTTGCGCCATTATGAGAATTGGCATTTTTTTCGGGGGCACTTCGCGCGAGCGGGAAATTTCGTTTGCCGGGGGCCGCACCGTTTTCGATAACTTAGACAAGGCGCTGTTTCAGCCGGTGCCCATTTTTGTTGACAGTCTAGGCAACTTCATCCTGCTTGACTGGCAGTACCTGTATAAGGGTACCATCCGCGACTTCTACCCGCCGGTAGCGGCGCTGCCTGCGACCCGCCTGCCCTGGCAGGTGTACATCGAGAGCCTGGGCGAGTTGAGCGACGAAGCCCTGACCGAACTAATCAGCCACGTCGGCCGCCGCCTCGAATCCAGCGAGTTGCCCAAGTTGATGAACTTTGCCTTCCTGGCCCTGCACGGGCCCGGCGGCGAAGACGGCGCCATCCAAGGCCTGCTGGAGTGGCTGGGCGTGCCGTACTCGGGCTCGGGCATTTTGCCTTCAGCGTTCGGCATCGACAAAATCGCGCAGAAGCGGCTTATGCAGGCCATTGGCTTGCCCACGCCGGCCTTCCGCGTCATCACCGCCGCCGCCTGGGATGCCGCCGACCCTGCCGCCGTGCTGGCCGACACCGTGGGGGCCCTGGGCCTGCCGCTAGTGTTCAAGGCACCGCACCAAGGCAGCAGCATTGGCATCAGCATTCTGAAGCAAAGCAACTTAGCCGCGTTCGAGGCGGCCGTGGAGCGCAGCTTGTTCCGCAAAAAGCTGACCCGCGCCGAGTGGGAGGGCCTGGACGCGGAAGGCCAGCGCGCCTGGGTGCAGCAGCTCGCCGACATCCGCGAAGGCATCGGCCTGCCCGTGGTGCTGGAAGCTGCCCCCGGGGCCCCGGCCGCCGCCGCGCCCGAACCCATTTACCACCCCGAAGCCCTACTGGGGGCCCTAACGGCCTGGTTGGCAACGGCCGACGCCGTGCGCCTGGCCAGCACCCACGGCGAAACCCAGGTGCTGGTGGAAGCCTTTGTGGCCGGCCGCGAGTTCTCGTGCATCGTGGTGGAGAACGAGCGCGGCGAGCCGCTGGCCCTGCCGCCCACCGAGATCGTGAAGGGCAGCGAGGTGTTCGACTACCGCTCGAAGTACCTGCCCGGCCTGGCCCGCAAAATCACGCCCATCGACCTGCCCGAGGCGAAAATCGAGCGCATCCGGCAGCAGTGCCAGGCGATGTTCCGCACGTTCGGCTTCCAGGTGTACGCGCGGCTCGACGGCTTCATTCAGGCCGACGGCACCATTTTCCTTAACGACCCGAACACGACCAGCGGCATGCTGCCGGCTTCGTTCTTCTTCCACCAAGCGGCCGAGATTGGCCTGAACCCCAGCCAGTTCCTTACCTACCTCATCCGCACGTCGCTGGCGGCGCGGCGGGCGGGTGGGATGCAGCCGGTGCGGCTGGGGGCCCTGCTGGCAACGCTCGACGCGGCGGTGGCGGCCCGGCAGCAGGCCGGCGCGGGCGGGCGCATCCGCGTCGCCGTCATTATGGGCGGGTACTCGTCGGAGCGCCACATTTCGGTGGAGAGCGGGCGCAACATTTTCGAGAAGCTCAGCTCGTCGGCCAAGTACGCGCCGGTGCCGGTGTTCCTCACCGGCTCGGCCCAGGAGCACCGCCTCTACGTGCTGCCCATCAACGTGCTGCTCAAGGACAACGCCGACGACATCCGCGAGAAAATTGAGCACGCCGAGGCCGGCGCGGGGCCCCACCCCATCCTGGCCAAAATCCAGGCCGAGGCGGGGGCTCTCACCCGCACTTACGCCGGGCAGGGGCTGGCCCAGCCGCGCCGCATCTCGTTCGAAGAGCTGGCCGAGCTGGCCGACGAGGTGTTCATCGCCCTGCACGGCCGCCCCGGCGAGGACGGGGCCCTGCAGCAGGAATTGGAGAAATTCGGGCTGCCCTACAACGGCTCGGGCGTGGCCAGCAGCGCCGTCACCATCAACAAGTTCGAAACCAATCGGCGCCTGCGCGCCGCCGGCCTGCTCGTGGCCGGCCACCGCATGGCCCCGCGCCTGGAGTGGGCCGCCGGCCCCGAAAGCTTCTACCGTAGCCTGGAAACGCAGTTTTCGTACCCGTTCATTGCCAAGCCGGCCGACGACGGCTGCTCGTCGGCGGTGAAGAAAATTAAGAACCGCGCCGAGCTGGCGGCCTTTGCGGAGCTGATGTTCCGCGACCAGGAAGACCTGCTGGGGGGCCCCGCCGGGGTGCTGCACCTGGGCTTCAAAGAGGAGTTTCCGCAGAAGGACGCCTTTTTGGTGGAAACGCTGATCAGCCGCGACGGGGCGGCGCACTTCCTCGAAGTGACTGGGGGCCTGCTCACGAGCTACGACGCGGACGGGCGGCTCGCCATCGAGGTGTTCGAGGCCAGCGAGGCCCTGGCCAACGGCGAGGTGCTGAGCCTGGAAGAGAAATTCCTGGCCGGTGAGGGCCAGAACATTACGCCCGCCCGCTACGCCGCCGAGCCCGGCGAGCGCCAGCGCGTGAGCGACGAGGTGAAGGCCGTGCTGCGCCGCGTGGCCGAGGTGCTCGACATCCAGGGCTACGCCCGGATTGACGCCTTCGTGCGGGTGCGCCAAGACGGCGCGGTTGAGGTTATCGTCATCGAAGTCAACTCGTTGCCCGGCATGACGCCCGCCACTTGCATCTTCCACCAAACGGCCCTGGCCGGCTACACGCCCTACCAGTTCGTGGACCGCATCCTCGAATTTGGCAAGGCGCGGGCCGGGCGCGTGGCTGCCGGGGCCACAGCGCCGCGCTAGGGCCCCGGGGCCCGTTCTTCGCTTTTTACTTCAGTTATTGATTGCAATGGCCAGTTTTTTTAAAGCCAACACCCCGCTCGACGTCGTGAAGCACCTGGCCCTGGTGCTGGGCGCGGCGGCGCTGCTCGTGCTGGGCTTTTTCTACGTGTACCTGCCCGTGACCACGCACCACGGCGAAACCATTGCGGTGCCCAAGGTGACGGGCATGAACGTGGCCGACCTGGAAAAATACCTCGACGAGCGCAACCTGGCCTACTTCGTCGACGATTCGAGCTATAATCCTGGCATCCGCCCGTTCACGGTGCTCACGCAGGACCCCGCACCGGGCGAAAAGGTAAAGGAAGGCCGCAAAATCTACCTGCAAGTGGCCATGAAGCGCCCGCCGGTCATCAAAATGCCCAAGCTGGTGGACGGCTCGGTGAAGAACGCCCAGCTCATCTTGCAGAGCTACGACCTGGTGGTGGGCCAGATCAAGCTGGTGCCCAACCTGGCCCAAAACGCCGTGCTGAAGCAGTTCGTGAACGGCAAGGAAATTGCGCCCGGGGCCCCCGTGGCCAAGGGCACGCGCATCGACCTGGAGGTGGGCGACGGCCTGGGCAACCAGGAATTCCCGGTGCCGAACCTGGTGAACATGCCGCAGGACGAGGCCATTACGCTGCTCGTGGGCCAGGGCTTGCAGAAAGGGGAGGTGTTTGAGCAAGTTGCCGAGGAAGGCCAAACGCCCGGCACCGTGGTGCGCCAGCGCCCCGTGCCGGGCCCCGACGCCACCATCCGCATGGGCCAGCTCGTCGACCTGTGGATTGCCAAGTAGCCGCCGCCTGGGGCCCCAGCAGGCACTAAAGCACCGGGCCCGGCGTTGGCGCTCACTACCACCTTGTTCCGTATGATTCGACTGTTCCGCTTACTGCCGGCGCTGCTGCTGCTGGCCCTGGCCGCCCGGGCCCAAAACGAGCTGCCCGTGCAGCCCCTGCCCGCCGACCCCGGCCGCACGGCCCCGGCCCGGGGCCCCGTGGTGGCACGGCGCGGCACGGCCCTGGCGCTGCCGTTTTTCGACGACTTCACCACGCCGCGCGAGGGCAACCCGCGGGTGCAAAACTGGCTGCCCGGCGGCGGGGCCCTGGTGAACAACCGCCTGCCGGTGCACCCGCTCACGCGGGGCGTGGCCACGCTCGACGGCCTGCGGGCCAACGGCCAGGGCTACGGCAGCACGCCGACTTTCGGGGCCATCGACTCGCTTACGTCGCAGTCCATCGACCTGAGCGGCTACGGCCCCGGCAACGGCGTATTCCTCACCTTTGCCTGGCAGGAAGGCAGCATTGTGGGCCCCTCGGAGCGCAGCAGCGGCAGCACGCCGGTGGCGCTGGAGCTGTTTTTCCTCGACCGCGACGGGCGTTGGGTGTCGCAGTGGAAGCAGCTGGCTGGCGGGGCGGCCGTGAGCGGCTTCCGGCAAAAGGCGGTGCCCGTGGCCGACGCGCGCTACTTCCACGCCGGGTTCCAGTTCCAGTTCTTGGCCACCGGCAACGTGTCGGTGAGCACCGACGCCTGGAGCCTCGACTACTTCGTGCTCGGTGCCAACCGCACGGCCGCCGACACCACCTACGCCGACCTGGCCACCGCCCAGGGCCTGGGCAACCCGCTGCGGCGCTACACGGCCCTGCCCTGGTGGCAGTACAACGCCGCCGCGCCCGCCGACGAGCTGAACCCCGTGCTCAATGCCGAAATCACCAACCTCAACCCGGGGCCCATCCCCACGCCCATCAGCTGGACGGGCACGGTGCAGGACGTGGCCGGTGGCTTCCAGGGCACGTGGCTGGCGGACAGCCGCAGCATCCCCACGCAGCCGCGCCAAACCGTCATCGGCGGCAGTGCCCGCACGGCGCCGCTGCCCACCACCGCCGCTGCCAAGCAGCTGCGCTACACCCTGGCCCTGAACACCCGCGTGGCCGCCGGCGACCGCACCCTGCCCAACGACACGCTCAGCCGCGACGTGTTCCTCAACAATTACTACGCCTTCGACGACGGCTCGGCCGAGGCCGTGCTGGCGCTGCCGGCCACGTCCACGGGCCCCATCCAGTACCTGGCCTACGCCCTCGACCTCAACCAACCCGACCAAGTGAAGGGCGTGCGCCTGTACCCCGTGTTTCTGAACAACGCCACCGGCGACAACGGCGCCAACCGCAGCGTCACCGTCGGGGTGTGGGCCGACAACAACGGCCAGCCCGCCGCCACGCCCCTGCTGACCCAAACCGCCACGCTGCTCAACCCGCTCACCAACGCGGCGGCCGCCGGCCAAACGTTTGTCGACGTGCTGTTTAGCACCTCCGTGCCCGTGAGCGGGCGCGTGTACGTGGGCTACGGCCAAACGGCGCGTGGCCAGTTCCTGCCCTACGGCATCGACCTGAACAACCCGCCCCCCGCCAACGCCCTCTGGCGCACCAACCAAGGCACGTGGCTGGCGTTTTCAGCCCTGCCCGCCGGGGCCCCCATGCTGCGCCCGCTGCTCACGAACAACCAAACCGTGGTTACCGCCACCACGCCGCCTGCGGCCGCCGGGGCCCCCGCCGCGTTCGCGCTCTACCCCAACCCGTTGCCCACGGGCGGCACCCTCGCCGTGACGGGCCCCGCCTTCGCCCGCGCCAGCCTGCTCGACGCCCTGGGCCGCACCATCTGGGAGCAGCCCGCCGCGGAGGCCGGCCGGCCCCAGCTCACGCCCGGCCGCCTGGCCGCCGGCGTGTACCTGGTGCGCCTGCGCCTGGCCAACGGCAGCGCCGTGACGCGGCGGCTGGTGGTGGCCGGGGAGTAGCCGGGTGGGGTACGGGCCAGCAAAAAGGCCAGTTGCAAAAAAGTCCCGGCGTTCAGCGCCGGGACTTTTTTGCAACTGGTCAAGTCGGCCACGAACGCCGTTGGGGCCCTAAGCGTGCTGCTCCAGCAAACCCAATAGCTCGTCGGCGGCCTGCTCGATGTCGTGGTAGCCTTGCTGGGCGGCGCGCTCCTTGGCGGCGATGAGGCCGTCGCGGTGCACGGTTTGGAAGTCGCCGTAGGGGAACTTGTAGCGCCCTTTGGTCGATTCCTGGTGGCTGGCGTCTACGCCCAGGTGCCAGTTGGCGTACTCGGCCACCTCGTGCCGTTGGAGGAACGCGTTTTCGTGGGCCGGGTCGGGGTGGTGCTGGCCCCAGTGGCCTTCGTCGTTCTTGATTTTGCCGTCCTGGATGAGGTGTTTGGCGAACGCGACGGCCGCGGGGTTGAGGGTGATGGACATGGTGGGCAGGGAAAAGGTGCGCCCGCACGTACGCGGGCCCGGGCCCCGGCGTTATGGTTGGGCCCGGCCCGCCCGTGCCCCGGGGCCCTAGTTCACGAAGGGCAGGTCCAGGTCCTGGCCCAGGCTGGTGAGGGGCGCGTCGGGCACTTGGCCGGTGAGGCGCGTGGTGAGGGCCCGGGCCTCGGCGGGGCTGAACACGTCCAGCTCGCGCAGCCAGGCCACGCGGCGCAGCTGGGGCTCGATGCTGCCGAGCGGGTTCACGGCGCCGTATTCGCGGCGCAGGTAGGTTTTGGCGCGGCGGTCGAGGGCGGTGGCAAAGGCCTGGAAAGCAGCCCGTTCGGCGGGCGTGTCGGGCAGCACCACCTGGGCGCGGGCCGTGTGCAGCACGCGCTGGCTCCACCAGTTGTGCAAGCCATGAAAAAAGAGGCCCCCCGCGCCGGCCGCCGCCACCAGGGCCCACCCCCAAAACGCGGTGACTTCGGGGGAGGCCACGTCGCCGCCGGGCACCAGGGTGGCCGCCGTCCACAGGGCCCCGAACAGCAGGCCCAGCAGCTGCCGCCAGGGCACTTGGCGGTGGCGCTCGGTGCGCACGGGCAAAATTTCCTCGTAGGGCATTTCCAGCTCCAGGGCAATGTGGCCGCGGCCGTCGCGTTGGCACACGTACAGGCCGTGCTCGCGCAGGGCCAGCAGCGTGGCGCGGGTGGGCTGGCGTTGCTGAAAGTGCATGGGGCGGGTAGGGGGGGCGGTAAATACGGGCTGTCCGGTTCTCAAAACTGCGCAATTCTAGAACCGCTACCTGACAACCAACGGCTAAAAACCTACTTGAACGGCGAGGGCGTGAAGCAGAGTACAAAAATAACCACCATCGCCCAGCCCAGCCACCGCCGGCCGTGGCCCAGGGCCCGGTCGTCGGGCGCGGGCGGGTGGTAAATGCCCGTGAGGCGCCCCAGCAGCAGCCCAAACACCAGCCACCCGGGGTTGCCCAGCACCCCCGGCACGGCCGCCGCCACGGCCAGCTGCGCCGCCCAAATGCCGGCCGCCAGCGCCAGGCCCTGGCGCGGCGTGGGCAGCGCCCGCCAGCACACCGCCCCCAGGTACAGCGCGTAGGCAGGGCCCCAGTACAGCCACGTGTCGGGGGCCGAGCGCAGCGAAAACAGCCCCAGCCCGGCGTAAAAAATAAAGCCGATGAACAGCACCCGCGCCAGCCGGTTGAAGCGCCGGGCCCCCAGCAGGCCGTACAGGATGTGGCCGCCGTCGAGCTGGCCCATCGGCAGCAGGTTCAGGGCCGTGAAAAACAAACTCAGGGCCCCCGCCAGCAGCACCGGGTAGTGCAGCAGCTCGTTGGGGTGGGGCAGGCGGGCGGGGTCGGCCAAGCCAACTTCGAGCAGGCGGTAGAGCAGCGGCCGGGCCAGGGTGATGCCGTCGGGGGCCCCCGGCGGGTACACGTACTGCGCGTAGTGGGCCCCGTACCGGGCGTATTCGGGGTGGATTTGAAACAGGTAAGCCAGCGGCGGCAGGTGCGTGAAGCCGTACACCAGCAGCGGCACCGCCACCGCAAAGCCCGCCAGGGGCCCCGCCAGCCCAATGTCGAAGAACTCACGCCGCGAAAAAATCCGGTCCTGGATGCGAATGACGGCCCCAAACGTGCCCAGCCCCAACGGAAACGGAATAAAGTACGGCAGCGACGTGGCCACCCGGTTGCGCCGCGCCGTGAAGTAGTGCCCAAACTCGTGCACCGCGAGCACGCCCAAAAACGGCAGCGCAAACCACAGCCCGCGCGCCCATTCGCCGGGCCCCGGCAGCGGCGGCAGGCCCCACACGCCCAGCGGCGGCAGGCCCACGTCGCCCCGCGTGAGCTGCACGCCCGCCAGCGTGGTGGTCAGCAGCGTCAGCAAAAACAGCCCCAGGTGGTGGGCGTACACCCGGGCCGGCGGCGCGGGCAGCCGCTCGTAGCGCCGGAAGCCCCAGCCAGGGCCCCCGGGCGCGGCCGGCGGGGAGGTAAGCAATTCGGGCAACGGCACTGGGCCCCCGGGGCCCGGCCCCGGCGCGGGGGCAAACTCAGGCAGGGAGGGCGTATTCTCGGGGAAAGGCACGGAGGGCTTCGGGCAGGGCGGTGGTGAGGGTGAGCGGCGGGGCCAGGTGCAGCACCCGCAGCCCCAGGCGGCGGGCGGTGGCCACGTGCTGGGGGCTGTCTTCGATGAACAACACGTCTTCGGCCCGCCAGTTCATTTCGCGCAACGCGTGCTGGAAAAACGCCTCGCCCGGCTTGCGCAGCCCCACCTCCTGCGAATAAAACACGCGGTCGAGGCAGTCGGCGATGCCGTTTTTAAAGCCGTACTGCGCCGCCAGCCGCCGGTTGATTTCGGCGATGTGCAGCGCGTTGGTGTTGGAAAGCAGGGCCGTTTGGTGGCCCTGGCGGCGCAACTCGGCCACCAGGGCCAGGCGCTCGGCGGGCACGTCGAGCAGCAGCGCGTGCCACGCCTGGTCAATTTCCTCGTCGGTGGCTTCTAGGGTGTAGGCTTCGCGCAGCCCGTCGCGGAACTCGGCCAGCGTAACCTGGCCGGTCTCCAGCTGATCGAACAGCTCGGCCTGTTCGGCCTGGCTGTAGGCCACGGTGCTGCCCGCCCGGCTCAGGCGGCGGAAGGCGGCGGGGGTGCGGGCGTAGTCGATGTCGATGAGGACGCCGCCAAAGTCGAAAAGCAAGTGGGGAAGCATAAGCGCGGAACGCGGGTAGAGAAAAAATTGCGCCGGCAAAGGTCGGCGCCGGTTTCCGATTCGGTCGGGTCCCTCTAGCCCAAAACCGCCGCGCCCGCCGTAACTTTGCTCCTGCGGTGGCTTCGGCCGCAGCACCGGGCCTATAGCTCAATCGGTTAGAGCAGCTGACTCATAATCAGCAGGTCCTTGGTTCGATTCCAAGTGGGCCCACTGAAAGGCCGTTTCCACGCTGGGAACGGCCTTTTTTTATTTTGGATAACATATTTGCCTACGATTCGCGAATTTTCTGACCATCGCCCGGATGGGAAATTTTTCTGGCGGTGGCCTTAAAATTACCTGGGCACAACGCCGCAGACGCCCGCCCCCCCGCCACGTGCCGGGCGCAGGGCCGGGACTTCTCTATTTCTGCTTGCGGGCGTACCGTTCCTGGGTGCCCTCCGGGGCGTTGGGGTCCACCACGTCGTCGCCATACTCGGCATGGGGCCTCTCATTAAAATCGTCTTAGGCTTCGTCGCCGTAGCCCGCATCGAATGTTTCTTCGTACTCATTGGTCGCGCTCAGCGCTGCTGGTGCTCGTTGTCACTCGGACTATTTTTTACTGCGATAAGTAGTCCCAATAACAACGGCAAGCCTCAACCAACGGGCCGGGCCTTACCTGGCTGGCCGTGGCGTTGGAGCGCGCGTAACCGCAGACCCGCGCTGGTCGAGCGCAAGAGCCCCTTCGCTAAGCCCGGCGGGCCATTGGACCAATTCTTGCAAGCGCGCATTGCAGTAGAAAAGGGCTGGCTTTAACATTGTGAGTCAATCTTTTGTCGCCTGCGCATTGCGCTAAAAAACCTTTGCATAACCACATTTTTATGGGGCAGTTGTACGACTTGGTGTTCGCTGAATATTTGCAGGTGTGGCTCCACCGAGCGCACTTGTTGGATGCCCGGGCGTCCGACGGCGAAGCCCATGTACTGAATTTCTTTGACCACTTATTGGCGGAGGCAGGTCAATTGGTCGGCCAGCACCTGGGGGCGCCCGCGTTACTGGCTGCCCTACGGGCCCTGGCGCAGCGGGTGGCGGCGGGGGAACGGTTCACGCCCACCGCGCTCCAGCAGGAAGTGACCGGGACCCTGTACACCGCCCTGCGCCAGAGCACGTCCCCTGCAGTGCCCCGGCCCCCGGCCGCTACGCCTGACTTGGCGCCGCTGGCGGCGGCTCGCGTTGGGGCCCGGGCGTAGGGGCCGCGGCCTGCTCGCCGCTGCGCTGCTCGGGCCGCCGCTGCTGGCCCGCGCCGACCCGCTCAACAACGGGGCCCTGGGCGTCCTCGGGGTGATGGGCCTGTTGCTGACCGTCATCGGCGACACCCTGACCATTGCCCAAGTCCCAAGGGGCCAGGCGCCACCCCGTGCATAATCGGAGGAAGTGGCGCGCCGGCACGGGAGCCTATTGTTGCAGGAGTTACTGGAAGTGTTAACAGTCACGCAGCCAGAGTACGGTTGCCGCAAGGTAAATAAAGGCCAAAACATGCACCTCCAACTGGTCGTAGCGCGTGGCCACGCGTCGGAACGGCTTGAGGCGGCTGAACAGCCGCTCGACGGGCTGGCGCTGGGCTAACGCACCGGGTCGTAGGCGCGCGTCGCTTGCGCCGGGGCGGAACGACGGCGCAGATACCGCGCGGCCAGCGCCGCCACCAGCGGATCGGCACCGTAGCCGCGGCCGGCGGCAAGGTAAGCCGGGGCCAGCGCGCCGAGCAGCGGCAGGGCCTGCGGGGCGTCGAGGCGCTGGCCCGGGCTCAGGCCGCCGCGCACGAAGCGGCCGCGGGCGTCGGCCACGACGTGGAGCTGGCTGTTCAAGCCGCCGCGGCTGCGCCCCAAGGCGTGCGGCCCGTTTTTTTTGCGCGCCCCAGAAGCGTGCTGGTGTGCGCGCCCGGTGGTCGAGTCCAGCAGCAGCGTGTGCAAGGCATCGTCTCGTTGCACGGCAGCTAAAACCCTAGCCCACACCCCACTGCGGGCCCAGCGCTGGAACCGGGTGTACGGGGTGTGCAATTGCCCCGGGCCGCGGGCAAGGCCCGCCAGCGGCAGCCGTTGCGCGCCAGCCACCGCACCGCCTCTCCGAAGCGCCGGTTGTCCTGCCCGCGACCACCTTTAGTTGAGGTGGTCTAGGTAGGCCACACAGAGTTGGGACGTAGTTTGAAAGTGGGTTTCGAAGTGGTTGGGGGCGAGATAGCCGAGGACCGAATGCCGGCGCTCGGCGTTGTAGTAAGCTAGGTAGTGGCTGATTTCCAGGCGCGTTTCGCTCAGACTGCGGAAGCGGCCACCAGCGAGTAATTCAGTTTTGAGCCGACTCCAAAACGATTCGGCGTGCGCGTTACCGTAGCAGTTGCCCCGCCGGCTCATGCGCTGCACGGCCTGGTGGCGAGCCACTAAGGCCTTGAAATTGGTGGCCGAGTATTGGCTGCCCTGGTCAGAATGAACGACTAGCCCGGCTGCGGGCTGGCGCACGGCCAAGGCGCGGCGCAGGGCCTCGCTGACCAGGTCTTCGGGCATGGATGCGCGCACGTCCCAGCCGACTACCTTGCGCGCGTAACGGTCGAGCCACGTAGCCAGGTAGCGCCAGCCGCCGCCCTGTTGGGGCAAGTAGGTGATGTCGCCCACCCAGACCCGATTGGGCGCGGCACGCACAGTCGGGTCGGAGTCAGTCGTGCGGGGCACAAACGAGCGCGGTTGCTGCGCGCGCAAGCCCGCGGCGGCCAACGCCCGCCGGATGCGCCAGCGGCCTACTCGGTAGCCCTGCGCGTGCAACTCGGCTCGCAGACGGCGGGTGTCGTAGCGCGCAGAATGCCACCTAAACTCCGCGCGGACAGTCACTTGCCAGGCTGGCTCTGCAAGGAGCACATGCCGACGCTGCCAGATACTGTGTTAAAAAGCAAGCGTTGTGGCAAAAGTTTTTACCTTTGGCTCGTTCAAGGAGGGCTTACGGGTCCATCCTGCGTAGCCTCGGTTTG
>JBPBPC010000021.1:0-32095 GCA_050954665.1 Janthinobacterium lividum
GTTGGTCACGCCCAAGTCGAGGCCCAGGCCGGAGAGGTACTTGCCGGTGAGGGTTTGGCGGGGGGCGGGGCGCCCGGCGGGGGCCGCGCCGCGCCGCGGCGCGGCCACGAAGCCCTCGCCGCTGCTGCTCTGGAAGGGGTTCTGGGCCACGAACCGGCCCAGAATCAGCAGCGAAAACACCTGCTTGCTCAGTTCGGAGGACTGGTTGGGCTGGCGCAGGGCCGCCAGGCGGGCGTCTACCTGCCCGTCCAGGGCCCCGCGCTGGTCTTCGGGCAGCGTGATGTCAAAGCCGATGGTGGGCTTGCTGAGTTGATCGGTCACGTTCAGCAGCACGCTGAACGGCAGCGGGTTGCGGGCAATGCTGGTGGTGCTGGCATCGTCGGCACCCTGGCCGGCAATCAGCTCCGACGGCGGCGCCTTCACCTTGTACACGGCCGTGATGTTGAGGTCGGCGTTGTAGGGGTCGCCGGTCCAGTTGATGGTCGAGCCGCGGCGGATGAGGAAGTCGCGCGTGGCCAAGTTGTAGAGCGACAAGTGGTACTTGCCCCGCGCCACGGTCAGCCGCCCGCTCAGGGTGATGGTGCCGGCCGGGTCAATCTCCGTGTCGAGGGTGCCGCTGGCGCGCACTTGCAGGTTGTCGCCGCTCACCGGGTCGATGACGATGGTGAACGGCGTGCGGTCCGTCACCGTCACCTGGGCCGCGATGCTGTAGCCCGTGGCGCCGGTTTGCACCGTATCCAGGCGCACCTTGCGGGCCAGCGAGGTGTCGATGCGCGCGCGCTTGTCCACAAATTTCACGATGCCGTCACGGGCCACCGTGGCCGGGTCGTCGGTCGGCGACTCCACCGTGAGGCGCGAGCCGTCCACAATGGCCACCTTCGTGTTCACCGCAATCAGCGACAGGGGCCCCGTGATGCGCGTGTCCGAGTCGAGCACCAACCGGCCGTAGAACAGCTGGTTGTCTTTGCGGGTGCTGTTCACGGCCACGAACTTGTCGGTCACCGCCCGCAGGTCGAACACGTAGTCGGTGAAGTTCTTGGTGCGCAGGTAGCCGTTGGCCACCGCTTTGTTCGAGGCCGAGTCGAGCACCGTGAAGTTGTCGAACCTGATGCCTTGGTCGTCGAACGCCAGCGCCTGGCGGGGCAAGCGGTAGGGGGCCCCCAGCTGCGGCACCACGAAGCTGGCGTCGTCGGTGGTCACCAGGCGGCCGCGCACCACGGGCGCGCTGGGCGTGCCCGTCACCGCCAGCTCGCCGGTGAGGGCCCCGGTGGTTTTGCGCACCTGCCCCGCCGAAAACGGCTCTACCAGTTTCAGGTTGAGGCGCTGGGCGGTGAGGGTGAAGTTGAGCGGGCTGGGGCTGCTGGGCGTGGTAAGGTAGTAGCCAGCCAAGCGCACGTCGTTGGGGGCCCCGGCGGGCACGCCACCGGTCAAGCGGGCGTCCACGTCGTAGCGCTCGGCGCTGGGGTTGGTGGCGCGCAAGGTCAGGTCGCCCAAATAGGCTTTTTGGAACACGAGGCCCTTCACGTTGGCATCGGCCACGAAGGCCAGGCGTGGCGTGCCCAGCCCTTGCAGTTCGGCCGTGCCGTTGAGGGTGCCGGCCACCAGCGAATCTTGCTGCTGCACAATTTTGGCCAGCTCGGCCAGGTCAAAATTGGTGAACGACACGTCGAGCGGCGAGGTCTGCTGCGCGGGGTTTTTGCTTTGCACGGCCAGTTGGCTCTTGCCGTTGGTCAGGTTCAGCTTGTCGGCCACCACGGCGCCGCTGGGGTAGTAGCGCACAAAGTTGCCCGCGCCCGCCGTCCAGTTTTCGTAGTTGAGGATTTGCTCGGGCGCGGCCTCAAACTGGTACACCACGGCCCCCGGGGCCTGCCCGCGGCGGGCGGGGGCCTCGGCGGTTCGCAGGGTGCCGGCCAGCGCCAACCGCTCGCGGTTAGCCGAGTCGCCAAGGATGGACGCGCGGGCAAACAGCTTGTTGTCGGCAATGTTGCCCACCACGGCGGGCCGGCGCAGGCGAATGGTCGTGTCCTGCGCGGCCCGGGCCAGGCGCAGGGCGTAGTCAAGCTTCTGGGCATTTGAGCCCACGTTCAGGTTCAGCGAATCGATCCGGTAATTCTGGTAGCGGATGATGGGGATGCTCGTGGTGGCCGTGAGCTTGGCCTGCGGGCGGCTATACTCGCCGGCCAGTGTGAAAGGCGAAATTTCCTTGAGGCCCGGCACCAGCTTGGTGGCCAGCTTGGGATCTTTCAGCGCCAGCGAATAGGTGAAGTGGCGATCAGCGCCGTTGGCCACGTAGCGCACGCCGGGCAGCTTGAGGTAGCGGGCCAGGTGCTGCTGCAGCTCGGGGGCGAGGTCGCCCAGGTGCACGTTGCCGTCGAGCTGGGCCCCGAACAAGTCGGAGTCGAACTCCACTGCCGTGCGCGCCGCCGTTTGCACGATGCGGCCCTGCAAGGTTTTGAAAGCGAACGGCTGGTTGTCGCGCACTACCACCACGTTGTCGCCGCCAAACGTGCCCTGAATCGTGTTCAGGCTGCTGCCGCTCAGGTCGGCTTTCAGGTTGCCCTGCAGGCGCAAATCGCCGTTGTACAAGCCCAACGCCTTCAAATTCACGCTTTTCAAACCCACGTTGAAGGCGTAAGCCGGATTGTTGGCATTGCGCAAGTTCACCACGCCGTTCAGGTCGAAGGCCAGGTTGGGGTCTTGCCGGCTGCTGGCCTTGATGGTGTACTTGTTGCGGTCGAGGTCCACGGTGGCAACGACGCCGTGGTAGTTGTAGCCGTTGTAGCGGGCGCTCTGCACCGTGGCGTTCACGCGGCCCACCAGCGTGGCGGGATCCTGCAAATTGCCCGTCGCATTGACGCGCCCCGTGGCCGTGACGCGCCCCAGCTGGGGGTTCTTCAGCAGCTGGCCAAAGTCAAAGTTCTTCACCGCGAACGTGCCCACCAGCGGCTGCTTGCCACGGGCCTGCGCCGCCCCCAAGTCGCCGCTAAATGCCAGGGCCCCGTAAGTCGTGTTCAACTGCAAGTTGGTGGCAAACTGCAGCGTGGTGGGCCGGCCCCGGAAGGTGCCGCTCAGCGACAGGGTAGGGGGCACGCTAATGTTGGCTGGGATCGTGCCCTTCGGCGCTAAACTCAGCACATCGGCCCGCGTGGTGCTAAACTGCTGGATGTCAAGGGCGGTGTACAGCCGCCCGTCCACGTTGGGCAGGCCGGTAATGTGGGCCCGGCGCGCTTTCAAAACGGTGCCGCGCAGCGCCACCGCGTCGAGGTTGCGAATCGTCAGGTCGTCCACCCGCCCGTTCACCAGCCCGCTGATGAGCAGCGATTGGGTGGGCCCCGTGTTGAAGGGGGGCGTACCGGCCAGGCTCGGCACCAGGTACAAGATGTCGCGGAAGCCCAGGCGTACGTTGCGCAGGTCGCCTTCCACGCGCATCTTGGCCAGCTGCTTGGGGTCGCTTAGCCCGCTTAGGTTCTGGTAGCCAATGGCCAGCGTGCGCCGGATGCGGGTGTACGGCGTAATCAGGTCGAGGCTGTCCAGGCGCACCTGCACCGAGTCGTACACCACGTTGGCCCGCCACGAGTCGATGCGGAAGCCGCTCTGCTCCTTGCCCGCCAGGTTGTCTACTTTCACCGTGGTGCGGTTCTCCGAAAACGCCAAATCGTGCGTGTTGAGCACCAGCTCACTGAAATGCAAGTGGTTGTAGTCCAGGGCCGGCAATTGGGTTTTCTGCTTGGGCTCGTTGAAGTTGTCGAACGCCACGTCCACGTCGCTGATGTCGGACTCGGCCAGCGTCACGCGCCAGCGCAGCGGTTCGCCCGCCGCGGATTTGGCTTGGTCGGCGGCTTCGTCGATTTTGCGCACGGCCTCGGCCGGGTTCACCACACGCTGGTCCACGGGCGTTTGCGCGTTTTGGGCGTAGGCGAAGTGCGTGTTTTTTAGCGTCAGTTTGGTCAGGTCCACGCGCTCCTTTTGCAGGTCGATGTTCTTGGCCGTCACATCGGCCAGCCCGATGCGAGTGTCAATAAACTGGGCCGAGGGCCCGTTTTTGTACACAAAACTCACGCTGTCGAGCACCGCGTGGTTCAAGCCGAATTGCAGGGTGAGCGGTTTGGTGGGCTTGGGGTCGGCTACTTCGGGCGCCGTTTTGGTCTGGTTGATGAGGATGGATGCTCGCCGCAGCTCCGCCTCGTTCACTTTGTAAATGGACTTATCCACGTCCACCGCATCCATCGTCACGGCCACTTCGCCCAGCCGGGCCCGCAAGTCCGACCCTGTGATTTGGTCGTCTTGGGTGAAATAAATGTTGGTCAGCCGAGCCTTGCCAATGTTATACTTCAGGCCCGATGAAGTGGTATCCACCGGGGCCGTCGGATCGGTGAAAGCCTTGATGATAAAATCGTAGTTGTTCACCGAGTCAGGGGCCGTACGGGTGAGGCGCACCCGGCCATCGTTCAGCTCCACGGCGCTGATGCTCACCTGCTTCTTGGCCAACGCAAAAATATCGATGCTCACGCCCAAGTGGCCCACCGCCACCAGCGTGTCGTTCTTCTGGTCGGCCAGGTACACGTCGTCCAGGTTGATGGCGTGGCGGAAGTCGGTACGAAATTTTCCAATACGCACAGTCGTGTTCAGCTTGCCGCGCAGGTAGCTTTCGGCCCGGCGGGCCACAAAATCCTGCGTAGCTGGGAACTGGAGCGCCACCACCACCGCCACCAGCAGCAATAGCATAAAACCAATTAATCCCAGCAGGGCGTAAAGGGCACGGCGTAGGTAAGTAGAAGAGGTGCTGATGGTGCAGGCTGAAGAAGGTAAGGTCGTCTAAACGCAAACTTAAGCGCTCAAGTTGGTACCCCAACCCGGGCCCCCAACGCCGAATGGTTTGTTTTAGCGCCCGGCCCGGCCGGGCGGAATTATCTTTCGGCAGTTTTTAAATCCCCGATTATGACCGTTCAATTCTCGCTTCCGTACCGCACCGCCTGGGGCCAGTGCTTGGCCGTGTGCGGCGCCGGCCCCGCCCTGGGCGACTGGGAAGCCGCCGCCGCGGCCCTCATGCACTACGACGAGGTGGCCAGCCGCTGGTACCTCGACGTGGAGCTGCCCGCCGGCCCGCTCTCCTATAAGTACGTACTGCTGGCCGCCGACGGGGCCCCCACTTGGGAGGCCGGTGCCAACCGCATTTTAGCCCTCGCCGGCCCCGCCCTGCGCCTGCTGCTAGCCGACTACTGGCGCACCCCAGCCGTGCCCGAAAACGAGCTTTTCACCGCCGCCTTCACCAAGGCACTGTTCCGCCGCCCCGCCGCTGGGGCCCCCGCCAAGGCAACCAAAGGCAAGAAGAAAGCGCCAGCCAACGCGGGGCCCCCAACCGGCAGCGTGGTGCTGCGCCTGGCCAATCCGCGCGTGGCCCCCCACCTGGGCCTGTGCGTGCTGGGCTCCGACCCGGCGCTTGGGGCCTGGAACAACCGTCAGTGCCTGGTGCTGTCGGACGCCGACTACCCCACCTGGGCCGGCACTGTGCAGCTGCAAAACCCCGGCGAAGACTGCCTCTACAAGTACGCCGTTTGGGATGCCGCCGCTGGCCACGCCCTCGATATGGAAGGCGGCGAGAACCGCGTCATCCCTGCTACCAGCGACGCGGAAGCCGTGCGCGTGTTCAACGACGAGGACTACCGGCAGGCCAACACCTGGCGCGGGGCTGGCGTGGCCCTGCCCGTGTTTGCCATGCGCAGCGAAAGCGGCCTGGGCGTGGGCGAGTTTGCCGACCTGAAACTGCTGACCGACTGGGCCGTGCAAACCGGGTTGCAATTGGTGCAGGTGCTGCCCATCAACGACACGGTGGCCACTCACACCTGGGTCGATTCGTACCCCTACGCCGCCATTTCAGTGTACGCGCTGCACCCGCAGTTTCTTCACCTCGAAGGAATTGCGCCGCTGAAGAGCAAAAAAGATGCCGCCGACTTGGTCCGCGTGAAGCAGGAGTTGAACGCCAAAGACTTCGTAGACTACGAGCCGGTGATGGCCGCCAAGTGGAAATTCCTGCGCCTCCTCTATAAACAGGAGAAGAAAAATTTCCTGGCCGATGCCGACTACCGGCAGTTCCTGGCCGAGCAGGGGCCCTGGCTGGTGCCCTACGCCGCCTTCTCGGCCCTACGCGACCGGTTCGGCACCGCCGACTTTACGCAGTGGCCTGCCGAGTTCCGCACCCTGCCCGACCTGGGGGCCCTAACGGCCGAAACCGCCGCCGATTACGACGAATTTGGCCTGTTCTTCTTCTTGCAGTTCCACCTCGACAAGCAGCTACGCGCGGCCGTGGCCTACGCCCGCGCCAAAGGCGTGGTGCTGAAGGGCGACCTGCCCATCGGCATTTACCGCCACTCGGTGGAGGCCTGGACGCAGCCCGAGCTGTTCCACCTGGACCAACAGGCCGGGGCTCCGCCCGACGACTTCTCCACCACTGGCCAAAACTGGCGCTTCCCTACTTATAACTGGCCGCGCATGGCCGAAGACGGCTACGCCTGGTGGCAGCAGCGCCTCGCCCACCTCAGCCGCTACTTCGACGCCCTGCGCATCGACCACATCCTGGGCTTCTTCCGCATTTGGGAGATGCCTGCGCACTCGGTTGAGGGGTTGCTGGGGCATTTTTCGCCCGCGCTGCCCCTGCACCGCCACGAGATAGAGCAGCGCCTTGGCTGGTTCGACTACGGCCGGCTGTGCGAGCCCTACATCCGCTGGCACGTGCTGGAAGCCATTTTCGGCCAGGAGGCCCAAGGCGTGTTCGAAGAATACCTCGACGACGCCGGCCACGGCACCTACCGCTTTAAGGCCGGCCTCGGTACCCAGCGCGAATTGGAAGCTTACGTACAGGGCAAAATTGCCGCCGAGCCCCAGCACGCCGACTACTTCAACTGGCTGCTGCCCAACCTGTACCAGTTGGTGAACGAGGTGCTGTTTGTGCCCGCCGCCACGGCCGATTTCTACCACCCGCGCATCACGCTGCACAAAACCTGGTCGTACCGCGAGCTGGACGGCGACGAGGCCCGCCGCCGGCTCTACGACGGCATCTATGTGGACTTTTTCTTCCACCGCCACGAGGAATTCTGGCGCCAGCAGGGCCTCACCAAGCTGCCCGCCGTGCGCTACGCCACCAACCTGCTCATCTGCGGCGAAGACCTGGGCATGGTGCCCGCCTCGGTGCCCGGCGTGATGAAGCAGCTCGGCATCCTGGGCCTGAACATCCAGCGAATGCCCGCCACGCCCGGCCTCGAATTCAGCCACCCCAACGACGCGCCCTACCTGAGCGTGGTCACTACCAGTAGCCACGACATGAGCACGTTGCGCGGCTGGTGGCAGGAAAACCGCGTAGCTACCCAGCGCTATTTCGAAACCCTGCTGGGCCACTGGCGCGAGGTAGCCCCATACTATTGCGAGCCCTGGGTGGTGCGCGAAATCATCGAACAGCATCTGCAATCGCCGGCCATGTGGGCCATCTTGCCCCTGCAAGACTACCTCGGCATGGACGGCCACCTGCGCCGCGCCGACCCCGCCGCCGAGCAAATTAATGTGCCCAGCAACCCCGCCCATTTCTGGAAATACCGCTTCCACCTGCCCCTCGAAGAACTGGTGGACGCCGTCGGCTTCAACGAGCCACTCCGGGCCCTGGTGCAAGGCAGCGGGCGGGGATAGCTCCTGCTATTTGATGCCACAAATTAGATGCAAGGGCCCCGGTGGGCCGGCCAGTGTGGCCGGACCGCCGGGGCCCCTTGCGTGGGCATGCCGTTGGCCTGCAAATGGGCCTTCAAGAAAATCAGGTCAACGGACGACTATTCATCTCCAATTGAACAAGTATAACAACGAGTAAAATTGTATTATTTGATAATACACTCAGATTGTAATTAACGTGAATACCGCAAATAACAAAATGACCAGTTTCCAGCCTTGGTAATTGTTCGCTTAACCAACCGGTGTTTAATAAACGTGATACAATATATACTATGGATAGTGCTAATAATGGGAAATTAATAAAATCTATTCCCGGTTGTGACAGAAAATTTGTGAATTACTACTGGATTAAAATAGCGTCAGTACTCATAATAAAAGGCGAATTTTTGTTGTTTATTTATTGAAAGACAGTTATTTATGATAAAAAAAATAACCGATAAAATTTTTTGAACGACAAAAAAAAGCGTTTCGTCGAGGTTTTAAGCAGAAGTGATTTTTTCAAATTGTATTTGAAAAACAACAAATTGTATTGTGCTATACTATGAATGATATCCCTTTTATTAAAGTCATTAATTGACTTTAGGAGGGGCTGCGCCTCTTTCCGGTAAAATATACAATTGTATTTTCTCTTATAACTTTGAATAAAACATAGAATAGGTTCGTGGCCGGCATTGCTTGCCTGACGCTGCTATTATATAATTTTTTTTAATAACACTTTATTTAGCATTTACTTAGGATGAAAAGAAAATTACACGCCTGGACGTGCCTGGCAACGTTATTTACCCTATTGCTTTCCGGCCACGCACGAGCCCAGAACTTGGTCACTAACCCCGGCTTCGAGTCGGGCAATACAGGATTTGATACTCAGTACACCTATCTAGCGACGGGCACTACTGGCAACGGTGCAGGCACGTACACCGTCAGAGCCAACGAAAACACTTATAACACAGGATTTATAAAGTACAATGACCACACTAGCGGTGATGGCACGGGTTTGTACTTGATCGTAGATGGATCGGGCACCGCTGGCCGGTACTTCTGGAACCAGAGAATTACTGGGCTCCAAACAGCGACTGCCTATAAGTTTTCGTTTTGGCTGCTCAACAGCAACGCGGCAAGCCCGCCCACCATCCAGGTTAGTTCTAGTACAACGGCGGGCGGAACCTTCTCCAATGCTAACACTACTCTTTTCTCAAACGACAACACTTCGGGGCTTTGGAAACAATTCACAGTTAGCATTGCCACTACTACTAACACGGAGCTGAACATCCGAATGATCGATACCAATCTGGCGGCTACCAGCAACGATTTTGGTATCGACGACATTTCTTTGTTAGGGCCAACGGCGGTGGTACCGACGGCCACTACCGTTGCCAACTCACCGGCCATCGTAAATACTAGCGGGCAAACTGCCTTAACGCCTGGCCCATCAGGTAAGGTCAGTGGCACGGACAACAGCATTCGCACCTACACCGTGTACGCGCCCAGCACGGGGGGGCTGTATTACAACGGCACCCAGCTTACCACGCCCACGATAATACCCGCCGCCAACATTGGCCTGCTTCTGTATCAGCCAGTAGCGAACGCAACAACCGCGGCTACCTTCACCTACACCGTCACCGATGCTTATGGCAACGGCTCGGCTGCAGCGGCAACCTATACCATTCCGGTAATTGCATCAAATGCCGACGTAGTGACAACGCTGGGCGCCTCATCTGCTACGGTGGTGGCGGGCACCTCCATTACCTACACAACTACGATCAAAAACAACGGCCCCACCACGGCCACTGGCATCGTGCCCACCGTGCAACTGCCAGCAGGCTTGCTGCTGACGCTGACCGGTGGGGCCAGCTATAACAACACCACCGGTCTGGTGACGCTGCCCACCATTGCTTCGCTGACCAACGGCAGCACTACCACGTCGGCCTTTACGTTTAGCGCGCCCAACTACACGGCCACGCTGGCCGGTACGGCCGCCTCGACGTCTACCTCAACCGACCCAACCACCACCAACAACGATGGCAGCCCGGCCGCGGCCAATGCCTCGGCGACCGTGACGCTGCCGGTGAACGGCTGCGCTGGGGCCCCCTATGGCTCGTCGGCCAGCAGCGGCTTGTACGCCGAGTACTACTCTGGTTACTTCAACGGGAGCACGACCTATTTCACTGGCAAAACACCGGCCTTGACCCGTACGGACGGCACCATTAACTTTCCCAACAACAACAGCTGGGGCAACTTGGCGCCCGCGCCTACGGGCGGTACCGTCGATAACCCCGATGGCTTCAGCGCCCGGTACCGGGGCAGCATCAACATTACCACGGCGGGCAGCTACTCGTTCACGTTATCTTCGGACGATGCTTCTTTGGTCTGGCTCGATGGCGCGGCGCTGGCCCCAACCACGGCCAATGCTTTAGCTACCGCTACTTACAACACCCCCCAGACGAAGGCCATCACCTTATCCGCTGGCGTTCACAATTTGGTGATTTACTACGGCGAAAATACAGGCGGTAACTCTCTCACGCTGCAATATAACGGGCCAGACACTGGTGGCAGTACCGTCATCGTGCCCAACTCAGTGCTGTGCGCTAGCATGTCGCAGGTGCCGGTGGCCAGTGCAGTTACCAACTCGCCTGCTATTCCGAGCAACAACGGCCAGACGGCCATCGCGGCGTTGAGCGCCAGCGACCCCGATGGGCAGATAGACTCTTATACCATCCTGACGCTACCAGCTAACACTACCGGCATTCTTTACTACAACAACGGCACTACCACCACGGCCGTTACTGCCGGCCAAATTATTCCAGCGGCTAATGCTGGCAGCTTGCTCTTCAACCCAGTCGTAACATACAGCGGCACGGCTACATTCACGTATGCCGCCACCGATAACAGCGGCGAGCTTTCCAACACGGCCACTTACAGCATCCCTGTAACGCTGGCTGTGG
The DNA here is from genome assembly GCA_050954665.1 of Janthinobacterium lividum. Classification (GTDB taxonomy): domain Bacteria; phylum Bacteroidota; class Bacteroidia; order Cytophagales; family Hymenobacteraceae; genus Hymenobacter. Next base: position 10,656 of record JBPBPC010000021.1, read on the forward strand.
CCGACGTGACCACCACCTTGAGCGGCCCACTGCAACTCGGCGCTAGCCAGCCCGGAGGACCCTACACGGCAGTGTTCACCAATAATGGCCCCAACTCGGCCTTGCAGGTGACGCAAGTCGTCACCCTACCCGTGGGCGCCACCATGACGGCTGCCCAGGTAACGGCTAGCGGCGGTACTTACACGGCCGGCACCACCACCACGGGCGGTACCCTGCGCTTTGGCACGGCCCCCGTGGCCCTGGCCAGCGGCGCCAGCAATACCTACAATTTCACCATCACGGCCCCCGCAACCACCGGTACCACCTACTCGATGACGAGCACGGTGGGCACCAGCACCAGCCAAGGCAGCAACAGCGCCACCGACGTGGCCACGCTCACCATCACGGTGACGCCAGCCAACCGCTTTGTGACCTACAGCGATAACAACAGCTTGGCCGCCAACACCAAAGTGACGGCCAGCGTGATCCTCAACGACGATAACCCCGACGCTACCACGGCTTTCACCGCCACGGTGGTGGCGCAACCTACGCACGGGGCCGTGGCACTGAACGCCGCCGGCGGCTATACTTACACGCCCAACCCTAACTACATTGGTACGGACTCGTTCACGTATCAGATTTGCCAGACGGGTACCACACCGACTTGCTCCAATGTGTCGCCCGTCAGCCTGAACGTCTACGATCCGAACCTGGTCTGCACCTCGGGCACGGGCCGGAACCTGCTGGTGAACCCCAGCTTCACCGACGGCAATACGGGCTTCACCAGCAGCTACACCTACCAGACCACGACCAGCACACCGGCCGGCAATTTGTACGCGGAGGGTACCTACGGCGTGGGCAGCAATGCCCGCGACTACCACAATAACTTCACCGGCACGGGCCGCACGGGCACGGGCGACAACTTCATGATCGTAAACGGGGCCGCTAACATCCAGAAGGTGTACTCGCAGACGGTGACCGTGCAACCCAATCGCTATTACACCTTCTCGGTGTACGCCACCAGCGTAAACGGGACCAGCCCGGCGCAGCTAGGGTTCGTGATCAACAACGAGTCGACGTCGGTAGTGACCACCCTCGACGGCACCACCAATTACGTAAAGCTGTCCGATGTCTGGTTTTCGGGCACTAGTACTTCGGCCACTTTCGAAATTCGGGACGTGAACCGGGCCCCAACTGGCAACGATTTCGGCTTGGACGACGTGTACTTTGGGACTTGCACCAAAGCCTTGCTGGTGAACAACATCACTACCCCAGCAGTGTCAAAAAGCTCGGCTGCCGCGTCGATTCCCGCCCTAAGCGGCACGGCGTCGGGTGGACCAGCGCTGGCTTCGTTCACGATTCAGACGTTGCCCGCTAGCGGCAGCGGGGTGCTCGCCCTGAACGGCACGGCCGTGACGGTGGGCCAAGTGATTGCGCTGGCTGATGCTGGCAACCTCACCTTCGCCCCAACTGCCTCGTTCACGGGCTCGCAGGCAGTCTTCACGTACACGGCCACCGACAGCAACGGAGCCGGCAGCGACAATACGGGTACTTACACCATTCCGCTCGACACGCCCCTGGTGGCCGTGGACGACGCCGTAACCACGCCGTTCAACACAGCCGTGTCGGTAGCCGTAACGGCCAACGACCGCAAGGGAGCCAATGGCAGCGCCATTGACTTGACGACGATAGACCTCCGCCCCGGCGTGACCGGTGTGCAGCAGGGCACCGCCGCCAGCCCGATTGCTGTGAACAACGGCACGGCTTACGTGAACGCCGCCGGGCAAGTAGTTTTTACCCCAACCACGGGCTTCCTGGGCACGGCACTCATTCCGTACACGGTGAAGGACGCGAGCGGCATCCTTTCCAACCAAGCCACGCTAATGGTGCAGGTGGTGAGCCAGCTTGATTTGGCCACGGCCATTACCTCGCCTGTTACGGGCGCCACCGTTACGGCCGGCCAGTCGCTAAATATTGCGGGCACCACGGCCAACAACAGCCCCGCTGGCACCAGCGCCAGCGCCGTGCAGCAGTTGCAACTCCCGGCCAACCTGACCGGTACGCCCACGTTTACCCGCAACGGGGCCCCCGTGACCGCCACTTACGACAAGGCCACTGGCCTGGTGGTATTCCCCGCGCTCACCCTTGCTTCCGGCGCTTCGGCCACTTTCGGAGTCACGTTCATCGCCCCGGGCACGGGGCCCCTCACGGCCACGGCTTCGGTGAACAACAGCAGCCCCGACGTGAACTTGGTTGACAACGTGGCCGCTATCACGTTAGCCGTGACGCCACAATTTGACTTGGCCACTACCCTGACCGGACCCGCCTCGGTCACCAGCGGCACCCTGGCTGCCTACACCGTGACGACGGCCAACAACGGCCCCTCGCCGGTGGCTGGGGCCCAGCAAACGGTGCAACTGCCCACCGGCCTGGCCGGCGTGTACGCCACCAACGGCGGCACCTACGACAGCGGCAGCGGCGTGGTAACCTTCCCAGCCCAGGACCTGGCCAACGGCCAGGTCCAGACCAACAGCGTTAGCTTCTCGCCCACGGCCGGTTTCTCGCCCTCGGCGGTAGTGACGCCGAACACTAACAGCGCTGGCGACCCCGCCACGGCCAACAATACGGCTTATCTCAACGGGGCTACCAGCGCCGCCGCTGTGGCCGTGGCAGCCCCCGCCACTACTGACCGTGCCAACCTGTACGTGACCGTGACGGGCCCTAGCCAGGTAGCTCCTAGCGCCGCCGCGGCCTACACCGTGATGCAGGGCAACAACGGCCCCAACGCCGCCACTGGCGTGCAGACGCAGGTGAGCCTGCCGGCTGGCCTGGGCACCACGGGCTTCACGGTGAACACGGTGGCGGGTACTTTGAGCACCGATAAAGCCACCATCGCGTTCGGTGCCAACGGCACTTACACCGTGGCCACGGGCCTGCTTGTGCTGCCCGCTTTAACCGCCAGCCAGGCCAGCGGGGCCACCCCCCAGAGCTACGCCATTAACCTGACGGCCCCGGCCGCCGGGCCCTCGCTAGCCGTAACGGCCAGCGTGCGCGCCACCACCGCCGACCTAGTGCCGGGCAACAACGTGGCCACGGCCGAAACCGAAATCCGCCCCCTGGCTGACTTGGCCACTTCCATAAGCCGCATCGAAGGCGGCACCGCTACCGGCACTGCCCTCGCGGCGGGCCAGCAGGTGACGTACTCCGTGCAAACGGTGAACAACTCGGCCAACCCGGCCCAGAGCGTGCTGCAAACCGTGGACATTCCGGCGGGCTTGCCCGTGGCCTCGCTCCAGCTCAACGGCTTGATCGGTACGCTCAGCAGCGGCGTTATCACCTTCGGCAGCGGCGCTACCTACAACGTGGCTAGCGGCTTGTTGACGCTGCCCTCGGCCACGCTGGCCGGCAACGCCGTGCAGACGAACGCCCTCAGCTTCGCAGTGCCCGCCAGCAATACGTCGTTGCAAGCCGTGGCTACCGTCAGCAGCCCCACCGCCGACGGCACGCCGGCCAACAACACGGCCACCGTCAGCAACGCCGTAACGGCCCTGCAAGACTTGTCCATCGCCCTGTTGGGCCCCGTCCAGGCGGTGCAGGGCAACCCGGTGTTTTACACCGTGACTGCCACCAATAGAGGGGCATCGGCCACTGGCAACCAGACTACTACGGTGCAGCTGCCAACCAGCCTCGGAGCCGCGGGCTTCCTGGTGAACAACGTGGCCGGTACGCTCAGCAGCGACCAAGCCACCATCACCTTCGGCACCAGCGGTCCTTCCTACGTGGTGGTGACTGGGCTGCTCACCATGCCGGCCAGCGCCGTGGGGCCCCTGGGCACCAGCACCATTACCACGGTCCAGTTCTTGGCGCCGGCCAACATCGCGCAGCTCGACATTGCCGCCGTGGTGGTGGCCCCGAACGAGAGCAACCTGATCAACAACGCGGCCGAGCTAAGCAACTTGACGGTGAAGTCGGCCTTGGGCAATTCTGACCTGACCACGACCATTGCCTCGTCGCCAACGGGCACCCAGGCTGCCGGCACGACGGTTACCTATACGGTAACGACCGGTAATCCCTCCAGCCTCGCTGGGGCGTTGATCACCAACGTAGCGGCCCAGAACGTGGTGCAAACCGTAGTCCTGCCCACGGGGTTGGCCACGGCCACGCTCAAGGTGAATAATACGTCGGGTACTTACAGCACGTCAACGGGCCTTGTGGCCTACAACACCAGCACGGGTAGCACCATCTCCTACAACCCCGCCACGGGGGCCCTGGTCTTCCCAACGGTAGCCTCCCTGGCCCTCGGTAGTACCTCGGTGAACACCATTGCCTTCCCGCTGCCCGTGAACGGCCCCGTGGTGGTGACGGCCAATTCATCGGGGGACAACCCCGACGCCACACCGGCCAACAACACAGTGAACAGCTCGACCGCCGTTACGTCGAAAGCCACCGTGGCCTTCGGCATGAGCGGCCCGGCTACCACCACGACCGGCAACACCGTGAGCTACACGCTGGCGGCCACCAACAACGGCCCCGCGGCCGCCACCGACCTGAGCGTGGCCGTGACCTTGCCTGCCGGCGTAACCACGTACTCACTCAACGGCGGTGCGTCTGTTACGGTCGCCGCTGGCAGCACCGTCACCATCTACGGCGGCACGGGCACCACGGTACCGGCCGGCCAGTCCGTAACGAACGTCATTGCCTTTGCGGCCCCAGCCGGCTCGTTCACTGTGAACGGCGCGGTGAGCAACAGCAACGGGCTCACCACCGGCACAACCACGGCCTCCGGCAGCGTGCCCACCACCCAGGCCAACGCCTTGCCCATTGCCAATGACGTGGTGAATACCAAGCAGGCCCCCGAAGGCAACACCGGCAGCGGCATGTTGCTCTCGGCCATCAGCGGTACCGACCCCGACGGCAGCGTTACGAAGTACACGATTGCGAGCCTGCCAACCAGCGCCCAAGGCGTTCTCAAGCTTGGCACCGCCGCCGTAACGCTTAACCAAACGATTACTTTGGCTGACGTTGCCAACCTGACGTTCACCCCGGCCAGCACGTTTGTGGGCAACGCCTTCTTCACCTACACGGCCACAGACAACGGTACTACCCCGCTCACCTCGGCTCTGGCCACCTATACCATCCCGGTGGCGCAGGACATTAGCGCTAGCTATGCACTGTTCAACACGGGCAAAGGCCGCACGCTGGACAATAAGTACGTGACCGGCGATAACCTGGCCCAAGTGCTGGACGCCAACACGGCCGCATACGCGGCTTCCGCTACCGTGTTCGACGCCACCACGGGGGCCCTGCAAACGGGTGCTGCCAACGGCCTGCCCACCACGACGGGTTCCACCAACGCCGTCTTGGCCTCGGGCACGATGCCCGCTGGCGTAACCTTAGATGCCACCACGGGCCGCATTTACGTGAGCAATGCCAGCCAGCTGGTGAACTACGGCACGGCTCACACCTACGCGCTGACCATTACTACCACCGACTTGAACGGCGGTACTAACACGGTTCCCGTCAACCTCACCATCGGGGCGTTCCCGCTGCCGGTGGAGCTGTTGTCGTTCACGGCGACGGCGGTGGCCAACCGCGACGCGGCGCTGGCTTGGGCCACGGCTTCGGAGAAGAACAACGACCGCTTCGATGTGGAGCGTAGCCTTGACGGCACGACCTTCGTGAAGATTGGGCAAGTGAAAGGCCAGGGCAGCACGTCGAGCGCAACGAACTACGCCTTCACCGATGCCAGCATCGGGGCCAAGGCGGCCGGTGCGGTGTACTACCGCCTGCGCCAAGTGGACGCCGACGGCACAGCGAGCCTGTCGCCGGTGCGCAGCGTGTCGTTCACGAAAGCCGCGGCCTTGGCCATCGGCCTGTACCCGAACCCGGCCGGGGCCAGCACCCGGCTCGACCTGGGCCAGCTGCCGGCTGGCACCTACCAGGTAAGCGTGGTGGACATGGCGGGCCGCTCGGTGCTCAGCGCTTCGCTGGCCGGGGCCCAGTTGCACACCCTGGACCTGGCCCCGCTGGCCAGCGGCAGCTACGTGGTGCAGGTGCGCGGCGCGGCCGCCGACGGCACCGCCGTCAGCTTCACCAAGCGCTTGGTAAAAGAGTAAGTTTTGCCCCCGGCCACCGCGGCCGGGGCCCTGCGCAAGGCCCTTCCCTCAGCCCGGGGGAAGGGCCTTTGTGCGTTTGGGGCCCTGGGTTGCGGCCCCGGGGGCCATCCCAGCGGGCGCATTTGCCGTATGCGGGGCCATGCCTGATTTCACTCCCCCCGCCGCCGTACTGGCCCTGCACTACTGGGCCGGGGCCGGCCACGAATTTGATGCCCTGCGCCCGCTGCTGCCCCCGGGCACGGCCTTGTTTGCGCCCGACTTGCCTGGTTTTGGCGCGCAGGGGGCCCCGGCGGGGTTCGACTACTCGGTGGGGGCCTACGCTGATTGGGTCGCGGGCTTTATCAAGGAGAAAGAGCTGACGGACTACGCGTTGGTGGGCCATAGCCTGGGCGGCAAAGTGGCCCTGGCCTTGGCCGCCACCCGGCCGGCCGGCCTGCGCCGGCTGGTGCTGCTCTCGCCCTCGCCGCCCAGCCCCGAACCAATTTCTGACGACGACCGGGCCGCTTCGCTGGCCGCCTACGGCAAGCCCGCCGAGGCCGAGAAAACCTTCCACAAAATCACCGAAGCCGCCCTGCCCGCTGCGGTGCACCGGCAAATAGTGGCCGATAACTTGGGCAGCAGCCAAGCCGCCTGGAGCGCCTGGCTGCTGGCCGGCTCGCTGGAAGACTTGACGGCCCTGATGGGCGAAATTGCCGTGCCCTGCCACCTCTTGGTAGGCGCCGACGACCGGGCCATCCCCGCCGCTGCCCAGCGCCGGCAAACCCTGCCGCTGCTGCCCCCCGGCACCCCGTTTGCGGAAGTGCCGGGGGCGGGCCACTTGCTGCCCTACGAGGCCCCGGCCGCCGTGGCCGCGGCTATTCTGGCGTAAATCGTTGCGTCAAAAAAGCCCCGCGGAATTCCCGCGGGGCTTTTTTGATGCGTTGCAAAAGCGGCAATTACTCCAGGGCCCGGCCGCGGAAGAGCAGGTAGCCCAGGTGGGCGTACACGCCGAAGTGCTCGTTGGGATCGTCGTAGTAGCGGGCGTGCAGGGCCAGGGGCCCCACGGGCGTCATCAGCACGAAGCCCGTGCTGGCCGTCAGCCGGGGGCGGTCGAAGCCACCGGTGCGGACGGCCGTCTGGTCGGCGGCCTGCTCGAAGGGCTGAAAGTTGAGGTGCACGTACAGCTCGGAACGCCACTGCAGGCTGCCCAGCACGGCCTGGCTGTAGCGCACGCCCACGGCCCCGTAGCGCCCGGTGCGGTACTTGTCGAGGAAGAGCGTGCGCGCGTCGGGCAGCGGCGCGAACACCGGCGCGATGGCCTGCGACGCCCGAAAGTTGCTGAACATGCCCTGCCCCGTGGCCATCAGCTCGCCGAAGTAGCCCCAGGCGCGGCGGTTGCCGGGCAAGGCAAAGTAGCGCTCCACCGTGGCCCGGAATTGCAGCCACTGGTGGTGGCGCTCGTTGGCCGCCACCACCGACGTGGAGCCCGGCGTGTACGTCGACGACCCCGTGACGCCGCGCAACGTGTACGAGTAGTGGTGGCCGCCGGTGGCGTACTGCTTCTCGTTCAGCGTGTTGCGGTTCAGGCGCAGGGCCCCCGTAAAGCCGTGGAACAGGGTTTTGTCGAGCACGTCGTTGCTGTTGATTTCCGTGCGGTTCGTGTAGTCGTCGCGCGTCGAAAACAGGCCCGCGTCGAGCAGCAGCCGGCTGCGGTACGTCGGCGTCACGCCCACTTGGAAGCCCACCTTGGTGTCCTGCTGCCGGATTTGGGTGCCCAGCACGTTGCGCCCCAGCAGGCCGCCCGTGCTCTGGAAATCCCACTGGTTGTAGGTAACGCCCGGCTCGACGTAGAACGGCACGGTGCCCGGCACGCTGATGCGAAACGAGCCGTGGGCCGCGTTGTAAAAGCGCCCCAGGCTCACGTCGGCCGCCGTGGTGTACAGCAGCTTGCGCAGCACCCGGTACTCCACGCCCAAGTAGAAATTATCGACGGGCCGGGTGCTCAGCACGAAGCCCACCTCGGCCGTCACGTTGTTGTTGCGCTGCGCGTCGAGGCTGAAAATGTAGCCCTTGCGCGCCGCATCGTAGCGGATGCGCGGGTAAATGTTCTTGAAGTAATCGTCCGACGCCAGCCGGTAGTAGCCTTCCTCAATTTCGTCGAGCCCAAACTCGCGGCCCTTGCGCTGGAAGAACTTGGCCGCGTACGAATTCTGGTCCGGCCGCAGGCCGTGCACCTGCACCTCCAAAAAGCGCGGCGTGGGGGCCCCGTCCTGAAACGCCCGCCGCCGCGCCAGCAGCGCCGTCGAGTCTTGGCGGCGGCCGATGCGCTGCTTGATGAGGTTCATTTTCAGCAGCGTGGCCGTGTCGCCCTTGCCAATGAAGGCCTGCACCCGGTCGAAGTCGCCCACGCCCAGGGCCCCCAAGTTGGGCTGAATGTAGATGCCGTTCGGGCCCACGCTCGACGTGTCGGCCACGCTTGTCCCCAGGAACAGCACCGTGGTGGCCAGTAATTCGTCGTCCGTCTTGAACGGGTACTTTTTGAAGGCCACGTCGCCCACGTTCACCCCGATGATGACGTCGGGCGCAAACTCCGTTTTCATGGCCGCCGTGGGGAAGTTGTCGAACACCGCCCCGTCGTAGTAGTACTTCCCGTCGAGGTTGCGGATGGGCCGGAACGCCAGCGGAAACGTCATCGAGTTGCGCACGGCGTCGCTCAGCGAGCCCTTGTGCTGCACCACCTCCTGCCGCGTGAACACCTCCGACGTCATGCACCGAAACGGCACGAACAGCTTGTCAAAATCGTAGCCCGCCTCGGCCCCCGACGGGGCCAGGAGCTTGGCCAGGGCCAGGTTCAGGTTCAGGTCGTTCACCAGGTTCGAGCTCACGCGCGCGTGCAGGGTCGAGTCGAGGGCCACGCCCAGACGCAGGGCCGACGGCGAGGGCTCGCTCGTGACGAAGTTGAACGTCTTGCTTTCCAGGGTTTTGCCCGACGTCCAGTTCTGAAATTCCTTGCTCAGCACAATCTGCTCGATGTCGGCCGGCGAGTAGCCCGAGGCGTACATGGCCCCCACCACGGCCCCCATGCTCGTGCCCACGATGTAGTCGATGGGAATGTGGTTCTTTTCCAGCTCCTTGAGGACGCCCACGTGGGCCAGGCCCTTGGCGCCGCCGCCGCTCAGCACCAGCCCCACCCGCTGGGCATGGGCCGGGCCCGCCAGGCCCAGCGCACCGGCCAAAAACCCCGCACATAATATTTTTTTAATCATAAAATAATTCAATAGCGCTGCAGTCAGTTCATCTACTCAGCGCCGAAAGTACGACACTGCCCTGAATGCGCTGAGCGCCCCCGGGGCCCTCTACTGCCGGTTTGTACAGCACCGACCCAACTCTAAAAACCAATAAGGTCGGGAGCCACGCCTTCGGCCTTGCTTGTCAGATTTACAAAACTGCCGCCGCTACGGGGCCAGCCACGCGCCCAGCGGGCCGGGCAAGGGGTTGGCCAAGCGTCGGGGATTCGGTTCTGGCGGGCCCCCCGGTTTTGCGCCCGATGATGAGCGGTTAAGCAAGCAACTCGAAGGCGAAGGGCTTGCGCGGGTAGTATACGGCCTCGGCTTCAGGGCTGCTGATGACGTAGCAGTCGTCGGTAAGGGCGCGGCGGATGACGGGTGACGGGCACGCCCGCCCCAAACTTGCGCAGGTTGCGTAGCCCGTCGGGACCGCCGAGTGGGCCAAGCTTGGCAAACCGGGCCATCTTCTGGAACAGGTGCCCGTACCAGGTAAACGGCATGAACAGGTTGGAAATGTTGAGGAGTAGATCGGCGCAAGACCCACGCATAGCAAATAAGAAAAAGAGCGCCAAATGTGCGGTTTCTATCCTGCGCAAAGCGGTGCTTGGCAACTGAAGTTTGGGGCCCCGGCGCGGGCATTTGCGGCCCGGGGTGGCGTTCTTCGCGGCGCACTTTCCTTTCCTCCCGGCATGGCCTCGCTCGACCCCGGCATTGGCGAAAAATTCTCGCAGCCCACCCAGCGGGCCATCAACCACGACGGCTCCTTCAATGCGCGGCGGCGCGGCGGCCCGTCCGTGCGCGACCCTTACCAACGGCTAATTCTGATGCCGTGGGGCCAGTTTTTTTTGGAAGTAGGCGTGCTGTTTGGGGTGCTGAACGCGGCGTTTGCGCTGGCCTACATGGCCTTGGGCCTCGAAGACCTGCCCGGCGTGGCGGCCCCCCACGGCACGTGGCAAGACTTTTTGAGCGCGTTGTTCTTCTCCATCCAAACCTTCACCAGCGTGGGCTACGGGCACGTGTACCCGGGCAGCAACGGCGCCGGGGCCCTCTCCAGCCTAGAGGCGTTGGTGGGTGTGCTCACGTTTGCCCTGGCCACGGGCTTGCTCTACGGGCGGTTTTCGCGGCCCACGGCGCGCATTTTGTTCAGCCATGCGGCCATCGTCAGCCGGCGGCCCGATGGCACGCCGTGCCTGCAATTTCGGGTGGCCAACCGCCGGGCCAACATCCTAATTGAACTCTCGGCGCGGGTCATCGTGAAATTCACGGACCCGGAAACCCAGAACTTTTCCTACGCCGCCGCGGCCCTGGAGCGCGACGCGGTGAGCTTCCTGCCCCTGACCTGGACGCTGGTGCACGACCTGGGCCCCGACAGCCCCCTGCACGGCCTGGGGCCCGCCGACTACGCGGCCCGCGCCGTGGAAATCATCGTCATGCTGAAAGGCTACGACGACACCTTTGCCCAAGACGTGTACGCCCGCAACTCCTACATTGCCAGCGAAATTGCCTGGCACCGCCGCTTCCGCCGCGCCTACGACGTAGACAAAACCGGTACCGCCGTGGTAGACCTCGACGCCCTGGACGCCACCGAACCGCTGGACGACGAGTAGCGCGCACTGCCCACCTTTAGTCCTCGTGCCCCGGTACGCTGCTCGCCGCCGGGGCCCTGGCCGCTTCGGCGGCTTCGCGGGCCAAGCGCAATTCCTCCACGGCCGAAGTGGTGCGGGGCAGCTTGTCCAAATCGGGGGCCCCGGCGTCTACCCAGCACGTGTACCAAAAGGCCCCCACGAGCCGGCTGGCGTAGCGCAACTGCCGCTCCACTTGCCCGCCGAGCCGGGCGTGGTAGGCGCGGCTGAAATCGCGCGAGTACACGCGCACCGTGGCGGCGCCGCGGGCCTCGTAGCCGTACTTGCGGTCGCCGGGGAACCGGGCCGTTAATTCTTTTTCGAACAACAAGACCGAATCGACGGCGGCGTGCGAGCGGGCCAGGGCCCCCCAAGCCGCGTCGCTGGGGTGCTCCAGGTACGGCGCGGGCCCCGTGAACAAGTCGTAGTCGGCGGCCAGCAGCTCGGGCAAGCGGCTCTCCCACAGGCCGTGGATGCCGCGCTGGCCGGTGAGCTGGCCGTTGTAGTTCTGGGTAGCGTGCAGCGGCACGCAGGCGTCGGCCACGTAGTGCCCCAGGTCGGCCGAAAGGCGCAGGATGGCGTCGGCGTCTTGGCGCTGGAAGGCGGCGGTGAGTTGGTTTTTCATGGCCGCAATGTTCCAGGGCACGATGCCGTGGCGCAGCAGCGAATCTTCGCCGTAGCGGGCCACGGCGTCTTCGTAGCGGCGCGGCAGGCCCCGGCCGTGGGTGCTCAGGCAGCTGTCGCCGTAGCGGTCCACGTCCATGAAGTGCTTGGCCGCTTCGCCGGGCACCACCGTGCGGCGCGCGTCGGGCCGGGTGGCGTTGGCCGTGAGGTAGTCGATGTGCGCCTTGTAAAAGCCCACCATCTTCGGCGGCAACGTGTACACGGCCAGCCGGTTCAGCAGCCGGTGCCCAAAAAAGCCCCAGGCCCGCGCCGGCCGGGGCCCCAGCGCTAGTAGCAACAGCAAGAGAAACAGCGCGTAGCGTTTGGCCATAAAATAGAAATAGCGGATGAGCTGGAAAGGTATCTCGGCAGGCCAGTAAAACCAAAAAACTGGCGCACCCCGCAGGACGTGCCAGTTTTCCGGTCCTTCAACCTTGCCGCTGCCTTACCGCCGCCCGGCGCCCGCGAATTTCATGCGGTAGTCGTGGGCCACGTCGCCTTTGCCGATGCGGGCCAGCTTGCCCTTGAGCAACTGCTTCTTGAAGGAGGACAGCTTGTCGGTGAACAGCACGCCCTCCAGGTGGTCGTACTCGTGCTGGATGATGCGGGCGTTCATGCCCGAAAAGCCTTCCTCGTGCACTTGGCGGTTTTCGTCCTCGTAGCGCAGCACAATATCGGGGCAGCGCTGCACCAGCTCGCGCACCCCGGGAATGCTCAGGCAGCCTTCTTCAAAACTCCACTTCTCGCCGGATTCGCTCAGCATCACGGGGTTAATAAAGGCGCGCTTGATGGCGGGCTCGGCCTCCACGCCCTCGGCAATGTCTTCCTCGTCCAGCTCCACCATGGGGCCCGAGTCCATCACGAACAGGCGCAGGCTCTTGCCAATTTGCGGGGCGGCCAGGCCCACGCCGTGGGCGAAGTACATGGTTTCGAACATGTCGGCGATGAGCTGCTGAAGTTCGGCGGCGGGCAGGTCGGCGGGCAGGTTTTTGGCGCGGGCCTTCAGCACGGGGTCGCCGATGGCAACGATGGGGTGTATCATCTGGGTAAAACGTTGATAAAGAATTAAAGCAAACAAGGGCGGGGGCCCCGGGGGTTCCGGCTAGGCCACGGCCCGGCCCGCCGGCGACTCCAGAAACGACTGGAGGATGATAGCCGCGCTCACCCGGTCCACAGTGGCTTTGTCGCGGCGGGCCTTCTGGCCCAGGCCCCCGGCCAGCATGGCCGCGTGGGCCATGCGCGAGGTGAAGCGTTCGTCGATTTCGTGGATGGGCACCGCCGGCAGTTCCTTGCGCAAGCGGCGCAGCAGGCCCACCACGGCGCTGGTCACGTCGGTGGGCTCGTTGAGCAGCGTGCGCGGCATGCCCACCACGATGGCCGCCAGCGGCTCGCGCCGGTGGTAGGCCAGCACGTAAGCCAGCAGGTCCTGGCTGTGAACGGTATCCAGCGGCGAGGCAATGAGGCGGCTGGGGTCCGTCACGGCCAGCCCCACGCGCTTGTTGCCGTAATCAATGGCGAGGATGCGGCCCACGGCAAAAGAAACTAAAACGGAAGCAAAAAACGGCGCCGGCCCCGGCGCCCGCACAAAGATACAGCCGCCACCAGGGCCCGGGACGTACCAGAACCAGTCCCCAATAGGTAATATTGCAGACTACAATTTAATGTAAAAATCATATTTAATATAATTCATAACAATGTGCAATTTTAATTAATTAGCTGCTAGAGTAGTACTTAAATAAGCTAAAAATGGCCAAAAAAGGGGGTATTATTTCCTTCGTCGGCTATTCTGCGCCGTTCGACTAAAATTCATTTTGAAAGGAACTGATCATGGAAAAATTTAATTAGTTTTGAATATTCGTCCCGCGCCGTCGGTTTCATAACGCCCTTTACTTCGCTCCGCCGCCATGGCTTTTTTTTCGCTCTTCCGCGCTTCTTCGCGCCCCGCCGGGGCTCGCCGCGCCGGGCTGCGCGGGGCGGTGCTGGTAGCGCTGGCGTTCGGCAGCGGCCTGCTGGTTTCCAACAACCCGTTCCGGCCCTCCAGCACCAACCCCGACGCCACGGCCCGGGGCTACCTGCGCTTCAAGGAGGTGCTGAGCTACGTGGACCGCGACTACGTGGACTCGGTGAACACCGAAGGCCTGGCCGACTACGCCACGGCCCAGATGCTGGAGCGCCTCGACCCGCACTCGGTGTACATCCCGGCCCCCGAGCGCGAGCAGAACGACGCTTTTTTGCAGGGCGATTTCGACGGCGTGGGCCTTGAGTTCAACCTATTCCGCGACACCATGACGGTGGTGGCGCCGCTCAGCGGCGGCGCGGCCGCCCAGGCCGGCCTGCTGCCCGGCGACCAGGTATTGCGCGTGGGCGGGCAGGCCGTGTCGGGGGCCCACCTCACCAACGCCCGCATTGCGCAGCTGCTGCGGGGCCCCCGCGGCAGCACCGTGGCCCTGGAGGTGCGCCGGCCCGCGCCGGCCAAAACTTTTGCCCTGGCCCTGGTGCGCAGCCGGGTGCCCAACCCGTCCATTGACGCGGCGTACCTGATTGACGAGCAGACGGGCTACATCAAAATCAGCCGGTTTGCGGCCAACACCCACGACGACTTCCGGGCCGCGCTGGCCGACCTGCGCCGCCAGGGCCTCAGCCGCCTCGTGCTGGACCTGCGCGGCAACCCCGGCGGCTACCTCGACCGCGCCACCCGCGTGGCCGACGAACTAGTGGGCGGCTCACGCAAAATCGTGGCCATCGACGGCAAGGGCGATACCTACGACTCGCAGGTGTACGCCAAGGTGACCGGCGAATTTGAAGAGGGCCCCTTGGTGGTGCTCGTCGACGAAGGCAGTGCCTCGGCCGCCGAGGTATTAGCCGGGGCCCTGCAAGACCACGACCGGGCCCTGCTGGTGGGCCGCCGCACCTTCGGCAAGGGCTTGGTGCAGCAACCCATCGCCCTCAGCGACGGCGGCGAGCTGCGCCTCACCATTGCCCGCTACTACACGCCCAGCGGCCGCTCCATCCAGAAGCCCTACGGCAGCAGCCGCGCCGAGTACCGCCGCGAGCTGGCCGAGCGCGCTGCCCACGGCGACCTGGCATCGGCCGACAGCAACCGCGTGGCGGGTGGCCTGTGCTTCCGCACCGACCGCGGCCGGCCGGTGTACGGCGGCGGTGGCATCATGCCCGACGTGTTCGTGCCGCGCGACACGCTGGCGCACTCGGCCTACTACACCCGCTTGCAGGCCCACCACATGCCCCGTGCCCTGGCCCTGGCCTTCTACCAAGCCCACAAAACTGAGCTGGAAGCCCTGCGCTTCGCCCAGTTCAACGCCACCTTCCGCGTCAGCGATGCGCAGCTGGGGGGCCTGGCCGCCGCCGCCGCCCGCGACGGCGTGCCGACCGACCCGGCCGCACTGCGCCGCTGCGCCGCATTGCTGCGCAACCAAATCAAGGCCTACATTGCCCAGAGTGCTTACGGCGCGGTGCCCTACTATACGGTACTAAGCGAGCACGACGCCGAACTGCAACAAGCCCTGCACGCCCTCGACGACGGCAGTGCCCTGCTGGCCCTGGCCAGCAATAAGTAGGGCCC
Organism: Janthinobacterium lividum; assembly: GCA_050954665.1. GTDB lineage: Bacteria > Bacteroidota > Bacteroidia > Cytophagales > Hymenobacteraceae > Hymenobacter. The sequence continues at coordinate 25,882 of JBPBPC010000021.1, forward strand.
CGGCTGCGTTGCCGGCCCGCCGGGCGGGGCAGCGCTGGCGGCGGTTGTTGCGTATTTTTGGAGGCGCTGGATTCCCCGGCGGGCTTGCGCATCGGCTCCTTCAATCAATTATTATCGTTACTGCTATGCTAAAAATTTCCAAACTACTGCTGCTATTTCCCGCCCTGGCCGGCCTGTTACTAATGGCCGGGGGCTGCAACAAAGTGCTGAGCTTGTTGCGCTTCGACGTGAACGACACCCAAAGCTTCACGGTGCCAGCGGCCTACCCGTACGGCACGTCCCCCACCACTTTGCCCGCCGTAACGGTCAATTCTACCTCTACCACCACGTATTCCAACAATAACACTTCGGCCAAGTACGTGCAAAACGTGAAGCTGGAAGAGCTCACCCTGACTGCTACCAGCCCCGCTGGCCAAACTTTCGACATCGTGAAGAGCGTCAAGCTCTACATCAGCACCGACGCTGCCGGCACCAACAAGGTGCTGCTCGCCTCGCTCGACAACGTGCCCGCCGGTGCTACTTCCATCCAACTCAACCCCGCGTCCGACACCAAGCTCGACACGTACTTGCAGAACAGCAGCTACGCCCTCACCAGCGAGGTGCTGCTGAGCAAGCGCCCGACCCAGGACGTGGTGGTGCGCGTCAACAGCAAGTTCAGCGTAGCGGCCAGCTTGCCGTAGGGCCCCGGGTGAACGCACTACTTCTGAAAGGCCACTCGCTGCCGAGTGGCCTTTTTGCGTTTAGGGGGCCGGCGGCGGGGTGGTGTTGAAATGGTCCACTAGCCGCACCACGTCGGTCAGGTTGTCGTAGTGCAGGGTGTGCTGCTGCGCGTAAAGGGCCATGTCGCCCTCGGCTGCGCCAAACAGGTGCAGCACCGCCCGCTGGCCCAGGGCCATCTTCTGGGCTTGGGGCCGGGCCGGGGTGGCCACGTACAACTCGGAAGTGCGCCGGAACTGCGCGGCCTGGGTTTCGACGCCGATGGCGGCGTTGCGCACGGCCCCTACTAGCTCCAGGTCGTAGCCCAGCAGCAGGAGTACGGGGCCCTCGGTCAGCTCTTCGAGCAGCAAGCGGCCCTCGCCGCCCACGCGGTAAGCCCCGAAGCGGTGGCCTGGCCGGCCGGCCGCGTTGTTCAGCACGAAGCCCCGCAGGCTGCCCACCGGGTAGAGGCGCACGCCGCCGGGCACGGTGGCGTCCTGCACTTCCACCCAGTGGTGCACCAGGTTGTAGCGCAGGCCGGGCACGGGCTGCGGCTCGCCCTTGATGGGGAGCAGGGCGCCGGGCACCCAGTCGGGGTTGTAGTAGTGCGCCACGTGGGCGGCTTCGGCCGCCACGGCCCGCTCGTCGGCGGTGTTGGCTTGGTTCAGGTTTTGGGTGGAAGTGGGCCGGCCGTGGCTGATGTCCTCTAGGTCCTTGTTGTTCAGGCCCGACTGGGCCCGGGCCGGTGGGCCGGCCAGCCCCAGGGCCCCCAGCAGCAGGCAAAGCGAAATAGACAAACGCATGGCAGGAAAAAAAAGGCCGAAAGTGCCCCCAATATATGTACTACCGCGCTTGGGGCCCTAGCGATTGCGGCCGTATTGCTCGTGGCTGCTCACCCAGTCGGAGCTGCTGATGGCAGCAGCTAAGCTCAATTCACCGGCCAGCACCACGCCGGCCACAATTTCGGCAAACTTGTACACCGTGCCGGGGCCCACGCAGCCCAGCAGGCGCAGGCACTCGTTTTGGGTGGCCAGGCCGGTGCCGCCGCCGTGGGTGGCCACAATCAGCGACGGAATGGTGATGTTGAGGTACAAATCGCCCTCTTTCGTCACCTCCGAGTATAGCACGCCGGCCGACGATTCGCTCACGTTGGCCACGTCCTGCCCCGTGGCGATGAACAGGGCCGTGATGCCGTTGGCCGAATGCACGCCGTTGTTGTTGGCCCCCGAGAGAAAGGCGCCGATGTTGCTCACCTGCCCGTGGTAGGCCAGCTGCTCGGGCGTCACGCGCATGCGCTGCTGCAACACGTCGCGCTTCACCACGGCCTCCGCCACCACGCGCTTGCCGCGGGTGCGCATCACGTTGATTTGCGAAGCCTTTTTGTCGGTGGCGAAGTTCGATTCAAGGTAGAAACGCTCGATCTTGGGGCCCCCGTAATTGGCTAGTATCCAAGAGCAAGCCGCAAACGTGGCGCGGCCCACCATGTTCTGGCCCGCCGCGTCGCCGGTTGAGAAGTTGAAGCGCAGGTAAGCAAACTTGTTGGCCAGGTACGTGTCGATGTATTGCAGCTTGGCCACCCGCGACGTGCTCTCGGCCTCCGGTCGGATGCGCTCCAGGTTGGCGGCCACCCACTGGCCGAAGTCGCGGGCCCCGCGCGCGTCGGCAAACACGAACACCGGGGCCCGCTGCATGGCGTCGCCAATCACGGTGCACTTCACGCCGCCGCACAGGTTCAGCACCTGCATGCCGCGGTTGTAGCTGGCCACGAGCGTGCCCTCGGTGGTGGCCATCGGGATGAGAAAATCGCCCTGGGCGTGCTCGCCGTCCACCAGCAGGGGCCCCGCCAGGCCCACCGGCACCTGCGCCACGCCCACGAAGTGCTCGCAGTTGCCCCGCAAGTCGTGCGCGTCAAACGAGTACGACTTCAGGTGCTGGAAGTGCTGCTGGGTAAACTCCTCGGCAAACCGCTGCCGGGCCTGGATGGCGGCCTCCGCGTAATCGTCGTCGTCGGAGCGCGGGATGCGGGGGCGGCTGGCGGCCGCGCCCACAATGGCGTCTTCCACCTCCACGTGCAAGTCGCCGAGCGCATCGGTCGAAAACCACACCTGCACCGGGTAAATGCCCTCGGGCAAGGCCGGCGTGGCCAGCGCAAACGTGAGGCTGCGGCCCACGGGCAATTCCAGGGCCTGGCCGTCGGCGGGCCCCAAGCCGGCGGCGGGGCGCGTTTCGCCGTTGCCCAGGTCCAGCGTTACCTGCGCGGCCGGCACCACCGCGTCGCCCACCTGCACCTGCCGCAAGCCGGTGATTTTCACCGTGTCCAGCCGGTTCTTGAGGCTGAACGCGACGCCCTGGCCATCGGGCAAATTGTGCAGGCTGCCGCGCGTGTACAGCAGTTTCAGCAGCATGGGGCTGGGCGTAAAAACCATCGGGAATCGGAATTAAGAAAGGTATTGTGCCGCTTGTACTGCAATTGGGGCCCCCGCGAAGGTGCAGGATTATGGGGTAGGGTTACTCAATCTTAAATGAGATGGGAACGGTCATGATGACGTTAACTGGCTTTCCATTTTGCGTTCCAGGAGTAAAACCATCCATCGTTTTGATCACGCGCATAACTTCGGCATCGGTGCCTGGCGATAAACTCTTCACAATAGTTGGATGCTGCACGCGGCCAGTAGAATCCACCACAAAACTTACAAACACCTTTCCGCCAACGCATTCAGCGTTGGGGTACTTTACATGCTGTTGGATGTAGGCGACTATTTCCTTGTTTCCACCGCCCCGGAAGCTGGGCATCTGCTCCATTATCATTCCAAACACCATAGGTGGATCCTTATCCGTAACGCCCTGTTTTGACGTCAACTCGTCCAAGTCTACTGGGCTCGGTTCGGCGGGTAATTTCTTATTACGCAGTTCGTCTACGTCTCCCAATAGCTTTACCTGTTTTACTGGCTTCACCACCCGTGCCTTGTAGTGCGAAGCTCCCCGCTGCACTTGGGCCAGCGCTTCCCGCGCGCTCAGCCCCTGGGTCACCACCAGCACCAGCGCCACCAGAAACCAGCGCAGCCGCCGCGTGAGGGGCGGGGGCCCCTGTACTTGGGCCCCGGCGAAGCGGCCGCACACGCGCCCGTCGGGCGCAGCGGCGCGGGCGGCGGCCAGGTCGGCGGCGGGGTTTTGGGAGCGGGTGAAGTCGTGCACCACGCGCTGGCAGCGGGCGCAGTGGCGGCCCCGGGCCGTGGGCGTCATAGCGGCCCAGCTTTCGGAGCACGGCAGCAGGCGGGCGCGGAAGGTGGGCAGGAGCAGCACGGTGGGCGGGGTTGGAGGGGCGGAAAAGGTACAGAATTTCCGGTTGGGGGCCGCGCAGGCAATTGATTATCGTGCGGGCCGCATAAACCGAGCTTATAGATGGGGCCCGGTGGCCCAGCTGTATTCGGCCCGGCAACCGGGCCCCGGCAACGACTCTTTCAAAACCCTGTACGGGTTATGATTTACACAAATAATTGATTAGTAAGCAAGTATTGGTATAAGGTGCGGGGCGCTAAGCAAAAAGCCCCGCTTAATAGTTTACTATTGCCGCGCTTGGAGGGCTGGGTAGCTTTCCAAAGGCGGTGCTGGCTGCGAAGTGCCGGGGCTGCCCGCGCACTGGGGGCCCTGTGTTACCTTTGTAGGCTATTGGGTTGGGGCCGCCAGTCTACCGCTCTATCTTCACTATGTCCTCATCTTTCGAATACCCTCGCTTCACCCTTGGTGCCACGCTCACCGATGAACAGCGGGCTTTCTTTGCCAAATACGGCTTTTTGCACTTTCGGCCATTTGCTTCGCCTGCCCAGGTGCAGGAAATTCTCCAAGCCACCCAAGACGTGCAGCGCCGCTGGCTGGCCGAAGGCGTGGAGAAAGTGAACGGCGTACCCATCAAGTACGGCAAGGACGTCGACGGCTCGCCCATCGTGCAGCGCTTTGCGTTCACGTCGCAGCACCACCCGGTGCTGCACAACTTGCTGCAGGACGACCGTTTCAAGGCGCTGTTTCCGCTGCTCGAAGCCGAAGGTGGCCGGGTGGGCGAAAACGAGAAGGACGGCCTTGTGGTGAACCACTACGTGAACATCCCGGGCTCGGAATTTAGCCAGATGGGCTGGCACACCGACTCGCTGCGCGACGTGTTTTACGGCAAGCGCATCGGGCCCATGCTGAACGTGGGCCTGCACCTCGACGGCACCAAGGCCACCAACGGCGGCCTGCGCGTCATCCCCGGCACGCACCGCCAGGGCCTGGGCAAGATGCTCTTCCGCAAGAAGTACTACAAGGACGTGCACTACGACCCGAACGAAATCGCCATTGAAACCGAACCCGGCGACCTCACCGTGCACGACGGCCGCATGTGGCACCGCGTGGCGCAGTCGCCGCTCATCGGCGAGGCCTCGCGCCGCCGCGTGATGTACGTGCCCATCATTTCGGGCAAGTACCAGCCCAAAAGCGAGGACAGCCCCACGCCGTTCTACCTCCGGTTCCTGCACCTTGTCAAGTAAATAATTAACTGGCTGCGTGGTTGGCCAGTCAGCCGGTCAGACTATTGAGCGCCCATTAGCCAACCACGTAGCCAGTTAATCTTAAAAGCAACCCGCCAAACGTATGGCCTACGCCCTCGTCACCGGTGCTTCGCGCGGCATTGGCCGGGCCCTGGCCGTTGCCCTGGCCCAGCGCGGCTACGACTTGCTGCTCGTGGCTCGTTCCGAAGACCAGTTGCGGGCCCTGGCCCTGGAAATCGGCGAGAAGCACCAGCACCAGAGCCACATCTTGGCCCTCGACCTGGCCGCGCCCGGCGCGGCCGAGGCCGTGGCCGCCTGGGCCCTGGCCCACACCAAGGAACTGGCCGTGCTGGTGAACAACGCCGGCTACGGCCTGTGGGGCCGCTTCGAAAAGCTGCCCTTGGCCGAGCAGCAGAACATGCTGCAACTGAACATGCTGCTGCCCGTGGCCCTCACCCACGCCTTGCTGCCGGCCCTGCGCCAGCAGCCGCGGGCCTACGTGCTCAACGTGGCCAGCACCGCCGCCTACCAAGCGGTGCCGTCGCTGGCGCTGTACGCGGCCAGCAAAGCATTCGTGGTAAGCTTCAGCCGCGGCCTGCGCTACGAGCTGAAAAACACCTCGGTATCGGTGACGTGCTTGAGCCCGGGGGCCACTGATACGGCATTTGCTGACCGCGCCGGCATGGGTGCCGAACTGCAAAAAACCGCGTCCAAGGTGTCGATGACGCCCGCCGCCGTGGCCCGCACGGCCGTGAAAGCGCTGTTGGCCGGCCGGGCCGAAATCATTCCTGGCCTGCTCAACAAAGTGACGGTGGGCCTGACCGCCGTGGCCCCTAAAAAGCTAACCGAAAAAATCGCCGCCGGCATCTACGAGAAGTACCTCTAAAGCCGGTTGCCACAGGAATTGGTGGTAACTACAGGTCGCGTCCCGCTGAGCGCAGCCGAAGCAAGAAGGCTAATAAGAACGCCGAATGGCCAAAAACACGGGGGCCCCG
>JBPBPC010000015.1:0-30949 GCA_050954665.1 Janthinobacterium lividum
GGGCCCTGGGGCCCCGCGCCAACCGCGCACCGCCAATCGGTTTTTGCTGTCGCCCATGCGCTACTTCCTTCACCTTGCCTACGACGGCACGGCGTACTCCGGCTGGCAGGTGCAACCCAACGCGCCTACCGTGCAAGCGGCCCTCAACGGGGCCCTGAGCAAAGTGCTGCGCCAGCCCATCAGCACGCTCGGCAGCGGGCGCACCGACGCGGGCGTGCACGCCCGCCACCAAGTGGCCCACTTCGAGGCCGAACTACCCACGGGCATGGACGAGGCGCTGCTGCTCTACCGCTTGCGCCGCACGCTGCCCGCCGATGTGGCCCCGCTGCGCCTGCACCCCGTGCCGCCGGCGGCCAACGCCCGCTTCGACGCCGAGGCCCGCACCTACGAGTACTTTCTGCTGAGCGCGCCCGACCCGTTCCGGCGCGACCAGGCCCTGTACCTCGACCGGGGCCCCGACGTGGCCTTGATGAACGCCGCTGCCGCTTACTTGGTGGGGCAGTTCGATTTCACCACGTTTTCGAAGGCCAAGGGGGCCGAAACGCACTACGTGTGCCGCTGCACCGAGGCGGCCTGGCACCCCGTGCCGGGCGGCTGGGTGTTCCGCATCCGGGCCAACCGCTTCGTGCGCGGCATGGTGCGGCTGGTGGTGGGCACGCTGCTCGACGTGGGCCGCGGCAAGCACACGCCGGCGCAGTTCCAGCAGCTGCTGTGGGCCCAGCAGCGGGTGGCGGCCGGCACGGCGGCCCCGGCCCAGGGGCTATTCCTCAGCCGGGTGGAGTACGGGCCGGGCCTGATCCCCGGGGAGTAGCCGCGGCCGGGCCCCGGTGTTTCAACAAACTGGCATTACAGGTTTTACTTGGGCGCGAGCGCAACCGGCGCCGGTCGGGGCTTGGCGTACTTGTGCGCCAGCTGCTTGAAGTAACGGGCCGAGGCATCGGAAAAGCGCGGCGCGTGGGACTTGTCCTTCTTAGCGGCTTTTTGGTAAAGCAACACGAAGGCCAGCGGGTCGCCGGCGTGGTCAATCAACTGCTTGGCGTAGCCGTTTTTCACGATGACCGACGACATGTAGAAGCCGGGGAGGTGGCCGTTGGAACCGTTGGTTAGGCGCCGGTATTGCTTGCGGGTGCTCGGGGCCCCACCCCGCACTTGAATTTGGATGAGGGAATCCATTTTCTGAATAACGGTTGGGGCCGGGGTTAGGAGTCTCTCGCGGGTATCAAGCGAATCGTCCGTCTGCATTACCCATGGCTTATCAACTTGATCGGCAACTCCTTCGTTTTCAATATCGTGCAGGATTGCTAATAATCCTTCGTCGGCGGGATCTACGGTGCCGAACTTCTTTATGGGCTGCAACTGGTGGTGCATCTCGTGCCCTTCCAGAATGCCGGGTTTTATTTTAACGTACTCGGTGGCCGCGTGGAGGCTGAAAAAAAGGCCTTCTTTCTGAGAAGTAGCATCGTTGCCAAGGGCCACGTAGTACAGGTGCAAGTCGGCTAGTTTGGTGTGGCTGCGGGCGGGCAGCCAGGCGTAGGCGTTGGTGTACATCAAGTCCAGATAGGCCGGGTTTTTGGCCGTTTGGGCCACGTAGGTTCGGTACTCTTGCTCGCGCAGCTTGTAGTCGTTCGCCAAGATGTAGTACCAATCCCCCGCCTTGATCCTGGCTTGCCGCAGCGAATCGTAGCGGGGCATGTACGCCACCTCCACGGCTTTCCGGTAACGCGCCAGGTCCTCGGCAGCGTACACCGAACGCACGTACGCTTTGTTGCCGGGCAGTTCCAGGAAGTCATGCCACACTTGGTCGGTTAGCGGCTCGTTGCGGCGCAGCGCGTCCGTAATTTCCCAGTAGCGGGTCACGGCCTCAACGTTGACGGCTTGGGCCCGGGCGGAAACCGCGGCCAGGAGCAGGCCGGCGAACAGGAACCAGCGGTGGAAAAGTGACGTCATGAGGCAGAAGGTAGCAAGCAGAAAGAAGGGTTGGGGCCCCAAAGATGACGCGCTGGCTTGGCTTTCAAGCGTATTTCTCCAACTACTTCGGGCCCCGGCCGGTTACCCACGGCCCCGCTCCGGGCGTTCCTGCCGACCTTTGTAGCCTATGCAACCCCAACCCGCTGCTTCCCCTACCACCGGCCAGGTGTTCGACTGGCAAGTGCTGCGCCGCCTGCTGAGCTACGTGCGGCCCTACCGCGGCGTGTTCATCGGCCTGATTGTGCTGACCGTGGCCACGGCCGCGCTGGGCACGCTGCGGCCCTTCCTCATCCAAAAGATGGTGGACGTGAGCATCGAGCAGGGCGACCGCACCGGCCTGAACCACATGTTTTTGTGGCTGCTGGCCCTGCTGGTGGCCCACGCCGGCGTCAGCTACTTGCAAACGTATTACGGCGGCTGGCTGGGCCAGTACATCGTGCGCGACATTCGCACCGACCTCTACCGCCACCTGCTGGGCCTGAAGCTCAGTTTTTTTGACCGCACGCCCATCGGCGTGCTCGTGACGCGCAACATCTCGGACGTGGAGACTTTGTCCGACGTGTTCAGCGAGGGCCTGGCGGCGATGGTGGGCGACATCCTGCAAATCCTGTTCATCATGGCGTTCATGTTCTACATCGACTGGCGCCTGACCCTGGTGAGCTTGTCGGTAATTCCGCCGCTGCTCTTTTCCACCTACGTGTTCAAGGAGAAGGTGAAAGTGTCGTTTCAGGACGTGCGCAACGCGGTGGCCAAGCTCAACTCGTTCGTGCAGGAGCACCTGACGGGCATGAGCGTGGTGCAGATTTTTGGCAACGAGGCGCGCGAATTCAAGAAGTTCGAGAAGATAAACCGCGAGCACACCGACGCTAACATCCGCTCGGTGCTGTACTACTCGGTGTACTACCCGGTGGCTGAGGTGCTGGGGGCCATCGGCGTGGGCCTGCTGGTGTGGTACGCGGCCCAGGGCCAGATCGAGGGCACGATTTCTAAGGGGGCCCTCATTGCGTTCATCATGTACAACGCGCTGTTTTTTAGGCCCATCCGCCAGATTGCCGACCGCTTCAACACCTTGCAATTGGGCCTGGTGAGCACCGAGCGCTTGCTGAAGCTGCTCGACAGCGCCGACCTGGTGGCCACCACCGGCGACTACGTGCCCGCCGCGCCGCTGCAAGGCGACGTGCGCTTCGACCACGTGAAATTTGCCTACAACCCGCCCGAGTGGGTGCTGAAGGACATCAGCTTCCACGCCAAGCCGGGCCAAACCATTGCCTTCGTGGGGGCCACCGGGGCGGGCAAAACCAGCATCATCAACCTGCTGAGCCGGTTCTACGACATCCAAGAAGGCAGCATTCTGGTGGACGGGCGCGACCTGCGCGATTACGACCTGAGTGTGCTGCGCCGCCAAATTGGCGTGGTGCTGCAAGACGTGTTCCTGTTCGCGGGCAGCATCCGCGACAACATCACGCTGGGCAACAGCGAGATCGGCGACGCCCAGATTTGGGAAGCGGCCGACCTCGTGGGGGCCCGGCGCTTCATGGAGCGCCTGCCCGGGGCCCTCGACTACCCGGTGATGGAGCGCGGCGCCACGCTTTCGGTGGGCCAGCGGCAGCTCATCAGCTTCGTGCGGGCCCTGGTGTACCAGCCACGCGTAATTGTACTCGACGAGGCCACCTCATCGGTCGATTCCGAAACCGAGGAAATGATCCAGCACGCCATCGACAAGCTGATGCAGGGCCGCACCTCGCTCGTCATCGCCCACCGCCTGAGCACCATCCAGAAAGCCGACCAAATCATTGTGCTCGACAAGGGCGAAATCAAAGAAGTGGGCACCCACGAGGAGCTGTTGCGCCTCGAAAACGGCTACTACGCCCAGCTCTACCGCATGCAGTACGCGCTGGGCGAGGCCAGCTAAACCGCCTTGGTGGGCGCCGCGGTGGGCCCTGGTGCGGCGCTTGGCGCGCTCCCGGGCACAATGGGGGCCCCGTGCTCGTCCTTGTTGAGCATCGGCAGGAAGCTTCGCAGCACCAGCGCTACCGCCATGCACAGCAGAAAGGGCAGCAACCAACTGCGGCTGCGATAGGGCTCGGGCCCCACGTAGCGCGGCCAGAACCACAGGAAAAACGCCGCCAGCGCCAGCACGTTCACCACCACCGGCACCAGCAGCAGCGCCATAGGGTTGGCCGTGGCGGCGGCCCAGCGCAGGGCGTAACCGCCTGCCAGCAAGCAGCCGAGCAGGAAGGCCACCAGACCTGCCAGGGCCTGCAGGCGGCGCAGCCGGTACAGGTTGATGCCCAGCAGAATGCCGCCCCCAACCATCGAAAACATGAGCGAAAACAGGACGATGGTGCCGGGCGAAAACAGCTCGGGGCCCTCGGCCTCGTCGGGGTTGAACGGCGCGGTGCGGCGGCGCAGGGCCTCCGCCGCGGCCGCCTCCACGCGCTGCTGGGCCACGGCGGTTTCGAGGCCGGGGCGCAGGGCGTCTTCCTCGGGGGCGGGCTGGCCGCGGCGGCGCAGCTCGGCCAGGGCGGCCAGCACGGCATCGTCGCGGTACTGGGCGTGGCCGCTCACGTATTGCTGCAGCTCGGCCAAGCTCTTGGCTTGCATTTTAGCCGCGTATTCTTCCATCGGTCGTCAAGTATTGGCTGATGTACGGCGAACGCAGCAAAAAAGTGCTAACCGCCCGCCGTTGCCAAGGCCCAGGGCCCTAGCCAACGGCAAAAAAATCGTGCAGCGCCGCCCCGGCGCGGCGCACGTCCTCAAACGAATTGTAGAGCGGCACGGGCGACAGGCGGATCACGTTCGGCTCGCGCCAGTCGGCCACCACGCCCCGGGCGGCCAAGTGGTCGAACAGCGCGCGCCCGCGCCGGTGCACCAGCACCGAGAGCTGGCAGCCGCGCTGGGCGGGGTCGGCAGGGGTGATGATTTCGAGCTGATCGGTGGGCAAGTTCAGGGCCCGGATCAGGCTTTCGAGGTAGGCGGTGAGCGGCGCGCTTTTGGCGCGCAGCGCGGCCATGCCCCCGGCGCGGGCCACGATGTCGAGGCTGGCGCGCAGCGGGGCCAGCAGCAGCACCGGCGAGTTCGACAGCAGCCAGCCCTCGGCGCCCGGCGTGGGGCGGAAGCCTTTTCTCATCTGGAAGCGCTCGGCGGGCTCCTGGCCCCACCAGCCGGCCAGGCGCAGCAGGTCGGGCCGGTTGGCGAACCGCTCGTGCACGTAGGCCCCGGCAATGCCGCCGGGCCCCGAGTTGAGGTACTTGTAGGTGCACCAGCAGGCAAAGTCCACGTCCCAGTCGTGCAGGTGCAGCGGCACGTTGCCGGCGGCGTGGGCCAGGTCGAAGCCCACGGTGGCGCCCACCGCGTGCCCGGCGGCCGTCACGGCGGCCATGTCGAACACCTGCCCGGTGTAGTAGTTGAGCCCGCCCAGCAGCACGGTGGCGAGTGAGCCGCCCAGCTCGGCAATTTTGGCCGTGATGTCTTCGGTGCGCAGCGTGTGCTCGCCGGGGCGGGGCACCAGCTCCACGATGGCGTCGGCGGGGTCGAGGCCGTGCAAGCGGGCCTGGGTTTCGAGGGCGTACTGGTCGGAGGGGAACGCGCCGCCTTCCATCAGCACCTGGTAGCGGGCCCCGGCGGGGCGGTAGAAGGAAACCAGCAGCAGGTGCAGGTTCACGCTCAAGCCGTTCATAATCACCACTTCGTGCGGCCGGGCCCCTACCACGGGCGCGCTGGCGTCGGCCAGGGGCCCGTGGGCGTGCATCCAGGGCGCGGCGCCGTGGAAGTGGCCTTCCACGGCCAGCTCGGCCCAGTTGGTCAGCTCGGCGTCGAGGGCGGCGCGGACAGCTTTGGGCTGCAAGCCCAGCGAGTTGCCGCAGAAATACGCCACCGGCTGGCCGTCGGGCCCGTTGGGGAACAGGAATTCGGAGCGGAAATTGGCTAGTGGGTCGGCGGCGTCGAGGGCAGCGGCGTGGGTGGGGTCGAGGAGCGCGGAGGGCATGCCCAAAGGTACGGCCGGGGCCCCCGGCCGGGTGGCCCTCCCCATAATAACGTGGGCGCTACGGCTGGGCCGGCACCGGGGCCGGCGCTTCGAGGTAGGTGCCGCAGACGTTGCAGGTGCGCAGGGCGTCGTCGGCCCAAAAGCGGTTCATGATGGGCGGCAGCTGGGCCACGATGTCGGTGATTTCGGCGAACTCTTCGTGGAGCTTGTGGCCGCAGTTTTCGCAGTACCACTGGAAGCCGTCGAGCTCGCCGGGGCCCCGGTAGCGCTCCAGCACCAGGCCCACGCCGCCGGCCGGGCGGCGCGGCGAGTGCGGCGTGTTGGGCGGCAGCAGGAACATGTCGCCGGGCCCGATTTCCAGGTCCACCGGCTGGCCGTTGTCGATGATTTTCAGCGTCATCGTGCCCTCGATTTGCAAAAACAGCTCCTCGCCCGCGTCCACGTGGTAGTCTTTGCGGGCGTTGGGGCCCCCAACCACCATTACGATAAAATCCTGGTTGTCCTTGAATACCTGCTGGTTGCCCACGGGCGGCTTCAGCAGGTGGCGGTGTTCGTCGATCCACTTTTGAAAGTTGAAGGGGCGGGCAATGGGCATGGCGGCGGGCGTGAAGGTGGTTGGGCAAAGCTAGCTACCAGCGCCGGCCTACTTTTGTTGGGGCCCCGTGCGCCTAGGCCCCTTTGCTACCCTCCCATGCCGACTGCCCTCCCCCCGCCCGCCAACGCCCTGCGGGTCCGCGGCTTGCTGCTGGCGGGCCTGGCCTACGCCGCGCTGTTTGTTTGGTATTCGTGGCCGCTGGCCCACGAGTGGGGCACCGCCTTCGTGGGCACGCCGCACCGCGACGCCAACCAGTACATCTGGAACGTGTGGAACTTCCAGCGCCAGGTGGCCGGCGGGCACAACCCGTTTTTCACGCCGCTGCTGCTGTTTCCGGCGGGCACCGGCCTGTGGCTGCACACCTACACGCCGGTGCTGGGGGCCCTCAACCTGCTGCTGCGCCAGGAGTTTTGGGCCGTGAACGCCGGGCTGCTGCTGAGCTTCGTGCTGAGCGGCATGGGCGCGGCGCGGCTGGCGGGGCGCTGGGTGCGGCAGCCGCTGCTGTGCGGGCTAGTGGGCTACGCGTTCGCGTTTTCGCCCTACAAGCTGGCCCACTGGCCCGAGCACTACCACCTGCTGCTCACGGCCACGGTGCCGTTCTACCTCATGGCGTACCTCGACGGGCTGGCGTTCCGGCCCGGGCGCTGGTGGCCGCGCGTGCGCAGCGCGGGGCAAGTGGGCTGGGCGGCGGCGCTGCTGCTAATCACTTTGTTCAGTGATTATTACACCCTGGCGGGCCTGGTGTATTTCTCAGTGGGCTATGCGGCCTGGTGGGCCCTCCGGCTGGGCGAAACCAATTGGCGGCGCTGGCAGCCGTGGGCGGTGCTGGGGATAATTATCGTGCTGGGGCACTTCGTCTCGCGGGGCCTGGGCCGGGCCGGGCTCGACGACAACGCCGGCTTTTGGTGGGGCGGCGACCTGGCCGGCTACCTCGTGCCGCCCCTTGGCAACCGCTGGCTGGCCACGGCGGCCACCGACGCGCTCTGGCGCAGCCCGCGCTTCCACACCCCGGGTTCGGTCGAGAACGTGACGTTTCTGGGCTACTTGCTGCCGCTGCTGGCGCTGGCGCTGGCCGTGGTGGCGTGGCGGCAGCGCCGCGCCGGGGCCCCCGCCCCCGCGCGGCCCGCCGAAACTCGGCCCTTTTGGGCCCTGGCGCTGCTGTTTGCCCTGCTCACCCTGCCCGAGCTGCGCTTGCTGGGCCACGGCGGGCTGCGCCTGCCCACCAGCGTGGTGCACTACGTGCCGTTCCTCAACAACATCCGGTGCCCCACGCGGCACGTGCTGCTGCTTTCGCTGCTGCTGCCGCTGGCCACGTGCATCGGCCTCGACGGCTGGCTGCGCCGGGGCCCCGCGGGCCAGGGCTGGGCGCTGGCGGCGGCGCTGGCGGCGGTGTTGCTCTTTGAATTTCAGCCCGATGCCTACCCGCTCATCCGCCTGGCCGACGTGCCGGCGGCCTACGGCGTGGCGGCGGCCCAGCCGGGCCCCGTGGTGTTTCCCATCCCCCTGGGCCTGATCGACGGCTACCGCGCTGTGGGCCAGCTTGATGCGGCCGAGCTGTTTTACCAAACCCGGCACGGCAAGGCCCTGCCGGGGGCCTACATCTCGCGGGTACCGGCCGCCACTTTCGCTGCCTTCGCCCACGAGCCGGTGCTGGCCCGCCTGCTGCTGGCCCAGCGCCGCCCCGATTCGCTGGCCCTGGCGCCGCCGCCCACCCCGGCCCAGGTCGAAGATTTCTGGCACCACTACCCGGCGGCCACGTTCGTCGTCAGCCCCAAGTTTTGCAACCAGCCGGTGCACCAAGTAGTGCGCAGCCTACTGCCCCCCGGCACCTACCAAGAGCAACTGGTGCAGGGCTACGCCGTGCTCCGCCCTAAATTAAGTAGGGCCCCGGCCGGCTCAATGGCGCCGTAGGCGCGCCTACGCGGCCCCAGCTTTGGCCCCCGCCGCCCTGGCAATTACCAGTTTTGGGCCTGGGTGGCGGCCTTACATTGTTCCTGGGTGCGCGTTGGTTAGCGTGGCCGGCCAGACTGCCCGGCTGCCGGTTGCAACCGCATGGCTTCGTACCGGGAGTGCGGGTGGCCAAGAAAGGGCAGTGCGCCGGGACTTAGCCCGCTCCTACCGGCGCGGGCGCCTCGGGGCCCCGGGCGCGCCAATCGGCCCAGGCCCCCAGGGCTACTTCGGTGGCCAGCACCAGCACTGCAAAAGGCAGCACCCACGCCACGCGCGCCTGTAGGCGGTCGAGCACATTGGCCAGGGCCCCGGTGGCAAAGGCGTTGGCTACCAGGCCAGCGCCCACCAGCGCCAGCCAGAAAGCCGAGCCGGGCGCCAGCCGCCGCCGCACCGCCCGGCTGGCCACGCCCCCCAGGGCGGCCAGCACCGCCAGCAGGTAAGCCACGCCCGCACGCTCGTTGATTTGGCCAAAGCCGAGGCCGTTGCGGTTTTGCAACGACGCCATAAAGGGCGGCAGCTCGTAGGGGTAGTGGTGCATCAGGGGCCAGTAAGGAGGCGAATCTTTGGGGTACGGGGCAATGCCGTCGCCCAGGTTCACGTGCGTGAGCTGGCGCAACGTGGCCTGCGCGGCCGTCCAAGCCAGGGCCGGGTAATAGCGCGGCGAGCGCAGTACAAGGCTGATGACGTGGCGGTACTCGTCGCGGGTGGCCTCCATGCCGCCGCCCAGCTGCATGGGCGTATCGGGGCTCCACATGAAGCCGATGGCGTCGTTGGGCAGCTTGTCGCGGTACTTGCACAGGCTGTACGGGTAGGCACCGCCGCACTCGTGGTCGAGGAAGCGCGCCAGCACGCCCGACTCGTTAAGGCGGGCCACGGCGAAGGCCGGTGCGGCGCGCGTGAGGGTGAAGCCGCCGCCCATTGCAGCGTGCAGCGCGGGCAGGGCCCCCCAGCCCGCCAGCACCGCCGCCGTGCCCAGGGCCCAAGGGCCAGCCCGCAGCTGCCCCGGCGTAAACCAGCGCTGCTGCCAGGCCAGCAAGCCGCCGCCCACCGCCACCATACTGAAGCTGACCAAGTTGGACGTGTGCATCAGCTCGGCAGCGAAGGCCACGGCCAGCCAGGCGCCCCGCTCCCACGCCCCGCGGCAGCGGCCCAGCAGCACCAGCCCCAGGGCCAGCAGCCCAATCGCCGTGAAAATATCGGGCATGAGCTGGCAGCTGAACCACGACGCCCCCGTGGCCCACACCGCCACCGCCACCAGCGCCAACCGCGCCGCCGGGTGCGCCACGCGCGGCGCAAATTCTTGCACGTAGCGCAGCAGCAACGCCCCCACCAGCAGGCACTGCACAAACACGGCCCCCCACACCGACCACCCCCACAGGTTGGTGGCCCGGATGAACAAGCCGTAAGAAATGGGCCGGTCGATGGGCACCACTAGGCTCACCGAACTGTCGAGGTAGGTGCCCGAGTCGGAAGTTACCAGCGGAAAACCGTTGTAGAGTGCCGCGTACAGCAGCACCAAGCTGGCAAGCAATGCCCACATCAATTTTGACCAACCAGCCGAACGAAACATAAATTTTGCTTTTCAAAAAACGACCCTGGCACTCCCCAGGAGCGTCCCAGGGCCTACAAGTTGCCACCTCTACGGTTACGGGCTGGCCCAGCGCGCCGGCCGAAACAATTCCAAGCAGTTGGTTTCTTCGGACGCGGCCGCTGCCAGCGCATGCAGTTCCAGGATAAGTAGAGAGTCCCACTAACGCCGCTGCGCATTGAGCTATTGGGCCTGATGCACTGTAAAACCATGAGCAGCAAGCAGCCAAAACGTTGGGACGAGTGACAAACCTAAAACGCCGCTCTGCCGGCCCGGGGCCCTGTGAAATGAGACTATCACTTCCAATGTGTGGCTTTATTATGGTTATTATAACCGTTTTTATTTTTTACCGCTGCGCGTGCGCGTCCTCCTAAATTCAATTGTTTACCATACTCTTGGTGTTGCTCGCCCTCGGCCACTTGGTAGCCCTGGGAACCCGACAGAGGGACCTGACCTGAATTACCCATAAAATTCAGACCCTCAACTTTTTTCATACAAACCTAGGAATCGGTGAGTACACTGCCAAGCCCCAAACGGCGCTTTTTGCGCTGTTGGGCCACCGGTCCGGGGCCCCGCCGGAAAAATCAAGCGTAGTACTGCTGCACGAAATAGAGGGGCCGGTTCTGGTTTTCGCGGTAGATGCGGAACACGTATTCGCCCATGATTCCTAAGAACAGCAGCTGAATGGAACCCATGAAGTAGATGCTGAGCTCCAGCGACGTCCACCCGAGCGGAGCCCAGCCCAGCGCCTTGCTGCTCAGCGCGTACGTGCCGGCCAGCAAGAACACCACCATGCCGAACAGGCCCGCGTAGAGGCAAATTTTGATGGGCAGGCTGGAAAAGGAAAACAGCGCGTCGAGGGCCAAGGAGAAGAGGCGGCCGTAGCCCATTTTGGGCACCGAGCCGTCGGGCCGGGCCTGGCGGGCGTAGGGCACGGCCCGTTGCCGGAAGCCGATGAACGCGCGCAGCCCGGGCAGGTAGCGGTTTTTTTCGTGCAACGACAGAATGGCCGCCAGGGCCCGGCGGTTCAGCATGGCGAAGTTGCCCACGTTGTCGGCCTCGTTCAACTTCGAAAAGTCGCGAAACAGGCGGTGAAACACTTTGATGAGCACCTGCCGGCCCCAGCCTTCCACCCGGTCGGTGCGGTGGCCGTAGGCTACGTCGTGGGCGTCGTGGCGCAACAGCTCCCACATGCGGGGCAGCAGCTCGGGCGGGTCTTGCAGGTCGCCGTCCATCATGGCCACGAACTGGCCCTGGGCGGCGTGCAGGCCGGCGGTGTAAGCGGCCTGGTGGCCAAAGTTGCGCGAGAGGGCCAGCACCTTGAGGCGCGGTTCGGCGGCACGGGCGGCCAGCAGCCGGGGCAGGGTGCCGTCGCGGCTGCCGTCGTCGACGCAGATGAGCTCGAAGTCGGCCGTGATGCTGGCCAGCACCGCCACGCACCGCGCCACAAGGGGCCCCACGAGCACTTCTTCGTTATACACCGGAACAACGAGCGACAGAAGCGGGGTGGGCATCCGGCAAATATAGGCCCGGCCCCGGGCGCCCAAACCGGGCCGCTGGGGCCCCGGCGCGCGGGCAGCCCGGCGCGGGAAACAGTATTTTTCCGCGTTATTGCGGGCATTTCCACCCGCACTTTGCCGCCGCTGCCCCGCTTCATGCCCTCTCCTTCCCCCGACGTTGCCCACTACATCGGCGGCGAGTTGGCCTTGTTTGAGCACGCCACCCAATGGAAAGCGTACTACGGCGGGCTGCTGCGGCCCTACCTGGAGGGGCGGGTGCTGGAAGTGGGCGCCGGCATGGGCAGCACCACCCGGGCCTTGAGCGACGGCCGCGCGGCCGACTGGCTCTGCGTAGAGCCCGACGCCGAGTTGGCCGCCCGCATCAGCGCGCTGGTGGCCGAGCGGGCGCTGCCCCCCGCGTGCCGCGTGTTTGTGGGCACCCTGGCCGAGCTGCCGGCCGCCGAGGGGCGGTTCGACGCCATCCTCTACGTCAACGTCGTCGAGCACATTGCGGACGACGCGGCCGAGCTGGCCCGGGCCTACGACCGCTTGGCCCCGGGCGGTACCCTGCTCATCCTCGTGCCGGCCCACCAGTGGCTTTTCGGGCCGTTCGACGCCGCCATTGGGCACCTCCGGCGTTATTCGCGGACCCGGCTGCGGCAAGTGCTGCCCACCGGCGGCCACGTGCGCCGGCTTGTGTACCTCGACAGCCTAAGCCTACTGGGCGTCGCATTCAGCCAGTTGCTGCTGCACCAAACGTACCCCAGCCCGGCCCAAATCAAGTTTTGGGACCGCGCAATTGTGCCCATCTCGCGCATCCTGGACCGGCTCATGGGCTACACCGTCGGCAAATCGGTACTGGCCGTGGTGGAGAAACCTGCTTAAGCACCCGCCCGCTCGGTGGCCGCCGGGTGGGGGCCCACCTCATCAATACAAGTCCTATGGCCGCTGCTGCGTCCTTGCCCTGGCGCCACCGCCCGGCCGTGCTGCTGGCCCTGGCCGGGGCCGTGTACGCCCTGGTGTCGCTCGTCAACCACTACAACTTCCGCACGGCGGCGCTCGACCTGGGCCTCGCCGCGCAGGTGGTGGGCGACTGGGCGCACCTGCACGCGGCCCAAACCAGCCTGCTGCTCGACTCGCCGCCGACCAATTTCCTCTCCGTTCACTTCAGCCTGACGCCGGCGCTGGCCGTGCCGCTGTACTGGCTGGTGGGCGGCGCCTGGGCCCTGCTGCTGGTGCAGCTGGGGGCCGTGCTGCTGGGCGGGCTGGGCGTGTGGCGCTACGCCCGCGCCCTGGGGGCCAGCGGCGGCGAGGCCCGGTGGGCCCTGGCGTTTTTCAGCGTGCAGTGGGGTATTTTTTCGGCGTTAGGGTTTGATTACCACGACAACGTGGTGGGGGCCATGGCCCTGCCGTGGCTGGCGCGGTGGGTGGCGCAGGGCCGCTGGGGCCCCGCGGCGGCAGGGGCCGGGCTAGTGCTGGTCAGCAAGGAAAACATGGCCCTCTGGCTGGTGTTTGTGCTGCTGGGCCTGGCCTGGCAGCACCGCCGCCGCCGGGGCGTGGCGGCGGGCTTGGGGCTGGCCGCGGTGGGGGCCCTGGGCTATTTCCTGCTGGTCACGCGCTGGGCGATGCCGGCGCTCGACGTGGCCCACCGGCCGTTTGGGCAGGCGGTGCGCTACCAGCAGTGGGGCCCCTCGGTGCCCGCCGCCGCCGCCAACCTGCTGCGCCACCCCGCCCTGCTGTGGACGGCCCTGTTCCAGAACACGACGCCCGACGCGGCCTACAACTACATCAAGCTGGAGTTTTGGCTGGCCCTGCTCTGCTCGGGCGGGCTGGCGCTGCTGGCCCGGCCTTGGTACGCGCTGATGCTGGCGCCCGTCATTGGCCAGAAGTTGCTGGCCAACGACTCGGCCCTGTGGGGCATCAACTCGCAGTATTCCATCGAGTTTGCCCCGGTGCTGGCCCTGGCCCTGGCCGATGCCCTGCGGCACTGGCCCGCCGGGGCCCCGGCGCGGCGGCGCGCCTGGCAACTAGCGCTGGCCGGCGCGGCGGCCTTCACGTTCGTCACGCTCTACACCCGCCAAAGCAAGTGGTACGACCGCACCACCACCAACTTCCTCACCGGCCGCCACTACCGCAGCCCCTACGACCGGGCCGCCTTGCGGGCTGCCCTGGCCCGGCTGCCGGCCGCGGGGGCCCTCAGCGCGCAGTCCAACCTAACGCCCCACTTGCCCGCGCCCCGGCGGCTCTACCTGTTTCCGGCGCTGCACGACGCCCAGTTTGTGGTGCTGCTGCGCCAGCCCGACGAGGCCGCCGCCTGGCCCTTGCGCCCCGAACAAAGCCCGCAAGCCCTGGCCCAGCTGCGCCAGCGCCCCGACTTTCGGGTGTTCTACGAAGACGCCCAGCTGGTAATATTTGCCCGCCAGGGCCCCGTGCGCAACCCGGCCGAAGTGTTGCAGCCTTAGTTTTCACCCCGGAGCTTTTAGTTGGCCAGCGGCATACCCGCGCGGGCGGAACGTAGCCGGCGGAATTGGGAGAAGGCCAGCCGGCCCATGAGAAGCAGCGGTTGGGATTTGTCCAAAAATACGGCCGGGGCCCCACGGTTTCCCAACCCGCGCGCTGCCTTACCTTTGCCCGCGCAACCCCACTGGCCCGCATGCCCCACGCCGCCCCTGATTTTTACGCCCACCCCACGGCCGTGCTCGACGAAGGCTGCCAAATTGGGCGCGGCAGCCGCGTATGGCACTTCTGCCACGTGTGCGCCGGAGCCGACATCGGCGAGGACTGCAACCTGGGCCAAAACGTGTTTGTGGCCGACGGCGTGACGCTGGGCCGCAACGTGAAAGTGCAAAACAACGTGAGCCTCTACGGCGGCGTGGTGTGCGAAGACGACGTGTTCCTGGGGCCCTCGGTGGTGTTCACGAACGTGAAAAACCCGCGCAGCGCGGTGCCCCGCCAGGGCCCCGGCCACTACCAGACCACGCACCTGGCGCAGGGCGCCAGCGTGGGGGCCAACGCCACCATCTTGTGCGGGGTGCGGCTGGGGCGCTACGCGTTTGTGGGCGCGGGCAGCGTCGTCACGCGCGACGTGCCGGCCTACGCCCTGGTGTACGGCACGCCCGCCCGGCCCCAGGGCTGGATGAGCGCCGCCGGCCACCGCCTGCGCTTCGACAAAAAGCGCCGCGCCACCTGCCCCGAAACCGGCGAAACCTACGAGTTGAGCGCCGACGAAAAAACGGTGCGCCCCGTGCCCGCCCCCGCCGACACATTACCTACCAATCGCTAGTTATTCTTCTCTATTTTAGCCACTTACCATTACCGCAACGTGTACGACCAATTATTGCGCAAGGAGGCCACGCTGGCCGTTATCGGCCTCGGCTACGTGGGCTTGCCCATCGCCCTCGAATTTGCTAAGCAGCTCAGAGTCATCGGCTTCGACATCAACGCCGGGCGCGTGGCCCAGATGAAGCAGGCCATCGATCCCAGCGGCGAGCTGGAAGCCAAGGATTTTGAGGGCTGCGACATCACCTTCACCGACTCGCTGGAGGTGCTGCGGCAGGCGCAGTTCTACATCGTGGCCGTGCCCACGCCCATCGACGAGCACGCCCAGCCCGACCTCCGGCCGCTGCTGGGGGCCTCGGGTTCGGTGGGCAAGGTGCTGAAAAAGGACGACTATGTGGTGTTTGAGAGCACCGTGTACCCCGGCTGCACCGAGGAAGACTGCATCCCGGTGATGGAAAAGCTCTCGGGCCTGAAATTTCCGAACGACTTTAAGGTGGGCTATTCGCCCGAGCGCATCAACCCCGGCGACAAGGAGCACACGCTGCGCCGCATCGTGAAGGTGGTGAGCGGCAGCGACGCCGAGGCCCTGGAAATGGTGGCCAAGGTGTACGAGTTGGTGGTGGACGCCGGCGTGCACCGCGCCAGCAGCATCCGGGTGGCCGAGGCCGCCAAAATCATCGAAAACACCCAGCGCGACGTCAACATCGCGCTGATGAACGAGCTGTCGATGATTTTCGACCGCATGAACATCAACACCTACGAGGTGCTGGAGGCGGCCGGCACGAAGTGGAACTTCCTCAAGTTTTCGCCCGGCCTGGTGGGCGGCCACTGCATCGGCGTGGACCCGTACTACCTGACCTACAAGGCCAAGGAGCTGGGCTACGACGCCAAGGTGATCCTGAGCGGCCGCACCACCAACGACAACATGGGGGCCTACATTGCCCGCAAAACGGTGCAGATGATGATCAAGAAGGGCAAGGACGTGGCCAAAAGCCGCGTGCTGGTGATGGGCGCCACCTTCAAGGAGAACGTAGAGGACATCCGCAATTCGAAGGTAGCCGACGTGATCCAGGAGCTGAAGAACTTCTCAGTGAACGTGGACATCGTGGACCCGCACGCCGATTCGGACGAGTTGCTGCACGAGTACGGCTTCCGCCTGACGGCCAACGAAGACATCCGCACCGACTACGACGCCGTGATTGTGGCCGTGGGCCACGCGCCCTACGCGGCGAAGGACGAGGCATATTTTCAGTCCATCACGGCCGACAACGCCGTGCTGGTGGACATCAAGGGCCTGTACCGCGGCCAGATGCAGGAGCTGCACTACTGGAGCTTGTAATTAATCGACCTAAATCCATGAGCAAGATTCTCGTCACCGGCGGCGCCGGCTACATTGGTTCCCACGCGGTGGTGGAGTTGGCCCAGGCGGGCTACGAGCCCGTCATCATCGACGATTTTAGCAACTCGAAAGAATCGGTGCTGGTGGGCCTGCGGGCCATTTTGGGCCGCGACGTGCCGTGCCACCACATCGACTGCGGCGACTTGGAGGCCCTGCGCGGGGTGTTCCAGCAAGAAGGTAATATTGAAGGCGTCATTCACTTCGCGGCTTTCAAGGCGGTGGGCGAATCGGTGCAGAAGCCGCTGGCCTACTTCCACAACAACGTGGGTTCGCTGCTGACGCTGCTGCAAGTGATGCCCGAATTTGGGGTCGAAAGCCTCGTGTTCTCGTCGTCGTGCACCGTGTACGGCAACCCCGACGCGCTGCCTGTGACGGAGGCCACGCCCACCAAGCCGGCCACCTCGCCCTACGGCCGCACCAAGCAGATGTGCGAAGACATTGTGCACGACGTATCGGCAGCGAACAATAACACGCTGCGCACCATCCTGTTGCGCTACTTCAACCCCATTGGGGCCCATGAATCGGCCAAGATTGGCGAGCTGCCCCTGGGCACGCCCAACAACCTGGTGCCGTTCATCACGCAAACGGCGGCGGGCATCCGCGAGAAGCTGACGATTTTCGGCAACGACTACGCCACGCCCGACGGCACCAACGTGCGCGACTACATCCACGTGGTGGACCTGGCCAAGGCCCACATCGCGGCCGTGCAGCGCCTGCTGGACAAGAAAGCCACCGAAACGGTGGAAACCTTCAACGTGGGCACCGGCCACGGCAACACGGTGCTGGAAGTGGTGCAAGCCTTCGAAAAAGCCAGCGGCCAGCAGCTGAATTACAGCATTGGGCCCCGGCGCGCCGGCGACGTGCCCGCCATCTACGCCGACGCCACCAAGGCCGAAACCGTGCTGGGTTTCAAGACGACCACTCCGCTGCTCGACTCGCTCGCCAGTGCCTGGAAGTGGCAGCAAACCTTGGGCAAGTAACCAATTATCTAAATAGAATAGCGTCCGTCGCTAAGCTCAGCCTAACGGCTTAATTACTTCACTAAAAAATTGTTATGAAACTTATTATTACCGGCGGGGCCGGCTTTATCGGTTCGCACGTGGTGCGGCTGTTCGTTACGAAATATTCAGATTATCAAATCGTTAACCTAGACGCGCTGACGTACGCCGGCAATCTGGAAAACCTGCGCGACATCGAAAGTGCGCCCAACTACCGCTTCGTGAAGGGCGACATTGCCGACCAGGCGTTCATCGACGAGCTGTTTGCCCGCGAGGCGCCCGACGCCGTGATTCACCTGGCCGCCGAGAGCCACGTCGACCGCAGCATCACTGACCCCATGGCGTTTGTGAAAACCAACGTCATCGGCACCGTGAACTTGCTGAACGCGGCCCGCCACCTGTGGCAGCCGGGCGGCTACGCTGGGCACACCTTCTACCACGTGAGCACCGACGAGGTGTACGGCTCGCTGGATTTCGGCCCCGAGCTGTTCACCGAGGAAACCGCCTACGATCCCCGCTCGCCGTACTCGGCCTCCAAAGCCAGCTCCGACCACTTTGTGCGCGCCTGGCACCATACCTACGGCCTACCCATCAAGCTCAGCAACTGCTCGAACAACTACGGCCCCAACCACTTCCCCGAAAAGCTCATTCCGCTGGCCATCCACCGCCTGCGCACCGGCCAGCCGGTGCCCGTGTACGGCAAGGGCGAAAACGTGCGCGACTGGCTCTTCGTGAAAGACCACGCCACGGCCATCGACGCGGTGTTCCACAAGGGCAAGCTGGGCGACACCTACAACATCGGCGGCGTGAACGAGTGGCAGAACCTGAAACTCATCGAGTTGCTGTGCGACGTGGTGGACCAGAAGACCGGCCAGGGCCCCGGCACCTCGCGCCAGCTCATCACGTTCGTGACCGACCGCGCGGGCCACGACATGCGCTACGCCATCGACTCCAGCAAGATTATGCAGGAGCTGGGCTGGCAGCCCTCCGTCACCTTCGAGCAGGGCCTGGCCCAAACCGTGGACTGGTACCTCGCCAACGAGGCGTGGCTGAACAGCGTGACCAGCGGCGCCTACCAAGATTATAACACCCAGCAATACGCCGGCCGCTAGGCCCCCCGCAACCGCAACATGTACGACCTCCCTTTCCACGACCGGCCGCTGTCGGACACTGCTTTTCTGGTCACCGGCGGCGCGGGCTTCATCGGATCGAACCTGGTGGAATACTTGCTGAAGTACGGCGCCAAGAAAGTGCGGACGCTGGACAACTACTCCAACGGCTTCCGCAAAAACCTGGCGCTTTTCGAGGGTAACCCGGCCCTGGAGATTGTGGACGGCGACATCCGCCACGCCGAAACGTGCGCCGCCGCGTGCGCGGGCATCGACGTGGTGCTGCACCAAGCGGCGCTGGGCTCGGTGCCGCGCTCCATCAAAGACCCCGTGCTGACCAACGACGTGAACGTGGGCGGCTTCGTGCAAATGCTGACCGCCGCCAAGGACGCGGGCGTGCAGCGTTTCGTGTATGCCGCCTCGTCGAGCACCTACGGCGACCACCCCGGCCTGCCCAAAGTGGAGGACCGCATCGGCAAGCCGCTCTCGCCCTACGCCGTCACCAAGTACGCCAACGAGCTGTACGCCGACGTGTTTGCCCGTACCTACGGGCTGGCAATCATTGGCTTGCGGTACTTCAACATCTTCGGGCCCCGGCAAGACCCGGGCGGGGCCTACGCGGCCGTGATTCCGCTGTTCATCGACGCCATCCTGGAAAACCAGGCCCCCATGCTCAACGGCGACGGTGGCCAAACCCGCGACTTCACCTTCGTGGAGAACTGCGTGCAGGCCAACGTCCGCGCCGCCCTCACCACCAACCCCGGGGCCCTCAACCAGGTGTACAACATCGCCGTGGGCGACCGCACCTCGCTGGTGCAGCTGTACGACATCTTGCGCGAGGAGGCTGGCTCGGACCTGGCCCCGCAATTTGGCCCCGACCGCGCCGGCGACATCCGCGATTCGCTGGCCGACATCAGCAAGGCCGGCAACCTGCTTGGCTACGCGCCCCAGATTCGCATCCGCGAAGGCTTGCAGCAAACGCTGGACTGGTTCAAGGCCAACCAGGAGTTCATCAAGGAAAGAAACTAGCGTTGTTTTAAAAGAACGTCACGCTGAGCGTAGCCGAAGCATCTCTATCGCTGACTATTCATTGATTACTAACTGCGGTAGAGATGCTTCGGCTACGCTCAGCGTGACGTTCTGATTTCTGTCTGCTCAAATTTAAAACCCATGAAAGGCATTATCCTCGCCGGTGGTTCCGGCACCCGGTTGCACCCCCTCACGCTGGCCGTCAGCAAGCAGCTGATGCCGGTGTACGACAAGCCAATGATTTATTACCCGCTGAGCATCCTGCTGATGGCGGGCATCCGGGAAGTGCTGATCATCACCACGCCCCACGACCAAGCGCAGTTTAAGAAGCTGCTCGGCGACGGTCAAAACCTGGGCTGCAATTTCCAGTACGTGGTGCAGGAAGTGCCCAACGGGCTGGCGCAAGCTTTCGTGCTGGGGGCCGATTTCATCGGCCAGGACAGCGTGGCACTGGTGCTGGGCGACAACATTTTCTACGGCTCGGGCCTGGAAGAGCTGCTTAAATCGAACAACAACCCCGACGGTGGCGTGGTGTACGCCTACCACGTGCACGACCCCGAGCGCTACGGCGTGGTAGAGTTTGACGCCGACAAAAAGGCCCTCAGCATTGAGGAAAAACCCGCGCAGCCCAAGAGCAACTACGCCGTGCCGGGCCTGTACTTCTACGACAACAGCGTGGTGGGAATTGCCAAAAACTTGGAAATGAGCCCCCGCGGCGAGTACGAGATTACCGACGTGAACAAAGAATATTTGCGCCGCGGCAAACTAAAAGTCGGCATTCTGAGCCGGGGCACGGCTTGGCTCGACACGGGCACTTTCGAGAGCCTGATGCAGGCCGGCGAGTACGTGCGCGTGATTGAACAGCGCCAGGGCTTGAAGGTGGGCGCCATCGAAGAAGTAGCCTACCGCCAGGGCTTCATCACGGCCGACGAGCTGCGGGCCCTGGCCCTGCCGCTGCGCAAGAGCGGTTACGGCGATTACCTGCTGAACCTGCCCGAGCAGCTGGTGCTGGGTGCGCAATAGGGCCCCGTGCCTGGCAAGAAAGTGGCCAAAAGCCGCGGTTTGGCAGGCGCTAACGCGCGGCCGGGCCGCGGCTTTCCCCTAAATTAGCAAAACTAAATCGCGTCCTATCTATCCTGCACGCCTTTGTTGCGTGCTTTTATGCCAGCGGCGGTATTATCCGTCGAACATCTATGAAAATTCACATTTTTTCCTTTGCCTTGGCGGCGGCCTTGGCACTGGAGGCCCCGGTGGCCCGGGCCCAACACGCGCTGTGGGCCAGCAAAGTGACGGCGGTGTCGTCGCAGAAAGCAGCAGGCAAGGAAGCTTTTTCGCCCGAACAGGTACTGGGCCCCCCCAACGCCCTGCCGCTGGGTCAGATTAGCGACAAGGCCTGGATTCCGAAGAGGGAAGGCCGCGACGAATTTGTGGAGGTGCGCTTCGCCCGCTCGGTGCTGGCCCAGCAGATTACGGTGGTGGAGAACTTCAACCCCGGCGCCGTAACGAAGATCGAGCTCATCGACACCCGCGGCGAACACCACGAAGTGTACACCAACGACAACCCGGGGCCCCTGCCCGACGCGTACCGCACGCTGGAAGTGAAAATTGCCCCGGCCAAGCCGGCCTACCGCACCATCGGGGCGGTGGTGCACTTGAACACGGCCAAAGTGGAGGGCGTGAACCAGCTCGACGCCATCGGCGTGGCCGACGTGACGCAGACCATGGTGAAGAAGGACTTCAAGGCCCCCGACGCCGACGCGGCCGGCGTGGCCCGCTTCGACTCGTCGCTTGTGAACCTGGGGCCCACCGTGAACAGCCCGTACGTGGACACGCACCCCGTGATTTCGCCCGACGGCCGCACCCTGTACTTCGCCCGGCAGAACCACCCGGGCAACATCGGCGGCAAAACCGACCCGCAGGACGTGTGGTTTTCAACCCTGCAAAGCGCCAGCGGCAAGGCCTGGGGGCCCGCCAAAAACATGGGCGGCCCCGTGAACACGGCCGGCTTCCCCAACGGGCTGGCCTCGGTATCGGCCAACGGGCAACGGTTGCTGCTGTTGGGCCACTACACGCCCGAAGGCCTAACTCCCAAGGGGCCCAGCACCTCGGAGCACCGCCCGGGTGGCTGGTCGCAGCCGGCCGACGTGGACATTGAGGACTTTTACAACAACGACGACGAGCACGCCGATTACTTCCTCGCTACTTCGGGCAAGGCCCTGTTGCTGGCCGTGCAGCGCACCGACGGCCTGGGCGAGCAAGACTTGTACGTGAGCTTTCCGAAGCCCAGCCCCCCCGGCCAGCCCGCGACGTGGACGCGCCCGCGCAACCTGGGGCCCAACGTAAACACCAAAAGGGCCGACTTCGCCCCCTTCCTCGCCCCCGACGAAAAGACGCTGTACTTCGCCAGCGAGGGCCGCGGCGGCTACGGCAAGTCCGACATTTTCTACTCCAAGCGCCTCGACGATACCTGGACAAACTGGAGCCCGCCCCGCAACCTGGGCAGCGTGGTGAACTCGCCCGACTTTGACGCTTACTATACCGTGTCGGCGGCCGGCGACGACGCCTATTTGGTGTCGACGCGCAACGGCACCAACAACTCAAAGGACATTTTCCGCATCGCCCTGGCCCCCGCTTTCAAGCCCGAGGCTGTGACGCTGGTGCGCGGCCAAGTGCTGGACGCAGCCACCAAGAAACCCATCAAGGCCGTCATTCACTACGAAAACTTGCTAACGGGCGAGGAAATTGGCACCGCCGAAACCGACCCTACCGACGGCTCCTACACCATTGTGCTGCCCAGCGGCGTGCAATACGGCTACCGCGCCGAGGCTGACAACTACATCGCCGAAAACGCCAACCTCGACGTGACGGCCCGCGACAAGTATTCGGAGCAGACGCAGGACTTGTTTATGGTGCCTTTCGCGGTGGGCCAGACGGTGAAGCTCAATAACATCTTCTTCCAGCAGAGCAAGTACTACCTGCGCACCAATTCGTACCCCGAGCTGGCCCGCCTCGTGCGCATCATGCGCGACTACCCGACGGTGGAGATCAAAATTGGCGGCCACACCGACAACCAGGGCGACCCGGCCCTGAACCTCAAGCTAAGCCTCGACCGCGTGAACGAGGTGAAGAAGTACCTCATCAGCAAGGGCATCACGCCGACCCGTATCACCACCGAGGGCTACGGCGGCACCAAGCCCGTGGCCAGCAACGACCAAGAAGACACCCGCGCCCTCAACCGCCGGGTAGAATTTACGATTACCAAAAAATAGCCCGGGGCCCAACCACCAAAACGGCCCGCTGCACTTGGTGCAGCGGGCCGTTTTGGTTACTAATCGGCACAGCCGAAACAGTTTACTTATCCTTCTTGGTCAAGTTTTTACCTAAGTCTTCCACTTGCTTAAGAAAGTCGTCGATGTCGGTATCCGCATACACGCCGTAGGCCGAGGCGATGGTACCTTTCACGCCGTTGGGG
Organism: Janthinobacterium lividum; assembly: GCA_050954665.1. Taxonomy (GTDB): domain Bacteria; phylum Bacteroidota; class Bacteroidia; order Cytophagales; family Hymenobacteraceae; genus Hymenobacter. The sequence continues at coordinate 22,875 of JBPBPC010000015.1, forward strand.
GCCTCAATGGCGTAGAGAATGGACGTATCGTCGGGGTTGCTTTCGCCCTCAAAGCGGTAGAAATCCACGATGGTCACCTCGTCGGGCGTGTAGCTCCGGTTGGAGCTCGGGTCGAGGGTGTGCAGGCGGCCATCGGTCACCTTGAAATCGTGCGTGTAACCGTCTTTGGTGAGCTTGTTTTCGACGTTGACGAGCGAACGCTCTTCTTCTTTGTCTTGCATGGCGTGGGGCGTGGGAATGAGGAAAAGCCCCGCCGGAAAGGCAGCGGCTACGCGGCTATACGGGCCCCGGGCCGCCCGGGGTTGCCCCCGGGGCCCCTAAAATTCGGCACTCGGTCTTAGCGCCCGGTGCGGGCCGCAATGGTGCGTTCCAGGCGGTCCACGTCAATGCCGCCGCAGGCGCCGCAGCCCTTGGCGCAGCCCACTTGCTCTTTCGAGAAGAACGCCCGCCAAGCCCGGCGGCCCAAGAAAAACAGGGCCCCCAGCACGAGGATGGCCACGAGGATATATTGAACTAGCATAACGATTTAGAAACGCTGGGGCCGAGGCAAAAGTTTGTGGGGCATTGCTCAGACGCTTGTTCCTCAAACCTGCGCAACAGTTTTTTAGGTGCATTCAAAGTACCAGGCCCCGGCGCCGTATTAAAGCCACGAGCAGGTTTCACCCCAGCACTTTCTTCCGCAACCAGCTTCTGACGGGCTCGTCGTACCACTTCAAGCAAGCGTAGGCGAGGGCAATGCAGGAGAAAAAGACGAGAAAACTATAGGGGTAAGCGGTGCGCAACGGGACTTTGGTGCTGGCCACCCAGCCCGTGTAAATGTAAATAATGGGGTAATGGGTAATGTATATGGGGTAGGAAATGTCGCCAAAAAACTTGCAAATACGCGCTGACAACTTGCCTTCAACGCTGCCACTCGCGGCTAAGAATACGACAAGGGGGAAAAGAAGAATGATGCTTAAGGAATCGTAAAGGCCGTTCAGCCACAACTGCGAACTTCCGCCAACTCGCGGCATGGCCAGTATGGTTACAACCAGCAGACTGCATATTAAAAAAGCGTGTTTTACTTGGATTAGCTTGCTAACCCGAAACAGCAACAACCCGGCAAAAAATGGGTACATCATGCGGGCAAACCCAACGTGTAATTGCTGCGGCTCCAGCGACCAGCCCCCGATTACGTCGCCCGTGGGGCTGGTCAAGGCCAAGTGGAGCAAGGCAGCACCTGACAGGAACACCAGCAGCGAAAGGGCTGTTTTTGAAAATTTTCGCACAAAAAGTGCGTACAGAATATTGGCGATGTACTCGAAGAACAGCGACCAGGCCGGGCCGTTCAGCGGGTGCATTTCCGTCCAGCCCCGGATGTCCAGCGCGGCGGGTACCGGCAGCAGGGTGCACCCGATGAGCATGACCAGCAGCATCTTCCACACCGGCACCGTATGAATAACCGGCCACATCGGAAAATCCTGAAAGTAAAAGCCTAGGGCGCCGATAACCATGCCGATGACCACCATCGGTTGGAGCCGAACGAGCCGGCGCTTAAAGAAGTCCGCCAACGTCATCTGCTGCCACCGGTCGTCGTAGGCGTAACCGATGACAAACCCGGAGAGCAAAAAGAAAAAGTCGACCGCGAGGTACCCGTGGTTCAAGATTTGGTCGAGGTGGCTGGTGGCGTGCGCCTCAAAAATATGGAACGCCACCACCAGCAAGGCCGCTACCCCCCGCAAACCGTCCAGTATCGGATAATGGGGCTTGGCGAGCAAATTAGGCGCCCCTACGGCGAAAGCGGCACTGGTACTTTTGACAGTCATCTTTCTTTCCGTTTTCGGTTGAACGACACAAGCGATTGCTTAAATGCCTGTTCGAAAGGGTCTGCAGTCGCCTAGTAATGGTATTAAGCGACGACAGGTGCTTTGAGAACAGCATTACGGCAGGCCGAAAGCTAAGGTAATCAAAGCAGGGGCTTACAACGCCACGGGGCAGCTTTAACTCTCCTTGTTTCAAGAGGATAGTTAAAGCTGCCCCGTGGTAACTTAAGTATCCTCAGCAAGCCCCGCTGTGTGACTCCCGGACTACGCCCAGAACTCCCGAATTGTGGCCTGCATTTCCTCGTGCAGGTAGCCATTGCTGGCCACTACTTCGCGGCCGAACAGTGGGTCGCCGTCCTCGAGAAACTGGGTGACGCGGCCACCGGCTTCGGTCACCAGTAGCAGGCCCGCAGCTACGTCGTAAGAGTTGATGTTGAACTCGAAGTACCCGTCGAAGCGGCCGGCGGCCACGTAGGCTAGGTCGGTAGCAGCCGAGCCCATGCGGCGCAGGCCGTGGGTGCGCTGCATGTAGCTGCCCAGCACCTGCAGGTATTTGTCGAGCTGGGCAAACTTGCTGTAAGGGAAACCGGTGGCGATGAGTGAATTGCCCAGTTTGGGGGCCTCCGTTACGTGCAGGCGGTCCTCGTTGCAAAAGGCGCCGTGGCCCTTGGCGGCGCGGAAGCTCTCGTCGCGGTTGGCCTCGTGCACCACGCCCACCACCAACTCGGAGCCGTGCAGCAAGGCCACGCTCACGGCAAACACTGGCAGCGCGTGGATGAAATTGGTGGTGCCGTCGAGCGGGTCGATGATCCAGGTGAACTCCTGGGTTTCGTCGGGGGCCCCGGCGGTGCCCTCCTCGGTGATGAAGCCGGCCGCGGGCAGGATTTCGCGCAGCCCGGCCACCAGGCGGCGCTCGGCTTCTTGGTCCACGTAACTCACCATATCGTGCAGGCCCTTGTGCTCTATCTTATTGGGGTCGAAGGTTTTGGCTTCGTGCAAAATAAATTGAGCGGTGGTGCGGCACAGGGCCGCTACTTGGTGCGAAAGGGCGAAGTAATCGGTCATACTTGAAGGTTAGGAGATTAAGACGTAGGAAGTGGGGCAACCAGAACGTCGCGCTGCGCGCTGCGTAGTGTTCGGGTTCCTGCTATTGGTTTTTGGGCCCCGCAAAGGCGCGGATTATCACCCACCCGAGCAGCAGCAGGGCCAGGACCTGGCAGCCGCGGCCGATCCACTCGCCCACGCGGGTGTAGAAGGTCAGCTGGCTGTTGAGGTGCACCGTGGCGCGGCCGGCGGTGGGCACCCAGGTGGGTTCGCGCTGCGTGATTTCGCCCTTCTGGTTGATGAAGCCGGTGAAGCCCGTGTTGGCGGCGCGGGCCAGGTCGCGGCGGGTTTCGACGGCGCGCAGGGCCCCCAGGCGCAGCAGCTGGCGGTAGCCAGGCGTGTCGTACCACCAGGCGTCGTTGGTGACGAGGCCGAGCAGGTTGGCCCCGCCACGCACGTATTCAGCCGTGAAATCGCCGTAAATGGACTCGTAGCACACCAGCGGCCGCACCACCAGGGCGGGGCCCCCGGGCACGCGGAACAGCTTGGTTTCGGGCACCGTGCCGTAGCTGCCCACGTAGCCGCCCAGGTCGATGTGGTTGATGAGGGAAGTGAGGAAGGGTGGGATTTTTTCGACGCCCGGCACCAGCCGCTCTTTGTGGTAAAACTGCACTGGCGCGCTGGCGCTGGCGAAGTAGGCGGCCGTGTTGCACACGTCGTAGTAGCCGGCGTCGTCGCGGTAAACGGCCGATTCGCTGGCCGATGCCTTGTCGGGGTAAGTCACGATGCTCGTCATGCCCGCGATGAGGGCCACGCCCGGGTGCTGCCCCAGCCAGGCCCGGATGCGCTGGATTTTGGGGTCGAGGTCAATGACCTTTTCCTGGTAATGGCCTTGCAGGCTGGTTTCGGGCCAAAGCACGAGCCGCGTTTGGGGCGTGAGCTGCTGCGTGCTCAGGCTCAGGAGCCGCGTCAGTTGCTCGTCGTAGGAAACGAAATTGGGGGCCCCCGCGAACTTCTCGGTGTAGGGGTCCACGTTGGGCTGCACCACCACCACCTCGGCCCCGGGGCCCTGCTCGTGGTAAGCCGCGCCGATGGCGTAGGACAGGGCCAGCGGCAGGATTACCGCCAGCAAAGGCGCCAAAAGCCGCGCGCCCACCAAACCGGCCGGCGCCGCGCCGCCGGCAAAGCCCAGCTCTTCTTTGTCAACCAACGCAAAAAACACCAGCAGATTCACCGCCCACACCCACACCGAGCCCCCCAGGAAGCCGGTGTACTCGTACCACTGCACCCACTGCGGCACGGCGGCAAAGCCGTTGCCCAGCGTGAGCCAGGGCCAAGTGATGTCCCAGCGCAGGTGCAGCTGCTCGAAAGCAATCCAGTACACGGGCAGCGCGAAGTAGCCGAGGCGGGGCCCCAGGCGCTTTTTGGTTTGGCGGAAGGCCATGAGCGGCAGGCACATGAGCAGCGCATTTAGCACCACGGCGGCGATGCCGGCGGCCAGGTCGGCGTAGCTCACCCACCAGGTGGTGCTGGCGTTCCAGAGCAGCAGAAACAGGTAGGTGCCGGCAAACACGCGGCCCTTGCGGGCCCCCTGCTGCGTGAAGCGGTGCTCCATAAGCAGGTACGGCACCAGGCCCACGAACAGGCCCAGGGGCCAGAGGGTGGCGCTGGTGGACCAGCCGGTCCAGAGCAGGGCGGCGCCCAGCACGGCTAAGGCAGCGGGGTGGGCCCCAGGGCTAGTCTTCGCCAAATTCTTCGGAGGTATTTGCTTCGTTTTCAATGAATTCGTCTACTTCGTCTTCTTCGCCGCGGGCGTAGCGGCCGGCTTTGCCGGGCCGGGCCGGCGGGGCGGGGTTGCCGGCCACTACCAGCACAATTTCGCCCTTGATGGCGGCCCGGGCCCCAAAGTCGGCGGCCAGGCTGGCCAGCGTGCCGGTCACGGTTTCTTCAAACAGCTTGGTCAGCTCGCGGCTGACGGAGGCCGGGCGCTGGGCCCCGAACACCTCGGCCAGTTGAACCAAGGTTTTTACCAAGCGGTGCGGCGACTCGTAAAAAATCATCGTCCGGGGCTCGGGGGCCAGCTCGTGCAGGCGGGTTTGGCGGCCTTTTTTGACGGGCAGAAACCCTTCGAACGTGAACCGCTCGGCCCCAAAGCCCGACTTGAGCAGGGCCGGCACCAGGGCGGTGGGGCCCGGCAGGCACTCCACGGCCAGGCCGCGGGCCAGGCACTCGCGCACCAGCAGGAAGCCGGGGTCGGAAATGCCGGGCGTGCCGGCGTCGCTCACCAGGGCCATTTTTTCGCCGTTGGCGAGGCGTTCCAGCAGGCGCGGCACTTGCTGGTGCTCGTTGTGGAGGTGGTAGCTGAGGAGCGGTTTTTTCAGGCCCAGGTGCTGGAGCAGGCGCCCGCTGACGCGGGTGTCTTCGGCCAGCACCAAATCAGCCTCGCCCAGCACGCGGATGGCCCGCAGGGTGATGTCCTCGAGGTTGCCGATGGGCGTGGGCACGAGGGTGAGGGCGGGGGCGGCGGGCATGGGGCAAAGGTACGGGCGGGCCCCAAGTCGGGGCCCCTACAACCCAAACCGCCCAAGCGTAGTACACCCCTCTCCCATCCGCTTTGCTTTCAACTTTAACCTTCGCCGCCATGCCCGTCGATCCCAACAACCGCCCCATCCGCGTCATCAACGACGACACCACCGACGAGGAGATGCGCGCCGGCCACTACATCCCCAACGCCGACCCGCCCAAGAACGACGCCGCCCGCGGGGGCTTCGGCAACCGCGACGGCAAGCAGGGCTTCGGCTCCGACACGGCCGGCGGCTCGACGGCCTTGGGCGTAAACGAGGACGCCGACGCGATGAGCCCGCCGCCCGACAACATGCGCTCGGACGACGAGGGCCGCAACGCCCGCGCCGACCAGGACCTGCCGGCCCTCGAAACCTACGACGACGACCCCGACCTGGTGGCCGTGCACAACCCCGGGGGCCCCGTGGACGAACTCGACGCCGACGACCGCCGCAAGGGGCCCGACGAAATGGAAAACCCCAAGTCGCGCGTGGGCATGGGCGAAATGGAGCCCAGGGCCATCCAGCCCATCACCGGCACCGATACCAACGCCGAGCTGACCGACTTCAACGCCACCGACACGGCCATCGACCAATAAGGTTTTGGGGCCCCAGCCAAGCAGTTCCTTTTTCCACTTAACTCACTTCTGCCATGCCCACCCACCACAACAACCAGAAGGACAGCGAGAACCCCGACCAGCGCAACCTCGAAGGCCATCCCAAGGCCGACGCGCTGCCGGTGGATGATTTTAGTGAAGCCGAGGAAGACCAATTGGAACAAGATGCGCTGGACGCTGGCACCACCCACCCCAACCGGGGCCACGACAAAGCCAGCATCGACAAGCCGGCGTACGACTAGTACCACCGTTTGTAGAAAGCAGAAAGAGCCCCGCGCCAGCTAGCGCGGGGCTCTTTTTTGCATCAAATTTGGCCGTTAGCCAATCAACTCCGCCACAATTTTGGCCGAGAGCAGGCACAGCGGAATGCCGCCCCCGGGGTGCACCGAGCCGCCGCAGAAGTAGAGCCCGTCGAGCCGCCCCGAGAAGTTGGGGTGCCGCAGGAAGGCCGCCAGCGGGTTGTTGCTGGAACTGCCGTACAGGGCCCCGCCGAACGACGAGGTGTCGGCGGCGATGCCGGGCGGCGTCCAGGTTTTCTCGGCCATTATCAGCGGCTCGATGGCTACGCCCAGGGCCCCGGACAGCTTGGCCAGCACTAGGCGGCGCGTTTTCTGGGTGAGGGCGTCCCAGTCCTGGCCTTCGTCGTGGGGCACGTTCACCATCACGAACCAGTTTTCGTGGCCGGGCGGGGCGTCGGCGGGCGTCTTTTTGGACGTGACGTTGACGTACACCGTCACGTCATCAGCCACGGTTTTGCCCTCAAAAATGGCCCGAAACTCTTGCTGATAGTCACTGGAAAAGAAGATGTTGTGCAAGTCCAGCGCGGGAAATTTGTGGGCAATGCCCCAGTAAAATATCAGGGCCGACGACGAGCGCGGCTGGGCTAGGGTACGCTCGGGCGCGGGCTGGGTGGGCAGCAGGCGGCGGTAGGTGGGCACCACGTCCATGTTGCTCACCACCAGGCCGAAATCGTACACGTCGTGCGCCGTGCGCAGGCCCGTGACGTGCTTACCGGCCACCAAAATCTCCGCTACTGGTTCGTTGAACTGGAACGCCACCCCGAACTCCACCGCCAGCCGGTGCAGGCTTTCGGCGATGGCGTAGATGCCGCCCACCGGGTAAAACGCACCGATGCCGTGCTCCAGGTGCGGAATCATGCTCAGCGTGGCCGGGGCCTGGTACGGATCGGAGCCGTTGTAAGTGGCGTAGCGGTCGAAGAGCTGCACCAGGCGCGGGTCGGCGAAGGCCTGGGCGTGGCGCTGGTGCATGGTGCCGAGCAAGCCCAGCGCCGGCAGGGCCCCCACGGCCTTCAGCGTTTCGGGGCTGAAGTAGGTGCCGGCTTTGTGCAGCGACTTGTGCAAAAACGTGCCCGCCGTGGCGTCGTACGCCCGGCCGCTGCGCGCCAGAAACTGCGTGACCGCCGCCGCCGGGGCCCCTAATTTTTCCTCCACTTCGGCGGCAAACTTGCTGGCGTCGGCCCAGGCCGCGAGGCGGGTGCCGTCGGCGAAGAAGTAATTGGTAATCGGGTCGAGGCGCTCGTAGCGGAAGTAGTCGGCCGGCGGGCGGTGGGCCAGGCGGAAAATGTCGTCCACTAGCTGCGGCAGCGTGAACAGCGAGGGCCCCGCGTCGAAGCGGTAGCCGCCGGGCAGCTCGAACTGGTGCATTTTGCCGCCAAACGAGGGCCCCGCCTCGAACACCGTGACGGCGTGGCCGGCCACGGCCAGCCGCACGGCGGCGGCCAGCCCCGCCACCCCCGCCCCGACGACGGCCACGGGTTGCTTGAGGCCCGAGCCTTTTTGCCGTTTCACTTCCGTTTGTTTCATCCAACCCTGAACAAGTTACCGCGCCAATGGATGCGCCTTTACAAAAAAATTATGCGCGCAACGGCAGCGTGAGCCATGTCGGACCGCAGGGTCTTAGAGCGATAAAGGGCGATAACTTGGGCTGTCGATGCTAGGGGGTGTTTACAGTTAGAGCCAGGTTAGAGTGGCAATCAAGCAGCAGGTGGCAAAATAGTTGGCGGCGCGCTTATCAAAGCGAGTTGCCACGGC
>JBPBPC010000025.1:0-26497 GCA_050954665.1 Janthinobacterium lividum
CTTTGGCGCTCCCGCGCCAGCGCCCGCAATTGCCGCAAGGCCGCGCTCGGTGGTTGCCAGGCGGGCAGTACCCGTTCCAGGCCCAGGCGGCAGAGCAAGCGGGCATCGAGTTGGCCGGTCTTACTTTTCTGTTCCGTGCTCTGGGCAAAATGTTTCGCCTTGTTGGGTAGCAGTACGCTGAGCGCCTGCGCTTTATCGGCCAGGAAATAGGCGAGTTCTTCGTAGTACACGCCCGTGGCCTCCACGATAAACCAGAGGGGGGCACTCGTCACGTGCTGGCGGGTAGTCCAACTGAGCAAGTCCACAAAGCCAGCGGCTGTGTTGGGAAAGGTCGCTTGCTTACCAAAGCGCAGCCGCTGGGTAGCTTCGATGCGGCCGAAGCAGGCGACGAACGTGTCCTTGGCGATGTCAATGCCCACCACGTACTTGAGGGGGATGAGGGAAGCAGCGGGCATAGGCAGATGTAAAGTGGGTAAATAGTCAACCAGACCGGTTTTTACCGCAACTATCCTTGCTGAAATGCGGGATGCCCTGCGTGTAGTCGGGCTCCCTTTATACTGTACAGTCTTCGGGCAAAAACAAGAAACGAGGCACTGATTCTGGCAAGCAAGGTCAGGGCCGAAGCGCCGCCTTTAGGCGTAATTAGTGACCCCGTTTCCTTTCCTGGCTGCCTCTCAACGAAAGGCAGTGCAATCATACAAGGCGTAATACGCACTAGCCGACACGCGCAGCACCTGACAGAGCTGCCGCACTGGTATTCGACCCCGCCGCTGGGCGATGTAGCGGTAGGTGCTCACCGGGTCGGCTGGCTGAAGATGACCCAGGCTTTTTTTAAAATATCCAACTCCTGTTCCGCCCGTTTCAACTGGGCGCGCAACTGGCGCACCTCCGGGTCACGGGCTACCTCGACGCTGCCGACTTCGGCCACGAGCCTGGCCTGCTGCCAGTGATAGGGTAGCTTGGGGCTGATGCCCAGTTGCTGAGCGGCCGCCTGCGTGCTGCGGCTCTCCGAAGCCAGGCGCAGGGCCTCGGCTTTGAAGGCGTCATCGTATTTGCGCCGCTTATCGGGCGTCTTCTGGCTCTTTTCTGCGCTCATGACTCAGGAAATATACGTCCTGCTTCTGTGCGCCTAACCTAGACCACTTCACCGGCGGACCGATACCGCCCGGCAGTTCAGTTGGCTGGTCTTTGTGGAGGCACCCGCCCCGCTACCCCAGCCATAAGCGCTTCCCGCAATTAAGAAGCTGTTTGAGTTAGCGAAACTTGAGAATTCGGCGAATGTTGGCCCACATTATCCACGCATTGGCTCGCGTCAGTAGCCGGTCGCATTCTTTCGATAAGCAGCGGTTGGCGCTGAGCCAAGCCAACGTGCGTTCGACCAGCCAGCGTTTTCTAGGAATGCAGAAGTTTTTCTTTTTCAGCACGATATGCACAGGCTTTTCGAATCGCACGCAGTAGTAGTGGGCCAGGTGCTCGGTAAAGAGGCCGGCAAACGAGTTGTCGCCCATGACCACTTGCACCAGCGCCAGCAACGGGTGGGCGGCGGCGTCCGAGACGTGGGCCGGCACGACCCGGCTGGCCAGCACGTTGCCCAGCGTATCAATCCGCACCAGACGCTTGCGCCCCTTGACCAACTTGCCCGCGTCAAAGCCCACCGTCGCCCCGGTGGCCGTGGCCGCGTTTTTGACGCTTTGCGTGTCGATAATGACGCAGGTAGGCAGTGCTTTTTGGGGGTATTTTCCAGGCAAACCACGTTCAGACAAGCGTTTAACTCGTCCAGTATACCCGCGTCCTGCCATTTGGCGAAGTACCAGTATACCGTGCCCCACGGGGGGAAGTCGCCCGGCAAATCGCGCCACAGGCACCCGTTCTCGAGCACGTACAGCACGGCGTTCACCACGCTCAATAAGGGCCATTTGCTGCGGCGTCGCACCTGCGGCAACGGCTCCAGCCGCTGCCAGTCTCGGGCCGAGAGGTCTGAACTGTACCGTTTTCGAGCGGATGGCGCGACTACCTTTTCCATGACCCTAAATTAACTCAAACAGCTTCTTAAATAAGAAAACCCAGAAAACGCCCAAAGCCGGCATCGCCAAAGCGGAGCGCATCCGACGGGACTACTTGAAGGCCTACGCGTAAATACGGGGGGCGGCACCACGCGCTGAGGTGGTCGAGTAAAAACAGCCAGTGTGAAGTCTTGCCTCCCACTGCCCATGCTTGACAAGCTCCTTTTGAGCGGCCCGCCGCCGACCCGTAAATAAGATACCCCCGCCTCCAAAGCCGAGTGCGTGCGCCAAGTAGTCGCCGGGGCCCGCCAAACGGACGTGGCCCGTGCCCAGGGCCTGTCGCCCGCTTTGCTTGGCCGCTGGCAACGGCAGGCATTACCTGAGGCCGTGCCTAGCCGCGCGGAGCGCGAAGAGATGAAGCGCTTGCACGCCGAGCTCAAACGGGTGGAACAGGAGCGCAATATGTTAAAAAAGTCGTGGCCATCTTTGCGCAGCCGCCTCCGTCATGAGCCGTTACCAGTTCATCGAGCAGGTCGCGACCACCGAGCCCGTGCAGGTGCGCTATACCTACTTCAACCTCGACCGGCGCCATTCCGCCCTGGGCTACCGCTCGCCCCACCAATTTGAACACGACTTCCAACTCAGCCTACCTTAGCTCACTATCCGTTTTTATTGGACCACCCCACGCCCCGTTCGACTCTGCTTCTCGCTGGTCCTGTTACTACCATGCATGATTTATGATAAAACGACCCGCTGACAACCAAGTTACTGGCGGCGGCACGAATCTTCCAATTCGTGTCAAGAAATACCAGGATTTAAAAGATAAATTCGTGGGGCCCCCGGCACGCCCGAACGAGAACAATTCAAGTTTGAATCAAGCTTGGAGCTGGTTTCTTTGAAAATCAAGGGATACCGCAAACAGCTCAACCTGACCCAAACCGAACTGAGCGCGCTGGTCGGTGTGCAGAAAACACAAATCTCCAAGCTGGAAACCAGCGCCGTCAACGTGACGCTGGCGACGCTGCTCAAGGTCTTGGGGGCCCTGGGCACCAAAACCAAGCTTAGCTTCGAACCCGAAGCTGCCTAAAGAAGCCTCAGCCTCGCCGGTTGGAGCTTTTTAATGGCTTCTAGTGTCCGCGCCCCAGCGCCCCGCAAGCCCAGGAAATGGCAGAAGTAAACGAGGCAGTTATCCTAATCCGCACCATGCTAGTCCGCATTACGAAGTACCGCGCCTTGAAAGAACAATCCGTTGGCCCGGTCGGTCGGCAGCGCCGAGCGCGCAGTTCGAGTGCGCCCTGACCCACGTTGCTGACGAGCACCCGCGTTTGGCGCGCACGGGGACGGCTACCGTAAATTGGTGCCGCGTTCGCCGGGTTCGCCCGCCAACGCCGCCCGCGCCTCCACCCCCGCCGCCCCATGTCCATCACCTCGCACGCCGACTTAGCCGGCCTTCAGCGCGTCAGCGAAGCCGTCGGCACCACCCTTCAGCGCATGCGCGCCTACGCCCAGCCGGGCATGACGACCCAGGCGCTGGACGCGTACTGGGGCCGCCTGCTGGCAGCGTCGGGGGCGCGATCGGCCCCGCGGCTTGCCTACGGCTTTCCCGGCTGGACGTGCATCAGCGTGAACAACGAAGTGGCGCACGGCGTCCCGTCGGCCCGCCGTGTGCTGCAGCCCGGCGACCTGGTCAACATCGACGTCTCGGCGGAGTTGGGCGGCTACTGGGCCGACAACGGCGGCTCCTTCGTGCTCGGGGCCGACCTTCACCGCCACCAACCGCTGGTCGATGCCTCCCGGCAGATCTTGCGCACCGCCCTGGGCCGCATCCGCGGCGGCGTGCGCATCGCCACCATCGGCGGGCTGATCGAAGCCGAAGCGCGCAAAGCGGGGTTTCGGGTGCTCAAAAACCTGGTGGGGCACGGCGTGGACCGCAGCCTGCACGAGGAGCCCGCAGAAATTCCCTGCTACTACGACCGCTACAACCGGAAGCGCTTCCAGAAAAACTCGGTGGTGGCGGTGGAGACGTTCATCTCCACCGGCGCCACCTTGGCCCATCCGCTCGGCGACGGGTGGACGCTGGCCACCAAAGACGGCAGCTTCGTGGCCCAGCACGAGCACACCATCGTGGTGACGGACGGTCCGCCCCTGATCCTGACGGCGGCCAACAGCCTGTGGGAGTAAGCAGCACAAGGCGCTTAGGGCGCTTGGCGTTGCACGGCGCCGCGCCGCGCCGCCCGGTGAGCTACGCTACCGGCGGCCCGTTCGGCAGATGCGATGCAGCGCCTCAATTACTGGCCGTAAGCAGCGGCGGCCCAAAAAGCACCTTCTCGTTGCGCCTAGTGGGCGACTGGCAACTGCGCGCCGGCTTCAAACCTGTCAAGCTAGGCGTTCAGCTGCTCAATCATTTTCCCGCTTACTGCCTTCGGTGCGCAGCGCTCCTACGTGCCGGTACGTGCTGATGAGCACGCCTGTGGACGTGGCCTGCGTGCGGACGAGCGCGAGTTCGCGCGGGTCGGCCCAGTCCGAGAAAAAGCGTTTGCCCCGGCCCAGCAAGACCGGGTAGATCAACAGAACCACCTCGTCGACCAAGCCCTGCTCCAGCAGCACGGACGTCAGCGTGGAACTGCCCCAAACGATCAGGTCGGGGCCGTCCGTAGCCTTAATGCCGCGAATGCCCGCTAGGACGTCCGCGCCCAAATCCCCGACCGGGCCCCAAGCAAGGCCGGCTGGCCGGTGGGTCGCGACGTATTTCGTCGCCGCGTTCAGTCCGTTCGCGACCGGACTGTTCCCGGCTTGCGGCCAGAAGCCGGCCCAGGCATCGTAGGTACGGCGGCCCAGCAACAAATCGAAGCTGCTGCCTTGGGCCTCGACGACGGCCGCTAACCCCAACGGCGTGCGGTAGGGGGCCGTCCAATTGCCGTGCGCGAAGCCGTCGCCGTCTTCGTGCTGGATCACGCCGTCCAGCGAGAGGTGTTCCATGATTCGGATCGTTCGCATGTTGTTTGCCAGTAGGTTAATGGGTACACCAAGTGGTCGCGCCTCAAATATAGCTTCGGGATAAAAAATGCACCGTTGCTATTCCAGGGGCTCCTTTGCTACTTTTACCCGCCTGAAAGCACGCGTGTTCTTTTCGTCCTGTTTCCAGAGCGAATCGCACGGCTGCCCCCGCGCATGAGGCCCTTGCTCCTCGTTGCCTGCGCGCTGCTCGCGCACACGGCCAGCGCCGCGCCCCGACCCCCGCGCGGCACCTGGCTGAGCCGTTACCAAACCGGTTCCCTGCCGGTGCGCGTTTTAGCCTGGCAGCGCGACCCGCCCGCGGAGCCGCTGCCTTTTTACGCCGGGCGCGCGCCCACTGCTGCGCCCGCACGTGCAGGCGTGGCACCACAGCCATTGCGGTACCGGGCGCTACGTTACCGAAAACCGCTACCGGCACGGCGGGCGGCAAGCCTTGTTCGACGGGGCCGGCCACCGGCTCACTGGCTTTGGATTCGCCCCGGTCGTAACCGTGGGCGCCGGGCGCTTGGCCTACACGGCGACCCAACGCCCGTGCGCCTTTGGCTTGCCCGACCGCACGGGCCGCCGCCTGACGCCTCCCGCCTGCGTGCGTTTGCAGGGCCTGGCCCCCAACGCCGTGCGGGCCGTGCGGGTTGAGGCGGGCCGGCTCGCCTACGGCCGGCTCGACTCGCTGGGCCGCGTGGTACTGCCCTTCGCCGCCGGCCCGCTGCCCTACCGCAACGGCCCCAACGAGGCCACCTACGCCGGCCCGCCGCGCTACGCCGACACGACAACGACCCGCTAACTACCGCCTCGATGGCCGGCCGCTGCCGGGCCATTTCACGGCGGCTGGCGCCTGCTGGCAGGGCCCTTGTGCAAGTCGGGGACCGCTACGGCGCCGTCGACCCCAACGGCCGCTGGCTGACGCCCCCGGGGCCCGCCGACCTGCGCGCGACGCCTCGCCCGGTGGCCCAGGGCTGCCACGACCAGGAAACCGATCCGCTGAGTTTGTTCGCCCCGCTCGACGCCCGGCGCACGTACTGGGGGAGGTTGCCCTCGTTTATTATTACTAACTGCCCGCCGAGTGGGACGCCGCTGCGCGGCCCTGCCCCGCCACCGCCCCGCCTGCTACGTGGCCGGCGAGCTGCGTTGGGAGCAAATGCGCCAGTGCCGCGCCGCCGACGCCCGCTAGGCCGCCGGCACGGCGGCGTCGCGGCACTGGCGCAGCCAGCGCTGGGCCTGGCCCAGGTCGAGGAACACTTGCAACTCGAACGGGGCCCGGGACGGCAGCCGCTCCGGGATGACGTCGAACTGCCGGTCGGCCTGCACCACGTGGGCCACGTAGCGCAGGCCCGCTGCGGCTGCGGCGGGCATCCACACGCGGGCCAGCCAGCCGAGGCTGTCGAACCAGGGCCCGCGCAGCCGGGTGTTGTCGTTGAGCAGGTACGGGCACGGGGCCAGCGCGGCGTGCTGCAGGTAGGCCGCCGCCCCGCGCATGGCCTCGTCCTCGTCCACGTAGCCGCTCCACGTGCCCCGCAGCCAGCCCTCGGCTTCGTCGTACGTGAGCCGGCACACGCTGCCGTCGCGGGGGTCCAGGTTGAGGTTTAAGAGCATAGCGTAGCGGAGAGAAAAAGATGGGTAAAGCGCGGCAGTGAAACTACCGGTTAATTCCAATAAGAGGGTGCTGGGGCGAGTAGAGGCCTTAAAAACGCGTATTTTCTGTAGCAGCGGCTCCGTATTTTCTTGCAGCGGCGCCCGTATTTTCCGCTTCGCTCACTGCCCGCGTCCGCCCGTTTCGGTACTAGCAGTGCTGGCGTCCGTGCTGCCTTGCCCTAGTGAAGCTCACGTTCCGGCAAATCCTTTCCCACCCAAGGCGGCCGCTACGCGTCGTGCTCGATGTGACGTGGGACAACCGGCGCCAGAAACTGCCCACCGGGGTGAGCTGCCTGGCCGCCCGCTTCGACGCGGCCGTCGGCCCGTCAGCACGAAAGATACCCAGAGCGCCACGCCCAACGCCACGCTGGCCGCCGTGCTGGCCAAGGCGGAAAAGCCGCCCTGGCCGCCGAAGCCCAGGACACCGCCTTCGCGCCCCCCGCCTGAGCCAAGCGCGCTGCCGCTCCACCCGGTGCTTCACTGGCCCGGCCGGAGCGGCGGTAATCAACCAAAAATTGGCTCCGTTTTTTTGTTGGCGTAGCCTTGTTGCAGGTGCAGCAGGGCCCCAAGGGCCGTGGCCTGGGGCACTTCAAGGGCAAGAACCTGGGTGCCCGGGTAGTGCCCGGCCAGGCCCTGCATGAACAGCGGGTTGCGGGCAAATCCGCCGTCGACGTAAATGATTTGCTCGCCCTGGCGCACCAGGTCGATGGAAGCTTTCAGCAGCAGTAGCAGCCCGTGAACCAAGTGCTGGTAGGCCGCGGCGGCGGTGCCGAAGCCGGCCAGGCGCCACTCCTGGGCGGGCTGCTCGGGGAAAGGGCCAGTGCCGGCCATGCACCAGGGGCAAAAGGGGGCCTGGGCGGCGTCGGCGGGCCGGGCCGCGGCCAAAGGAAGGTAAAAGTCGGGGGCTACGTGAAAGTGGCTGGCGATGCGCTGCACCTGAAAATCGTGCTCGCGGCCCAGGAATAGGCGAGCGGCCAGCACGGGCTGGCCCTTGGGCGAGAGGTAGCTCAGGCAGTCGCGGCGCAGCAGCGCCGGCGTGAGGGCCTGCGCGCCGAACGGGTTGAGCACCACGGCCCACGTGCCGGTTGAAACCAACAGAAACGGGCCCGCGGGCCGGGCCGCGTAGGGCAGCACCGCCGCCGAAGAATCGTGGAGGCCCACGCCCACCAGCACGCCGTTCACGGCGCTGGCCACGGGGTCGAGGGTGAGGGGGGCGAGCTTGGCGTCGAGGCCCTCGCGGCGCACCCAGTCGTGGTAGCGGCCGGCCCCGAAGTCCCACAGCCCGGTGTGGCAGCCCAGGGAAGTGTAGTCGCTGAATTTCTCGCCCGTGAGCAAATACGACAAGTACTGCGGCAGGTGCAGCGAGGTGCGAACGCGGGCATAAATCGCCGGCTTGGCGTGCTTCAGCCAGTACAGCTGCACGCCGGAATTGAGCATGCCCAGCGCCGGCGAGCAGGTGGCCACGGCAAATTCTTCCGGCGACTGGCCCACCGCGGCGTAAAACTGCGCGGCGATGCGCTCGGGCAAGGGCTTGAGGTAGTTGTAAAGCGGCGACACCGGCTGCCCGTCGGCCCCCAAGTGCACAAAGCTGGCCCCGTAGGCCGTAAAGTTTACGCCCTTGAGCGCGTAGCCGGGGTGGTGGCTGAGCCGCCGCCAGTGCTTGCGAACCCAGCCGGTGAGGCGGCCGAGGGTTTCGCAGGGAAACCCGTCGTCGTCCACCGTTTCGGGGCACACCTGCTGGCGCTCGTCCAGCAGGCGGCGGTCCTCGTCGAAGAGCAGCAGCTTCTTGTTGGTTTTGCCAACGTCGAACACGGCGTAAACCCCCTTTTTCATAGCCCGGTAGACACGGCCCGGTGGCCCCGCTGCTGCAAGAGGGCGGCGCGGTGCCGCGCCTGGCGGTAGGCCACGACCGGGCGCAGGGCCCCGCCGCCCTGCCGGTAGGCTTCGGCCACCAGGGGCCGCACATCGGTCAGGAAGGCGTCGCGCAGCAGGTCTTCGGCCAGGGCCGCGTCGTTGGCCTGCTGCGCCGCGGCCAGGGCCCCGCGGTCCACGAGCAGGGCCTTGGCGTAGGCCGTGAGGATGTTGTCGGTCGATTGTAGCAGGTCTTCGAGCGGGTCTTTGGTGTTGTGGCTGGCGTCGATCATGTAGGCCACGGCGGGGTTGTGCACGGCCGCGTCCTGGGCCCCGTCCACCAGCTCGTTGAAGATAAGAAAGAGCTGGAAAGGCTTGATGCTGCCGGTGGTCAGGTCGTCGTCGCCGTACATCGAGCCGTTGAAGTGGAAGCCGCCCAGCCGCCCGAAGTGCTGCAAGCGGCCCACGATTTGCTCCACGTTGGTGTTGGGCAGGTGGTGGCCCAGGTCCACGAGCACCTGGGCCTGCTGGCCCAGGCGCTGGCACAGGCTGTAAGAGGTGCCCCAGTCCGGGATCACCATCGCGTAGAAATTGGGCTCGTAGGGCTTGTACTCCACGAGCAGTGTCCAGTCCGAAGGCAGGGCCTCGTAAATGCTCGCCAGCGCCTCCTGCGTGCGCTGAAACGCCTGCCGGAAGTGCTGCTGGCCGGGAAAGTTGGCGCCGTCGGCCAGCCACACGGTGTGGGCTTTGGCCCCCAGCTGCTCGCCGTAGCGAATGCACTCGATGTTGTGCGCCACTGCCTGGGCGCGCACGGCGGCGTCGGTGCTGGCCAGTGAGCCGAATTTGTAGGAGTGCGCCTGGCCGGGCTGGTCCTGAAAGGTGTTGGAGTTCACCGAGTCGATGCGCAGCCCGGCCTCTGCCAGCTGCTGCCGGACGGCCGGGGCATCGGCCGGAATGTCCCAGGGGATGTGCAGCGAAAGGGCGTTCGACGAGCCGTTGAGCTGGTGCAGCAGCGCCACGTCGGCAATTTTCTCTTCCAGGCTGCGCGGCTCGCCGCCGCCCGGAAAGCGGCCGAAGCGCGTGCCGCCCGTGCCCAGCGCCCAGCTCGGAACGGCTACCTGAAACTGCCGCAGCTGCGCCACTACGTGCGCCGCGCCCGCCGCGCCGCGCCGGTCCAGCTGCTCGGCCAGGTGCGCCAGCTGCAGTTCGTGGTTGGCCGCAAAGGGCGCGTTTAGCTCGGCGAGGCGTTGGGTGGGAAGCATGGGCGGGGGCATGGTAGCAGGTGGTGGAGTGGCCACGGGGCCCCGCACCGGCGGGGGCCCTGCAGCCGGTGCAAAACAGCGCCGGGGGCCGGCCCCGACCTTTCTGTACTCTCCTGCCCGGCCCGGCAATTTTGCGCCGGCCGGGGCCGCCGCTACATCGAGCCGCGCCGGATGGTGTAAAAGGGGTTGCGCACCTTCTCGCGCTTGCCCGCCAGCAGCAAGGTGGCGGCCGTGCGGCCCATGTGGTGGAAGTCGGTGGTGATCACCGTCATGCCCAGCAGCTCTTTCAGCGGCGTTTCGTTGAAGGAAATGATGCCGATTTCGCGGCCCAGCAGGTAGGGCGTCTGGCGAATCTTTTTCACCAGCTCCACCAGGTCGGTTTCGCGCACCACCACGTAGCAGGTGCCGGGCTCCAGCACTTCGTCGCGGGCGTTTTCACGCATCGCAAAATCCTTGTTGTTGTAGGTGCAGAAGTGACGAAACCCCTGGTCGATTTCCACCGGAAAGCTCTCGTCGCTCGGCAAAACCATCCGCATGCGCGGGTACTTGACCAGCTCGGCCACCGCCGAATCCAGGGCCCCGCCGATGTCGCGGGCAAAGTCCTGGTACACCGCCAGGCAATCGAGGCCCAGCGCCGGCACGTCCTTGTCGAGCAGCACCAGCTCGGCGGCCGGAATGGTGCGCAGCACGCTCAAGTACTCTTCCGGCGGGGTGGTGTAGGTGAAGTGGGGCATGACCACGTAGTAGTTGTACTTGCCCAAATTGGCGGCGATGATTTGCCGGAACAGCTCCGCGCTGTAGTGGTGGATCTGCAAATCCACGGTGGCCCGGCTGCCCAGCGCCTCCAAAAAGGCGTAGTAAATCTCTTTCTTATAGGAGCTCAGCTTGTTGAAGACCAGCAGAATTTTGAGCTTGCTGTGCTCGCGCGCGAGCACGTAGTACCCCTTGCCCTGCACCGAGTTGATGAAGCCCCGCTCGCGCAGTTCGCGGTAGGCCTTTTCCACCGTGTCGCGGGCCAGGTAGTATTCCTCGCTCATCTCGCTGATGGACGGCAGCTGCACGCCCGCTTTCAGCTGGCCCCGCTCGATGTCCGCGATGACGAACTGCACAATTTGCTTGTATTTCGGGGTCTGGTCAAGCGGGTTGAGCGGTAAGTGGTACATAGCGGATGGCCGGTGGGCAGCAAGCAGAGCCCGCGCCACGGGTGGGGTGGAGGGAAGCGGTTGGCGGGCCAATGTACGGCCGGCCGGCCGGCCTCACCCCGCCAGGTAATTGCCGTAGCCCACCACCACCGTGGACAGCACCACGATGCCGATGCCCAGCGATATGGTGCGCAGCGTGAGCCGGTTGGCCCCGCGCCACTCGTGCAGCAGCAGGCCCCACATGCTGCTGAAGGCGATGATGAAGGCCATGTGCAGCGTCCAGCCCGAAAAGCGGTAGGGCCCCATCTGGCTGTCGCCCATGCCGTAAAAAAAGAACTGGAAGTACCACGTCAGCCCCGCCAGGGCACAAAACAGCACGTTGCGCAGCGCGGGCAGCGAGGGGTTGCCGTAGTCGGTGTAGGTGCGGTTCTTCACGTTCAAGTACAGGCACCACGCGGCGTTGGTGGTGAGGCCCCCGAGCAGGATGACGACCAGGATGGCGTTGTTCACGAACAGCGCGTTGGTGCCGCGTTGGGCGGCCAGCGCGGCAATGGGCTGCCCGGCCGTGAGCCCAAACGACATGCAGGCGCTCATGACGCCGCTGAACACGGCCACCGCCAGCCCCTTCCGCAGGTCGAATTCGGCGATGACGGCCCGCTTCTCTGCCTGGGTTTGCGACTGCTCTTTCAGCAGCCCGGCGCGCCCGCAGATGAGGATGCCCAGCACGCACACGCCCAGCCCCAGCACAACGACCCGGCCCGCCGCCGTGCTCACCAGCTGGCCCAGCGTGCCGGCCCACAGCGGCGGCACCAGCGTGCCGAACACCGCGCACAGCCCCAGCGTGACGGCCATGCCCAGCGACAAGCCCAGGTAGCGCATGGCCAGGCCAAACGTGAGGCCCCCCAGGCCCCACAGCACGCCCCAGAAGTACGTCCACCACAGGGTGCTGCCCGCCGCTTGGTGCAGCACGCCCAGCAAGTGCGGCACGGTGAGGGCCCCCAGCACCCACGGCGCCACCAGCCACGACACCAAGCCGCCCACCAGCCAGTAGCTCTCCCAGGCCCAGCCGGTTACTTTTTTGTACGGCAGGTAGAAGCTGCCGGAGGCGAAGCCGCCCAGCGCGTGAAAAATGACTCCGAGAAAAACCAGCATGGGCGGGGACGGGAAGATGAGTTGAGGGCCGCAAAACTGCACCCCGAAACCAGGGGCACCCTTCTGCACTCACCTGCGGTGTCCGCCACTCTCCTGCTTATGTGCTGGCCCAACCGGGAATAATTACAGCCCTGGGCCCCGGCAACAGGCCCCCCACGCCCGGCAAAATGGGCCTTTTTGTGGCCGCGCCGGGCAGCAAAAACCCCGTCGGTGCCGCGCAGAAGGGCCTTTCCCGGCGTGGGGCCCCGCACTTCGGCGCCACGCGCGCCCTAAAGCAAGCTAAGCAGGAGAGTACAGGAAGCCCGCCTTGCGCCGGCCGGCAACATTTGCCAGCGTTGCCGCCAGCCCGCTGGCCCAGTCCCCGCCGTTCGGTTTTTTTTACTTCTCCCATGAAAAACACGCTTACTTTTCAGCACGTCAGCTACCTCTGGGACGAAGCCAAAGCCGCGGCCCTGGCCGGCGACGAAGTGGCCCTGTTTCTCTACCGCTCCAACCTGCTGGGCGCCGACCTGCGCCTGACCAACTACGCGGGCGGCAACACGTCGGTCAAAATCCAGGCCACCGACCCCGTGAGCGGCCGGCCCGCCGAGGTGATGTGGGTGAAGGGCTCGGGCGGCGACGTTGGCACCCTCACCCGGGCCGGCTGTGCCAACCTCTACGTGGAGAAGCTGCACCAGCTGAAGGCCCGCTACCGGGGCGTGGCCCACGAGGACGAGATGGTGGCCCTGCTCGACTACTGCCTGTTCGACCCCAAGTGCGCCCCGCCCAGCATCGACACGCCCCTGCACGGGCTGCTGCCCTTCCGGCACATCGACCACCTGCACCCGGACGCGCTCATCGCCATCGCCGCCAGCGCCGACGGCGAGCGCATCATGCACGAGATTTGGGGCGACGAGCTGGGCTGGCTGCCGTGGCAGAAACCGGGCTTCGACCTGGGCTTGCAGCTCGAGAAGCTGGTGGCCGAAAACCCCGGCCTGCGCGGCGTCATCCTGGGCGGCCACGGGCTGTTCACCTGGGGCAACACCAGCTACGACTCGTACCTCAACACGCTGGAAGTAATCGAGATGGCCGCCACGTACCTGGCCGCCCGCTACGGCCAGAAACGCCCCGTATTCGGCGGTGTGAAGCTGGACGGGGCCCCGGACGAGGCCACCCGCCGCGGGCTGGCCGCCGCCGCGCTGCCCGTGCTGCGCGGGCTGGCCAGCAGCCAGCGCCGCATGCTGGGCCACTACACCGACGACGCCCGCGTGCTCGAGTTCGTGAACTCGCACGACCTGGCCCGCCTCGCCGCCCAAGGCACCAGTTGCCCCGACCATTTCCTGCGCACCAAAATTCGCCCGCTGGTGCTCGACGCCGACGCCATGCGGGACGACGCGGCCAGCGTGCAGGCCTACCTCGCGGACCAATTTGCCGCCTACCGCCGGGCCTACGTGGCCTACTACGAGCGCAGCAAACGCCCCGACTCGCCGGCCGTGCGCGACGCCAACCCCGTCATCGTTCTCTGGCCCGGGGTGGGCCTGTTTTCCTTTGCCAAGGACAAGCAGACCGCCCGCGTGGCGGCCGAGTTCTACGCCAACGCCATCAACGTGATGCGCGGGGCCGAGGCCGTGAGCACCTACCAGGGCCTAGCCGAGCAGGAAGCCTTCAACATCGAGTACTGGCTGCTGGAGGAAGCCAAGCTCCAGCGCCTGCCCAAGCCCAAAAGCCTCTCGGGCCAGGTGGCCTACGTGACGGGCGGCACCGGCGGCATCGGGCTGGCCATCTGCGAGTTGCTGTTGCAGCACGGGGCCTGCGTGGTGGCCGCCGACCGCGACCGGCTGGACGAAACCCAGGCCAGCCTGCGGCAAAAATTTGGCCCCGACAGCGCCCTGGCCGCGCCCGTCGACGTGCTCGACGCCGACGCCATTGCCGCCTCGCTGCGCCGGGCGGTGCTGCAATTCGGCGGCGTCGACATCGTGGTGAACTGCGCGGGCCTGAGCATCAGCAAGCCGTTGGCTGAAACGACCCAGGCCGACTGGGACCTCCTGAACGACGTGCTCGTGAAGGGCCAGTTCCTGGTGAGCCAGCAGGCCGTGGCCATCCAGCGCCAACAGGGCCTGGGCGGCGACATCATCAACATCGCCAGCAAAAACGGCCTGGTGGCGGGCCCCAACAACGTGGCCTACGGCACGGCCAAGGCGGCCCAGCTGCACATGAGCCGCCTGCTGGCCGCCGAGTTGGGGCCCGACAAAATCCGCGTCAACACCGTGAACCCCGACGCCGTGCTGCGCGGCTCTAAAATCTGGGAGGGCGACTGGGCCGCCGGCCGCGCCAAGGCCTACGGCATTGCCGTGGAGGACTTGCCCCAGCACTACGCCAAGCGCACGCTGCTGGGCGCGGAAGTACTGGCCGAAGACATCGCCAAGGCCGTGCTCGTCTTCGTCGACGGCTCGCTGAGCAAGAGCACCGGCAACGTGCTCAACGTGGACGGCGGCGTGGCCATGGCTTTTGTGCGCTAAAGCCGCGGGGCGGGGCGGCCAAGTAAGGAGGAAATGCTTGCGCCGACGGGGCCCCGCGGTGCAGTACAGCAATCGATTGTAAACGCAAGCAATCGATTGGACACGGCCCGGGCCCGGCACCCCCGCTACCGCCCGGCAACCGGCGGGCCGCGGCGGGGCCCTGGCTTTCATCAACTACCCTCACCGTTCTCTTTTTCTCAAAACTCCATGAAAAAACAACGTCTCGTTTTTCCGAAGCGACTGCTCTTGTTGCTGCTTGCCGTGTGCGCGCTGGCAGCCCAGGGGTTTGCCCAAACCGGCCGGCTGACGGGCAAGGTGCTCGACCCCAAGGGCGGGCCGGCCATTGGTGCCACCGTGGTGGTGAAGGGCACAACCAACGGCTCGTCGGTGGGCGCCGACGGCACCTTCGCCATCAGCGGCGTGGCCAATGGGCCCCACACGCTGGTCGTTTCGTCCATTGGCTACACCGCCCAAGAGCTGCAAGCCACCGTGCCGCAGGCCCAGCCGCTGGCCGTGACGCTGGCCGAAAATGCCACCAGCCTCAACGACGTGGTGGTGGTGGGCTACGGCACCCAGCGCGTGCAAGACGTGACGGGCGCCGTGGCGAGCGTGGACGCGCGCGCCGTCCGCGACTTGCCGGTGGTGAGCGTGGACCAGAAGCTGGCCGGCCAGGTGGCGGGCGTGCAGGTGAGCAACGTGACGGGCACGCCCGGCGGCGGCACCTCCATCAAGGTGCGGGGCTCGGGCTCGATTGGGGCCGGCGACCAGCCCCTGTTCGTGATCGACGGCTTTCCGATTGCCAGCTCGTTTGGGCAGACCGACAACCCGCTCAACCTGCTCAACCCCGACGACATCGAGTCCATCACGGTGCTGAAGGACGCCTCCTCGACGGCCATTTACGGCTCGCGCGGGGCCAACGGCGTGGTGGTCATCACCACGAAGCGGGCCAAGAACGGGGTGACCAGCGTAGACCTGAACGCCTACACCGGCTTCCAGCAGGTGCCCCAGAAGGGCCGCCCGCAGCAGCTCAACGGCCAGGAGTTTGCGCAGTTCCGGCGCGACATCATCACCGACGACTTCGCCTCGCGCGGCCTGACGGCCACCGACGCCGACATTCCCGTGGAGTTCCGCAACCCGGCGCAGTACGGGGAAGGCACCAACTGGTACAACGAAATCCTGCGCACGGCCCCCCAGCGCAACGTCAACGCCACCGTGAGCAAGGGCACCGAGGACTTGCGCGCCTCGCTCTCGCTGGGCTACCTCGACCAGGACGGCACCATCCGCTACACGGGCTACAAGCGCTACTCGGCCCGCATGAACGTGGACGGCAAAGTCGGCAGCAAGATCCGCCTGGGCCTGAACCTGTCCCCGACCTACAGCAACCAGCAGGGCAACGACTTTGAGAACGGGTTCACCGACGTGCTCTCGCGCACGCTGTGGCTCTCGCCGCTGGTCCCCGCCTTCGACGCCAACGGCAACCGCACGCCGTTCATTGCCTCGCCGGGCATGTTCACGGCCCCCAACCCGCTGAACAGCCTGGAGTACGCCGGCACCACCCGCAAAACGTTGCAGGGCCTGGGCGGGGCCTTCGCCGAGTACACCATCGTGCCCGGGCTGCGGCTGCGCTACAGCGTGAACATCAGCTACAGCAACGGCTCGGCGTTCACTTTTAATCCGGCCAGCGTGGGCGGCGTGTTCGCGCCGCCGCCCACCATTCCCAACTCGACGAGCGTGGACTACACGCGCTTCAACTGGCTGTCGGAAGCCCTGCTTTCGTACGACAAGAAGCTGGGCGACCACGAAATAAACGCCGTGGCCGGCTACACGGCCCAGAAGGAGCACTACCAGTCGCAAACCATTTTCGCCAACAACTACCCCGGCGACGACGTGCAAACCATCAACGCGGCGGCCTTGGTGCCGTCGTACGGGGCCGACGTGCAGGAGTGGGCCCTGATTTCGTACCTGGCCCGCGTCAACTACAACTACAAAGACAAGTACCTCGTCACGGGCACCGTGCGCACCGACGGCTCGTCGCGCTTCGGGGCCCAAAACCGGTACGGCACGTTCCCGTCGGTGGCCCTGGGCTGGAACCTGGCCAACGAGGACTTCCTGAAGGGCCTCTCCAAGCTCAACACCCTGAAGGTGCGCGCCAGCTACGGCCTCACCGGCAACTTCAACATCGGCAACTACACCTCCATCGCCAACGTGGGCTCGGCCTACGGCTACGTCAGCACGGGCGGCCAGTCCACCAACACCGCCTTCGGCGGGCAACTGGCCCCGGGCCGGGCCCTCACCTCGCTGGCCAACCCCAACCTGACCTGGGAGAAATCGACCCAGCTGGACCTGGGCGTGGACGTGGGCCTGTTCGACAGCCGCGTGGTGTTCACCGGCGACTTCTACCGCCGCATCACCAACGGCATTCTGCTCGACAACCAGTTGGCGCTGTCTTCGGGCTATTCCGACGCCATCATCAACTCGGGCAAGGTGCTGAACCGCGGCGTCGAGCTGGCCCTCACCACCCGCAACTTCACGGGGGCCTTCACCTGGAGCACGAGCCTGAACATCGCCTTCAACCACAACGAGGTGCTGGCCCTGAACGGCGACAACGCGCCCATTTACAGCGGCCGCAGCGGCGAGGGCAACCCCACGCACATCACGCAGGTGGGGCACCCGATTGGCGAGTTTTTTGGGTACGTGGTGCAGGGCGTGTACGCCACCCAGGCCGACTTCAACGCCTCGCCCAAGCACGTGACGTCGGTGCTGGGCTCCATCAAGTACCAGGACGTGGACGGCAACGGCGTGATTGAGCCGGTGAAGGACTTCGCCGTGATTGGCCACGCCCAGCCCAACTACATCTGGGGCATCACCAACAATTTTGGCTTCAAGAACTTCGATTTGGGCGTCATCGTCACGGGCTCGCAGGGGGGGCAAATCCTGAAAAGTGCCAACCAGTACCTGCTCAACATCGACGGCATCTTCAACGTTGACCGCAAGGTGCTGAACCGGTGGCGCTCGCCCGAAAACCCCGGCGACGGCCGCACCCCCACCACCAACGGGGCCCGCGTGATCTACCGCGACGTGAACTCGGACTGGGTGGAGGACGGCTCGTTTGCCCGCATCCAGAACGTGACGCTGGGCTACCGCCTGCCCGCCGGCTGGCTGGCCAAGTCGGGCTTCATCCGGGGCGTGCGCGTGTACGCCAGCGGCCAGAACCTGGCCACGTTCACCCGGTACAGCGGGGCCAACCCCGAGGTGAGCCGCAACAACAGCTCCGTGCTGACGCCCGGCGAGGATTTCCTCAACTACCCGCTGGCCCGGACCATCATTTTTGGCACCAACCTGAGCTTTTAACCGCTGCCCGCCATGAAAAAGAACCCCGCTTTTCTGTTGTCCCTGGGCCTGCTGCTGGCGGCCACGGGGTGTAAAAAAGATTTCCTCGACTTGCAGCCCCAGGCCACGATCAGCGCCGACGGGTTTTTCAAAACCCAGGACCAGGTGCAGCAGGCCGTCAACGCGGCCTACGCGCCCGTGCGCACCCTGGGCAACGTGTACGCCTGGGTGTTCGGCGAAATGCGCTCCGACAACACCACGTTTCAGTACAACGACCGCAACCGGGGCTACGAGTCGCAACGCGAGTTTGTGGACGAGTTTCTGGTGAGCGCCAACTCCGAGTCGGTGCAGGATTTCTGGCAGATTTCCTACAACGGCATCAGCCGCTGCAACGACGTGGTGGGCAAAATTGACGCCGTGGCCCTGGATGCCAGCAAGAAAAACCAGTACCTGGGCGAAGTGAAGTTCCTGCGGGCCCTGTACTACTACGACCTCGTGCGGCAGTACGGCGGCGTGCCGCTGCGCCTAAGCGCGGTAGAGTCGCCCACGGACGCCAAATCGGAGGGCCGGGCCACGGTCGACGCCGTGTACGCCAGCATCGTCGCCGACCTGACCGACGCCATCGCCAAGCTGCCCGCCAAAGCCGCCTACGCCGCCGTGGACGCCGGCCGCGCCACCAAGGGCGCCGCGGCCACCTTGCTGGCGTCGGTGTACCTCACGCGGAAGGATTACGCCAGCGCCGCGACCCAGCTGCGCGCCGTGCGCAACGGCGGCTACAGCTTGCTGCCCACCTACCGCAGCGTGTTCGACCCGGCCAACAAAAACAACGCGGAGTCCATCTTCGAAATCCAGTACTTGGGCTCGCAGCCCGACCTGTCCAGCAGCTTCACGTTCACGTTTGCGCCCTACACCTCGGGCAGCCTCGTGACCGGCGACGCGGCCACGCCCACCCTGGACGTGGGCTCGGGCTGGAACATTCCCACCCCGGACCTGATTGCGGCCTACGAGCCCGGCGACCTGCGCAAAGCCGCCTCGCTGGCCCTGGGCTACGCCGACGGCAGCAATTTCGTGGCCGTGCCCTACATCACCAAGTACAACTTCGGCATCACGGCCCCGGGCCGCACCGACACCAACTTCCCCGTGCTGCGCTACGCCGACGCGCTGCTGATGCTGGCCGAAGCGCTGAACGAGCAGGGCTACGCCGCGGGCGGCGAGGCCTTCGCCGCCCTCAACGAGGTGCGCCGCCGCGCCGGGCTGCCCGAAAAAACCGCCGCCGATGTAGCCAACCAGGCCCAGTTCCGGGCCGCCGTGCTGCAAGAGCGCCGCGTGGAGCTGGCCTTCGAAAACAAGCGCTGGTACGACCTGGTGCGCACCGGCCAGGCCGTGGCCGTGCTGAACGCCGAGGGGGCCCGCGAGAAAGCCTTGCACCCCACCTACCTCTCGGCCAACACCTACCAGGTGACGGACAACAAGCTGCTGCTGCCCATTCCGCAGCGCGAAGTCACCATCGACAACCTCGCACAGAACCCGCTGTAGAGTTGCGCTCGGGGCCCGAGCCGGGCGTGTTCCCACTTTCCCGGGCCCCAGGGCAAGGGCACCGTCATCATTTTTAGCCCTTTCGCGGCCGCCTTTTTATTTCGGCAACAGTTGCCTGGGTGCCCAGGGCAGCATTTTTTTGCAACGCCGGCCCGTTTCCACCACGCGGGCCAGGCCAACCACCGTACTCTTATGAAAAACTTCCTCCTTTTAACGCTCGTGCTCGGTTTGCTGCGGGTTGGCAGCGCCGGGGCCCAGGTGCGGGTGCAACAGCTGCGCTGCGAAAACCTGGCCGACCCCATCGGCCTGGACGTGGCGCGGCCCCGCTTCAGCTGGCAGCTGGAGGCCCCCAAAAACCGGCGCGGCGTCCGCCAAACGGCATACGAGCTGCGGGTGGCCGCTTCGCCCGGCGCGCTGGCCCAGGGCAAGGCCCTGGTGTGGGGCACGGGCAAGGTGCTGTCCGATTCTTCCATCCAGGTGACGTACGCCGGGCCGGCCTTGCGGGCCGGCCGGCGCTACTACTGGCAGGTGCGGGCCTGGGACGACGCGGGGCAACCCTCGGCCTGGGCCCCGCCCGCGTTTTGGCAAGTGGGCCTGCTGACGCCGGCGGGCTGGAAAGCCGCCTGGATCGGCCCGGGCTACGCCGAAGACAGCACGCTGCGGCCCAGCCCGTTGCTGCGCAAAGAATTCACCGTCAGCAAAAAAATCACCGCCGCCACGGCCTACGTGACGGCCCACGGCTTGTACGAAGCCCAAATCAACGGCCAGCGCGTGGGCGACGGCTACCTGACCCCGGGCTGGACGAGCTACCACAAGCGCCTGGCGTACCAGACCTACGACGTGACCCGTTTGGTGAAGGAAGGGGCCAACGCCGTGGGCGCCACCCTGGCCAGCGGCTGGTACCGCGGCTACATTGGCTACAAGCGCGACCACAACCTCTACGGCCGCGACGTGGCCCTGCTGTTGCAGCTCGACCTTACGTACAGCGACGGCACCACGGAATCGGTGGTGTCGGACGGCAGCTGGCAGGCCACCAGCGCGGGGCCCATCCGCACCGCGGAGCTGCAACGGGGCGAAACCTACGACGCGCGCCTGGAGAAAACGGGCTGGGCCGCGCCCGGCTACGACGCCCGCGGGTGGACGGCGGCCCGGGTGCAGCCGTATTCAAAAGACGTGCTGTTTGCTTCGTTCAACGAGCCCATCCGGGCCCACGAAACGTTTAAGGTGCTGAAAGTGACCAAATCGCCGAAGGGCGAAACCATCCTCGACTTCGGCCAGAACCTGGTGGGCTGGGTGCGGGTGAAGGCGCGCGGCAAGGCCGGCGACAAGGTTACCTTGTCGCACTCGGAAGTGCTGGACAAGCACGGCAATTTTTACCTCGACAACCTGCGCTCGGCCACGGCCGAGGACACGTACTACCTGCGCGGCACGGGCCAGGACGAGGCGTTTGAGCCGCATTTTACGTTTCATGGCTTCCGCTACCTGCGCATCGACGCCTACCCGGGCGCGGTGAAGCCGGAAGATTTTACGGCCGTGGCCCTGTACTCGGACATGCCGGCCACGGGCTCGTTCAGCTGCTCCAACCCGCTCATCAACCAGCTGCAAAGCAACATCCAGTGGGGGCAGAAGGGCAACTTCCTCGACGTGCCGACTGACTGCCCGCAGCGCGACGAGCGCCTGGGCTGGACCGGCGACGCGGAGGTGTTCAGCAGCACGGCGGCCTACAACCGCAACACCAACAACTTCTTCGCCAAGTGGCTGCGCGACCTGGCCGCCGACCAGGCCGCCGACGGGGCCGTGCCGTTCGTGATTCCCGCGCTGGAATTTGCGTCGGGCAAAACGCCCATCGGGGCCGCCGGCTGGTCCGACGCGGCCACCGTCATTCCCTGGGACCTGTACACCCTGTTTGGCGACCGCCGCACGCTGGCCGTGCAGTACCCGAGCATGAAGGCGTGGGTGAAATACATCCAGGACCGGAGCCGGAACGACCTGTGGGACACCGGGTTCCAGTTCGGCGACTGGCTGGCCTACGACCTCGACGACGACAACGCGGGCCGCTCGGCCGTGACCAGCCACGCCCTGATTGCGCAGTGCTTCTGGGCCCACTCGACCCAAATCATGCTCGACGCGGCCACCGTGCTGGGCAAAGCCGACGACGTGGCCGCCTACACGGCCCTGCTCCAGCGCATCAAGGCCGCCTACCTGCGCGAGTACGTGACGCCCGGCGGGGCCCTGATGTCGAACACCCAGACGGCCTACGTGCTGGCCCTGCACTTCGACATGCTGCCCGAAAACCTGCGCGCCCAGGCCGCCGACCGCCTGGCCCTGAACGTGGCCGACTACGACAACCACCTCACCACGGGCTTCCTCGGCACGCCGTACCTGTGCCAGGTGCTGAGCCGCTTCGGCCACGCCGACGTGGCGTATAAGTTGCTGTTGCAGAAGACGTACCCCTCGTGGCTTTACCCCGTGACAATGGGCGCCACCACCGTGTGGGAGCGCTGGAACTCGATGCGGCCCGACAGCACCTTTGCGCCCCCGTCCATGACCTCGTTCAACCACTACGCCTACGGGGCCATTGGCCACTGGCTGTACTCGACGGTGGCGGGGCTGAACGTGGGGGCCCCCGGCTACCATACCTTCACCGTGCGGCCCGAGCCGGGCGGCGGCTTCACCCAAGCCACGGCCCGGTTCACCACCGCGTACGGGCCGGCGCTGGCCCAGTGGCAAACCGGCGGCAACCAAATTGCCCTCGACGTGGCCGTGCCGCCCAACGCCACGGCCACCGTGTACGTGCCCGCCGCCAGCGCCGACGTGGTGCGCGAGGGCGGCCGCAAGCTCGACGCCGGCAAAGGGCTGCGGGCCGGGCCGGCCGCAGGCGGCTACGTGCCGGTGAGCGTCGGCTCGGGGCAGTACCACTTCACCGCGCCCTGGCTGCCCAAAGCCACCGCCGCGCTCGGGGCCAGGTAGGGGAGAGGAGTCATTGTAACGCAGTTTTTTAGCCCTCACATTCGTTGATGCTTGCTTTTCGCCCCCGGTTCGTTGTTTGGTTGCCCGTGGTTCGGCGCGCGGTTCTTTTCGGCGCGGGTTGGCTGCTGGGGCCCCCCGCCGCCCCGGCCCAGGGCCCCGGCGCGCCCGTGGGCCTGCGGTGCGAGTACCTCACCAACCCGCTGGGGCTGGACGCGCCCCGGCCCCGCCTGACGTGGCGGCTGGCCGACGCCCGCCGCGGGGCGGCGCAAACCGCCTACCAGCTCACCGTGGGCCCCGACTCGCTGGCCGTGGCCCGGGGCGGGGCCCCGGCCTGGACCTCGGGCAAGGTGCGCTCCGGCCAGCAGCTGGTGGCCTACGCGGGCCCGGCGCTGCGGCCGTTCACCAAGTACTTCTGGCGGGTGCAGGCCTGGGACCAGGCCGGCGCGGGGGCCCCCGCCAGCCGGGTGGCCAGCTTCGAAACCGGGCTGCTGGACCAGAAAAATTGGCAGGGCACCTGGATCAGCGACACGCGCGACGTAAACCTGAAGCCCGCCCCGTACTTCCGCACCACGTTTGAGGTGCCGGGGGCCCTGAAGGCGGCGCGGGCCTACATCGCCGTGGGCGGCTTGTACGAGCTGTACCTCAACGGCCGCAAGGTGGGCAACCACCGCCTCGACCCGATGTACACCCGCTTCGACCGCCGCACGCTGTACGTGACCTACGACGTGACGCCCTACCTGCGCCCCGGCAAAAACGCGGTGGGCGTGCTGCTGGGCAACGGCTGGTACAACCACCAGTCCACGGCCGTGTGGTACTTCCACGAGGCCCCCTGGCGCAATCGGCCCGCGTTCTGCCTCGACCTGCGCCTCACCCGGGCCGACGGCACGGTGACCACCGTCACCTCCGGCACCGACTGGAAAACCGCCCTGGGGCCCCTGGTGTTCAACAGCATCTACACCGCCGAGCACTACGACGCCCGCCGGGAGCAGCCGGGCTGGAACACGGTGGCCTTCAACGACTCGCTGTGGAGGCCCGTCATGGCGCGGGCCGCGCCCTCGGGCCACATCGTGGCCCAGGCCCTGGAGCCCATCCGCAACGTCGAGCCGGTGCCGGCGAAAACCGTGGCCCGGCTCAACGACACCACCTACGTGTTCGATTTGGGCCGCAACATCGCCGGCGTCAGCCAGCTCCGGGCCCGGGGCCCCGCCGGCACCGTGCTGCGCCTCAAGCACGGCGAGCGGCTGTACCCCAACGGCCGCGTCGACCAGTCGAACATCGACGTGCACTACCGGCCCACCGACCAGAGCGACCCGTTCCAGACGGACCTGTTTACGCTGGGCGGCCGGGGCGAAGAAACGTTCATGCCGCTGTTCAATTACAAGGGCTTCCAGTACGTGGAGGTGACCAGCAGCCGGCCCGTGGCGCTGACGGCCGGCAGCCTCACCGGCTACTTCATGCACAGCGACGTGGCGCCGGTGGGCCAGGTCAGTTCGTCGAACCCGACCATTGACAAGATTTGGAGGGCCACCAACAACTCGTACCTGTCCAACCTGTTCGGCTACCCCACCGACTGCCCGCAGCGCGAGAAAAACGGCTGGACCGGCGACGCCCACATCGCCAGCGAAACTGGCTTGTACAACTTCGACGGCATCACCGTCTACGAAAAGTGGTTGGCCGACCACCGCGACGAGCAGCAGCCCAACGGCGTGCTGCCGTCCATCATCCCTTCCGACGGCTGGGGCTACGAGTGGGGCAACGGCCCGGACTGGACCAGCACCATCGCCATCATTCCCTGGAACATCTACCTGTTTTACGGCGACGCCAAGCTCTTGGCCGATTGCTACGGCAACCTCAAGCGCTACGTAGATCATATCGACGCCATCAGCCCCAACGGCCTGACCGCCTGGGGACTGGGCGACTGGGTGCCGGTGAAGTCGAAATCGCCGGTGGAGCTCACCTCGTCGGTGTACTACTTCGCCGACGCGTCCATTCTGGCCCAGGCCGCGCAGCTGCTCGGCCACCCTGCCGACCACGCCCGCTACGCCGCGCTGGCCCAAAAAGTCCGGGCCGCCATCAACGCCAAGTACCTGAACCGGCAAACCAACCTTTACGGCAACGGCGTGCAAACCGAGCTGAGCGTGCCGCTGTACTGGGGCGTGGTGCCCGACGAGCTGCGGGAAAAAGTGGCCGCCAACCTGGCCCGCCGCGTGGCCGCCGACAACTTCCACCTCGACGTGGGCCTGCTCGGCACCAAGGCCATTCTGGGGGCCCTGAGCGACAACGGCCAGGCCGACGTGGCCTACCGCCTGGCGGCCCAGGAAACCTTCCCCTCGTGGGGCTGGTGGATGGCCAACGGCGCCACCACGCTCTACGAAAACTGGCCCATCGACGCCAAAAGCGACATTTCGCTGAACCACATCATGTTCGGCGAAATCGGGGCCTGGCTCTACAAAGGGCTGTCCGGCATCCGCCCCGACCCGCAGCAGCCGGGCTTCAAAAACGTGCTGCTGGCCCCGCACTTCGTGGCGGGGCTCGCCCACTTCGAGGCCACCCACCAGGGGCCCTACGGCACCATCCGGTCGGCGTGGCGGCGGGTGGGCGCGGGCGTGGCCTACGCCGCCACGGTGCCGCCGGGCGCCACGGCTACCCTCACGCTGCCCGTGCCTGCCGGCCAAGCGGTGTATGAAGGCGGCCAGCCGCTTGGCCCGTCGGGCCCCGGCATCCGCTTGCGCCAGGCCACGGCACAACTGCGGCAGTACCAGCTGGCGGCCGGCACCTACCAGTTGGCCATCAAGTGAAGAGCGCGCTTGGCAGTATGCGATAAGCATCCAGTGCCCAAGGCGGGAAGAAACCAAGGGCTGAGTGGGGCCCAAAGAAGCGCATAGCTGAGAAGCGAAACCGCAACCTTCAGGTAGCGGGAAGTTGCTGTCCTGCTAACTGGTCGAGCGAAAAGAAGTCGCCGGCCTGGTTAGCAATCAATGCTTAGCTTTTGCCTAGGGATGCTAAGAGGTACACCTCGTTGGCCGCCCCCAACAAGGTCTTTACGGAGGCACCTAGAGCGCTTCTCAGGTCAGTGTACATGGTAGCCACAATGGTCAAACCAGTTCAGCGCGTCGTGTTTGGTAATCCAATGGGTCGCGGTTTGGATGACGGCTTCCAGCGCTTCGCGGGTGCGGGCCTGCGCCGTACGCAGCCACGTTTTGAGCTTGCTGAAAGCCAGTTCAATCGGGTTAAAGTCGGGCGAGTAGGGCGGCAGGTACAGCAATTTTGCCCCGCGGGCTGCGACCAGTTCGGCGAGGCCCGCCACTTTGTGGGCCGGCAGCTTGTCGCGCACGACCACATCGCCGGGCTCCAACAGGGGCCCGAGCACCTGCGCCAAATAGGCGGCAAATGCCTTCCCGTTGACGGCCCCGCTCACGGTCATGGCCGCCTGCAGCCCCTGCGGCGGGAGGGCGGCGTGCGGCGGGAGGGCGGCGACCAGCGTCACGTTTGGCCCGCCGTGCAACGGCGTGGCCTGGTGCGCCCGCTGCCCGCCCGCTGCCCGCCCGCTGCCCGCCTTCGGCGCGGGCGTAGCGCCGGCAGTCCGTCAGGTTGGTGCTGGTTTCGTCCCCAAACTTCAACCGCGTAAAATCTTCGGTTTGAATGGCTTCCAAGAAGACGGCTCGCAGGGCTACGACCCGTTTGGTGTCGCGCTCGGCCGCGTGCACGCTCTTTTTTTTCGCCGCCAGTCCAGCGCCTGCACCGCCCGGCCCAGCGTGGCCCGGCTCACGGCGGGCCCACCGGCAGCGGCCAGCCAAAGGCCTAACTCGTCCAGTGTGGCGTCGGGCTGCTGGCGTAAGCAGGCCACGAGCAGCACCTGGGCCCCTGGCCCGCGCAAGGGCGCGGGGCCGCCGCTGTGCGCAAGTGCCGTTAGCGAGCCCGTCGTGCGCTCCCGGCGGCGCATCTTGCGCACGAACGACTCCGAAACGCTGAAGCGGGCCGCTACCTGCCCAACGGTAGCCCCGGGCTGCTTGCAGGCGTCTGCCACCCGTTTCCGTAAGTCTTCTGAATAAGCGCGCATGCCGAAAAGTACGGCCCAACCTGTACACTGACCTGAGAACCGCTCT
>JBPBPC010000028.1:0-21837 GCA_050954665.1 Janthinobacterium lividum
CAAGCGTGTAGCGCGGGCCGTCGTACCCGGCGAGGCTGCTTGCCCAGGCAAGAGCGGCGAAAGGCGCCCCCATTGGGCGTCGGTCAACAGGCTGCGGTCTTTATTCATGCTCAAAGGTCGACCCTAACTGTAAACACCCCCTAGCACGGCCTACGCGGCCTTCTGCCACCGGTCCGAACGTCACCACACGTTACACCTTCATAGCAGTGGGCATCGGCTTCTGCACTCGGTAGGACCTGGTAGTAGTGGCGGTGCGGCCCCTATTGCAACTCGCTATGCCGGCCTCGCCCTAAACAGCAGCACTTAGCTGACATCTACCAGCCCCCACAGCCAGCGTCATGTTTGCATAGGCCCCCGCGCTACTAGGTTGAGTGCTGCTACAGGTGCCACTGTCACGGCTACGTCCCTGGCCACGACTACCTATTCGGTTACGTGTCCTTTGAGCACTTGCTTATTGACAATGGATAAGAAAAGGGGCCCGTACTGATTCAGTACGGGCCCCTTCCCAAAGTGCGGTTGAGTGGTTTCTGAAGACAACCAGCCCACGCCTGCTTATTATTTCGGCAGGATTTGCTCCGCAATGGTGGTGTGCTGCTCGTCGGCTTGCTTGGCTTCGTCCAGGCAGGCTTGCATATCCTGCGACACTTGGCTCAGGCCCACCTGCGCGGCGTAAGCGCGGAGGGTGCCGAAAGAGGCAATCCAGTAGTGCAGTGCTAGTTGTCCTGCGGCGATGATGCCCAGGTCCCGCGAGTAATCGTCCTTGGCCTTGCTGCGAACTATTTTGCTGACCTTGAAGTGCGCTTCCAGGATGGGATTTTGCTCGTCGCCCTTGCCGCCAGCGGCTTCAAACGAGCGTTCAATGCGCGCAGCCCACTGCTTTGCGTGCTGGTTGCCTTGTTCAAGCGCCGCTTTGAGCTGCGCGTCGGTGACGTCGTCTTGGATGTCGTCTGTCGCTTTCGCAGCAATTTTGCTGCCTTCTTTCAGGGCGGCCAGGCCTTGCTGAATGAGGGTTGTTAATGAGTCGTTTGCCATCGTGGGGAGGGAAGTAGGAAGGTGATGCTTGCTTAACGGGGTAACCCGCGTTTAGACCATGGAAAGCTCATTTTTACGTAGAATCCGCATTCTTTACGCAGTATTTGCATCCTTTACGGGTGCTTTAGACTCGTGGGGTTCTGCGGACCGACGGGACGGCCAGGAAAAGGACCGCTTTGAAATGGTTTAGCTAAACCAGACACAGTTGGGACGTGGTTTGGAGTAGGGTTTCGAAGTGGTTGGGGGTGAGGTGCCCGGGCGAAGAACGGCGGCGCTCGGCATTATAATAGGCAGTGTGGTGGCCGACTCCAGGCTTGGCCTCAGCCAGCCTGGGGAGGTGGCCGCCGGCGAGCCGTTCAGCTATGAAACGGCGCCAAAATGATTCGGCGTGCGCGTTGCCGCAGCCGTTGCCCCCCGGCTCCTGCACTGCTGGGCGCCGTGTCGCACCAACAAGTCCTTAAGGCAGGTGTCGGTGTACTGGCTGCCTTGGTCGGAGTGTACGACGAGTCTTGCCGGGGGGGCAGCGCATGGCCAGCGCGCTGCGCAGGGCCTCGTTCGCCAGACCTTCGGGCGAGGCACAAACGCGCGCGGCGGCGGGGCCCACCGGCTGCGGGCCTTGAACACGCGGCGGCTGCGCCCGCGGCCTACGGCGTGGCCCTGGGCCGGCACCTCAGCCCGCAGGTGCCGTAGCGCTAGCTGTGGTGCTCAAACGATTCGCGATTGCTACTTGTCAAGCGGGTCCAACTGGCGGCTGTTGCCGATGGCGTTACCCGGCGTACTACGCCGCCGGGGCCATGCGCAGCACCTAGCAAGGGGAACGCACGGGGGGTACCTGGGCCCGCCGCTGGGCAATGTGCTGGTAGGTGCTCGCCAGACCCCGGGCTGGCCGAAAAGGACCTAGGTTTTTCTAAACCGTCGCGCGCCTGCTCGGCCCGTTTGGGACGGGCCCGCAGGGCGCGCCCCAAACGGGCTGCGGGCCATTTCTTCTTTGCCCTCTGCGGCCACGAGCTAGGCTTGCGGCCAGCGGTAAAGCAGCTTAGGGCGGCTGCCCAGCTGCCGAACTGCGGCCTGCGTGCGGCGGCTCTCACTGGCCAAGCGCAGGGCCTCGGCCTTCGATAACGCGTCACATTTACGCCGTTTGTCGGGTGACGCCCTGCTGGTTGTGGTTGCCATAACAGAAGAAATATCCGTCCTGCTTCTGTCCGCCTTGCTTAGACCACCTCAGGCCTGCAATTCCACAAAAAAAACCTCACTCCTGGTTAGGGATGAAGTCTTTGTTTTTAGGAAAATGCCAACCCATGACCGGTAGGTGCGTTTGAAGGGCAGCTACCACCTTTGCTCTTAACTATGAAAACATTACACGTGGCAAAAGTTGGATTCGTGGCGCTGGCCAGCACTTTGCTGGGGGCCTGCAACGACCAAGCTCGCCAGCCCGCTGCCACGGTTCCCGCCGCCTCACCCAATGGGCTTCCCGGCACATCTTCGGGGCCCCGGCCTAGCGATTCAGCATTGAATGCCCCGGCTCAAACCAAGCCGGTACCGCTCAACCCCACTGCTGAAGCAGCGGCTGCGGCGGATTCGGCCGTTAACTCCACCGTGAAAAATGTGCCCTTCGTGGAACAGTCAGCCGTGAAACGCGCCCTAAGCAACCGTCCGGCCGCGGGCAGTAATATTTGATTTACGACTCAAAATAACTCGCACATAAGGTTGGCTCGTGGAATTGACTGCTTAGTTAGCGCCACCCCCTAGCCTTAATGCGCGAATTTAAGAATCGCGCTAACTAAAAAGTTGCTGTTAGCGCTGTTGTGCACGGGCAGCAGAGATGGAAGTAAGCTCCCGGCTGGGCTCTAGGCCCGCCACGTAGCCTTCAAAGTAAGGGGCCGTTGAGGGGTTAACTGTAGCAGCGCTTTGAGCGGCCCGGACTTGCTGGATAATTAGGTCGGTGCCGTTGGGGGCGCGCAACGCCGAAATCCGGTATGCGTTGCCATCGGCTTTGCCCTCGTCGAACGCCGTGAGCGTGCAAGCTGTCCGAATTGCAGACGGGGCAGTGGCAGCAGAAATGTTGTTGCTAAACAGAGCCCCGAACGACAACAAGAAAATAGCAATTTGCGGGCGTAGAATAGATTTCATAAGGCTTGTTTTTGATAAGGTGAAGGGCGAACTAGAAATCAAAAATATTCCTTTTGTCTAATTATCAAAAAGACGCTTTACAGTGAAATGTGACTAACATAAACGCTGTTTTTTATTGCGTTTAATTAGCTTAAATAGCTTCTGCGCAGCATGCGATCCTTTTTCTGATAAAAGCAATTGCAAAAAGCGCGCAATTTGTGACATAAAAGGTAGCTTGAAAGGATAGGAATAGTTAAAAATAGCAAACGCATAATTGGTTTAAAACAGGGCGAGCGTTTGATTAGTGCAAATATATTTTTAACAATAATTTATTCATAGCCTTCAGGGAGGAAAGCATGGTTATTGATTCTAGGCTATTTATAACAATAGATTGCACAACTGCTCTTGCCTACTGTCGAGTTTGCAGATAAATCTGCCTAGTTTTTTACAAAATCAGTTGTTAAATATTTACTGCTATGACATAATATTATATTCAGAAAAATTATAACCTTGTAGAAATTTATCCCGTATAACGGCTATCTTGGTGCAACTGCTCTGGTTAGTAGAAACTGAGTTCCTTACCTTTCCACTCTAAGTTTAAACATACAATGAAAGCTTCCCAAATTTTTCTCGCCGCTCTGTTAACTGTTGGTGTAACGAGCGTGTCGATGGCTCAGACGACGCCGACCACTACGGGCACGGGTACCACGGGTACTGGCACGATGCAGACACCGTCCGGCACTACGGGTACCATGAATAATGGCTCGATGGGCACCGGCACTACGGGGACCATGAGCAACGGCACAACGGGTACTGGCACTATGGGCACCGGTACTGGCACCATGGGTACCGATGGCACAATGAGCAGCGGTGGCCATATGTCGAACAAAAAATCAAAAGGTTCGATGCGTAACGGCAAAGGCAAAACGAAAACCACCACTTCGCCGATGAACTAAGTTCGCTGCGTTCTCAACCGCGTCAGATAGAACAACGACGGCTGTTTCGAATAGAGACAGTCGTCGTTGTTTTATACACTTTCTAACTTATTGGTTATGAAAAGCATTGTACTAATTTTTAGTGTATTATGTACGGGTTTCGCGGCCAATGCTCAAACTGTGCCATTCGATCCCACGGCGCCGGTACGAGGTGGGGCCCAGGGCCAAACCGTGGTGCCACCCCTCAACCCAGGGCTGAACCAAAGTACTATTCAAGGCCCTGCTGAGGTGCAACGCACGGCCACGAGCCGCGACGCCCAACCTTCGCGTCTTGACCCAGAGTCGGGTTTCGCGCCAGCGGCTACGCCTGAAAGCTCGCCCACAGCGGTGCCCGATGTGCGCGAACGGCCCCTGATGCGGCAGCAGACGCAGCATGAATCGACCGACGTTGTGCCGAGCCGCGACAAGCACAGCCGCAGTAGCACAACGCCCTATTAAGGACTTTACAGCCAACACCAAAAGCCCTGCTGCATTCGTCAGCGGGGCTTTTGGCGGTTAAGAGCAGACGGCAAATTACTCGCCGGCCCGTTCGTTGTGGGCGGCCAAGTCGCCGCCGTGGCGACGCAATAGGTCAGCGAGTTCAGTAAGGAGTTTTTTGAGTTCGTCGGGGGCCTGGGTGGCGGCTTCGCCGGTTTGGTCGCCGAGCATGCTCAGCGAGTTAGCGATGGCGGCGCCGTCGAGGGCCCCGCTGCTGAGCAACGACTGCAAGTTGCCGAGTTCGCGGGCAATGTCTTGCAGGCCGGGCTGGCCACTTTGCAGAAACTGCTGCTGCCAGGTTTCGGTGTTGTCCATGGCCGAACCTAAGGGGAGGCTAGTGAGGCCGTTTTTAAGGGCGCTGACGGTGGCGTGCAAGTGGTCGAAAGGCATGGTGTTGATTAAAAATGAAGATGGGAATTCAACGGAAGAAGCAAACGCAAAACTGTGGGGCCCCCGGCATGGGCAGCGGCCGCTAATTTTTGACGGCTTTCCTAGCGCGGGCCTTGGGGGTAGCAGCGGGGTCTGTGGCCAACGCCAGGGGTGGTACGGGGCCCCCTGGCGCAGGGGCGGCCAGGCCCAATTCGCGCAAAACGGCCACGGCGCGCAACGCACTGGCTTCTTTGTCTTTAATTTCTAGCATCATGTCGAAGTCGAGCCCTTGGAGCTCGGCCACGAAGCCGCGGAACAGCTCCTCGACCAGCGACGCGGTGTGCTTGCCTTTGCGCTCGGCGGGGGCCTGTGAGCTGTAGTCCATCATCGGCACGCCGTCGGCGGTGGGGTGCCAAGTGGCGGCGGCTAGGCGCAGGGCCTC
Organism: Janthinobacterium lividum; assembly: GCA_050954665.1. GTDB lineage: Bacteria > Bacteroidota > Bacteroidia > Cytophagales > Hymenobacteraceae > Hymenobacter. The sequence continues at coordinate 5,425 of JBPBPC010000028.1, forward strand.
GTGCATGGGCTCGCCGTGGTTGAGGCATTCGTGGTGAAAGTTGTCGAACAGGATGGGCACGCCGGTGCGGGCGTATAAGTCGAGGCAATCGCGCAGCGGAAACAAGCGGTCGTCGTTTTCTACCACCACGCGGGCCCGCACGGCGGCGGGCAGCGTGGCGTGCACGGCCGCAAACCGGCTGATGGCCAGCTCCCGCTCGCCGTACAGGCCCCCCACGTGGATTTGCAATTTGGCTGTGCCGTCCAGGCCCATCAGGTCCAGCATCAAGCCTTGGTAGATCAGCTCCTCGATGCTGCGCTGCACGATGGCCGGACTGGGCGAGTTCAGCACCACGAACTGGTCGGGGTGGAAGCTGACGCGCAAGCCGTGGGCCTTGATGTAGTCGCCCAGGGCCCTAAAATCGGCCCCGAAATGCTGCTGCCAGGGGAAGGTGTTGACTTCGTGCGAGCCGAAGGGCACGATGCCCGAGCCCATGCGGAAAAACAGCAGGCCCTGGGCCACGTTCCACTCCAGCAGGCGGCGCAAGCAGGCCAGGTTGGCCGCCACGGCCGCCACGAGGCGTTCCTCCGAGTACGAGGCCAGTCGGAAGGTATTGGCGGCGCTGCAATCCATCGCCTCGTTCACGCAAGGATACCCAATTTTCATACCCTGTGCTTACGCGAAGGTCCGGCCGGGGTTGGGGCCCCGGGGCCCTACGGCTCGTAGCCGCGGTTGTCTTTGAAGGCTTTGTTGTACTTGGCGCGGGCCTGGCGGTCCTTCTCAGCCTGGTCGGCGGCTTCCAGGGCCCGCACTTTTTTGCGCTGCTTGCCCTCGCGCGAGAGTTGCTCGTAGAGCAAGCTCACGGGGCTTTCGAGGGTGGGCACGGGGGCCTTGGGGGCGCTCGAATCGACGGGGAACATGGGCTTGGGGCGCGGTGGGCGCTTGGCCCCGCTCACCACCGGCGGCGCGGGGCGCTTCATGTTGCGCAGGGCCCGGTTGATCATGGCCCGGTCGGGGCGGTCGCTGAGCACCCGCACTTCGCTCAGGCGCACGCTGTCGCGCTGCAACTGCACCTGGATGATGAGCTGCGAAATGCCGGTGCCCCCCAGCGGCAGCAGCCGCGCCCGGAAGCCCACGGCCCGGAACAAAAGCGTGTCGGTGGGCCGGGCGTCAATTTCAAATTCGCCCTTGGGCCCCGCGGCCTGCCCCACGCGGGTGCGCATCACCCGCACCGACGCCCCGGGGATGGCCTCGCGCGAGTCAAATGCCGAAATGGTGCCGCTCACGCGCACCGTTCGCTGGGCCCGCGCCGGCAGCGCCAGCCCGGCCAGCAGCGCCAGCACCCAGGGCCAGCCGCGACGCATCAAGTCGGAAAATCGCAACGTCATTCGGGGCTATAAAACGCAAAACTGGCCCAGGGGGCCCATCTATAGAGCAAAGAAAAGCCCGCGCCGTTGCAGGCGCGGGCTTTGGTAGACGAACGGCGCGGATTCTCCGGCCGAAGGCGTCGGTTATTGCTTCATTTTGGCGCCATCGCTTTCCTTTACCTTCACTTGGCCGTCGCCTTTCACCTTAATCTTCGTGCCGTCGGTGAGCTTGGTTTTTGACTTGCTCACGGTGCCGCCCGACGTAGCGCCGGCCGCCGAACTCGTAGCGTTGTCGTCGGTGGTGCCGCTCATGGCACTGCCGCTAGCGCTCGAAGTCGAGCTGGAATCGGAACTCATCGAGGAGGACGACGAGGCGCTGCTGGCGTCGTTGTTCATGTAGCTGTCCTCGTTGTAATTGGTGCGGCTCGACTCGTACGATTTGTACTGGGCCGGATCAGTGTAGATGCCCTTAAATTCCGTGTCGGTGGCCGTGTTGTAGTCGCGCATGGCAGCGCCCATGCCGGTGGTGTCCGTAGCGTACTTGGTTTTCATGTCACCGTAGCGCTTCGAGCGGTTGTAGTAAGCAGTGCTGATTTTTTCGCGCATCGCCGGGTCCGTAATTTTCATGTCGGTGGCGTACTTGTCGGCAATGCGCTTCGAGCGCGCCTTGTAGGCCTCGTCGGTGTACGTCGTGTTCGACGTCATCGTAGATTTCATGGCCGTCGAGTCGCCGGCTGCGCCCGCGGTGGCGGTGGTTTCGGTCGTTTTCGACTCCGAGCAGGAGGCCAGCGAAAGGGCCGTGCCGGCCACTAAGAACAGGTAATTTTTCATGATGAAATGGTGAAGGAAAGGGTGTTAAGAAAACGTAGCGCTTCCTATACGGACCAGGTTCCGCCAGGGTTAGCCGCTGGCCGGGGCCCTACGCACGCCGCAGCTCAAACACCGTAATTTCGGGCAAGAAACCCACCCGCCCAGGGTAGCCAAGAAAGCCCAGGCCCACGTTCACGTACAGCTTTTGGGCCCCTTGTTCGTAGAGGCCGGCCCACTGCTTGTAGCTGTACTGCACGGGGCTCCACTTGAGGAACGGCAGGTTCAGGCCGAACTGCATGCCGTGGGTGTGGCCGCTGAGCGTCAGGTCGATGTCAGGGTAGTTCAGCACCTGCGCTTCCCAGTGCGAGGGGTCGTGCGAGAGCAGGATTTTGAACGGCGCGTCGCCGCTGGCCGCGTGGGCCTGCGGCAAGTTGCCGTGCTTGGGGAAGTTGGGGTGGCTGCTCCAATTTTGCACGCCCAGCACGGCAATTTTGTCGCCGCCGCGCTCAATGGTGTGGCTCGTGTCGTTGAGCAGCGTCCAGCCGATTTTGGCGTGGTTCTGCATCAGGCGCTCTAAATTGGCACGCTTAGCCGCTGAGCTGCCCCAGCGCACGTAGTCGCCGTAGTCGTGGTTGCCGAGGCTGGAGAAAATGGGCAGCTCCGAGGTGATGCCCGCCAGCGCCGGAATGTGCGGCTCGACCTCCGTGGCCACGTTGTTCACCAAGTCGCCGGTCATCAAAATTAGGTCCGCTTTTTGGGCGTTGATGAAGCGCACCGCCCGCTGCAACGGCTCGGTCGAGTTGAAGCTACCCGTGTGCAAGTCCGAGATTTGCAGCACTTTAAAGCCGTCGAACGCCGGCGGCAGGTTGGGGTATTTCAGCACCACGCGGCGCACCTGGTAGTCGGTGGCCCCGCGCACCATGCCCCACAGCAGCGCCACAAACGGGATGGCCCCCAGCCCCAGCGCCACCTTGGCCAAGAACTCGCTGCGCGGAATGGGCGGCACGCCGGGGGCCCCGGCCGGGGCGGCCACGGAGGCTGCCAGCCGGCGGCCCCAGCGCACCGCATCTTCGGCCAAAAACGGCAGCAGCATCAGCAGCTTGGCGGCTAGGAACAAGAGCGGCAAGCTCATGAGGTAGGTTTTGGCGACCGTGTGGCCCACGTTGCGCGTGGTGCCGGCCCAGTAGGCCAGGGCCCACACGCCCAGCGTGAGTAGCCAGTAGGCCCAGGCCCACGCGCGCCGGGGGCCCTCGTCGAGGTGCTGGGTGAGGGTGCGGGTGGCCTGGTAGCCGTACCATTCGGCCAGCAGCACGGCCGCCAGCAAAAGCAGCAAAACGGTTGGATTTCGCATAGAAGAAAAAGCAACGCAACAAGAAGCGTTGCCCCGTAAACGTAAGGCAGCATCTTTTGCTTGGCAGTGGGTTAAATTTCGCCTTTTATTCTGCTATACTGCTATGGAAGTGCTTGATAACCTGGCCGAAGAACGGGCCCCCACTTACGCCGCGCCGAGGCCCCTTGGTATCAAAAGCTGGGCCGAGGAAGACCGGCCCCGCGAAAAGCTGTTGGCCAAGGGGCGCGGCGCCCTCTCCGACGCCGAACTGATTGCCATTTTGCTGGGCTCGGGCACCGTCAAGCTCTCGGCCGTCGACGTGGCCAAGCTCATGCTGCAAGGCGTGGGCCACGACCTCAACGAGCTGGCCCGCCAAAGCGTGAAGCAGCTCTGCCGCCACCCCGGCATCGGCGAGGCCAAGGCCATTGCGGTGGTGGCGGCTTTGGAGCTGGGCCGCCGCCGCAAGGAGGCCGACGCGCCCGCCCGCACCACCATCACCTGCTCGCGCGACATTTACAACCTCGTGCGCCCCAACCTGATGGACCTGCCGCACGAAGAGTTTTGGGTGATTTTGCTGAACCGTGCCAACGTGGTGATGCGCAAGGTGGCCGTGAGCCAGGGCGGCGTGGCCGGCACCGTGGCCGACCCAAAAATGATTTTCAAGGAGGCCCTGGAGCAACTGGCCAGCAGCATCATCTTGGTGCACAACCACCCCAGCGGCAACCGCCAGCCCAGCGCCGCCGACCTGGCCTTGACCAAAAAGCTGCGCCAGGCCGGCGATTTCCTCGATTTGCCCGTGCTCGACCACCTCATCTACACCGACCGCGGCTACTACAGCTTCGCCGACGAGGGCGTGCTCTGAGTAATTTTGCGCCGCGCGAACGGCAGGAGAAGGCGTTTCGTGAAGAGGCGCTGGTTTGGTAAAACTCTTTCCTCCCGTCAACGCTGTGCGAATTCGACGCCCGTTTTATGAAAACCAAGCTCTTGATTATCGGCGGTGTGGTGGCCGTCGTGGCTTTTTCGGTGTGGGACATTTCTCAGGGCCCCGACCCGTATTTTGCCCAAGTGCAGGTGGCGCGGAAGGCTAAAAACCGCGCCTTTCGGGGCGGCAATGCGTCGCCGCTGACGGAAGCGCAGCGCCCGCAGTTCGACAGCCTGAAGTACTTCGCGCCCGACAAGAAGTACGTCGTCACGGCCCAGTACGCGCCCCTGGCCCGGCTGGCCCCGGTGGCGATGCAGATGACCGACCGCCGCACCGAGCCCTACACGCCCTGGGGCCGCGCCACGTTCGAGCTGAACGGCCAGCGCCAGCAGCTTACGCTGTTCCGCAAAACCACCGATTCCACCCTGTTCGTGCCCTTCACCGACGCCAGCAACGGCCGCGAAACCTACGGCGGCGGCCGCTACCTCGACGCGCCCGTGCCCGCCGCCGGCGCCACCAGCATCGTGCTGGATTTCAACCAGGTGTACAACCCGTACTGCGCCTACAACAACGGCTACAGCTGCCCCGTGCCGCCCGCCGAAAACCGCCTGACGGCCCCCGTACCCGCCGGCGAAAAATCCTTCCACGATTAATTGCGCTACCGCGCGACGAGCCCTAGCTGCCCGTGGGCCCGAACCGCTCGGTGCGGATGGCGGCGTCGGGCAGCCCTTGGGCTTGCAGCAGCGTGGCGGCGCTTTCCACCAGGCCGGTGGGGCCGCACACGTAGCACTGCGGGGCCCCGGGCAGGCGGCCCACGGCCTCGGCCAGCATGGCGGCGTCGAGGCGCCGGTGGTAGCCCGTCCAGCCGGCCGGGGCCTGGCGGGTGAAGGCCAGGAGCAGCGTGAAGTCCGGGTCAGCCGCCGCCAAGGTTTCCAGTTCTTGCTGGTAGATAACCTCTTCCGGCGCGCGCACGCTGAACAGCAGCACGGCTGGGTTGCGCAACCCGGCGCGCTGGCGGTGGCGCAGCATGGCCATCAGCGGCACCACGCCCGAGCCGCCGGCCACCAGCAGGAGCGGGGCCCCCGGGGCCCCGGCGGGCCACACGAAGTAGCCGCCGACGGGGCCCCGCAGCTCCAGCTCATCGCCCACGGCCACGCCCTCGTGCAGGTAGCCTGACACTTCGCCGTCGGCAATCAGCTCCACGGTGAAAGCAATTTCGCCGGTTTGCTCCGGGGGCGAGGCAATGGAGTAGCTGCGCTCGGTGCGGTAGCCGTCGGGGGCGCTCAGGCGCAGGTCGTAGTGCTGGCCGGCGCGGTGGGCCGTCCAGTGGGGCAGGCTAATAGTGAAGGTTTTAACGCGCGGCGTGTCGGCTGTGATGGCCGTCACGGTGCCGATTTGCCAGTCGAGCCGGCTCACAGGCGGAAGCTGCTCGGGTCGGCCTCGTCGTCGTCGCTGCCGTAGCGCTGCTCCTTCCACGGGTCGCCGTACATGCTGTAGCCCGCCTCTTCCCAAAAGCCCGGTTTGTTCACGCCCATCAAGCGCAGGCCCTGCACCCACTTGGCGCTTTTCCAGAAGTAGAGGTGCGGCACCACCAGCCGCGCGGGGCCCCCGTGCTCGGGGGCCAGCGGCTTGCCTTCGTACTGCAAGCCAATGAACGCCTGGCCGTTGCGCAAGTCGTCCAGCGGCAGGTTGGTGGTGTAGCCGCCGTAGGAAAACGCCAGCACGAACTGGGCTTCGGGCTGGAGTTGCACGTGTTCGAGCAGCGTGTCCAGGCTCACGCCGCGCCACTTGGTGTCGAATTTCGACCACTTCGTGACGCAGTGGATGTCGGGGTTGAAGTCCTGTTGCGGCAGGGCGTTGAACTCGTTCCAGCTCCATTTCACTGGGTTCTCCACCAAGCCTTCGAGCCGAAACTCCCAGTTGGCCAGGTTGATGCGCGGCGTGGGCCCGGCCGTGAGCACCGGAAAGTCCTGGGTTTCGTACTGGCCGGGCGGCAGCTTGTGGGGGCCCTCGGTGGGCCGCTTGGCGTGGAAGCCTTTGTTGACGAAGGGCATAACGAAAGAAATGGGAATGGGGAAGTGGGGGCCCGCGGCCGGGCAATGCGCGCCGGTGCGCCGCCCCGCCGCGGGCAAAGGCAAGGTACGGCCGGGCCCCTAAATGCGTCTTTTGGCCCCGCCGTACCTTTGCCCTACTGCTGCGGCCGAATGCCCGGCAACCGACAACCGACCCCATCCCATGCGCATCTCCTTCGACTGGCTCAAAACGCTGTTCCCCACCGATAAAACCGCCGCCGAAATTGGGGCCCTGCTCACCGGCTCCGGCCTGGAAGTGGAAAGCCTGGAGGAACTGGAAAGCATTCCCGGCGGCCTGCGCGGCGTGGTGCTGGGCACGGTGCTCACCCGCGAAAAGCACCCCGACGCCGACAAGCTCAGCCTGACCACCGTGGACGTGGGTGACGGCGCGCCGCGCCAAATCGTGTGCGGGGCCCCCAACGTGGCCGCCGGCCAGCGCGTGGTGGTGGCCCTGGAGGGCGCCACGCTGCACCCCACGGCGGGCGAGCCGTTCAAAATCAAGAAGAGCAAGATCCGCGGCGCGGCTTCCGAGGGCATGATTTGCGCCGAAGACGAAATCGGCCTGGGCACGTCGCACGCCGGCATCCTAGTGCTCGACACCGACCTGCCCACCGGCACGCCCGCCGCCGAGTACTTCGGCCTGGGCACCGACACGGCCTTCGAAATCGGCCTCACGCCCAACCGCGCCGACGCCGCCTCGCACTACGGCGTGGCCCGCGAGCTGCGCGCCCTGCTGCACCAGCCCGCCCACTTGCCCGACGTGAGCGGCTTCCGGGCCCCCGCCACGGCCGGCACGGCCATCGGCGTGGTGGTGGAAGACGCCGCCGCTTGCCCCCGCTACGCCGGCTTGCTGCTGGACAACGTGCACGTGGGGCCCTCGCCCGAGTGGCTCCAGCGGCGGCTGCGCAGCATCGGCCTTTCGCCCATCAACAACGTGGTGGACGTGACCAACTTCGTGCTGCACGAGCTGGGCCAGCCCCTGCACGCCTTCGACGCCGACCAGCTGGCAGGTAATACCATCCTCGTAAAGCGCGCCACCGAGGGCGAGAAATTCGTGACCCTCGACGGCGTGGAGCGCACCCTGACGGGCGAAGATCTGGTGGTGGCCGACGGCACCGGGGCCCCGCTGGCCTTGGCTGGCGTGTTCGGCGGCAAAGGCTCGGGCGTGGGCGCGGCCACTACCCGCGTGTTCCTCGAAAGCGCCTACTTCGCGCCCGCCGCCGTGCGCCGCACCAGCCAAACCCACGGCCTGAAAACCGACGCCTCGTTCCGCTTCGAGCGCGGCACCGACCCCGACATGGTGCCCGTGGCCCTGCACCGCGCCGCCCTGCTGCTGCAAGAGGTGGCCGGGGCCCGCCCTACCGCGCCGGTCGTGGATGTGTACCCGTTGCCGCTGGGCCCCACGGCCGTGCGCCTGCGCCTGCCGCGCGTCGAGCGCCTGGTGGGCCAATTCATCGAGTCCGCCCGCATCCGGCAAATTTTGAATGACTTAGACATTGACATCACCGCCGAGCATACAGATGCGCAGGGCCACGAAGAATGGACCTTGGCTGTGCCCCGCCACAAGGTGGACGTGACCCGCGAGGTCGACGTCATCGAGGACATCCTGCGCATTTACGGCTACAACAACGTGGACCTGCGGCCCCACAACGCGGCCACGTTCCTGGCCACGTTCCCAAACCCCGACCCCGAAGTGCTGCGCCAAAAGGTGGCGGCGCTGCTCAGCGGCCAGGGCTTTTCGGAGATTTTGACCAACTCGGTGGTGAACGCCGCCTACTTCGAGGGCCCCGGCGCCCCCGACGGGGCCCTGGTGCGCCTGCTCAACCCCAACAGCGGCGAGTTGAACGTGCTGCGCCCCTCGCTGCTGCCCTCGGGCCTCGAAACGGTGCGCTACAACGCCAACCGCCGCCAGAAAGACCTCAGAATCTACGAGTTCGGCAAAACTTACCACCGCCGCGCCGACGGCAGCACCGAGGAGCGCAACGTGCTGGCCCTCTACCTCACCGGCAACGCCACGGCCGAAACCTGGCAGCACCCGGCCCGCAAAACCGCTTTCCCCGACTTGGCCGGAGCCGTGGGGCAGGTGCTGGGGGCCCTGGGCCATGCCCAGCCCGGCCAGCAGCCGGCTGCGCACCCGTACCTAGCCGGCGGCCTGGCTTTGCTGGCCCACAACCAACCCGTGGCCCAAGTGGGCGCCGTGGCGGGGCCCCTACTCAAGCGCCTCGATGTGGGCCAGCCGGTGTGGTACGCCGAGCTGGACTGGGACGCGTTGGTGCACAAGTACCGCGCCGCCCTGGTGGCCCGCGAGTTGCCCAAGTTCCCGGAGGTGCGCCGCGACCTAAGCGTGGTGGTGGACCAAGGCGTGACCTTCGACCAGTTGCGCCGCATCGCGCTGCGCACCGAAAAGAAGCTTTTGCAGAGCGTCAACGTGTTCGACGTGTACGAGGGGCCCAACTTGGGCGCGGGCAAGAAATCGTACTCGGTGAGCTTCGCCTTGCAGGATTTTTCGCAAACCCTCAGCGAGCAGGCCATCGACCAGGTGATGCAGCGGCTGATTGCGCAGTTTGAGCAGCAGGCGGGGGCCCTGATTCGGAAGTAAGGACGGGCCGTTTTGGCGTGGCCTTTGCGCGGGGCCCCGCCGCCAAGCGCGAGTGTACCCCGCGCTGTACCTTACGTCCTGAAAAAAACTTACCCCCGTGGCATCGTCCCAACAACTGGCCCAGCTCGACCGCCTGGAACGGCAAGTGACCACTTTAGTGGCTGCCTATCAGCAATTGCGCGAGGAGCTGGCCGATGCCAACACCACCGTGCAGCAACTGCAAGCCGACGTGCGCGAGCGCGACCGTCAGCTCAAAGACCGCCAAAACCAGGAAAATATCGTTAAACTTGTGCAAACCATAGCTGGGGAACCCACCCACGCCAACGAATTAAAACAACGCCTCAACGAATACATCCGCGAACTGGATAAGTGCCTTGCCTATTTGAAGGAATAACTCGATTTTTTCTCACCTGACGCTTTATGAGCGAGTTAGCCATAAAAATCCGAATTGCCGAACGCGACTACCCCATGCGGGTGGACGTGGCCGACGAAGAACGGCTGCGCCTGGCCGGCCGCCAATTGGGCGAACGGCTGCGCGAATTCCGTGAGCAATACGGCATTCAAGACAAGCAGGACTTGCTGGCAATGGTGGCCTTGGCCACGATGGCCGACCAGCTGAAGGTAAGCAAAGAAAAAGATGGTACCGACGCGGCGCTGACCGAGCGCCTGGCCCGCTTAGACGGGCTATTGTCGGGCGTGGTGCTGGCGGCCTAACGGCCGGCGGCACTGGCACACGTTGGCCCGACCCGGGTACCTGCACCGCAATCGGCGGTGCCGCACTGGGCCTGGCAGGGGAAGTTTGCCGGTTATGGGTATTGAACCTTTTCAAAACCATAACTACATGTCTACCATACTATTATACTGTCTGCTGGCCGCCGTGGTCGCCCTTGTGGCGGGCCTGGTAGTGGGCCGGCAGCTGGCCGGCAAAGCCCGGCAAGACCTGGAGGGCCAAGCGCAAGCTCGGGCCCAACAATTGCTTCAGGAAGCCGAAGAGAAGGGCAACCGCATCCGCGACGAGCGCATTCAGCAGTCGAAAGACAAAAACCGCCAGCAGCGCAACGAGTTTGAGCAAGAAAGCCGCCGCCTCAAAGCTGAGCTAGAAGCTGAATTGACCCAGCGCCGCCAAGGCGTGATGGAGCAGGAGCAGGGCATTAAGAGGCTGACCGAAACCACCCAACGCCAGCTCGAACAGCTGCAACATAAGGAGAAGGAACTGGATGGGGCCCGCGAAAAAAACCAGGCCGACACCCAGCAGCTGCGCGACAAGATTGAGGACCAGAACGAGAAGCGCCGCGCCGCCCACGAAACCACGCTGGCCGAGCTGAAGCAGAAGGAGGAGGAAGCCGACAACCAACTCCACGCCGTGCAGCGCCAGCTCGAAACTGTGGCCAACCTCACCGCCGCCGAAGCCCGCGAGCAACTCGTGGAATCGCTCAAAAACGAGGCCCAGCTGCAAGCCAGTTCCTTCATTAAGGACACGGTGGCGCAGGCCAAGCTGACGGCTACCAAGGACGCGAAGAAAATTGTGCTGGAAACCATTCAGCGCACCGCTTCGGAACACGCCATCGAGAACTGCGTGTCGGTGTTCAACATTGAGAGCGACGACATTAAGGGCAAAATCATTGGCCGGGAGGGGCGCAACATCCGGGCCCTGGAAGCGGCCACGGGCGTGGAAGTGATTGTGGACGACACCCCGGAGGCCATCATCATCTCGGGCTTCGACCCGGTGCGCCGCGAAATTGCCCGCCTCTCGCTGCACTTGCTCGTGAAGGACGGCCGCATCCACCCCGCCCGGGTGGAGGAAATTGTGGCCAAAACAACCAAGAAAATCGAGGAGGAAATCATCGAAATCGGGGAGAAAACCATCATCGACCTCGGCATCCACGGGCTGCACCCCGAGCTGGTGCGCATGGTGGGCCGGATGCGTTTCCGCTCGTCGTACGGCCAGAACTTGCTACAGCACAGCCGCGAAGTGGCCAACCTCTGCGCCACGATGGCCGCCGAGATGGGCCTCGACGTGAAGAAGGCCAAGCGCGCCGGCCTGCTGCACGACATCGGCAAGGTGAGCACCGAGGAGCCCGAGCTGCCCCACGCCATCCTGGGCATGGAGATGGCCAAGAAGTATAAAGAGCACCCCGACGTGGTGAACGCCATCGGGGCCCACCACGACGAGATGGAGATGACGGCCATGATTTCGCCGCTCGTGCAGGCCTGCGACGCCATTTCGGGCTCGCGCCCGGGGGCCCGCCGCGAGATGATGGAGAGCTACATCAAGCGCCTCAAGCAACTGGAGGAAACGGCCAGCGCCTTCAAGGGCGTCAACCAGTGCTTCGCCATCCAGGCCGGCCGCGAGCTGCGCGTGATGGTGGACGCCGAAAACGTAACCGACGAGCGCGCCGCGGAGCTGAGCTTCGAGATTTCGCAGAAAATCGAGAAGGAAATGCAATACCCCGGCCAGATCAAAATCACCGTAATCCGGGAAATGCGCTCGGTGGCCTACGCCAAGTAGTATTTTTTGCCGATTGAAAAGCCCTTTGCAGCTACAGCTGCAAAGGGCTTTTTGCTGCTGTAGGGGCCCTAAACTTGCGGATGCAACCATAAGGCAGCCGGGGTTTATCTTGCTCTTGAACCTTGCCGACCAACACACTGCCGACATGACGCAACGGCTACTGACGAAACTCGTTTGGCTGCTGCTTGGGCCCCTGGGGCTCGCGAGCTGCGCCGTGTATATGCCCATGCAGTGCGCCGCGCCCGCCGTGCAAAACAAAGGCCAAGCAGAGCTGACAGGTAGCTTTTACGTAAACCGCCGCCTCGAATTCGGGGCCAACTACTCGCCGGTGCGGCACCTGCTAGTGCGCGCCGCCGGGGGTGGCATGGGCGACAAAGCCGACAGTAGCTACTATCGCGGCACCCAGTACGAAGTAGCGGTGGGTACGTATTGGCCCCTTGGCAAACGGGTGCTGGTGGGGGCCCTAAGCGGATACGGGCAGGCGCACAGCGAAGCGCGTTATAAGTACAGCAACTTTTTGTTTGCCCACCCAACGCAGTACCAAATCGACGCCCGTTTTAATAAGCTTTTTGGAGAAGCCTATACCACGGTGCGCCTCGGCTCCGCCGTTAGCCTGGGACTGGCATACCGGCTCACCCGCGTACAATTCACCAGCCTCACGGATCTGGGAGGGCCAGTAAATGTTGACCACATGCTCCGCAGCGAGCCCATGTTTTTCGTGCGGGGCGCGTTTGGCAGCAGCGCCCGCGGCGAGCGGCCCGTGTACGCGCAGTTCGGCGTTGGTACCTCGCAGGCGCTGAACCAGTCGTGGAACCGGCAGGATGCCGGGCCCGAAGCACAGGTGTTGCAGCCGCGTACGTACTTTACGCTCGGGCTTGGGCTAGCGCTTAATTCGCTGTTCCAACGTCCCTAACGCCCGCCCGTGGCAATTCTTGCTCTTGTTTTGCCATGAAACACCTTTCCTCCGCGCTGCTCCTCGCCGCGGGCTTGGCCACGGCCTGCGCCACCAACCCGTACCGGCTCACCAACAAGTCGTACCGGCAGCAGGCCAAGGCCTACGCGCGCACCATCCGGGCCCAGCCGCAACTAAGCGCGGGGCCCGATAGCCTGGCCCGGGGGCCCTACTGGGTGGGCACTACCAATTTCGGCCTGCGTAAGCCCAACCTGGTCGTCATTCACCACACGGCCCAGCACTCGGCGGACGAGACGCTGAAAACCTTCACGCTGCCGCGCACCCAGGTGAGTGCGCACTACGTGATTGGGCGCGACGGCCGCACGTTTCACCTGCTAAACGATTACCTGCGGGCGTGGCACGGCGGCGCGGCGCGTTGGGGCAACGACAATGACATCAACTCCTCGTCCATTGGCATTGAGTTGGACAACGACGGCACTGAGCCTTTCGCCGAGCCGCAAATCAGGAGCTTATTGGTGGTGCTCAAGTACCTGAAAAAGACCTACAATATTCCCGCCGCTAACTTCATCGGCCACGCCGACATTGCGCCCACCCGCAAAAATGACCCCAACGTCACCTTCCCGTGGAAGCGGCTGGCGGGCAGTGGCTTCGGCCTGTGGTACGACGAGGCGGCGCTGCATGACACCGTTGCGGTTTCGCCAGCAGCCGTCGCCTTGCCGCCTTCGCCAGTGCTCCAGGCCGCACCGCTTCCGAAGGCCCCGGCCGTGCCCAACTTGATGCCCGCCGACAGCATCGCCCGGGCCCCACTGAGCCCGGTCGATGCCTTCGACCCGCGCGAGGCGTTGCGCATCATCGGCTACGACACGCGGGACTTGGGCGCGGCCATCACGGCGTTCAAGCGGCATTTTATTCCGCAAAACGTGAACGCCGTGCTGACCCACGACGACCGCCGCGTGTTGTTTAACCTGTACAAAAAGTACTTATAGGGCCCCGGTACGCTTATTTATCCGCCTTTGCTTTTCCTTCTTTCAGGTCGCGGAACACGTTGTTGAGCGATTCGGCCCAGGTGGGGTGGGCCAGTACCATTTCCTGCAACACTTGGTACTTGAGGCGGCCGGCCATGGCAATTTCCAGCATGGCCATCACTTCGGCCGCAGCAGCCCCCACGATGGTGGCGCCGAGCAGGCGGTCGTCGGGCCCCACCAGCACCTTCCAGAAGCCCTCGCTCTCGCCGGTTTGCTGAGCGCGGCCGGTGGTGGACACTGGCATGGTAGCCACTCGATAGGGCTGCTTTTTTTCCTGCGCCTGGTCTTCGCTCAGGCCGATGCGGGCCACCTGGGGCTCGGTGAAAATGCAGTAGGGCAGGGGCCGCTGCTTGGCCGAGCGCCGCTTGCCGTGTAGCAGGGCGTCGCGCACGATGCGGTAGTCGTCGTAGGCCAGGTGCGTGAACTGGGGGCCCCCGTGCACGTCGCCCAGCGCGTACACGCCGCGCACGTTGGTTTGCAAGTGGTCGTTGACCTGCACGTAGCCCTTCTCATCGGTGGCGATACCGGCCATGTCCAGGCCCAGGTCGCCGGTGTTGGGGGTGCGGCCGGTGGCCACCAGCAGGTGGGTGCCGCGGATGCGCCGCTCGCCCTGCGCGGTGTGGGCCGTGAGGGTAAGGTGGCCGTCGGGGCCCTGGCTCACGCGGCGCACCTCAGCGCCCAGCACAAACTCCACGCCGTCGCCGCTCAGGCCGGTTTGCAGCGCCTCGCACACGTCGTCGTCCTCGCGCTCCAGCAGCTGCGTGCCGTGCTCGACGATGGTGACGCGGCTGCCGAATCGCCGGAACATTTGGCTGAATTCCAGCCCGATATAGCCGCCACCTAGAATAACGAGGTGTTCGGGCAACTCGTCAATGTCGAGCAGTTGGGTGGTGGTCAAGTACTTCACCTCAGCCAGGCCCGGCACATCGGGCACGGCCGCGTGGGTGCCCGTGTTGATGAAAATGAGCGGCGCGGTTAGGTCCTGAAACTTGTGCGGGGCGTCGTTGGGCACCATGCGCACGGTGCGGGGCCCTGTGAAAGCCGCGTGGCCGTGCAGCACCGTCACGCCCACCTCGGGCGCGGTTAGGTTTTCGTCGATGCCAGCGCGCAGCTTGGCCAGCAGCGCATTCTTGCGGGCCATGGCGGCGGCCAGGTTCACCTTTAATTCGTCGGCGCCGGGCACTTGGGGGGCAGCCACTTCGGGGGCCGTGCGCAGCAGGTGCAGGCGGTCGGCGGCGGCCAGCAGGGTTTTGGTGGGCACGCAGCCGTAGTTGATGCACGAGCCGCCGAGCTGCGCTTTTTCGATGAGGGCGACCCGGCGGCCAGCTTTGGCCAAGGCCGTGGCGAGGGGATTGCCGGCCTGGCCGGAACCGATAATGAGGGCGTCGTACTGACTAGAGGCGGGCATAAACGGAGAATTTTGCCTTCGCATACGGGCCAGGGCCCCGGAAGGGCGGCGTGGGCAAGAAATCCTTACCTTCGCCGTTGAGGTATGGTGCCGCCCCAGAAGCTATTTCGTTCGCTATTTGCTGCCCTGGTGCGGGGCGGGGTGCCCGCGGCTGCCGCGGGCTTGGCTGGCTGCACGTCGCTCTACTTTCCGCCGCCGCCGCACGCGCCGCTGCTCACCCAGAAGAGCGAATTTTACGGCAGCATCAGCACCAACCAGCAAAACAACTTTGCCTTCCAAGGGGCCTACGCCTTTGCCGACCACCTGGCAGCGGCCGGCACGTTCTCGTCGCTGCACCGCTCGAAGGGCGATAAAACGGAAAACTTTGACTTTGCCGAGGCCAGCGTGGGCTACTTCACCCGCCTGCCCGACAAGCGGGTGCTGGAAGTGTACGCCGGCGTGGGCGGCGGCAGCACCGACCGCACCGAACGCAACGCTGAGCAGCTCACCACCCGCCGCCTCGAAGGCAGCCTGAGCAAGGTGTTTGTGCAGGTGAACTACGCCAGCAAGAAGAAGCGCAGCGTGCACCTCGGCCACCACGACTTCCCGCTAAGCTACGGCACGGCCCTGCGCCTGAGCTACGTACAGCTCAATAACTTCCGCATCGACGGGCAGGGACAGGCCCCCATCGGCAACGTCATTTTCGAGCCCATCACCTTTACGCGGGTGCAGTTGGCGGGGCCCTTTCAACTCCAACTGATGAGCGGCCAGGCCTTCGGCTTCCACCCCAACGCCTACCTGAAGGCCGCCAACTCGGTGTTTCAACTCGGGCTGATTATTGGCCTGGGGGGCAGCAACTCGTGGAAGCCAGGCGCGCAATAAGCGGCCAATTAAAATATTGGGATTGAAGATCAACCAATTATTTTAGATATCCAAATTTAATTGTGCACAATTAAACCTTGTGAAACCGTTCCGAGTTAATCGCCCAACTTCATTATTTATTACCCCAGATACCATGAGCATTCAGCGTTTGTATACGGCCCACGCCAAGGCCACCGGTGGCCGCGACGGCCGCGCCGTTTCGTCTGACAACGTCATCGACCTGCCCCTGAGCACGCCCAAAGAGATGGGCGGTGCGGGCAAAACCGGCAGCACCAACCCCGAGCAACTTTTCGCCGCCGGCTACTCGGCTTGCTTCGACGGGGCCCTGAACCTGGTGGCCCGCCTGGAGAAAACCCCCATCACCGGCAGCACCGTGGCCGCCGATGTAAGCTTTGGCAAAGACGGTGAAGCCTTCAGCCTAGCCGTGGACCTAACCGTGAACATCCCCAACCTGGACCAGGCCCAAGCCGAAGCCCTCGTGGCCAAAGCCCACCAAGTGTGCCCCTACTCGCGCGCCACGCGCGGCAACATCGAAGTGAACCTGACCACAACGACCAACGCGTAGTCTCAGGTTAGAATCACAGAGAAGGGGCCCCAGTGCATTGCGCTGGGGCCCCG
>JBPBPC010000016.1:0-20310 GCA_050954665.1 Janthinobacterium lividum
CGACGCCATTCCGCCCTCGGCTACCGCGCACCCAACCACTTTGAAACCCTGCTTCAAACAACGTCCCAACTCTGTCCAGCTTAGCTAGACCACCTCAAGGTGTATAGTCCCAAGAAGTGATGGTGTATTTTTCGGGCAGGAATTTCGCACGAACTTATGGGACAAGTACTCCACGGCAGCGCCCGCACAACGCAGGCGATACGGCGCGCTATCCAACACAGCCAGGAAAGCCTACAAAGCTTAGCCACGCGCTACAGCATCAACCCGAAAACGGTGGCCAAGTGGCGCAAGCGCCCCACTGTGCGGGATGCGCGCATGGGCCCGGAACCTGTTTCGACGGTGCTTACGGCCGAACAGGAAGCCATCGCCGTGGCTTTTCGCCGACATACCTTGCTGGCGTTGGACGATTGCCTCTACGCGCTCCAGGCCACGATTCCGCACCTTTCCCGCTCCGCGCTGCACCGCTGCTTCCAACGCCACGGCATTAGCCGCCTGCCGTTGAACGAGGACGGGCAGAGCCCCCCGAAAAAGAAATTCAAGGACTACCCCATTGGCTACCTGCACGTCGACTTCGCCGAAGTGCGTACCGAAGAAGGCCGCCAATATCTCTTCGTCGCCATAGACCGCACCAGCAAAGTGGCCTTCGCCGAGTTACACCCGCGGGCCACGCGCATGGTCGCGGCGGACTTTCTGCGGCGGGTGCTAGAGAAGCTGCCCTACAAGGCCCACACCGTACTGACCGACAACGGCGTGCAGTTCACCCTGCAGCCCCACCAGTGGTTTCCGGGCGGGCACAGCTTTGCCCGCATCTGCCGGGCCTTCGGCGTGGAGCACCGGCTGACCAAACCGGCGCACCCGTGGACCAATGGCCAGGTCGAGCGCATGAACCGCACGATTAAAGAGGCTACCGTTCAGCGCTTCCACTACCAGACGACCGACGAGCTCAACCAGCACCTGCAAGCCTTTTTGCTGGCTTACAACCACGCCAAGCGTTTGAAGACCCTGCGCGGGCCAACCCCACACGAATTCGTCTGTGCGCAGTGGCAAAAGAACCCCACTATCTTTACCAGAGACCCGACCCACCGCAGCCTGTTGACCGACGCCCAATGGGGGCGCCTTTCGCCGCTCTTGCCTGGGCAAGCAGCCTCGCCGGGTACGACGGCCCG
Organism: Janthinobacterium lividum; assembly: GCA_050954665.1. Lineage (GTDB taxonomy): Bacteria > Bacteroidota > Bacteroidia > Cytophagales > Hymenobacteraceae > Hymenobacter. The sequence goes on from JBPBPC010000016.1 coordinate 1,167, forward strand.
CGCTACACGCTTGTTCGTGGAAGCGGTGCTCTGGCGGGCCCGCTGTGGCGTGTCGTGGCGGGACCTGCCGGCCGAACGGTTCGGGCCCTGGCACACGGTGTACGCCCGGTTTCGGCGTTGGCGCCAAGCCGGGGGGTGGCCCCGGGTGCTGGCCCAGGTGCAAAACGCGACGGGCCTGCACCGGCTCATGGTCGACTCGACGGCCGTGCGCGCCCACCAGGTAGCGGCCGGGGCCCAAAAAAAGACTGCCCCTGCGGCCAGCCCCTGCGGCCGCAGCCGGGGCGGTTTCACGACCAAGCGCCATTTGAGTTGCGACGCCTACGGCCGGCTTCGTGCCCTGGCCCTGACCGGTGGCCAGGCCGGCGACTGCCCGCAAGCGCCGGGCCTGCTGCGACGCCACCTGCGCCTGGACCAAGCCGTGCTGGCCGACCGGGCCTACGACGCCGGGTACATGCGGGCCCAAATCCAGCACGCTGGGGCCATTGCCGTGATTCCCGGCAAGAAAAATCGGCTTGTACCCGTGGTGCATGACGCTGAAATCTACAAAGAACGCAACCGCATCGAACGGGCCATCAACGGCTTAAAACGCTTTCGGGCCGTGGCGACCCGCTACGATAAACGGGCCGCTAACTACTTTGCCACCTGCTGCTTGATTGCCGCCTTGACGTGGCTCTAATTGTAAACACTCCCTAGTACTGCGTGTTGAAGTTGATGGGGATGGTGCAGGCCACGCGCACGGCTTGGCCTTGCTGGCGGGCGGGGGCCCAGTTGGGCATCAGCCACACCAAGCGCAGGGCCTCTTCGTTGAGGCCGTAGCCGGGGCCCCGCACCACGTGGGCATCGGTCACGCGGCCTTCGCGGTTCAGCACGAACGACACGTACACCCGGCCCGACACGTGCTGCCGCAGCGCGGCTTCGGGGTAGCGAATATTTTTGGTGAGGTACGTCATCAGCGCAACGTCGCCGCCGGCAAAAGCAGGGCGGCTGTCGGTGTTGACGTAGATGGAATCGGGCGATACAACGGACGCCGGAGCCAGGGCATCGCCGCCGCCGGCGTGCGCGCCGATCGTTAGAATGCCTTGGGCTTGCACGCGCCCCGCGCCCAACAGCAGCACAGCTACCAGAAACAGAAATTGCGTAAAGTTTTTCATGTTAATAGTATTTTGAAGTGAATAACTTGATCCGTTTTAAATGCCCTACAATCAAATTTACAGCACTTTATGCCCATAAATGCAAGGGAAATATTAATTTTTTTATTGTCCATTTTGGTCTTCGGAAATTGCACTTGCCCCGGACGTAGCTTTGCGCTTGCGGCGGGCCCTGCCCGCTGCTTTTTTGCTTTTCTTTATGAACCTCGGCGATTACAACGACCTTGAAGTAGCCCGCGAAACCAGCGTCGGCCTCTACCTCACTTCCGACGACGGCGACTTGCTGCTGCCCAACAAGTACATCCCCGAGGGCACCCGGGTAGGCGATGTGCTGCGCGTGTTCGTGTACCGCGACTCGGAGGACCGCTTGATTGCCACCACCCTGCGGCCGCTGGCGCTGGTCAATTCCTTCGCCGCGCTGGCCGTGCGCGACCACGGCCCTGCCGGCTCTTTCCTCGAGTGGGGCCTGGAAAAAGACCTGCTCCTGCCCTTCCCCAACCAGCGCCGCGACCTGCGCGTGGGCGAGCGGGTGTTTGTGTTCGTGTACCTCGACGAGGAGAGCGACCGGCTGGTGGCCTCGGCCAAGTGGAAAAAGTTCTTGTCAACCGCGCCCTTCCCCGGCCAGCCTGGCGACGCCGTGCGCCTGCTGGTGGCCGACGAAACCGACCTGGGCTACCCCGTCATCGTTGATGGCACGCACCAGGGCCTGCTGTTCCACAACGAGGTGTTCCGGCCCCTGCGGCTGGGCGAAACCATTCCGGGCTTTCTGCGCCAGGCGCGGGCCGACGGCAAGCTCGACGTGCGCCTCCAGCGCGAGGGCTACGGCGAGGTCGAAACCGCAGCGGCCACCCTGCTGGCGGCCCTGCGCGCCGCCCCTAGCGGCGCGCTGCCCATCGGCGACAAAAGCGAGGCTGACGACGTGTACCGCCGCGTGGGCATGAGCAAAAAGGTCTTCAAAAAAGCCCTGGGGGCCCTCTTCAAGCAAGGCGCCGTGGAGTTGGCGCCGTTCGAAACCCGCCTGCGCGCCTAGCACACCCCCCGCCCCCGCACCGGCCGGGGCCAGTGCAAAGGCGGGGGTTGGCAATTGCACTTCCGCTAGGCCGGGCCGGGGGGCTGGCGCTAATCAGCCGTGTGCACGTAGGGAGCAGCCAGGCGGCTGATGGGTTGGTAATCAGCGAATTCGACGTTGGGTGCCAGGTAGCCGGCGCGCACGGGCTCTTCGCGCAGCAAATCGGTGCTCAGGTACTTTTTGTTGCTGTCGCACAGCAGCGTCACCACCGTGGCCTGGGGCCCCAGCTCGGCCACCAGGCGGATGGCGGCGATGACGTTAGCCCCCGATGAAATGCCCACGGCCAACCCCAACTGCTGGGCCAGTTTTTGGGCCATTAAAATGGCGTCGCCATCCGAGGCCTGCACCACCGCGTCGAGCTCTTCCAGCTGCACAATGGCGGGGATAAACTCGTCGGAAATGCCCTGAATGCGGTGCGAGCCCACCTTGTGGCCCGTGGTGAGCGTGGGCGATTCGGCCGGCTCCAGCGGGTGCACGCGCACGCCAGGGAAATGTGCTTTCAGGTAGTGGCCGGTGCCCATCACGGTGCCGCCCGTGCCCACGCCGGCCACGAAGGCCGTGGGCGTGCGCCCCACGCTGGCGAGCTGGGCCGCAATTTCGGGGCCCGTGGTGCGGGCGTGGGCCTCGGCGTTGTAGCAGTTCTCAAACTGCCGGGTGAGGAACACGCGCGGGTTGGCGGCGGCCATGTCCTCCGAGAGTTTGATGCTGCCCAAAAAGCCGCCCTGCGCCTTGCTGATGAGCGTAACCTCGGCCCCCAGGCTGCGGATGATGTCCATTCGCTCGCGGCTCAACCAGTCGGGCATGAGGATGTGGACGGGGTGACCCAAGGCCTTGCCAATGGCCGCAAACGCAATGCCCGTGTTGCCGCTGGTGGCCTCCACGATGGTGTCGCCGGGCCGGATTTTGCCCTGCGCGTAGGCTTGCTGCAAGATGTAGAGCGCCATGCGGTCCTTGAGGCTGCCGGTGAGGTTGTAGTGCTCGCACTTCACGAACACTTGGCCCGGCTGGCCCCGGTACGTGTAGTGCACCGCCAGCATGGGCGTGTTGCCAACCAGGTGCCAGAGGTGCGCAAACTTGGCGGTGAGGACGGGGGAGGGCAGCGCGGGAGCGACGGGTTCTGGTTGCATAGCGGGGGATGAGCAGGCAAATGAGGAGCAAACGAGCCATTGGCACCGGCAAAGCTCCGAACCAGACGGCTTTGCCCCACCAGGCACGCGGAGCTATTTAGCGGCAGACAGCTAGGCCAGGAAATTTTTCTCCTTAGCCGCGGGCAGCACTTCTCCAACGGCGAGATTGCCCAGCGCCGGCCCACCGCGCGCCGCTTGTCGGAAAACCAACTCACCGCCGCCTTGCAACACCTGCGCCTCGCGATGAAATCCTTTGGTATAATTTGATTGGTAATACACTTGGCATAACTTGGCACTTGCAGCTAATTATGGACTCGTTCACTGCGCGAAACAACGGCATTGCTTTTGCCCAGCACCACCAGCGCAACCAGTGGATTATACCTAGGTATAATCCACTGCTCAGCAATTAATTGCAATTAAAACCGGCAATAATTTAACGCCCGCCGAGAATCTAAAAATCCGTCCGAGAACCTTTGAAGTGTTGCGCTTATTGGGTATTTTCGGCCCCCTATTCATTATACTATGGCTCCACTACTAATCACCCACAACACCCTTCTGCTGAGCCCGGCGCACGGCACACATTTTTATTACAACGACCCCGCGCACCACTACCCGATGGTGTGCGGCGGCTTCAGCTTCGACCGCCTGCCCATGCTTGTGTGCACTGCCCACAGCGCCTCGCACGTCGAGTTCGAAGGCTTGCTCTTCGAGCTCGACGAGTGGGTGAGCTGCCCGCAGTGCCGCGCCCGCTACCAGGCCGGTTTTGCGGCGGCCGCTCTGCTGCCGGCGCTTCACGACGATGCAGCCCAGCCGCTGCACCTCATGCCGGGCTAAGGCGACCCATTGGATCGGCGGCGGCGACGCGGGGCCCTGGCTGCTCGGTAGGCCAAGGGCCCGTTTGCTGTAAAATGGTAGGACGGGCAGCAACGCAAGCTTCCGTTATTTTATGTATTCAGTGTCCCACCCGGCGACGTTTGGGCTTACGCAGGTTGGCCTTGGGGCCCTAGAACAAGGCAGCCTACGCAAGGCCAAGCACCGCTGGGCGGTACCGGCACCCCGCCCCGCTGGGCAGACCGAGTAGCTATTTTGGCGCGCGCGCGTACACTGCTCGGGGCCCCGGGCGGCTACTTCCCGCTTGGTGAGGCCCCGCCCCATGCAAAAAACTGCCCTCCTGGCTGGGGCCACTGGCCTTATTGGCGCGGCCTTGCTGCCGCTGCTGCTCGCCGATGCCCGCTACGCCAAAGTGGTGGTGGTGGGGCGGCGGCCCGTGGCCCTTGCCCATCCCAAGCTGGTGCAGGTCGTCACGGAACTGGGCGACTTAGAAAGCCACCGCCTCCAACTCATTGCCGACGACGTGTACTGCTGCCTCGGCACCACGCGTCAGCAAGCGGGCTCAAAAGAAGCGTTTTACCAAGTTGATTTTTTGTACGTGGTGCAGCTGGCGGCGCTGGCAGCCAGCAACTTCGCTGGCCAGTTCTTGGTGGTGTCGAGCATCGGAGCCGACGCCGGCAGCCGCGTGTACTACAGCCGGGTGAAGGGCGAGATGGAAGCCGCCGTGGGGCCCTTGCCCTTCCGGGCACTGCACGTTTTTCGGCCGTCGCTGCTGTTGGGCCAGCGCGCCCACCCGCGCCTGGGCGAGCAACTCGGGGCCGCCGCGCTGGCATTGGCGGGGCCCCTGCTGCGCGGCGGCTGGGCCAAGTACCGGTCGGTAGCCGCCGCGGCTGTAGCGGCCGCCATGCTGCGCGCCGCCCACACCGACGCCACCGGCCTGCGGGTGCACGAGCCGGCCGGCGCGTAACACGGGCCCCCACTTGGCTTTGTACTTAAACTGGGCCCTGTGCTTGAGTAGCTGTACCGTAGCACAAAGCCGAAAATCGTAACAAAAAAAACCTCGACCTTAACAGTCGAGGTTTTTCTTTCATAGCCTAATTGATAATGGGACCCGCTAGTAGCGCCGGCCGTAGTAGCCGCGGTACCGGGGCGCGTAGTAGGGGCGCGGAGCGTAGTAGGGCTGAGGATAATAGGGCTGGGCATAATAGGGAGCCGGATACACCACGGGCGGCGCATAGTACACGGGTGGGGCCACCACCACCACCGGGCGCGGCGCGTAGTAGCGGGGCTGGTAGTACGGCCGCGGGTAGTAGCCGCCGCCGATGGAAACGCCTACTCGAACCTGAGCCGAAGCCACGCCGCTGCTTAGCAGCAACAGGAACAACGCCGAAACGAACATCATGGACTTGCTACGCATGGGATGGAGGCGCCGAAACGCTTGGATTAGAAGATAAAAGAAGGACGAACGATGAATGGTTTCGCAAATAAAATGCCAGGTTATAATCGGTTAGAGGGCCCCGACCAGCCGGGGTTTAACGGGGCCCCGGCAAGTTTCCTCTACGGGCCGGGCACAAAAAATGGCGCACCCGGGGGTGCGCCATTTCTCTTCATCAAAGCCCATCGGCTTACTTTTTGTACGTTTGGTTGAGGTAGGCGAGCACGGGCGCGGTCAGGTCGAGGTCTTTGCGGCCGTAGGCGATGGTGCCGCTGGGGGCGGCCACCAGGATGAGCTTGTAGCCGTGGGCTTTGCCGTAGGCTTCCACTTTTTTGTTTACGCTGCCCAGCACGCGCTGCGTGAGCTTGCCCTCTTCTTCCTGGGCCAGGGCTTGCAGCTTCTGCTGCTGCTCGCCCGACTGCTGCTGCTGCGCTTGCAGCTTCTGCTCGGCGGCGGCGCGCTGCTCGGGCGTGAGGCTGGGGGCCTGCTTCTGGTAGGCCTCCACGGCGGTGCGGAAGCCGGTGACCAGCACCTGGTTCTGGCGCTCCCAGCCCTTGGCTTTCACCTCAAACGAGCGGCGGGCGTCTTTCATGCCCTGGTAGCCGTCGAGCAGCTTGGCCGACTCGATGTAGGCAATCTGGTCGGCGTTGGCGGCGGCTTCGGCGGCGGGCACGGCGGGCGGCGTCACGGGCTGCTCGGCCACGGCGGCCAGGGTGGTAGTATCGGCCGGAGCGGTGGCAGGGGTTTCGGCGGGGGCGGCAGTTTCGGTGGCAGCGGGCGCGGCGGCCACGGCCGGGGCGGCGGGCTGGCGGAAATGCAGGAAATACAGCACGGCCACGGCCACGAGCAGCACGGCGTTAAACGCCAGTTGGAGCGGGTTTTTCATTGAAACAGAAAGTGAAACGATGCACAAAAGTACGGCCGGGGCCCCTCACCCCGGCAAGCCGATGTGCAGCAGGGCGTCGCCCTGGTTCACGACGGGCATGTAGTTGAGGCCCACCACGTAGCCGCTCACCGGCGATTCGAGCCGCACGGTGCGCTCGCCGTAGGGGTCGGCCACGGAGCCGTACACTTGGCCTTTCTGCACGAAGTCGCCATTTTGCACCAGCGAGCGCCACAGGCCCGCAAACCGCGCCCGCAGCCAGGTGTGGCGGCGGCACACCACGCCGGCTTGCGCGGGCGGCGGCACGGCGGGGCCCAGGCCCAGGTGGTGCAGCACGCGCAAGGTGCCGGCCACGGCTACCTCCACCCCGGCGTCGTCGATGCGCAGGCTCTCGCCGGTTTCGTACACGATCAAGCGCTTGCCCAGGCGGTGCGCCGCCTCGCGCAGCGAGCCGGGCCGCAGGGCCGCGTGCAGCGTGAACGGGGCCCCAAAGGCGGCGGCCAGCGCGTCGGTGGCGGCGTCGATGCCCAGTTCGCAGCGCACCTGGGGGTGGTTGGCCCGGGCCGCGCCGCCGGTGTGGAAATCGATGCCGTAATCGATCAGGGGCATGATTTCGCGCATGAAGCGGTGGGCCACCCGGCTGGCCAGCGAGCCGCGCGGCGAGCCCGGAAACGAGCGGTTCACGTCTTTGCCGTCGGGCACTTCGCGGCTAAAGTTCAGGAACCCGTAGATGTTGAAAATGGGGATGGCGATGATGGTGCCGCGCGTGGGCAGCAGCAGGCCGCGCCGCAGCATGCGCCGGATGGTTTCGATGCCGTTCACCTCGTCGCCGTGCATGCCGCCCATCAGCAGCAGCACGGGGCCCGGCACCACAGAGCGCAGCACGTGCACCGGCACGTCGATGAGGGTGCCCGAGGGCAGGCGCGAGATGACCAACCGCGTCAGCACCCGCTCGCCGGGCAAGATGGTGAGGTCGTTGAGGTAAATCGGGTCGAGCGGGGGCATCGGGCAAAGGTAGCGCCGGGGCCCTGCGCCGCGGGGCGGCAGGACGCGCACCGGTGGCCTATTTGGCCTTGCCTTTGCTCCGTTTTTTGGCCGCCAGCGCGGCCGTGTAGTCGATGATGCGGCCGGCAATGTCGAGCTGCGTGGCCTTTTCGATGCCCTCCAGGCCGGGCGAGGAGTTCACTTCGAGCACCAAGGGGCCCCGCTTGCTTTGCAGCATATCGACGCCCGCAATGCCCAGGCCCAGGGCCTTGGTGGCCAGCAGGGCGGCGGCCTTTTCGGCGCGGCTCAGCTTCACGAGGGTGCCGGTGCCGCCGCGGTGCAGGTTCGAGCGAAACTCGCCCTCCTTGCCCTGGCGCTTCATGGCCCCCACCACTTCGCCGTCCACCACAAAGGCGCGTAGGTCAGCGCCTTTGCTCTCGGCGATGAACTCCTGCACGATGATGCGCGCCTTGAGGTTGTGGAATGCTTCGATGACGGACTGGGCCGCTTTCACGCTCTCGGCCAGCACCACGCCCAGGCCCTGGGTGCCTTCGAGCAGCTTGATGATGACGGGGGCCCCGCCCACTTGCTCGATCATGGCGGGCACGTCCTGCGAGAAGTTGGTGAACGCCGTTTTGGGCATGCCCAGGCCGGCGCGGCTCAAAATCTGCATCGAGCGCAGCTTGTCGCGCGAGCGCACAATGGCCTGGCTGTCCACCGCGGTGCGCACCTTCATCATCTCAAATTGCCGCACCACGGCCGTGCCGTAGAACGTGACCGAGGCCCCGATGCGCGGCACGATGGCGTCGAAGTGCGCCAGCGGCTGGCCCTGGTAGATGATGCCGGGGCCGCCTTTTTCCAGCACCAGGTTGCACTGGAGGTGGTCGACGACCACGGCGTCGTGGCCGCGGGCGGCGGCGGCGGCCACCAGGCGCTGGGTCGAATACGATTTGGGTTCCCGCGAGAGAATGGCCAGTTTCATTGGTCGGAGGGTAAAAATGCGGGCAGGGGATGGGCAACGGCGGCGGCCACTCGTTAGAACGCCGGTGCCCTAACAAGCGGCGCGCCCACTTGGCCGGCCCCGGCCCCGAATTTACGGCTGAACCCGAGCTACGGCGCCGCCCGGCGGGCAGCCGCCCGAACGGCCGCTTTGTGCGAAAGGTTGCGCCGGACCACGTCCACCACGAAGCGGCCCTGGCGCAACAGGCTGCGGCCCAACAGCACGGGGTACTTCATGTCGGAGCGGTCGGAGAGCGAAAACTCCACTTGAAAATCTTTGCCGTAAAGCCGCACCACCGCTTCGATGACGTAGCGCTCCTGCACCTCGCCGTTGGACGAGCGGATGTCGCGCCGCGTGAAGCCGGCAAATTCCAGGGCCCGGCCGTCGAAGCCGGGGTGGTCGGGGTCGAGCAGGCGGCCGCGCAGCACGGGGGCCCCGCCGGGGCCCGGGGCCTCGTGCAGGCCGGTGCAGTGCAGGGCGCTGGTGTAGGCGCCGGTGTCCACCTTGGCCTCCACGCCGAGCAGGGCAAAGGCCGGAAAATCCACCAGCTCGCGCCGGCCCAGGGTGCGCTTGACGGGGCGGGTTTTCATGCCGGCGAAGGTAGAACGCAAAACGCCCTTCCGGCAGCGGAAGGGCGCGCAAAAGCAATTGCGGGTTGGCTGCCGCTCGTGGTCAGTTGCTCAGTAGGAGCGTTGCTGCTCGCGCAGCAGGCGGTCGTACGCGCGCTGGGTGCGCTCGGCGCGGCCGTGGCCGGCGTAGGCGGCCAGGCCCTGCGTCAGCAGCCCGAAGCCCCAAAAAGCCGTCGACCAGATGGGCCAGGGCAGCGGCTCGCGGCCGTGGGGCGTGAGGGCCCACAGCAGCCACAGGCCGCCGTTCACGAAGCCGTAGACGAGCAGGTGCGATTGAAATTTGGCGCGGGCTTTGGCTTTCTGCCACAGGTAGGGGTCGCGGGCTTGGGGTTCCATGAGCGGCGGGGTGAAACGGTGGATGGATTTGCTGCTCAAAACTATCCCGGGGCCCCGGGGCCCGCAATTGCTTGGGGCTGAAGCGCCGGCTTTGCCGGACCAAGCGCCCAAAACGGCGCCCGAAGCGCAGGGCCCCGGCAGCTTTTCAGGCCTACTTTTCGTTGGTGTTCCGTTTCCTTTCCCCGCCGCCCGTGCCCACCTCCCCCGAACTTGCCGCCCGCATTCGCCTCGTGCAGGGCGACATCACCCGCCAGCCCGTGGCGGCCATCGTCAACGCCGCCAACTCCAGCCTGCTCGGCGGCGGCGGGGTTGATGGCGCCATTCACCGCGCCGGGGGCCCCCAGATTTTGGAAGAGTGCCGGCAGATTCGGGCGCGGCAGGGCGGCTGCAAAACCGGCGAGGCCGTCGTCACCACCGGCGGGCGGCTGCCGGCGGGCCACGTCATCCACACCGTGGGGCCCGTGTGGAACGGCGGCCACAAGGGCGAACCCGAACTGTTGGCCAACTGCTACCGCAACAGCCTGCGCCTGGCCACCGAGCAGGAGTTGGACAGCGTAGCTTTCCCCGGCATCAGCACCGGCATTTACGGCTACCCCAAACCCGAAGCGGCGGCCGTGGCCGTGCGCGAGGTGCGGCAGTGGCTGGGGGCCCACGCGGTGCCCGCCACGGTCACGTTCGTGGTATTCGACGAGGAAAACCAGCGGATTTACGAGCAAGCACTGGCAGAATAAAGAGCGTGTGCCTGCGCTGCCAAGCGGTGCTTGGCTTGGCGTATACTGCCTTGGGGCCCCAGGGCGAGGCCAAGCACAGCTCAGCCGTACAGCCCAGGGACGCTCGGACGCGGACTAAAACCAAAGATTAGTGTAGCTAAAGTCACGCCATAGCCAACACTGCTTTACACCAGCTCGCCGACGGCTTCGATGCGCTCCTGCACTTGCTGCATCAGCCAGAGCGGGGTGCTGGTGGCGCCGCAGATGCCCACCGATTGGGCCCCGGCGAACCACTCTTCTTCGAGTTCGGCCTCGTTTTCAACGAAGTAGCTGCGGGCGTTAAACTGCTGCACCACCGAGAACAGGGCCTTGCCGTTGGAGCTTTTGCGGCCGCTCACGAAGATGATGACGTCGTGCAGATTGGCAAAGTTGGCGAGCTGCGGCTCGCGGTTGCTCACCTGCCGGCAAATGCTGTCGTTGGCGTCGAAGCTTTCCAGGGTTCCGCCGGCGGCCTGGATGCGGGCCTCCATTAAGGCCTTCATCTTGTAGAAGCCGGCCGTGCTCTTGGTGGTCTGGCTGAAGAGCGTGACGGGCCGCGCAAAGTCAATCTGGTTGAGGTCGGCCTCCGTCATCACGATGATGGCGCGGTTGCCGGTTTGGCCCGCGAGGCCGGCCACTTCGGCGTGGCCGGGCTGGCCGTAAATCACAATTTGACCATCCTGGCGCTGGCTGATATCGAAGGCGTGCTTGACGCGGTTTTGCAGTTTCAGCACCACCGGGCACGAGGCGTCGATGAGCTCCAAATTGTTGCGCAGGGCCAGCTCGTAAGTTTCGGGCGGCTCGCCGTGGGCCCGAATGAGCACTTTACAGTTATGCAAATCAGCAAGTTGCGCACGGTCGATGATGCGCAGGCCGCGCTGGTGCAAGCGCTCCACCTCCATGCGGTTGTGCACGATGTCGCCGAGGCAGTACAGGGTTTCTTCGTGCATTAACTCGTCCTCGGCCATCTGAATGGCAAACTCGACGCCGAAGCAATACCCGGAATTCTTATCAATCGTGACTTGCATAACGCTATAAAAATACAGTATAGTTAGATAGGGTTCTGGCCCGCGGCAAAGGTACGCCGGGGCCCCACTGCCGCAACCGTGCCACAAGTTGCGCTACGCCCGGCCGGCGGCAAATAGGGCCGACGACACTTGGTCGATCACGAAATCGACCTGCTCGCTGATGGTGATGTGGGTGGTGTCGAGCAGCACGGCGTCGGCGGCGCGGCGCAGGGGGCTTTCGGCGCGGGTCGAGTCGATGTGGTCGCGCTTGCGCAAGTTGTCAATAATGTCGGCCAGGGGCACGTACTCGTCTTTTTGGGCCAGCTCCGCTTGGCGACGGCGGGCGCGCAGCTCCATGTCGGCGGTCATGAAAATCTTCACCTCGGCGTCGGGAAACACGGTGGTGCCGATGTCGCGGCCGTCCATCACCACGCCGCGCTTGCGGCCCATGCGCTGCTGCTGGGCCACCAGGGCGTGGCGCACCTGCGGGATGACCGACACCTCGCTCACGGAGTTCGAAATTCGCATCTGGCGGATGTCGTCCTCGCGGTTCACGCCGTCCAGAAACAGCTCGTTGCGCCCCGTCTGGGGGTGGCGGCGGAAGCTGATGGTGAGGGTTTTGAGCACCTGCTCTACCGCGGGCAGGTCGTCAAAGGCAATGCCGTGCTCCAGTAAGTGGAGCGTGACGCCCCGGTACATGGCGCCGGTGTCGACGTAGGCGTAGTGCAGTAGGTGGGCCACCGCCTTGGCGGTGGTGCTTTTGCCGCACGAGGAGTAACCATCAATGGCGATGACGAGCTGTTTCATAAGAAAGCGGGTGGCCATTGGCCCCGCAAGATTACGAAATCCGGCGCGTACGCCCCGCCGCCGGGGCCCCCAGCCGGCCGGGCACCGACGCAAAAAATGCCGCGACGGACGCTGCGTCGCCCTTATCCAACTGCTGGCTAACCAAATAAAAGGGGTTGAAAAAAAGTCGGTCGGCCAGGCCCACGCCGGTGCTGCCGTCGGGCCCGGCCGCCCATTCGCCGCCGTACGTCCGCACCAGGCACTCGCCCAGGTAGCAACCAAACGCCTGCGCCATGCCCGCCCGCTGGCCGGCCGGCACCTGCCCCCGCTGCGCCGCGAGGAAGTGGTCGAGCCGGGCCACGCCCGCGACGTCGAACCCAGCCAAGCCCAGCTGCTGGCGCACGGCGTCGGCCGCCGCTTCAAGGGCGGGCACGGGGCTGGGGGCAGGTTGGTCAGGCATGGTTTTCGTAAAAAAAGTCAGTCCCACACCAGCATACGGCACGCGTGTTCGGCTTGCGCATAACTCACCTGGTCGATGTCTGCTCTCAGGTTGTAGGCGTAAAAAATGCGCTTGACATCGCTCCACGCTGCCTCGCCGCCACGAATGCGCTGACAAAGATCTGGGTAGTCGAGGAACAGTGGAGCGACTGTTCTTTTGAAGTAATCCTCGCCCCAGGGCAGTAAGTAGCAACGCGGTGCACCAGGTTTTTGGTAGGCCCACCGAATCATGTTTTCGTAGTGCTTTCCTCCCGCAACAGTTGTAGGCATTCCGTACATGCCCCCGCTGCCCGACGCGCCATTATTAGTGCTTACCAGAAGTTCGTGGCGCATTAGCAAGGTGGCTTTGCCAACCATTACAACGTGTACTAAATCAGTTACAGGCTTATACTTGACGGTGTCGGCAAGCTCTAGCAAGCGAATGGTAACCATTGAATCGGTTCCGATGACTACGCTACGCAGTTCACTGGGCCCCAGCACCTGCGGCGGTTCGCTTTTGCTGGGCTCAAGTTCAACTTTCGTTAGGCTGTCGGTGTGCGAAACGTAGCGGTGCAGCAGGCCCACGTGCCGCGTGCCATCCGCCAGCGTGTACCAGCCCGGCCTGTAGCGGCTTTTGTTTGGGTGCTTCGCCGAGGCCCCGGGCACGCAGAAACTAGTGAGTAGGGCGCAACAGCCTACCCAAGCGGCAAGCTTGTAAATTTTATCCATAAAAATAATAAATAATTAGTAGCTCGTTTTTTTAGTGCCCTTCGCAGGGGCAGGGCACGTGCTTGCCCGATTTGTGGTGCTTGTACCAGCTGGTTTTTTTCTGCATGGAGCTGTGGCGGGCGCAGCCGCCGCTAGCCAGCAGCAGCGGGGCCAGCAGTACCAAGGCAATAATTTTTTTCACGGGGATACGGGGTTAGGATAACGGCTTGTTTACCAAATGTAAGGTTGCTTTGCCGATTCAAACTCCGTTTTCAGGTCCATCCGTTCCGCCCATGCCCGCTGATTTTTCCCTGCTCGCCAACGTCGTCGATGTCTTCGCCCGCACCGTGCGCCCGGCCACCATCCGGGTGGCTGGCGGGCGCATCGCGGCCGTCGTGCCCACCGGGGCCCCGGGCCCCGACGCGGCCCTGCCCTACGCCCTGCCCGGCTTTGTGGACGCGCACGTGCACGTGGAAAGCTCCTTGCTGGTGCCCAGCGAGTTTGCGCGCCTGGCAGTGGCGCACGGCACCGTGGCCACCGTGTCGGACCCCCACGAAATTGGCAACGTGCTGGGCGTGGCCGGTGTGCAGTACATGCTCGACAACGCGGCCGCTTCGCCGTTCAAGTTTTGCTTCGGGGCCCCCAGCTGCGTGCCGGCCACGCCGTTCGAAACGGCGGGGGCCGAAATCACGGCGGCTGACATTGCCCGGCTGTTTGAGAACCCAAAAATTGGCTACCTGGCCGAGATGATGAACTGGCCCGGCGTGCTGAACCGCGACCCAGCAGTAATAGAGAAAATTGCCTTGGCCCACGCCGCCGGCCGGCCCGTGGACGGCCACGCGCCCGGCCTGCGGGGCCCCGACGCGGCCCGGTACGCCAGCGCCGGCATTGCCACCGACCACGAGTGCTTCACCGCCGCCGAGGCGCGCGACAAGCTGGCCGTGGGCATGAAAATCCTGATCCGCGAGGGCTCGGCGGCGCGCAACTTCGACGCCCTCATCGAGCTGCTGCCCGCGCACTTCCCGCACCTCATGTTCTGCTCCGACGACAAGCACCCCGACACGCTCGTGCTCGGCCACATCGACCAGCTGGTGCGCCGGGCACTGGCGCTGGGCCACAACGTGTTCGACGTGCTGCAGGTGGCCTGCGTGAACCCCGTGCAGCACTACCGCCTGCCCGTGGGCCTGCTGCGCGTGGGCGACCCGGCCGACTTCATCGTGGTGGACAACCTCGCCAATTTCCGGGTGCAGCGCACTTACCTCGACGGCCAACTGGTGGCCGAAAACGGCCAGGCGCGGCTGCCCGCCGCGCCCATCGCGGCGGCCAACAACTTCCACGCCCAGCCCGTGCAAGCGGCTGATTTCCAGGTGCCCGCACCGGCCGCCGGGGGCCCTATGCTGCGCGTCATCGAGTGCTTCGACGGGCAGCTCGTCACGGCCCGGCGCAACGTGCCGGCGCGCGTCGAGCACGGCAACATTGTGGCCGACCCGGCGCGCGACGTGCTCAAGCTGGCCGTGGTGAACCGCTACCGGGCGCACGTGCCACCGGCCGTGGCCTTCATCCAAGGCTTTGGGCTGGCGGGCGGGGCCCTGGCCAGCAGTGTGGGCCACGATTCGCACAACATCACGGCCGTGGGCGGTGACGACGCGAGCCTGGCGCGCGCCGTCAACCTCGTCATTGGGGCCCGGGGCGGCCTGGCGGCGGTGGGCCCCGGCGGCGAAGAGCTGCTGCTGCCGCTGCCCGTGGCCGGCCTCATGTCGGACCAGCCAGGGCTTGCCGTGGCGGCGGCCTACGCCGCCCTCGACGCGTTTGCCAAGCGCCTGGGCTCGCCGCTGGGGGCCCCGTTCATGACGCTCTCCTTCATGGCCCTGCTCGTCATTCCCAGCCTGAAGCTGAGCGACAAAGGCTTGTTCGACGGCGAAGCGTTCCGGTTCGTCGACGCCGTGGCCTGACCCATGCGGGCACGAAAAAGCCGCCGGGTGCATTACCTAGCGGCTTTTTGGTGCGCGAACGGGTGCTGCTTAATCTCGTTGGAAGCGCTTGTCCAGCAGCTTCTGCATTTTCTCCTCGGTCAGGGGCTTGGTGAGGTACTCCACGTTGGGGTATTCGGCCACGCGGGCGGTGTCGGCTTGGTGCATGGAGGTGGTAAGCACGGCCAGCACCGTTTTGTTTTGCACCGGCTGGGGCAGCTTGCTGTACATTTTGAGGAACTCAAAGCCCGACACGCCAGGCATTTTTAAGTCCACAAACACCAAATCGGGGGCTGGGGCCCCGTCGGCCCACAGCTTGGCAAACGCCTCGTCGGCGCGGGTATAGGTCGTTACTTGCTCGGCCACGGCCAGCCGCCCCAACAGGCGGTTATTCAAAAAGCTGGTGGTTTCGTTGTCGTCCACCAACACAATGTGGTTTAGAGAGTTGGGCATACGCTAATTATTTTATAGAACAAGGACCCACGAAATTACGCCCCTGTTGCAACACCCGCAACCCAACAGCAGGGTGAAGCAGTGCATAATATTGGCATGGCGGGCCCTACAACCAACCCTGGGCCCGCATCCAGTCGTCGTTGTAGATTTTGCCTAGGTAGCGCGTGCCGTGGTCGGGCAGCAGCACCACCATGGTATCGGTTTCTTGCAAATGCTCGCGGGCGTAGGCCAGGGCCCCGAACACGGCCGAGCCGCAGCTCCAGCCCACAAACAGGCCTTCTTCCTTGGCCAGGCGCCGCGTCATCAGGGCCGCGTCTTTGTCGGTTACCTTGATGAACTGGTCAATTACGTCAAAGTCCACGTTTTTCGGCAAAATGTCCTCGCCAATGCCCTCCGTTTTATAAGGATAAATTTCGTTGGGGTCGAAGACGCCGGTTTCTTTGTATTTCTTGAACACCGAGCCGTAGGTATCGATGCCGAGCGTGAAAATGGCCGGGTTCTGCTCCTTCAAGTACTTGCTCACGCCGCAGATGGTGCCGCCCGTGCCCACGCCGGCCGCCCAGTGCGTGATCTGGCCCTCCGTGCCGGCCCAGATTTCGGGGCCCGTGTGCTCGTAGTGGGCGGCGGTGTTCGAGAGGTTGTCGTACTGGTTGGGGTAGAAGGAGTTGGGCGTTTCGGCGTTGAGGCGCCGGGCCACCGAGTAGTAGGAGCGCGGGTCGTCGGGGGCCACGTCCACGGGGCACACCACCACCTGGGCCCCCACGGCGCGCAGGATGTCCTGCTTTTCCTGGCTCTGCTTGTCGCTCATCACGAAGATGGTGCGGTAGCCTTTCGCAATGGCGGCCAGCGCCAGGCCCATGCCGGTGTTGCCGCTCGTGCCCTCGATGATGGTGCCGCCGGGCTGGAGCAGGCCGGCTTTTTCGGCGTCTTCCACCATGCGGATGGCCATGCGGTCCTTCACCGAGTTGCCGGGGTTGAAGTACTCGACTTTGGCCAGCACGGTGCCTTTAATGCCTTCGGTAACTTTGTTGAGCCGGACGAGCGGGGTGTGGCCGACGGTTTCGATGATGTGGTTGTAATGCATGGCCAACGTTGGGTAGGAAGCGGCAAAGGTACGGCATTTGGGCAGGGCCCCGGGGCCCCGGGCCGGGCGGGCGGGCCCAGGGGCCCCTATTTTTATGCACCGCCGCCCACCGAATTAGCCCTACTTTTGCGGCGGCGCAGGCCACCCCTCCCCATCGTTTTCATCTCCCAAATCCCCAAGAATGAGCGTTCTGGTCAACAAAGATTCCAAGGTTATTGTGCAGGGCTTTACCGGCTCCGAGGGCTCGTTTCACGCCGGGCAAATGATTGACTACGGCACCCACGTGGTGGGCGGCGTAACGCCGGGCAAGGGCGGCACCCAGCACCTCGACCTGCCGGTGTTCAACACCGTGGCCGACGCCGTGGCCGCCACCCAGGCCGACACCAGCATCATTTTCGTGCCCCCGGCCTTCGCCGCCGACGCCATCCTCGAAGCCGCGCAGGCCGGCATCAAGGTGATCGTGACCATCACCGAGGGCATCCCGACCAAGGACATGATTGCCGTGAAGCACTACCTCAAGGACCGCCCCGGCATCACGATGATCGGGCCAAACTGCCCCGGCGTGATGACCGCCGGCGAGTGCAAGGTGGGCATCATGCCCGGCTTCATTTTCACGAAGGGCCGCGTGGGCATCGTGTCCAAGTCGGGCACGCTCACCTACGAAGCCGTTGACCAGCTCACCAAGGCCGGCCTGGGCCAGACCACGGCCATCGGCATTGGCGGCGACCCCATCATCGGCACCACCACCAAGCAGGCGGTGGAGCTGCTGATGAACGACCCCGAAACCGAAGGCATCGTGATGATCGGCGAAATCGGCGGCGGCATGGAAGCCGAAGCCGCCCGCTGGATCAAGGAAACCGGCAACAAGAAGCCCGTCGTGGGCTTCATCGCCGGCCAAACCGCCCCTCCCGGCCGCCGCATGGGCCACGCCGGCGCCATCGTGGGCGGGGCCGACGACACCGCCGCCGCCAAAATGGCCATCATGCGCGAGTGCGGCATCCACGTCGTGGATTCGCCCGCCGAAATCGGCGACACCATGCTGCGCGTGCTGGGCGCGAAGTGAGAATTAAATGCATTTGCAAATTCAAAAAAAGCCCCGGTAATTACCGGGGCTTTTTTTAGACCCTTTGTGGTCCAACGCCTACCAAAATTTTGGTTTATGCGCCTTATTACCAAATTGGTTCTCGCAAGCGCCGCTCTAGTTCTGGCGACGGCTTGCAAGAAGGAAATTGATACGGTTACTGTGTCAGTAGATAAAGTGTACAGTTGGGTGCCGATTAAGCAGTTGTGGGGCAATCAGACCACTGTCTTGGGCATGGCATCGGGCACAAACACCGTTAACATCCAGACAGTTGGCCGTTTTGAGGTTCTCTCGCCACTACCTGGCTCAAAAGAGCTGGCTCAAAATGGCTATTACGCAGGTTTCGGTTATTCACGCACCTGGCTGTTTGACCCTACGCCCTTTGACATCAGGAATCGCATCCCGATGAACACTTACGCGAATCCGGGGGGATATCGGGAGGTGAGTTCGGACACGGTTTTAACTATTTACCCAACTACTTACCTAGACGGGCCTGCTTACCTACACCTGCGCAAGCTTGACCCCCACGCAGTTCGGTTCGAAAACTCCTTGGTTGGCTTCATGCACCCGTTCGGGGTCATCAACCGGAATGACTACCTGCTATGCAGTTACTACACCGATAATCCCGCCGCGAATACGGGATTCGATTTAGTGCTGAGCAAGCTCAGTACCGGCCCCGCCAAGCCGGCGGGGCCGCAAAGTGTAAATTCGCAGACCCTGGTAAGCTCCCAAATTATTCGGGTACCAACTTCCGGTCCGAGTGAGCGCGACTTTAAGGAGCTATGGGCAATTGATGACTACTTCCTGGTTTGGTGCAACTATGCTGGCTTGTATAAAATCCGGCAGGATGGCAGTGTGAAACAAGTGAATGGCCCGCTGAACTTCACCAGTGGCCCAGTGTCCCCCACTACCATCTATAAATGGAAAGGCACCGTTTATTCCATTTAGCAGAGTTCTGGTGGCAATGCTACTTTTTATACTTCCACAAACGACGGCGAAACCTGGCAGCAAATTAGTGGCTTCAACCAAGCGCTTATTTTTTCTACTTTTTATCCGGTAGGCGACAGTCTGGTAGGCATCACGCACGGCATTCATCACCAACAGCATTTACACCCTGCGGTGGCTGAATACCAACACTATCCGGCTGCGCGAGGTGAAGAACGACGGCCTGGAGTATACCGATTTTGCTGACCTTGCCCAACTCGGCGACACTGTGTACCTGGGCACCACCAGCGGCTTGTTCAAGCGCCCGCTGAGCAATTTCTTTGAGGGCAAGCAGAAGTAACCCCTTAGAGCAAATTTCAGGTTTGTGTACAGGCTATAACGTACTTTCCGTTGATGAAAGCCTATTCCACCGACTTGCGCGAACGCGTGGCGGCCGCTTGCC
>JBPBPC010000020.1:0-20177 GCA_050954665.1 Janthinobacterium lividum
GCAAGCGGCCGCCACGCGTTCGCGCAAGTCGGTGGAATAGGCTTTCATCAACGGAAAGTACGTTATAGCCTGTACACAAACCTGAAATTTGCTCTAGAACTGGCGAAGGTGGCCCCAGCGCTGCTGGAATACGTGGTGGTGCACGAACTTATCCATTTGCTGGAGCGGGCGCACAATGATCGGTTTCGGGGGCTACTGGATCAGTATCTGCCGACGTGGCGGCGGTGCCGTGATGAGTTGAACGGAGGGGCGCTGGCAGCTTATGAGGAGTTTGGGACCTTTTGACGCAAGTTGGCAGAAGCTAACTAAGTCGGTGAAAACTACTGAAAGCAAATGGGACGTTGGTGCCCAGATAAGTCTGGACGAACACATGGCTGATTAGCAACAATTTATTTTTAAATGAATGTTGTATGAAACATTGTTTTGTATAGCTTTGTGCTAATGCTTATTTATAAAGTGCACGAGTAGCATCATCTGTTACCCATGTCCGCTAGTGGCCATTCTGCCTACACCTAGTATCTGAGACTTATTTGCTATTGATGATTATGAGAAGTAATTGGCCGCTGGTAGCACAGCCTGCCAATTAAACTGTTGCCGCCCTTAAGCTGCCAGCGAAGAAATTTGCGCAGTACATTGATGAAGGGGCTTGGGTATTTGTACTGATCTGCAATTCAACTAAATGACATTGCCTTGAATATAAATTTTACCCCCCTTCCTCATGAAAAAGCTACTTTTTGCTCTGACGGCTGTCTTGCTCTGCTTTAGTATTTCAGTCGCCAAAGCCACTACCTTCCGAGTGAACAATAACCTGGCTACGAATGGTGGCCAGCGGATCTTTAATTCACTAACTGCCGCGCACGCCAGCACTAATGTGCAGGCTGGCGACACGCTACTGGTTGAGGGGAGTGGCACCGACTATGCAGGCTTTACTTGCACTAAGAAGCTCGTTATCATTGGGCCAGGGTATTTTCTGACACAAAATGGTCAGAATCAAGCCAATGCTTTGGGGGCCAGTGTACAAGGAATAGCGTTTAATGCTGGATCGGAGGGGTCTGCAATTATTGGGTTGACATTTGCGACTGGCGCTAGTAACTACGTGCCTAGTATCAGCGTCAATGATATAACTATCATGCGCTGCTATCTCTCGTATGGCATCAGCATCGTTTCCACTATTACTCGAATGCTTGTGCTACAGAACTATATCTCACAATCCGGGATATATGTTAATTCTAGTGCTACGGCTTTCAGCGACGTTATTTTAAAAAATAACATTATTGCATCGGCATTTTCTACGCCCCAGCAGATGCCTAATCCCCGCTTGTTCTCTAACGTCGAGAATAATATTTTTTTAGGCAGTGTTACGCTCAGTGCTAATAGTTTTATTAACAATATAATTGCTAGTCCTACGGCAACGGTAAGTATAACTGCTACAAGTACTGGTAATTTATTTGCTACAGCCGGACAACTGCCGGCTACTGGCAACACGCAGGTTGCCAATCCTGCCGCATTATTCGTGGGTTTGGCTGGGGCAGCTAACAGCACCGATGGGCAGTATCGCCTCGCGACTTCTACTGCTTACCCAACGACAGGCGCTACGCAGCCCGGTATTTTTGGCGGTACAGAGCCTTATCGGCTGTCGGGCATTCCGGCTATTCCGACCATCTATAGCTTACGAACTGACGCGGTGGGCAGTAAGCAAAGCGGCCTCAACGTCACCATTGGGGCGCGGGTGAATCCCTAGCAGTACTCATTTTACGGGCCGTTCAATTTGTACCACTATGCGGTATGTTCTAACGTGTATCCTACTGTGTAGCTTTTTGGGGCTGGGGTGGGCACAAGTCGTGCGGGTCGAGTACTATGTGGATGCTGACCCAGGGCTGGGCCGAGCAACGGCGGTGAGCTTTGCGCCGGGGACTGATATCAGTGCTAGTTTCACGGTTCCGCTCGATGCGGTTAGCCGAGGGTTTCATACGCTCGGTGTGCGTACCCGCGACGCGCAACGGCGCTGGTCGCTCACCTCGCAGCAGTCTTTTTTTACGACGGTACTGGCCCCGGCTAATCAAGCCCTTACAGCGGCCGAATACTTCGTTGACCAGGAGCCTGGACTGGGGCGGGGCACTGCTATTGGCCTATCCGCCGGACAGGCCAGCGCCACAGTTTCCTTCAACGTAGGCCTGAGTGCCGTGAGTACCGGCTTTCATACTTTGTACCTACGCACCCGCGACGCGCAGGGCGCGTGGTCGCTTACGCAGGCGCAGGCCTTCTACGTTCTCAGCGTGCCCCCGGCCGGCCAGGCTTTGGCGCGGGCTGAATACTTTATTGACCAGGACCCTGGCCTGGGCAACGGCACTGCCATTGCGCTGCCAGCTGGCCAGCAAAGTGCTTCGGTGGCCTTCAATGTGAGCCTAGCCAACGTGGCGATTGGGGCGCATACGCTGTACTTGCGGTCGGCAGACAAGGGCAAGGCGTGGTCGCTCACGCAGCAGCAGGCCTTTTTGGTGAAGCCAGGGGGCGAGCTGGCTACAATTACAAGTTTTGAGTACGATTTTACTGGCATTGAAGCCAATGCGAGCTATACCTCGGGTACTGTACGTTACGCTGTGCCCACGCCGGCGGCCTCGGTGAACCTGAATTTTACTGCCGATTTGAGCCAGCTGCCAGGCAATGTCAATTATGATATGCACGTGTGGGCTATTAGTAGCGAAGGCCTGCGTAGCTTGGTGCAAACCAAGCGGATAAGAAATTGTAACAATTTGCCAGTAAAAGCTGGGTTTGATTTGGCGCAGGATGGGCGGCAGGTGTATTTCGTTAATGCGAGCACCAACGCTGACCATTACCGCTGGAGCTTTGGCGACGGGGCCACCGACACTACTGCTAACCCGCTGCATACTTATGCAGCTATCGGCAACTATACTGTGCGGTTGATTTCATCCAGTTTCTGCAACCCCGATACAATTACCAAAGTCGTCAGTATCCGAGGCATTAAAGACATTACTACTAACCACGGTGGCAACACAGGGGCCGTGAGTGTGGTTGTGACCGGAGCTGGATTCGTGCCGGGGATGCAGTTGCTGCTGCGGCGGGCGGGGCAGGCGGACATTGTGGGAGACACGGTAGTTACGCGCAGCGTGGGCGTGCTGACTACGGAGTTTGATTTGGTGGGGAAAGCGCTGGGGCAGTGGGATGTAATCGTATTGTATCCCGGCGGTTTTAGCGCAACTTTAACAAATGGATTCACCGTCGAAACCACCATTCTACCGCAGGTAACGGCCTCCATCAGTGGCAGTAGCGTGCTACGCATCGGCTTTGACCAAGTGTATACCATAACGTGCTCAAACAAGGGCAACGTAGACGCCGCTAAAATACCTTTATTCATCGGGGGGCTGCCGCTGGGTACCACCATTGAAGTTATCAGCCCGGTAATTAATTCGGATCTATTGCCCAGCCTTGGAGCACTCCATCTCACCACACGCGTGCTCCGCCACACTTGGAATGACACGTTGAACGGCAACTCGTACCGGATTTTGTATCTTGATAAACTTCCAGCCGGCGCGGCGGGAGCTATGGGTGTTATTTTCCATGTGCCCCTCACCACGCCGCTGCACAGTGTGGCCGAAGTGCGCGTACACCTAGGTACACCCGCGTCGCATTTTTATGTAAGTGCGAGTAAGCGCGGCGGCAGTGGCGGTAATCTGGATAATGTAAAAGAAGAAGCAGCGGTATGCGATACCGAAATACTGGAGCAAGTCATCCTGAAAGTGCTAAACAAGCAATTTCCTGGTAAAATAGGCAAATACGCAAAAATCTTAGGGTTTCAGCCCTGCGCTGTGGGCATAGTGCAACGCGTCTTCGATGAATATGTGAAACCGAAAAGCGAGGTTTCGATGCTAGCCCCCGGCCCCTATAAGCTATTGGAAGAAGAAAACAAGTTTGCAGCTAATCTTTTACTAACCAGTGCGTGCTGGCGGGCCGCAATTGCCACTATAGGGGCGGCTGCCACGGCCTTTACGGATACGCCGGAGTTCTTGGATTTAGCCATAGAAGCGGATGCTATTGAGTACGCAATCGAGGAGGACACAAAGTTCGAAGAAAAAATAGCTAGTCGACTTGATGATGCCGCCCTAATAAATCATTGTTTGCCATTATTTGTAAACGCCGGTCGGCAGTTACTGCACGTTATCATCGGTAACGCTACGGATCCCAACGCTAAATATGGCCCCGGTGGTGGTTCCACGCACCACTATATCAACAAAGATGCTCCCCTGAGCTACGCCATCAGTTTTGAAAATTTACCTACCGCCAATTTAAATGCCCAGACTGTACGGGTAACAGATACCTTGTCGACTCAGGCATTTGACCTTGCTAGCTTTGCGTTTACTTCTGTTACCGTTGGCACATCTATATATGCGCTGCCGGCTCCGGCCAAGTCGTTCGTGCACGATTTTGACTTTGTGCAGCAATACGGGGTAAAAGCACGGGTCATTGGCACGTTCGACGCAGCGACTGGCATAGTTCGCTGGACATTTTTTAGTATTGACCCCGCAACGGACCAAGTGACGACCAACGCGCTGGCTGGTTTTCTGCCGCCCGATGCGGTGTCGCCCAAGGGGCAGGGCTACGTGTCGTTCACGGTGCAGCCCAACCCGGCCCGGCAGACGGGTGACATCATTCACAACAAGGCGTCCATTGTTTTCGATTACAACGCGCCGATTGTCACAAACGACTGGCACAACACTTTCGACCTGGTGCGGCCTAGTAGCGCTGTCACTACGGTGACCTCCACGCCGGCCGACAGCGTGTTTCACGTGAACTGGGTGGGCACCGATACCGGCTCCGGTATCCAGAGCTACGACATCTTGTACACGGTGAACGGCCACCAGCCGCGCACCTGGCTGGCCAGCACCAGCGCCACCACGGCCTTGTTCACCGGCCGGCGCGATTCTACCTACTGCTTTTACAGCATCGCCCGCGACTCGGCTGGCAATGTAGAGGCCGCTCCGTTAGTGCCGGATGCATGTAAAACGCTGATGGTGCTGAGCCAACACCCAGCTACTACAGCCACCCCTGAAGGATTTACAGTTTATCCTAACCCAACTGCTGGGGTTTTCACGGTTGCAGCTTATGCCCTCAAGCCCGAACAGTCAAGCATTCAAATAGAAAACATGGTTGGGCAAATTGTGTACAGCGAGAAGGTGCGCCTGACCGGGGGAACCCTGCGACGAGAAATAGATGCTAGCCGGTTTACTGCTGGTATTTATTTTGTTAAAATGAATATTAACGGCAAGCCAGTTGTGCAGAAGCTGGTGAAGAATTAGTAGTATGATTTTGATGAGTGGTAATGGCGGGCCTTCTAGCTTTGGTTGCTATTCATCATCCGGTTGTTTTCCTTGCGGTGCCGCTTATCCATTCGTTTCTGCGCCTCAGGGCTGGCTTGCCAGTCTTTGCGGGGCTTGCGCTCGGAGGCACGTCGGGTTTCGGCGCGCTGGCGCTCGGCTTCTTCGGGGGTGATGAGGCCGCGGCGGGCCTTCTGGTTGGTGATGGTGAGCTTCTGGCGCAGATGTTCGGCGTTGGGGTGGTCGGCGGGGACTTGCTGAGCCACATGTTCGAGCATCTTGGGGGCAGCATTGCCGAGTAGCTGCACGACCTGGGCCTGCTGGCTGGCGCCGGTGGCTTTCTGGTCGAGGTGGCGGTTTTCGAGGTAAGCCGCTTTGCGGTCGAAATACTCCGTTATCAACCGGTAAACCGTGCTCACGTCGAGCGACTGGTAGAAATTGGTGCCGCTGGTGCGGGCCTCTTTCAGCGCGAGCATGAAATCCTTGATGCTGTCGTATGTATAGGTTTCGGCCAGCGTATCGGCCAGTTCCATTAGGTCGGCGGCGTCGGGCTTGGTGGGTACCCGCAGCGAGTCGACGAAGGCCCGCAGGATGATCACCAATAATTTCACGACCTCGCGCTGGCCCAGGGCGCGGGTGAGCTGAAAAATCTTGGGTGCGGCAATGGCCGCCTCGCGGGTGAGGCCCACGCTGACATCGGCCAGTAGCTCGCGGATGGCGGGCGTGGTGGCCTGGGCCAGCTCACGAATCGTAGCGGCGGCTGCGGTAGCCACCAGCAGGCCCTCCGGGGTCTGGGGGGCTGGGGCGGATGTCGTCAAAGCGTTGGACGTGGGGTGCGAGTTTAAGGCGGCTATCGGCGGCATCGTTGAGCATGAATCTGCGGGCGGTGGCTACCCAATCTTTTCGGCGGGGCGGAAGGCCGGTTTTCTTGTCTCTCCAAGTGTCGATGAGCTGGTGGTAGTGGCGCAGGTCGGCCAGCGCGCCGTCGGTGTCGGCGAAGGCGGCGGTGAAGGCTTCGAAGTTGTAGATGGCGGATTGGCGGAAGGGTACTTCGGGTAGGGGGGACTGCCGGCGCGGCTCGTTGGCCCGGGCGGTGGCAACTGCGCAGCTGGCCTCGGCTGGTCCTCCTTCCGCCAAATGCTGAACGCGCAGTCTCTTTGGCGCGCCCCGCTTGATTCGCGGCGTCTTTTTCGGGGTTGCGCCAGGGCCTGCCTGGTCATCGTCGGGCGAATCTTCGGCTAGTCCTGAAAGCCCTTCGTTGACCGGCGAAGCAGCCCCTATTTTTTTTTGAGGAACGGCGGCGGTGCCGTTTACTACTACAAGCGGTTTACTCTTATCACTTCGTTTAGTATCTATAAGGAGTGGTTGGGTCACTTCTGCCCCCGGTGCGGCGGCTACCGGGGGTACTTCCGGCCCCGGTGCGGGGTGGTCACCGGGGGCAGTTGTGCCCTGGGTAGACGGGTATTCACCGGGGGCATTTCTGCCCTCGATAGGGTCTTTTACTGGGGGCACTACTATCCCAAGTAAATCCGACATAAAACAGCGGCTGGGCTGGTACTTCGACTTGCTGGGTTGGTAGGCCAACAGGCCCCATTCTTCGAGGTCGTAGAGCGTGGCGCGGTAGGTCTTGATGCTGCCGATGTGGGCGGCGCGCATCAGGTGCTCATGGTCGAGGGCCAGCGACTCGGGGAAACGGCCGGCGTTCCACTCGAAGAACAGGGCCCAGTACAGGCTGACGTGAAAGGGCGTGGCTGCCGGCTGCCGGGTCAGCTGGTCGTGGGCGGCGCGGGTGTGCTGGATGAAGTTCATGGGGGCCCGGCCTGCGCGGGGGCAGGGGTGGTGAGAATCCGGTGAGTGAGGCCGCAGGTCAGCGGGCCGTTCAGGCCGCCGCCCGGTGGTAGCGCCGGGGGTAGGCATCGAGCGCCGACTGTTTGAAGCCCCATTCTTTCTCGTTGAGGCGCACGCCCTTGATGCGGTTTTTGCGGCGGGCCCGGCGCAGGGCCTCGGCCGACAGGCCGATGTAGGCGGCGGCTTGCTGCACGTTCAGCACCTCGTCGGGCGGGGCGGAGCTGGCCAGAGCGCGGGCGGTTTCGGCCTGCTCCAGGCGGTCGAGGCGGGCAGCGAGCTGCCGCCACTCCGTTTCGGGAATGATGACGACGTGTTGCATGACTAGCCGGCGATTTTGGCGCTGCGCTGCTTCACCAGCTCGCGGCGGCGGTGCTCGGCCTCGGCGGCGGTCAGGAAGGCTTCGACCAGTTCCTTGCGGCCGCTGCGACCGTTGACGACCTGGTACATGGCGGAGCGGCTGACGTTGATGCCCTGCGCCGCCAGCGCGGCGATGGCGTCCTTGACGACCGACTGGCCGGGCCCCAGCCGTTCGAGCACCCGTTGCAGTTCGGTGGGCTCCTTTGTATTTCTGTCCATGTTCGTGTGTATTTTAGTTGTAGTAGCGTATATTTGTCATGGCAGACCAACCATGTCTGTACAAACATACACGCACAAAGGTGCAAGTATGGCACCAGAATACACTATCCTATGGAAGGTAGCGCCACCGTCACGGACCGAATCAAAACCCTTTTGGGGCATTATAACTTGAATGCCAATAGCGTAACCCAAAAACTTGGCTATTCCACCACCAGCAAAATGTACAAAATTTTGCAAGGGGCGGAGCCAAGTTTTCCTACTCTGGTCGATTTTCTGAAGGCCTTCCCAGCCGTGTCGGGCGACTGGCTGTTATTGGGCGCGGGGGCGATGATGCGGGAAGGTGCGCAACCGGCACCTGCCAAAGACGAGGCGGCCTCTACCAAAATAGCTGCGCCGACGAAGTTTGAGGCCAGTCACAGCGATGGGCTCCGGGTGCTGACGGTTACCGTGGACAAGGACGACGAGGAAAACACGGTGCTGTTTCCGCGGGAGGCGCAAGCCGGCTACCCCACCCGGATGAACGACGCGGTGTACCTCAAAGACATGAAGCCGTACCACATTCCGGGCTTCGAGGGCGGCAGCTACCGGGCGTTTGAAGTGGACGGGTTGAGCATGGCGCCCACCTTCGGTAACCGCGACATCGTGGTGTGCAGCTACGTGGACCGCTGGCACCTGCTCAAGCCCTGGGAGTGCTACGTGGTGGTGACGCAGGAAAACCTGCTGCTCAAACGCATCGGCGACGTCATCACGGACCGGCGGGGCACGGTGGAGCTGTTCTCCGATAACCCGGGCTACGACCCCTACACGCTGCCCGTGTCGGACCTGGTGCAGCTCTGGCAGGTGCGCGGCTACCTCTCCACGGCCGTGCCGCCTCGGCCGGACCGGCAGGGAAACATCCTGGAGCGGCTACAGGAAGTCATTGAGCTGCTGGGCCACGACTACCACGAGGTGCGGCGCTACTTGGAAGAGAATGTCCCCTTGCGTGCCCCCCATTGAGATTGCACAGTTGCTGAGATAGGAGCAACCAATTGATAAATAGCTATTTACCGAGTGTTTTGGAAATGCAGTTGGGCCCCGACAGGAGGCTCACGTTGCGCAAAGCCTGCCGTGAATCAAGCATTTACGGCAGGCTTTTTTCGTGGTGTGCCCGTTGGTGTGACCTTTTGCCTTACAAGTAGCCCTTAAGCTACTTTGTGCGTGCCAAGTGCACCTGTTTGCTTGCAGAACAAGGCGGTACAACGACATAAACGCGAAGTGCGGCCCCTGGGGGCTGCGTTTTAAGGCTGCTGTTGCTAGGCGATTGCCACCGGTAGGATGTGCTCCCGTAACGCTTTGCCAATTACCAGAAAGAGGAGAATTGAGGAATTGGTGGTGGGAGCAAAAGTTAGCACAAACACAAAATACCTGTTTGGTGGCCCAGTTAAATGCTGCAAATAAATGCTGCAAAACGCCGGTTTAGTAGGGCATCGTTGTTATTTTTTCGCCTAGGTTTTACAGCCATTTACACGCGGCGGGAACGAATTGCGGTGCAGGCCCCGAGTTTTTGGTTGCTTTGCGGGGCGGTTGCCGTTTCCCGCCGCCACCCCCGCCATGGACATGAAAAAGACGAACCGCCGCGCCGCCGCGGGGCTGCTGGCGGGGGCCGGGCTGCTGCTGGCCGCTGGGCCCCGGCCCCCGGTTGTGCTGCGCAAAGACCTTAAGAAGGACTTTGGGGCGGTGGGCGACGGCCGCGCCAACGACCAAGCGGCGTTTGCGCGGGCGGCGGCTTTTTTCAACCGGCGCGCCCAGGGCCCCGACGGGGCCGCGCCGGCGGTGCTGTTCGTGCCCCGGGGCGTGTACGTGGTGGGGGCGCAGGCGGCCGGCCCCGACGGCTACCGCTGGGGGGCCGACGTGCTGCCGCTGGTGGGCTGCCGCAACCTCACCGTTACCGGGCAGGACAGCGCCCGCACCGAAATTCGCTACGCGGCGGGCCTGCGCTACGGCTCGTTCGACCCCGCCACCGGCCGGGCGTTTCGGCCGCCGCCGGGCTACTTCACCGACCGGGCCTACGCGGCCAGCGGCGGCACGTGCGTGCGGCTCGAGCGCTGCGAAAACGTGGCGGTGGCCGACCTGGCCCTCAACGGCAACAGCCCGCGGCTGGCGGTGGGGGGTGCCTGGGGCGACACGGGCATCCAGCTGCCCTTCGACGGGGTGTTCGTGAGTAATTCCCGGGGCGTGACGCTGCGCCGGGTGGCGGTGCACCACTTCGGCCGCGACGGGGTGCAGGTGCTCAACCACTTGGCCACGGGCCTGGCCGACCCGGCGCTGGAAAACATTCGCCTCGAAAACTCCACCTTCGACTACAACGGCCGCCAGGGGCTCTCGCTGACGGGCGTGCACGGCTTCCGGGCCGAGCGCTGCAGCTTCAGCCACACGGCCCGGGCCCGCAACGCCGGCCTGGGCCGGGCCCTGTTCTCGAACCCCGCCGCGGGCGTCGACGTCGAGCCCGAGGGGGGCACCGTGGCCCACCTGGCCTTCGTGGGCTGCCGCTTCGTCGACAACGGCGGCCAGGGCCTGGTGTCGGACCGGCCGGCCGGCCCGCACCCCCCCGCCACGGCCGACGTGCGGCTGGTGGACTGCACGCTCTGGGGCACCACCAACTGGTCGGCGTGGGTGACGCAGCCGGGCTTTGCGTTCGACCACTGCCGCGTGTACGGGGCCTTCGTGCACGGCTGCGCCGCGGCCGCGGCCGCCGAGGCCACGCGCTTCACGGGCTGCACGTTCGCGGACCGCCCCTACGGCGGCCGCCCGGCCCTGGGCCCCGGGCTGCTGCTTTCCGACCGCCACGCCCGCGGCCTGCGCTTTGCGGATTGCCGGTTTGTGGCGGCGCACGGGGCCCTGCTGCGCGCCGTGCCGCTGGCCGCGGACGCGGCCGATTCGGCGGCCGCGTTTCATTTCCGGGGCTGCGCCTTCGAGTGGACTGCGCCCGGGCCCCCCGCTGACGCGGCCCCGGGGCCGGCGGTGCTGCTGGCGGGGCCGGTGTTCGGCGGCACCACCGTGTTTCGCAACGGGCCCGCGGCCGCGTCGGTGGGGGCCCCGGCGGCGCCGGCCGTGTTGGTGCTCGGCGCTGCCCGGGCGCCGCTGCCGGCGGTGCTGCTCGCCCCGGGCCGGCTGGAGCTGCGGGTGCGCCGCGCGGGCACCCTCGTGCGGGGCCGCTTCGACGTGGGCCGGGCGCCCGGCCGCCCCACCGATTCGGCCCACGTAGCGGTGGGGGCGGGGCACGCCTTGGCCCTGGCCGCCGCCGCGCCCGGCGACACGGCCACGCTCTACCTCGGGCCCACGTCCCGGTTGGTCGTCGAGCGCGGCGGGGCCCTGGAGCTGCGGCCCTACGCCCGCGTGGTGGTGGCCGGCCAGTTGGTGGTGGAAGCCGGGGCCCGCTACGTCCGCGACCCGCGGGCCACCGTGCGCACCGAAGGCCGCGGCCAGGTCCGCGTGTCGCCCGCGGCCGTGCTGGTCCCGCTCCCGGCCGGCCGGGAGCGGAAGCCTTCCCGCCGGGGGTAGCTTGTTTGCAGTGAATTGGTCCCGCCGCGTGCCGGTGCCCGGTGGGCGGCGGGGCAGGGCAGCGCGCTGGTCGGCGTTTGTCGGCGTTTGGCCGAAAGGGCAGGAGCGGGGCCCCGGCCGGCTAGCGGGCCCGCCAGGTGAGGGCGACGCCCGTGCCGCCGGCGGGGCTCCAGGCGGGCACCAGGCCCAGCTCGCCGGTGCCGCGGCCGGTGGCCTTGCGGCCCCAGCGGTTGCGGTGGGTGAGGTAGGCCAGGTGGGCCGAGAGGATGCCGAAGCCGGCGCCGGCCACCACGTCCGATTCCCAGTGCTTGTTGTTGATCATCCGGAACGCGCCCACGCCGGTGGCCAGGGCGTAGGCCCCGATGCCGTACCACGGGCTTTTGTCGCGGAACTCGGCGTGCACGAGGCTGGCCGCCAGAAACGCCTGCGCCGTGTGCCCCGACGGAAACGAGCGCCGGTCCGACGAGTCGGGCCGCTGCACGCCGGTCAGGGTTTTGACGACGAACACCGACCCCAGCATGAGGGCCTCGCCCTTGAGCACCACCAGGGCCAGGTTCACCCGGTCGTTGCGCGCGTCGACGCCGGCCAGCAGCAGCCCGCCCAGCTCCAGGTAGGGCGCGTACTGCAGGTAGTTGTCGACGTGGTTGCGGTAGGTGCCGAAGCCGCGGCGGATGTCGCGCTTGGCGTCGTACGACGAGTACCACCCGTGGCCGTTGATGACGCTGGCCCCGTAGCCGATGAGCACCGCCGGCACCACGGCGGCCCGGAAGCCCTTGCTTCGGAAAAACGAACGCTTGGCCGCCGCGGGGGCCCCGGCGGGGTTTTCGTATTTGTGCCGGGGCACGGTGTCGGCGGCCGCCGGGCGGGCCAGCGGCGTTTGGGCCAGGGCCCCCGGGCCGGCCAGCAGGGCCAGCGCCAGCGCCGGGCGGCGGAGTAAAGAAACAACCATGGTGCAAAAAAACGACGCAAAACCCCAGCGCGCAACGCGACGAAGGCGGGGCCAAAGCTAAACACATTGGCTATTATTCAAATGTATAAAATCATAACCAATACAGTATTATACATTTGGATAATTAATCGTCGCTCACAAGTGTTCTGCCGGTGGCGTATCTTCGCGGCACCCGGGCAACGCGCTGGCGCTGGCCTGCTTTGTTACTAGTTACTGCCCACTGGTAGGCCCGTAAAGCCGTTTACGGCCGGGAGCCTGGCGAACCGCCCCCGCACTTTTAAGGTATACACATTTGGATTACATCGCCCCCACCGCTGCGTTCATTGAAGAGAAGTTTCGCCACGAAGGCAGTGGCCACGACTGGGCCCACATCCACCGGGTGTGGGCGCTGGCCCGCCGGCTGGCCGCCGCTTCGCCCGGGGCCGACCCGGAGCTGACCGAGCTGGGGGCCCTGTTGCACGACGTGGCCGACTGGAAGGCCCACGGCGGCGACTACGAAGCCGGGCCCCGCGCCGCCCGCGCCTGGCTTGCTGGCCTGGGGGCCCCCGAGGGGCTCATCGGCCGGGTCGAAACCCTCATCCGGGAGGTGTCCTTCAAGGGGCTGGGCGTGCCCACGCCGGTCTCGTCGGTGGAGGCCGCCCTGGTGCAGGACGCCGACCGGCTCGACGCCATCGGGGCCGTGGGCATCGCCCGGGCCTTTGCCTACGGGGGCCACAAGGGCCGCCCCCTGCACGACCCCGCCGTGCCGCCGGTGGCCCACGCCTCGTTCGAAAGCTATAAGCAGAGTACCGCGCCCACGCTCAACCACTTCTACGAGAAGCTGCTGCACCTACGCGACCGCCTGCACACGCCCGCCGCCCGGGCCCTGGCCGCCGGGCGCCAGGCCTACATGGAAGCCTTCGTGGCGCAGTTCCTGGCCGAGTGGGACGGGGAGGCGTAGGGCCAGTGCATGGGGCGGGGGGGCTTGGCCCAACAGCCAATCGATGCCGGCATCGATTGGCTGTTGGGCTATTTCGAACAGCCCAACAGCCAATCGCCAAACAACCAACCCCATCGTGGCGGGGGTGGGAGCGGGGCGGTTACCTTTGCGGCATATCCCTGTTTCCCTTTATTCGTTGCCGTTATGGCTATTTCTACCGATTCTACCGGTTTCTATCGCCTGCGGGCCTGGGCCCTGGGCGGGTTGCTGGCCCTGGCCGCGGCCGGTTGCCGCACCTGCCCCATCGAGTCGTGCCACGTGCGCAAGAAGCACTTGCACAACGGCACCACTTACCGCGGCCAGCCGCTGTGGAAGAAGCAAAACCCGGCCGTGGGCGAGAAGATCCGCGTCGCGGGGCCCTCGGGGGCCAAGCCCCTGAACAACCACGCCAAGCCCCTGAAATAAGCCGCGGCGCGGGGCCCCCGGGGCCCAGCCAAAAGGCCCGCCTGGCTTGCCAGAACGGGCTTTTTGGCGTACCTTCGCGGGCGTAACGACACGACGGCGTTCACTTCACCCCGCGGCCGGCGCGGGCCCTGGGGGCCCTGCGGGCCGCTCTTTTCACAGGCATGGCAGACGGCGAAAAAATCATTCCGATCAACATCGAAGACGAGATGCGCGGGGCCTACATCGACTACTCGATGTCGGTCATCATCTCGCGGGCGCTGCCCGACGTGCGCGACGGCCTTAAGCCCGTGCACCGGCGCGTGCTCTACGGCATGAGCGAGCTGGGCGTCTCCTACACCAAGGCCCACAAGAAATCGGCCCGCATCGTGGGCGAGGTGCTGGGCAAGTACCACCCGCACGGCGACAGCAGCGTGTACGACACCATGGTGCGCATGGCCCAGGACTGGAGCTTGCGCTACCCGCTGGTGGACGGCCAGGGCAACTTTGGCTCCATCGACGGCGACTCGCCGGCGGCGATGCGCTACACCGAGGCCCGCCTCAAGCGCATCGCCGACGAGCTGCTCGGCGACCTCGACAAGGACACGGTGGACTTCCAGCCCAACTTCGACGACTCGCTGGAGGAGCCGAGTGTGCTGCCGGCCAAGCTGCCCAACCTGCTGCTCAACGGCACCACGGGCATCGCCGTGGGCATGGCCACCAACATGGCCCCCCACAACCTTACGGAGGTGGTGGGCGGCATCGTGGCCTACTTGGAAAACCCCGCCATCACCGTGGCCGGGCTCATGGAGCACGTCACGGCCCCGGACTTTCCCACCGGCGGCACCATTTACGGCTACGAGGGCGTGCGCCAGGCCTTCGAAACCGGCCGCGGGCGGGTGGTGATGCGGGCCAAGGCCGCGTTCGAAACCAGCAAAACCGGCAAGGAGCAGATCGTCGTCACCGAAATTCCCTACATGGTGAACAAGGCCTCGATGATCGAGCGGACGGCCGCGCTCATCAACGAGAAGAAAATCGAGGGCATCGCCGATTTGCGCGACGAGAGCGACCGCGACGGCATGCGCATCGTCTACGACCTCAAGCGCGACGCCGTGCCGGGGGTGGTACTCAACAACCTCTACAAGTACACCCAGCTGCAGAGCTCGTTCGGCGTCAACAACGTGTGCCTGGTGAAGGGCCGCCCGATGACGCTGAACCTGCGCGAGCTGGTCCACTACTTCGTCGAGCACCGCGGCGAGGTGGTGGTGCGCCGCACGCGCTTCGAACTGGCCGAGGCCCAGAAGCGCGCCCACATCCTCGAGGGCCTGCTCATCGCCCTCGACCACCTCGACGAGGTGATTGCCCTCATCCGCGGCTCGCGCGACGGCGACCTGGCCCGGGCCCAGCTCGTCGAGCGCTTCGCCCTGAGCGAGGTGCAGGCCCGCGCCATCCTCGATTTGCGCCTGCAGCGCCTCACCGGCCTGGAGCGCGACAAGATCGTGGCCGAGTACGAGGGCCTGATGCGCGAGATCGACCACTTCCAGGCCGTGCTGGCCTCGGAAGAGTTGCAGCGCGGCATCATCAAAACCGAGCTCCTGGAGCTGCGCGACCGCTACGGCGACGCCCGCCGCACGGAAATCAACTACGCCGGCGGCGACTTCTCGACCGAGGACATGATCGCCGACGAGGCCATGGTCATCACCGTCAGCCGCGAGGGCTACGTCAAGCGCACCCACCTGGACGAGTACCGGGCCCAGGCCCGGGGCGGCCTGGGGGCCCGCGGGGCCCTGAGCAAGAAGGACGACTTCACGGAGCACCTGTTCGTGGCCACCACCCACGAGTACCTGCTCTTCTTCACCGAGCTCGGCCGCGTGTTCTGGCTGAAGGTGTACGAGGTGCCCGAGGGCGGCAAGGCCACCAAGGGCCTGCCCATCCAGAACCTGATCGAGATCCCGCGCGAGGACAAGATCCGCTCCGTGCTCAACGTGCGGGGCCTCAAGGACCCGGACTACCTGGAGAACACGTTCCTGCTGTTCTGCACCGAGCAGGGCACGGTGAAGAAAACCCCGCTGGAGGCCTATTCGCGGCCCCGCACGGCGGGCATCAACGCCATCACCATCCACGAAGGCGACCGCATCCTCGACGTGCAGCTGCTGGCCCCCAACGCCGAAGTGGTGCTGGCCCTGCGCTCGGGCCGCACCGTGCGCTTCAACGAGGCCAAGGTGCGGGCCATGGGCCGGGCGGCGGCCGGCGTGCGCGGCATCACCTTGTCCGAAGCCCCCGGCGACCGGGTGGTGGGCATGGTCTGCATCGCCGACCCCACCCAGGAGCTGCTGGTGGTGAGCGAGCACGGCTACGGCAAGCGCAGTTCGCTCGACGAATACCGCGTCACCAACCGCGGCGGCAAGGGCGTGCGGGCGATGAACGTGACCGACAAGACCGGGGCCCTGGTGGCCATCAAGGACGTGAACGACACGGACGATTTGATGATCATCAACAAATCGGGCATCACCATCCGCCTGCGCATGAGCGACTTGCGCACCATCGGCCGCGCCACCCAGGGCGTGCGCCTGCTGAAAATCGGCGCCAACGACGCCATCTCGTCGGTGGCCAAGGTAACGGCCGACGACGCCGAGGCCGTGGAGCTGGTGGACGGGCTGCCCGCCGAGGGCCCCGCCGACGCGGTGGGGGCCCCCGCGGCCGCGCCGCTGGCGCCCGACGCCACGGTGGACGCGCTGGGCGAGGCCGCCGCGGACTAGGTCCCGGGCCCCGGTAGGGCTTTGCGCACAAAAAGTAGGAGGGGAGCGGGGCATTTGCCGCGCTCCCTTTACTTTTGGGCAGCCAACGGCGCGCTTTTTGCATTTTGGGCGCCACCCGCTGGCCTTTGCGGGCGGTGGGCGCGCCGGGCGCTCCTTCTTTCCTTTCACCCCGCCGGGCGCGCCGCGCCCGGAGTCACCGCGTTTCGGCGCGCAATCGTTTTTCGTTATGAAGAAAATTCTTTCGACCCTGGCCGTGGCCGCTGCTTTGGCCGCCGCGGCGCCCCACGCGGCGCAGGCCCAGAACTCGGCCGTGACCAACGCGCTGCTGAACCAGAAAACCGGCCTGCTCGACAAGGCCCGCGCCGACATCGACAAGGCGGTGCTCGACGCCAAGACCAGCGGCAAGGCCAAAACCTGGTACACCCGCGGCGACATTTACGCCCAAATGCTCACGAGCCCCATCTACAGCAAGCAGCTGCAGCCGGGCGAGGGCTTGCAAAAAGCGTCCGAGTCGTTCAACAAAACCATCGAGCTGGACACCAAAACCGGCGAATACGGCAAACTGGCCGTGCCCCAGTTGCAGAACCTCTACGGCCAGGCGTTCAACGCCGGGGTGGAGTCCTACAACGCCAAAGATTACGACAAGGCCATTGCCAGCTACCAGCTGGCCTCGAAGCTGAACCCGACCGACACCACCGCCGTGCTGTACTCGGCCTACGCGCAAGAGGCCAAGCAGGACTTCACGGGGGCCAAGGCCACCTACAACCAGTTGCTGGGCATGGACGCCTACAAAACCAAGCCCGCCCCGGTGCAGGTCTACAACCGCCTGCTCCAGATTGCCCGCCAGGACAAGAACGAGGCCGAGGCCAACAAGGTGTTGCAGCAGGCCCTGGCCGCGTACCCCAACAACAAAAACTTCATGCTCGAAGAGTTGAACGTGTACCTGAGCACGGGCCGCGGCAAGGAGGCGATCGACAAAATCAACAAGGCCATTGCCGCCGACCCCGCCAACGCGTCGAACTTGTACGCGGTGCTGGGGTCGGTGTACGACCAGAACAAGCAGCCCGCCGAGGCCCTGGCCGCGTACCAGAAAGCCGTCACCGCCGACCCCAACAACTTCGACGCGCAGTACAACTTGGGCGTGTACAACTACAACAAAGCCGCCGAAGCTTACACCAAAGCCAGCAAAATGGACCTGAAAACCTACCAGGTGTCGGGCAAGAAATACGAGGCCCAGGGCAAGAAGTACTTTGAAGACAGCGTGCCGTACTTTGAAAAGTCGTTGCAAATCAAGCCCGACGATACGGCCACCATGCAAACCTTGCAGAAAGTATACTTCCGCCTCGGCCGCACCGCTGATTCGGAGCGGCTCACCGCCAAGCTTAAGAAATGATTCGGAGCGGCTCACCGCCAAGCTTAAGAAATAACCAATCCGGTGCCGACAGAAAAGTCCCGCCGTCAAACGACGGCCGGGACTTTTCTGTCGGCGGAGTGGGGCAAGTAGTGCTGGGAACAGGCCAACTCTATTTAACATAATATAAATTATAAGACAAACGGCTGGTTGGTTTATTTACCGTGGGCGGGGCCTGTTGTCGCCCGTCGGGCCCCGCCCACGTTGGTCTGCCCCAAAAGGCGCCCAACCTTACGCGGCGGGTAACATGGGAACGTGCCGTTGCACTGCCGCAGCAGCTCATTGCTTCTCCGCCGCGTGTGCCCAGAGCCGTTGCCCAGGCCGCAGCAGAAACTTAGCATCTCGCCGTTTCTTACCAAAACATCTATACAGTGCACACATACTAGTACAAGAACCTAATGGTAGGCAAAAAAAATATTATATACGGTATAAAATAGACGCTTAAGAAGCATTTATGCAAGTATAAAAAAGTATAAAATAATAGATAAATTTATACTTTTTTATGCTCTAGGCCTAAATACTAATTTTTTTTCTGTTTTCTGTATACCTTGCGTATATATTTGTACTTCTAGTCCCGCCGTTCTTAATACCATGCCCAAACTTATAGACTACCCCCGCACCACGTACGCCAGCGCCTGGGAAGTGGCGGAAGTAGTGGACGACACCGGCGGCAAGTGTGCCCTCGAAACCTGCGCCCGCAAGCTGGACCGCAAGGTGAGCGGCTCTTTTAAGGCCATTGTGGGGTCAGCGGTCAAGTTTGGGCTCCTCACTAGCAAACGGGAGCTACTGAGCACCACCACCTTGTTCCGCCGCATCAAGCACGCCTACGACAAGCAGGAAGAGTTGCTTTTTCACCGGGAAGCCTTCCTAACGCCGCCTTTGTTCACGCAGCTGTGCCGCAAGTTCCGCCAGCGGGAATTGCCCGTGCAAATGCTCGACGTCATGCTCATCCGCGAATTTGACGTGGAGGAAATCAACGCCGCGGCCGTGGCCAAGGCTTTTGCAGAAGGCGCCCGCGCGGTGGGCTTGCTGGACGAGCACAACACGGTGGCCGACATCGACCAATTGGCCGCGCAAGCTCCGCCCCGCCGCGAACTGGCCTCCCCCGTGCCCGCGGCCAATTCCTTTCGCGCACCCGCTGCCGCCAACGGCAACGAACCCGGCGAAGAAGCAGAGGATAAGCCCCCACTCACGACCCGCAACGCGCCACCGCCCGGCACTACCGACGCCGTGGCCAGCTTGTTTGGGCTTGACGGAACGGAACCCGAAGTGCCCCGCGTGACGCCCGTGCCCCCCACAGCAACTGCGCCGCGATCAACTCCCGTAGCAAACCAACCGCCCGCCCCCCGGGTGGCCCCGCCCACTGCACCGGCCCGCCCTCTACCCATGCCAGCGGCTTTGCCTGCCCCAGCGCCGACCGGTACGCAGTTCGCGGTCCGCCTCACGGGGCCGGGCATCGACACGCAACTCGAAATTACCCACGAGGACGACCTGCTGCTCGTGCAAGGGTTGCTGGAGAAAATACGCCGCCAGTTGAAAGGATAAATTACTTATTTTACAATTATGTTAAACGAATAAATGATTAACTAGCTCAAAAAAAGGCCCGCTGCAGTCGCGCAGCGGGCCTTTTTTTTGGGTTGGCGGGTTTGGCAACCTGGGTTCTGACAGCCAGCGTTACGATTCGCCCCGCCGGGGCCCCAGGTGCCGGGCTTGCAACGTGGCCAGCACCTCGGCCAGCGGCACGCCGGTGGCCACGAGCAGCACCAGCAAGTGAAACAGCAGGTCGGCCACCTCGCCGGGCAGCGTGTCGCGGTGACCGGCCACCGCGTCGATGACGGTTTCGACGGCCTCCTCTCCCACTTTTTGGGCAATTTTGGGCAGGCCCTTGGCAAAGAGCGACGCGGTGTACGAACCCGGCGCGGCCCCGGGGTCCGCCCGGCGGTCCACGATCAGGCGCTCCAGGCCGGCCAGGAAGCCCACCGGGGCCACCGGGGCCACCGCTTGGCCCGGCTGCTCGAAGCAACTGGTGCAGCCCCGGTGGCAGGTGGGGCCCGCGGGCAGGGCGCGCACCAGCACGGTGTCGGCGTCGCAGTCGAGGTGCAGGCTCACCACGGCCAGGAAATTGCCGCTGCCCTCGCCCTTGGTCCAGAGGCGGTTTTTGGAGCGGGAGAAGAACGTGACGCGCTGCTCGCGCCGGGTTTGGGCCCAGGCCGCGGCGTTGAAGTAGCCCAGCATGAGCACCTGCCCGGTGTCGGCGTCCTGCACCACGGCGGGCGCCAGGCCGGTGGCGGCGTCGAAGCGCAGCGCGTCGAGCGGAACAAGGGTATCGGAAGCGAAGCCAGTGGCCATGGTGCAAAGAGTAATAAAGAAACCGGGGCGCTTTGCGGGCCCCGCCGTGCCG
>JBPBPC010000026.1:0-19016 GCA_050954665.1 Janthinobacterium lividum
TGCTGACTACTGGTTGTTAACTGGTTATCTCAATTCAGGATACTCATTTAAATAGCCTACAACTCCGGCTGAGTTCTGCAACAGCCACCAACGTTCAAGAAACGTTACGCCAGGCCCGGCCCGGGTGCGTCTTCGGGAACCAATGGCTACCCGGGCTCGATGTTCATTTGTTGCAGCAGCCCATCCTGGAGGGTGTAGAGGTGCTTGACGTGGCCTTCGAAAACGACTTGTCCTTGCTTGTCCCGCACCAGCTGCTGCACCGCAACTTCCAGTCGGCCATCGGTCCGCGCGCGGATGCGCGTTGGCTCGACGTGCGGGTCGAGTTCCTGCCACTGCCGCTGCCAATACGCCCGCACTTCGGCGTGGCCCGTGGCGTAGGCGCCCTCCCAGGCCTTCGACCAGCGCACCTGGGGGAAGCGTGGCGAGGACCGCGGGAATGTCGCGGGCGTTGAACGCCGCGTACGCTTGTTGGATGAGGTGGTGGGAAGGGTTCATGAACGGCAAAAAAGGGTGGAACGGAGCGCAATTTTAGGCGCCGGTGGCGCAAGTAGCCGGCTTGGCGGGCCAGCGTTTCGGCAAGCAAGCCGGGGCCCCCGCGGAGGGTGCACCCCGCCGGCGCACCCTCCGCGGGGGCCCCGGCAGCGGATGCGGCGCACGGGCGGGCCGCGCGGTAGGAGGACATAGGGGCGCTTGGCCAGCGGGGGCGCTGGCCGGCGGCGTGGCGCAGCAGGGAAGGAGAGTAGGCTAGCGGCCGGGGGGTGCTACTTAATCCAGGGCAAGCGCAACTATCACCGGGGTTCCCAAAATAATAATCCCTGCTGCCGCTTAAGGGCTGGCCAGCAGCCGCTCGATGAACGCCGGGTCCTCGCCCCAGTACAGGTGCACGCAGGAGACCCACGCGTTGCCCTGGCGGTAGAGCTGCGCCGCCACCGGGGCCCCTTTGGCGCTGCTGATGCGGGCCGGTGCGGGCGTCAGGCCGTGGTCGACCAGGGCCGAGTAGTGGAACTCGTGGCCTCTAACGGTCAGGTTGTTCCACTCGACGGCGCGGTAGCCCAGGGTCATCTTCGCGTCGGCCATCGACGTGGTGCAGGGCCCCTACCATGGCAAAGGCTTGGCCCGTGGCGTTGATGCGCTGGCCGAGGTACATGGGGCCGCCGCACTCGGCGCAGGCCGCGCCGCCGCGGGCGCAGTAGGCGGCCACGCTAGCGCGCAGGGCGGCGTTGGCGCTCAGGGCCCCAGCAAACAGCTCGGGGTAGCCGCCGGGCAGGTACAAGAAATCGGTGCCGGTGGGCCGGGCCGCGTCGGCCAGCGGGCTGAAGTAAGTGACGTCGCCGAGCTGCTCCAGCGCCACCAAATTCTGGCGGTAGGTAAAGGGGAACGCCGCGTCGCGGGCCACGGCGATGCGGCGCGGGGGCCCTGGCGGCGGACGGGGCGGGGGCCCCGGGCGCCGGTGCGGCGGTGCGCGTCACTTCCAGCAGGCGGTCCACGTCCACGGTGGCGGGGAGGGCGTCGGCCAGGGCTTCGGCGATGGCCTCGTACTGAAGCTCAGCGTCGATGGACAGGCCTAGGTGGCGCGAGGGGATGGCAAAGGCCGGGTTTGTAGGCAAATAGCCCAGGGATTCCACGCCAACGTCGGCGCAGGCCTCGCGTAGGAACTGGTAGTGCGCGGCGGTGTTCACGAAGTTGAACAGGGCCCCCACCAGCCGGATGCCGGGGTAAAAGTTCTTGAACCCGAACAGCAATGGCGCCACCGGGTAGGCCATGGCGCGGGCATCGACCACCAGAACGACCGGAATGTTCAGCAGCTGGGCCACGGCGGCGGCGCTGCCCGCCATGCGGTCGGCCCCGTCGAAGAGGCCCATCACGCCCTCCACCACGGCCGCGTCGGCGGGGCCAAGGTAGCGGGCGTAGGTGGCCCGCGCGTGCGCCGCCGAGGCCATGAACAAGTCGAGGTTGGGGCTGGGGCGGCCGGCGGCCTGGGCGTGGTGGTGCGGGTCGAGGTAATCGGGCCCGCACTTGAAGGGCTGGACGGCCCAGCCGCGCCGGGCCAGGGCCCGCAGCAGGCCCAGCGTGAGGGTGGTTTTGCCGCTGCCGCTGCTGGGCGCGGCAACTAGGAACTGCGGTTTTTCGGAAGCGGCGGAAGCGGGCACGGCGGCTACTTTTGGCGACGAATGCAAGCAAAAACGCCCCTTTACGTCATCTCCGGGGGCCCCGGGGCCGGCAAAACTACGCTGCTGGGGGCCCTGCGCGCCGCCGGCTTCGCGGGGGCCGACGAGGTGTCGCGCCGGCTCATCCAGGAGCAAGTGGCGCTGGGCAGCGGCCGGGTGCCGTGGCGCGACTTGGCCGGCTTTGCCGAGCTGGCGCTGGCCCGCACGGTGGCTGATTATGAAGTGGCTATGCAGCGCGGGGGCGTCACGTTTTTCGACCGCGGCCTGCCCGACATCATTGCGTACCTGGACGTGGCGGGGCTGCCCGTGCCGGCGCGCTACTACGCGGCGGCGGCGGCGCACCCGTACCAGTCGCCGGTGTTTCTGGCGCCGCCGTGGGCCGAGATTTACGTGAACGACGCCGAGCGCTGGCAGACGTTTGCCGAGGCCACGGCGCTGCACGGGGCCCTGCGGTGCACCTACCAGCGGTTGGGCTTTGCGGTGCTGGACTTGCCCAAAACCGCGGTGGCGGCGCGGGTGGCCTTCGTGCGGGCGGCGGCCAGCCTGTAGCCAATTCGGGGCCCCCGGCGCGCGGCGGCCGGCATTTGCGCCTACCTTTGCGCCAGCAACTGGTAATCGTTTCCGCGGTGCGGGGCGGTTTTAAAAGGGAAGCCGGTGTAATTCCGGGACAGTCTCCGCTGCTGTAACCCCCTCACCAATTGGCCGATACCTGGCGCCACTGTCCTTTGCGGGATGGGAAGGCCATCGGCCGACGGGGGAAGTCAGAAGACCTGCCGCTTGCTTCATACAGTCACAGCTTTCGGCAGAAAGGCTCGTCGTACCATGCCCCATTCCCCGCTTCCCGCCGGCCGTGCCGGCGGAGCACCCCCGTTTTTTTCTGTTTGGCGCGCCCTCGCGCTGCTGGCCGTGCTGCTGGCGGGGCCCCCGCCCGGCCAGGCCCAGGCGCCGGCCGCCAAAACGGCTGCGCCCCCGGCCGCCGGGGCCCCGCGCGGGCGCACCGCGGTGCAGTACGCCAAGGGCTTCACCATCGGCTACGTGGCCGGGGGCAAGCTGGTCACCGTCCTGAGCCCGTTCGAGCAGAAAACCACGGCCACGCGCTACCTGCTGGTGCCCCGCGGCGCGGCGCGGCCGGCGGGCTACGCCGACGCCCACCTCATCGAAACGCCCATCCGCAGCCTCGTGGCGCTCTCGTCGATGCACGTGGCACTGGCCGATTTTCTGGGAGCCGCCGACCTGGTGGTGGGCCTGGGCAGCTTCAAGTACGCCTCGGCCGCGCGGGTGCGAGCGCGCATCGCCGCCGGCAAAGTCTACGAAGTGGGCCAGGGCAAAGAGCTGAACAACGAGCAGCTTATCGCCCAGCGCCCCGACCTGGTGATGGCCACTGGCTGGCCCGGCGAGGGCCTGGCGCGCTTCCAAACGCTGGC
Organism: Janthinobacterium lividum; assembly: GCA_050954665.1. Taxonomy (GTDB): domain Bacteria; phylum Bacteroidota; class Bacteroidia; order Cytophagales; family Hymenobacteraceae; genus Hymenobacter. The sequence continues at coordinate 3,593 of JBPBPC010000026.1, forward strand.
GGCCGCCGGCGTGCCGGTCATGATCAACTCCGAGTGGGTGGAAACCACGCCCCTGGCCCGCGCCGAGTGGGTGAAGGTGCTGGCCGCGCTGCTGAACAAGGAGGACCTGGTGAACCAGAAATTCGGCCAGGTGGCCCGTTCTTACCACCGCCTGGCGGCCCTGGGCCACCAGGCCGCCCAGCGGCCCCAAGTGGTTATCGGCCTGCCGTTCAAAGACGTATGGTACGTGCCCGACGCGGACAGCTACCTCGCGCAGTTCCTGCGCGACGCGGGCTGCACCTACGCCTGGGACCAGGCCCGGGCCCCCAGCGGCAGCCTGGCGCTGTCGTTCGAAACCGTGGCCCCCGTGGCCCTGGCCGCCGACTACTGGCTGCAAACCGGCACCGCCGCCACCAAGGCCGACATTGTGGCCCAAGACGCGCGCTACGCCGCCTTCGCGCCCTTCAAAACCGACCGCGTGTACAACAACAACCGCCGCACCAACGCCCAGGGCTCCAACGACTACTGGGAATCGGGGGCGGTGCGGCCCGACCTCGTGCTGTCGGATTTGATCAAAATCCTGCACCCCGAGCTGCTGCCCGCGTGGCACCTCTACTACTACCAGTGGCTGAAGTGAGCCCGGCCTCCCCGGCGGCCGCGCCGCGGGCCCCGGCCCCGGCGGCGGCCGGGCAGCGGCGCGCGGCCTGGCTGCTGGCCCTGGCGGGGCTGGTGGCCCTGGGCTTCGTGCTCGACATTGCCCTGGGCCCCGTGCGCATCCCGCTGGCGGCGGTGGTGAAGATTTTGGGCGGCCAACCGGCCGATAACCCGGCCTGGGCGTTCATCGTGCGCGAGATTCGCCTGCCCAAGGCCCTCACGGCCCTGGCCGTGGGCAGTGGCCTGGCCGTGAGTGGCTTGCAAATGCAAACGTTGTTCCGCAACCCGCTGGCGGGGCCCTCGGTGCTGGGCCTCACGGCGGGGGCGGGGCTGGGCGTGGCCGCCGTGATGCTGGCCGGCGGCAGCGGCGCGGCGGGCGGCTTCGCCATCCGGGCGCTGGGCGTGGGCGGCAGCTGGGGCCTGGTGCTGGCCGCCACCGCCGGCGCCGCCCTGGTGATGGCGCTGGTGCTGGCCCTCTCGGCCCGGGTGCGCGACAACGTGGTGATCCTCATTGTGGGCCTGATGATTGCGAGCGTCACGAGCGCCGTGGTGGGCCTGTGGCAGTACTTCAGCGCCCCCGAGCAGATCCAGGAGTACTTGCTTTGGACGTTTGGCTCGCTGGGCGGCGTGGTGGGGCCCCACCTGGCGGTGCTGGCGGCCGTGGTGGCGGCGGGCCTGGGGCTGGCTTTCGCCTCGGCCAAGCCGCTGAACGCCTTGCTCTTGGGCGAGAACTACGCCCGCAGCATGGGCCTGCCGGTGGGCCGCGCGCGCACGCTTATCATCCTCAGCACGAGCTTGCTGGCGGGGGCCATCACGGCGTTTTGCGGGCCGATTGGCTTCGTGGGCATCGCCGTGCCGCACCTCACCCGGGGCCTGCTCCGCACCGCCGACCACCGTGTGCTGCTGCCCGGCGCCTGCCTGGTGGGGGCCGCCCTCACGCTGGGCTGCGACTGCCTGGCCCAGCTGCCCGGCAGCCAAACCGCCCTCCCGCTGAGCATCGTCACCGCCCTGCTGGGGGCCCCGGTGGTGCTGTGGGTGGTGCTGCGCCGCAACAACATCCGCTCCTCGTTTTCCTAACCTTCCATGCCCAACCCTGCGCCGCTGCTGACCGCCGAGGACCTGGCGGTGGGCTATTTTCTGAACAAAAAGACGCTCCGCCCGGTGGCGGGGCCCCTGCGCCTGGCCCTGTGGCCCGGCGAGCTGGTGTGCCTGCTGGGGCCCAACGGCGCGGGCAAAAGCACGCTGCTGCGCACGCTGGCCGGCTTGCAGCCCCCGCTTGGCGGGCGGCTCGACCTGGGCGGGCGGCCGCTGGCGGCGCTGGGGGCCCCCGAGCGCGCCCGTCGGCTCAGCGTCGTGCTCACCGACCGCGTGGACGCCGGCAACCTGGCCGTGCGCGAGCTGGTGCGCCTGGGCCGCCACCCGCACACCGGCTGGCTGGGCGGCCTCTCGGCCCGCGACGAAGCCCGGGTGCAGGCGGCCCTCGAAGCCACCGGCACCGCGGCCTTTGCCGACCGCCCGGTGGGCGAGCTGAGCGACGGCGAGCGCCAAAAAGTGCTGCTGGCCCGGGCCCTGGCCCAGGATACGCCGGTGGTGCTGCTCGACGAGCCCACGGCCCACCTCGACCTGCCCAACCGCGTGGCCCTCATGCGCTTGCTGCACCGGCTGGCCCGCCAAACGGGCAAGGCCATCCTGCTCTCGACCCACGAGCTGGACCTGGCCCTGCAAGCCGCCGACCGCGTGTGGCTGCTGCCCGCCGACGGGGCCCTGCGCACCGGCACGCCCGAGGATTTGGTGCTGAGCGGGGCCTTCGCGGCGGCGTTTGCGCGGGAGGGGCTGGCCTTCGACGCGGCCACCGGCACGTTTGCCCTGCACGCGCCCACGGGGCCCCCGGTGCAGCTGGTGGGGGAGGGGGCCGCCGCGTTCTGGACGCGCCGGGCCCTGGAGCGCGCGGGCTTCGTGCCCACCGCGGGCCCCGCCGCCCTGCGCGTGAGCGCGCCCGCCGGCCCCGGCCCGGGGCCCTGGCTGAGCCAGGTGGCCGGCCAGCCCAGCGCGGCCCACGCCACCGTTGAGGCGCTGCTGCTGGCGCTGGCCCAAATAAATAATAACCAATCAGTTGGCTGAGTGGCCAGCCGCTGAAAACCCGGTCTTTACTTCATAATAATCACTTCCGCTTACCCATGAAAAAACCTTCTTTACCCCAACGAAACCAAGTGCCGCGCGTTGAAATCCGGCTGGTGCTGGGCACGGTGCTGCTGGCCGGCACGGTGCGCGGGGCCCAGGCCCAGGCGCTGGCCGACAGCCTCCGGCGCCAGAACCTCAACGAGGTGGTGGTGACGGCCTCGCGCGCAGCCACGCCGCGCCGCCAGGTGCCGCAGCAAATCCAAGTCATTAGCCAGAAGGACATTCAGCAGACGCCGGCCGCGGAATTTACCGACGTGCTGAAGAAGAACGCCTCAGTGGACATCGTGCAGTACCCCGGGCTGCTGGCGGGCGTGGGCATCCGCGGGTTCCGGCCCCAAACCGACGGCCTCAACCAGCGCGCCCTGCTGCTGGTGGACGGCCGCCCGGCCGGCACCAGCAACCTCGCCACCCTCGACCTGGGCGGCGTGGAGCGCGTGGAAGTGCTGAAGGGCCCCGCCTCGGCCCTCTACGGCCCCCAGGCCATGGGCGGCGTCGTGAACGTGATTACGCGCCAGTCGCGCGGGGCCATCCGCAGCTCGATTTTCGCCGAGTACGGCAGCTACCAGACCGTGAAATTTGGCGGCGCTACGGGCGGCAACCTCACCAAAAAGCTCGATTTTGACTTGTCGGCGGGCTTTTTCAACCGCGACCGGGACTACAAGCTGGGCGGTAACGGCATTTTGCGCCGCGCCCTCGACGCCGGTAGTGCCACCCAAACCTTTTTCGACGGCACCACCAAAACCGTGGACGACGCCCGCGGCGATAACCAGCGCCGCGACTACACCAAGCTGAAGTACTACTCCGGGGCCCTGCGCCTGGGCTACCAGCTGAGCGAAAAATGGCGCGTGGACGTGCGCGGCGAGCTGTTTCGGGCCCCCACGGTGCAGGCGCCCAACGACATTTTCTACGGCAACCTGAGCCCGTCGAGCAAAGACATCGAGCGCGGCAACCTCGACCTGAGCGCCACCGGTAATTACGCCCGCCACCAGCTGTTTGTGCGCGGCTACACCTCGCGCGAAACCACCAACAACAACACCCTCACCGACTACAACGACAACCCCATCACGCCCTACCGCTCCTACCAGAGCCAGTACCTCTGGAAGGGCGTGCAGGCCAAGGACGTCATCACGCTGGGCCGCCAGCGCCTCACGGTGGGCGTCGACCACAACGAGGCCACCAGCAACGCGCAGGTGTTCAACCCCGACGGCACCAACGACACGCCCTACAGCCCGAATTACGCGCTGAACACGACCGGCCTTTACGCCCAGGGCCAGCTGAGCCTGCTGGCCGACAAGCTGATCGTGACGCCGGGCGTGCGCTACGACTTCATCACCTACAACGTGAAGGCGACCGATTTGCTCACCACCTTCACGCCGGGCAAGAAAACCAACCCGTTCTTCAGCCCCAGTCTGGGGGCCCAGTTTGCGCTCACCGACGGCCTGCGGGTGCACGCCACCGTGGGCCGCGGCTACGTGACGCCCGACGCCTACAACGTGGCTGGCTACTCGCAAACCGCGCCCGACAGCGTCCGCCAGGTGGCCATCACGCAGGGCAACGCCGGCCTGAAAAACGAGAGCAGCGTGACCTACGACGCCGGCCTGCGCTTCGGCCAGGCCGCGTCGGGCTTCTCGGCCGACGCCACGTTCTTCGCCACCCGCGTCACGAACCGCATCACCACCCGCACCGCCAACCCCGTGGGCGAAACCACCGCCGAAGGCTACGCCGTGCGCTCGCGCACCACCTACGTGAACGCCAACGACAGCCAAATTAGGGGCCTGGAGCTGGAGGCCGGCTACGACCTGGGCGTGCTGGCCGACCGCCGCTACCTGCTGCGCGTGTTCGCCGGCGGCACCGGCATGTTCAAGGCGCAGGACGTGACCAACAACGCGAACGGCACGCGCGCCGTGCGCGACATTTACAACGTGGCCAAGCTGAACGGCAACGCGGGCGTGGCCTTCGACAGCTACCGGGGCCTTAGCGCGCGCCTCGCCGGCCACTACGTGGGCCGCCGCCAAGACACCGACTTCAACGACGTGAACTACCCGCAAGTGGAGTACCCCAAGTACCTGACCGTTGACTTCTCGGCCGGCTACACCGTGGCCAAGAAGCACACCTTCTCGGTGCTGGTGAACAACCTGACCAACGAGAACTACTACGAGAAGCGCGGCTACAACCTGCCCGGCCGCAACTTCGCCGGCCGCTACACCATTGCATTTTAGGGCCCCGTGCTGACCTACGTTTCCGGCGGGCAGCGCTCGGGCAAGAGCCGCTACGCCCAGGAGCTGGCCCTGTCGCTGAGCTCCAGCCCCGTGTACCTGGCCACGTCGCGGGCCTGGGACGACGACCACCGCCAGCGCATTGCCCGGCACGTGGCCGACCGCGATGCCCGCTGGACGACGCTGGAAGAGGAAAAATACCCGAGCCGCCTCGACTTGGCGGGCCGCACCGTGGTGCTAGATTGCGTAACGCTCTGGCTCACCAACTTCTTCACCGACGCGCAATACGATATTGAAACAACGTTGCACGAAGCAAAAGCCGAGTTCGATAGATTAGTGCAACAACATTGCACTTTGATTATCATCTCCAACGAACTCGGCATGGGCCTGCACGCGCCCACCGACGCCGGCCGCAAGTTTGCCGACCTGCAAGGCTGGCTGAACCAGCACATTGCCCAGCGCGCCGACCGCGCCATTTTCATGGTGTCGGGCCTGCCGCTGGCGGTGAAGTAGCTGCCCATAACGCGGATGCTGCTAGTCCGCGTTGCTGCCCAATCCTGTAGCGCGGACTTTGTAGTCCGCGTTTTTGAACAGTCGTCTAGCGGTGATCGGCAGGACGAAACGGGCGACGCGGACTACAAAGTCCGCGCTCCAAGTACACGGCAATCGCTCAACCGCGTGGACTCTCAGCGTCCACGCTACTTCTAAAAAGACATGAAAATCTACACCAAAAAAGGCGACGCCGGCACCACGGGCCTCTTCGGCGGCTCGCGCGTGCCCAAGGACGACGTGCGCGTGGAGTGCCTGGGCGACCTCGACGAGGCCAATTCGACCCTGGGCCTGCTGCGCGTGCAGCTGGGGCCCGCCCACGAATGGCAGCCGCCGCTGCACAAAATCCAGACGGATTTGATGGACCTGATGTCGCACCTGGCGCGGCCTTCCGACGCCAAGAAAGTCAACAGCAACCCGCTGCCCACCGAAGGGGCCCAGGAGTGCGAGGCGTGGATTGACGCGCTGGAAGGTGCGATGACGTCGCCTTCGGACTACTTCCTGCTGCCGGGCGGCAACGAAATTTCGGCCCTCTGCCACATGGTGCGCACCCAGATGCGCCGCGGCGAGCGCCGTCTGGTGAGCCTGATGGCCACCGACGCCGTGCACCCCGCCATCCCGGCCTACGTCAACCGGCTGTCGGACTTGTTTTTCACCCTGGCCCGCGCCGAGATGGACAAGGCCGGCGTGGCCGAAGAGAAGTGGCAATTGTTTCTCTACAAGCGCTTTGGTAGCAGCGCCGCGCCCGCGGCGCCCGCCGAACCCGTTGAGCCCACCGCCGAATGACCTGGAAAATTACCGCGCCCGACGGGGCCCTGGCCGCCGCCATCGCCCGTAAAATCGACACCAAAACCAAGCCCCTGGGGGCCCTGGGGCAGCTCGAAGCCCTGGCCCGGCAGGTGGCCCTGGTGCAGCAAACCCTGGCGCCGGTGCTGCGCCAGCCGCACGTGCTGGTGTTTGCCGCCGACCACGGCATCGCCCAAGCCGGCGTGAGCCAGTACCCGCCCGAAGTGACGCACCAAATGGTGCGCAACTTTGCCGGCGGCGGGGCGGCCATCAACGTGTTTTGCCGCCAGAACGGCCTGGGCCTGACCATTGTGGACGCCGGCGTGCGCGGCAGCTTTGCCGACCTGCCCGCCGTGCGCGACGAGAAAATCGCCGAGGGCACCCAAAACTTCGCCCAGGGCCCCGCCATGACCGCCGCCCAGTGCGCCGACGCCCTGGCGCGCGGCGCCCGCCTGGCCGACGAGCGGCACGCCGCCGGCAGCAACGTGCTGGGGGTGGGGGAGATGGGCATCGGCAACACGTCGGCCGCGGCGGTGCTGATGCACCTGCTCACGGGCCGGCTGCTGGCCGCGTGTGTAGGCCGCGGCACCGGCCTCGACGCGGCCGGCCTGGCCCGCAAGCTGGCCGTGCTCACGCAAGCCGTGGGGGCCCAGCCCGTGGCTGCGGCGGACCCAATGGCGGTGCTGGCCGCGTTCGGCGGCTTCGAAATTGCGCAAATGGTGGGGGCCCTGCTGCGCGCCGCCGAGCACCGGATGCTGCTGCTGATCGACGGCTTCATTGCGTCGGCGGCGCTGCTGGTGGCGGCGCGGCTGGCGCCGGACGTGCTGGCCTGCTGCGTGTTCTGCCACGAATCGGACGAACAGGGGCACCGCTTGCTGCTGGCCGAACTGGGCGGCCAGCCGCTGCTGCGCCTGGGCCTGCGCCTGGGCGAGGGCACGGGCTGCGCCCTCGCCTACCCGCTGGTGCAGGCGGCCGTCAACTTCCTGAACGAAATGGCCTCGTTCGAAAGCGCCGGCGTAAGCGACGATTCCGGCGCAACGGCTGGGGCTGATTAACGACGAATTTTCTAGCAAAGCAAAAGAGCTATAAAACCAGTCATGCTGAGCGCTGCGAAGTATCCCTATTGCTGATTAAATGATTACTGCTGCGGGAGAGATGCTTCGCTGCGCTCGGCATGACCGTTCATAATTGCTTTCTTCTTCATTGTCTTAGAAGCTATTTGAATTGGGGCTTTAGGCCGTCATGCTGAGCTTGTCGAAGCATCTCTACTGCTCACTATTCATTAATTGCTGCCGCGGGAGAGGTGCTTCGCTGCGCTCGGCATGACTTAAACAGCTTCTTACCTCCGGTTCCTTTATTTCAACTCCTCACCGCCCCCGCCCATGCCCGATTCCTGGCCGCGCCGCCAGCTGCGCTTGCTGCTCACGGCCGTGATGTTTTACACACGGCTGCCCGTGCCGGGCTGGGTGGGGCACGCCGACGACCAGCTCAACCAGGCCACGGTGTACTTTCCGCTCATCGGCTGGCTGGTGGGCGGGGTGGCGGCGGGCGTGTACTGGGGCGCGGCGCAGCTTTGGCCGCCGCTGGTGGCCGTGCTGCTGAGCACGGGCGCGGGCGTGCTGCTCACCGGCGCGTTTCACGAAGACGGGCTGGCCGACACCTGCGACGGCTTCGGCGGGGGCTGGTCGCGGGAGCGCATCCTGGCCATCATGAAGGACAGCCGCGTGGGCACCTACGGCGCGGTGGGCCTGGGCCTGGTGCTGGCCACCAAAGTGGCGGCGCTGGCCGGGGCCCCCGGGCCGCGCGCCGGGGCCCTGCCGGTGCCCGCGCTGCTGCTGGTGGCGCACCCGCTCAGCCGCTTCGTGGCCGCCACCTTCGTGCGCACCTTGCCCTACGCCCGCGCCGACCTGGCCGACGCCAAGGCCAAGCCCGTGGCCCAAAGCCTGCCCCCCGGCCGGCTGGCCGCGGCCGCGCTGCTGGGGCTGCTGCCGCTGCTGGCCGTGGCAGCGGGGCAGCGGCAGCCGGCGCTGCTGGCGGTGCTGGGGCCCCTGGTGGTGCTGCAAGTGGTGCTGGGCCGCTGGTTTCGGCGGTGGCTGGGCGGCTACACCGGCGACTGCCTGGGGGCCGCGCAGCAGCTGGCCGAAGCCCTGATTTACTTAGCATTAACCGCTCACTTGGCATGATCATCCACCTCATTCGCCACACCGCCGTGGCGGCCCCCGGCATTTGCTACGGCCACCACGACGTGCCCCTGGCCGACACGTTTGCCGCCGAAGCCGCGGCGCTGCGGGCCAAGCTGCCGCCCGCGCCCGCCGGCGGCTACCGCGCCTTCAGCAGCCCCGCCGCCCGCTGCCGGGCCCTGGCCGACGCCGTTGCCAGCGGCTACGCGCTTGATGAGCGCCTGCGCGAAATGAACTTCGGAGCCTGGGAAAACCGCCTCTGGGCCGACCTGCCGCGCGCCGAAACCGCGCCCTGGATGGCCGACTACGTAGCGCTGGCCCCGCCCCAGGGCGAAACCTTTGGGGCCCTGCAGCAGCGCGCCGTGGCCTTCCTCGCCGAGCTGGCCGCCGCGCCGGGCGCCGCCGCCGCCGCCGAGAGCCCCGTGCTCGTGTTCACCCACGGCGGCACCATCCGGGCGCTGCTCTGCCACTGCCTCGAAATGCCGCTGCGCAACGCCTTCCGCCTGCGGATCGACTACGCCTCCGTTACCAAGATCCAGCAGCAGCACGGCAAGTGGAACGTGCTGGCAACGAACGGCTAACTAGGCGGCCGCCGGGCAGCGTTGGGCAGTGCCTGGGTTGGGCGGCGCGGTGCGGCGCGGCCGCGGCATTCCATAATACCTTGCGGCCCCAAGAATTCTGGCTTTTAGGCAATTTCATGCACAAGTATTCATTGGCCCTCGCCGCGGGGGCCTTTTCGGTGGCCGCGGCCGCGGCGGCCCAGCCGTTGCCTGCCCTTACGGCCCAAGACTACGCCCGGGCCGAGCGCGCCATGGGCTACAACACCCAGGCGCTGGTGGACCACGGCCCCGTGGACCCCAACTGGCTCGCGGGCGACCGCTTCTGGTACCGGACGATGACGGCCCAGGGCAGCGAGTTCGTCCTGGTGGACCCGGCCCGCAAAACCCGCACCGCGGCCTTCGACCACGCCCGGCTGGCTGCTGCGCTCTCGGCCGCCAGCGGCCAGCCCTACCAAGGGGCCCGGCTGCCGTTTCGCAGCGTCGCGTTTTCGCCCGATGAAAGAACGATTTCCTTCGCCGTGAAAGGCCAGGACTGGCAGTACGACGTGGCCAGCGGGCAGGTGCGCCCGGCGGCCACGGCCGCGGCGGGCCCCGGCGCCGGCCCCAACGCGGCCAACGAAATCGCGTCGCCCGACGGGCGGCTGGCGGCCTACATCAAGGACAACAACCTGTGGGTGCGCGACACGAAAACCAACCAGGCGCGCCCGCTCACCACCGACGGGGCCCCCAACTACGGCTACGCCACCGACAACGCCGGCTGGACCCACAGCGACCGGCCGGTGCTGCAATGGTCGCCGGATTCGCGCAAAATCGCCACCTTTCAGCAAGACCAGCGCCAGGCGAGCGACGCGTACCTGGTGACCACCAACGTGGGCCGGCCCGCCCTGAAAACGTGGAAGTACCCGCTGCCCGGCGACCCGGACATCGTCACCATCGAGCGGGTGATTGTGGAGGTGAGCCCGGCCAAAGTGGTGCGCCTGCAAGTGCCGCCCGACCCGCACCGCGGCTCGCTCTCCGACGACGTGTCCAGCAGCGGCACGTTCGACGACGTGGACTGGGCCCCGGATGGCTCGCAGCTGGCGTTCGTGTCGACCGCGCGCGACCACAAGCAGGCGAAGTTCCGGGTGGCCGACGCCGCGACCGGCGCCGTGCGGGAGGGATTCGCGGAAACCGTGGCCACGCAGTACGAGTCGGGCCAAGGCGCCATCAACTGGCACTACCTGCCCCAATCCAAGGAGGCCGTCTGGTATTCGGAGCGCGACAACTGGGGCCACCTCTACCTTTACGACGCCGCCACCGGCCAGGTCAAAAACCAGATTACCAAGGGCCCCTGGGTGGTGACGCAGCTGCTGCGCGTGGACGAGGCGCGCCGCCAGTTGTACTTCATGGCCGGCGGCCGCGAGCCGGGCAACCCGTACTTCAGCCACTTCTACCGCGTTGGGCTGGACGGCCAGCACCTCACCCTGCTCACGCCCGAAGTCGGCAACCACCGCGTGGAGTTCTCGCCCTCGGGCCGCTATTTCGTCGACAGCTACTCGCAGCCCGACCGCCCGGGCGCCACCGTGCTGCGCAACGCCGCCGGCCAGCTCCTCGCCACGCTGGAGAAAACCGACATTTCCCGCCTCGCGGCCACCGGCTGGAAGGCGCCCACGCCCATCACCGTCAAGGACCAGGACGGGCGCGACGACCTCTACGGCCTGATGTTCACGCCCACCGCGCTGGACCCGGCCCGGAAGTACCCGGTCATCAACTACATCTACCCGGGGCCCCAGGGCGGCGGCGTGGGCAACTGGTCGTTCAGCGCGGCCCGCAACGACAACCAGGCGCTGGCCGAGCTGGGCTTCGTGGTCGTCGTCATCGAAGGCAGCTGCAACCCGCTGCGCTCCAAGAGCTTCCACGACGCCTGCTACGGCCACATGGAGGCCAACACGCTCGCCGACCAGGTAACCGGCATGCGGCAGCTGGCCCAGCGCTACCCGTACCTCGACCTGGCGCGGGCCGGAATCTGGGGGCACTCGGGCGGCGGCTACGCGGCGGCGGCGGCCATGTTCCGCTACCCCGATTTCTTCAAGGTCGGCATTTCCGAGTCGGGCAACCACGACAACCGCAACTACGAGGACGACTGGGGCGAGCGCTACATCGGCCTGCTCGCCCCGAACCCCGACGGTACCTCCAACTACGACGCCCAGGCCAACGCGCCCCTGGCCAAGAACCTCAAGGGCAAGCTATTGCTGGCCCACGGCCTGCTGGACGACAACGTGCCGCCCGCCAACACCATGCTGGTGGTGGACGCGCTCGTCAAGGCCAACAAGAGCTTCGACCTGGTGGTATTCCCGCACGCTGCCCACGGCTACGGCGCCGACGCGCCCTACATGACCCGCCGCCGCTGGGACTATTTCGTGCAAAACCTGGCCGGCGCCCAGCCGCCGCACGACTACGAAATGCAGCCCAAGCCCGACCCGCGCAACGCGGTGCAGTAGGCGGCGGCAATGCGAACCGAACCAGTTATCAAAAGCAATAGGGGCCCCAAAGACGCATTGCGTCCTTGGGGCCCCACTCGTTCCAGCGCCGTGCTAGCTCACGCCGCCGCCCAGCAACTTGTCGGGCGTGATGGGCAGCTCGCGGATGCGCTTGCCCGTGGCGTGGAACACGGCGTTGGCCACGGCGGCGGTGAAGCCGATGAGGCCGATTTCGCCCAAGCCCTTGGCGCCGATGGGGTTGAGCACCGGGTCGGGCTCGTCGAGGAGGATGACGTCGATGGCGGGCACGTCGGCGTGGGTGGCGATGTGGTACTCGGCCAGGTTGTGGTTCACGAAGCGGCCGTAGCGGTGGTCGAGCACGGCGTCCTCCATCAGGGCCATGCCGATGCCCCACACCACGGCCCCCAGCACTTGGCTGCGGGCGGTTTTGGGGCTGATGACCCGGCCCGCGTCGATGGCCGACACCACCCGCGACACGCGCACCTCGCCGGTGCGGGCATGCACCAGCACCTCCACGAAGTGGGCCCCGAACGACTTGCCCGAATTTTCCTTGGCCTCGGGGCCCGGCTTGGCTTCCTGGGTCACTTCCAGGCCCGGCAGGCCGTGCAGGCGCAGCACCTCGGCGAAGGGCACGCGGCGGCCCGGGTCGCGGGCCAGGTACAGGGCCCCGTTCTCAACCACCAAATCCTCCGCCTTGGCCGGGCCAAACTGCGCGTAGCCCGTCTGCACCGCCAGGGCCCGCAGCTGCTGCTGCAACGCCGTGCAGGCCAGGTGCACCGCCGTGCCCACCGAGGCCATGGTGTGCGAGCCGAACTGGCCCGACGCGGGCGGTAGGGCCGAATCGCCCAGCTCAAACTGGATTTGGCCAGGGGCGATGCCCAGCGCGGCGGCGGCCACCTGCGTCATGGCCGTGGCGGTGCCGGGGCCCACGTCGGCGGTGGCGCTTTGCACCAGCAGGGTGCCGTCGGGGCGCAGCAGGGCGCGGGCGGTGGCGGGGGCGCGCTCGGCCTTGTAAATGCCCATGGCCATGCCCCAGCCCACCAGGTAGGGCCCCTGGCGCGTGGCGCGGGGAGCGGCCGGCCGCTGCTGCCAGCCGAAGCGCTCGGCGCCCCGGGCGTAGCATTCGCGCAGGCGGTTGCTGCTCCACGGCAGGTTTTTTTCGGGGTCGGCGGGGGCGAAGTTCTTCAGGCGCAGGGCCAGCGGGTCCAGGTTCAGGGCGTAGGCCAGCTCGTCCATCGCCGACTCGATGGCGAACGAGCCGCTGGCTTCGCCGGGGCCCCGCGTCCAGGCGGGCGTGCTCAGGTCGAGGGGCACCACGCGGTAGCGCGCGTCGAGGTTGGGGCAGGCGTAGGCGGCCTTGGTGGGGTGCAGCATGCGCTCGACGAACAGCTCGTAGCGCGAGCTGCTGCCGTGGCCCAGGTGCGTGATGCCCACCAGCGTGCCGTCGTGCTGGGCCCCCAGGCCCACCTGCTGCACCGAGCGCGGCCGGTAGCCCACCAGGTTGAACTCCTGCTCGCGGCCCAGCATCACCTGCACCGGGCGGCCCACCTTTTTGGCCCCCAGGATGGCCGCCACCTCGGGCGGCCAAATGCGCGACGCCCCCCCGAACGCCCCGCCCACGAACGGCGAGTGCACCTGCACCTGGCCCTCGGGCAGCTGGAACATGCGCATCAAGTCCTGCTGGGCCAGCTTGGGGGCCTGGGTTTTGTTATACACCGTCAGCCGCTCGCCCTGCCACTGGGCCACCGTGGCGTGGGTTTCCATCGGGTTGTGCACCTGAATGGGCGTGCGGTACTCTTCGAAAAGGTGCACCGGGGCCCCGGCGTAGGCCCCCGCCTGGCCGCGCAAGTAATCGGGCTCATCCTTGGCCACCTGGCCTTCGGCGAGGTGGGCCCCCAGGTCGGTTTGGGGCGCGGCCGCCTCGTAGTGCACCCGCACCAGGGCGGCGGCGTACTGGGCCTGCTCCAGGGTTTCGGCCACGGCCAGCGCCACCGGCTGGTTGCTGAAGTGGATTTGGTCGTCGTAGAATACCTTGATTTCCTGGCCCTCCACCCGGTCGTTGTGGTTGGCCGTGGCGCTGGCGTAGGCCGGCACTTGGGGCGAATTCAGGTGGGTGAGCACGGCCAGTACGCCCGGGGCCCGCTCGGCGGCCTTCGTGTCGATGCTTTTGATGCGGCCCCGGGCGATGGTGCTGGTGGCCAGCACGCCGTAGGTGCAGCCGGCCACGCGGTGCTCGGCGGCGTAGCGGGCCTGGCCGGTCACTTTCAGGCGGCCGTCGACGCGGCTCGGGGCGGGAGGGAAGGGCGGTTGGGTATCCACGAACGAGGGAACGAGCAGGTAGCGGCGCCACCGGCCCGTCGCACGAAGGGCCCGCCGCGCGCCGGACCTTCTGTACTGCCGCCGCGACCAACGGGTTGCGCCTGGTTGCCTGGTTTTAAGTCAATTATTTCCCAGAACTACGCAAGTTGATACGTGCGGCTGGCCAGCGCGTAGTGCCCCAGCACCGGGCTGCGCACGGCCTCCGCGCACGTGTCGGTGCGCACCACGTTCTGGTTCAGCAGGTCGTGGGCGAAGAGCTTAAGTTCGCCCTGGCGGCTGGCAAACAGTTGGTAGGCCAGGCCAGTGGTCAGCAGCAGCGCGCGCGGGTTGTAGCCGGCGGCCAGGCCCGCGGCGTTGGTGAAGTAGGCGTCGGCGCTCAGCAGCGGCCCGGCAGGCGGTAGTACCGGTCAGCGGTCAGGATTTGGGTGAAGGCGGACCCGGCTGCGCCGCCTCTACGAGGAGCGCAACCGGGTGCTGACGCGCACCGACGTACGCGAGCTGTAAGGCAACGACAGCTTTTCCAACGGCCGCAGCCTGCCCGTGTTCATCACCCGCCCGCGCCGCTACCTGCGCCACGGCCCGCAGGTGCTAATCGTGAACGTGCGCGGCGTGGGCTACAAACTGCTGGCTTAAAATAGATTAGGTGTTAAAATGGTCCGCCGCAAACCAAGTGCACCCACTCCGGGGCCCGCTTGCACGGCCGCCCGGGGTGGGTGCACGGTAGAACGAAGCGGCCGCGCCCGGGGTGGGGCCCCGGCGGGCGGTGCTACGATTTCTTTTCCTCGATGGGGAATTTATCGAGGATGTCCTTGGCCACGCGGCTGAACTCGGTGCCCAGGCGGGCGGGGTCGTTGACGGGGTCGGCGATGGAGCCGCGCCACACCAAGTTGTTGGTGCGGGCGTCGATGAAGTCGATGATCAGCGTGCCTTCCTTGTACTGCTCGGTTTGGGCCGTCTGGTAGTAGCTGGGCGTGTACCAGTAGCCGTAGTTAACGGGCAGAAAACCACGCCGGTACGACACGGCGTACGGGTAGGCATAGCCGTACGCGGGCTGGGTGTTGTACACGGTGCGCTCGGCCTGCTCGACGTAGGTGTGGGTGGTGACGAGCAAATTGGGCCGGCCGTCGACCTGCCGCAGGCCGCGCTTGACCAGCTCGTCGGCAATGGCTTGCTTGATCTTGTCCTGCGCAATGGGGCTGTTCAGCAGCGGGTTCTCGTCGCCGTTGGTTTTCACCTTCATGTCGGCAAAATCGAAGGTGCGGTACTTGCTGAAATCGACGTTGGCGCGCTGCTCCACGTTCACGGTGGGCGCGCAGGCCGTGGCCCCCAGCGACAACGCCACGATTGAGGCTAATACTATGCGTTTCATATAAAAAAATCTAGGATGAATGATAACCTTCATACTGGTTCCGTTGCTGGCGGGTTCATGAGGAGCTTACTTCATTCGGGCTTTTCCAACCGCATTAAACCCGCGTAAAGCGTTGGGGCCCCCGGCGGCCCGGCGCCACGCGCCGGGCCGC
>JBPBPC010000032.1:0-18357 GCA_050954665.1 Janthinobacterium lividum
CCCACCGCCGGCCGGTTGGCGGCAATGGCCGCGGGGTTGTCGTGCCGGCCCTGGCCTTGCTCGGCCTGGGCCATCAGCGAGTCCACGCGGGTTGTGGGCTGGGCCGGGGCGGGGCGGGCCCCGGCCCACAACAGCAACAGCAGCAGGTATTTCATTGCCAAACGAACGGAAGGAGAAGACGGAGAATAGCAGGCTTGCAAGATACAAGCAGGGCCCCCAGGCCAGTTGGTCCAGGGGCCCCGCGGCGGTGTTTTTTTCGGTGCTGCGCGCGGCGCTTACCGGCCCATTGGCGTTTGCACGGCGTAGGCGGGCTGGGCCGGGGCGGGCAGGTGGGCGCGGTCCAGCACCACCAGCACGCGCTGGCCGGCGGCCGTGGCCGCGGCTACTTGGCGCGCCAGGCGCTCGGCGCGGTACTCGTTCACGGCGCGGGTGATGCCCAGCACAAAGGCCGGGGCCCCCGCCGGCTGCGCGCCGAAGGCCGCGGCGGGCAGCGCCCACCACGCGCCGCCCGCGGGGCAGTAGGTGCGGTAGGCCGCGCGCAGCTCGGCGGCGGTGCGGATGACCTGCTCGCTACCGGTCAGGTCGTGCGCGCTGCTGGCGATGAACGCGGCGGCGGCCCGCAGCACCAGGGCTTTGGGGGCCCCGGTGGCTTGTTGGAACTGCTGGGTTTGGCGCAGCAGCCAGTACAGCTTGAGGGGCGCGGGGGCGAGCTTGGTTTGGAGGTAGGCGTACTCGGCGTACACGTCGTCGAGGCGCTGGGCCGGCACTTGCTGCTGTTGGGCCAGGAAGCGGGCGTAGCCCGCGGGGCCCATGCGGCCGATGGTGGCGGCTTCGGTGCTGTCGGTGCCCTGGTCGGGGTTTTCAAAGAGCACCACCGTGGGCCGGCACTGGGCAAACGCCCGGCGCAACCGGGCGAATTGCTCGTGGGCGGCGTCGTTCGACGGCACCGTGCCGAAGTACGTGACGCTGCCCGCGGGCGCGGCCGCCGGGGCCCCCGAAGCGGCCGAAAACGATTGGGCGAAAGTGGCGGCGGTGGGGGCGAGCAACGCGGCGGCTAGGAACAAAGAGGCAAGTTTCATGGTGCAGGAAGAAAAAAGCGAGGAGAGAAAAAGAGGAGGTAAGAGGAAAGAGGAGGGAATGGGCCCCCGCCCGGGGCCCCCACGGGGGCCCTAGCCGCCGAAGCCGCCGCCGCCGCTGGGGCCGTTGTCAATCTTTTTGCCGGGCTTGCTGGCCCCGATGTACCAGGTGAAGCCCAGCCAGCCCACGCGGGTCTCGTACTTGTTGTAGAGGCTGGTTTGCAGCTCGGGCGTGGCCAGCTCGGTGCGGCGCACCTGGGTGTTCAGCACGTCGGACACCCGCAGGGTGAGGGCGGCGCGCTCCTGAAACAGCTGCTGGCGCAGGGCGATGTCGAGGCCGCCGGTGGGCAGCTGGCGGCCCTGGGCCGTGAGCACCGTGGAGCGGACGTCGCCGGTGAGCTGCACGTCGAGGCCCTTGCGGGGCGTGAAGTTGTTGGCCAGGCGGGCGGTGCCGGCCAGGGCGCTGCGGTTGGCGGCGTTGAGGGCGTTGGCGGCAATCTGCGCGTAGTAGAGCGAGCCGCTGGCCGACACGCGCCACCACTTGGTGAGGGGCTGGGCCCAGGTCGTTTCAAAGCCAAAGTTGTTGGTGGTGCCCACGTTGTCGTAGGTTTCGCGGGTCACCACGCCCACGTTGTTGGTGCGAGTGGCGGCCGTGTCGATGGTGCGCACCCGGCGGATGGCGTTCTGGGTGAAGCGGGCAAACACCGTGTTGGTGAAGCTGGCCCCGCCGGCCAGGTTCACCTGGTGGCCCAGCTCCAGGTTGTGGCTGAACTCGGGGAGCAGGGCGGCGTTGCCCTGGCGGTAGTTGCGCGGGTCTTGGTAGAGCTGGATGGGCAGCTGCTGCATGAAGTCGGGCCGGTTCAGGCGGCGGGCGTAGCTGAACTGCAGGCGGTTCTGGCCGGGCTCCTGGCCCAGCTCGCGGGCCACGGTGGCCGAGGGAAAGAGGCTGACGTAGCTTTTGTCGATGGCCGCGTTGCGGTTGGCCACGCCGCCGCTCAGCACGGTGGCCTCGGTGCGCAGGCCGCCCTGGGCGCTCCAGCCGTGGCCCAGCGTGCGCTGCACCGTGGCGTAGGCGGCCGGCATCACCTGCGTAAAGGCGTAGTCGAACGAGTTGGCGGGGTCGAGCTGGAAGTCGCCGCCGGCGTCGGTGGGCTTGCGCATGGCGGTGCTGCCGGTGTTGCGCAGGGTTTGCATTTTCACGCCGGTTTCGAGCTTGCCCTTGCCGTCGGCCGTGGGCCGGGTGAAGTCCACCTGCCCGAAGAAAATCTGGGCGTTCACCTGCTGCGCCTGCGTGAAGCCGGCCGGCTTGGGGCCCCCGGTCAGCAGCTGGCTCACCGGAATGTCGGCGTCAATTTTCACCATCCCGGCGTTGGCCGTTAGCTCGCGGCCCTTGTGGGCCTCCCAGGTGCGGCGGTAATCGGCCGAGGTTTCGAGCACTTTCACCTTCACGTCGGCTATTTCCTGGCCGTACTGCGTGATGACGGCGGGCGCGCCCACCGTTTGCTGGGTCAGGGTTTGGTTGTCGGTTTCCGACTGGTGCTCCCAGTGCGGCTGCACGCTCAGGCTCAGGGTTTGCTCCGGGGTCAGGTCGTAGCTCAGGCCCAGGTTCAGGCCGTGGTTGCGGTTGCGCTGGCGGCCGGTGCCTTCCTGCGTCGTGAAGAGGCTGCTGGTGGCGGCCCCGTCGGTGAGGAGCGCCGTTTGGGCGCTGTGGGTGCGGGTGCGGTACACCTGGTCGCTGCCGTCGTAGCCCAGGTTCCAGGTGGCCTTGCCGTGGTGGCGGCTCAGGCTCAGGCTGGGGGCGTACTTGTCGCGGGTGCCCAGGTTCAGGGCCGCCTGGCCGTTCCAGCCGTCTTTCTTGTTCTTCTTGGTGATGATGTTGATGACGCCCGCCCCGCTGGCGTCGTACTTGGCCGAGGGGTTGGTCATCACCTCCACCTGGGCAATCTGCGAGGCCGGAATCTGGTCGAGGCGCGGGCCGGGGCCCCCGTTGCTGGTGCCGGCCGGCTTGCCGTCGATCAGGATGGTGAGGTTGCTCGAGCCGCGCAGGCTCACCGTGCCGGTGGCGTCCACGGCCACCGAGGGCACGTTCTGGAGCACGTTCACGGCCGTGCCGCCCACGCTGCTCAGGTCCTTCTCCACGTTGATCACCGTTTTGCCCAGCTCCTGCTGCACCACGGCCTTCTGGGCCACCACCTGCACCTCCCCCAGCCGGGTGGCGCTGGCCGTCAATTTCAGGGCCCCCAGGGCGAGGGCCGGCGCCCCGGCCGTGAGGGCCACCACCCGGCGCACGGGCTTGAAGTTCAGGGCCTGGGCCCGCAAAATGTAGCGCCCCAAGGCCAGGTGCTCGGCCTTGAAGGTGCCGTCGGGACCGGTTTGGGCCCCCGTCACGAGCGTCGAGTCGGCGGCGCGCAGCAGCAGCACGTCGGCAAAGGGCAGGGGCTGGCCGTTGGCGGCTTCCACCAGCTGGCCGCTCACCTGGGCCGGGCCGGCTTGCTGGGCGTGGAGGCCCAGGGGCAGGGCCGTAAGGAGCAGGGCCAGGCCCCGCAAGGGCTGGCAAAAGGTGCGCAAGAAAGTCATGGTGAGTGAGTTGGAGCGATTAAGCCGCGGCGGGGGCCCTGGGTCCGGCAGCGGCCGCGGTTCCGCTGGGGCAAGGCCGGGGCCAGCAGCGGCACCGGTGGGGAAAGGGTTTTCTCGGGAAGAGGCCCGCCCGGTTGGCTGGCCTACGTCAGCAGGTACTGGGTTGTCATTGCCTACTAGGCTATCAACAGAACAAAGGTATATCAGGTACTTTGTGATGCAAGGTACTAAGCTAATAAATATTCACTGAATAAGATGCTATTGCCGTTAAGTGCTGATAATCAGTTAGAAAAAATTTGACTAAATTTTTCTTGTTGCTGCTTTCGAAACCCTAGATGCGCAAACCGGGCCCGCGGTTGCCCGGGCCGCGCATCTTTTTGGCGGGGCTGGCCCCGGCCCAACCCGTGCTGGGTTTCGAGCAGCCCCCGCCGGGGTACCGGCCGGCCGGGGCATTCGTTACACCGCCGCCACCCAACGGGCACAAAAAAACCGCCGGACTGAAAAGTCCGGCGGCGAAACAGGGAGCTGTGCAAACCAATTCAGGCGGTCAGGCTGAGCGCAGCCGAAGCATCTCCATCGCGGCAGTAATCATTAATAGTCAGCGGTAGAGATGCTTCGCTGCGCTCAGCATGACGGCCTAAAGTAATCCAGTCCTTCGCTAATATTAAACAGCCATTGGGGCCCCGGCGCTACTTTTTGCGCGGGGCCGGCCGGGCCGGGGCCTTGGTGCCGGCGGGCACCTCCAGGCCGTTCTGGAAGGTTTTGCGGCTCTCCACGGCCACGCCGTCGGGCCCGAAGTAGGCCCACGCGCCGGTTTCCTTGCCGTTGCGGAAGGCGCCGCGCACGGCCAGCGTGCCGTCTTCGCGCAGCTGCCGGTAGGGGCCCGCCTTCAGGCCGTGGGCGTAGGCGGTTTCGGCCTTCAGCTTGCCCGAGGGGTAGTTTTCGGTGCCCAGCCCGGTGGCGAAGCCGTTCTCGTACCCCAACCGGCTGGCCACCTTGCCGTCGGCGAAGTAAGTGAGTTGCTCACCGGCCAGCTTGCCGGCGGGGTTGTACAGCGCCACGCTCTGCGCCTGCTTGCTGCCGGGAAAAAACGTGCGCCAGGCGCCGGCGGGGCGGTTGTTCTTGTAGGTTTCCTCGGCCAGCGGCAGGGGCCCCGCGGCGCCGTAGCGCGTCACCTTGCGGTCGCGCCCGGCGTTGGCGTAGTCGGTTTCCTCCGTCAGCTTGCCGGCTTCGGAAAACTCCTGCGCGTGGCCCGTGGGCACGCCGAGGCGGTAGGTGGTTTTGGTTTTGACTTGCCCGTTTTCGTAGTAGCTCGTGGCGGGGCCGTCGAGGTTGGCGGTGCCGCTGGTGGTGGGGGCCACGCGCTTGGCCAGGTCGTCGCCCAGCGGGTTGCGCACCGTGCGCTGGGCCACCGGGGCGGGGGCGTAGGTGCCCTCGGTTTGGAGCTTGCCGCTGGGGTAGTAGCTGCGGTAGCCGCCGCGGCCGCTGACGTCGGCCTGCACGTCGGTTTCGAGCTGGCCGGTGGGGTAGTAGGTTTTGTAGGGCCCCGCGAGCAGGCCGCGGTGCAGGGTGCCCGCGCTTTGCACCTGGCCGTTGGCGTAGTAAAACTTCACGGCGCCCTCGGGCTGGCCGTCCTGGTACGTGAGGTCGGCCTGGGGCTTGCCGTC
This sequence comes from Janthinobacterium lividum, assembly GCA_050954665.1. Taxonomy (GTDB): domain Bacteria; phylum Bacteroidota; class Bacteroidia; order Cytophagales; family Hymenobacteraceae; genus Hymenobacter. Next base: position 5,321 of record JBPBPC010000032.1, read on the forward strand.
GGCGTAAAGCTGGTGCAGGGTCCCGTTGGGCTGGCCCTTGGCAAGCACGGTTTTCAGCTTCACCTCGCCGGTGGGGTGGTAGTAGGTGAGTTCGCCGCTGGGCTCGTCGTTGTCAAAATTGCCCTCCTGGGCCACCTTGCCGTTGGCGTAGTAGGTTTTGAAGGGGCCCTGGCGCACGCCGGCGCGGTAGGTGGTTTCGAGCCGCCGGGCCCCGCTGGGGTGAAACTCGACGTAGGCCGAGTCGCGCTTGCCGTCGCGGAAGCTGGTTTGCTGCTCCAGCTGGCCGCTGCGGTAGTAGCGCCGGTAGGTGCCCTGCGGCAGCGTGTCGCCGGCCACCAGGGCGGTATATACCTCGTGCTTAGCGGTTTTCGTGGAGTCGTAGTAGGTCACAAACCGCTTTATTTTTTGGGCGTGGGCGGGCAGGGCAAGCAGGGCAAAGGCAATGAGCAGGTATTTCATAAGCCGCAAGAACGCAAAACGGCCGCGCAATAGTGCGCGGCCGGGGGCGTGGTCAAAAACGGGGCCGGGGGCTACACGGCCTCCAGCACGATGGCCGAAGCGCCGCCACCGCCGTTGCAAATGCCCGTGACGCCGATTTTGCCGCCCTCGTTGCGCAGCACGTTCAGCAGCGTCGTCACGATGCGGGCCCCCGAGGCCCCCAGCGGGTGGCCCAGGCTCACGGCCCCGCCGTACACGTTCACCTTGGTGCCTTCGAGGTTGAGCAGCTGGTTGTTGGCCAGCGACACCACCGAAAACGCCTCGTTGATTTCGTAGAAGTCCACGTCCTTGGCCTCCAGGCCGGCGTGCTTCAGGGCCTTCGGAATGGCCAGCGCGGGCGAGGTCGTGAACCACTCCGGGGCCTGCTCGGCGTCGGCAAAGCCGCGCACGATGGCAATGGGCTTGACGCCCAGCGCCTCCGCCTTCTCGCGGCTCATCAGCAGCACGGCGGCGGCCCCGTCGTTGAGGGTGGAGGCGTTGGCCGCCGTCACGGTGCCCTCCTTGCCGAAGGCGGGCTTGAGGCCGGCCAGCTTCTCGAACTGCACCTTGGTGTACTCCTCGTCGTCGTCGACCACCGTGGTTTTGCCGCGGCTTTCGACGGTGACGGGCACGATTTCGTCCTTCTTTTTGCCGGCCTGGGCGGCGTTGGCGCTGCGGGTGTAGCTCTCGCGGGCAAACGCGTCCTGCTGCTCGCGGGTGATGCCGTAGTGCTGGGCCGTGGCGTCGGCGGCGTTGCCCATGGCGTAGTCGTGGTACGGGTCCCAGAGGCCGTCGCGCATCAGGCCGTCAATCATCTGGCCGTTGCCGTACTTGGCGCCAAAGCGGGCCTTGTCGAGGTAGTACGGCACGTTGCTCATGCTCTCCATGCCGCCGGCCAGGATGCAATCGGCCTGCCCGAGCATGATGGCCTGGGCGGCGAACATGATGGCCTTCGAGCCCGAGGCGCACACCTTGTTCACGGTGGTGCACTCCACGGTGTCGGGCAGACCGGCTTTTTTGGCGGCCTGGCGGGCCGGAGCCTGCCCCAGGTTGGCCGAAATCACGTTGCCCATGATCACCTGCTGCACTTCTGACGGGGCCACGCCGGCCTTCTCCAGGGCCCCTTTTAGTGCAATGGCGCCCAAATCGGTGGCCGACACCGAGGCCAGGGCCCCGCCAAACGAGCCAATCGGGGTGCGCACCGCCGACACAATTACAACTTCCTTGATCTGCATGGTTTTAACGAAACGTGGGTGGGAACGAAGCAACACTAATTCGCCCCAAAAGTACACCGGGGGCCCTCACCACGTGGGCTGCCCGCGGCGGGCGGGGGCCCCCGCCCGCCGCGGCACCTGCTGCAAGTACTGCTGCTCCTGGGCCTTCAGCGCGTCGAGCAGTTGCTGGGCCTGAACGGGTGATAAATCCATGGCCTGGAGGCGCTCGCGCTGGGTTTGGAGCTGCGCATCGGTGGCCCGGGCGGCGTCGGCGCCCGCGGCACGGCTGCGGCCGGCGGCCCCGCCGCTGCCCGCGTTCGCGTCGAGGCCGCGGGCAGTGCCGGGCTGCGCGCCGGCGGGCACGGGCGACTCGGGGCCCCCAGCCCCCGGGGCGCGGCGGCCCCCGGCGGCGCTGCCCGGGGCGGCGCTGGGTTGGGCCGGGTCGGGCCGGCCGGCGGCATCGGGGCGGGTTTGGGGCGTGCTGGTGGGCGCAGGAGTGGGCTTAGCGCGGTCGGGCACCTGGCCGGCGCGGTCGGTGCCGGGCTTGGTGCCGGCCGCGGGCGGGCTAGCGGCCGGCGGGGTGGGCGCCGGCGGTTTCTGGCCGGAAGGCTTGGCCGGCGGGGGGCCCGGGGGCGGGGGCGCCGCCAAGCGCGGCGCAGCCCGGTGCCGGGCCAGGTAAGCGCTCAGTACTTCGTAGTCGTAGCGCGCCCCGGCGTTGGCGGGGTCGAGCCGCAAGGCCTGGCGCAGCAGCCCCAGGGCGGGCGCGGTTTCTCCGGCTTCGGCGGCCAGCACCGCCAGTTGCTGCCGGGCCACGCTGCCCAGGGTCGGCGGCACGGCGGGGTCGAGCAGTTGGCCGTAGGTGGCGCGGGCCGCGGCCGCCTGCCCCGCCCGGCGCTGGGCGTGGCCCCGGTTGAGCAGCAGCGCCGCCGCCCCCGAGGCCTCCGGGCGCGCTGCCGTGGCCGCCGCAAACGCTTGGGCGGCGGCCGCGTCGTCGCCGCGGGCGTAGGCGTTTTGGCCGCTGGCCACGGCGGCGTTGCGGTCGTGCACCCACGTCAGCGCCCGCCACGTGGGCGGGGCCAGCAACAAGAGCAGCAACAGCAACGACTTCAGCACACGCTAATAATTAAGTTTCTGGCCTTGTGCCACCGCCGGCGTTGGGCCCCAAATAACGGAAGTTCCGGGCCAGCGCGGGTTCAGCTTAGGGCCGGATGACCACCACGGTCAGGGCCACGTCGAGGGCCAATAGCACCAAGGCCAGGGCCAGCGGTAAGCGGTAGCGGTTGTCGGCCACGGCCACCGTGCGCACCTGCTCGGTAGTGCCCTGCATGGTGCGCACATCGGCCAGCAGGGCCGGGAAGCCGTTTTGGCGGTCGTTCAGCGCTACGTACTGGCCACCGGTTTGGGCCGCCAGTTGCAGCAGTGGGGCCTCGCGCAGGCGGCTGAGCACGGGGTGGCCCGCGGCGTCGCGCACCAGCTGGCCCCCGGGCAGCGGCAGCCGGGCCCCCGCCGCCGTGCCCACGCCCACGGCAAACACCCGGGCCCCGCTGCGGGCCAGCGCGCGCAGGGTGGGCTCCAGGTTCTCGCCAAAATCCTCGCCGTCGCTCACCACCACCACGGCCGTGGCCCGGCCAGCCGGGCCCGGGCTGCCAGTGGCCGGGCCCAGCCGGGCCAGCACGAGCTCCAGCGGCGCGCGCAAAGCCGTGGGCCCCGGCGGCAACAGGTGGGTGCTGAGGGTGTTGAGAAACGTCTGCACGGCTTCCTGGTCGTAGGTGAGGGGGCATTGCACGGCCGCCTCGCCGCCGAACACCACCAGCCCCAAGCGGTCGGCCGGGAAGCGCTGCACCAGGGTTTGCAGCTCGGCCTGGGCGCGCAGCAGGCGGGTGGGGGCCACGTCGGGCGCGTCCATCGAGCGCGACACGTCCACCACCAACCACAGGTCTTTGCCGGCCGTGCGCACCGGCTGCGGGCTCAGCCCCTGCGCCGGGCCCAGCCAAGCCGCCAGCAGCAGGGCCCCGGCCAGCAGGCGCAGCGGCAGCTTCCAGGCCAGGCGGCGGCTGCGCTGCCCCAGGGCCCGCGCCAGCCGGCCGGTGCGCAGCACGTAGGCCAGCACCAGCAGCAGGGCCAGCGCGGCCGCCGCCAGCGGCAAGCCAAAATCAGGGTACGCCCAGGTAAGCAAGTAGCGGCGAAGAGGATAAGCGGTGGGCGGGGCCCTGGGCCCGGGCCAGGGAACGAGCAAAGATAATTTTTTTGGTGCCGCGGCGCGGGTTTTTCAACCGGTCCCGTATATTTGCACCCGCTTCGGACGGAAGCGGCCAGCCAATTGGAGAGATGGGTGAGTGGCTGAAACCAGTAGTTTGCTAAACTGCCGTAGCTCTAAAGGTTACCGGGGGTTCGAATCCCCCTCTCTCCACCAAAAGCCCCGGAAACGCCTGTATAGGCCGTTTTCGGGGCTTTTTTGTGGCGGCCCGCGCCGCGGTGGACCCAAAAAAGCCCCACCAACCGGCGGGGCTTTTTCCTCAGCTAAGCGAACAATTAGTTGAACAGGGCCGCTGGGTTGGCGGCGAAGTTCTTGGCAATGGCCTTCACCGTGGCCGCGTCCAGGGGCTCGTCGAATGCCTCGGCCCCGGCCGTGGCCGAGCCGCCGCTGGGAGCCAACGACTGCACCGCAGTACCGGCCTGCGTGGTGTTGTTCTCGGCCGGGAACATGGTGGCATCCGCCCCGGCCGCGTACGGGCTCACCATGGCGGGGGCGCCGGCTACGCCGTTGTTGGGCAGCAAGGTGCCGGGCGTCTCATCGGGCGTAATCCAGCTTTTGGGGGCCGTGGCGCTTTGAATGCCACCGCGCCGGAACGAGCGGATGCGCGACGAGTGCCGGGCCTCCACCGAGTGAATATTAAGGGCCGCCTCCAGGATATCCTTCTGGCTAATGAGGTTGGCCGCGCCGCCTTTGTAGGCGCGCACGCCCGTGTCCACAAAGTTTTGGGCTACTAAAAGGAAAGTGGCGTTGTCGGTGAACGTACCCGTGGTGGGCGAAGCCGTGCCGCCCAGGTTGGCAAACGCGGGCACCAGCGGCGAACGGCTTTTGTTCTGCGAAGTCGTGTAATCGAAGCCGGCCCGGGTGGGGTCGGCAATAGCAGCGGCTCCCAACACCCCGCGCAAGGTGTTGATGTGCAGCCGCTCATCGTTACGAATGATGGTAAAGGCCGCGACTTGGTCGCCCACGAGCAAGCCGGACGAGTTCAGGGCCGTGTCGTAGTAATAATACTCGAGGTACTCGAGCTGCAAGGCGAGGTTAAGCGTTGCGACAACGATGGGGTCGAGCGTAGCAGTTTGCCCGTAAGCCTTGTTGAACAAGCTGCTCACCGCCAACGGCAGGGCCGCCGCGGTGACTTTTTTGCCAAAACCTAAAAAGTTGCGAAACACGGCGCGGCGCGCGTCGAACCGGTCGTACACCTCGGGGTCGACCTTGGCGATGTCGTCAATGATTTGAAATAAATCCATGATGCTTATAGAATACGAAGTGAGGAAAGGGGAAAGGCGGGTGGACCCAGTGCGGAGCAACCAGCGCCTAGCTCGGGAAATTGGTGGCACTCAGCTTGGAGCCGGCCATCAGGAAGGTGTTGGCCGTGGCCAGCACCACCTGCGGGCGCTTTGAGCGCTCCAAGCCGGTGCCCGTTACGGAGCCCGTGGCCCCGGGGGCCCCGTTGTTGGTCGAAGCTGTGTCCAGGTTCACCACGTCGTTGCCAACGAAGGTGTTGATTGTGAGCAGCTCGCGGATGACGGCCGCGTGGCGGGCCTCCACCGACACGATTTTACCGGCCAGCGTGAGGTACGTCGCGCTCGTGATGAAACGGCCGGCCCCGTTGTAAGCGGCCACGCCCAAGTCCTCGAACGCCATGGCCGCGTTCAGCACGCCCAGTTTGCCCGACGTGGTGGTGCGCTGCGTGAAATCGATGTTGGAAAAATCGGGCATCAGGGCATCGGTGATGCGCCCCGTGGTAATAGCGCCCTTAAAGAAATCGCGGTGAATGACTTCGTGGGCCTGCAGATCCGAGAAAATGGCTTTCTCGGCCGCCGACGCCCCAACGTAGTAGGTTCCGGCCACCACTTGGGTGTAGAACGCCGCTTCGAGCTGCTCCAGCGCGTAGGCATAGTTTAGGATGCCAACGTCGCCGGTGCCCACGTCGATGAGGGTGCCGTTGCTGGGGTTGTTATCGTCGTCTTTCGAGCAGCCGGCCAGGTACAAGCCGCCCAGGGCCAGCCCGGCGCTGGAGTAACGCAAAAAAGACCGCCGGGCCACGGGCGTCAGCAGGACCGGGGCGTCCGTTTCGGGCGCCGCGGGATGGGAAGGAGGAAAGGAGGACATAAAAAAGGATAGATTAGGAAAAAAAAGAACCTTGGCTAGTACTACGGTCCCTGGGCCCTGCTATCCAACTCATTGGCCAAAAACCAGTAGTAATATCGGCCACATCCGTATAAATGACGCCGCAGGGCCCGGGCTGAATTTGGGCCTGCGGGGTTGTGCATCCGGGTTTCTGCCGTACCTTTGCACTATCATAGGGCCCCGGCCATCGGCCTTATGGGATGTATTCGGGGTGTAGCGTAGCCCGGTATCGCGTCTGCTTTGGGAGCAGAAGGTCGTAGGTTCGAATCCTGCCACCCCGACATAGTTGCCCCGGTTTCGACCCCGTAGCTCAGCTGGATAGAGCAGCTGCCTTCTAAGCAGCCGGTCTTTGGTTCGAATCCAAACGGGGCCACGGAAAAGCCTCTAGCGTTATCGCTAGGGGCTTTTTTTGGGCGTTGCACCCATTTTTGCACACAGTCGCTGATGATTTAGCGGTCCTGTATAAGCGCGAGGGAGATAGGAAGGGGAGATAGTGGTTTCTTGATTTGATCAGTCTACCTAAATATTGTCCCTGATGCCCATTTCCTTTCTTCTTAACGTACAGTGCCCCAATCCCAACTGTCCAGTGGATGTCTTTTCAGAAGATATTACGGATCAGCACGCACCAGATAATTTTAGTGGTGCCTTCATCATCCCGCCTGGTGCATTGTTGGGGCAATGCCCTACTTGTTCAACAGCATCTAGAGCTACTGGCGAAATACTTACTTTCTTTCGTGGGCAACTTGAGCGAACAGACAGCTACGGGGAAATGCAAAACGCATGGAACATTCGATTTACGCACTGCATAACTGATTCGCAGGAGTACGGCAGCGACTCAGAGCACATGAATTCAAAAGTGTTTTTCCAAGCGGCTAGGGTAAACGACGCCGACCGTGTTTGGATCATACAGTCGAGTTGCATCGTTAGGCAGGACCAGGGCGAAAGCTTCACTTTCGAAACAATGCCGTTCAACGTAGAAAATCCGACCGAACTCATTGGGCAAATAAATTACGGTGAGTTTCGGGACGCTGTGGAGCGTTATTTTCGATTGCTAATAGGCCCCGAGGGCGTAGCTTTTAGAATTGGGCAAAACGTTACTAATCTTCGAATAGGTAGTCAGCAAATGTTTCACAACCATTTTGCTGTCGTTCGTAACAGTGGCGAAGTATCAAGTCCTTGGTAACAATAGAGCCCCGGCCGGTTGGTCGGGGCTTTTTCGTACATAGTTGTAATAGCAGCCTAGCCGGCGGCCTTGCGCCACGGCAGCCAGGCGAGCGGCAGCTTCGGGCTGAAGTATTCCCAACCCACGGCCCCAGCAGCCGCGGCGAGCAAGTACAGCCACCAGGGAGCCTCGCCTTGCTCTGTGATGGCCGCGGCGCTGGCTTTAGGGGCCGTGGCCGCCGAGCCGCCGCGGCTGCCGGCCTTCGTGTTATCGACGGGGCTCGACGTGTTGCCGGTGCCGACTTGTACGGTAACCGGGCCGGTAAATTTCCACCTGCCCCCGCCGGGCAAGGCGAGGGCCCCCGCTCGAACCCGACTGGCCCTTTGCGCAAGTTAAATTTTACCGGGGCAAGCCCCGCGAGGTCGTGGGGCCCCTGTATCAATTCTTGAAGACCCACAGCGGGGCCGACGTGGTGCTCGGGGGCAGCGAGGGCGACCAGAACCTAAAAAAACTGGCGCTAGGCCACGCCGAGGGCGCCAGTGTTTACGGCTACGACGTCATCGAGAGGTACGGCCCAGCACTGCTCAAAGCGTGGGCGAAAGTATTGGGTGCAACCGACCGAATCGCACCCACGAAACGCAATGTAGCGCAGCAGCCGGCGAGTGCTTGCGCGGCCCCTAATGTGCTCATACAGCGCGCATCCTACACTATTCATCGCCATTTTTTGAAATAATGACCCCAAATGAGGCCACCTTTTGACCCGGCTTTTCAGCCGGTTCGAAGGTCCTAAAAAAGCCCTTTCCGGTTCCGGGAAGGGCTTTTTTGTGGTCCTGGAAATGTAGTTGAAAAGTAGGCCAAATGGAATAAAAAAGGTACTTTTGGTTGTTCTCTTAGCGGCTGGTTTTTGCAGCCGCTTTAATCCCCTTTTGCATGAGCGAAATAGCAGAAAAGAAAGCCCCCGCCGAGTACTCGGCCGATAGCATTCAGGTGCTGGAAGGACTGGAGGCCGTGCGCAAGCGCCCCAGCATGTACATCGGCGATACGGGCGTCAAAGGCCTGCACCATTTGGTGTGGGAAGTGGTCGATAATTCCATCGACGAGGCCCTGGCTGGCCACTGCGACCGTATTGAGGTTACCATCAACGAAAACAACTCCGTGACCGTGCGCGACAACGGGCGCGGCATTCCCGTCGATTTTCACGCCAAGGAAGGCCGCTCGGCCCTCGAAGTGGTGATGACCGTGCTGCACGCCGGCGGCAAGTTTGACAAAGATTCCTACAAAGTATCCGGGGGCCTGCACGGCGTGGGCGTGAGCTGCGTGAACGCGCTGAGCACCGACCTGAAGGTAACCGTGCGCCGCAAGGGCCACGTCTACGAGCAGGACTACAAAATTGGGGTGCCGCAGTACGCCGTGAAGGAGATTGGCGACACCGACGAGCACGGCACGCAGGTCGATTTCCTGCCCGACGATTCCATCTTCACCGAAACCGTTTACAAGTACGACACCATCGCCACCCGCCTGCGCGAGCTCTCGTACCTCAACAAAGGCATCCGCATCACCCTCACGGACCGCCGCGAGCAGAACGCCGACAACACCGGCTTCCGCTACGAGGAGTTTTACTCGGTGGGGGGCCTCAGCGAGTTCGTGCAGTACCTCGACAGCGCCCGCACGGTGCTCATGCCCCTGCCCATCCACGTGGTGAGCGAAAAGGGCGGTACGCCGGTGGAAGTGGCCTTGCAGTACAATTCCGACTACCAGGAGCACATCTACTCCTACGTCAACAACATCAACACCATCGAGGGCGGCACGCACGTGGCCGGCTTCCGCGCCGCGCTCACGCGCACGCTGAAGAACTACGCCGACAAGTCGGGCAAGCTTGAAAAAGCCAAGGTGGAGATTTCGGGCGAGGACTTCCGCGAGGGCCTCACGGCCGTGATTTCGGTGAAAGTGCAGGAGCCCCAGTTTGAGGGCCAGACCAAAACCAAGCTCGGTAACTCCGATGTGAGCGGCGCGGTGAACACCGTGGTGGGCGAAATCCTGCAGCAGTACCTGGAGGAAAATCCTCGCGAGGCGGGCATCATTGTGGAGAAAGTAATCCTGGCCGCCAAGGCCCGCATTGCCGCCCGCAAAGCCCGCGAAATGGTGCAGCGCAAAACCGTGCTCGGCTCCAACTCGCTGCCCGGTAAGTTGGCCGACTGCTCGGAATCGGACCCGGAAATCTGCGAGCTGTACCTCGTGGAAGGCGACTCGGCCGGCGGCACCGCCAAGCAGGGCCGCAACCGGGCGTTTCAGGCCATTCTGCCGCTGCGCGGCAAAATCCTGAACGTAGAGAAGGCCCAGGAGCACCGCATCTTGGAGAACGAGGAAATCCGGAACATGATTACGGCCCTGGGCGTGACCTTCGGCACGCCCGCCGACCCGGAAAAAGGCATCGAGGCCGACGCCAAGGCCCTGAACCTGGCCAAGCTGCGCTACCACAAGGTCATCATCATGACCGACGCCGACATCGACGGCTCGCACATCCGCACGCTGATTCTCACCTTCTTCTTCCGCTACATGCGGGCCCTGGTCGACAGCGGCTATATCTACATCGCCCTGCCGCCGCTCTACCTCGTGAAGCGCGGCAAAGAGGAGCGCTACTGCTGGAGCGAGGACGACCGCCAAAAAGCCCAGGAAGAGCTCGGCCGCGGCAAGCCCGAGACCGTGAACGTGCAGCGCTACAAGGGCCTGGGCGAGATGAACGCCGAGCAGCTGTGGCAGACCACCATGCAGCCCGATACCCGCTCGCTGAAGCAGGTATCCGTGGAATCGGCTGTGGAAGCCGACCACTTGTTCTCCATGTTGATGGGCGATGAGGTGGCTCCGCGGCGCGATTTCATCGAGAAAAATGCTAAGTATGCCAAGCTAGATGTCTAGCCTGATTTTTACTGAAAAAGGCCCGCTGCGAAGTGGGCCTTTTCTTTTGTTAGTTAGATTATGACGCGACAACTTATTTCGTCGGGGGCCCCGTGGGAGCCCGTGGTGGGTTATTCGCGGGCCGTGCGCGTGGGCAACGTGGTGGAAGTGGCCGGCACCACCGCCCAGGACGGCGACGCCGTGACCGGCGCCGATGCCTACGCCCAAACCAAGCGGGTTTTGGAGAAAATCGGCGAGGCCCTGGCCACCGCCGGGGCCTCGTTCGAGCACGTGGTGCGCACGCGCATGTTTGTGACCGATATCCGCGCGTGGGAGGCCGTGGGGCGCGCCCATGGCGAAGTATTCGGCGCCATCCGCCCAGCTACGTCGATGGTGCAGGTGGCGGCCTTAATTGACCCGCGGCTGCTCGTGGAAATCGAAGCCACGGCCATTATCACTTGAAAAAGTACTTTGCCGGGGCCGTTTGCCGTATTTTGCTGCCCAATCCGCCCGTTATTTTGTTCGCTATCCTATGAAACTGTTTAAGTCCGCCGACCTTATCCGCAAGAGCAAGTACATCAGCCGCGATTTGAGCTGGATGCGGTTTAATTACCGGGTGCTCGACCAAGCCCAGGACACGGGCAAAAGCCTGTTTGACCGGCTCAAGTTCTTGGCCATCACCAGTTCCAACCTCGACGAGTTTTTCATGATTCGGGTGGGGTCGCTGTACAATTACCTTGACTATGGCAAGGAGCGGGTGGACTACTCGGGGCTGCGGGAGCTGCCGTTTCGGCGCAAGCTGCTCGATTTTGCCCACCGCTTTGTCAACGACCAAAGCCTGACGTACGTGAACGAGTTGCGGCCGGTGTTTGAAAAAAACGGCTTTAATATTCTGAAGGTAAGCGACCTGACGGAGATTGAGGCCCGCAAGGCCGACGGCTTCTTCAAAAACACGGTGTTTCCGCTGCTCACGCCGATGGTGTACGACGCCTACCACGGCTTCCCGCTGATCATGAACCAGATGCTGATCTTTGGAGTCGTGACGCGGGCCAGCAACCCAGGGGGCCTGGGCCTGGACGGGGAAGCCGAAAAAGGGCAGGAGCGCATCACTTTCGTGCAGATTCCGCAGAACCTGACGCGATTCTTTGAATTGCAGCGCAAGGACCGGGTCATCTTCGTGCCCATCGAGGAAATCGTGCGCGAGTACCTGCCCCGGCTGTTTCGCAACGTCGAAATCCTGTCGGCCGACCTGATGCGCATCACCCGCAACGGCGACTTCACGCTGGAAGAGTCCGACGACATCGACAACGACTTCATCAAGGAAATTCAGGTGGGCCTGAAAACCCGCAAGCGCGGCCGCGTGGTGCGCGTGGAGGTAGAGCCCAACGCTTCGCCGCAGCTGATGGAAGTGCTGCGCGAGCGGTGGAGCATCGACAACGGCAACATCTTCGTCATCAGTGCCTTGCTTGATATGAAAGGGCTGTGGCAAATCATTCGCCACCCCAACTTCCGGGGCAAGGGGGCTAAGGCGCCGGCCCCGGTGATGCCCCTGAGCCTGCCCGACGGCGCCGAGGACAACCTCTTCGAGTACCTCAAGCACCACGACGTGCTGCTGCACCACCCCTACAACAGCATCGAGCCCATGGTGCGCCTGCTGGAGCAGGCCGCCGAAGACCCGCAGGTGCTGGGCATCAAGCAGACGATTTACCGGCTCGCCGACGAGTCGCGGGTGAGCGCGGCGTTGCTGAAAGCGGCCGAAAACGGCAAGCACGTGTCGGTGCTGTTCGAAGTGAAGGCGCGCTTCGACGAAGAGAAGAACATCCGCGAGGGGGCCCGGCTGGAAAAGGCGGGCTGCTTCGTGATTTACGGGGTGAGCAAGTACAAGACGCACACCAAGTTGCTGATGATTATCCGCAAGGAAGGGGAGAAGGTGACGCGCTACGTGCACATCGGCTCGGGCAACTACAACGAGCAAACTTCGCGCCTCTACACCGACCTGAGCCTGCTGACGACCAACGACACCTACGGCCACGACGTGTCGGAATTCTTCAACGTCATTACTGGCCACTCGCAGCCCGACGACTACGAGTACCTCATCACGGCCCCCAAGGACATGCGCCAGCAGCTCATCCACTTGGTGCGCGAGGAAGTGAAGCACGCCAAAAAAGGCCATCCCAGCGGCATTGTGATGAAGATGAACTCGTTGGAAGACAAAGAGTTGATTGACGAATTTTACAAGGCGGCAAAGGCCGGCGTGCCCATCCGGTTTGTGGTGCGGGGCATTTGCTGCCTGCGGCCGGGCCGGCCGGGCTTGAGCGACAACATCGAAGTGCGCAGCATCGTGGGCGAGTACTTGGAGCACGCGCGGCTGTTTTACTTCCACAACGGCGGCGACGCCCGCGTGTATGCCGGCTCGGCCGACGTGATGGTGCGCTCCTTCGACCGGCGCATCGAGGCCCTGTTTCTGATCGTGAACCCGCAGCTGCGGCGTGAGGCCATCAGCATCCTGATGCTCAACCTGCTCGACAACCAGAACAGCTACGTGATGCGCGAGGACGGGGCCTACATTCGCCAGCGCCCGGCCGCCGGCGAGCCCGTGGTGAACGTGCACAAAGATTTCTATAAGCGCGACGAAGCCCAGCTGTCCCTGGCCACGCCTGAAGGCTTACTGGCCCTACTGGCCCAGCAAACGGCCCGCCGCCAAGCGCTGGCCGCTGCCCTGGTGGCTGCCGAAACCGAAACCGCCGAGGCTACTGCTCGAATCGAAGTCCAGGGCCCTGATTTGACCTTTGGCGAAGGCATTGGCGACGAGGAGAATCTGACCGGCGTGGACACCGAAGCTGAAGCCGTGCAAGCCGGGCTGGAGTAGTTGGGTTTGGGGCGTATGGCAGGGGCCCCGGGCCGT
>JBPBPC010000023.1:0-17293 GCA_050954665.1 Janthinobacterium lividum
GGCCACGCGCTACGATAAAACGGCCAGCAGCTTCTTGGGAATGGTGCATTTCGTCTCAGCCCTATTGTGGCTTCGCTAATTGTCCGTGCAACCTAGCTTGGAAGGATCTCGGCTAAAAGTAGATCATTACCTTGATACTTACTTTAACCTCTACCGTAGCCATTTCGCCTCCGGCTACCGCTCCTCGCACTGGTTTGAGATAACCTGCTGAATTACTTACCTTAATTCGTGTCTGCTACAGCTAGCCTACCCCAATTGCTTATGAGTTTACGCTTACTTACTAGCCCCTGCACGCCGGTACAAGCCGGTAGGCCCAGCTGGAATATAGGACCCAAATACGTTGGGTAACAAGTGACGCAGCTGGGGTAATAAGTTGCTTTGGTCGAGCACATATGCAGGTGGGTCGGCTCCTACTTGTCGACCAATGCGCACTACGGCAGCGTACTGGTTTAAGTAATCAAAATCACGTAGGGATAAGTCCCAATCAAGATAGGGCGTGGCCGATCGGTTGGTAAGATAAGGACGGCGGTCGGGCCCTAGCACTAGCACGCGTTGATTGCGCAGGTCGACCAGCGAAGGGTCAGGTTGAGGAGCAAAACTGCTTTCGGATGGAAAGTACAGGATGGTTTCAAGTCCAGGCACTAAGGCCCGGTAGCGCACCAACGTCACAGCGGTTAGTACTACCAAAAATGTGACTTCTGGGGCCCAAGTAGGCCCGCCCGCTTGCCATAAAAATAGCCCGAAGTATGCCAATGGTGGCAGCAGTAGCACTAATGACCCAGGGGCCGTGATGCCGCCTGCCACTAGTACTATTAGTGCTACAAGCAGCCAAGCCACCATCAATTGCCGAAACTTAGCTTGGAATACGGGACCCAGCGGTGTGCCTAGCCCGCGTAATACGGCTAGCAACAGCACTGCCGCAGGTAGGGCCAGCAGTCGTAGTTGAACTGCTAGCGGCAGGCCACTGGGGGCCCCAATGCGGAAGGCGTGCCAGCCTGGCTCGAGGTGAAACTGTACAAAGTTGGGTAAAGCTCCAACGTAGAGGAAGTATGTAGCAGCTACCGCGTACGGAAACAGCAGCCCACACAACAATAGTAAAAAGCTGCGAAATGCATTGGCCGCGAAGACGATAACTGCTAGTAGCCCAACGCCTGCAAACAACACTAGCGGCAGGTAGCATAGGCCGGCGAGCCCGATTAAAAATCCAGCTCGGAAAAGACGGCGGTTGTCGTAGCCCTCGCGTGATGTTGGAATGAGGGCGCTGAGGGCAAACACTACGAATGTGTGTCCCACCAACAGCGGCGATAGTACGTCGAGGTCGGTGCTGATGCAACCTGCCACCAAGTACGTGAGGGCCACTAAATAGCCGCGGTCGGGAAAGGCATCGGCGCGGACCAGTACGAAATTTAGCCGCAAGGCTTGCATCAACAATAGGACCAGCGCCAGTGCTCGGTACAAGAACACGGGCCGGGCCCCTACCCAATCGAGCCCACCGAATAAGTAGGCCGCCAATGGGGCCGTGCCGTCGTAGAGGTCGCGGTAAGGAAGAGCGCCGCCGTGCACCCGTTCGCCTACCAACAGGGCCCCTAGCTCGCCCGCACTGAGGGGCAAGCCTTGCAAGGCCAGCAGCGGCAGGCGCAGGGCCAGCAGCAGCAGCAGCAGCCCCAACAATTGGGCGGGCAACGAGCCCCGGAAAAAGCGCAGCACAGGGGAGGATAAAAAAATCGAATTGTTTAAGCAAAGGTATTCGCCACCCGGTGGGGCCCGTTGGTATAGCTCGGGGCTTCGTTGTGCGGCGGCGTCCGGCCCAGCACCCCGCGGGCGTACCTTTGCAGACTATATGGAAAGCAAACGACAACAAAAAATGGCCAGCCTGCTGCAACAGGAGCTGGCCGCTGTATTGCAGCGCGACCTGCCGCACTTGTTCGGCGGCGGATTGGCTCCGAGCATTAGCCTAGTGAAGATGACGCCTGACCTGGGCCAAGCCCGGGTGTACTTGAGCCTGCTGCTGGGCACCGATGCCGACGCCCGCCTGGCCTTGGTACGCGACAGTGCCAAGGAAATTCGCCAAGCTTTGGCTAAGCGCATCCGCAAAACGGCCCGCGTGGTGCCCGAGCTTACCTTTTTCCACGACGACAGCGCCGCTTATGCCGCCCACATGGACGGCGTGCTCGGCCAGTTGCACATCCCACCCGCCCCACCGGCTACCCCCGACGCGGAGGACCCTACCGACCTGCCTGCGCCGCGCCCGCGCTTGTTCCGGGCCCCCAGCGGCAACGACAGCGACGAAGCGTAGGCCTGGCGGGCCCCGCGTTTATTCCCCCCAACTTTCTGTTTCCCCTTGTACTACGACCCGATTAAGAAGACGCTCGGCGAAGTGTTTAACCGCACCCCGGGGCTGCGCCGGTTGTTTTATCACTTGCTCGATTTATTATTGCTGCGCACTTGGCACGTGCACCGCGAACTGCGCCAGTGGGCCCGGGGCCGCACCCGGGAGCCGCTGAACATTCTTGACGCGGGCGCTGGCTACGGCCAGTACAGCTACTGGCTTAGTGGGTTAGGCCGCCCGTGGCACATCTTGGCCGTGGACGTAAAGGAGGAACAAGTGGCTGATTCGAACCGCTTCTTTCGCCAAATTGGGCGGCCCAACGTGCAATTTGCTGTGCAAGACTTGGTGCTGTACCAAGAGGCCAATAGCTTCGACTTGGCCTTGTCCGTTGACGTGATGGAGCACATTGTGGAGGATGTGGAAGTGTTCCGCAACATCCACGCCTCGCTGAAAGACGGCGGCATGCTGCTGATTTCGACGCCCAGCGACCAAGGCGGCTCCGACGTGCACGACGACGCCGAAACCAGCTTTATTGAAGAGCACGTGCGCGACGGCTACAACATCCACGAAATCCAGCAGAAGCTGCGCACGGCTGGCTTCGAGCGCATCGAGGCCCGCTACAGCTACGGCGAGCCCGGCCAGGTATCGTGGCGCCTGAGCATGAAGTACCCCATCCTGCTGCTGGGCAAATCGCGGCTGTTTTTCGTGCTCCTGCCGTTCTACTATGCCGTTGTGTTCCCGTTTTGCCTGGTGCTGAACTGGCTCGATGCCCGCGCGGCCCACGACTCGGGCACGGGCCTGATCGTAAAAGCCTGGAAATAGGGCCCCGGCCGCCAACAAAAGCCCGTATCTTGCTTTCGTTTCCTTATGCCTCCTGTTTGCCGCCCCGCTTGATGGCCCCCAGCAAATTTCAGATTTTTACGCTGACCGCTGTTGTGCTGAAGCAGCACGACCGGGGCCCCAAACGTCCGGAAAACTTCATGGATGATTTTCTCCGCAAAGCCGGCTAATCCGACTCCGTGAACGTTCCCTTCCTCATTGCCCGGCGCTACTTCTCCTCGAAGAAAAAGCGCAACATCATTTCCATTATCTCCAACATTTCGATGATTGGGGTGGCGGTGGGCACCATGTCGCTCATCATCGTGCTCTCGGTCTTCAACGGGCTCGAAGACTTGGTGCGTACCCTCTACGGCAAGTCCGACCCCAACCTGGTCATCACGGCCACCAAGGGCAAATCGTTCGCCGTCGCGGCCCCGCTGCTCCAGCGCATCCAAGCCACGCCCGGAGTGGCCTTGCTCACGCAAGTCATCGAGGACAACGCCCTGCTGCAATACCATGACCGCCAGATGGTGGTGAAGATGCGCGGCCTGAGCGAAAATTACTTCGGCCAGAGCGGCATCGACGCCAGCATCCGCGAGGGCGACCACCGCCTCTACCACGACAGCATTGACTTTGCCCTGATCGGGGCCGGCGTGCAGCACGAGCTCAGCGTCACGCTTAAAAATGGCCTCACGCCCCTGCGCATGCTGTACCCGCGCAACACCGCCGGCAAAGCCTTAAGCCTAGATCCCAGCAAGGCTTTCAACGAAGAGAACTTGCAGGCCGGGGGCGTGTTCCTTATCGAGCAGCACATGGACGACAGCTACGTGTTTGTGCCCCTTCGCTTTGCCCAGCGCCTGCTAGGCTACGGCAGCCGCCGCACGGGCCTCTACGTGAAGGTGGGCGACAGCTTCCCGGTGGAGGCCGTGAAGCAGGCCCTGCGCGAAGAACTGGGGCCCCGGTTCACGGTGCTTGACTCCGACGAGCAGCACGTGAGCTTGCTCAAGGCCATCAAGATTGAGAAACTGTTCGTGTTCATCACCTTTGCCTTCATCCTGCTTATCGCTTCGCTCAACATCTTTTTTTCGCTCTCGATGCTGGTCATCGACAAGAAAAAGGACATTGCCGTGCTGCTGGCCATGGGCGCAACGGAAGAAATTGTGCGCAAAACCTTCCTGGGCGTGGGGGCCATTGTGGCGCTGGTGGGCGCAGTAGTAGGGCTGGTATTAGGCGTGGGCATTTGCTGGGCCCAGCAGCGCTTTGGGCTGGTAAGCATGGGCATGGCCACGAGCATCGTTGATGCTTACCCGGTGAAAATGAAGCTCTCCGATATTTTACTCACGAGCTTGGCCATTGTGCTCATCACGTTGGCCGTGAGTATCCGCCCGGCCTTGAACGCCGGCCGCCTGGTGCTGCGCGATAACCTGTAGGCCGGGCCAGCCGTAAGGCCTCGCGAGCTCCGCATTAGGACTGTGGTCCATTTTTCGGCGCGATAAAGTCCAAAAATATGCGGTGTGAATCCACTCGGGGCCTTAACTTGCGCCCTCCCGTGGCCGCCTATGAAAGTATCGTCTACCGAACCTTTTCAAATCGTTTACTCGCTCTTTGAGCACGAGTTCCTCGGGCACCTGTTTGCGGCCTACCTGGTGCAGCGCGGGCCCAAGGGCCAACTCACGTTGCTGCACCAAACAGCCTCGGCCCGCAACGCTCCCGAATTCTCTCGTGGCCTCGATGTGGTTGATTTTGAGCTGATTGAACTGTGCGACCAGCTTCAGCAAGAAGCAGTTATTAAAGAATTCTGGCCCCGCAAAATTGCGGCGGCTGACTTCTTTCTGAAAACCTACAGCCCCGACAAGGGCGATAAGCCGCTGCAAGACGCCGTGGCGCGTTACGTGCAAACGCGCATGGCTGCGGTGCTGGCGCGCCTGCACGGCAAGCAGGTGTTCATCATGGGGCGCGACGGCGAGCCCACCTGGCGCGAAATTGCGCTGGCCCCGGTGCCGGCCTCAGTGCTGTTTCACTTCCGGCGCAACGACGACGGCACGCACTACTTCCCCACCATTCAGTACCAAAACCAGAAGCTGGATTTCCAGTACAAAGGGGCCCTGCTGGTGTGCCAACAGCCGGCTTGGCTGCTGCTCGATGGCATCATTTATTCGTTCCACAACGACGTAGACGGCCGCAAATTGCAGCCGTTTTTGAACAAGAAGTTCATCGTGGTGCCCCGGCAGGTGGAGGCCAGCTACTTTCAGAAATTTGTGGCCCCACTCATGGAGGCGTTCGACGTGCACGCCCGCGGCGTGGGCTTCGCCGTCGTCACGGACCGCCACCGGGCCCAGCCGCGCCTCACTTTCAGCGACGTGCCGTCCGCCGGGGCCCTGCCCGAAGTACCCGAGCGGCCCCCAGGGCCCCCGCGCCGCGGCCGCGTGCCCCAGCCCAAGCCCACCGCCGCGCCCAGCGCCGACCGCCTTTACTTCCAGCTGGGCTTCCGCTACGGCGATGCCCTGGTGCCCTTCGACCCCGGCAAGCGCGTGAGCGTGCGCCTGGAGCAGGACGCCGACAGCTACACCTTTCACCGCTTGCTGCGCAGCGCCGACGACGAGCGGGCCGCCGTGGCTATGCTGGCTGCCCGCGGCCTGGTGCTGCCCGACGGCCGTGCCGTGCTTGACCGGGCCGCCGCCTTCCAGTGGCTGCACGACAACGCGGAAGCGTTGACGGCCGCCGGCTTTGCCGTGGAGCCCGCCGCTGGGGCCAGCCAGCCCTACTTCCTAGGGCCCGTGCGCGTCGAGCTGGGCATTCAGGAAGCCGGCGACTGGTTCGACGTGCGGGGCACCGTGTATTTTGGGGACATTGCGGTGCCGTTTATCCGGCTGCGGGGACACATTTTGCAGCGGCGGCGCGAATTTCGGCTGCCCAACGGCCAAGTGGCCATCATCCCGGAAGCGTGGTTTACGGACTACCTGGAGCTGTTTGCCTTCGCCGAAGAACAGGACGAAACCTTATCGCTGCGCCGCCACCACCTCGCGCTGGTGGCCGACCTGCAAAGCAACGAGTTGGCCACCGTGACGCTGGGCCGCAAGTTGGAAAAGCTGCGCGACTTTGCCGAAGTAGAAGACCACCCGCTGCCCGTGGGCTTCCGTGGCGAGCTGCGCCCCTACCAAAAGGCCGGGTATAACTGGCTGCGCTTTGTGCAGGACTACCACTTCGGCGGCTGCCTGGCCGACGACATGGGCTTGGGCAAAACCATCCAAACGCTGGCCATGCTCCAGCAGCGGGCCGAAAGCGGCGCCGCGCAGGGCGCGGCGTCGCTGCTGGCGCTACCCACATCGCTGGTGTACAACTGGTTGAATGAAGCCACTAAGTTTACGCCCGCCCTGCGGCTGCTGGTGTACACGGGCACCTACCGCACCAAGGACGTGGCCCAGTTTGCCGACTACGACGTGGTGCTGACCAGCTACGGCATTGTGCGCCTCGACGCCGAACTGCTGGCCAGCTACAAGTTCGACTACGTAATTTTGGACGAGTCGCAGGCCATCAAGAACCCGTCGAGCACCACCTCGCAGGCCGTGCGGCAGCTGCGCTCGCGGCACCGGCTCATTCTCACGGGCACGCCGGTGGAGAACAGCACGATGGATTTGTGGTCGCAGATGTCGTTCATCAACCCCGGGCTGCTGGGCACGCAGGCGTTTTTCCGCAAGGAGTTCCTCAAGCCCATCGAGCAGCACCGCGACGAGGGCCGCACCCGCCGCCTGCACGCGCTCATCAAGCCGTTCATCCTGCGCCGCCACAAGGAGCAAGTGGCCAAGGAATTGCCGGCCAAAACCGAGCAGCTCAGCTACTGCGACATGACGCACGAGCAGGCCCAGGCCTACGAGGAAACCAAGAGCTTCTACCGCAACAAAATCCTGCAAAACCTCGACGAGCACGGGCCCGCCAGCACGCAGTTCCTGCTGCTCCAGGGCCTCACGCGCCTGCGCCAGATGGCCAACCACCCGCACCTGGCCGACGCCACCTACACGCACGAGTCGGGCAAGCTGCGCGAGGTGCTGCGCATGGTGCGCAACGTGGTAGCCGAAGGGCACAAGGTATTAGTGTTCAGCCAGTTCGTGCAACACCTGGCCCTGGTGCGCGCCGCCCTCGACGAGCGTCAGTTGCCCTACGCCTACCTCGACGGCAACACCCGCGACCGGGCCGCCGAAGTGGCCCGCTTCCAGGAAACCGACGCGCTGCAAATCTTCCTCATCAGCCTCAAGGCCGGCGGCGTGGGCCTCAACCTCACCGCGGCCGATTACGTCTTCCTGCTCGACCCGTGGTGGAACCCCGCCGTGGAGGCCCAGGCCGTGGACCGGGCCCACCGCATCGGCCAGCAGCGGCCGGTGTTCGTGTACAAGTTCATCACCCAGCACACAGTGGAAGAGAAAATCCTGGCCTTGCAGCAACGCAAGCTCAGCTTGGTCAGCGAGTTGATTGCCACCGACGAGGCCGTTATCAAAACCCTCACCCGGGCCGACATCGAGGAGCTGCTGGGATAGATAGGGCCCCGGGCAAACCCTGGGTCCGCCCCGCGGTTGCTAATGCCTCTTGGGGCCCCGCCGGGCCCGTTCCCCGTATGCTTTCCGAACCCACCTACCTGGCCGCCCGCATGGTGGCCCCCGCCCTCGAAGCCCACTTTGCCCAGCACCTGGCCGCCGCCCAGCTGCTGGGGGCCGAGCTCGCTCCGGCCCCGCCGGCCGCACTTATAGAGGCCATTATCGACGTGGCGTTTTGGGCCAGCTTGCGGCGCGAGGAAGGGCGGCCGCCGCGCATTTCCTTGGCGCTGCTGCGGCCCACGGAGGCCGCGGCGCCGCTGGTGTTTGGGCACCGGCCGCGCCTTACGCCCCAGGCCCTCATTAAGTTGGCGCCGGCCGTGGAGCACCCGGGCGTGCACCTGGGCGTGTGGTACGACGACGATGGCCTGTACCTGTGGGGCGCCGCCACGCGCATTCCGCCGGTGTGCTTCGTGCTGGAAGTGGTGGAGCCCGGCCTGCTGGTGGCCAAGCACCGCCGGGCCGACGGCATCGGCAAGTTTGTGAACGTGGCCGTGCTGCGGGGCGACCAAATCCGCATCGTGGACGAGGAAAACGTGGGCCTGGCCGACTGCCCGGTGCTGCGCGCCTCGCTGCCCGGCATCCCCGCCCCGGCAGGCTCGGGCATGGCCGTGGACGTGCTGGTGGAACTGGCCGCCGCCATGCGGGCCCACGGCCGCGGCGGGCTGGTGCTGGTGGTGCCCCCCGACTCAACGGGCTGGCCGGCGTCCATTGTGCAGCCCCTGAGCTACCCCGTGGGCCCCGCCTACGTGGGCGTAGCGGAGGCCCTGGCGCGTCCTGCGCCCAACGGGCCGGCGGCGCTGCGCGCCATCGAAATCGTGGGCGGCTTCACGGCCGTCGACGGGGCCACCGTCATCACCCGGGACTACGAGCTGCTGGCCTTCGGGGCTAAGGTGACGCGGGCCGCGCACAGCACGCCCGTCGAGCAGCTCATCGTGACCGAGCCCGTGCTGGGCAGTACCGCCGTGCGCACCCACCCGGCCCAGAACGGCGGCACGCGCCACTTGGCCGCCGCCCAATTTGTGCACGACCAGCGCGATGCCTTAGCCCTCGTGGCCTCGCAGGACGGCAACTTCACCATTTTCGCGTGGTCGGAAGGCTTGAACATGGTGCACGCCCACCGCATCGACGTGCTGCTGCTGTGAGCAGAGGCCGTAAGGCAGAACCAATGACGAATAAATTGAGCACCGTGCCGACCCTGTCGAAGTGCTTCTGCTGCTGAGGAAATAATCGCTGCTGCGGAAGAGGTTTTTCGGTAAGCCCGGCAGTCAATTCATTGCTTGTTGACTTGCTCTCTACCCGCCGAGGGCCCCGGCGGGGCTGTTAGCGCGCTGCGGCAAAGTCCTGGCACGCGGCGGCTACTTGCGCTACGTCGGTTGCGGTGTGCAGGGCGTTGAGCACCACGCGGGTAATGCAGGCATCGGCCGGCGTGGGGTAGGCAAAGCTGGAAATCAGCGTGCCCCGCGCTTCCAGAAACGGAGCCAGCGCGTTGGCTTCGGTATAAAAAACCGGGAAATTGGGCTGGCTGCGGAACAGCTTCAGGGGCCTTACCGCGGCGGCAAACTGCGCCACCCGGGCCCCCAGTTGCTGCCGCGCCGCTGCGTAGAGTCCTGCCCGTTCGGCTGCTAAAAAGGCCCACAAGTACGCCGGCACCGCCGGCGAGCTGGCCCCAAAAAACGGGCTGCCGCGCAGCTGGGCAATGAACGCCGCATCGGCCAGCACCGCGCCAGCCGGCACGCCCAGCGCCTTGCCCAACGAGCTAACCACCACCAGCCGCACGTGTGGTGGCAACGCTGGTAACAGCGTGGCTACGCCGGCGCCGGCGCGCCCGGTCAGGCCCAAGCCGTGCGAGTCGTCGAGCAGCAGGGTGATGGGCCAGCCAGTGGGCAAGTGGGCGGCCCAGGCAAAATCGTAGGGCTCCAGCCGCAGCGGGTCGAGCGAGTTGCTGACGATGACCACCGGCGCTGGGGCCCTGGCCGCCAGGCGGTCCAGCAAGCCATCCGCCCAGGCCGCGTGGGGGCCCGCGGGGGCCGGCGCGGCTTGGCCCGCCAGCCAGGTTGCCGGGTGGGTACCGGGCGCGTACTCGAAGCGGCCGGTGCTGGCCAGCGCCGCCACTGCCATCTGCCCCGCCAGGTAGCCCGACGATACCGTGAGGGCCCCCGCCGTGCCAGCCCAACCGGCCAAGTGCGCCTCGGCCTCGGCAAATACGCTCAGCTGAACGCCCGACCCGCGCGAGCTGGAATAGTTGGTGCCGTAGCGCGCCAGGCCCTCGGCCAGCAGGGCAGCAAAGGCGGGGCTGCGGGCCACGCCCAAGTAGCCGGTGCCGCTGCAAAACAGGTACTCGCGGCCGGCGGCCGTGCGCAGGGTGCGGCCGGGGAGGTGGTCGGTGGCGAACATGAAAACTGCGGGGGATGGGCAGGCAAGTTACCGCCCTGGGGCCCCACACCATTCGCCCAACTCGTATATGATTTACTTGATAATTAATAGTCTTATTCTTTTAGATATAAAAACTAAATATATATTTGTTGCCTTGCCGATGAACTCTTTGTGGGCCCCACAGCGCCCCTGTTGCCCCACTCACCCACATTGCCATGGATTGCCCTTTGCTTGCTTCCGGCTGGATGCTCTGGTGCCGCGCTTTGGCCGGCCGGGGTACTGGCCTTGGCGCTGAGGGCCCTGGCCGGCCAAGCCGACGCGCAGCCCACCAAGCGTCTCGCGGCGCCTCGCAAAGCCCCCGCCCGCCCAGCCCCGTTGCGCCCCGCTCGAAGAAGCGTTGCGATTGTTGCTCAAGGCCGATTCGGTGAGCCGCCGCACCGGCACCGAGGCAGCGGGCTTGGTGCTTGATCAAGCCCTGACCAAACCGGGCCACGACTTCTACGACTTGTTTTACAACGCCTTCGAGGCCCCGCCCGGCCTCGCCGATTTCACAGTGCTGGTGGGCGAGCGGCCCGGCCGCGGCAACTCGTCGCTCATCGTGCTCACCGTGAACGACCAGGAGCTGTTCGAAGCGCCCCTGCCCACTCGCCTCGACCAAGTGGAGGAACTGGTGACCGGGGCCGTCGAAACCGCCCAGGGCTACCTCGTGGAAGCCCAAAACGTGAGCCGCCAGCTGGAATCGGGCCAACGCGCCCCGCTCGAAGTGTACTGATGCGGGGGCCCGGGGCCCCGCCGTTACGCTATCCGCTTTGCTAGCTCGTCCTGCTTTCTATCGCATTCCGGCTTTCCAAAATCCCACCCGCTCCCCCAATGAAAACACTGTGTACCCTTGTGCTGCTGGCTGCCTTGGGCAGCTGGGCCCGCCCCGCGCTCGCCCAAAAATTTGTGTACGAACCCGTTAGCCCGGCCTTCGGCGGCAATACCTTCAACTACGCCTGGCTGCAAGCCTCGGCCACGGCCCAAAACCGCATCCAGGACCCGGTGCAGGCCACCGCCGCCGCCGACCCGCTGGCGCAGTTCACGGCCAACCTCAACCAGCAGGTGCTCAGCCAGCTCACGAGCCGCCTCATCACCTCGCAGTTCGGGCAGGGGGCCATCAAGCCCGGTTCCTACACGGTGGGGGCCTACTAGGTGCAGGTGTCGCAGGGCACCGGCGGGGTGGTGGTGACGGTGACCGACACCGGCAGCGGCAACCAGACCACGATTACCATTCCCAACGGGTTGTAGCAGCGGCCCCCGCCGCGCCTTGCCCCCGCGCCGCCCCACCGGGCCGGGGCCCTTTTTTATCTAATCGCTACTATTCAACCCGTTATGCTTCCCTGCCGCTTATTCCGGTGGGCGCTGGGGCCCCTGCTGTGGCTGGGGGCCTGCACCCCCTACCTGCACCAGCACGCCCTGGCCCCCCAGCCCGCCCGCCTCGGGGCCGAGCTGCGCACGCCCGCGCAGTGGCGCGAGCTGCCCGTGCCCCTGCGCAAAACCGTGGTGGCCGTCTACAAATTCCGCGACCAAACCGGCCAGTACAAGCCCCAGGCCAACGGGGCCAGCTTCTCGACGGCCGTGACGCAGGGGGCCACCACGGTGCTCATTAGGGCCCTGGAAGAGTCGCAGTGGTTCGAACCCATTGAGCGCGAAAACCTGGGCAACTTGCTGAACGAGTGCAAGATCATCCGCAGCACCCGCCAGGAATACACCGAGCAGACCGGCCAGAAGCAGCCGAACCTGCCGTCGCTGCTTTTCGCGGGCGTTATCCTGGAGGGCGGCATCATTTCGTACGACGCCAACCTCATCACCGGCGGGGCGGGGCTGCGCTACTGGAACGCCCAATGCCGTTCGCATCACCCAAGGGGTAGATAGTCCCGCGACGGTTAACGCGGCGTCCGCTGCTTACACGATTCAGAGCGGTATGATGAACTCAGCCACCATTACCCAGCGCTAACGGCTGCCGCGCTCGGCTAGCTTTGCGCTGCTGCAAAACGGTACGGGCAACACCGCCCGCATCGACCAGCAGAGTTTGTCAGGGGTTAGCAACCAGGCTTACGTGGACCAGGTGGGCACGGCCAATGCCCTTGGGTTGGTGCAGGCCGGGGGTGGCAACGTGGCCACCGTGGGGCAAAACGGCACCGGCAACCAGGCCGACCTGACGCAGAGCGGCCAGGGCAACGCCTCGGCCCTCACCCAGCGAGGCGCTAACAACCGGCTGAAGGGCCTGGTAGTGGGCAATGGCAACGAACTGAACATCTACCAAGACGGCAGCAATAACCGGGTAGGCGGTGAGATTAGGAAGAACAAGCAGGCCTACACCATCACCCAGTACGGCGCCGGCAACGTGCTGAAGCAGGTGGAAACCACCGTGCAGGCTACCCCGGGCTACCCCGTGGAAATGCGCGGCACGGGCATCAACCTGACCATTGAACAAGGCAAGGTGAAGTAGGCCGCCGGACCGGGGCCCCTAAAAACGAGCAAGACAGGCCGGCGGCACCAGCAGCCCCCGGCTTGTTTCACTGGCGGGGCCGGATCGGATCGGCAAGTGCTGCATCGAATTGCTGCTAAATATTTTGCATAGCTTTTCTTTCGTCCCAATTCCCACCCATTGCTTATGTTTCCACTGCTACTTCTGCTCGCGGCCTGGCAAGGCACTGGGGCCCCCGAGCCGTGCCGCGCGCGCCTTGCGCTGCACCAGCAAAACGGGTTCCTGACCGTGACCGGGCGCTGCCGCAGCCTGCCGCCCGCTACCGCTACGAGCTGTCGCTGCTGCGCGAGAGCACCGCCGGCCGGCCGCAAAATACCCAGCGCGGCGAGTTCGACGTGGCCGCGGCCCAGGAGGTGGCGCTCTCGCAGGCCCGGGTGAACGCCACGGCCCAGGACGCGTACCGCATCCACCTGCGGGTGCTGGACCTGGCCGGGCACACCGTGGCCCAGGATTCGGCGGTGCAAGCCGCGGCGCGTTAGGTCTGGAGCTCATGCGCTTGTTACCGTTCTTCGAGCGGGGGCCCCGGGTCGTGGCTTTCCTGTTTTCGCTCCGCCTGCTGGCGCTGGCCGCCTGCGAGCCCACCCAAGTCGAGCCCGCCTACTACGGCGCCCTCACCGTGAGCGTGGCCGCCCGCCGCGCCCCCTACGACGCTACTACCGGCAGCGCCACCATCACCGACGGCCAAACGCAGTCGGTGGTGCTGCTGCTGAACAAGACCGCCTCCACGGCCCCGCCCGGCGTGGCCACCCAGCCCACGCCCGCGGTGAGAGCCACCGGCTTATCCGCCGACGCGCAGCTGAGCTGGTACCCCGCCGGGGCCCTCAAGAGCGACTCGCTGAAGTACGACGTGGTGCTTTACGAGAGCAACAACCCGAGAGCAACAACCTCAACCAGCGCACCTTGCTCAGCAACGGCCGCGATACCACGGTGCTGGCCCCGGGCCTGCGCTTTAACACCACCTACTACTGGCAAGTGACGGTGCGCAACCCCGGCGGGGCCACCGCCCGGGGCCCGGTGTGGAGCTTCCAAACCAAGGGGCTGCCCGATAACCGCTTCCTGTTCGTGCGCACTGTGAACGGCAACGCCGACATTTATTCATCCGACGAAACGGGCGGCAACCTGGTGCAGTTCACCAGCTCGGCCTTTGTGGAAACGGCCCCCCGGCTCAGCCCCAACCTCGATTTGGTGGCATACACGTCCAACGCCACGGGCCAGTTTCAGCTCTACACGATGGGGCGCGACGGCTCGAACAAGCGGCGCATCACCACGCTGGCGGCCGAGGGCTACAACAACGCCGGCGTGGGCTACTGCTGGTCGCCGGACGGGGCCCAGTTGCTCTACGCCCACTACGACCAACTCTACCGCGTGAACCGCGACGGCACCGGCCTGGTACAAATTGCCACGGCCCCCGCCGGCCGCCACTTCCGCGAGTGCGACTGGACGGCCCAGGGCGGCGGCCGCCTCGCGGTGCAAACCGTGGGCCCCAACGTGTTCGACTCGGAAATCCTGCTCGGCAACGCCGACGGCAGCGGCTTGGCGCAGCTGGTGGCAACCTGCCCGGCCGGGTCGATTCGCCCGCCTTCAGCCTCGACGGGCGCACGGTGGCCTACACCCACGACGCGGCGGGCTTCGACGACGCCAGCGGCCGGCAGCTCGACGCGCGCATTTACTTGCAGCGGCTGGACGGCTCGGCGGCGGTGGACCTTTCGGGCAGCAGCAACGGCACGGGCGGCAACGGCAGCGGCAGCGGCAAAAAACTGGGTACTAACGACCTGTACCCGCGCTACGCGCCCGATGGCTTCCGGCTGTACTTCGTGAACACGGCCAACGACAGCCGCTCGGCCCCCGACGTGTGGGTGGCCGACCCCGACGGCCGCAACCGCATGCTGCTCTTTGCCGACGGCAACCTGCCCGATTGGCGCTAGGGCCCCCAGCCGCCAACCAAACCGGGGCCCCGGCGTAAGCCGTTGCATGCGCGTTGTTCTTCGTACCGCCGTGGGCCAGGGCCCCGCCCAAGTGATGGCGGGCTTCACCCGCGAGCTGTTTTTGGCGTTGGCCCCGCCGTTTCCGAAACTGAAGCTGGTGCGCTACGATGGCAGCCGCACCGGCGACGTGGTGGAAATCGAACTGAACACGGGCTTCAAAAAACTGCCCTGGGCTTCGCTTATCACCGACGATGGCGTGCTGCCCGACGGCACCCACTACTTCGTGGACGAAGGCCAGTTGCTGCCCCCGCCGCTACGCTACTGGAAGCACCGTCACCTCATTGAGCCGGGGCCCCGAGGCAGCAGCGTCATCGTGGACAACCTGGAGTACCGCACCGCCTTCCGGGCGCTCGACGTGCTGATTTACCCGGCCATGTGGGCGCAGTTTGCCTGGCGCAAGCCCATTTACCGGCGCTGGTTTCGCTAATTTAGTCGGCGGCGGGTAAGTCCAGCACCATCCGCACGTCGCCGCGCTGGTAGGGCGTGGGCGTTATTGGCGCGTGCCGGAAACCAAGCTTTTCGTAGAGTGCCAGCGCCGACGCAAGGGTCAAATTGGACACCAGTTCGACGCGGTGCGCGCCCAGCTGCCGAGCTTTTTGCAAAATGCCCTGCCCCGGGGCCCGGCCGATGCCGCTGCCCAGGCCCTGGGCAGCGGGCGAGACGGCCATTTTGGCCAGCTTGTATACGCCGTCGTGCTCCTTGATGAGCGCGCAGGTGCCCACGATTTCGCCGTCGTACACGGCCATTAAGATGCAGCCGCCCGGGGCCAAAATGTAGCGCTACGGGTCGTCGAGCACCTGGTGGTCGGGTGCTTCGAGGGCGAAGTAGCGCGTAATCCAGGCGTGGTTCAGGGCCCGGAACGCGGACTGGTGGGCCGGCGCGAAGTCGATGATGGAAACGCTGGCGAGCATGGGACAGGGCTTAAAAAAGCGAAACAACCGGATGGCAAGCGGCGCCGCGAAGTTGGCACAGGGCAGGCCGTAACTTTGCGGGCCTATGCTAAGTCCCGCCACCATCGTCCTCAAAAACGGAAAAGACCACAGTTTGCGCCGCCGCCACCCCTGGGTGTTCTCGGGGGCCATTGCCCGCCTCCGGGGCGATGCGGGCGAGGGCGACGCTGTGCGGGTGGAGGCCGCCGACGGCGAGCTGCTGGGCGTGGGGCACTTCTCGGGCGGCGGCTCCATTGCCGTGCGCATGCTCGACTTCGGGTCCGAAGCCGCGCTGCCGACGCCCGATTTTTGGGTGCGGAAGTTAGGCAACGCCTACCAGCTGCGCCAGCGCCTGGCCCTGGCCGGCACGGCCGGCACCAACGTGTTCCGCTTGGTGCACGCCGAGGGCGACGGCCTGCCCGGCCTCATCATCGACGTGTACGGCGACGTGGCCGTGGTGCAGGCCCACAGCGTGGGCATGTACCGCGCCCGCCCCGAAGTAGCGGCTGCGCTACGGGTTGTGTTTGGCGAGAAGCTACGCGCCATTTACGACAAGAGCGCCGAAACCGTGCCCGGCAACGCCGTGCCCGACGCGAAAAACGGCTACTTGTTCGGCGAAAGCACCGGCGCCGAGCACCTCGTGACCGAAAATGGCCACCAATTCGCCATCGACTGGGAAACGGGCCAGAAAACCGGCTTCTTCATCGACCAGCGCGACAAC
Organism: Janthinobacterium lividum; assembly: GCA_050954665.1. Classification (GTDB taxonomy): domain Bacteria; phylum Bacteroidota; class Bacteroidia; order Cytophagales; family Hymenobacteraceae; genus Hymenobacter. Next base: position 16,276 of record JBPBPC010000023.1, read on the forward strand.
CGGGCCCTGCTGGCTCGCTACGCCGCCGGCCGCCGCGTGCTGAACACGTTCTGCTACACGGGCGGCTTCTCGGTGTACGCGCTGGCCGCCGGCGCCGAGGTGGTACATTCTGTCGATTCGAGCAAGAAGGCCATCGCCCTCACCGAGCGCAACGCCGCCCTGGCCCCCCACGCCGACCGCCACGCCGCCTACGCCGAAGATGTGCTCGGCTTCCTCAAGAACCACCCCGCCGAGTACGACTTGCTCGTGCTCGACCCGCCCGCTTTTGCCAAGCACATGGGGGCCCGGCACGCCGCCCTCATGGGCTACAAGCGCCTCAACGCTGCGGGCATTGCGCACCTCGCGCCGGGCGGGCTGCTCTTCACCTTTAGCTGCTCGCAAGTGGTTAGCCCCGAGCTATTTGAAGGCGCCGTGCTGGCCGCCGCCATCGAGGCCGCCCGCCCCGCCCGCATCCTGCACCGCCTCACCCAGCCCGCCGACCACCCCGTGAGCCTCTTCCACCCCGAAGGCGCGTACCTGAAAGGGCTGGTGCTGGCCGTGGAGTAAGCAACTGCGGTGAATAGGCTCGTCAACCCGTGGGATTTTTTCGGCGGCAGCCGCCAATTTTCCGCGCCCGACGGTGCGCAGTATTTGCGCTGCGAAACGGCAAGTTTGGTCGAAATGGCGATGGGCGGTCCGTTGCTAGGGCCCTGCTTTTGGGTGCAGCCGGATGGCACGGAAGCGTTGTTGCACGAGGCCTGCGGCGGCCCACCGGTTTGGCAGCGCCAGGGCAGTTACGTGGCCTTGCCCGTCTGGCAATCTGCTAGTGCGGGCGGGCGCAAGGCTTGCCTGGGCGTTGTCGCCGTTGCCCGCCGCGAACCGATTCTTTTCAAGGAGGAGTTTCACGCGTTGCAGCTGGAAAGCTTTGAAGGGCAGGTAATAACTAGGGGGTGTTTACAGTTAGGGTCGACCTTTGAGCATGAATAAAGACCGGAGTATGTTGACCGATGCGCAGTGGGAACGGCTTTCGCCGCTCTTG
>JBPBPC010000040.1:0-16940 GCA_050954665.1 Janthinobacterium lividum
TGCCGCGGCGGGCCCGCAAAGCGCCGACCGAAAAAATCCCGGGGAAGCGGCAAAGGTCGCCCCGCGGCGCTAATTGGGCGGCGGGGGCCCCGGCGCCGGGGCCCCTACCCGGCCGGGCGCATGGCCACGCCTTCGCCCAGCAGGTAGGCTTTGAGGCGGGCCACCGACAAATCGCCGAAGTGGAACACGCTGGCCGCCAGGGCCGCGTCGGCCCCGCCGGGGGCCAGCACGTCGCGGAAGTGCGGGGCCGCCCCCGCCCCGCCCGAGGCCACCACCGGCACGCCCACGGCCGCCGCCACGGCCCGGGTCAGGCCCAGGGCGTAGCCGTCGCGGGTGCCGTCGTGGCTCATGGACGTCAGCAGCAGCTCGCCCGCGCCGCGGTCGGCGGCCTCGCGGCACCAAGCCACGGCCTCGCGCCCGGCGGGCCGGCGGCCGCCGTGGGTGTACACCTCCCAGGCTTCGCCGGCGGGGCCGGTGGCGGCCGCGTTGGTTTGGCGGGCGTCCACGGCCACCACGAGGCACTGGCTGCCGAAGCGCCGGGCCAGCGCGTCGATCAGCCCCGGTTCGCGCAGCACCGCGGAGTTGAGGCTCACCTTGTCGGCCCCGTTGAGCAGCAGGGCCTCCACGTCGGCCACCGCCCCGATGCCGCCGCCCACGGTGAAGGGGATGTTGACCTCGCGGGCCACGCGGCGCACCAGCTCGACCAGGGTGCGCCGCTTTTCCACGGTGGCCGTGATGTCGAGCAGCACCAGCTCGTCGATGCCCTCCTGGGCGTAGCGGGCGGCCAGGGCCACGGGGTCGCCGGCGTCGCGCAGGTGCACGAAGTTCGTGCCCTTGACGGTGCGGCCGTTCTGCACGTCGAGGCAGGCAATGAGGCGTTTGGTGAGCATCGAACAGAATAAAAAATGGGTAAACGAAAGAAGAAAAAACTACGCGGCCGGGGCCGGGGCCCCGGCGGGCCGGCCGGTGATGGCGTGCCAAACGGCCGGCAGCGGCGCCAAACCGGTGATTTCGGACACGTGCGCCAGCGGCCGGGGGGCCCCGGTGCGGTTCAGCCAAACGGGCCGGATGCCCGCCCCCAGGGCCCCCAGCACGTCGGCCGTCCAGTTGTCGCCCACCAGCACCGCTTCCGCCGGCCGGGCCCCCAGCCGCGCCAGGGCCACTTGGAAAATGCGGGCGGCGGGTTTCGGTACGCCCACGTCTTCGGAGGTAACCAACGCGTCCACCCACCGGTCCATGCCCAAATGGCGCAACTTGTCCTCTTGTTCCACCGTGCGGTTGTTGGTCACAATGCCGACGCGGTAGTGTGGCTTCAGGGCCGCCAGCAGGGCCAGGGCCCCGGGCAGCGGCCGGCGCAGCTGCTGGTAGCGCCGGTAGTGCTGCTGGGCAATGGCCCCGGCCGCGGCCGCCCCCACCCCGTAGGGCCCCAGCAAACGTTCGAACCGCAGCTGGCGCGCTTCTTCGTAGGTGTAGCGCCCGGCCAGCAGCTGCGCGTGGATCTCTTCGAGCAACTCGCTGTAGTGCCGGTAGAGGGCCTCCGGGTCGGCCGCTTGCAACCGGGCGTCGGCCGCGGCCGTGGCGGCCAGCGCCGCCCGGGCCGTGCCGATGTGGTCGAACAGCGTGTCGTCCAAGTCGAAAAGTACGGTGGTCAGGGGCACGGGCGGGGACGGGAAGTGTGGAAAAAATTAAAGCTCGTCAAAAGTCCCGCCTACTCCTGCTTCCAATAGGCAACTCCGCAAGGTATTCAGGACGACGGGTTGATGGGGGGAAGCAACGTGAAAAACCACATAACATTCCTCGTCGTCAACCATAATCGTAAAGTCTTCGGGCCACCGCTTTCTTACGGCCGCGCCGAAAGCATAACGGCCAGTGCCGGGCTGGCTTTCAACCCGTAGCAATTTCAGGTGGATGCGGGCTTCGAAGCACAACAGTAGGTTGTCAACAGCAAGCAACCGTTGAGTTGCCGGTATTCGAAGCGAATATTCATGTCCCATCTTGCCCCACATTGGCTCACCGCGCCAGCTCGCCGCGCAATTCGTCTTCGGTAATGGTGCCCTCGTACAACGCCTTGCCGATGATGGCCCCGGCCATCCCGATTTCCCGCAGCGCGGCCACGTCGGCCACGGTCGTCACGCCGCCGCTGGCCACGAGCTGCGCCGCCGGGTACTGCCGGCGCAGCGCGGCGTAGGTGGCCGTGGCGGGGCCCTGGAGCTGGCCGTCGCGGGCCACGTCGGTGCAGACGAAGGTGGTGGCCCCGGCCGCCAGGTAGGCTTCGATGAAGCCCGGCAGCGTTTGGGTGGACTGCTCCGTCCAGGCGCTCACGGCAATGTGCTCGCCCTTGAAATCGGCCCCGATGATGATCCGCTCCGCCCCGAACCGGGCCAGCCACTCCCCCACCAGCGCCGGGTCGCGGGCGGCGATGCTGCCGGCCGTGAGCTGCGCGGCCCCCGCCGCAAACGCCTGCTCGGCCGCCGCCGTGGTCTGGATGCCCCCGCCAAAATCGATGCGCAGGCCGGTGTGCCGGGCCAAGCGCGCGAGCACCGCCAACTGGCGCGGGGCCCGGGCCCGGGCCCCGTCGAGGTCCACCAGGTGCAGGCGGGTGGCCCCCAGCTGCTCGAAGTGCTGGGCCTGGGCCAACGGGTCGGCCGCATAGGTGGTCTGGCGGGCGAAGTCGCCGCCCGTCAGGCGCACGCACGCGCCGTTGATCAGGTCGATGGCAGGAATCAGGTCCATGGGGTTGGCGGTTGAGCAGCTGTTGGCGGCTGACTTTATAGTTGAGGGGGCAGGGACGCTGCTGGCCGCTTTCGCACGGCGCCGGCGGCGGCTTACAGGTCGCCGTGGAGGAAATTGCGCAGGATCTGCTCGCCCACGGGGCCGCTCTTCTCGACGTGGAACTGCACCCCGTAGAAGTTGCGGTGGCGCACCCCGGCGCTGAACGGCACCCCCGCCGGGTAGCTGGCCTGGGCAATGGTGTAGGCGCCCACCGGGGCGTGGTAGCTGTGCACGAAGTACACGTAATCGGCCGCGCCGGGGGCCCCCGTTTCCGCCGCGGGGGCCCCCGGCAGGCCCGCAAACAGCGGCCCGCGCAGGTCGTGGAGGTTGTTCCAGCCCATGTGGGGCACCTTGTGGGCCGCGTCGGGCGGCGCGAAGCGCACCACCTCGAAGGGCAGCATGCCCAGCAACGCGGTGCCGCCGGCGGGGCCCTCGTCGCTGCGGCGGCCCAGCAGCTGCATGCCCAGGCAAATGCCCAAAAACGGCTGCGTGAGCGCGGGCAGTACGTCGTGCAAGCCGGCGGCGCGCAGCGCCGCCATGGCCGACGAGGCCTCGCCTTCGCCCGGAAACAACACCTTGTCGGCCGCCCGCAGCACGTGCGCCTCGTCGGTCAGCACCGCCTCCACGCCCAGGCGCTCCAGGGCAAACAACACGGACTGGACGTTGCCGCCCTGGTAATTCACAACCGCTACCATAAAGAAATGTGTAATGGAAATAGGCCTCGTCTATACCCAAATGGCGTTATTACATTTGGGTATAGACGAGGCCCAATGCTACAAAATGCCCTTCGTGCTGGGGATGGCCGCACTGGCGTCGCGGGCCACGGCCATTTTGATGGCCTTGGCCACGGCCTTGAAGATGGCTTCGATTTTGTGGTGCTCGTTCTCGCCCCGGCAGGCAATGTTGAGCGTGGCCCGGCTGGCGTCGGTGAAGCTCTTGAAGAAGTGAAAGAAGAGTTCGGTGGGCACGTCGCCCACTTTCTCGCGCTTGAAGTCGGCGTCCCACACCAGCCACGGACGGCCCGAAAAGTCGATGGCCGCCTGGGCCAGGGCTTCGTCCATGGGCAGCAGAAAGCCGTAGCGGGCCAGCCCGCGCTTGTCGCCCAGGGCCCGGTCGAAGGCCTGGCCCAGCGCCAGGGCCGTGTCTTCCACGGTGTGGTGCTCGTCGATGTGCAAATCCCCTTCTACCCTTATGGATAAATCGGAGCCGCTGTGCTTGCCCAATTGTTCCAGCATGTGGTCGAAGAACCCCAGCCCGGTGTGGACGTCGGTCTGGCCCGTGCCGTCGAGGTTGAGGCGGATGGCAATCCGGGTTTCGTTGGTGTCGCGCCGCACCACGGCCACCCGGGCCGGGTAGCGCAGGAAGCGGTAGACTTCGTCCCAGTCGGTGGTGCTGAGCGCGGCCTCCGCGTCGGCGTCGGCGTTGAGCAGGATGGCTTGGGCCCCCAGGTTGCGGGCCAGCTCCACGTCGGTGCGGCGGTCGCCGATGACGAACGAGTTCGCCAGGTCGTAGCCGTTGGCCGGGTCGAGGTAGCGGCCCAGCATCCCGGTGCCCGGCTTGCGCGTGGGGAAGTGGTCGGCGGGGAAGCTGCGGTCGACGTGCTCGGCGGCGAAGCGCACCCCCTCCCCCGCCAAAATATCCAGCATGAGCTGGTGGGCGGGCCAGAACGTGGCCTCCGGGAAGCTGGCCGTGCCCAGGCCGTCCTGGTTGCTCACCAGCACCAGCTCGTAGCCGGGCAGTGCGCGGGCGATGCGCGCCAGGCCGCCGATGGCCCCGGGCACGAACCGGAACTTGTCGGGCGCGAGGCCGTCGATTTGCTGGCTGGGCTGCGGCTCCACCAGAATGGTGCCGTCGCGGTCGATGAACAGGGCTTTTTTCAACGCAGGGGTCATGGCAAGACGGGTCGGGTAAATTCTTCCGGGGTAAATTCTTCCGGGGCAACGCCTCAGGCGTTGCCCACCAGGGCCCCCAGGCCGGCGTCGGCCGCGGCGGGGCGCTCTTCCCCGAAGGCGCGCAGGGCGTCGGCGAGCTGCTCGTTTTCGGCGGGCGTGCCCACGGTCAGGCGCAGGCACCCGGCGCACCCGGGCTGGGCGGTGCGGTTGCGCACCACGATGCCGCGGGCCCGCAGCGCGTCGTACACCGCCGTGGCGTCGGGGCGGAAGCGCACCAGCAAAAAGTTGGCGTCCGAGGGGAACACGTGTTCGACCACGGGCAAATTTTGCAATTCTTCGGTGAGCCAGGCGCGGCCCGCCAGGATTTGCTCGCGCAACGCCGGCAAGCGGTCGGCCCGGCCCAGGGCGGCCAGGGCCAGCTGCTGGGTGTTTTCGGAGAGGTTGTAGGGCGGCTTGATTTTATTCAGGAAGCCGATGATATCCGGCGACGCGTAGGCCACGCCCAGGCGCAGGCCGGCCAAGCCCCAGGCCTTGGAGAAGGTCTGGAGCACCACCAGGTTGGGGAATTCGGCCAGGCGCGCGGTCCAACTCGGGGCCCCGGCGAAGTCGCCGTAGGCCTCGTCGACCACCACCAGGCCGCCGAACCGGCGCAGCACCTGCTCGACGGCGCCGGCGTCCAGCAGGTTGCCGGTGGGGTTGTTGGGCGAGCAGAGGAAGGCGATTTTGGCCGCCGAGCCGGCCAGCTGCTCCACGGTTTCGGCGCTCAGCTGGAAGGCGGCCGTGAGCGGCAGGCGCTCCACGCGCACGTCGTTGAGGTTCGCGGCCACCTCGTACATGCCGTAGGTGGGCGGCAGCACGGCGACGGCGTCCCGGCCGGGCACGCAGGTGAGGCGCACCAGCAGGTCGATGGGCTCGTCGGAGCCGTTGCCGAGGAAAATCTGGGCCGGGGCCACGCCCTTGAGCGGGGCCAGCGCCGCCTTCAGGGCCCGCTGCTGCGGGTCGGGGTAGCGGTTAAACACCCGGTCACCGACCGAGCCGAAGCTGTTTTCGTTGGCGTCGAGCATCACCGGGGCCGCCCCCTCGAACTCGTCGCGGGCCGACGAGTACGGCTGCATCCCGCGGATACTGGGCCGCACCAGGGCCCCCAGGTCGAAGGCCGGGGCGGTTTCCGTAGCGTCCCCGGCGGCTTCGGTTTCCGGCACGGCCGCCGCTTGCGGCGCCAGGCTTTCGCGGCGCAGGGCCACGGCGCGGGCGTGGGCGTGCAGGCCCTCGGCTTCGGCCAGGGTTTCCACCACCGGGGCCAGGGCCCGCACGCCGGCGGCGGTGAGGCGCTGGAAGGTGATTTTCTTCACGAACGCGTCGAGCGACACGCCGCTGTACTGCCGGGCGTAGCCGCCGGTGGGCAGCGTGTGGTTGGTGCCGGAGGCGTAGTCGCCCACCGCCTCGGGCGTGAGGTGGCCCAAAAACACCGAGCCGGCGTTGGTGACGCCCGCGGCCAGCGCCGCGGGGTCGGCCACGGCCAGGATCAGGTGCTCGGGGGCGTACCGGTTGGAGAAGGCCAGCATTTCGGCGGGGCCCGGCAGCAGCACGGCGCGGCTTTCGGCCAGGGCTTGGGCGGCCACGGCGCGGCGCGGCAGCGCGGCCAGTTGGGTGTCCACTTCGGCCTGCACCTTATATAAGGTGTCTTCCGAATCGGTGAGCAGCACCACCTGCGAATCGGGGCCGTGCTCGGCCTGCGAGAGCAAGTCGGCCGCCACGAAGGCGGGGTGGGCGCTGGCGTCGGCGATGACGAGCACCTCCGAGGGGCCCGCCGGCAGGTCGATGGCCACGCCGTAGCGGGCGGCGGCCAGCTGCTTGGCGGCCGTCACGTAGCGGTTGCCGGGCCCGAAAATCTTGTCCACCGCCGGCACCGACGCCGTGCCCAGCGCCAGCGCGGCCACCGCCTGGGCCCCGCCGGCCTTCACCACCTGGGTGATGCCCAGCAGCTGGGCCACGAACAGGATGACCGGGCTCACCGTGCCGTCGGGCTGCGGCGGGGTGCACACCACCACCTCGGGGCAGCCGGCCAGCCGGGCCGGCACGCCCAGCATCAGCAGCGTGCTGAAGAGCGGCGCCGAGCCGCCCGGCACGTACAAGCCCACCCGCGGCACGGGCACCGACCGGCGCCAGCACGTCACGCCCGGCTGGGTCTCGACCGGGGCTTCCGCTACCTGCTGGGCGGCGTGGAAGGTTTCGATGTTGGCCCGGGCCTGGCGGATGGCGGCTTGCAGCGCGGCCGGCACCAGGGCCCCAGCGGCGGCAAACTCGGCGGCGCTCACGCGCAGGTCGGTCACATCGGCCTTATCGAGCTCCTGGGCGAGTCGGCGCAGGGCGTCGTCGCCGCCGGCGGCCACCTGGTCGAAAATTGCTTGCACGCGGGCGGCCACGGCCGGGCTTTCGGCCGCGGCGGGGCGGGCCAGCAAGGGGCCCCAGGCATCGGGGGCGGGGGTGCGGTAGGTTTGCATAATTCCGACGGAATATGCAGTTAAAAGTTAAAAGTGATGAGTTAAAATCAACGGCGGTTTTTTAACCCTTCACTTTTAACTTTTAACTGCTCTTAAGCAATCATTTTCTCGATCGGCAGCACCAGGATGCCCTCGGCCCCGACGGCCTTGAGCTGGCTGGTGATGTGCCAGAAGTCGTCTTCCTGCACCACCGACTGCACCGATACCCAGCCGGCCTCGGCCAGCGGCGTGACGGTGGGCGACTTGATGCCCGGCAGCAGCCGGCGCACTTCGGCGAGCGCGGCTTCCGGGGCGTTCAGCACGATGTACTTGCTGCGCTTGGCCCGGCGCACGGCCTGCATCCGGAACTGGAGCTGGTCGAGCAAGTCTTTTTGTTCGGCGCTGAGGTGGGGCTGGGCGATGAGCACGGCCTCGGAGCGGAACACGGTTTCGACCTCGCGCAGGCCGTTGCCGAGCAGCGTCGAGCCGCTGCTCACGATGTCGCAAATGGCCTCGGCCAGCCCGATGCTGGGCGCAATCTCCACCGAGCCGCTGATGGTGTGGAGCTGGGCCTGCACGCCGTGGGCGGCCAGGTAGCGGCCCAGCAAATTGGGGTACGAGGTGGCGATGTTCTTGCCCTGCAGCGTGGCCACCGAGTCGTAGGCGTCGCCGCGGGGCACGGCCAGGCTCAGGCGGCACTTGCTGAAGCCCAGGGCCTCCACCTGCAAGTGGGCCCCGTCGGCTTCTTCGAGCACGTTCTGGCCCACGATGCCCAGGTCGGCCACGCCGTCCTGCACGTAGCCGGGGATGTCGTCGTCGCGCAAAAACAGGATTTCGAGCGGGAAGTTGGTGGCCTCGGTTTTGAGCTTGTAGGAGCTGCTGAGGAAGTGGATGCCGCACTCGCGGACGAGCTGGAGCGAGTCCTCGCTCAGGCGGCCGGACTTCTGAATGGCTAAACGGAGCATAAAAAACTTGGTAAGCGGCGGCCACTTGGGGGCCCCGCGGCGGCGAGCCGGCACTGACGCGCCCCGGCCGTTGCCGGCCGGCGGCGCCCCGCGCGCACCCCGCGAAATGAAAACGGAACAGGAAACCCGGCGCAACAACGCGGCCCGGGCGCGGCGGCGGAGGCGCGGGCTACCGGCGCTGCCTCAGCCCCTGGCACGCCGCCCGGCCCCCTACCGATGGGGATGATGGTGGCCGTGGCCCACAACGGCGGCGTTCCCGGCCGAAACGGCCGTTGCAGCGAAGCAAAACGGGAAAGCGGGGGGGATCATTCTGGCCGCAAAGGTAGTTCGGTTTCCCAAACGGGCAAGGGCGAGCAAAGGTTTTGCGGCAGCGGCGGGCAGGACGCCAATTTTATCCGGCAACTAAACTGTTCCTAAAAACTAATAAACTTTTATTAGATTTGCCTTGTACAACACTTGCGGTGCGCCTGCACAGCAACAACAAAACAAGGGGCCGAACCTCACGGCCCAGCCCCTTGCCTTACTTAATCCAATGAGCGGCTGCCGACAGGGCGCTGCCACTCACCAGAAACCCTACGAGCCACTTGACTAGCTCCGGGGGTATCCGAAGTTTGAACCTTAGTTCAAACCCCGGTTTCGCACGTTCCTTTTTCATTCCAGGAAGAAGTTTGGGTGCTTACTCCACCTACTTCTTGAAGCCCCGACTGTCTCACCAGCCGGGGTTTCGCTTTTCAGGGCGGCCGTGTGGTGAGATGGATTAACCGTGCGATGGGCCGAAGATACCAACCAGCGGCGGCAGCGCAGACATTTATACAAGAGCAAGTCTTTTAAACCACAAGCTAACGCCCTTTCAATCAACACGATTACAAAACAGCAAGCACTTTTGTGTAACCCCCGATTGTGGATAACTGCCTTAAAAATTAATTGCGCGCCCTGTGCATCCCGGACCAAACCTTGCGCTGGCTACCCTGCCCCCTCCCCTTTGCTGCGCGGGTCGAAGGCGAAATCTTCGCGGGCCACGAGGCGCACGCGGGCGAAATCGGGGTGCCGGGTGTTGAAGACGTAGTTGCATTCGTGGGCGATGACCGACGAGGGCACCCGCAGCACGGCCGCCGCCCGGCGCGCGTACCAGGCCGCGCCCAGGGGCTGGCAACGGGCGTAGTGCGCCGGCGACTGCCAGTCGGCGGGCAGGCCAGCCAGCGTCAGTTCTTCCACCGCCAGGTCGTCGGGGAAGTCGATGACGACGACCTTGAACCGGTCGCTCAGGCCCTCGCCGCTGCGGTGCACCACGTTTTCGAGGCAGGCCAAGGCCCGGCTGCCGGCGGCGTAGAGCACGAACTGGCCGCGCAGGTTCCAGCGGCCGGGGTTGCCGGAGGCCACCAGGGCGCCGGCGTACTTGGCCAGGCAAATGCGGTAGACTTCCACGGGGGCGCGGTTTGGGGGCCCCGGGCTAGGCCAGGTCGCCGTAGGCGATGCGGCCGAGTTCCTCCGTCACCAGGTCGATGCCGCCGCTGGTTTCGAGCAGCGCCAGCGGCACCTGGGCCCCCAGCCCGTAGGCCGGCTTGCTGAGCCAGCGCCGGAACGCGGCGGGGGGCCCGAACACTTCTTCGCCGCGGCGGGCCAGGGCCAGCAGCTTGAGCACCTGCTCGCTGGCGGCGGGGTTGAGGCGCTTTTTGGCCTCGCGGTAGGTGCGCAGGGTTTTGGTGGTGGTGTGCAGCAAGTCGGCCAGCTCGTCGGCGCGGAGCTGGAGCACGCCGGCCACGTCGAACGCCGTCTTGGCCAGCACGCCGGCGCGCGCCGCCATCACCAGCGCGTAGGGGTCGGCCACGGCGGCGGCCAGGCCCAGCAGGGCGGCGGAGTAAACGGCGGGGCGGGGGTGAACGGCGGCGGGCATGGCGGCGGCGGGAAACATTTTCCCAAAGATGGGAACATTTTCCCTAACAACGGGAAAATGTTCCGTTTTGGTTCGGGGCCCGCCCGAAGCGCGGGCGGGCCCGGGCACCGGCGCGCCCGCGCTTCGGGCGGGCTGCACGGGCAAGCCCTCCGGGCGACGGGCCCCCGTGCGGCCGGCGGCTTAGTTTTTCACCAAGCGCTGCAGCACCGTGCCTTCCGCCGCCACCACCCGCACGGTGTAGACGCCGGGGGCCAGGGCCGAGAGGTCGAGCGGCTGGCGCACGGCGTGCTGCTGCACAAGCACTTCCCATTGCTGCACCACTTGCCCCAGGTGGTTGAGCACCGCTACTTGAACGGAACGTTGCGCTTGCAACCCGTCCACCGCCAGGGTGGCGGCCGCTTGCAGGGCCGGGTTGGGAAACAGGCCAACGCTCACCCCCGGCCGGCCCGCGGGGGCCCCGGTGCTCAAAACGGCCGCGCCCACCTGCACGGCCCATACGTCATAGTCGCCGCGGCTGTCGGCGGTTTTGTCGCGGCTGCTGTTCGAGGCAGACGAGCCCACCAAAAGAACCCCGCCCGTGGGCAGCGGCAAGATGCTGGCCAAGTAATCGTTCCGGTCGCCCCCAAAGGCGTGGTCCTCCCGCACTTGCCCGCTGGCGTCGAGGTCGGCCAGCCAAAAATCGTACGGCACATCGCCGTGGCCCCCAATCGTTCCTGCGTCGTCAAGCACGGCGTCGTTGCCCGTATTGCCCCCCAAAAAGTAGCCCCCCCGGGGATTGTTTTGCAGGACCGGGCTTTGCACCTGCAAGGGCAGTCCGCCGCCGTACGGGGCACCGTTGCCGTACACGTGGTCCCACGCCCGGGTGCCTTGCGCATCCAGCTTGAGCACCCAAAACAATTTATTCGCCGCTTTGGCAGCTGCGCTGGTTTTGTCGCCGCTTACGGGCGAGTAGGAAAGCCCGGCGGCCAGGATGCCCCCGTCCGGGGTGGCCAGCAGCGCCCGCACATTGTCGCTGCCCGTGCCGCCGTACAAGTGGTCCCACACCTTCGCGCCCCGCGCGTCGAGCTTTATTAGCCAGTAATCCTCCCCGCCGCGACCAGCGTCCGTCACGTCCCCGCCCGGGGCGCTGCCGCCCCCGCCGCCAGCCACAAACGGTAAGGCACCCACCACGAACCCCCCACCGGGCACGGCAACGGCGTCGTACGCGTAGTCGGACCCCGGTCCGCCGAGGCGCTTGTCCCACTGCTTGGCCCCCTGGGCATCGATTTTGACCACCCAAACGTCGCCCAAGCCCAGCAACGGCTCGGTGCGGTCCCCGTCCGGCGCCAGGTTGGCCGCCGTCGCCGTGTTGCCGGACGAGCCAACCAGCAAACAGCCGCCGTCGGGCGCGGCCACGGCGGCAACCGGCATGTCAACGCCTGAACTACCAAACGTCTTGTCCCACAGCTTGTTGCCCTGGGCGTCCACTTTCACGACCCAGTAATCTTCCCCGCCCCGCGACGGCGCGGTTTTGTCGGCGCCCACTCCCGAGTTCGACCAACCGCAGAGCAGGTAGCCCCCGTCGCCGGCCGCCACCAGTTTCGTCAAGCGGTCGTCGCCGGGGCCCCCGTAGCGCTTGTCCCACAGCTTGCGGCCGCGCGCATCGGTTTTGAGGAGCCAGTAATCGCCGGCGCCCGCCCCCGGCCCGCTTACCTCGCCGCTGGCACCGGAGTAAGTGGAGCCGCCGAGCAGAAAGCCCCCGTCGGCCGTCGGCACGCCCCCCGCGGCCCCATCGAAGCCAGTGCCGCCGTAGGTGTAGTCGGCCAGCTTGGTTTGGGCCGCCAGCGGCGGGGCCCCGCCCAGGCCGTTTAGTAGCAAGACGGCAAAGAGGAAGCGGAGCGGTCGGTTCATGGGGTGAAAAGGGAAGTGGGCGAAGGAGCAGCCGGCGCCCGGCGGCTAAGGAGTGCCGGGCGCCGAAAATATTTTCGTAACCGCCGGTGGTAAGATACTGCATAAAAGCGTAGTACAGGCCCCGGGGGCCCTACCCGGCCGCTGGGGCGGCCTGCTGGGCGCGCCACTCGGGGGCGAGGATGCTCATTTCCACCAGGCTCCAGTAGGCGTCGCCGTGGCGGGCCACGTCGCGCAGCGTGCCGTCGGTGCGGAAGCCGCAGGCCCGGTAGCAGCGCAGGGCGCCGTGGTTGAAGTCGTACACGCCCAGGCCGATGCGGTGCAGGCGCAGCTCGGCGAAGCCGATGCGCAGCAGCGCCCGCACCATGGCCCCGCAGTAGCCGCGGCCGCGCGCCGCGCCGGGGCCCACCAGCACCCGCGTGATGCGGCCGGACCGGTCGCGCTCGCTGATGCCGCCCAGCGAGATGTGGCCCACGGTCTGCCCAGTTTCTGATTCCACGGCCTTGTAAATGAACACGTCGGGCGCGGCGAAGTCGTTGGCCCCGCGGATGTACCAGGCCAGGTCGTCGGGGGTGAGCGGGAAGGCGAAGAGCGCGCCGCTCCACTCGCTGAGCAGCTGTTCGGTGTCGATCCAGGCGATGAGCTGGGCAAAGTCGGCGGGGCCGAAGGGTTCTAAGGTAAGCATATTGGGCAGGGGCCGCGTAAAGCCCCAAAGTAAGCGCCGGCGCGCCGCTACGCGCCCAGCCGGCCCGACTCGTCCTTCAGCCCCACGCCGGACAGGCCCCGCCGCAGGGCTTCGCGCAGCAAAAAAAATAGCGTGTCGGCCGCCGCCGCGTAGCCCAGGCCCGCGGGGCGGATGTTCGAGACGCAGTTGCGGGCCGCGTCGGTGAGGCCCGGCCGGGGCCCGTGGGTGAGGTAGGCCCCCAGGCTGTCGGGCGCGCTCAGCCCCGGCCGCTCGCCGATGAGCACCAGCACCAGCCGGGCCCCCAGCAGCTGGCCGGTTTCGTCGCCGAGGGCCACGCGGGCCTGCGCGGCCAGCACCAGGGGCCCCAGCCGGCAGCCCGCGGCGCGCAGCGGCGGCAGCAGCGCGGCCAGCAGCGGGGCGGCGTGGGCGTTCACGGCCGTGGCCGAGAGCCCGTCGGCCAGCACCACGGCCACGTCGCACGGGCCGGGGCCCCGGGCGGCCAGGGCGCGGCGCGATTCGGCGGCCAGCTGCCGGCCCCGGTCGGGGCGCTGGAGGTACGCGGGGCGGTCGGCGGCCTGGCTGTGCACCCGCAGCACGGGCAGGCCCAGGGCGGGCAGCTCGGCCAGCAGCCGGTCGGTGTCCAGGGCCGAGTACACCGCGTCGCGGGCGTGGGCGTGGGCCAGCCGGAAGGCCAGCGCCGCGCGCAGCGGCTCGCTGGTGCCCGTGCGCCCCAGCGCAATGCGGGCGGCGGTGAAGGCCTGCAGCCCGGCCCAGGGGTCGGGCGCCGGGCCGTCGGCGGCAGCGAACAAGGAGGCGGGCGGATCGGGCATGGGAGGCGGTCAGACTACTTATCCAGCCAGTGCCGTTCAAGGTAGCACCGTTTGCGCAGCAACGCCTTAAAACAAGCGCCTCAAAGCGACCCGCTACCGCAGCGGCGCCGGCAGCTGCCCCAGCCGCGGGGCGGCGGCCGCCGCGGGCCGCAGGGCCCCCTGGGCGTCGAAAATGCCCTGCTGCACCAGCCACGCCTCGAACTCGGGCGCCGGGCGCAGGCCCAGCACGCGGCGCAGGTACAGGGCGTCGTGGAAGGAGGTGGACTGGTAGCCGAGCATGACGTCGTCGGCCCCGGGCACGCCCATGATGAAATTGCAGCCGGCCACGCCGAGCAGCGTGAGCAGCGTGTCGGTGTCGTCCTGGTCGGCCTCGGCGTGGTTGGTGTAGCACACGTCCACGCCCATGGGCAGGCCCAGCAGCTTGCCGCAAAAGTGGTCTTCCAGCGCCGCCCGGATGATTTGCTTGCCGTCGTAGAGGTACTCGGGGCCGATGAAGCCCACGACCGAGTTCACCAGCAGCGGGCGGAAGCGCCGGGCCACGGCGTAGGCCCGCGCCTCGCAGGTTTGCTGGTCCAGGCCGTGGTGGGCGCCCGCGGAAAGGGCGCTGCCCTGGCCGGTTTCGAAGTACATCACGTCCTGCCCCACCGTGCCGCGCTTGAGGGCCCGCGTGGCTTCCCAGGCTTCCTGCAGCACGCCCAGGCTAATACCAAAACTGGCGTTGGCCGCCTCGGTGCCGGCAATGGACTGGAAGGTGAGGTCCACCGGGGCCCCCTGCTCGATGAGTTGCAAAGCGGTGGTGACGTGGCACAGCACGCACGACTGCGTGGGGATGGCGTATTGCTCGCGCACGGCGTCGAGCATGTGCAGCAAGTTGCTGACCGCCTGCGTGTTGTCGGTGGCCGGGTTGATGCCGATGACGGCGTCGCCGCTGCCGTAGCGCAGGCCGTCCACGAGGCTGGCGGCGATGCCGCGCAAATCGTCGGTGGGGTGGTTGGGCTGCAGGCGCGTGGCCAGGCGCCCGCGCAGCCCCAGCGTGTTGCGGAAGCGCGTGACGACCTCCACCCGCCGGGCCACGGCGATGAGCTCCTGGTTGCGCAGCAGCTTGCTCACGGCGGCCACCATTTCCGGCGTCAGGCCGGGGGCCAGCGCGGCCAGGGCCCCCGCGTCGGCGGCGTCCGACACCAGCCAGTCGCGCAGCTGCCCCACCGTGCGGTGCCCCACGGGCGCCAACGCCGCCGCGTCGTGGGTATCAATAATGAGCCGCGTCACCTCGTCCGCTTCGTACGGCACCAGCGCCTCGTGCAGGAAAGTGCGCAGCGGCACGTCGGCCAGCGCGTACTGGGCGGCCACGCGCTCCTCGTAGGTGGCGGCGGCCACGCCGGCCAGCGCGTCGCCGGCGCGCAGCGGCGAGGCCCGCGCCAGCAGCGTTTTCAGGTCGTCGAACACGTAGGTGCGCTGGCGGACGGTGTGGCGGTAGGGCATGGCAGCGGGGCAAAAGGCGGACAAAAACGAAGCGAGCGAGGCCCGGCTGGGGCCCCGCGCACGGCCGGCGCTAGCGCCGCCGGAGCAAGTACACCAGGGCCCCCTGGTTGCCGGTGGCGGTCATTTGCACCACTTCCCAGCCGTCGGCCGCGGTTTCGTCGAGCGCCCGGCCCAGCGCGGCCCGGGCCAAATCGGCCCGCTTTTCCAGCAGCCGAAAGCTTCGGTTGACCCCTGCTACTTCGGCGCGCCGCAACGCAGCCGCGGCTTGCGAACCGCTTTCAACCATAGTTGTAGTTGTCGGGCCGTGGGTTCCGAAGGAAAGGTTCAGCATTGCATTGGGCGAAAGCGCGCGGGTCGAGTCCGATTCTTGCACCGTTTCGCCGGTCTTGCCGCGGAACGCCGGGCTGTAGGCCAGCACGCGGCGGCCCGCCAGCCAGTTGGGGCCCTCGTGGAAGATTTGCAGGTACGTGGCGGGGGCCCTGTTGGCAGACTGTGCGGACGAACGGCCCGCCAAAGCGGTAGTAGCCAGGGCCAGGAGATAGGCGAAGCGGGACATGCGGCGGCAAGGAAAAGTGGAACCGGAACTCAAGTATAACGCCAGCCGGCCGCCAAACCGCCCCCAGCACCAGCCCTCGGCGCCGCCTACCGCACCCGCCGGGGCCCGCCCAGCGCCACAAACGCCCCGCCCAGCGCCAGCCCCACCGCCCCGAACACGCCGCTCAGCCGCCAGTTGTAGTACACCAGGGCCCCCAGGCACAGCAGGGCCAGGGCCAGGGCCAGCAGCGGCACCCCCGGGTAGCCGGGCACGGCGAAGGGGCGCACCAGCGCCGGCGCGCGGCGGCGCAGGGCGAAGAGGCTGAGCAGGCTCACCACGTACATCACCAGGGCCCCCAGCACGGCCAGCACGATGAGCTGGTCGGTGGTGCCGGTGAGCAGGGCCCCCGCCCCCACCGCGCCGCCCGCCGCCAGGGCCCAGTGCGGCGCCTGGCGGCCGTTGAGGCGGGCCAAAAAGGCGGGCAGGTAGCCGGCCCGCGCCAGGGCAAACACCTGCCGCGAGGAGCCGATGAGGGTGCCGTGGAACGAGGCCACCAGCCCAAACAAGCCGATGCTGGCAAAAAAGCTGGCCCAGCGGCTGCCGCGGCCCAGCACCAGGGCCAGGGCCTCGGGCAACGGGTAATCGAGGCGGGCCAGGCGGCGCCAGTCGCCCACGCCGCCGGTCAGCACCATCACGCCCAGGGCCAGCAGCACCAGCGTGCCCAGGCCGTAGCCGTAGCCCCGCGGGATGGCGCGGCGCGGGTCCTGCACCTCCTCGGCCACCAGCGCCACGCCCTCGATGGCCAGGTAAAACCAGATGGCGAACGGCAGCGCCGCCAGCACCCCGCCCGCGCGCAGCGGCACCGGGTGGGCCAGGAAATTAGCTGCTTTGAAGTGCGGCGCCACCAGCCCCAGGTACAGCAGCAGCTCGGCCACGGCCAGCCCCGTGGCCACCAGCGAAAACGTGGCCGACTCCTTGATGCCCAGCAAGTTCACCAGCGTGAACGCCGCGTAGCCGCCCAGCGCCGTGCCCAGCACCGGCAGCGCGGGCACCAAAAAGTGCCCGTAGCTGCCCAGCGCAAAGGCAATGGCCGGCGGCGTGAACAAGAACTCGACCAGCGTGGCGTAGCCGGCCACCAGGCCCCCCAGGGGCCCGAACGCCGCTTGCGCGTACACGAACGGCCCGCCCGCGCTGGGCAGGGCCGTCGTCAGCTCCGTGAAGCTGAACACGAACGCCACGTAGAGCACCGTGACCAGGCCCGTGGCGACGAGGAAGCCCACCGGCCCGGCCACCGCCCAGCCGTAGTTCCAGCCGAAGTACTCGCCCGAGATGACCAGGCCCACGGCCAGGGCCCAGAGGTGCAGCGGCGTGAGGGCTTTCTGGAGGCCGGGGGCCCCGGCGGCGGGCTTCGTCATGGCGGCTGCGGCAGCGGGTTCGGCCGGGAAGATAGCGGCGGAAAAGGCGGGGCCGCCCTTTTTTTCAACCCGCCCGGAACGGGGGCCCCGCGCCGCCCCC
>JBPBPC010000029.1:0-15906 GCA_050954665.1 Janthinobacterium lividum
GCAAAATGATTTCCTGCCCTTGCCTGAGGCTGCCTTATCGCTATGCCTTGTCTACTCCTGTTTATCAATACCGGCTCAAATGTGGACAAGTGTACTATGACGGCTGATTTCTGCCGTATATTCTGACAGGATGGGCACGCGCCAGCGCCATTGAATGCAGGGCATGCCGCCTAACAACTACGCCACGTTCGAGGACCTGGAAGTTGATCGAACGCACTCGCGGGCAGCGCGCTGCTGGCCGGCTGCCAAGGGGAAGAGACGCCCCCCGCCATCAGCTACCTAGCCTGTGCCGAGGCCAGCAACCCGCGCACGCTGGCCAACGCGCCCGACGGCACCGTGATTTACAACGGGGGCTTCGGCTCCGCCATCGCCCAAGGCCCCAACGACCCGGCGGTGTTTTACCTGCTCACCGACCGGGGCCCCAACGCGGCGGGCGTCGCCGCCAACTCCATCATTTTTGGCAGAGCCGACTTCCCGCCCCAGGTTGGCAAGTTCCGGCTTAAGGGCAACCAGTTGACGCTGGAATAAACCATCCTGCTAAGAATGCCGCCGGCCAGCCCCTCACGGGCCTGCCGAATCCCAGTGGCCAGGGCAGCACCGGCGAAACGGCCCTCGACCTGAGCGGCCGACCCCTGGCGCCCAGCGCCGACGGCCTCGACTCGGAGGGCTTGGTGCTGGCCCCGGACGGCACCTTTTGGATCAGCGACGGGTACGGGCCGCACCTTGTGCATTTCGACGCGACCGGCAAAACAATTGAGCGCATCAACCCCTTCGGCACGGGCACCGGGGGCCGGACGCTGCCGCTGGTGCTGGCCCGGCGTCGCCCCAACCGGGGTATGGAAGGCCTGACCCTCACGCCCGACGGCAAGACACTGGTGGGCCGGGTGCAGTCGCCCTTGTACAACCCCTCGGCAGCGGCCGTAGCGGGTTCGACGGTGCTGCGCATCGTCACGTTTGACCTGGCTTCGGGCGCTACCAAGCAGTTGGTCTACCTGATGGAAAACGCGGCCCTGACCGGGTGCAGCGAAATCGCGGCCCTCACCAGCACCACTTTTCTGGCCCTGGAGCGCACCGGCCCAACGCCACGCTCACCGTCACTGAAAGTGCTGGCGTAGTGAAGATTCCGCTTGCCACCGCCAACCGCCTCGCCACTCAGGGCGTGTACGCGCTGCGCGCCACCGACGGCGCCAGCCCCAAACCGGTCGTCCAGTAGGCAAACCCTGGGTTACCGGCCCCTCCCCGCCAATGCACCTGCTACTGGCACGCGACCCACCCGTCCTACCAAAGCGCTCCTTGCTGGGGCAGCCAAGCGTTTGGCATGCGCACGCAGGGCCTTGAATGCGCAGGGCTTTCGCTGCCCCGTTCCCACTTAGTGCCTGGGCCCGTTGCCCCGGGCAGGTGCCATTGCCTTAGGCTAAACTCTCACCTGCTGCTAGTCAACACAAACGGGTAATCTTCCCGCAACGTTGCCTTCTTACACGGCGGGCACCTTTGCAAGCGCAAACTTCCTGCGTGGACCGGCGGCGCGCACTGGCCGGTCCCGGGGCCTTCGTTTGCGCCCGCCATGCCCGTCCCAAAGTTTCCCCTTTCCTTGCGCCGCTGGCAGTGGCGCACCGCGGCCAGCTTGTTCGTGGGCTACAGCGCCTACTACGTGTGCCGCTCCAACCTGGCCGTGGCCGCGCCGCTGCTCATCCACGAGTTCGGCGGTCGCGGCCTAAACAAGGAAGTGCTGGGCCAGCTGGCCTCCGTGGGCGTACTGTTTTACGCAGCGGGCAAGGTGGTGAACGGCGTGCTGGGCGACTTTTTGGGCGGCAAAAAGGTCTTCCTGCTCGGCATGGCGGGGTCGGTGGCGGCCACGGTGGCCTTCGGGCTGGGGCAGGGCGTGGCGGTGTTTTTCGCGGCCTGGGCCGCCAACCGCCTCGTGCAGTCCATGGGCTGGGCCGGCCTGGTCAACACCACGGCCAACTGGTTTTCGTACCGCTCGTACGGCAAAATCATGGGCTTGCTCAGCCTGAGCTACCTGGTGGGCGACATCGCGGCCAAGCTGCTGCTGGGGCAGCTGCTCGCGCAAGGACTGGGCTGGCGGGGGCTGTTCCTGGCC
Organism: Janthinobacterium lividum; assembly: GCA_050954665.1. Lineage (GTDB taxonomy): Bacteria > Bacteroidota > Bacteroidia > Cytophagales > Hymenobacteraceae > Hymenobacter. The sequence continues at coordinate 2,102 of JBPBPC010000029.1, forward strand.
GCGGCGGCCGTGCTGGCGGCCGTGGCCCTCGGCAACGCGTTCACCCTGAAAAGCCGCCCGGAAAGCGTGGGGCTGCCCGCCCCGCCCGCCAACCCCGACGGCTTGTTTGCCGGCCCCGCCGCGGCGCCCGCCTCGCTGGGGGCCCTGCTGGGCCCTTATTTCCGCAGCCGCTCCTTTCGGCTGATGCTAGCCCTTTCCTTTGGCCTGACGGCGCTGCGCGAGGCCTTCAGTTTTTGGGTGCCCACGTACCTGGTCGAAGCCGCCCACCTTTCGGCCGGCGCGGCTTCGCGCTACAGCGCCCTGTACCCGCTCTGCGGCGTGGCCTCCATTCTGGGGGCGGGCTACCTCTCCGACGGCTGGCTGCAGGGGCGGCGCGGTGGGCTCATCCTGGCGGCCAGCGCGGCGCTGGTGCCGGTGCTGGTGCTCATGGCCCGGCCGGCCAGTGGCAGCGCCGTTCCCCTGGTACTCATCTGCCTCGTGGGCCTGCTGCTGCTGGGCCCTTATTCGTTTCTGGCCGGGGCCATGGCGCTCGACGCCGGCGGCCGGCGGGGCGCCGCCACCGCCTCGGGCCTGGTCGACGCGGTGGGCTACGTTGGCGGCACCGGGGCCCTGTGGCTTACCGGGGCCCTAGCCGAACGCCAGGGCTGGGGCCACGCCTTCCTGGCTTTGGCCTTGCTGGCGGCCGGCACGGCCGGCGCCGCCCTCGTCTTCTACCGCACCCAGGAGCAGGCGGCGGCCCCGGCGGTGGTTCCGGCGTAGCGTGGCCCACCTGTCCGCTCATCTGCGTTTACCCATATGAAAATCCGGTTCATAATTAGTTAACGATTTGTTGACCAATTGGCGACCTGCCGCGGGCGGGCGAATTGGACCTTTGCCAATAATATTTTGGACGATAAAGGCCGGGCCCAAGCGCATCCCGCCGGCTTTTGATAGCCGCCCCTGACGGGCGGACTTGGGGCCCCCTCGGCCCGGCGCGAACGCCGGGACGCCCCCGCCGGGCCCGACCACTTCTACCCCAGCCCCCGATGTTACCAACCCAAACCCCGCAGGCAATCGTCGAGGACCTCTTCGCGCTGTACGAGGCGCACGGGGGCGACGACTACATCGGCGAGCCGGTGTCGCAGCTCGAGCACATGTGGCAGGCCGCCGCGCTGGCCCAAGCCGCGGGCTACGAAGACGAAGTGGTGCTGGCCGCCTTCTTCCACGACCTGGGCCACCTGTGCGCCCACGGCCCGGACGTGGCCTCGATGGCCGGCTTCGGCGCGGTGGACCACGAGCGGCTGGGGGCCGACTACCTGCGCGCCCGGGGCTTCTCGGCGCGCCTGGCCCGGCTGGTGGAAAGCCACGTGCTGGCCAAGCGCTACCTCGCCCACAAGCACCCCGCGTACCTGCGCCGCCTCTCGCCGGCCAGCCGGGCCACGCTCGCCTTCCAGGGCGGGGCGATGAGCGCCGCCGAGGCCGCGGCGTTCGAGCAAAACCCCGACGCGGCCCTCATCCTGCGCCTGCGCGAATGGGACGACCTGGCCAAGGAAGCGCACCGGCCCGTGGGCTCCCTCGACCACTTCAAACGCATGGCCCTGCGGCACTTGCTGCGCCGGCGCCGGTAGCCCGGAGACTGGCGCGGGCGCTCTCTTCTGTTTCTCCAACCCTCCAACCCTTTCGTATGCGAAGCTTTTACAGAATGTTTCAGGCAGTGCTGTTGGTCCTGGGGCTGGGCCTGCCGCCGCAAGTGCTGCGGGCGCAGGCCCCCGGGGCCCCCGTGAGCGGCGTGGTGAGCGACGAGCAAAAGCAGCCCCTGCCCGGCGTGAGCGTGCTGGTGAAGGGCACCACCCGCGGCACGAGCACCGACGGCGACGGCCGCTTTGTGCTGAACGCCAGCCCCGCCGACGTGCTGACGTTCAGCTTCGTGGGCACGGCTTCCCAGGAAGTCGCCGTGGGCACCCGGACAACTTTCGCCGTTTCCCTGGCCACCGACGCCAAGCAGTTGAACGAGGTGGTCGTCACGGCCTTGGGCGTGAAGAAGGAAACCCGCAAGATTGGCTACGCCGTGCAGGAACTGAACGGCGAAGACGTGACCCGGGCCCGCGACCCCAACCCGATTACGGGCCTGACGGGCAAGATAGCCGGCTTGTCGGTGGGGCCCTCGGCCGAGCTGCTGCGGGCGCCCAACGTGCTGCTGCGCGGCAACAGCGTGTCGCTGTACGTGGTCGATGGTTTTCCGATTGACACCGATACCTGGAACATCAGCCCGGACGACATCGAGACCTACACCGTGCTCAAGGGCCCGGCCGCCGCCGCCCTCTACGGCAACCGCGCCCAGAACGGCGCCATCCTGATTACGACCAAAAAGGGGAATAAAAACAAGAAAGGCTTCACAGTGGAGCTGAACAGCAGCAACGTCGTTCAGTCGGGCTTCCTGGCGTTTCCGCGCTTGCAGGACGCCTACGGGCCGGGCGAAAACACTTTCTACACCTTCGTGGACGGCAAGGGCGGGGCCCCCGGCGGCGTGGACGGCGACTACGACGTGTGGGGCCCCTACTTCAACGGCCAGCTCATTCCGCAGTACGACTCGCCCATCGTGAACGGGGTGCGCCAGGGCACGCCCTGGGTGGCGCGCGGGGCCAACAACCTCAAGAACTTCCTGCGCACGGGCTTCCAGACCAACAACAACGTGGCCCTGAGCGCCAACGGCGACAACTACACCACGCGCTTCTCGGTGTCGCAGCAGAAGCAGGACAGCTACATCCCCAACAACGGGCTGAACATCGTCAACTTCAACCTCTACGGTTCCTTCAACCCAAGCCCGCGCTTCAGGATTGAAGCCAACGTCAACTTCAACCGGCAGTTTACGGATAACTTCCCCGACGTGGACTACGGCCCCAACAGCCTGATTTACAGCTCGGCGGTGTGGACCGGGGCCGACTGGGACGTGAACGCGCCCGACATCCGGGGCATTTGGCAGCCGGGCCAGGTGGGCATCCAGTCGGTGTTTGCCGAGTACCAGCGCTACCACAACCCCTGGCTGATGGTGGAAAAGTGGACCCGCGGCCACTACAAAAACGACACCTACGGCTACCTCACCGGCAACTACAAAATCGACAACCACCTGAGCGCCACGCTGCGCACCCAAATCAGCACCTACGCCCTGCTGCGCACCGAGAAAATGCCGTTTTCGGCCCACCCCTACGGCCGCGAGGGCAACCTGGGCGACTACCGCGAAGACCGCCGCAACCTGTTCGACAACAACGCCGAGGGCTTCCTGAACTTCAACTACGACCTCGGGGCCAGCAAGTTTTTCAACGTGAGCGGCCTGGTGGGCGGCAACGTGCGCAACATGACCTACAACTCGAACTGGACCTCGACCGACTACCTCAACGTGCCCGAGGTGTACGCGTTCAGCAATTCGCTGAACCCGGTGCAGAGCACGAGCTTCAACTCGCAGATGCGCGTACTGAGCGCCTATTACTCGGTCGATGCCTCTTTTGGGCGCTTCGCCACCCTCTCCACCACGGGCCGCGTCGACCGGTCGTCGGCGTTCCAAACGCCGACCACTTACTACTACCCCAGCCTGTCGCTGGCGTCGGTGCTGTCGGACTTCCTGCCGGTGCCCAGCGTCATTTCCTTCCTCAAAGTGCGGGGCTCCTACGCCAACATCCGGACGGACGCCACCTCGGCCACCATCGGGCCGGCCCCGTTCAACTCCATCACGGCCCTGGGGGGCAGCACGGGCAACTCGCTCTTCACCAACCCGCTGGGCTACGGCAATACGTACACCTCGCCCTACAACGGGCCCGACTACTCGCTGCAATCGAACTTCTCGACCAGCAAGCCCTACAACAACCAGACGGCCGGCTACGGCACCAACAACCTGTTTGCGCCCGGCCTGAAAACGAGCACCCGCGTGAACTACGAGGAGGGCCTGGACGTCAAGTTCCTGCAAAACCGCTTGGGCATCAGCGCCACCGCCTTCCAGTACGTCGACGGGCCCCAGATTTTGCCCAACCCGCTCTCGTCGGCCACGGGCTACTCCACCGAGTACATCAACGCCCTGAAAACCAAAAAGACGGGCTACGAGGTGAGCATCACCGGCGCGCCGGTGCAAAACGCCAACGGCTTCGGCTGGGACGTGCTCGTGAACTGGAGCACCTACAAGCAGGTGTTCAGCGAACTGCCCGCGGGCCAGAGCGTCTACCAAACCTTCTTTAAGGCGGGCGACCGCACCGATAAGTTCTACGGCACGGCCTTCGTGCGGGCCCCCGACGGGCAAATCATCAACGACGCGGCCGGCAAGCCCCTCACCAACCCCGTGGCCCAGGACCTGGGCAACCTGAACAGCAACTACAACTGGAGCGTCTACAACAAGTTCCACTACAAGTCCTTGAGCCTGGGCTTCCAGTTCGACGGCCAAGTGGGCGGCGTGACGACCGACTACATGTTCAACAAAACCATGCGCGGCGGCCGCAACGCCCTCACCGCCGAGGGGGCCCTGGGCGACGCCCGCTACCAGGATTGGCAGAACTACGGCAAGGCCGGCTACACCGGTTCCTACGTGGGCGAGGGGGTAGCAATTTCCAACGGGGCCAGCATCAACTACGACTCGCAGACGGGCCGTATCCTGAACGCCGAGGGCTTGCAGTTCACCACCAACACGACCAAGGCCTTCGTGCAGGACTACGTGAGCAAGTACTACAACGTGCAGGAATCCAACCTGATGAGCAAGACGTTCGGCAAGCTGCGCGAGGTCACCGTCAGCTACGATTTGCCCCGCGCCCTGCTCGGCAACGGCTTCATCCAGAAGGTGTCGGTGTCGCTGATTGGGCGCAACCTCCTCTACTTCTACGGCGACAAGCGCTTCAAGGACGTGGACCTGGACCAGTACAACGGCACCGTTTCGGTCACGGGCTTGCAGTCGCCCACCGTGCGCAGCTACGGCCTCAACCTGAACGCTACTTTTTAACCGCTACCGCCTCCTCTGAGATGAAAAATATCTTCAAAACCGGCGGGCTGCTCGTGGGCCTGGCCTTGGCCACCACGGGCTGCAACAAGACGCTGGACGAGCTGACGCTCAACGAGAACAAGCCCAACAGCGTGCCCGCCTCGCTGCTCTTCAACGGCATCCTCAACGACGCCTACGAGGCCCCCAACGGCAGCTACGAGGTGTGGGACCAGTACTACCTCAACAACTACGACTACTACGGCAACAACCGTTACGACTTCGGCAGCGGCGCGGTGTACTACACCACCCTCAAAAACGTGGGCCTGATGGAGCAGCAGGCGCTGGCCGCCGGCTCGCCCGCCGTGAACCCCTACGCGGCCATCGGCAATTTCTTCCGGGCCTACCTGTTCACCCGCATGAGCCTGCAAATGGGCGACTTGCCGCAGACGCAGGCCCTGCAAGGGCTCGAAGCCCTCACGCCGGTTTACGACCCCCAGAAAGCCATTTTTGTGCAGTCGTTCAAGTGGTTGGAAAGCGCCAACGCCGACCTGACGACGCTCATTTCCAGTGGTTCGGCGGGCTTGGCCAACGACATTTACTTCAACGGCGACCTGAAGCAGTGGCAGAAAGTGGTGAACACGCTGCGCGTGCGCCTGCTGCTGGCGCTGAGCAAGAAGAACGGCGACGCCGACCTCAACGTTGCCGGGCAATTTGCGGCCATCGTGGGCAACCCCGCCAAGTACCCGCTCATGGCCAGCGCCGCCGACAACATGCAGTACGTGTACGTGGCGGCCACCAACAACTTCTACCCCAACAACAACCGCAACTTCGGCCAGGACGGCTCGCGCAAGAACATGTCGGCGACGTACGTGGGCCTGCTCACCGGCCTGCAAGACCCGCGGGTGTTTGCTACCTGCGAGCCGGCCCGCGACCTGGTCGACCACAAGAAGCAAAGCCCCACCAGCTTCTCGTCGTTCGTGGGCGCCGACGCCGGCCTCGACCTGGGCGTGATGTACGTGAACGCCGGCTTGCAGCAGTACTCGTTCCTGAACCGCAAGCGCTACTTCTCGACCCTCACCGGCGAGCCCACCATCCAGATTGGCTACCCCGAGCTGTGCTTCAACATCGCCGAGGGCATCAACCGCGGCTGGCTGGCCAGCGCCAATGCCGAGACGTATTACACGGCGGGCATTCAGGCTTCGATGGCCTTCTATGGCCTGCCCGCCAGCGGCACCTACGTGGCCTCCTTCTACCGCCCCGGCTCGACCGATGTGACCGCCGCTGCGAACTACGACACTTACAACATCCCCGTCAGTTACGCTGCATATTACGCCCAACCCAGCGTGAAGTACGCCGCCGGGGCCCCCGGCCTGACCCAGATTTTGCAGCAGAAGTACCTGGCCCTGTTTCGCCACTCGGGCCTGGAGGCCTACTACAACTACCGCCGCACGGGCGTGCCCACCTTCACCACGGGCCCCGGCACGGGCAACGGCGGCCGCATCGCCCAGCGCTTCCAGTACCCCGCCTCGGAGCGCACCGCCAACACCGCCAACTACCAGGCCGCCCTGGCCAGCCAGTACGGCGGCAACGACGACATCAACGGCGTGATGTACGTGCTGAAATAACTTGCCAGCAGCGCGCAGTAGCGGGGCCTTTGTGGGCCGCGTCGCTCGTTGCGTCCTGCCGATTACCGGGCGGCGAGCGAGCAGCGACGCGGACTGCGAAGGCCCCGCTACTGCGCGCTACGGCAGGTTTACCCTTACCCATTGCCCTTACTTGCTATGTTCCCCACCCGTCCTTTTTTCCTCACTGCCCTGGCCGCCGGCCTCGCCCTGGGGGCCCGCGCGCAGGCCCCGCGCCGCACCGAAAACGTGGTGCTCATCACCCTCGACGGCATGCGCTGGCAGGAAGTGTTCGGCGGGGCCGACACGGCGCTGTTCCGCCAAACCAAGCACTACTTCACCGACCGCGGGGCCCTGCAAAAGGGTTTTGGCCAGGCCACGCCCGCGCAGCGCCGCGCGGCCCTGATGCCCTTTTTGTGGGGCACCGTGGCCCGGCAGGGCCAGCTCTACGGCAACCGCCCCGCCGGCAGCCTGGTGAACGTGACCAACACCATGCGCTTTTCGTACCCCGGCTACAACGAACTCCTGACCGGGGCCCCCGACGACGCCCGCATCCACAGCAACGACCCGCTCGACAACCCCAACGCGAGCGTGCTGGAAGTGCTTAACCAGCAGCCCGCCTTCCGGGGCAGGGTGGCGGCATTCGGCTCGTGGGAAGCGTTTCCGTACATCCTGAACGAAAAGCGCAGCGGCCTGCCCGTCAACGCCGGCCAGCGCCTGGCCACCGGCCCCGGCCTCACGCCCGGCGAGCAGCTGCTCAACCAGCTGGAGGTGGCCGCGCCCAGCCCGTTCGGCGAGGAGCGGCTCGACGCCTTCACTTACGGCTACGCCCTGGAATACCTGAAAAAGAACAAGCCCCGCGTGCTCTTCGTGAGCTTCGGCGACACCGACGATTGGGCCCACGGCGGCGAGTACGGCGCGTACCTGCACGCCGCCCAGTACACCGACGGCCTCATCCGCCAGCTCTGGGAGCATTTGCAAAGCGACCCGCAGTACCGGGGCAAAACCACCCTGCTCATCACCACCGACCACGGCCGCGGCGGGGCCGGCACCCAGTGGGAAACCCACGGCAAGGAGGTAGCCGGCGCCGACCAAATCTGGCTGGCCGCCCTGGGCCCCGACACGCCCGCCCTGGGCGAGGCCCGTGCCGGCCAGCTCTACCAGAACCAGGTGGCCGCCACCCTGGCCCAGCTGCTGGGCCAGCCCTACGCCCCCACGCCCGCCACCGGCAAGCCCGTGGAGGCCGTGCTGGGCAAAACAGGGCCGGGCAAAAAGCTGGGCTTTCGCCCCGGGGCCCCGGGTCCGCCCGCCCCACTCGCCCCGCCAGCGGGCCACGCGGCCCCCAGCTGGCGCCAGGACGGCAACGCCGCCGGTGAATAACCCACCCACTTAAAGGCCCCAGAGGGGCCCCGCCCAGTCCACCCCTTTCGCTCCGCCCCGCCCTGCATGAAAAACTTTTGCCTGTTGCTGCTCGGCCTGCTGGGGCCCCGTTGGGGCCCGGCGCAAGCGCCCGTTCGCAAGGTGGTGTTCGTCATCGCCGACGGCATTCCGGCCGACGTGCTGGAAGCGGCCCCGGCGCCCCACATCCGGCAGCTCATTGCGGGCGGCACCTACCTGCGGGCCCACGTGGGCGGCGAGGTGGGCACTTACACCCAGACGCCCACCATCTCGGCCCCCGGCTACAACGACCTGCTCACCGGCACCTGGGGTTATAAGCACAACGTGTGGGACAACGCCATCAAGGCTCCCAACTACCACTACCCCAGCATATTTCGCTTGCTGAAGGAGGCGCAGCCGGCCCGCAAAATCGCCATTTTCTCGACCTGGACCGACAACCGCACCAAGCTCGTGGGCGAGGGTTTGCCCGCGGCCGGCAACCTGCGCTTCGACTACAAATACGACGGCTACGAGCGGGACACGGTGGCCTTCCCGCACGACAAAGCCAGCCAGTACACCCACGCCATTGACGATAAAGTCGTGGCCGAAGCCGCCCAGTGCCTGCGCGCCCAGGGCCCCGACCTCTCGTGGGTGTACCTGGAGCACACCGACGACGTGGGCCACCGCCACGGCGACAGCGACGATTTGCGCGCCGCCGTGGGCTACCTCGACGCGCAAATCGGCCGGCTCCAAAGCGCCCTGGCCTACCGCCGCGCGCACTTCCGCGAAGACTGGCTGCTGGTGCTCACCACCGACCACGGCCGGGACGCCGCCACCGGCCGCGGCCACGGCGGGCAATCGGTGCGGGAGCGCACCACCTGGCTGGTGCTGAGCGCGCCCGACGTGAACGCCTACGCTCGCCAGCAGCCGGTGGCCATTGTCGACATTCTGCCCACCATTGCCCAATTCATGCAGGTGCTGCTGCCCGCGGCCGCCCGGCGCGAGCTCGACGGCGTGCCGCTGCTGGGCCCCGTGTCGGTGGCCGCGCCCCGGGTGCGGGCGGCCCCCGACAGCCTGCGCATCAGCTGGACGGCGCTGGGGCCCCCATCGGAGCCCGTGCAGGTCTGGGCCACGGCCACCAACCACTTCAAAACGGGCGGCGTGGACGCGTACGTGCTGCTCGGCACCGTGCCGGCGGGCCGGCAGCGCCTGGCCGTCAGCCGCCCGGCCTACCCGGCCGCTTTCTACAAAGTTGTGCTCGAAGGCGCGCACAACACCGCCAACGGCTGGCTGATGCCACCCGGCCCGCCCGCCCCCGGCGGCACCGACTAAGCCGGCACCAATTCGGCTTGCAGGTGCTGGTGCAGCGCGGCGAGCGAGGCGAACAGGCCATCGTTGGGGCAGGCGGCCAGCTGCGCGCGGGTGTGGGTGCCGTTGACGACGCCCAGGCTGCGGGCACACCCGGCGCGCCGGCCCGACTCGAGGTCCGACGGCGTATCGCCCACGTTGTACACGTGCCGCGGATCGGCAATGCCCAGCACCTGCATGGCCTTCTGAATCATGAGCGGCGCGGGGCGGCCCTCGGCCACCTCGTCGCTGGCCACGGACAAATCGATGAACGAATGCGCGTTGCCCCGGCGCTGGGCGTCCAGCCCCACGTCCCAGCCCAGGCGGTGCAAAATCAGGTCCGTCACCTCGCGGTAGAAGCCCGTGGTGAGGGCCACCCGGATGCCCTGACCGCGGAGAAAGGCCAGCAGCGCCAGGCAGCCCTCGGTGGGCACCACGGCCTGGGTGCGGTAATGGGCGTCCAGGATGCCGCGAAATACCTGGTAGGATTCGTCGACGCGGGCCCCCAGCGCCGCCGGACGCACGGCGGGCCCCAGCTGCTCGCGCCACAACGCTTCGAACACGAAGCGCTTGGCCTGGCCCTGCGCGGCCAGAATGCGGGCGGCGGTGGCGCGCAGGCCCGTGGCGGCCGCGGCCTGCGCGAAGCAGGCCTCCACTTCGTGCTGGTCGCGGACGGTGGTGCCGGCCATGTCGAATACTACGAGCTGCAAAGGAGCCATCGCGGAAGAAATAATGTTGATAAATATGCAACAAATATAGGGCCCTAGGCCCGCCGTTTATCGCGGCATTATCACGTTTGCGTTACGTTTGTCATTCCTAGGTATTCCGCATGAAGCACGACAAGCTGAGTTTGATTGGCGTCCGCATCTTCGAGTTGCGCAAAGCAAAAAAGCTGAGCCTGCGCGAACTGGCCAAGCGCAGCGGCCTGTCAGCGGGCCTGCTCTCGAAGATTGAGAACTTCCGCACCGTGCCCTCGCTCTCGGTGCTGATTGCCATCGCCACCTCGCTGGAAGTGGACGTGGCCGTGCTGGTCAAGAACATCAACGGCGAAACCGCCGCCCCCTACCTGCTGGTACGTGCCGACGAAGGCCGCCCTGAAAAGCGCGACGATTCCAAAGGCTTGCTTTACAAGTACCTGCTCTCGCAGGACTTGCTCAACTACAGCCTGCGCGTCAACGAAGTCCACATCTGCGCCAACACTTACCGCAAGCCCCTCTCCACCAACGCCCTCGAGCTGGTGTACGGGCTGGAGGGCACTGTGCGCTACGGCTTCAAGGACGACGAGGTGGCGGTGGGCCCCGGCGACACGCTCTACTTCGACGGCCTGCTGGCCCACTCCGTGCGCAACGACACCGAGCACCTTGCCCGGCTGCTGAAAGTGTACCTGCTGCGCCACACCGACTGAGCCCGCCCGCGGCAGAAATAACCTATTCGTAACGGCCCGCGCGGTTTCTTATTGGTCAACAATTACTACGTTTGCGCCGGTACCTAACCTGCCGGCGCGCCATGGAAAACACGTACGATTTGATTGTGGTTGGCGCGGGGGCACTGGGCGCGTTTCACGCCTACTTTGCCTTGCAGCGCGGCCTTAAGGTGTTGCTCTTGGAAAAAGATGCCCAGCCGCGGGAAGCCACCGTGCGCAACTTCGGGCAAATCATCCCTTCCGGCATGGCAGAAGGCGAATGGTTCGGCTACGCCCGCGTAAGCCTGGACACGTACAAAGCCATCCAGGCCGAGCACGACATCTCGATACGGCCGAACGGGTCGCTGTACCTGGCCTCGTCGGCGCTGGAAATGCAGGTGTTGGAGGAAAAACACGCCCGCTACCGGGAGCTGGGCTACGCGTCGCAGGTGCTTACCGGGGCCCAGTGCCGGCAGCTGCTGCCGGCCGTGCGGGCCGACTACTGCGCCGGGGGCCTGCGGTTTGCGCAGGAAGTCACGGCCGAGCCCGACCAACTGATTCACCGGTTGCTGGCCTACCTGGTGGCCCACCGGCGCCTGGACTACCGCCCCGCCACGCCGGTGCGGGAAGTAACGGCCAACGCCACCGGCTGCGAAGTCATCGACGCCCGCGGCGGCCGCTACTTGGGGGCCCAGGTGCTGGTGTGCAGCGGCCGCGACTGCCAGTTTCTGTTTCCCGACGTGTTTGCCCAGAGTGACCTGCAACTGGTCAAGCTGCAAATGCTGGCCACCTGCCCGCTGCCCCAGGTGCAGCTGCCGGGCTCGGTGCTCTCGGGGCTGTCCATTCGGCGCTACCACGCCTTTCACAACTGCCCCTCGTTTGCCCAACTCCGGCCCGAAGACGTGGCCCCCGAACTGCGCCAGTGGGGCATTCACCTGCTGTTCAAGCAGGCCCTGGACGGTTCCATCATCATCGGCGACACCCACGAATACACCGATTTGGCCGCGGCCGACCGCTTGGATTTCAACAACTCCGACCGCCTCAACCGGCTCGTGCTGGCCGAGGCCCGGCGCATCCTCGACCTGCCCGATTGGCGCATCCAACGCGCGTGGAACGGGTACTACACCCAGAGCAAGTCGGCGGAAATTTTCCAACACTCACCCGACCCGCGCATTCACCTCGTCACCGGCATCGGCGGCAAGGGCATGACCACCGCCTGCGGGTTCGCCCACCACCACGTGGCGCAACTGGGCCTGTAGCGGACGAGGCCCAGCGTGCACAGCCCCCTTGCGGCGCCGCTTGGCGATTTGGACGGCCTGAGGTGGTCTAGCTAGGCCGCACACAATTGGGACGCGGTTTGGAAAGGGGTTTCGAAGCGATTAGGGGCAAGGTAGCCGAGGGCCGAATGGCGGCGCTCGGCGTCGTAATAGGCGAGGTAATAGCTGATTTCCAGGCGCGCCGCTGCTAAGTGGCGGAAGCTGCCGCCGTACAATAACTCGGTTTTAAATCGACTCCAAAACGATTCGGCGGGGGCATTGTCGTAGCAATTGCCCCGGCGGCTCCTGCTTTGCACGGCCTCGTGGTGCGTCCCTAAGGCCTTAAAGTTGGTCGCCGCGTACTGGCTGCCTTGGTCGGAATGGACCACCAATCCAGCCGCGGGCTGACGCACGAGCAACGCCCGGCGCAGGGCCTCACTAACCAGGTCTTCGGGCATGGACTCGCGCACGTCCCAAGTGCCGCCGCGGCGGCACCAAGCCCACGACTTTGCGCGCGTAGCGGTCGCGCCCGGTGGCCAGGTAGAGCCAGCCGCCGCCCTGCTTGGGCAGATAGGTGATGTCGCCTACCCAGACCTGGTTCGGCGCGCTGGGGCCGGCGTCGGTGGTGCGCGGCACAAACGAGCGGGGCGGCTGGGCGCGCAGGCCGGCAGCGGCCAACGCCCGGCGAATGCGCCAGCGGCCCACCCGATAGCCTTGCGCGTGCAGCTCGACGCGCAAGCGGCGGGTACCGTAGCGGGCAGCGTGCCACTTAAACGTTGCGCGCACAGCCACTTGCCAAGCTGGCTCAGGAGCAGGTGCTTGCCGCCGTTGCCAGGCGTAGTACGCACTAGCCGGCACGCGTAGCACCTGACAGAATTGGCGTACGGGCACGTGGCTCCGCCGCTGGGTGATGTACTGGTAAGTGCTCACCGGGTCGGCTGGCCGAAGATGACCCAGGCTTTTTTTAAAATATCGAGCGCCTGCTCCGCCCGTTTGAGTTGGGCGCGTAGCTGGCGCACTTCGGGGTCGCGGGCCACTTCCACGCTGCCCACTTCCGCCACGAGTTGCGCCTGCTGCCAGCGGTAAAGCAGCTTGGGTCTGATGCCCAATTGCTGGGCAGCCGCCTGCGTGCTGCGGCTCTCCGCCGCCAGGCGCAGGGCCTCGGCCTTAAAAGCGTCATCGTATTTACGCCGTTTATCCGGCGTCTTCTTGCTTTTTTCTACGCTCATGACTCAGGAAATATACGTCCTGCTTCTGTGCGCCTAATCTAGACCACCTCAGTCCAGTTACGTTGGACAGTTTAAGGCACTAAGTTGAAGAAACTGTTGGTGAGTGTAATAAGGCGTTTGGTAGGCAATGCTGGAGTGCAGGCGTTCGTGATTATAGTAATCAAAATAGTCGGCGACGCTGGCTTGGGCGTCGGCTAAGTCAGCAAAAACGGGCCGCTCGCGGACTTCGAGCACTTCGGTTTTGAGGCGCGACCACAGACTTTCGGCCTGCGCGTTGTCATAGCAGTCGCCGCGGCGGCTCTGCGAACGCAGGGCCTCGTGGTCGTGCAGTAGGTTGCGGTAGGCGTTGCCGCAGTACTGCCCGCCCCGGTCCGAGTGGACGAGCCAGCCAGGTGCGGGCGGTTGAGACCAGAAGGCCCGTTGTAAAGCACTGGTCACCAGCTCTTCGGGCATGGTGGCCATCACCTGCCAGCCCACCACCTGCTTGCTAGCCATGTCCTGAAAGGCGCACAGGTAGGCCCAGTCGCCGTTGGCCAGCGGCAAATAGGTGATATCGCTGACCCAAACCTGATTAGCCTGAGTAGGCTTGGGCTGATTGAGTAGCCGGTTGGGCGCGCAGCGTAGCCCGTGGGTCGA
>JBPBPC010000002.1:0-15564 GCA_050954665.1 Janthinobacterium lividum
CGGTGGGGTGGGGCTTGGGGGGGCGGTGGTGGTGGTGGTTCTGCCGGCTGTGGCGGGGGGGGGGGGGGGCAAACAGCCGCCTCCCAAGCGGGCTGCATCGGTAACAGCCGGCCGGCGCGGCGGCCCTACCCCCCGCCGGCGGCTAAACTAGGCAAGAGGGGTAGGGCCGCCGCGCCGGCCAAGCTCCAGCGCATTTGTTGGTCATCCCGCCCTGCCTCAGTTGCTTATCGCATTCGTAACGAACCTATTATTTATTACTATTGTGGCGGCTGGCCGGTGGGTTTGCGCTATACTCGCTCTACTTTTGCAGCCTCTCCTTTCTTTTCTTTTTTCATATGAAAACACTTTTCCGCATGAGCTTCGCCCTGGGTCTGCTGGGCGCTGGCCTGGCCACGGCCCACGGGCAAACCATCCCAAACGGCGGCTTCGAAACGTGGGCGGCCCGCAACGCGGTAGACTCGCCCACCGGCTGGCTGACTACCGATGAGCTGGTGGCCGCGATAAGCCCCATCAGCTTCGCCACGGGCACTTTTACCAAGGTAACGGACGCCCATAGCGGCACTTACGCCGCCCGCCTCGAATCGAAAACCACCCCGCTGGCCGTGGCGCCGGGCGCGCTGGTGGTGGGGTCTAAGGTGGGCCCCACCACCAGCGCGCCCGGCGGCATTCCCTTCACGGGCCGGCCCACGATGCTCCAGTTTTACTATAAGCTGTCGGGCACGCAGCCTGCCACGGCCAGCGAAGGTGCTTTTGCCCAGGTGGCCCTCACACGCACCGTCAATGGCACGGTGCAAACCCTGGCCACGGCCAAGCAAGTATTTTCGACGGTGACCTCGACCTACGTGCTGGCGCAGGTGCCGCTCACCTATACCTCGTCGGCTATGCCCGACTCGGTGCACTTGATACTGAGCTCGGGGGTCATTAGTTTGACGGGGACCACGGCCGGCACGGTGTTTCTGGTCGATGACGTCAGCTTTACGGGCACAGCTACCGCTACGCGCGATGCCGCCCTGAGCGCCACCCTGAGCGTGGCGCCCAACCCGAGCGCCGACGGCCGCTACGTGCTCAGCGGCGCCGCGCCGGCCCTGCTGGCCGCGCCCCTGGCCGTGGTAGATGCCACCGGCCGCGTGGTGCGCCGCGAGGCGGCTCGGGCGGGCAATGCTGCCACCCGTGCCCTCGACTTGTCGGGGCTGGCGGCGGGCCTTTACACCCTGCAGCTGTTGGCCGACCAAGGCTTGCTCACCAAAAAGCTGGTCGTAGAGTAATCCCTACCCCTATCTTGCGAGGCATTTAGCACCATAAAAAAGCGCCCTCATCTGGTCGGATGAGGGCGCTTTTTTATTCGATTTACCTTATTGCCAGGCAGGCTGCACCGGTAGGCTAGGCGGTGCCTTCCTCTACCAGCAGTTGCACGCCTTGGAGCCGGCGCTCCAACAGGTGCAGCACGTCGTCGGGCACGGGTACGAGCGCGCCGTAGCGCTGCAGCAGGTAGCGCAACAGTGTATCGAGGGCATGCACTTCGTCGCACACCTGGCTACGCATCCGCTGCCAGTAGAGCGGGCCCAGGGCGGGCGTATGCAGGCATTGCTGTCGCAGCACTATCAGCAGGCCAATAATACTGGCCATCTGCTCAAGCACGCTTTGCTCTTGCGCACTAAAAGTGCGCGGCTGCTGGTCGACCAGGCACAGGGTGCCGATGGCGTGCTCGGCTGCCGTGCGCAGCGGGGCGCCGACGTAGAAGCGCGCGTGCTGGGCCAGCGCATTGGCAATGGCCGGTGCTTCGAGTGGCGAGTGCGCCGCGGTGGCCAAGTCGTGGTAGAGCACCACCTGGTTGTGCCGCACCACATGCGCGCACAGCACATCTTGGCGCGGCACAGCCGCCGGCAGCCGAAACCCATGCGTGGCCAGGTAGTGCAGGCGGTCGGTATCGAGCAGGGCCACGTACGAAATTGGCAACCCAAACAGGCGCGCACTCAAGGCTACCAGTTCATCAAAAATATCCTCTTGCAGGGAATGTAGTATATCAGCCTGGCGCAACGCATAGAGGCGCTCGGTTTCATTAGCGGGCGATAAGGCAGCCAAAATGGGCATCGTTCAATTCAAAATAAGTAGTGTACCAATAAGTTATCTAGACGCCCTTGTATCAGTTCAAATATAGAAAGTGCTTTCTAAAAACGAAGCATTTATTAAACTTTTCCGTTTTTGATTTTGCATTATTAGCTACTTACCCCTACCCCCTACCAGCGCGCAAAGGCTAGCGTTGCCCGCCGGCACCTACCGCGCCAGGCACCGGCCGCGGCTTGTTTCGCTCCAGCTGTTATGTTTGTGGCCATCGGGGGATTAGCTCAGCTGGCTAGAGCGATTGCTCCGCAAGCAATAGGTCATCGGTTCGACTCCGATATTCTCCACTAAAAAAAGCCTCCGCCCTTGGGCCGAGGCTTTTTTTGGGCCAGGCGAGCCCGCAGGAAGCTGCGCTGGCCGCTGAGTGGCCGCCCCTACCCCCCATGCCGAGCCAAGAATTTGGGATAAAGCCGGGCGGCCCGCTTGCTTCTGAAAAGCACTGAGAGCACTTACCAACCTACTGCAGGCCTGCCAACCGGCGCGCGGCGGGCAAAAAAAGAACCCCGACCTACCCGGTCGGGGTTCTTTTGGTGGCTCCGCTGGGATTCGAACCCAGGACCCGTACATTAAAAGTGTACTGCTCTACCAGCTGAGCTACAGAACCGGTTACGTCTGACGTGTTGCGCTACTTGATAAAAAATCCCCCTTGGCAACACGCTCAGGGGGATTTGGTGGCTCCGCTGGGATTCGAACCCAGGACCCGTACATTAAAAGTGTACTGCTCTACCAGCTGAGCTACAGAACCAATAACTTTGTGCGACAATCGCGGTGTGTTACCGTTTTTGTGGGTGCAAAAGTACGGCGTTATTTTGAATCTGACAACTCTGGCACAAAAAGAAACGCCGGCTTCGCCTTGGCTGGGCCGGCTGAGCTTATTTATTCAGCTGCCTTTCTGGCTGTTGGCCACTGCCTGTGGCCCTTTAAATTTTTCGGGTAGCCCCGCTATCGAGGCTCCGGCTGCGCTGCAACAGGCCGACTCGCTGTTTGCCCAGGGCAGCTACGCGGCGGCGGCCCCCGGCTACCGGGCCCAGGTTTGGCGGCAGCAGCAGATTTCGCCGCGCCTGCTACTGCGCATGGCCTACACCCAGCACCAGCTGGGCCACTACGCCGCCGAGCTGCTGTACCTCAACCTGGCTCAGGCCCGGCAGCCGCGCCTGAGCACCTGGCGGCAGCTGGTGGCCGTGGCCCAGCGGCAGCGGCTAGTGGGCTACCCCAGCACCTGGCAGCAAGAGCTGCGGGTGCAGGCCCAGCGCTACTATTACCCCGGCCTGCAAGGGCTGCTGAGCGGGGCCGTGCTGATGGGCGGGCTACTGCTGCTGCGGCGCGGGCGTAGCCGCCGGGGCACCTGGCTGGCCTACGCGGGCTACCTGGTGGGCACCGGGGCCTACCTCGTGCTGCTGCGGCCCGAGCCCGTGGGCGTGGTGGCGCACGCCGGCGCGGCCCTGATGGCGGGCCCCGGCGCGGGCGCCGCCTGGCTGAGCACCGCCGCGCCCGGCGACCGCCTGCCCGTGCTGGGCCACACCGACATTTGGCTGCGCGTGCGCTGGCAAGAGCGCGTGGCCTACCTGCGCGCCACCGACGCGCTGGTGATAGAGTAACGCTTAAAAAAAACGGAGGGGTAGGCCCGCAGTGTTGCGCGGGCCTACCCCTCCGTTTTTTAGCAAATTTTCTTACGGGCTGCTCGTTAGTTGAAATACACTTGGTACTGCAAGATGACGGCCCCGCGGCGCGAGTCTACCACGTTGAGGCCATCGCTGGCGCGGGTGATGTAGTAGGGGCGGTTTTGGTAAGCCAAGGTGAACTTGGAGGTGTGGCCCGTGACGAGCCAGTTGAGGCCGATATCGTAGAAGTTCACGTCGTCGGCGAGGCGCGCATAGCGCGAGTGCTGGTACGCCACGTAGGGCATGAACGTGCTAGTGCCCACCAGGTTATCCTTAAACTTATAGCCGAGCTGCGAATACACCGAGTTGCCGGTGCCGTACTCGGGGTACGAGTTGCCGAAGCCGCCGATGGTGTTGGTGCTGGGGTTGGAAGTGCCGGTGGCGGGGTTCATGGGCGCGCCGTTGCGGATGTAGCCAGGGCCGTAGTCGTAGTGCAAGGCGGCGGCGTAGAAGCTCACGCTGGCCGCGTCGGGCGCGGTGGCCAGCGGGGCGTCGTAGAACACGTCGACCGCGTACTGCTGCATGGTTTTGCTCTGCACGTTGGTGGGGCTGCCCTGGGTGTACCACATGGCGTCGGGCTGCACAATGAAGCCCGCGCCGATGTTGAACACGGCCTTTTTGCCCAGGTACGTGCCAGCGGTGTAGGGCGTGAGGTTGCTCTCCTGGTCCTTAAGCTGATACGAGAAGTAGCCTTGGTACTGGGGCTTGGGTGGCGTGAGGGCGAAGGAGGCGTTGGGGCCGGGCGTGGCGACGAAGCCGGCCGCTTTCTGGTACAGCAGCGGGTCAGAAAGGGCCACGCGGTAGTCGAGCTTGCCGAGCTTGCCCTTGAGGTAGATGCTGAGCTTGCGGCCAAACTGGTCGGTGACGTCGTTGGTCGTTTCTTCGAGGGTAGGCAGGTCGAGGCCCATGATGGTGCCGGCCGAGGAAGAAGCGTAGCGGGCCAGCCCGTTCCAGGCGCCGAGGCCGGCACCGAAGGAGAGCTTGTTTTTGACGATGGCGTATTCGGCCACGGCGTCGTGCAGAAAGAAGCCGCCCGTGCCGCTTTGGTTGGCGCCGGGCGTGCCGCCGCTCTTGCGGTCGGCGTCGTAGCTCAGGTTGTTGATTCCGATTTGCGAGTAGATAAACACGCGGTCGGTGAGCTGGCCGTAGAACTGGATGCGGAAGCGTCGAATGCCGATATCGTAGGTATTGGGCACGTTGTAGCCGCCCACGGTGGTGCCGGGGTTGCTTTCGTTGTAGCGCATCCACACCTGGTTGAGCAGCGTGAACTTGACGTAGTGGCTGGCGTCAGCGTTGAGCGGCAGCTTGCCATCCTTCAGGAAAAAATTGGGCACGGGGGGCGCGGGCCGGGGCTGGTCGGTGGCCTGCTCGGCCTGGGTTTGGGGGGGCTGCTGGCCGGGGGTAGTGATGGGGGCCTGGGCCGTGGCTACCCCTGGCAGGGTGAGGGCTACGCCGAGCACGGCGGGCGCTAAAAGTCGCTTCATCTAACTAAAAAAAGAACGCAAAAACCGGTTCAGCTTGCCCATTTTGGCCTTGCTGAACCGGTAAAGCACCCCTTGACTGCATGAACGGCACGTGAGGTTACGCCGCCCTACCCCCTACAATTCACCTTCTTCCTTGCGAAATTTATTGAGTACCATCTTGTCCATCAGCCCCGGTAGCCACTTATTTAAGAAAACCACTAATTTTCCTTCGCCGGTGAGCACCATCGTGCGCTGGCGCTGCGCTACGGCGCGGCGCAGGTGCTGGGCCACTTCCTCGCTGGTCATCATTTTGCCCTCGTCACGGGGGGTTTCGTTCTGCGTTTGGCCGTTGGCGAGTAGGGCGGTGTGGCGGATGTTGGACGCCGTGAAGCCGGGCGCGGCCGTGAGCACGTTCACGCCCTGGGGCAGCAGCTCGGTGCGCAGGGCTTCGAGAAAGCCGTTCATGGCAGCCTTGGAGGCCGAGTAGCCGGTGCGGCCCGGCAGCCCGCGGTAGCCCGCGATGCTGCTGATGCCCACAATGGTGCCTTTGCTGGCCAGCAGGTGGGGTAGGGCCGCCTTGGTGACGTACACGGTGCCGAAGAAGTTGGTTTGCATGAGCTGCTCAAGCACCTGCACGTCTACATCGGCAAACTTGGCGCGCATGCTGAGGCCGGCGTTGTTGAGGAGCACGTCGAGGCGGCCGAAGGCGGCAATGGTGTCGGCCACAGCGCGGTTGGCATCGGCCAGCACGCCTACGTCGCCCTGCACGGTGCGGTGCTCGATGCCGGCGGCGGCCAGCTCGGCGGCCGTGGCGGCCAGCTTGGCCGCGTCGCGGCCCGTGATGACGACGCGGGCGCCGGCCCGGCCAAACTCCAGGGCGCAGGCGCGGCCAATGCCCGAGGTGCCGCCGGTGATGAGAACTACGCTGTGTGACATGGCAATCGATGTAGAAAAGATGAGCGGCCGCGGGGTGCCCTACCCCCCTACCGAGCCGCAAACCTACGGCCGGGCGGCGGGCCCGGCGGTGCCCGGCCGGCGAATTTCTGGTCGAGCTTCCCGTTGGTCGATTATCCTCTATAAATCGGCGATTAAAGCGGTTGCTTTGTCTCTATCTTTAGGGCCTTTCCCAAGACTGCGCTGCATTATACCAAGTTCTGCTTTCTCACCCACCTCTTCTTTCCTTCTTGCATGTTTCTACTTATACGTTCGTGGGTGAGCCAACTGGCTGGCTGTGTGCTGCTGCTGCCGGCCCTGGCCCAGGCGCAGTGCCCGATTGCGGCTTCGTGCACGCCCGCCAAGGCCACTAGCCCGCTGGCCTCGTCTTATGGCATGGGCATTTATAACGTGACGCTGGGCAGCCTCAACAACACGAGCGGCAACTATACTGAAGGCTACCAGGACTTTAGCTGTGCCACTACCGGGGCCACCAGCACTAGCCTGACGGTGAGCACGCCCACGGCCATCAGCATCCGAAACGGCACGCTGGCTAACGAGAACGTGCGGGTGTGGATTGACTACAACAACGACGGCGTGCTGGCGGCCGATGAGCTGGCCTTCACCTCCGACAATAAAAAGCTGCACACGGGCACCATCACGCCGCCGGCCTCGGCCGTGACGGGACGGGCCCTGCGCCTGCGCGTGGCCGCCGACTTTGCCGACGTGGCCGTGCCTACCCCCTGCTCGACGCCCCAATACTCGCAGGATGAGGACTACACCGTGACGCTGGTGGCCAACACGAGCCAGCCCACGGCGGCCTTTGGGGCCAGCGCTACCACCGTGTGCGAGGGGGCGGTGCAGTTCACGGACCGGAGCACCGGCGCGCCCACCAGTTGGCTCTGGAGCTTTGGCGACGGCACCACCAGCACCCTGCAAAACCCGGCGCACACCTACGCCGCCGTGGGCACCTACGCCGTGACCCTGACGGCCACCAACGCCCAGGGCAGCAGCACCAGCGCGGCCACCGCCATCACCTACAACGGCAGCTTGCCCATGGCGGCCAGTTGCGCCGGGCTGGGTGCCACTGCTACCTGCTGCAACTACGGCATCGTGCGGGTGCGGCTCAATACGATTGATAATACCTCGGCCGATGGCAGCGCGGGCTACCAGGATTTTACCTGCCCGCAGCGCACCACCCTGATGGTGCGCAAGAACTACCCGCTGCTGCTCACCACCGGCGGCACCCTGGCCCACGACGTGCGCGCCTGGCTCGACCTCAACAACGACGGCATATTTAGTGCCAGCGAGAAGGTAGCCGAGGCCCTGAACACCACCAGCCCTAGCCTGACGCTGACGGTGCCCGCCACGGCCGTGCTCAACCAGCCGCTGCGCCTGCGACTGGTGGCCGATGCCGTGGGCAACAACCCCCAGCCCTGCACGGCGCCCAATGCCGGCCAGGTAGAAGACTACACCGTAACGGCCGTGCCGAATACCAGCCCGCCCACGGCCGCCTTCACCTCGACCTACGTGGCGGGCGTGTGCACCACGCCGGCCAACACGTTCACCTTCACGGACCAAAGCACCGACTCGCCCACGGCCTGGGCCTGGTCGGTGAGCCCGAGCACGGGCGTGTCGTTTGTGAACGGCACCACGGCTGCTTCCCAAAACCCGCAGCTGGCCTTTGCCACGGCTGGCTACTACACCGTGACGCTACGCGCCAGCAACGCCAACGGCAGCACCACGGCCACTACCAGCGCCCCGCTGCTGATACAGACGCCCTGCCTCACGTACTGCGCGTCGAGCGGGGGCTACGCGGCAGCCACCAGCTCGCTCTGGATTACCAATGTGGCCGTGACCGCAGCTACCGGCACGGCCGCGTTCAGCAACGCCTCAGCGAACGCCACGGGCGGCTATACGTTTTACCCCAACCAAAGCGTGAGTCTGGTGGCGGGCGCCACCCAAACCATCGCGGTGACCACCAACCAGACGTACCTCCACCGCACCCTCATCTGGATTGACTACAACCACGACGGGGTATTTGCGAACACCACCGGCGCAAACGGCGAGCTGGTGCTCAATACGTTGGCGGCCGGGGCTACCAACTCGGTGGCCGTGGCGGTGCCCGCTGCCGCCGGCGGCACCCGCATGCGCATCGTGGTAAATAGCAACGGCAACGCGGCCAATGCCTGCGCCACCTACCAGGGCGAAGCGGAGGTAGAAGACTACCCCGTGAACGTGACCCAGCCGCTGGCCGCTCGTGAAGCCCTGGCCCTGGCGGCCCTCACCGTGGGCCCCAACCCTACCCCCGACGGCCGCCTGCAACTTCAGGTGAGCGAGGCCACCGCCAGCGGCCCCTACGACCTGGAAGTGCTGAGCCCGCTGGGCGCCCGCCTGCTGGCCCAGTCGCTGCGCCTGGGCACGGCCGCCCCCGTCCCCCTCGACCTGAGCGCCCTACCCCCCGGCCTGTACCTGCTGCGCCTCACCAATGCCCAGGGCCAAACGGCGCTGCGCCGCGTGGTGCGCCAGTGAGGAGAATTAAAAATGAAGGATTAAAAATTTGGTAGTCAGATTTTTAATCCTTCATTTTTAATTTTTAATTCCTTTAAAACTCCGGCCCTACAGGCTGCGCCCTACCCCCCTCTTTTCTGCTTTTTACGCTTGAATTTTATGCTTGCACGTGTACTCCGTCGTTGGCCGCTGCTGTTGTTTTTGCTGGGGCTGGCGGCCGGTCCGGCCCAGGCTACCCACCTGCTGGGCGGGGAAATGACCTACCGCTACCTCGATGCCAACGGCCCGGCGGCGGCCCCGG
The DNA here is from genome assembly GCA_050954665.1 of Janthinobacterium lividum. GTDB lineage: Bacteria > Bacteroidota > Bacteroidia > Cytophagales > Hymenobacteraceae > Hymenobacter. The sequence continues at coordinate 8,991 of JBPBPC010000002.1, forward strand.
TGCGCTACGAGATTACGGTCACGATTTACAATAACTCCAACCCTGGCGCGGCCGCGCCCAATACAGCGGCGGTAGTTGGCATTTATAACCCCACCACGGGCGCCAAAATCCAGCTGGTGCAAGGCACCAATGTGCTGGTGGGCTCGGGGGCGTCGGTGACGGGGGGCTCGCTCAACATTACCAGCTATACTATTTCGTCGGTGCTGCAGCCGGCTATTCCGGCGGGGTGCACGGTGAGCGGTCCCGCGCAACCGTTTCGGCTCCAGAAGTTTACCGCAATCGTGAACCTGCCCGTGACTATCGATGGCTACTACGCCGTATTTACGCGCAGCGCCCGCAACGTGGACGTGACCAACCTCAACACCTCGGGCAACAACCAGCCCCTGACGCTGTACACCACGCTGGCCCCGGCGCTGCGGCCCAACCGCTCGCCGGTGTTTTCGGATACGGCCGTAGCCATTGTGTGCCAGGGCGATACGACCATCTCGCTCAACAACGCGGTGGACGCCGACGGCGACCGGTTGGTGTACGCCTTTGGCTCGCCCTACGGCTTGTTTCCGTCGTCGGGCGGCAACCTGCCGAGTACGTTTCCGCCGCTGCCCAACGCCATTACCTACTACAATGGCTACGCGCCGGCCACGCCGTTTGGCACGGGCGCCGGCAATTTTGCCCTGCTCAATGCCTCGACGGGCATTGCCCGGTACGGCGCCACCACCCAGGGCAAGTACGTGGTGGCGGTGGATGTGAGCGAGTACCGCACCATCAACGGGCGCGAGGTGCTTATTGGCACCACCCGGCGCGACTTACAGCTTATTGTGGCGCAGTGCCCCTCGACCAGGGCGCCGGTGCTGGCTACGGCGGTCGTTACGCCGCGCAGCTATACCATCGAGGCGGGCCAGGCACTGAGCATCCCCATCACGGCTACTCAGGCCGATGGGCACCCGCTGGTGATGACGCTGAACAGCGCCCTGCTCGATGGGGCGGGCGGCTTTGGCGCCACCTTCAATAATAATCCCGGCACGGTGGCCCTGGGCGCCCTCACGGGCACGGCCACCGCTACGGGCGCGGGTACCGTCACGGGCACGTTCGTGTACAACTCGGCCTGCGGCGATGCCCGCCCTACCCCCTATGATATTGCCTTGACGGTGAAGGATACGGGCTGCGGCGGCAAAACCGTGGCCGACGTGATTCGGGTGACCGTGACCAAGCCCAGCGGCCCCACGGCGGTGGCCGGCGATGCGCTGGTGTGCAGCCTGAACACCATCAGCACCTACACGGCCAGCGGCGGCACGGCCCCCGGCATCAGCTGGCGCGTGGTGGGCGGCACCTTCGTAAACGGCCGCACCGCTAACCCCGTGCAAGTACGCTGGACCACGGCCGGCACCGGCCTCCTCGTGGCGCGCGGCGTGTCGAGCTACGGCTGCCTCACCGACTCGGCGTCGCAAACGGTGTCGGTGGCGCCGGCGGGCGCGCTGGCGGTGACGGGCATTCTTCGCCTATGCCAGGGGGGTAGCACCACGTTGAGCGTGGCGGGCGGCCCCGGGCCTTTCGTGCTGACGGGCGGCGGCACCACCCAAACCGGCGCCGGGCCTTTTACCGTGACGCCGACCCAAACCACGACCTACACCATTACCAGCACCACTACCACCGGTGGCTGCACGGGCGTGGGCCAGGCTACCGTGGTGGTCGTGCCCCTGCCGGCCGCCAGCGTGGGCGCGGCGGCTCGCGCCACCTGCTCGGGCGTGCCGATTAGGCTGGGCGCGGCGGCCGTGGCGGGCAATACCTACAGCTGGAGCCCAGCCACGGGCCTCAGCAGCAGCACGGTGGCTAACCCAACGCTCACGCTGACGAACACTACCGGCGTACCCATTACCCAGACCTACACCCTCACCGAAACCAGCGCGCCTGATGGCTGCGTAGCCACCAATACGGTAGTCGTGACCGTGAACCCGGCCGCCACGGCCGCCGCGGGCCCGGCCCAGGCGGTGTGCGCGCAAAGTACCGTCACGCTGGGCGCGGCAGCGCTGGCGGGCTACACCTACCAGTGGACGCCGGCGGCCAACCTCAATAACTCCACCGCGGCCCAGCCCGTGCTCACGGGCGTGAACGCGACCAGCGCGCCCCTGGTGCAGAAATACGTGGTGCTGGCCACCTCGGCCCAGGGCTGCGTGGCCAAAGACTCGGTGCTGATTACCATCAACCCGCGGCCGGTAGCCGACTCGGTGGCGGGGGCGCAATCGGTGTGCCCCACGGTTACGGGCATTGCGTATGTCATTAAAAACCCGCACAGCACCGCCTACCAGTGGACCGTGACGGGCGGCACCATCGCCAGCGGCCAGGGCACCGCGGCCATTACCGTGAACTGGGGCGCGGCCGGCACCGGTGCCGTGCGCGCCACCGCTACCAATGCCCAAGGCTGCACGTCGGCCGCCTTTGCGCTGCCCGTTGTTATCAACCAGGTGCTGCAAACGGCCCGGCCTACTGGGCCCACCAGCGTGTGCCAGGCCGATGGCCCCTACCCCTACCAAACCGCCCAAACAAATGGCTCGTCGTATGCGTGGCAGCTGTTTGGCACGGCGCGCGGCACGTTGGTGAGCACCTTAAACACGACCAGTATCACCTTCACCCAGGCGGGCCTGGCCAAGCTGGTAGTAACGGAAACCAGCAACCCGGCCGGCGGCATCTGCCGCGGGGTGAGCGACACGCTCTACATCACCGTGAAGCCTTCGCCGCTGACTACGCTGGCCATTCAGGGGCCCGACCGCTTCTGCGTAAACAGTGGCGCACAGGCCTACTCCCTGCCCGGCGCGACGGGCTCGACCTACGTGTTTCAGCTCAACGGCACGACCCTCGCCAACACCAACGGCACGGTGAGCCTGGCGGCCAGCACGGCGGTGGGCACCTACACCCTCACCGCCCGCGAAACCAACGCCGGCGGCTGCGTGGGCCCGCTCTATACCCGCACGTTCAGCGTAGACCCGCGACCGGGCGCCCTCACCATCAGCGGGCCGCGCTTTGTGTGCCCGGCCAGTCGCAGTCTGACGTACGCCGTGGCCAACCCTACCCCCTCCTCCACCTACCAATGGACCGTGACGGGCGCCACCCTTACGGCAGGCCAGGGCACGACGGGCATCACGGTGAGCTTTGCGGCGGGCACCACTACCAGCGCTACAGTGAGCGTAATTGAAACCTCGCAGTATGGCTGCGCCGGCGCGCCGGTAGTCCTCACGGTAGTGCCCGACAATGCCCAGGCGCCGCAGCTGACGTTGGCATCGGTGGTGCCGACCGATAACACCAAGGTGACGCTCACCTTCAGCGTGGCTAACCCCAGCACCACGCCCAACCCGGTACGCGTGCTGCGCCGCGAGGCGGGCAGCAACGCGGCTTTTGCGCAGGTGGGCACGGTAGCGGCCACGGCCACCACTTACGTCGATGCCACCGCCAACGCCGCCCAAACGGCCTACGAGTACAGCCTAGCGCTCACCAACGGCTGCGGCGACGTGTTTGCGGCGCCCGCGTCGGCCACTACCGTGCTGCTGAAAGCGGTAGCTGTGCCCGGCCCCGGCGGCCGCAACCAGGGCTCGGTCAGCCTAAGCTGGTCGGCTTACCAGGGGTTTGCAGTGGAGGGCTACCGTCTTTATCAACAGAACGACAACGGCGGCTATAACCTCATCGCCACGCTTGGCAGCAGCACGTTGCAGTACAGCTTACCCAACGCCGGCCAGGGCTTCAACCAGTGCTTTCGGGTGGTGGCATTTTCGCTGGGCGGCGCTGTGCCACGCGAGTCGAATTCCAATACAGCCTGCGTCGATTTTGCTAATAAAACGGCGTTCTACAACATCATTACGCCCAACGGCGACGGGCAGAACGATGTGCTCATCATCGACAACGTGCAGCTCTACCCCGGCAATCAGCTGACGGTTTTCAACCGCTGGGGCCGCGAGGTTTTTGTCACCACCAACTACAACAACACCAACAACGCCTGGGGCGCTGACCCTAGCCTCGCGGCCGGCGTGTACTACTACCTTTTCAAGCTGGCCGACGGCACCAGCACGAAGGGCTGGGTGGAAGTAGTGAAGTAGTCTGAACTACAGATTCAGCCAGCTTTTTCGGCTGAATCGGATTTTGTAGATGGCCTTTTGAAGGACAACTAAGCGCAAAAAGCCGCTCTACCGAGCGGCTTTTTTCTTTGCCGCGCCACGGGGGGTAGGGCCACCCGCTTACAGAATCCGGCGAATCCGAAAAATCTGACGAAGCCGTGGTTCGGATAACCCGTTGGGGCAGCGGCGTAACTTTGCGGCCCTATTGAACAGAAGTTATGCCCAGCAAAGCCACCAAACTCGCTAATTCTATCCCGCCCGAAGCCCTCCGCAATGTCGAAATTCAGGACATGGTGGCCGAGGGTAAATGCCTGGTTCGCATCGAAAACCTCGTCGTGTTTGTGGGCCAGGTGGCCCCCGGCGACGTCGTGGACCTGCGCATCACCAAGGCCCACAAGCGGTTTATGGAGGCCGCGCCCATCCATTTTCACAAGCGCTCGGCGCTGCGCACCGAGCCATTTTGCCAGCACTTTGGCACCTGTGGCGGCTGCAAGTGGCAGCACATCAGCTACGACGCGCAGCTCAGCTACAAGCAGCAGCAGGTGGAAGACCAGCTCACGCGCATCGGCAAGGTGGCCTTGCCCGAGGTGCGCCAAATCCTGCCCTCGCCCGAGCGCACCTACTACCGCAACAAGCTTGAATACACGTTCAGTGGCAACGGCTGGCTCACCGAAACCCAGATTAAGGACGACACGGCGCACTACGACCGCCGCGTGCTGGGCTTCCACACGCCCGGCCGCTTCGATAAGATTCTGGACGTGGAGCACTGCTGGCTGCAACCCGAGCCGAGCAACGAAATCCGTATTTTCGTGCGCGACTACGCGCGTCAGCACCGCCTGCCCTTCGGCGATATGGTGAAGCAAACCGGCCTGCTGCGCAACCTCATCATCCGCACCGCCGAGAGCACCGGCGAAACGATGGTAATCCTGCAATGCTACCACGACGACGAAGCGCTCCTACCCCTGCTCGACGCGGTGTACGCCAAGTTTCCCGAAATCACGTCGCTCAACTACGTGCTTAATAACAAGGGCAACGAAACTTTCCACGACCTCGAAGTGGTGTGCTACCGTGGCAAGCCCTACATTGAGGAAGACATGGAAGGCCTGCGCTTCCGCATCGCGCCCAAGTCGTTTTACCAAACCAACTCGGCCGGCGCCTACAACCTCTACAAAGTGGCCCGCGACTTCGCCGAAATCAAGCCCACCGACCTCGTGTATGACCTCTACACGGGCGCCGGCACCATCGCCAATTTCGTGGCCCGCCAGGCCAAGCGCGTGATTGGCGTCGAGTACGTGGAGCAGGCCGTGCTCGATGCCCGCGTAAACTCCGCCATCAACGACGTGACCAACACCGAGTTCTTCGCCGGCGATATGAAGGATATGCTCACCGAGGCATTCACCAGCCACCACGGCCACCCCGACGTCATCATCACCGACCCGCCCCGCGCCGGCATGCACGAAGACGTGGTAAAGCGCCTCGTGGAGCTGCGCACGCCCCGCGTCGTTTACATCAGCTGCAACCCCGCCACCCAGGCCCGCGACCTGGAATTACTCGACGAGGTATATAAAGTGACCCGCGTGCAGCCGGTGGATATGTTTCCGCACACCCACCATGTGGAGAATGTGGTGCTGCTGGAATTGCGGTAGGCTTAACTCTCGCTTATATGAAAGACTACAAAATAAAAGCAGGCAGTTTCAAGCAGCTTATTGAACCTATGGGTGGCTGCATAGCTCCAGATACAATAACAGTGGAAGGCTTACCAGTCCGTTTTATGTATCGAGAGAAGCCAGATAATAATATTGACAGTGGTTGGCAGTTTTTCTCTGGAACTGAATCCCAGGAATACATGGATGACTCAAATAATTCAGCCATTTATGATGTCAATACTATTGCCAACTATGACCCAGCAATCATTCCGTATTTGCACTACCCAATAGGCACCGACCTCGTACGCGTAGAGGGGTCTGACGAATTTATTGAGGCATAATTTACAAATGGACTACTTCAACGACCCCGAGCTAAACGGGAAATACCTGGGTACGATTACCAAGGATTTTGCCACCGCCTCCGATACGATTAAGGAAGCGTCGTACCAAATCCGCAAGCGCGAGATTTCGCAGTACCCGGTGTTTGTATTTGCGCGCCAAACGGTGCAGCTCGGCAGCTTGCTCATCAACGGCGACGAGCTGGATTTGCAGTGGCACGTCTTCGCCAGCTACCTCGAAATCCTGACCCAGCAAGGCATTGTGGACCCCGACAAAGTCGAAGATTTCAAGGAAACTTGGAAGGACCCCGACGAATTCTGCTGCCTCTTCGTGGTGGATGAGGAGTTTACGAATTTCGTGTACATCCCCTACCCCGAAGACTAATCGCAGATTTAGACAGATTTCGCGGATTTCGCAGATTCGGACGGTAAGCAAAGTAGCACCGTCCGAAAATGCGAAATCCGCGAAATCAGTCTAAAACTGAGCTTA
>JBPBPC010000013.1:0-14399 GCA_050954665.1 Janthinobacterium lividum
TGCGTGACGACTTTGTCAGTGAATTGCTTGTGGCCCTGCATAAGCTTCTAACGTACAGCTACCTTGTCAGGTACTTCTGCAACAGCCACGACCGTTTACAACACGTAAAACAACCAAATAAACAACGCCCCGTTGGGGCCCCCAACTGCTACAAAGCTGTGCCCCGCCGCCGCCACAGCCAGCCCACGATGCCCACCACCACGGCGGCGCACATGACGTGGTTGAGCCAGGCGACGCGGGTGATTTCGTGAGGCCCGATGGGGCGCGGGTTGTGGCCGATGTAGGGCTTAGGCACGAGCTGGCCGTGGTAGTAGTTGGGGCCCCCGAAGCGGCAGTGGAGCACGCCGGCCAGGGCCGCTTCGGGGTAGCCGGCGTTGGGGCTTTTGTGGCGGTGGCCGTACCGGAAGATGAACCGGACGCCGCGCCCGCTGCCGCCCAGCGCCGCCAGCAGCGCGGCCGTGAGGCGGGCGGGCCCGAGGTTGGCCGCGTCGTCGAGCCGGGCGGCGAACTTGCCGAATTGCTCGTAGCGCGGGCTGCGGTAGCCCACCATCGAGTCGAGGGTGTTCACCATTTTGTAGGCCATCAGGCCCGGCACGCCGGCCAGGGCGTAGGCCAGCAGCGGGGCCACCACGCCGTCGCTCAGGTTTTCGGCCAGGCTTTCGAGCACGGCGGTGCGGATTTGCTGGGCGTCGAGCCGGGCCGTGTCGCGCCCCACAATGCGCGCCAGCTGGCGGCGGCCGGCTTCCAGGCCCTCCCCGTCCAGCACGTCGAACACCGCCCGGCCTTCGCGCACCAGGCCCGCGTTGGCCAGGCCGTAGTACACCCACGCGCTGTTCACCGCTACGCCCACGGGCAGCGGCAGGCGCTGCAACGCCTGGTCCAGCAGCCGGAACGCGGCAAACGTGCCGCCCACCAGCCCGCCGGCGAGCAGCGCGCCCTTGGCGAAGCGGTGGGGCCCCTGGTTCAGGCGGCGCTCGCCGGCGGCGATGAGGGCCCCGTAAGTGCGCACCGGGTGGGGCCAGCCCTCGGGGTCGGCCAGCAGCAGGTCGAGGGCGTAGCCGGCGAGCAGCGGCGCGGCTAGGCGCAGGAAGCGGTCCATTCGGCGAAAGCGTTGACGAGCAATTGGTTGTCGGCCGGCCGGCGGGTGCACAGCCGGAAGTGCGCCGGCGTGAGGCCCCGAAAGTTGGCCGCGTCGCGGATGAGCAGGCCGTGCCGGTCCAGCAGCCAGCGCTTCAGCGCGGCGGCGGTGCCGCGGCGCAGGGCCCCCAGGAAGTAGTGCGTGCGGCTGGGGAAGATTTCCACGCCGTCGAGCGCCGCCAGCTGGGCGGCGAAGGCGGCGCGGTCGGCCAGCAGCCGGGCGGTGGGCGGCTGCACGGCGGCGTAGTGTTCGAAAATGAAGTGGCCGGCGGCGGCGGCCAGCGCGTTCACCGTCCAGGGGGCCCGGGCGCGGGTGAGCCGGGCCACGATGGGCGCCGCCGCCACCACGTAGCCCAGGCGCAGGCCCGGAATGGCGTAGGCCTTGGTCATCGAGCGCATGATCAGCAGGTTGTCGAAGCGCGCCAGCAGCGGCACGGCCGATTCGGCGCGGGCGGTGAACTCCATGAACGCCTCGTCGAGCGCGAACACGGTGCGCGGGTGGTTGGCCAGCAGTGTTTCGAGCACCCGGGGCCCCAGCACGCGGCCCGTGGGGTTGTTGGGGCTGCACACAAACACCAAGTCGCTGCTGAGCCGCGTGTCCGCGCGCAGGTCGTCCCAGGCCAGGAAGTGCTGCTGGTGGTCGTGCAGCCGGCCGGCGTCTTCGTACTCGGCAAAGGCGGGTGTGACGACCGTGCTGCGCCGCCGGGCCCAGGCCTGCGCCACGAGGTAGATGGTTTCGGTGGTGCCGCTGCTCACCAGCACCTGGCCGGGGGCCACGCCGTGGTGCGCCGCCGCCCGCGCGGCCAGGCTTTCGGCCAGCACTTCGGGGTAGCGGTTCACGCGGGGCCACTGGCTGAACACGTACTCCTTCAGGCCCGCCGGCTCGCCGCCGTACCACACGTTGGTGCTGAAATCAGCGATGATTTCGGAAGCTTGGCGGTAGCCGTCGTCGCCGTGGCCGTGCAGCATGGTTGGGGAGGGTTTAGGGGAGTAAATAGCTTGTACCGCCAAGCGCCCATGCTGCCTTGGGGCCCCTGGGGCAAGGCCAAGCGCAGCTTGGCGGTACATCACCTGCGCAGCGCCGCGTAGATCTGCGCCAGGTCTACGTTTTCGCGGATGAGGGCGGCCAACCGGTCGTACTGCTCGTTCTTGAACGCCGCAAAATCGAGCGGTGCGGCGGCGGGTTCGGCGGTGTGGGGCCCCAGCAGCGCGTCGATGACGGCCGGGTTGTCGAGGATGCCGTGCAGGTAGGTGCCCCAGCAGCGCGGGCCGGCGAAGTAGCCGTCGGGCGTGCCGTCGGCCAGGGTGGCCACGGGCCGCGGGGGCCCCTCGGCGGCGGTGCGGCCCAGGTGGATTTCGTAGCCCTGGCAGTCGGCCGCGCCGCCGTCCAAAAACGCGAACCGGCGCTGCTGGGTGGTTTTTTCGCCCGCCAGCACCGTGCGCACGGGCAGCAGGCCCAGGCCGGCGGTGGCGGCCACGCGGCTCTCCACGCCGGCGGGGTCTTCCACCGAGCGGCCCAGCATTTGGTAGCCGCCGCAGATGCCGACCACGGTTTTGCCGGCGCGGTGGGCCTGCACGATGGCGGCGGCCAGGCCGTTGTTTTTCAGCGCGATGAGGTCGTCAATCGTATTTTTGCTGCCGGGCAAGATGACGACGTCGGCCGCCCGGAGTTCGGCCGCGTCGTGGGTGTAGAACAAGTGCGCGCGCGGGTCGTGGCCCAGGGCGTCGAAGTCGGTGAAGTTGGACATGCGGCCCAGCAGCACCACGGCCACCTGCACCCGGCCGGGGGCCCCGGGGCCCCGCGGCTTGCGGGCCAGCGCCACGGAGTCTTCCTCCTCCACAAAAATGTCGCGGAAGTACGGCAGCACGCCCACCACGGGCACGCCGGCCAGGTCTTGCAGTTGCCGGCGGCCGTCGGCAAAGAGCCGCGCGTCGCCCCGGAACTTGTTGACGATGATGCCCTTGATGCAGGATTTTTCCGCCGGTTCCAGCAGGGCCAGCGTGCCGTACACGCTCCCGAACACGCCGCCCTTGTCGATGTCGGCCACGAGGTAGGCGGCGGCCCCGGCGTGCCGGGCCATGCGCAGGTTGGTGATGTCGCGGGCCTTCAGGTTCAGCTCCGAAATGCTGCCGGCGCCCTCCAGCACCACGGGCGCGTAGCGGGCGGCCAGCCGGTCGTAGGCCGCGGTGGCCGCGGCGAACAGCGCGTGGCGGTCGGTGGTGCGGAAGTACTCGTGGGCCGAGTGCGTGCCGACGGGCCGGCCGTTGACGACGACCTGCGCGGCCTGGTCGGAGGTGGGCTTGAGCAGCACGGGGTTCATGTCGACGTGGCACGGCACGCCGGCCGCTTCGGCCTGCACGGCCTGGGCCCGGCCAATTTCGAGGCCCTCGGGCGTGGCGTAGCTGTTCAGGCTCATGTTCTGGGCCTTGAACGGGGCGGGCCGGTGGCCGTCCTGCAAAAAGATGCGGCAAAAACCGGCCGTGATGACGCTCTTGCTCACGCCGGACGCGGTGCCGACGAACATGATGGAACGGAGCATGGGCGGTAAAAAGAAAAGCCGGGGCCCCAAAAGTATTCCCGGATGGGCGGCGAATAAAGGCAACGCCCCGCTCCGCCGCGCGTTGATACGGGCGCGCACCGGCTCAGAAATATTTTTGGGGCCCCAAATTTGCGCGGCCGTTGCGCCACCATTCCCGCTTGCCATGCCGACCCTGACCGTCCACCGCTTGCTGCGCCCGCTGCTGGTGTGGCGGGCCCGCCACATCAGCGAGCGCATGTACATGCTCATCCTCAGCGTGGTGGTGGGGGCGGGCGCGGGCCTGGCGGCGGTGCTGCTCAAAACGAGCGTGCGCACGGTGGCCCGGCTGCTGCAACAGGGGGTTTCGGAGCCGCAGCGGGTGTTTGCGCTCTCGCTCTACCCCATCGTCGGCATCACGCTCACGGTGCTGGTCACCAAGTACTTGCTGCACGGCAACCTGGGCCGCGGCATTGCGCCCATCATCTACAACACGGCCCGCGAGGGCAGCGTGGTGCCGCGCTCCAAAATGTATTCGCAGCTGATTACGGCCTTTCTTACGGTGAGCTTCGGGGGCTCGGCGGGCACGGAGGCCCCCATTTCCGTCACGGGCGCGGCCCTGGGCTCCAACGCCGGCCGGGTGCTGCACCTCGACCGGCGGCGGCGGCGGCTGCTCACGGGGTGCGGGGCGGCGGCGGGCGTGGCGGCCATCTTCAACTCGCCCATCGCGGGGGTGCTGTTCGCGGTCGAAACCATTCTGCTGGAGCTGCCGGCGCAGTACTTCATTCCGCTGCTGCTCTCCTCGGCCACGGCCACCATGGTGTCGAAGGCGCTGTACGCGGGCCAGCCGTTCGTGCTCATCACCACGAGCTGGCCCGTGAACGCGGTGCCGTTTTACGTGCTGTTGGGGCTGTTCACGGCGTTTTTCTCGGTGTACATGATCCGGACCTACCACTGGTTCGAGCACCTGTTTGCCCGCTGGCCCGGCCTCGACTGGCGCAAGGTGCTGCTGGGCGGCACCGGCCTGGGGGCCCTCATTTTCCTGTTCCCGACGCTCTACGGCGAGGGCTACAACACGGTGGAGCTGCTGCTGGCCGGCCAGTCGGGCCACCTCACCGACGGCAGCATTTTTTCGGTGTACCAGGACCAAAACCCCTGGCTGCTGCTGGTGCTGGTGCTCTTCAGCATGCTGCTGAAGGTGGTGGCCACGAGCATCACGGTGGGCGCGGGCGGCAACGGCGGCATGTTCGGCTCGTCGCTGTTCGCGGGGGCCCTGGCGGGGTTTTTCTTCGCCCGGCTGCTGAACATGAGCGGCCTGGTGCACATCCCGGAAATTCACTTCGTGGTGCTGGGCATGGCCGGCACGCTGGCGGGCGTCATCCACGCGCCGCTCACCGCCATCTTCCTCATCGCCGAAATCACGGGCGGCTACGCGCTGTTCGTGCCGCTGATGGTGGTGAGCAGCTCGTCGTACTTGATCACCAAGTACTTCGAGCCGTACTCGGTGTACACCAAAAAGCTCGTGTACCAGGGCGTGGACGTGTACGCCAACCGCGACCAGGGCCTGCTGGCCCAGCTCGACCCGCGCAAGCTGCTCGAAACCGACTTCGTGCCGGTGCGCCCCACCACCACGCTGGGCGAGCTGGTGGACATTTTCCGGCACGCCTCGCGCAACCTGTTTCCGGTGGTGGCGGCCGGCGGGCGGCTGCTGGGCGTCATCAGCCTCGACGCCGTGCGCGACGCGCTCTTCGACGACGCGCACTACGCCACTATATTGGCCCGCGACCTGATGGCCCCGCCCCTGGCCGTGGTGGGCCCCGCCGACGACCTCGAACACACCCTGGCCCTGCTCGACCGCCACGGGGCCTGGGCCTTGCCCGTGTGCGAGGAAGACGGCCGCTACCTGGGCTTCATCCTCAAATCGGCCATCCTTGCCCGCTACCGCCGCCAGCTCATCCACGACAGCCAAGGGTAGCGGCGGCGCCGCGGTCCGTAGCGCGGTCCGTAGCGCGGACTTTGCAGTCCGCGGCGCCCGCTTCGTCCTGCCGACAACCGGGCAGCGCCGCGGACTGCAAAGTCCGCGCTACACCTCCCCTTCCAGCGGCACGCCTTTGGGCACGAGTTGCAGGCCCACCATCATCAGCACGCCGCTGAGCAGGATGACGAGGAACATGAGGGTTTCGCTGACTTCGCCGATGAGCAGCGGCGCCGGAATGCTGTAGAACAACAGCACGGAAATCAGGCCCTTGGGCGCGATGAACAGCTCGGGCACCAGGTCGGTGCGGGCCACCAAGCGCAGGTACAGGAAGCGGATGAAGGTGAGCACGGCCACCGCCAGCAGGCCCTGCCCCAGCAAGTGCCCGTTGAGCAGGTTGGCGAGGTCGATGGAAAAGCCGAACACCAGGAAGAAAAACGTGCGCACTAAAAATGCTGACTCGGCGGTGAGGCTCTTGAGCTGGCCCAGCTCGGACACCAGCTCGTCGGGGTGCAGCCAGCGCTGCAGCCGGGGGCCCCGCAGGAACAAATCGGCGTTGTTGACGGCCAGCCCGAACACCAGCACCAGCACCAGCGAGGACAGGTGCAGCTGCTTGGCGAGGCTGTACATGAGCACTAGGAACGCGAAGAGCAGGAAAAACTTGATGTGCCCGCGCAGCCGCGCCAGCAAAAACGCCAGCACCGCCGTGCTCACCACCGCCACCGCCCCCACGGCCAGCACATCGGCCCCGAACGTGACCAGCGACACGCCCCGGGCGAAGTTTTCCTGCAGGGCAAAGTTGAAGAGCATGATGCCCAGGATGTCGGAAAACGTGCTTTCGTACACGATGAACTCCTTTTTCTCGGCCGTGAGGCCGGCCACGCTGGGGATGGCCACGGCGCTGCTCACCACCGACAGGGCCACGGCGTTGGCCAGGCAGCTTTGCCAGCCGGCGCCGGTGTAGAAGTGCAGCAGCGCGGCAATGGCCGCCGACGCCGCCACCAAAATGGACGCCGCCGCCAGGAACGAGCGCCGGATCAGGGGCCCCTTGTCGCGGGTCAGGCGCAGGTCGAGCGCGCCCTCCAACACGATGAGGATCAGGCCGACGATGCCCAGAATCTGAAGCAGCACCGGCGGGAAATGCACCGGCCACTGCCAGTGGGCCGTGGCCTGCCCGAAGGCGATGCCCGCCAGCAGCAGCAGCAGCACCGACGGCACTTTGGTGGCCTTGGCGGCGAGGTCGAACAGGTACGACAGCACCACGGCCAGGCTCAGGCCGATGAGGATGGTGTAAGGACTCATGGCCCAGCTTAACGGGCGGCTGCGGGCAGGGGTTGGGGCCCCGGGGCGAATCGGGCCGCGGTTTCAGGGCCTGGCTTTGGTGCCGGCGGGCCCAGCGCCGCCGCGCCTAGCCTACTGGTTCAGCGACTGAAACCAGGGCAGCACGTCGCCCATCATCGGCACCACGCTGGTTTCGTGCGTGCCGCCGGGGACGGGCGTGAAGGTGACGTTGGTGGCCCCCAGGGCCTGGAAGTGGGCAAACGTGGTGGCCGACGTTTGGTAGAACACGCTCTCGTCGGCGGTGCCGTGGTAGAGGCGGGTGGGGCTTTTGGGGGCCCAGCCGGGGAAGCTGTTCTGGGCCAGCTGCTGCTTCAGCACCGGCTCGCCGCTGGCGCTGCCCAGGCCGGCAAAGAAGGCGGGCGTGAACAGCGCCGCCGGGCTGGTGGTGAGGGCGGCGTCAATCTCGGGGCGCGCGTGGGTGCCGTCGAGCAGGGCGGGCAGCTTGGCGGCGTACGGGGCCTGGAAGAAATCCGTGAGCGGGCGGTTCCAGCCGTAGGTCACGTCGTAGCCCTGCAGGATGAGGGCCAGGAACGCCGGGGTGGCGTAGCTGGGCACCGTGGCCACGCCGCTGAGCATGCCGGACAGGTCGTAGCCGCCGGCCCCTTCGGCCGCGGCCGTCAGCGTCAGCCCCGGCACGGGGTTGGTTTCGATTTCCTACTGGGCGGCCATCGTCACGTAGCCCCCCTCGGAGTAGCCCACCAGAAACAGGCGCGGGCTGAAGGCCACGGCCTGCTGCCCCAAGTAATACTGCACGGCCTTCACCATGTCCACCACCGCGCCGGCCGACGTGGGCTTGTCGTAGAACGGCTGCACCACCCCGCTCGACACGCCCAGGCCGATAAAATCGGGGATGAGGGTGATGAAGCCGGTGCTGGCAAACAGCTCGAAGCCGGTGTAGGTGGCCGGGAAGTTGGAAGGCGAATCCGCCTGCCGGAACATGGTGCCGTGCTGGGCGCTGAGCAGCGCCGGCGGGGCCGGGGTGCCCTGCGGCACGCCCAACATGCCCGACACCTGGAGCAGCTGGCCCTTGTAGGTGGTCTTGTACAGGAACTTGTAAAACTTGACGTCGTACTTAAGCTGCGGCACGAACGCCGCAAAGCCCGCCACCACCGCCAGGGCCTGCAGTTGGGCCTTGGGCGCGGTGATAACCGGCGTGGCCGACACGAACAGCTCCTGGCCGCTGGGCACGGCCGGCGTGGGGGCGTCGTCCTGCTTGCGGCAGCTCCCGAGGCCGGTCACCAACAAGGCCAGCAGCAGCCAGCGCCCGGGACGTAAGGCAGTTATTTTCATGGTTTTCGGAAAGAATGGGCGGGGCGCACAAGCGGCCGGCTCCGGGAGCCAGCCGCCGAAATCGCATCTTATAATTCAATTTATGCTAAAATAAGTTATGGCGCCCCCGTTGGCTGGGGCCCTGGCCCGGCCCGCCGCAGAGCAGCCGGGGCCGTAGCTTTGGGCGTAGCATGTTAAGGTTGTGGCCGTGGTGAGCGCTGGTAATTCTGCATTTGTGGCCGTGGTGGGCGGCGGCCCGGCCGGCTTGCTGGCCGCCCAGCGCCTGGCCGAGGCCGGCCACCGGGTGCGCGTGTTCGAGGCGCAGGCCACGGCGGGGCGCAAGTTTCTGGTGGCCGGGCACGGCGGCTTCAACCTGAGCAACGCCGCGCCCGGCGCCGCCCGCTTCGCCGCCCAGTACGGGCCCAGCGCGGGGCGCTTCGGGGCCCTGCTGGCCCGCTTCGGGCCCGCCGAGCTGCGCGCCTGGGCCGCCGACTTGGGCATCGACACCTTCGTGGGCACCAGCGGGCGCATCTTCCCCGGGCCCGCCCACAAGCCGGCCGACGTGCTGCGCGCCTGGCTGGCCCGCCTGGGGGCCCTGGGGGTGGAAATTCATACCCGCCACCGCTGGCTGGGCTTCGCGGGGCCCCGCGGCCTGCGCCTGCGCCGCGAGGCCACGGGCGAGGAATTTACCGCCGAGCCCACCGCCACGGTGCTGGCCCTGGGCGGCGCGAGCTGGGCCAAAACCGGCTCCGACGGCGCCTGGGCCCCGCTGCTGCGCGAAATTGGCGTGGCGGTGGTGCCCTTCGCCCCGGCCAACTGCGGGGCCGAAGTGGCGTGGTCGGCGTTTTTCCGCGAGAAGGTGGGCCGCCAGCCACTCAAAAACATTGCCCTGCGCGTGAACGAGGGCCCCGCCGTGCGCGGCGAACTAATGCTGACCGGCTACGGCGTGGAGGGCACGCCCGTGTACGCCCTCACGCCGCAGGTGCGGGCGGCGCTGGCCGCCGGGGGCCCCGCCGTGCTGCGCCTCCACCTGAAGCCCGACCTGCCCGCCGCCGCCCTGCTGCACAAGCTGGGGGCCCCGCGCGGCAAGGCGTCGTGGGCCGATTTTCTTAAAAAAACCCTGCACCTGGGGGCCCCCGTTCCCACCCTGCTGCGCGAAATCCGGCCCGACGTGGCCGCGTTGCCGCCCGAAGCCTTGGCGCAGCTGCTCAGCCACTTGCCGCTGCCCGTGGCCGGCCTGCGCCCGCTCGACGAGGCCATTTCCACGGCCGGCGGCGTGGCCTGGGCCGAGGTGGACGCGCACCAAATGCTGCGCCGCCGCCCCGGCACCTACCTGGCCGGCGAAATGCTGGACTGGGAGGCCCCCACCGGCGGCTACCTGCTGCAAGGCTGCCTGGCCACCGGGGCCGGCGCGGCGGCGGGCGTCCTCGCCGGGGCCCCGGGCGGCGCGTAGCGCTTGCCGCCCGGGGCCCCTACCGTTTTGTGCAGCAAAAAGCTGTTTGAATTAGCAAAAAATACACTAGGCCGTCCTGCCCCTCTGGCGTCCGCGCAGCCGAAGCATGACCGTTTTATTGACTCAAACAGCTACTTTGGAGATTACACGCCGGGGAACGCCTGCGCCAGCGACGCCATCACCTCGGCCGTGACGGCCGTGACTTCGCCCACGAGCCAGGCAGCGCGGGCCGGCGCGGGGAGCTGGGCCTCGCAGGCCTCCAGCTCGCGGATGGCGTCGTAGAGCGGGGCCACGCCCATGCCGTAGAGCGAGCTTTTGAGGTGGTGGGCCGCGTCGGCCAGGGCCGGCCAGTCGGCCTGCACCAGGGCCTGCCGCAGGGCTTCGAGGATGGGCGGCGTGCTGGTGCAAAACACGCCCACTAAGTGCCGCACGAACGACTCGTTGTCGCCCACCATTTGGCGCACGGGGGTCAGGTCGTAGAGCGGGCCGGGGCGCGCCGGGGCGGCGCCGGGGGCCTGGCGGGCCACGGCCAGCGCCTGCCGCAGCGCGGCCTCGCCGAAGGGCTTGGCCAGGTAGGCGTCGAAGCCGTTGGCGCGCAGGGCGTCGGCGTCGAGCTGGGCGTGGGCCGTGACGGCCAGCACGGGCGTGGCGGCGCGGGCCGGGTCGGGGTGCTGGCGCAAGCGGGCGGTTACGGCCGTGCCGTCGAGGCCGGGCAGGCGCAGGTCCATCAGCACCACGTCGTAGCGGTTTAGCTCGAACAAGGCCACCGCGGCGGGTCCGGTGGCGGCCGCGTCCACGGCCCAGCCCCAGCCGCGCAGCAAGGTTTCGGCCAGCAGGCTGCTCACGGGGTTGTCTTCCACCAGCAGGGCCCGGCCGGCGCTGCCGGGCGCGGCCTTTTCCACCGGGGCCGGGGCCGCCGGGGCCCCGGCCGCGGCCGCTTCTGCGGCATCAAATTCGAGCGCGAAGTGGAATGTGCTGCCGGTGCCCGGCTCGCTGGTGGCGCGCAGCGTGCCGCCGAGCACTTCCACCAGGCTGCGCGAAATGCTCAGGCCCAGGCCCGTGCCGCCGTAGTGGTGGTCGGTGGTTTCGCCGGCCTGCACGAAGGGCTCGAACACGGCGTCGAGCACGGCGGGCGCGATGCCAATGCCCGAGTCGTTCACGCTGAACGCCACCCGCGCGCGGCCCGGCGCGGCCCCGGGCGGGCACTGCACGCGCAACTCTACCCCGCCGCGCTCGGTGAACTTGAGGGCGTTGCCGAGCAGGTTGAGCAACACCTGGCGCAGGCGGTGGGCGTCGCCCACCACGCGGGGCAGTGCGGCGGGCGCGTCGAGGCGCAGCATCAGGCCCCGGGCGGCGGCTTCGGGCGCGAGCAGGGCGGTGCAGTCGCGCAGCAGGGCCCCCAGGTCGAAGGCTTCGGCGGCGGCGCGCAGGCGGCCGGCCCCGAGGCGGGCGGTGGTCAGCACGTCGTTGAGCACGGCCAGCAGGTGCTGGGCCGAGCCGTTGAGCAGGCGCAGGTGCTCGGCCTGGGCGGGGGCCAGGGCCGAGGCGGCCAGCATTTCGGCCAGGCCCAGGATGCCGTGCAGCGGCGTGCGGATTTCGTGGCTCATGTTGGCCAAAAATTCCTGCTTGGCCCGCACGTTGGCCTCGGCGGCTTCGGTGGCGGCGCGCAGGGTGGCTTCGAGCTGCTTGGAGGCCGTCACGTCGAGCAGCAAGCCGCTGTAGCCCAGGCCCTGGGCGTCGCGGGTGGTAACGGCGGCCGTGCCGCGGCACCAGCGCAGCGGCTGGCCCGGCACCACCACCCGCCCCTCAAACGCCCAGGGCCCCTGGGCCTGCCCGGCGGCGGCCAGCGAGAGGCGGAACGCGCGCACATCGGCCGGGTGCAGGAAGGTTTCGGCCCGGTCGATGTCGGCCGGGGCCACGCCGAAGTATTCCTCCACGCGGGGGCTGATGTAGGTGACGTGGTGCGCACCGCCGCGGTTGACGCGCCACTCGAACAGCACGCCCGGCACGTTTTCGGCCAGCACCCGGAAGCGGGCCTCGCTGGTGGCCAGGGCGTGGGCGGCCCGGCGCCGGTCGCTGGTGTCGAACAGGGCCAGGCGGCAGCCGGCGCCCTGGGGCAGGGCCGGCTCCTCGCGCACGGCCTCCAGCTGGGCATGAAACGTGGCGCCGTCGGCGCGGCGCAGTTCCGTTTCGGTGTGCTGGGCCCCGGGCGCGGCCAGCACCTGCGCCAGGAAACCGGCAAACGCGGCGCGGTGCGTCGGGGCCACAAACAGCGCGAAGGGCTTGCCGGCCAGCGGGGCCCCGGCCGTGCCCAGCAGCTGGCTGGCCGTGCGGTTGAGCTGCGCGATGCCGCCGTGGGGCCCCAGCGTGACGTAGCCCACGGGGGCCTGCTCGTACAGGTCTTCGTACTGGGCGCGGTTGGCTTCGGCGTCGGCCTGGGCCAGCAGCAGCGACTCGTACTGCATTTGCAGCTCAAGCTGGTGGGTTTGAAGCTCCTGCACCAAGCCTTGCAACTGGTCGGGGGGCGTGTTCTCGACGGCGTGCGTGAGCAGGTCGTGGCGCGAGCCGGCCGGTTGAGCAGGCGAAGGGTCGGTAGCGTTCATGGGAAGCACGTAGCGTATAGCCCAGCAAGTTACTTGCTGCCCCCGCATTTTGTCCTTGGGCGCCCTACGGTGGCGCTTACTCCTGGCCCTGCGAAGCGGCTTTGGCCTGTTCGGCTTCGCGCAAAATCAAGCGCGCGTCGGCCAGCAGGCGGCGGCCGGGGTCGAGCTGCTCACGCAGGATGAGGGCGGTGAGCAAAAAAAACGAGGCCAGCGGCAGCCCCCAGCCCAGCGCAAACCAAAGCCAAAACGAGCGCCCGTAGCTGTAGGCGCAGTAGCCGGTGAGGATGGGGATAAAAGAAATGGCCACCACCATCACGAAAAGCATGTCGACGAAGAGCATAGGCGCGGGGGTGGAGCGGGCTGGCCCAACTGGGGCCCTCGGGTACCCCGAAGGTACGAAAAGCCCCTGACTTCGGGCCTGCTACGGCAGTTATTTTGCCTGGCTTGCCACCGCGGGGCTTGTTTTTCCGTACGCAGGGGCAGCGCCGGGGCCGCCACCGCCCCGGCCCCCTTTTTTGCCCATGTGGGAACACCAAAGTTTATTCCGGGTTTCGGCCCAGTTGTTTGCCGAAGGCGTTTTTAACCTGCTGGACCGCAACCTGCGGCCCGAGGTTTTTTTGTTGGGCCTGGCCTCGGCCCGCGAGGCCGACGAGCCGGCCGGCGTCGTGCTTGAGCCCCAAAGCATCCGTTACCGGGCCCACGAATTTGCCGACATCAAGGCCCGCGCCGCCGCCCTGGAGGCCGACGCGGGGCCCCGCGACGTGGTGTACCACCTGCACCCCAACGACCACGACCGCTACGAAAAGCAGCGCTGGTACGAGCTGGTGTGCCAAGCCACCGAAAGCACTTTGCGCGAACTCACCGCCGCGCGCCAGGAAAACCGCCGCTCGTTTTGCTCGGTGCCCGTGAACTTGCAGGGCTACCTCGTGACGGTGGTGCTGCAAGTGGCCGACGACTGCTACGGCAGCTACTACGCCATTCCCAAGTCGGGCGGGCAGCGGCCGGCCAACCTGCTCCACGCCACGGTGCTGGAGTTTTTGCACGACTGCACCCGGGCCCTGCGCGAGGCCGACACCGCCGACAACGAGCAGCCCGCCCTCGACCGCGACTACAACGAGGTGCTGCGCAGCGCCGGCCGCCGCCTGATGCTGCGCGCCGCCCCCGCCGGCACCCAGGGCCTCTACGACGCCTGCAACGGCGTGGCCGCCCTGCGCCACGAGGGCAGCGAGGGCGTGGGCACGCTGCTGGTGGCCCGCCGCCAGCACCCGGCCATCGTGCCCGTGCTCACCCTGGAAACGCCCGTGACCCTGCGCGACCACCGCTCCATCCGCAAGCTGCTGGAGCTGAGCGAGGACGCCACGGCCCTGGTGTCGGACGCCTCCCACGTGTTCGGGCTGGGCCAGCTGGTGCTGGAAAGCGACCCGCGCTACGAGGCCTTGGTCACCGTCAATTTCACCCACCACTACAGCTGGGAAATGAGCCACGCCGGCCACGTGCTCATGCGCGTGGTCAGCAACACGCCGCGCCTGCCCCAGGGCCGGGTGGCGGCCGAAAACTTCGGCCGGGTGGTGCGGCGCGTGTTCCCGGCGCTCGACGCCGACAGCGTGGACTACCTCTGGGACCTGACGGCCAGCGCCAGCACCCAGCCCACGGGCACCATCCTGGTGTTCAGCGCCGGCGCCGCCCAAGAAGCCCAGCGCCTGAGCCGCCAGAGCTTTCGGGTGGCCCCGCGCATCATCGCGCCCGAACTGCTGCGCCTGGTCACCAACATCGACGGGGCCGTGTTCATCGAGCCCTCCGGCGTGTGCCACTCCATCGGGGCCATCCTCGACGGCCTGGCCACCGAAAAAGGCGATTCGTCGCGCGGGTCGCGCTTCAATTCGGCCCTGCGCTACGTCAACAGCAGCCAGTACCCGTGCCTGGCCATCGTCGTCAGCGAAGACGGCTGGATTGATTTGCTGCCCACGGCTGAGCCAAAAAGTAACTAGGGCAACTTAATATTATAAAGCGGTGGCCGCCTGAACGCCGGGAAAGTCCTTCCCGGCGTTCAGGCGGCCACCGCATTATAATATTAAGTTGCCCTAGTTACTTTTTTGCTCAGCCGT
>JBPBPC010000031.1:0-14165 GCA_050954665.1 Janthinobacterium lividum
GGCCACGCGCTACGATAAAACGGCCAGCAGCTTCTTGGGAATGGTGCATTTCGTCTCAGCCCTATTGTGGCTTCGCTAATTGTCCGTGCAACCTAGCTCAAGCTTATTACCATTACCTTTAGCTTGATAGTGCCAGAAGATATTTATCACTTGCGGACCGAACTGATCCTACAATGGTAGACCCAAGAATCCGTGCGTCGATTAGTAAAACGCATTAAGGAAGCTAGCGCCGATCTTTTGAGGCGTAGTATTTAAAATAGCTGATTCGTATGCAATCAACTATTGTTCACTAATTAAGAACTGCATTCCCTCAGCGGCGAAGTGCCGCATCCGGTAGCAGTTCATGGCGGTTTCGCCGAGCTGCTCAATGAGTTTGTAGTTGGCCAGGGCCCCCACGGCGGCCCCGATGACGGGCACCAGTTGGGCCATTTTGGCCAGGTCGATGTAGTCGCGGTACTCCTGCTGGAAGGTGCGCCAGTCGAAGTCGGCGGCCTCCGGGGGCAGGGTCTGGCGGTAGGCGTCCCAGTTGGCCAAGCGGCGGTAGGTTTCGTTGCGGGTGTGCTGGCTGCTGAACGCCAGTTGGAACACGTGCAGCACATACAGCCGCTCCGCGTAATCGCGCACATCGTAGCCGTAGAGAGCCGCCACCTCGAACAATAGCTTGATTTTGAGGCCCAGCAGCAGCGGGAAATCGGCGAGGCCGAGCAGGAAACCGCCCGCGCCCGTCACGGCCCCTTCGGCGGTGGCCATGGTGCGGTAGTCGCGGATGCGGGCGCGCACTTCGGCCTCGCGCGTGGCCAGCGGGGCCCCGACCAGGGGCCGGCGCGTGGTGTGCGTGCTGCCAAACAACACGCCCCGCACCATCTGCTTGATGGCTGCGGTGATGGCCCGGTGCACCCGCTCGGGCAGCAGTGCGTTGAGGCGCAGCTGCACCCGCCGCGCGAAGCGGTTGAGCCGCGTGGGCGGCCGCTGCATTTGCTGCTGCCAAGCGTGCAGCGCGGTACGGGCTTGCTGCTCTTCGGCGGACACGGGCTGGCGAAAAGGGGTGGGCCCGAAGCTAATGACCGTCTCGCGCAAACCAAGCGATGGCTTAGCTTCGGGGCCCAACGGGCGCACCCGCGGCCCCGCCACCCCGGGGCCCCGGCTACCGGCCCGGCTCGGCAATGCCCAGGGCCCCCAGCTGCGCGCCGTACTTCTGGTAAATCACGCGCAGGTCGGCGTTGTGCTTGGCGGCGTCCACGCCGATGCTCACGTTGCGGGCGTGGAAGCGGTGCAGGTGGCTGAGGTGCGGGCACACCACCGGCAAGTGCCCGGCCAGCAGGAAGCGAACGTACAAATCCAGGTCCTCGGCCATTTCCAGCCGCTCGTCGTAGCCACCTACCTGGTCGATGAGCGCGTGGCGGTAGCACACGTTGCCTTGCAGGAAGTGCTCGGCCCGAAAAATGGCGTGCAGCATGGCCGTGGGCGTGTCGAACCGCCAGGCGTAATAATCTTCACCCGGCAGGTAGCGCAGGTTTTCGTCCACGCGCAGGAAATCGGCCACCAGCCACGGGCGGCCGGGGTGGGCTTCAATTTGGGCGCCGTAGTGGTAAAGGGTGCGCTGGAGCAGCAGGTCGTCGTCGTCGAGGGGCACGAGCCAGGCGTCGGGGGCCGCTTCGCGGATGGCCAGGTTGCGGGCGCGGCCCACGGTTTGGTGGGCGCCGTGGCGCCAGTGGCGCAGCGGGGGCCCCGGCTGGGCGGCGGCGGTGCGCAGGTAGGCGGCGGTGTCGTCCTGCGAGCCGTTGTCGAACACGAGGTGGTCGAAGGAGAAATCGAGCGGGGCGCCGGTGCTGGCCCGGACGCTGGCCACGGCCTCGGGCAGCAGCGCGCGGCGGTCGTAGGTGGGGGTGATGATGGAAAAGTGCATGGTCGGCAGTTGTTCGGCCGGCGCGCCAAAAGGTTGCGGCGGGGCCCCGTGGCGGCGGCGGAAGTGGGCCGTTTCTGCTTTACTTGCCGCTTCATTCGTCCCTCACCCAATTCCATCGCCGCCATGTCGCCCCAACAACCGTCGCCTGCTTTTATTGGTGCTTCTTGGATAGCCCTGGTGGCGGGCATGGGCGCTTTCATGGTGGGCCTTTTCAACGCGGCGATGCCCCTGAACGAGAAAGGGTATTACTTCACCATCCTCATGTACGGGCTGTTTTCGGCCGTTTCGCTGCAAAAAAGCGTGCGCGACCGCCTCGAAGGCATCCCCGTCACCAACATCTACTACGGCCTGAGCTGGTTTTCCACGGTGCTGGCCATCGGGCTGCTGGTGGTGGGCCTGTGGAACGCCACGCTGGCGCTCAGCGAAAAAGGCTTCTACGGCATGTCGTTCCTGCTGGCGCTGTTCGCCGCCATTGCCGTCCAGAAAAACACGCGCGACGCCCAGCGGCCCACCGCGCAGGGCTGAGCCGGGGCCCTAAGCAGGTTCTCAGCCGTTAGTTGTCAGTTGCCAGGCCAACTACGACCATCTGATTAACAACCGGAAACAAGCAACCCGTTTGCTTTTAACCAATTGCTTGGTTACAGCGTGGCTATTTGCGCCTCTCGCGCCTCGCGGGGTTTTTGCACGAGGTAGTAGTACAGCAAAATGCCGAGACCGGTGAGGAACGGCACCAGCGCCAGGTGCTTGCCGGTGACGCCCGGGGCCACCGCCACGGCGTCGAAGTGGAAGAACTCGCTGGCCATCCAGTACGAGTTGGCCGTGATCCAGAACACGATGGCCAGGTTGTGGGCCAGCTCGGACTTGATGGCCCGCGTGCGCCAGGCAATGACGATGGCGATGCCCAGGGTGGGGCCCACCATCAGCAGGCCCAGCGTTTTCCAGATCATGCACCAGCTGATGTCTTTGACGAGCCAGAACAGGATGTGGGTGTTTTCCATCTTCCGGTACGCGGCCGGAATGCGGTAGATTTCTTCGTCAACGGGGGCTTGGGGGGTGGGCATGGGCGCGGGCAAAAACCAAAGGTAGGGGCCCCCGGCGCGTTATTTCTCTGGCCGCCGTGCCGTACTTGCGGCCCTAAACCCACCCGCACCATGGCCGCCGTGCTCCGCAAAATTTTAAAAATTACCGGCTATGCGGTGGGGGCCGTGGCGGGCGCCACGGCCCTGTACATGGGCGCGGCGCTGGTGCTTGAGCGCATTCCGGTGGCCAAGGCCGACCCCGGGGCCCCGGCCGACGTGGCCGTCTTCATCCGCACCAACGGCGTGCATTCCGACCTGGTGCTGCCCGTGCGCACCGACCAGTTCGACTGGACGCGGCAGCTGCCTTACGCCAACACCCAGGCCAACGACCCGTCGTTCGACTACGTGGGCATCGGGTGGGGCGACAAGGGCTTTTATATGGACACGCCCACCTGGGCCGAGCTCAAGCCCAGTACGGCCATCAAGGCCGGTTTTTGGCTGAGCACCACGGCCATGCACGCCACCTTCTACCGCGCCGCCGACCTGGGGCCCTCGCCGGCCTGCGTGCCGCTGCACCTGAGCCGCGCCGAGTACGCCCGGCTCATCGCCTACGTTCAGGCCAGCTTCCAGCACGACGCGGCGGGCAACGTGCGCTGGATTCCGGGCCACAGCTACGGCCGCGACGACGCCTTTTACGAAGCCCACGGCACCTACAGCGTGCTCTCCACCTGCAACACCTGGACCAACAACGCCCTGAAAGTAGCCGGCCAAAAGGCTAGCCTCTGGACGCCCTTCGAGGCGGGCATCTTCTACCAATACGGCCGGAGCGGCAAGCCGCCCGAGGGCCCCGCTGAGTAGCAAGCAGGAATCCGGGGGGCCCACCCGGCCATAAAAAAGCCCCGCGGGCCAACGGCCGTCGGGGCTTTTCGCAGCTCGGCTGCGGGCGAGGGATGGGGTTAGTTGAGCCAAAGCTCGGCCACCTGCTCGAAGCGGTGGGGGGCGAAGGCGCCGTAGGGGCGCTCGGCGTGGAAACCCAGCACGTGCACCTGCGGCTTGCCGGTGCGCACGTGGGGCAGCACCCGCACGGGGTACACGCGGCCAGCGGCGGGCCAGTCGCCGATGTAGTCGGCGGGGCGGTGGTCAGCGTTCACGCAGCGAGCGAAAAGCTGCACAGGAACGGGGGTCGGGAGCTTGACGTTGGACATACCCAAAGATACGGAATATTTGTGATACACTAAAAATATTGGCAGTATATTTTACTACACCATCAATGGTAGAAGAATGTTATGAATTTTCAATTAAAATCTCATTAAAAAGAGATTGTGCCCCATTAAGCGTTAAAATAAGCAGCCGTGCCTCGGGCGCTAGCCGCCGAATAACTGGCAGTTTGCTAACGATAATAGTTGTCAAGTGAGCGTTGGCCACTGCCGCCAGAATGGGGCCCTGGGCCCCGGCGGCGGCCAGCATCTGGCCCCGTCCCCTTTATTTGCCAGCATGAAAACCACAACGCTGGCCCTGCTGCTGGGCCTGGCCGGGGCCGCCCACGCCCAAGGCCCCGCCAACCTCGTGCAGTACGCCCACCCGCTGGTGGGCACCGCCAAAATGGGCCACACCTTTCCCGGCGCCACGGTGCCCTTCGGCATGGTGCAGCTCAGCCCCGACACCGACACGGTGGGCTACGCCACGCCCGAGGGCAAGTACAACCCCGACGTGTACCGCTACTGCGCCGGTTACCAGTACGACGACCCCACCATTGTGGGCTTCAGCCACACGCACTTCAGCGGCACGGGCCATTCCGACCTTGGCGACTTCCTGGTGATGCCCACCGTGGGGCCCCTGCGCCTCAATCCCGGCACCGCCGCCCGGCCCGGCAGCGGCTACCGCTCGCGCTACTCGCACCAAACCGAAATTGCCGAGCCGGCCTACTACCGCGTGAAGCTCGATGACCCCGGCGTGCTGGCCGAGCTCACGGCCACGGCCCGGGTGGGCGTGCACCGCTACACGTTTCCGCAGGCCGCCGACGCGCACATCGTGCTCGACTTGATGGCCGGGATTTACAACTACCCGGGCAAAAACGTGTGGACGTTTGTGCGCGTGGAAAACGACTCGTTGGTGACCGGCTACCGCCAAACCAATGGCTGGGGCCGCACCCGCACCGAGTACTTCGCGCTGGCTTTTTCCAAGCCCTTCGCCCACTACGGCAGCCGCAACTACGACCAGAAGGAGCCCTACCGCGGCTTCTGGGGCCGCTTCGACCAGGTGCACGACTGGCCCGACCTGGCCGGCCACCAGCTGCGCCTGCACTTCGACTTCGCCACCAAGGCCGGCGAGCAGGTGCTGCTGAAGATGGCGCTGTCCTCGACGAGCACCGCCGGGGCCCTGCGCAACCTGCGCGCCGAGGCCCCGGGCTGGGACTTTGACGCCTTGCGCCGCCAGGGCCAGCAGCTGTGGCAGCAGGAGCTGGGCAAGGTGGCAATCCAGGGCCCCAAGGTGGACAAGGAGAATTTCTACACCGCCATGTACCACGCCTGCCTCAGCCCCACCATCTACCAGGACGTGGACGGCCAGTACCGCGGCCTCGACCAGAACAACCACCAGGCTACGGGCTTCACCAACTACACCACGTTCTCGCTCTGGGACACCTTTAGGGCCCTGCACCCGCTCTTCAACCTCATCCAGCCCCAGCGCAACGCCGACATGGTGCAGAGCATGCTGGCGCACTACGACCAGAGCGCCGAGCACATGCTGCCCGTGTGGAGCCACTACGCCAACGAAAACTGGTGCATGAGCGGCTACCACAGCACCGCCGTGCTGGCCGACGCCGTGCTCACCGGCACGGTGCCGGCCGCCCAGGCCGAGCGGGCCCTGGCTGCCTGCGTGGCCACCGCCCGCCACCGCTGGTTCGACGGGCTGGGCGATTACATGGACCGCGGCTACGTGCCCGACGGCCGCAGCGGCACCTCCGTGTCCACCACCCTCGAATATGCGTTCGACGACTGGTGCATTGCCCAGCTGGCCCAAAAGCTGGGCCACGCCGATATCTACCAGGAGTTTAGCAAGCGGGCCACCAACTGGCAAAACGTGTTCGATGCCCGCATCGGCTACATGCGGCCCCGCGCGGCCGACGGCACGTTTCGCGCCAAATTCGACGTGCTCAGCACCAACGGCCAGGGCTTCATCGAGGGCAACGCCTGGAACTACAGCCTCGCCGTGCCGCAGGACCCGGCCGGCCTGATTGCCAAAATGGGCGGCAACGCCCGCTTCGTGCCGCACCTCGATTCGCTCTTTACCATGCACCTGCCCGACTCGTTTTTCGCCGAAACGGAGGACATCACCCGCGAGGGCATCATCGGTGGCTACGTGCACGGCAACGAGCCCGCCCACCACGCCGCCTACCTCTACAACTGGACCGACCAACCCTACAAAACCCAGGTCCAGGTCCGCAACATCCTCGTCCGCCAGTACCACCCCACCTCCGACGGCCTCGGCGGCAACGACGACTGCGGCCAGATGAGCGCCTGGTACATCTTCAGCGCCCTGGGCTTCTACCCCGTGGCCCCCGCCTCGGGCGAGTACGCCCTGGGCAGCCCCGCCGTGCAAGGCGCCGTGCTCCGCCTCGAAAACGGCAAAACCTTCACCGTCACCGTCAAAAACCAGGGCCCCAAAAACGTCTACGTCCAATCCGTCCGCCTCAACGGCAAGCTGCTGACGCGCCCGTTCCTGCCCGTAGCCGAGGTGATGCAGGGCGGAGAACTGGCGTTCGTGATGGGCGCTAAGCCCGCGCGGAAGTAATACTTTTTCAATCCAGGCAAAATCTAATTTTGATGAAACCCGCTAAGAAGTCAAATAGATTACCCGAATCGAAAATAGTGGCTAACGTCATTAAGAATTTTGTGGTAAAGCACAGGCAAGAAAGGTACTTGGTAATGTTAACGAAGCCAAATCCATCAGGGGGATACGGGTTTGGCCAACTTGCCCACTTTACTCAGGAACTAGACTTGCGTTTCTGTAAGCAAATTCCTGGCGCACTCCGAAACGTCGCTTCCGTCCTTAAAGAAATCAACTCGCTTACGCAAACCTTAGAATGTTATGTCATGCACGAACGTAATGCGCTAGACGGTAACTGGATGAGCATAGAAGAAGGGTTAGATAAGGTTTTGGGACAGAACGAGGGCGCATTTATTATCATTGATAACGGAGAAATTATTTATCACGAAAGTGAGAATATAAAGGGGCGTTATATCGGAGTTCGCCGGCCGCATCAGCAAAAGCAGCCAGTATGAATAAAAAAGCCCCAGCAACTTGCTAGGGCTTTTTTATTCATACTGGCGCATGTTCCAGCCTACCTCCGCACCACGCTGCGCGCCAGCACGCTGCCCGTGCCCAAGGCCCTAACCGTGTAGAGGCCCGGCGCCAAGCCGCTCAAATCCAGCTCGGCCGATGCGCCACTGCTGGTGCGGCGTAGCACCGTTTGGCCCAGGGCGTTCAGCACTTGGATTTCGGTGAGGCCGAAGTTGGTGGGAAGTTCCACGCGTAGGGGCCCGGCGGTGGGGTTGGGGAAGGCGGCGAAGCTGGGGGCCCCAGTCGTAGCCCGTGTGGGCAGCAGCGTGGCGTAGGCGAGGCGGGCCGCGTCGGCGGCGGCTTGCAGCTCGGGCAGGGAGCGGGCGGCCAGCACGGCGAAGGTTACCCGCACTGAATCGCCGGGGGCCAGCTTGGTGAGGCGGGTGCCCACTACTTGCGCTACGTCGGCCCCGTTGGGCAGGCCGGTGGTGCGCTGGGCGCGGGCCGTGCCGCTGCTCACGGTGAGGTATTTTTCGGCGGGCGAGAAACCGTCGGCCAGGCGCACGGGGCTGCCGGCGGGGGCGTTGTTGTCGAACGAGTACACGGCCGGGGCCCCGCCGCGCAGCAGCTGCACGCCGGCGTACACGCGGGCCGCTACGGGGTCGTAGCAATAGCCCAGGGCGCGGGCGGTGTCGTAGGCGGCGGCGTTGCGGCTGGGCACACTGGGCAGGTCCCAGTCCATAAACAGGCCGGCGCACAAAGGTTTCAGGGTATCGGCGGTGAGGTTGCGCAGCGTGTATTCGAGCACCACGAAGTCTTTGCGCGGGGCCGCGGCCCAGGCGTAGGCGCGCTGCCGCACCCGCACGCCCACCGAGCGCGCCGGGGCCCTGGCGGCTGGTACCGTGTCTTGGAACGCGCCCTGCGCCAGCTGGTCGGCCCGGGGCCCCGCGGCGGCAAAACCGATTTGGGCCACGCTGAAAAACGATTGCCGGGCGTTGCCGCCACTGGTGCGCAGGCGGTCGGCCACCCGGGTGGGGGAGGTGGCCAGCAGCAGCCCGCCTTCGCTGAGCAGGGGCCCCTCGCCTTGGTAAGTGGCGCCGTCGCCGAGGGTGGCGGCGAGGTTTTCGTAGCCCAGTTTGCCGCGGCTGGTCACGGTCAGGTGCAGGTCGCCGGCGTCGAGGGTCACGTAGTCGGGGTTCAGCAGCAGGTCCACGAACTGGTCGGTCTGGTAGCCATCAGCGGCTGTGAGGCGGTAGCGCAACGTGGCCAGGGCATTAGGCGGCACGCCGGTGGCAGCCACGGCCAGGGCAAAGGGCGTGGCCGCGTTGCTGACGGTGGCCAGGGTGGCCAAATCGCCCACGGCAAACGTGCCCTGCGCCACGGCCAGGTAGGGCGAGAGCGAAGTGAGCGTGACGGTGAGGCCGGCCACGGGCTGCAATAGATTTTGCACAGTGGCCGTGAGGCGCAGGGTGGTGCCCGGCGCGTAGGCCCGGCGCACGGGGGCAAACGCGCCGGCCGTCACGCGCACTTCGCGGGCGGGCGCGGCCACGGCCCGGTACATGTTGAGGCGCCCGGAGCCCAGGTGGCCCGCAAAGGCAGCGTTGCCGGCCACGGCGTCGATCGGGTCGGTGGTTTGGCGCAGCTGGGCGGCCACCTGGGCGGCGGTGTAGGCCGGGAACCGCTGGCGCACCAGCGCTGCGCCCGCCGCCACCAGCGGCGCCGCAAACGAGGTGCCGCCCACGGCGATGTAGTCGGCATCGGGGGGGCCCGACGCGGTGGTGCCCTGGTAGCCGTAGGTAGTGAGCACGTTGTCGCCGGGCGCCACCAAGTCAATGCGCCGCGAGTAGGTGGCGCTAGTGGTTTTCTGGTCGCTTGTGTTAACGCCCGACACTGAGATAACGTGCTCGTAAGAAGCGGGGTAGAAGCGCAGGTCGGCGTTGGTGTTGCCAGCGGCGGCCACCAGCACGGCGTCGCGGTTCACGGCGGCGTAGGTGCACACGTCCTGCTCGAACTGGGAGTAGCCGCCCGGGCCGCCCCACGACATGTTGATGACCCGGCAGCCGTGGTCGGCGGCGTACACGATGGCCTCGAAGCCCGCAAACATGCCGCTGGGCACGTTGGGGTAAATGTTCAGGGGCAGGAACCGGCAATTGAAGCCCGCGCCCGCAATGCCGCGGCCGTTGTCGGGCGTGGCCGCGCACACGCCCGCCGCCAGCGTGCCGTGGATGGTGGTCGCGTCGAAGCCCGCGTCGTTGTCATTGTCGGCCAGGTCCCAGCCCGTGAAGTTGTCCACGTAGCCGTCTTTGTCGTCGTCGATGCCGTTGATGGGGTCGGCGTAGTTGTGTTTCACGTGGGCCTTGAGGTCCTCGTGGGTGAGGCGCACCCCGCCGTCGGTGAGGCCGATGACCAGCGCGCTGTCGCCGCGCACCACGTCCCAGGCCCGGTAGGCGTGGATTTGCTTGAGGTAGAACTGCCCCTGCGTCGGGTCAGTAAGGGTCGAATCGGCGCGCGGGTCGTTGGGCTGGTACAGGGGTGCGCGCACATACAAGGGCTCCACGTACTCCACTTCGCCCGTGCCCAACAACACCTTGCGGGCCTGGGCCAAGGGCAGGCCCGGCGGCACGGTTGCCTCGTACACCGCCAGTAGGTCCACCGCCCCGGGCTTTTCCAAATCGAGCGGCAGCGCGTACGGGAATTTTTGGTGGCAACCGGTGGCCCCCAGCCGTGCCAGGGCCCCCGCCAGCGCGGCGGGCGTGCCCCCAGGCCGCAGCTTCAGCACCAACCGGCCGGGGATGGTGGGGGGCGAAGCGCCGGCCGGGCCCCCCACCATCCAAAACCACAGCAGTAAACAGCAGATACGTAACAGTTTAGTCATATTCCGATAAGCCCTAGCGCAAGTAAACGCCCTGATTATCGGTAAAATACGGGAATATTTTGCCCACTTGCGACGCGCCGTATCTGGCTAATCCGTAAGCTTGCCCGGCGTGTTGCCAGGGTGCTATTTTTTTTCTAAAATGCCAAGTGAAAAACGTGGGTGGGGCCCCCAGTTGGGCAGGCCCTGCCCGCGCCGGCGCTACAAAATGTTGCGCAAATCTTCGCGCAGCCCCTCGATGCCGCGCCAAATGCTGGCCCAGGCCCCCGGCTCGGCCGAGTCAGCGCCGGTGTGCTCCGTAAACTGGTCGGCCAGGCGGGCACGCTTGGCTTCGAGGGCGTCGGCGTGGGACCGGTACGTGGCGGGCGAGCCCGCGGCCGTGGCGTGGGCGCGCTGGCGCAGGGTGTGGATTTTGGCGTCCAGCTCGTCGAGGGCCTGGCGCAAATCGGCGGCGGAAAGGTGCGGAACGGGAGCAGCGGCAGAATCGGACATGGTGCAGGAAAGAAGAAAACAAACCCGTTGTACTGCCGCCGGCCCCGAAAAGATGCGCCCGCCGCTACCCCGGGCCCCAAGCGCGCGGCAAGCCTGCCTCGCGGGCCAGCGGCGCGGCCCCCGACTGCCACAGGGCCCCCAGCACCTCGCCGGCAGTGGCGGCCAGTTCCAGGTGGTAGTCACCGTGCAGGCGGTGGCTGAGCTTGAGGGTTTCCTGGGCGCGGCGCACCAGGTGCTGGAGCAGCGGCTGGGTGGGGCCGTGCAGCCGCGCCACGGTGGGGCCCTGGTGCCGGAACACGTTGGCCAGCAGGCGCCAGCTCAGCTCGGCCTCGCCAAAGGCGTCGTCGGTGATTTTGGCGTGGTAGGCCAGCCGGGCTTGCACCTGCCGCAGTACCACCAGCAAGTCGTTGGGCGTGTGGTGGAAGCCCCGCACCGGGTCGTCGACCAAGGCGCGCAGGGCGGCGCGGCGGGTTTCCAGCGCGTCGGGGCCCTCCAGCAGGCGGTAGGCGAGCTGCTCGGTCAGCACCGCGTCCTGCGCCACGAGGCGGGCCAGGAGCTGGTCTTTCTCTTTCTGCGGCAGTTGAAACAAGGCTTTGCGCAGGTCGGGCGGAAGGGCGGGCATTCGGGTAATTATGCGACTGTGTTCCTTCAAATAACGCGGATTATAGTACTTGGGTGGCGCGCCGGGGCCCTATTATTCGCCAGCCGCCCAGCACAACAATCGCGGCTAGCAACCACATTGATACTCGCCATTCTGGTTGCAGAAGGGGCCGCAGCCACGTCAGATGCCAAAAATCGGTGACCCAATCATCAAAGCAGACCCACAAGGATACTGGTATCCGTGGAGGGGCATAACTGATAACATCATTGCAGAGCAAACAATCAAAATGGGAGTATTTCTCAGGCCTGTATTTTTTGGTAAAAGCGTATAGAGCAGTGGGCCGATGTTTTACATCTAGCCAGTATTGCCTTACATTTTCTCGACTCATTAAATCAAATGCAAAGACTAAATCTTTATAATGAGATGTCGATGTAAAATATATTCTCACACCGCCATCATGGATGGAATTGGTCATCATATGACGTACAGATCTAATTATTACACCACGCTCAATACTGTCCGCTTGAGTATTCCCAGTGAAGGAAGCGGTTTGCCAAGAACGAAATACACTGATCTTTTCAGGCGATAGCAACAATGGATTTCCTGCCCACATAGAGTTAAACGAGGCAGTTAATGGAAGCATCGTCATTTGCAGCACGCTTCTTAGAACGTGTTTGGGAATTAGGCATCGGTAGCTCGTCTCAGGGATATGGTTAAATTGGCGACTAGCAGCCAAGCTGCATGGCTGGCACTCATAGATAGAGAGCCGGGTGCGCTTTCAGGCTGTGGACTTGCCAGCGGCCGACGAGTTTACGCTGCACATTCTCGCGGCGGTCGCCCAAAAGGAAGCCTCCGCTATTTCCAGTTGCACCCGCGAGGCCTTGGCTGCCAAGAAAGCGCGAGGCGCGCAGCTGGGAGCCCCAGCTAACCTAACCGCGGCAGCCAAACGGAAGGGCTTAGTTGCGCGCCAGGCGAACGCGCAAGCCAACACCAACAACCGCCAGGCCGCGCAGCTGGCCACCCTGTTACGGGCTACCGGGGCCAATTTGCGAGCCATTGCGGCGCAACTTAACCAGTCGGGCTACTGCACCCGGCGCGGGAAGGCCTTTCACCCAATGGGCGTGCAACGGCTACTGGCCGGCTTAAAATAACGGGCGGCTTCACTTCCTACTATTGAGGGCCCCAAGTGCTGCATTGCGTAAAAAAGGTAGCACTTGGTCGTCCACCATATTTTGTTTAAAATTGGGTGTTGGCAGCGGCGTCCACTGCTGGAGGGAAATGCGCGAGTCGCTCAATAGCAGTAACTCGCCTGTTTCATAGACGATTCTCAGCTCACCCAGTGCTGGGTCAAATAGGTTATAAGCGCCAAAATAGAATACATCGTCTCGGTGCACATCTTGAATCGTTGCTTCGGGGTCATCGTAGCGCATCGACTCGACCCCTTCGAAGACCAGGTAGCTGCGGTCCGCAAAGACTTGGCGATTGGACTGCTCATTAAGCGGATGTTTCTCCATCAGGCCTAGGTTGATGACTGGGATAAAGAGGCAATCGCCCTGGAGCACGATTTCGCCATTGTAGGATTCGGCGGTATTCACCTCAGACAGACCTGCATATCTCTTTACCATACCCCTCGTCGATGAATAACTTGTTTTCCGAACGACTTCCCTCCCTACGCCGACGGCCCTGAAAACGTGGTTTTCAGGGCCGTTTTGCAAGAAGGTTTTTCGAATGCTCCTGCTAGCTCAGAAAGTACAGGTTTCCTACTAATGATTCAGAACCTACTTCCTGAACTGCTGAGGCACCCCCTAGGCTAGCTTTTAGCACTCTTCAGAAGGGACATCAGTATGGCGCACCTTTCCGAATATAACTTAAACCACTAGATGTCAGAATACTAATTTTCTCGCTCCACCCTGAGGCTATAATCCAAGCCCAGCAGTTCCCCGTTGTCAGCTTTCTCAACAAGCCTCTTGCCAAAGAAAGGCCATGGCGCCAGTAGCAGAGCATTTCCCGCCCGCGCAGGCTTAGGTGCGCCGGCGGCTTAATTCGAAAGTGGAACGACATTGCCATTCCCATCAGGGTCTCTGCGGGCACCAACTAGTAGTTGACCGGGGCGCTGCTTTTTGCGAATAGCTGATATTTGGGCTGTTTACTTTTTATTTAGTTTGCCATTCAGGGTAAAGCTCGTCACGTGTTCGCCTACCCTGCCCCCCGCTTAGTAGGGGTGAAACGTTAGGACACTGACTAGTAGTTCTTCGCTACTGAGGAGTTTGCCAACCCGCATTGCCTATTGGTAGTCAGCCTCGAACCCCACAAATCGAGTTGTTCATTCCTTCCTCGTCGCGCCCCCCATGCCAGAAATTTCCGCCGTTACTCCCTCGCCCAATGAGCCTGGCTTAGGGGCCGACCAACTGCTCGACACGCTGCCCTGGGGGCTGCTAGAGGTGAGTGCAACGGGTATTATCCGGCACCTCAACCGGCAGGCCGCCGCTTGGTGGGGCGTGCTGGTTGAGGACGCATTGGGGCAAACCATCGAACAGGTGGGGCCGGGCCAGCTGCCGGCGCCCGCCTACACCACCCTCCAGCGAGCCGCGAGCAGCCCCACGAAAGCAGCCGAGTGCTACCTGCCCCAGCCCGAGCAGTGGGTGACGCTCATCAGCACGGAGCAGCCAACGGGCGAGCTAGTGGTGTACTGGCAAGACATTACCCCTCAGAAACAACGCGAACAGCAGTATCAGACCCTGGCCGAAAACACGCCTGACGTACTTACCCGCTGGGACCCCGCCCTGCGCCTGCTCTATGCCAACGCCGCTTTTGCTGCTAAAGCCGGCCAGCCCCTGAGCGCCCTGCTGGGCTACACCTTTGCTGATATGGGCCTGCCAGCCGAGGTAGCCGGCCCCTACCAGGCGGTGTTGCAACAGGTGTTTGACACGGGCCAGCCCCAGACGTATTACAACGTCTTTCCCAGCCCCTACGGCCCTATTCAGTATTATTCGC
>JBPBPC010000033.1:0-14112 GCA_050954665.1 Janthinobacterium lividum
CACGGCCTGACCCCGCACGAGTTTGTGTGCGCCCAATGGCAAAAAAATCCTACTATCTTCACTCGTGACCCGACCCAGCTCACCTTGGGACTATACAGCTAGTAAGTATAGATATTGAACCTTTTTAGGGTTTCTAAATTGGAAATATTTTACTGAGTAATAAGACAGTAAAGGTTTAGGGCTTCCGCACCAAAAGTAAGCTGGTCGTAAACTAGCTTCGGGGATTGACTCTTTCGCTTCCTTTGCCCATTTAACGGACCCGCGTGTGCAGGGCCGGTGCCTGCATCAACTGGTTGATATCCTGGCTCTACTGTTGTGCGGCACGTTGGCCGGCTGCGATGATTTGCCGGAAATTTGTGACTACGGCCGGGCCCGGCTCGACTTTTTGCGCACGGAACTGGGCCTGGCCTTTGCCAAGGGCATCCCCTCCGAGGACACGTTGGAGCGTCTACTCAAACGCTTGAACCCGAAAGAGTTGGAGCAAGCGTTGCGGACCTGCGCCGGGTCGTTGGCCGGACGGCAGTTGTGTGTGGATGGCAAGGAACACCGCGCCACGACCCCCGCCGGCCAGCGCCATGCCCTGGTCCGGACGGTCAGCGTCTGGGTAGCCGATGCGCACCTAAGCTTTGGGCAAGCCCAGATTGGGGTCAAAACGAATGAAAAAACGGCGATTCCGGCTTTGCTTGACACCCTCGACGTGGCCGGCAGCAGCATCACCATCGACGCCATTGCCTGTCAGCCGAGCATCGCCGGGCAAGTCGTGGCCAACAGGGCGGACTACGTGATTGCCCTCAAAAAGAACGCCAAAACCCTCTACGAGCAGGCCAGCGAACACCTGCTGGCCCGGGCCGCTCACCTGCCGTCATGCCATAGCCAGGACAAAGGCCATGGCCGGGGCGAGCGGCGCACGGTGCGGATTTGTCAGGACCTGACCTTGCTCGACGCCTGCGCGGACTGGCCCGGCCTGCATACACTCGTGCTGGTGGAAACCGAGCGGCACACGAGCCAGGGCGTTACCCACGCCCAGCGCTTCTACCTCAGCTCGTTAACCGACCCCGACCCGGCCGTTTATGCCCGGCTCATTCGCGGGCACTGGGCCGTAGAAAACCACCTGCACTGGCAATTCGACCTGACCTTTAAAGAAGATCAGTCGCGCTTACGAACGGGTCATGCAGCCCTCAACGCTAACATCTTACGCAAAACGGCCTTGTACTTGCTGGCCCAGGACTCACAAGCCATTAGCCTCAAACGCAAGCGTAAACAAGCGGCCTACGACAATGAGTACCTGCGGCGACTACTGCAAAATGCCTGATATTTGGTGCGGAAGCCCTAACCAAGAAAATTCAACCAAGGATAGTATGATTTTCTTGGTTGAGTGAATTCGCTTACTTCACTACTTCAAGCCAGCCTTTAGTGGCTGTGCCGTTGGCCAGCTTGAAAAGGTAGTAATAGGTGCCAGCTGAGACGCTGGCGTCGTTGCCCCAATTATTTTGGTAGTTGGTGGTAGTGTACACCTCGCGGCCCCAGCGGTTGAAGATGCTGATAGAGTTACCGGGGTAGAGCGTCACATTGTCGATAATCAGCACATCGTTTTGGCCGTCGCCATTGGGGGTGATGATATTATAGAAAGCTAGCTTATTATCAAAGGCTACGCAGGCAGTGTTGGAGTTGGAGGCTAGGGTTGGGGTAGTGCCAGCGGCTGTAGTAGCTACTATGCGGAAGCACTGATTAAAGCCGGCCCCTACCCCCGAATTAGCTAGGCCATTGCTAATGGTGGTTTGCAATGTAGTGCCGCTCACAGTGGCGACCAGCAGATAACCTCCGCCGGTATCAGTTTGCTGGTATACTTGGTAGTTGCCGACGGTGAAGCCTTGGTAGGCATTCCAGTTGAGTTGCACCGAGCCCTGGCTGCGGCCGCCGGTACCCGGCGTGGTTGCGGCGGTTAGAAGGACGGTAGTGGCATTAACCGGATTACCAAAAACATCGCCGCAGCCATTGGTTAGCTCCAGGCGGTATTCGTAGGCAGTTTGGGCCGCGTTGGCGGTAGCATCGGTGTAGGTGGTGGCCGTGGCGGTTGCTGTGCCTACCTGCGTGAAAGCACCCGTGCTGCCGGCGGGGCGGCGGAGCACCAGCACGGGGTTGGGGGTAGCTGCCGCGTTGGCTACTGAAAAGGTAATGACCACTTTGCCATTGTCTTGAGCATCGACGGAGGCTACGGTGAGGGTAGGAGCCTGCACATTGTCAGGCACTACGGTGATGGCTACCGGAGCTCCGGCGCAGCCGAAAACTGTTGATTCGGTGACACTGACCACCTTAGCAGTAGCGGTGCCAGCGGCGAAGCTCACGGTGATACTAGCTGTGCCCTGGCCTGCGGTGATAGTGCCGCCCGTAACCGTCCACTGAAAGGTGGAGGTAGTAGTAGCGTTGGCAATGATATAGGTGAGGCTGCCGCTACTGGGACACAAGAAGCGGGGGCCATTAATAACGACCGCACTGGGAAGCGGGTCGATAATAAACTGCTTGGTATACAGGGGGCCGGCGCAGCTGCCGGTATTGGTTTCGCGGGCGGTGAGGGTGTAGGTGCCGACGGCAGTGGTAGTCGGAATTACTACGCTGTTGCCAATGCTGGCCAAGGTAGTGCCATTGAGCTGAAACACGTAGGTAGAGCCCGCTGCTCCCGGCAGCGTGTAGGTGACGGGTCCGCTATTGAAGCAAAACCGGTCTGGGCCCTGGATGGCCAGGGTGGTGGAGGGTGAGGGCTTCACCGTGATGTAGAGCGTATCGCTCACGCCCCGGCAGATGCCGCCGGCGGGGTTGCTGGTTTCGGTGACGACTAGCTTGGCCAGGCCCGCCTGGGTGAAGGTGATGCTGGTGGAATTAGACGTGTTAACCAACGTGCCTTGCGCCGTACCAAACAACTGCCACGAATACGAGGAGCTATTGGTCAGCAGCGTCTGGTACGTATAGGGGCCATCGGCCTGGCACACGGGGGTAGGGCCCGTGGGCTTGGCCGTTTGGAGGCGCTGATTGATGCGCACGGGCAGCGTGACGGGGTCGGAGGAGCAGCCCAGCGTATTGGTAGCCAAGATACTAACAGTGCCAGCGCCGGCCGCACCCCAGTCTACGGTAATAGCGGTAGTGCCTTGGCCACTGGCAATGGTGCCGCCCGTCACTACCCACTGGTAGGCCGTAGCCCGTGGGTTCTTCACGGAGTAAGCAACGCCCGTAATGGTAGGGCATACTGAGGTCGAACCGACAATGGAATCAGCGGCCGGGCGCGGATTAATCGTAATCAAGACCGAGTCTTTGGCAAAGCAGCCCAGCGCGGTAGTAGCCCGCAGCACGTATTTCTGCACGAGAGGTGCGCTGGTAATATTGGCGCCCGTTAGCACTGGCTGCGCTACAGTGGCGCTGCTTAGATTGGTGGCGGGCGTCCACTGGTAGCTGTAGCCGGGTAGGGCGGCGGTGCCCAGCGTGATGGTCTGCCGGTCGCATACCGTTTGGGCTGGCCCAGCGGCAGCCGTGGCCCCTGGGTTGATGGTAACTGTAACCGTGCCCGTGCCCACGCAGCCGGTAGTAGTATTAGTCACCGTTAAAGTGTACGTCTGCGTGATAGGCGCGCTGGTCGGGTTGGCCAGCGTCACGGTCGGGTTTGCTACTGTTGGGCTGCTCAAGCCCATGGCTGGGCTCCAGCTATAGCTAAAGTCTGCCACCGCGGCGGCCCCTAGAGTCAGCGGTGTGCCTGAGCAAGTAGCCGGTGCCGCCGAGCCGACATTGACAACCGGGAGGGGTAGGACCGTTACCGTGACTTGGGCGCTGCTGGTGCAGCCGTTGGCCATTTGCGTGCCCGTGATGGTGTAGGTAGTGGTTTGGGTGGGGCTCAGCACAAATGGGCCA
The DNA here is from genome assembly GCA_050954665.1 of Janthinobacterium lividum. Taxonomy (GTDB): domain Bacteria; phylum Bacteroidota; class Bacteroidia; order Cytophagales; family Hymenobacteraceae; genus Hymenobacter. The sequence goes on from JBPBPC010000033.1 coordinate 3,898, forward strand.
GTGCCGGTAATGGGCGCGGCGCCCCCGGTCAGGGTGTAGGGGCTACCCCCGCCCGCCACGGTGAGCGTGGTGCTGGCGCCCTGGCAGATGCTGAGGTTGCCGGTGATGACGGGCGCGGGCACGGGCGCTACCACTACGCTTTGCGCCACCGAGTCGGTGAGGCAGCCGTACTGCGACAGCCCCTTGGCCACGATAGTACCCGTGCCGGCGGTGGTCCACCGCACCTGCACCGGGCTGCCCACATTGCTGCCCACAAACGTGCCGCCCACCACGCGCCAACGCACGCTGGGCGCGGTGCCCCCACTGGCCGAGTAGGTACTGACTGAGTTGAGGGCGCACACTGTTTGGTCGCCGGTAATGGCGGTGGGGCCCGATGGGCGCGTGACGGTAATGCGCAGCACGTCGGCCACGGTTTTGCCGCCGCAGCCATTGTCCTTGGCCGTGATAACGACATCGTAGGGCGTAGCGCGGGCTTCGCCGCAGGCCGAACTGTAAACGAAAGTGCTCAATGCTGTGCCCGTGCCCGTGACTGAAGCTGTACCCGTGGGGTTGCCCGACACGACGGTGCCCGCGCTGCCGTTAAACGTAGCATTGTAGCCGCCAGCCCCGTCGAGCAGCACGCTATTGAGTGTCAGCGTCAGGGAGTGGCCATCGGCCTGCGTGGCCGTGAGCGGCACGTTGAGCGTGCTACCCTCCTCAATAGAATAGCTGCGCGGCGTAGTCGCCACGGGCGGCAGCACGGGCGCTACCGTAGTGGGGCAGTTGCCCACCACCAGTTGCAAATCGCGCCGGGTAGTGCCGATGAGTACCTCGCGGCCGTTGATGGTGCGGTACTCGCTCACGTCCACGGCCACTACGTACTTATTGCCCACCGACGTGGCACCCGCCCGGTATTTGGCAATGCCCGTAGCGGCATTGATACTCGCATAGTTGCCGGCCACCGTGCCAAAAGGGGCCGCGGCCGAGTAGCCCGCCACGTAGGGCGCCAGTGGGGGGGGCGGCGTAAAGGCCGTGGGCAGCACCCCATTGCCGGCCGAGAAAGCCCCGTACGGATTGCCAAACGAATACACTAGCCGGTCGCCGTCGGCATCGACGGCGTTGTTGAGTTGAATTGACGTATCGCCCTGGCAGATGATGGCCACGGCCGTGTCCGAAAACACGGGCGAGCGGTTGGGCAGCAGCGCCGGGGCCAGGGTAGCGTACAGCGTGAGCGCCTGGTTGTTGGGGTTGGCCAGGTTGGTGACATCCACGTTGCGCGCGCTGCGCGTAAACACGGCGTAGTAGCCACTCACCGACACAGGTAGGTTGACTATCCCAATAAATTTTTGTAGCCGAAACGGCTGCGACACCCCCGTAATGGTGCAGCCCGCCGGTATTTTGGGCGAGATGCAGGTAGGCGTGAGCGAGGTCGAGGCAATGTTCATAATGCCCGTCTGGTTGCCGTCCGTCACCGTGGGGTAGTTGGTGGTAGTCAGGCTCAGCTTGGCCCCCGTGGCTTGGTTGAAGAAAGCAATATCCGCGTTGTTATTGGGCGCCACAACGCCCGTGACGCCGATGTTGCAGTTGTTATAAATCGTCACCGTTATCTCGTAGCGCAGCGGGGCCAGCGCCGGGCCAGTGGCATCGAGGTAGCGGTACGTCATCTCGCCGCCTAGCAAGTGGGTGGCCTGCACCGGGCGCACGGCCGCCACCAGTAGCACTAGTAGGAGTAGCAGCGGCCGCCAGCCCACACGGCGAAGTAAGGTTGAACGCATAGGGTAGGGATTGAAAAGAGCAGAAAAGAATTCCGCCAGCGGCAGCGCGGGAAAGGTTTTTAGAAAAGAAATTATTGCCGCACCAGCCGGCGCAGCGCCGTTTGGCCCTGGGCATTGGTGAGGCGCAATAAGTACACGCCGGGGGGTAGGGCCGCCACGTCGAGGGCGGTGGGCGCGCCCAGGCCCAGGCGCACCTGGCTGCGGCGCAGGTGGGCGCCCAGCAGGTTATCTACCTCCAAATCGTAGAGGCCGGCGGCGCTGGCTTCGCTCACTTGCAGCTGCACCTGGCCGTCGGGGGTAGGGTTGGGGCTGAGGGTGAGGGAAGGCAGCACCTGTGCCTCGCGGGTGGCCAGGGTAGCGACATTGATGGAATAATCCTCCACCTCGGCCTCGCCCTGGTTGGTGGCGCAGGCATTGGGCGTAGTAGTATTGTAGCTGACCAGTATGCGCAGGCGCGTGGCGCCGATGGTGGCGGGCAGCGACACGGCCACTGCGGCGGCGGCCGTCGCTACCTGCCCGTTGTACACTAGCTCGCCGTCGGTGCCGATGGTGTTGGCAAACGTACCGTCGCGGTTATAGTCAATCCAAATGGCCGTGCGGTGCGCCACTGCCAGGTTGGTCGTCACGGTAATGGTTTGGGTAGCGCCGGGCACCAGCGTGATGTTCTGAGCCAGGTAGTTGCCGTAGCCGCCCACCGAGTTAGCTGAGCTGTTGCTGAAAGCCGAGCTACCTGCGGCTGCGCTCACGCCCACGTTCGTAATCCAGAACGAGCTATTGGCGGCCGCGTAGCCTCCGTTGGAAGCGCAATAGGCCAGGCAGGGCACCTGCACCAGCAAGTAGTTGGAGCTGGTGAGCGTATTGCTGCCGTTGGCATTGGTAGCTCGCAGCGCCACCGAATAAAAGCCGGCGGTGCTAAAAGCTACCTGCGGATTCTGGGAAGTCGCCGAAGTGCCGTTCACAAACGTGACGCCCGTGCTGGGGCTGAAGCTCCACAGCCACGCGGTAGGGCTGTTGGTGCTCTGGTCAGTAAAGGTGTACGTATTGACAGGCGTGCTGCACGCCCCCGCTACGTAGTTGGAAGTGAAAGCCGCCGTGGGCGGCACCGTATTGGATACTACCGTCACGGTGTAGTCCTCCACCTGCCCTAGGGTGGGTGCCGTGCAGGGCTGCGGATTGGTGCCTACCCCATCGGCCACGATGCGCAGGCGCAACGGCTGGTTGAGCACCGCCGTGGTGGGCACCGTGATGGTGGCGCTCGGGCTAGCCGTGTTCAGGGCTTCAAACACCTTTTCGGAGCTGGCAAACACGCCGTCGTTATTCAGGTCGAGCCAGGCGCGGGTATCGTGGGCAGTAGTGCCACCCGTAGTGATACTGAGCGTAGTAGCCAGGCCCACCGTCACGTTGGTGCGCTGAGGACAGGTAAAGTCCTGGTAGCCCGCGCTGCCGTCGGCCGAGGTATTATCGATGCTGCCCAGGCGCACCCGCACGATGCCATAGTTGCAGCAGTTGCCGGTGGCGGCCAGGCCGGTGCAGCTGGTCGCTACCGGCACGCTCGTGTTGTAGGTGATGGCCGTGGCGGCGCTGGTGCTGGTACCGGTCGCGTTAGTGGCCGTCAGTTTTACTTGGTAGGTGCCAGCCGCGGCGTAGGTGTGGGCCGGGCTTGGCAGGGTGCTGCTGGTGTTGTCGCCAAAATCCCAGAGCCAGCTGGTGGGCCCGTTGGTGCTTTGGTCGGTAAACTGCACGCTGCCCGAGCAGGTAGTAGTGGCGCTCGCGCTAAAGGCCGCTACGGGTGGGCTGGCATTGGCCACCAGCGTCACGCTGTAGTCCTCATCCTGCGAATACTGCGGCGTGGAGCAGGCCGTTGGAATGGTGCCGTTGTAGAAATCCGACGCCACCCGCAGCCGCAGCCGGGTATTGAGCACGGCCGTGCTGGGCGGCGTGATGGTGCCCGTGTGCAGCACCTTATTATCGGAGCTGAAGGCCAGCTCGCCCGTGCCAAACGTGCCGTCGTTGTTGTAGTCTATCCACACCCGCACGTTCTCGTTGGTGGCCGTGAAGGTGCCCGCCGACATCGCATTGCTGATGCTGATGGCAGTGGCTTGGCTCACCGTCAGGCTGGTATTTAGGGTGCAGCTATAGTCTTTGTAACCATCGGTATAGCCCGCTGTGCTGTTGTTGATACTGCCCAGCGTCACATTGTAAATACCCATCCGGTAGGCCGCCGTGAAGGTGCTGCTGGCGCTGGCCGCCCCCGGCGTGCAAGCTGAGGTAGCGGCTGGGCACTGGGCCTGGCTGAGGGCCGGCAGCAGCCAAAAGCCCAGGCCAGCGAATCGGTTTACCCACGAACGTAACGAATGCAACATAGCGAAAAATGAGTGGATATAGCAAGGAAAAGTAGTGCTGCCAGCGGTGGCAAATCAAGGCCCTACCTAGCGGTTTAAAGGTAAGCATGCTAGGGATGGACAGATGATGAAAATCGACCAATTACCCCCAGTAACCAGCAAACCAGCCGGGCCCAGTCGGCCGGTGCCCTACCCCCCCCTAGGACCCTAGCTGGGCCCGTAGCTTATCTTCGGCCGCCAATGGGCAGCGCGGGACCCAGCTTGGTCCAAGCCTACCCTATCCTTTTATAATCCTCTATACCTACCATGAATAATACCGTCGTTCTCATCACGGGAGGCACGTCCGGCATTGGCCGGGCCTGCGCCCTGGAGTTTGGCCGGGCGGGTGCCAAAGTTGTCATCACGGGCCGCGACGCCACCAAGCTCGCCGCCACCGCCGCCGAGCTGGCCGCCGCCGGCATTGAGCACCGCACTGTGCAGGGCGATGTGGGCTTAGTGGCCGATGCCATCCGCGCCGTGGCCGACACCGTAGCCGCCTTCGGCCGCCTCGACGTGCTTCTCAATAACGCCGGACTGAGCATGCGCGCCAAGTTTGCCGACGTTGAGGTGAAGGTGCTGGAACAGCTTATGCAAACCAACTTTTTCGGCACCGTGTACACCACCAAGGCGGCCCTACCCCACCTGCTGGCCAGCAAGGGCACCATTGTGGGCATCAGTAGCATCGCGGGCTACCGCGGCCTGCCGGGCCGCACCGGCTACTCAGCCTCCAAGTTTGCCATGAACGGCTTTCTCGAAGCCCTGCGCACCGAGCTGCTGCCCGAGGGCGTGAATGTGCTCACGGCCGCGCCGGGCTTCACAGCCTCCAATATTCGCCACACGGCCCTGCTAGCCAATGGCCAAACCCAGAATGAAACTCCCCGCGACGAGGGCAAGATGATGACCAGCGAGGAAGTAGCCCAGCACCTACGCCGGGCCGTAGCCCAGCGCCAGCGCACGCTGGTGCTCACCGGGGAAGGGAAATTAGTGGTTTTTTTGAATAAATGGCTACCAGGCCTGATGGATAAAATGGTGCTAAATAATTTCCGCAAGGAGGAGGGTGATTTGTAGGCGACCTCCACGCGTGACCTTATTCCTCAACCAAGGGTGGCTGCGCCACAACCAGATAATAAAATCTACCAGCCCTTGGCGGCGCTGCCAGCACCTCATCCAGAAGAGCTAGCAGCACAGTCAAGGGCTAGTAGATTTTATTCAATCACAAATGCGTCGGTAGCGCGCACGTAGGCCACGCGCTCCTGCCAGCGCACGCGCAGCCAGATGTCTTGCCGGCCCAGCACGGGCAGGCGGTCGCCGGGGGCGGCGGTGCTCAGCCAAGCGGCCCCAGCCCCTGGCCCCGCCATCAGGGCCGTGCCGGCCCGCGCCACAATTCCCGTTGGCAAGGGCTGCAAAAGCCCCAAATAGGCTCCGGTGGCCCCTAGGTAGAGCCCATAGGCCAGCCAGCCCCCGCGGCTGGTGCGGCCGCGCCGCAGCAGCAGCCCGGCGCCCACCAGCACAGCCGCGCTCAGCAAGCCTTGCAGCACGGGGTAGTAGTAGCGCTGCATCTGCACCCGCGCATCTTGCTGCCAGGTGGTGGGGTAGCCCACCAACCGCTGCCGCTGCGCTAGCGCCGCTAGCTGCCGCCAAGTGCCCAGGCGGGGCTGCCGGGCCTGGGCCATATTTAGGTAAAGCAGCTCGGCAGCGTAGTGTGTCTGCTGGTGCTCGGCATAGGCCAAGCGCAGCAGCAACTGTGCTGAAACCTGCCGCCGCTGCCAGATTTGGGCCCGGTAGAGGGGTAGCACTGCCCCAAACTGTCCCTGCTCAAAGAGAGAATCGGCCCGCTGCGCATTGGCCAATAGTGGCTCTGCTGCCACAACCAACTTTTTTTTTGACCCCGTATTATCACCCAATGCCCAGAAAGGCAAGGTACTAAAGCAGCTCAACAGCAGCAGGGCTCGCGTAAAGGCAGGTTTTTTTTGCCCTAGGGTTGTCAGATTCAAAACGGCGTCGTACTTTTGTACCCACAAAAACGGTAAAGCACCGCGGTTGTAAAACACAAAAGTAATCGGTTCTGTAGCTCAGCTGGTAGAGCAGTACACTTTTAATGTACGGGTCCTGGGTTCGAATCCCAGCGGAGCCACCAAAACCCCCTTAGCGAGACGCTAAGGGGGTTTTCATTTTCTGCCAACGGTTCCACCAACGCAAAGGCTATTTTTTGAGCCTTCTAAAATTTAAACTAGCAACTGCGCGGCGCGATGACGGGTAAATAAGCGGCGACTCTGCAACAGGCAGCCAGTGGCTAGACCGTGGCGCACCTACGTGCGCGAACACGGCTTGCGTGAGGCGATATTCTATGCCTAGAAAAGCAAGTACGCCGGGGCCAGTGTAGCAGAGTAGGCGCAGCTCAAGCAGCTGTTCGCCGACCTGAGTTTGGGAAACGGAAATCAAGCTATCAAAGGGACACTGCGAAAAAAGTAGTTAGCCCTGCGGCGCCACGCAGCGCAGGGCTTCGTAAGTAGGGGCTGGAGCTGGTGGCGAGCGTGTGTTTTGCACTGGACTCAGCCCGGCAAGCTGACCCAAAATGCCTCCGTTGAGCGATTTAACGATGCGGTTTCGCAATTGCTACTTATTTCAGCGCCTCCCGAAAAGCCGGGCCCTGGGCGTAGTCCTGAAACTCCAAGTCTTCCACGGCCTGGGTTGAGAGGTGGCGGTCGAGCTGTACGGCGCGGCGCAGTTCCTGGGCCATCGTGGCCTCGTCGTGGCGGCGGGCGGCGGCCACAGCCAAGCCATAGTGCGGCGCGGCGGACGGTGGGCGCAGGTCGAGGGCCAGGCTATACTGGGCCGCGGCGGCCGCGTAGTTGCCCTGCTGCACCAGCAGCAAGCCTTGGTTCATGTGGTTCTGGTAGCTGGGGCCGGCCAGGTGCAGGCTCGCCACGGCCTGCTCAGGCTGGCCAATCTGGATTTCGAGGGCCGCGCGGTCCGACAATACCTTGCGCAGCACCGGTCGCGGCCCGCCTAGCTTAATAGCGTAGTCGTAGTCTTGCAGCGCTTCCAGCGTTTCCTGGGCGCGGTGGTGGGCCGCGGCGGCGCGGTAAAACAGCTCGGCGGTGGGGTGGCGGTGGGCAGCCAGCGTAAAGTTGACGGCCGCCCGGTGGTAGTAGGCGCGCTGCACCCGCTCGGTGGGTTCCTTTTCGGCGCGCATGGCTAGCACGGTGCCGAGGTTGTAAAACGACTCCCAGCTCGCCGTGTTGGCGGCCGATAGCTCGTAGATGCGCTGCTTTTCGGCCAGCAAGGGCGTGAGCGTAGCCGAGTAGCGCAGCTCTTCGGGAGTAAGCGCTTCAATGTCGGCTTCCTTAGCCAACATCTTCTTGCTCAAGATGTACACCTCCGAGTCGTAGCGCTTGGGGGCGGTGTAGGTGACGGCGATGGTGCCCCAGCGCAGCACGGGGTAAATGTATTCTTCCAGGTAGTCGAAGTAGCTGAGCTTGTGCAACGCCTTTTCCTTCTGGGCAAAAGTGCCCCGCGTGTCGTTGATGATGCTCACCACCGAGTCTTGCTGCGCGGGCTTGAGTACCGAGTTTTGCACTTGGCTCAGCAGCAGCTCCCAGTTGTGCTTATACGAAATGGTGTCAAACTTAATATCCTCTACCTTATTGAGGTATGAAAAGCCTTTCACCCGCTCCTTATAGTAGTACAGTAGCATTTTGACGCGCTTGCTGGCCAGGGCGGGCTGGTGCGCATCGAGCGAATCGGGCGAGTGACCAGCCGCAATGAGCACGCGCTGGGTGTGCTGGTTAGCATCAATCAAGTCTTCCAGCGCCGCGATGTTGGTGCCCAGGTGCGAGCGGATAAACCACTGGCCTTGGTCGAAGTAGAGGGGTAGGAGGCGGGTACCGCTCAGCACGTTGCTGGCGTGCTCGGGCAGTAAGGCCAGGGCCGAGTCTTCGAGCACCACGCGGCGGGCGGGGTCCGAAATGCCCCGCGCCACCAGCGTTTCGGCGCTGGCGCGCAGCACTTTGCCGTGGGGCTTGGTTTCGCGCACCTGGCCGCGGGCCAGGAGCTGGCCCGGCGAGCGGCGCGCCGTATTCCGGATGGTGAAACGGCTGGTACTCACCAGCCGGCCCTTTATCGAGTCGTCGTAAGTAAACTCGCCGGGGGCAAAGGAGAGTCGGCCCACCGTGTCGAGGCGCAGGTCGTGGTCGTAGCGGTAGGTCAGCAGCACCTCGTACACGGCCCCCTTGTGCAGGTGGCCGGCGCTGGTTTTGGCGGTAGCCTCAAAAGGCACAGCGTCGCCCACGGCGGTGAGCGGCGCGGGCGAAACCTGCACCCGGCGGCCGGCCTCGGCTTGCTTGAGCATCTTGGGTAAAGGAGAGCAGGCAGTAGGCAGGGCTACCAGCGCCACGAGCCAGCGGCCCAGCGGCCCAGCAAAAAGGCTGGCGCTAAAGAAATATTTTTTTTGTTGCAACGTACGCGTCATTTAGGGCGGCTTGAACGTAGAAAGCAGCCTGGAGGGCCGGGCCGACCGGCGGCCTGGCGCGGTAATCTACCGGTAATAAGCTTGATACGAGTTGTGAGCCGGGCCGGGCCGTTGTATCTTGGCTTGGCAAAGTTGCACCACCCTTCCCAAACTCCCCTATGAAACGCGTCACCGACTTTATCGAATCGCAGTCCTTCGGGCTGTGCTCGGCGCTGGGTCAGCGCTGGGGGTTTAGCACGCGCAGCGTCCGGCTGTCGTTCGTGTATGCTTCGTTTTTCACGTTCGGCTCACCTATTGTGCTCTATTTCGCGGGCGCTTTTTGGCTGAATATTCGCCAGGCCATGCGCCAGCAGCGTAGCACCGTTTGGGATTTGTAAGTTGTTCTTATGCAAAATGTCGTGCTTCCTCACGAAGACACACGTTCGGCATAGGCTAAGTGAAAAGCTCGCTAAAATACTTTTTGCCTTGGGCAAAGTACGCCCACACCACGCTGCCCGCGTAGGTGCCCGCCCGCTGGCGCACCAGCAGGTGCGGCCGGGCCAAGCGCCGCCGCTGCTGCCAATACGCCAGCTTTTGCCAAAAATGCCAGTGCGCCCGGCCCACGGCCCGTGCATCGTCCCACTCGCGGGCCGCCAGAAAGCGCAGGCCCGCCACCCAGTCCAGTACCAGCCGTAAGGCCAGCGCCGGGGCTAGCTCGCTCGGCGCAGCGTTTTTATACAGCAGTGCCAAGCCGTTGTGAAAATTGAGGTAGGTCTTGCGGGGGTTTGATTTGTGGAGGGTGCCACCGCCCACGTGGTGCACGCTGGCTCCGCCGTGGTACCAGATTTCGTGGCCCGCGTTCTGCGCCCGCCAGCAGAAATCTATTTCCTCCATGTGGGCAAAAAAGGCGGGCTCCAAGCCACCTAGCGCACGCCAAGCGCTGGTGCGCACCAAGCAGCACGCACCGCTAGCCCAGGCCACGGGCCGCGGGTCGTCATACTGGCCGTGGTCAGTTTCGAGCGTGTCGAATAGGCGGCCCCGGCAGAAGGGGTAGGCCAGCCGGTCGAGGTAGCCGCCACCTGCTCCGGCGTATTCAAACAAGGCAGGATTGCTGAAAGCCAGTAGCTTGGGCTGCACCGCCGCAATGCGCGGGTTGCTGGCGAGCAATTGGCGCAGTGGCGGCAGCCAGCCGGGCTGCACCGCCACGTCCGAGTTCAGCAGCACAAAATATTCGCTTTCCAACTGCGCCAACGCTTGGTTGTAGCCTTCGCAAAAGCCCAGGTTTTCGGTGAAAGCCAGCACCTCCACCTGCGGAAACTCCCGGCGCAGTAGCGCCAGCGAGCCGTCGGTCGAGGCATTGTCGGCCACCACCACGCGGGCGCCGGCCGCGTGGGCCAGCACGCCGGGCAAGAATTGCCGTAGGAAGTGCGCGCCGTTGTAATTCAGGATGACAATGGCCACGTCGGCGCAGCCGCCCGCCCCAAAAGCAGGGGGTAGGGCTTCGGAAGTACCAAGTGGTATTTCCGAAGCCCTACCCCCTGCTACTTGGTCAATCGAACTACCCGCCAAAATTGCTCAAGTCGAGGCCGGGCATGTTGGGGAGCAGGCCGCTGGTTTGGCGCTGCATCTC
>JBPBPC010000052.1:0-13618 GCA_050954665.1 Janthinobacterium lividum
ATGCCGTGGGTAGCGGGCTGGGCCGAGAGAAAGCTGGCGTAGTCGCCAATGAACTCCTGCTCACGGCCGAAGTAGTAGGTCAGCTCTTGGCCGTCGCCGCCCTGGAAGTAGTGCAACACGCCTTGCCGCACGAAGCCGATTTTACGGCTTACCTCGCCGGGCCGTAGGAAAAAGCCGCCCTTGGGCACGACTTCGGGCACGAACCACTGCCGAAGCAGGGCTTCCTCGGCTGGGGACAAGGTAATGAAACGGCGGATAGCTACTAGCAGCGAGTCGTGCATCGGCAACAGGCCCGGCCCGACAGCTACTGCTGGGCAGTGAGCCGGCGGAACGGGGGGCAGCAATAGGAAAGGGACAAAAGTACCGCCTAGCCAGCGCAACTAAGAAGCAGCTACTAGCAGACAACTGGCAAGTTCAACTACGCCTTTTAGACCAAATTTTTACGCAAGGCTCAGGGTTAACGGGCTTGAAGACAGCAGAATGACAATATGCTGCTTTCACAAGGCATGTCTTTTAGCTTCTACACGCACCAGGAACCCGCAGAATGAATAACTGTAAACTACTGAACAGCAACACTAAACACTCCAATAAAGGCCCGTGGCTGTTGCAGAACGCTGCGCTGCTTTGGGTCTACCTGCTCGAATCGCTTCTACTGAATAGTCTGGTCGCAAACAGCTAGTAAAAGGGCCCCTGAGCAAGCTGGTGCTGGTCTGGTTGGTAGGTCAGCGCTACGCTCCTCACGCGCTTAGGCTGGTGCCCGAGTTGATTCTTAAGGTTGTAGGCAAGAGCGGGGAGTAATATGGCTTTATGATGAGCCACCCTTGCCCTTTTACGTTGACCAGACGCGGGCAATAAAACCTTATTCGGATAGGTTCGCGAGTCTCGCGGGCGCTTGCGCGAGGTAGGCGCGATGCGGGCTGCACACGCGCAGGTTGTGCAACCCGCAGTCCACGACCATGAGCGTGTCGCGCCGCCCTTCGCCCCGCAGTCGCAGCGTATCGGCCACCATGCGCAGGCGTTTGATGCCAATGTGCGCGTGCTCAATCATTACCCGTAACGGACTGAGCAACTGGTTGTAGAGCTGCTGCGAGAAGGTCAGCTCCCGTTTCGGCGGCTTCTGGTGCGGCATCTCCACCACCACGCCGGCCGGGGCGTGGCCCAGCAAGCCCAAATCCTGGCGCAGCACGCTGCCCGCCGGCAGGTGCAGGGCATACGCGTCGGCCAGCTTCTTATCGTGCTGCCGCCTGCCCTCCGTGGGCGAGAGGTAATACACATATTGCCCTGAATCACAGAGGGTCATGCTCTTCACCCGGTGGGCTTTTTTTTAGCGCTGTACTCCTCGGCCTGGGCTTCGTAGTCGGCGTTGCGTGGCATCCCACGCTCCACGCCATCGTAGGCAAAGACTGGCTCCGGGTGAGCGGCCAGACGCTGGGCCAGCTCGGCCCCATCGCGCACGAGCAGCAGCCCGCGGCGGGCCAGCACCTGGTTGAGCACCCCCAGCAGGACCGTGGCCAACTGACTCACGCGGGCTTGCGAAACCCCGAAGCTGCCTGGTGTTGCTGCCAGCTGTTGCTTTTTAAGTAAGTAAGCAGAAAAAACAACTTTACGTCACTACCCGCTAGCACGGCGTTAGGCCGCTCGCGGTGGGCGACAAGCTGGCGGCGTTTACCTTCCAGCATGTCCAGCGGTGGCAGCGCTCCCAGGCGGGGGCGAAATCGGGGAGCAAGTCGTCAAACTCGGCCACGTGCAGGCTGCTCAGGGCCAGAAACTGGCGCGGCTTCTCGCGCAAGGCGACATAATCCACGCGCAAAAGTACGGCTAGCTCTCGCGGGCTAACTCAGCCACCTTTTCCAAATCAGGTCTAGTAAGCCCCGCGGCCGCTAGTGCCGGCAGCGAAGCCGGTGGTCTAGGTAGCCTGCTTTTCCACCAGCAGTTAGTAATCTAGTCTACTATCGGTGGCGATTAATCGAATAGCGCAGTGACTTGGCCGAGTCGGCTGGCTCTTGGTCGCAATCAGCGAAACCTGATGCCTTGCGCCTACGCTTAGTAGGCCAGTCAGCCCTGGATTGCCTGGATAATTAGAGGCAAACTGTTGCCCATAGCTAGGCAGGTTATCCCTCATTCAACTAGCCATTTTCTACTATGTCATTTGCACCGGCCGAGCAGCTTATCTGCGTTCCCTTCACTTATTCCGCCCTGCTGGCTAAGCACGGCTACTCACCAGCGGGCTATCAGGCGGCCGTGCAGGAAGCGGTGCAGTTGCTGCTAAACAGCGCGCAGCCGGCTACGAAGGCCGCTCCCCCAACCCCCGACGCGGTGACCGCTGCTGTGCAGGACCAACTTTTTCACGTAGTGTGCGCCCACATTGCTACCCCCACCTTGGTCCTGGAGCAATTGACGGTGTATTTCGCGCAGGGCGGTTCCGCGCTGGTCACGGAGGCCACCTTGTATCTGTTGCAGCGTCTTGGGCCTTTGCAGGAACCGAATTTTTATTCGCCCCGAGCCCCGTGGCTACCTGCCCAGTCGTAGAGAAATTTTCTGGCAATAATTTATAAAGCAGCAGATATGGTAACGTAAAAAAGCCTTTCTGGTCCTGCTAATCGGACTAGAAAGGCTTTTGAGTTAGCGAAAACTGTGGCGAGCTGTTTTTTGGCAGTACTACCTGGCAGCGCGTTTGCGCTGCAAGCGCCGCAAGCCGTAGGCCACGCCTCCGGCTAGCAGCAAGGAAGCGCCCCCATCGATTGGGACGGCCGTGGGATCAGTGGTAGTGGGGGCAGGGCCACCCGTACTAGGTTGTGCTCGGGCAGCCCAGCTTACCAACACGAAGCCGATTGCCAGCAGGCAATTTAAGAACGGAGCAGTACTTCTTTTCATAATATCGGTCTGGTTATTAGAGTTGTATAGCCGGGCGAACCATGCGGCCCGCCCGGATATATACCGCACTATTCGAGGGTGACGCGCTTCATTACGCTCGTGTCGCCTGCCTGCACGCGCACCAAGTAAACCCCACTAGCTAATTGCTGACGGCTGAAGGTGAGTTGCGCGCCGGCAGCCGGCAGCATGGCCGACTGGCGGCCTACTTCCTGGCCTAGGTTGTTAAACAGCACGGCCTGCACCTGACTGGCCCCCGCTACGGCCGGTACGGCTACCGTGAAGGTTGCCGTGGCCGGGTTCGGGTACACGCTTACGCTAGCCGTTGCCAGCGCCGAGGTAGTAGCCAGCGGCGTGGCCGTTGTGAAGCTAAGCGCAAAGCGCCCCGTTAGCACGGCTGCGCCGCTCACGCTAAAGGTATAGGTAGGCTGCTGCTGCAAGTTGATGCGCTGGCCGGTGAGGGCATCGGTCAGGTACACGGCCGCCGAGGTCAAGTTGAGCAGTTGGGCCGCCTCGAAGGTGTAGGTGCCGGCGGCGGGCGCGACCACTTTCAGCGGTACTACGGTGCTGGCCGTGAGCACCGGCAGGCCATTAATGCTCAGCTCCGAGCCCGCGGCGAGGGAATAAAGCGAGGGGGCGCCACCGCTGTTATCCAGCAGCTTCTCCGCGTCGTACTGCGTGTCGATGCCAGCCGTAGCCCCACTTTCAAAGTATATGTAGGTTTCGCCCGCCAGCGTGGGGCTAGCGCTGCCGCGCAGCGTCAGCTGCACTAGCGGCCGGGTTTCGCCCGTCGTGCGTTGAAACGCAGTGGCATCGGTAGTCGTGACGCGGGCCGCGTTGGTGAGGGTGAGCGTAGTCGAGGCGGTTGCGCGGACGAAGAAGCCCTGCGCTACCGGCAGAATGGGGTTGCCCACGCCGTTCACGTAGCTGCGGTAGGTGCCGCCGTACTGCGTCGTGCTGCTAAAGACGTAGATAGCCGGGTTCAGCCCGGTCGGCACGGTCACCTTGCTCCAGTCGAGGGGCGAAGGGTACGGGTTGCCGCGCAGGTGCCAGCCGCCGTTGGTCCCTCCGCTCAAGCCCAGCGTCTGGCTAACGGTGCCATTGTTGAGCGTGCCCACGAAATCTACCGTTTGCGTGGCGGCAATATTGACGGTATAGCCCCGCGTAGGCTCCAGTGCGTCGGTGCTGCTGGCTGGTACAAGCCAGCCTTTACCGAAGTCGGATAGCGTGGTGGCGGGCGAGGTTAAAACCCGGCTTTCCTCGTAGCTAAACACAGTAGGAAAGGGCGTCACACTCGTCGGCGAGGTGCTGGTGTTGTACGCGGTGGTGAGCACCGGCGTAAAGCCGCTGGTGGTCAAGTCAGCAACGGTCGTATTGCTTACCGGGGCCGCGTAATGGCGATAGCCTGGGCCAGCATTGAGGCTCGGGTCGATGTAGCGCTGCACCGTGGCCGGGCCACTCACCGTGCCGCCAGTATTGTCCACCAGGGCCGTACCGCTGGCATCGGAGAGCAGTGTCAGGGGCTGGCTATTGGTCGTCAGGCTGCCGTTGATCAGCGCCAGCACACCGTGGATGCTCACGGCCCCAGCCTGCGTCGCCCCGGCCGAGTTAGTGATGCTCAGGCTCCAAAGCTGCGTGCTGCCACTGCCGCCAATGCTTTGGGCGGCCGTGCCACTCAGCACTACCGTGCCGCCAGTGGCGGCCACCGTGCCACTGTTGGCCAGCGTGCCGGGCAGCGTGAGGGTGCCACCGCTCTGCGTGAGGCTCGCCCCGCTGCCGATAGTCAGGCTTCTGGCCGCGGCGCTGCCACTGGCCAGCAGGGGATAGGGCGAGGTACCTGCGGGTATCGAAGCATCTAAGCTGCTGGTTGGCACGCCGGCCGACCAGTTGCTGGCCGTAAACCAGTCGGTAGTGCCGCCACCCAGCCAGATGGTGCTGGTTGCCGCTACGGCATTCACCACTTGGGTTATGGTGCTCGACGTGCTGGCCGCAAAGCTGGTGCTGGCCACGTAGGTGGCCGTCAGCGGATGGCTGCCAGCCGTCAGGGCGCTGGTCGTTAGCGTAGCGGTGCCGCTGCTCAAAGTGCCCGTGCCAATCGACGTACCGTTGTCGTAAAAGGTAACCGTGCCCGTAGGCGTGCCGCCGCTACTCGCCACTGTGGCCGTAAGGGTGACAGCTTGCCCTACTGTCGAAGGGTTGAGGCTGCTGACCAGCGTAGTAGTGGTGCTGGCTTGGTTTACTACCTGCGTCAACGAACTGCTGGTACTAGTGGCATAGCCACTAGTAGCCGTGTAGGTGACCGTGATGGGGTGGCTACCTACCGCTAGCGCGCTGGTCGTCAGCGTAGCTACTCCACTGCTGAGCGTGCCGGTACCAATAGAGGTGCCATTGTCGTAAAACGTAACCGTGCCCGTGGGCGTGCCGCTGCTGCTGGCCACCGTGGCCGTGAGCGTCACGCTGGCGCCGTAGGTCGAAGGGTTGAGCGAACTGCTGAGCGTGGTCGTCGTGGCCAGCGTAGCGGTCGTTACCGTAAACGTCACGCCGTTGCTGATGCCGCCGGTCGTGGTCACCGTTACGCTGCCGGTGGTGGCCCCGCTAGGTACTACAATGCCAGTTATCTGCGTGCCAGCCGCGTTCACCGTGAAGCCACTGGTCACGGTAGTGCCGCTGCTTCCAGTGAAGGTAATCGTCGTAGCGCCGGTCAGGTTGGTGCCGTTCAGCACTACCGTGCTCCCTAGCGCCCCGCTGGCGGGGCTAATGCTGGTGAGCGTCGGTGCAGCCAATACCCCTAATAAAACGGAGATGCTATTACTTAAGCCATTGGATGTTACCAGGTCAGGCGCGGCATCGGTGTCGAGCAGGCCAGTAGCGATGCCCGTAGGCGCACTGCCTACCGTATAGGCTACGGCGCTGCCGTAGGTGCCGGTGCCGGCGTTGAGCAGCACGCTGACCGTCCCGGCGTTGCCATTGGCCGTTACCAGGTCCACGTCACCATCTACGTCGAGGTCAGCTGCCAGCACCGCGCCCGGGCTGCTGCCCACCGTGTAGGCCGGGCTACTGCTCGGAAACGTGCCCGAACCGGTGTTTAGCACCACGCTCACCGTATTATCCGAGGCATTAGCTACTGCGATGTCAGGGTAGGTATCCGCATTAAGCAAGCCCACGGCCACGGCCGACGGCTCACTGCCCACGGCGTAGGCCGTCTGCGTGCCGAACGTGCCCGTACCCGTGTTCAGCAGCACGCTGATGGTGTTGCCCAGGCTGTTGGCCGTCACAATATCGGGGCGGCCGTCGAGGTTAAAGTCGCCCAGCGCCACGCCCAGCGGGTAGCTGCCCACCGCGTAGGTGGTGGCCGTGGTGGGAAAAGTCCCGCTGCCCGTGTTTAGAAATACACCCACCGTGCTGCCGTCGGCATTGGTGACCACGATGTCGGGGTAGGTATCGGTGTTGAGCAAACCCACGGCCACGCCCGCTGGCGACGACGTGGAAACCGGCGAATTGGCGCTGTTGGTGGTCAGCGACGACGCGCCGCCCGTGCCATAGGTGCCGCTGGTAGTAAACGTGCCGCTGCTACTGCCCAGCAGCACCGTCACGGTGCCAGCGTCGGGCAGCGTGGCGCCGGTGTAGGGCGAGTTGTTCGCGTTGGCCGTCACGATGTCCAGGTTGCCATCCTGGTTGAAGTCGCCGGTGGCGACGGCTACCGGCGAGCTGCCCACCGCATAGGTTACGCCGGGATTCGGGAAAGTGCCCGAGCCCGTATTCAAAAATACCGTCACCGTATTATCCGACACGTTGGCCGTTACCACGTCGGGGCGGCCGTCACCGTTAAAGTCGGCCGTGGCTACGGCCGCCGGGTAGGTGCCCGCTGGCGTGGTGCCCGTACTATAGGCAGTGGCCGTGCCAAAGGTGCCCGTAGCGGCCGCCTGCGTGGCCAAGGTGCGGGCAAGCTGGGCGGGGGCCGCCAGTACGCCCACGCCCGGTGTTTTGGCCCCCGTCGTGAGGGGCGCCTGGTGCGCCAAGGCCTGCTGGCCCGGCCCGCTGGGCGCGGCCTGCGCCGCAAAGGCCGCGCCGACGGCCAGCGCTAGTCCGGCCGGGCGAACCAGCCAAAACTGCCGCCCTAAGTGAGTAAAAGAGTGCATAATAATGGAGCAATGAGAGATAAAAGACCAGCCTGCAGATTAAAAAGTATAGCTTCCGCCGTAGTCGCGGGTGTGGTCGCGCCAGATGCTGTGGTAGTGAATCTGGCTGCTGTACACGACCCCGCTCTGGCACACGAACTCAATCCAGACGTGGGGCCCGTCGATGCGCACGTAGTCCTTGTCGGTGGTGAAGTTGCCCGAGCCCGAGTAGGCGATGTAGGTGCTGTTGAGCTCGCTGGCGTAGCTGGCCAGCAGCGTCTTGGCGTTGTCGTCGTCGTCATCGATTACCCAGGGCTTCATGGCCGCCAGCACCAGCGCCTTCTGCGCGGCGCTGAGCGTGCTCACCTGAACGCCCACTTTGGTCGTCGGAAACTGCCCGTCCGTGTTCGGTCCCAGCACCACGTCCGAAAAGCTCTGCGAGAGCTTGGCTGTGGATTTCTGGCTGGTAGTAAGGCTAGTAATCATGGAAGTCATGCGGTCGTGCTCATTGGTGAGCGGGCCATAAGTGCCGGCCGCCAGCGTGGCTCCCGGAATAGTGGCGGTGCTCGTCAGCGTGTAGCTCTTGGGCTCCACCCCCTCAAACTGCGGCGTGGGGCCGGCCTCGACGCCGCTGACATAAGTCTTGTTGACCGCTAAGTGGTGGCCGCCGAACTGCAACTGCCACGTGTTGCTGGTGGCAGGCACCGTGGTGCTGGCATCGGGCACCAGAAAAGCGATGTAGTACAGCCCCGAGCCATAGGCCGACGCGTTCTGGCCGCTGGCGTTGGCATTGAGGTTGTCATCGGCCGCCCGAATCTGGTTGGCTTCGCTGAAACCCTCGTTGACGGTAGTGCCCGTGGCCGCCTGCACTACGGCCATGGCCGCGGCCAGCTGGGCCGCCGTTAGGCTGGAGGTAAGCTGCAAGCCGTTGCGGCAACTGGAACCGCAGGGCAGGTTCGACCATTTGACGGACAACGCTTTGGTGCGCGTCAGCAACACGGCGCTCCGCTGGCTGGCGCTGAGCGTGGCCAAAAAGGTATTGGCTGCCGTCACCACGTCTGACACTGCCGCGGTACCCTGGATGTGGCGGGGCTCCGCCCCAAGTCGGGGCACTTGGGTACCCCCCGCCGCACCGGCCAATAGCAGCCCCGTAAGGAGAATCGTTTTTTTCATAAAATGAGAAAAAATTGTATGGGTAAAACGTTGCTTATAATTGTTTTGCTTTCGCCAGCTACTGAAGCAAAGTAGTTGCGATGAAGGTACAGGTTCATCAGTTGATCATTAACTCTTAATCGACCAATCGGGCAGCGTCTTTCGGCCATTTGCCGCCTACGCTCGGTCAACTAGAGCCTACTAATATTATAAAATTAATAATATATGAAGATAAAATGTAACTTTTTATATAATATTAGCTATTGGCAACTAGCACCACACGCCTGAACATGCTCGTGCCCAACCAGGACAGGTAGGTATTGGCTAACAGGGCTGTATAGATGGCCATTAGGTTGGCGGCCTGGGGCCAGCATCCTGTACCCTTGGGTGCAGGATGCTGCTAACCAGTTGTTGCTCCACACTGATGAGCTAGCTGCCGGAAATACCCACCTAGGTGGTCGGACACAGCCCGTCGGTGCCCGGCCCCAGCACCACATCGCGAAGACTTGGGTAAGCGTGGCCGTGGCTTTGTGGGCTGTGGTTAGACCGTTAATCAAGACGGTCGTCGGGCTGGCCTCATTACCCATAGGTATGAAGGTGCCAGCCGTGGTGCCGTAGGCGGCATTCGCCGTGGCTGTGAGGGAGAGCGGCTCTACCCCTCAAACTCGGGGGTAGCCCTCTTAAACTGGCCGTTGGTAAACGTAACGTGCGTAGTCAGGTAGTGGCCACCAAATTGGAGCATCTAGGTGCTGGTGGCGGTGGGCGTGCCCAAAAAGCGAGGCAGTAGCTACCGGAGCTGTAGCCACTACGCTGAATACCCAGCTTGTCATCGGCCGCCCGAATATGCTGGGTTTCGTTGTAGCCATCGGTGGCCACAGTGCTGGTTGCGGCCGGAATTACTGTTACTTGCGCCTGAGTCAGGTTGGGGAACTGTAAGCCTAG
Organism: Janthinobacterium lividum; assembly: GCA_050954665.1. Lineage (GTDB taxonomy): Bacteria > Bacteroidota > Bacteroidia > Cytophagales > Hymenobacteraceae > Hymenobacter. The sequence continues at coordinate 9,084 of JBPBPC010000052.1, forward strand.
GTAGCAACTGCTGCCGCAGAGCAGGTTAGACTACTTGATGATGGGGTAGTTGCGTTGTAGGCTTGGTTGTTGCCGGGTGGCTAGTTAGGTCGCACTTAAAGTGATTCGACTACTCGGCGTTTGTGCCGAAACCAGGGTAATTATTCAGCTGCGGATGGCCCCAGCGTCCGGGTGCGGCGGTAGCCCAGCACTGCCGCCAGCGCCAGCCCGGCCAGCAGCCAGGGGGCGTAGTCAGGCGCATGGGTGAGGGCGGCTGCCAGCGCGTTGGGGTACCCGCTGAGGCGTTCGGCCAGCCACGCCAGGGCTGCCACGCCGGCCACAACGGCCCCGCCCACCCGCACGTACCCATAGGCGGGCGTGCGACTGAGCAGCAGCAGCCACGGCACCGTCAGGGTTACGACCAACAGCTGCATCAATTCGATACCCAGGTTGAAGCCCAGAATGCTGAGCGCCATCCGCCCCGCCTCCAGGTGCAGGCCCGCTAGGGTGCTGGCGAAGGCCAGCCCGTGCACCAGCCCGAAGCCGCCCGCTACCCAGGCCTCGCGCCCGGCAAACAACGGCCGCCAGGCATGCACCGCCGAGACCAGAATGGACACCGCAATGAGGGTTTCGACCGGCTGCGTGGGCAGGCGCACCCAGCCCAGCGCCCCGAGCAGCAGCGTCAAAGAGTGGCCCAGCGTAAAGGCCGTCACAATTGTGAGCAGCCGCCGGGCACTGTAGCCCACGCCCCCAAACTGGCCCCAGCGCCGGCCCGCCAGCAGCAGGGGCGCAGGCAGCAGCAAAGTCAGCAAAAACAGTAGGTGGTCGGTGCCGGCCGCGATGTGCTGCGTGCCCAGCCCCACCATGCCCGTGAAGCCCGCCCACCAGCTGCCGCTTGCCTCCCGCACCTGCAAGGGCGGGATGAGGTTGTCGCGCGGGGAAAGGCGAATCACGCCTACTTCCGTAGGCGGCTGCTCGGCAAAGCGCCCCGTTTCCCAGTCCTGCCGCACCGCCACCAGCGTGATGTGCGTCACGACCTGATGCACGATAACGTCGTAGTGGAGCGTGAAGGTGCGGGGGCTGGCGCCCACCGGGGGCAGGAGCTGGACCTCGGCCAGCAGCCGCTGGAAGGGACCAGTATCAGTCTGCTCGGCGCTGCCTACCCCGAGCTTGCCCACCCGCACCGTCCAGGGCCGCCCATCGGGACCGGCGGGGTGAATATGCTGCATCAGGTAGCGCCGCAGCTCGGGGCCGTAGCGGGCCACCAGGCTGTCGGGGTGCCGGGCAATATCACCGTGGTTAAAAGCTGGTTGCAGCTCTTGCAGCGGCAACTGCAACTCGGCGCTCACGCTGTGGGGGCGAATGTCGAGCAGCATGACTGAGTTGGGCACCGGGTGGGCCACCGCCTGCTGCACAAGCAGCAGCAGGCCCAGTAGGTGCAGCCACAGTGGCTGCCAGGAGCACTTTCGAGGAATAAACACAGGAATTTTAGGGTACAGTAAGGAGAGCAGCCTAAAGTAAGGGGTAGCACGCAAGGCCCCGCTTGCATGCACAAGCGGGGCCTTGTAGAATATTGCTGAAGTGATGCAGGCCGTAGGACCTATTCGCCGCCTGGCTAGCTACTTAAAACGTGAAGCTGTTGCCGTAGTCGCGGGTATGGTCGCGCCACACGCTGTGGTAGTGAATCTGGTTCTGGTACACTACGCCGGACTGGCACACAAATTCAATCCAGACGCTGGGGCCGTCGATGCGCACGTAGTCGGCATTATTGGCCAGCGTGGCGTTGCCCGAGTAGGCGATGTAAGTGTTGGCCAGCTCGCTCTGATATGTAGCCAGCAAGGTAGCGGCGGTCACGTCGTCGGTGTCCGTCACCCAGGGCTTCATCGCCGCCAGCACCAGGGCTTGCTGGGCCGTACTCAGCGTGCTCACGGCCACGCCTACTTTGGTGGCAGGAAACTTGCCATCGTTATTCGGCCCCAGAACCACGTCGCTGAAAGTCTGCCCGAGCTTGGCGCTGGCCAACTGCGCCGTGGTAAGCGAGCCTAGCATGGCGGCCATCGTGGCCTGCTCGCTGGCCAGCGGCGCGTAGGTAACGCCATTGGTCGTCCAGGTTTTCGGCTCCACGCCTTCAAAGACTGGGGTAGCGCCGGCGACGACACCGTTCTTATACGTCGTATTCACGGCTAGGTGGTGGCCCCCAAATTGTAGCTGCCAAGTGCCCGTGAGCGAGGGGGTACCCACGAAGGCGATGAAGTAGTTGCCCGACGAGTAGGTGCTGCCCCCGGCCGTGGCCTGTAGCACGTCGTCAGCGGCCAGAATTTGCATGGCTTCGCTGTAGCCCTCATCCGAAACCGTACCGGTGGCGGCAGCCACGACGGCTTTGGCGGCCGCCACCTGCGCCGTGGTAAGGGTGCTGAATTGCAGCCCTTCACGGCACTGCGCGCCGCAGGGCAGGTTCGACCACTTGATGGCATTGGCTTGTAGGTAGTCGAACTGCACGGCCGCCTGCTGGGTGGTCGTGAGCGTCGCCTTGAAGGCGTCGATGGCGCACAGCACCTTGGCTACCGGCGTGGTAGCGCTCGCGCAACTGCTGGCCGTCGCCCCGATGGTGGCGGCCGCCGTGCACGAGCCCGAGTAGCCGGAAGCCGCCGAGACGGTGATGGTTTCCGACGTCAGGGTGGACGTACCATCGAAGCTCAGCGGAATGGCCACCGTCGTTTGCCCGGCCGTGAGGGTAGTGGTGTAGGTAGTGGGCGTAAAATCTGACCCTGAACTGACTAGGTTGAACGTCACCGCGCCTGCCGTAGCGTTGCTTAGTCCTACCGTAAGCGTCGTGGTTTGGGCTGTGCCCGTGTTGGCGAAGGCCACCGTACTCAGCGCCGTAGCCGAGCAGTCGATGGCCGACGTGGTGCTGGTGGTAGTGCCCGCGGTTGTTTCAGTATCTTTCTTACAGGCCACCATCGTGCAAAGCAACGAGGCAGCTAACAGCACTCTTTTCATAAAATGAGAGGGGGGGGGTGGAAAGGGTGAGCGCCCGGCACAGTAGTACCCGACAACTCAAAGCTCCACTTTGCAGGCCCCGGAGCCAAGCCCAATAGACTGGCTAGCCAAAGCGCTCGACGCTTAGCGTGCGCCACGCCGCTCTTCTCGGGGCGAAGCAGGGCTGCTGGGCCTCGCAGAAACTGGGCGCGACCTCCTTCTTAGTTATTAAGCAACTGAAAATCAGCATTTTTAGTTTATCTCGAGTTATCCGCGTACGCGGCCAACTTGCGACCCAACCGCCCTTCCCCCGAGGCGCTGTGCTGAGCGAGGATGACCAGTAGCTGTTCGGAAGCACGTATTGTGTAAGGAAACAACCGATTGGTCAATCGATTTTTACTTCTGGCCGATTGGCAGCACTAAGGCGGTGTGGCTAAGACCCGCTTAGGTGGTGTACTTCTTTATTCAGCAAGCCAGTAAGTAGTAGCAGTTAGGCTCCGAGGTGGCCTAGGTAAGGTATCCAGCATTGAGACGCAGGGTGAAAATGGCGTTCGAAAGGGGTGGGGAGCGAGGTAGCTGAGGGCCGACGTTTGGCATTGTAGCAAGCGAACTAGTAACTGCTTTCTGGCATGTGGGCCTGACTGTTGTCAGTGATGCTCTTCGTCACGGAACCTACCTCAACTATATTTTCGTGAGTGGCGAATTCAGCCACGCTCCCCCGGTGCAGCTACGACGGGTACCCCAGGCGCCTATGACCGTGTCAGTAGAGGCGTTGCGAACTGAAACCCAGCGCCAGCTACCTAGTCTAGCGCCGCGCTCCAGTAACCTTCTACAGTAAATAGCCGGCCGGTTGAGCGTTAGCGAGGCTTTTTCCACCGATTGGGCGCTGTGGAACGTGCCCAGCGGAGCCGACTTCGATGTCCGCACTCACCGTGCGCGATGCCGCTGGGCCACTAGGTCCGTTCAGGCGCTGCTGGCCTTTATGAACCTGCACTTTGGCCGCTACGGAGATTGGCCCATTCAACTGTTCTACTGCTTCGGCGGCCTAGTAACGGGGTTGTTACCCCTGACCAGCTGGTTGCTGTGGCAGGAAAAACGCCGGGCGAAAAAACGACGCGTAATGGCTACCTCTTCGTAGTGTTTGTCCAAACGCTAGTAGGAAAAAGGCACATTCTTAAACACCCCCTGTCTGTAGGATAGGCAGTTAGCTACGCACGAGCAAATAGTGTTGTTCGTCCAGTGTTGGAGACGGACAAATTTTACTGGAGTCGCAAGTTGGTTTCGTCGTCATTGAATAGGACAAGAAACAAGTAGAAGTAAGCAACTAAGGCGTAAGTTACTGATTATCACTACTAAATACTCCAATAAGGGCCCCATTGTCCATAGTAATTTGGCACTAGCTATTTGGCAGGCAATTAGGTGCCTGGCATAGTAGCAGCCTAGTAGGTCAAGCCTAGTTGAATCAGCAGCTTAAATGGCGTGGCTAGCCTTCCTACACGAGTAGCGCAGTAAAAGTACCTAGCAGCTTATAGCCTACAAAATCTCCAACGTCCGGGGCTGGCTTGGCCGGGGAAAGG
>JBPBPC010000027.1:0-10945 GCA_050954665.1 Janthinobacterium lividum
AAGTAATTCAATCAATTGGTTTACTTGAGCAGTAGAGATGCTTCGGCTGCGCTCAGCACGACGGCCTATAACAACCAAGACAAGCATCCTAATTGTCAATACTTTATACTTCGCCTTATTCCCTATCAATGCCCCCAACCATTACCGACGACTTATTCCACGAACTGGCGCTGACGCTGCTGCCGGGCATCGGCCCGCAACTCGCGCGGCAGCTGATGAGCTACGGCGGCTCGGCCAAAAACGTGCTGCTGATGCCACCGGGCAAGCTGCGGCGCATCCCCGGCGTGGGCCCCAAGGCGGTGGCCAGCCTTACGGGCCCCGAGCGCGCCACGGCCATGCAGCGCGCTGAAAAGGATTTGCGGCAGGCCGAAAAGGCGGGCGTCGAAATCCTGTTTTACACCAACAAGCGCTACCCGCACCGCCTCAAGCAAATCCCCGACGCGCCGGTTATTCTCTACTACCAGGGCCCCGCCGACTTGAACGCGCTGAAAACCGTGGCCCTTGTTGGCACCCGCCAATCCACGGAGTACGGCCGCGAGCAAACCGAGCGCCTCGTGCAGGGGCTGGTGCCGCACCAGCCCCTGGTGATCAGCGGCTTGGCTTACGGCATCGACATCCTGGCCCACCGCGCCGCCTTGCAGGAAGGCCTGCCCACGGTGGCCGTGATGGGCACTGGCCTCGACGTCATTTACCCCGCTGCGCACCGCAAAACGGCCGAGAAGATGCGCGAAGTGGGCGGCCTGCTCACCGAATTCCCGTTCGGCACGGGGCCCGACCGCTACAATTTTCCGGCCCGCAACCGCATCATCGCCGGCCTGGCCGACGGCACGGTGGTGGTGGAAGCCGCCATCAAGGGCGGGGCCCTCATCACCGCCGAGCTGGCCCTGAGCTACGACCGCGACGTGCTGGCCGTGCCCGGCAACCTGGGCTCGCTGGCCTCCGAAGGCTGCAACGCCCTGATTAAAAACAACAAAGCCGCCATCTACACCGAACCCCGCGACCTGGAGGTTACCCTCAACTGGGACGCGGCCCTGCACTCGGGCAAGTTCAAGCCCGCCCCCGCCTATTCGCCCGACGACTTCACGGCCGACGAATTCGCGCTCATCGCCGTGCTGGCCGCCGCCGCCGGCCGCGAAGCCCAGATGGACGACCTCGCCTGGAAGGCCCAGCTGGCCATTCACGCCGTGGCCGCGCTGCTGCTGGGCCTGGAGTTTCGGGGCGTGGTGCGGGCCTTGCCGGGCAAGAAGTTCCTGCTGGTCTGAGTTGCAAATTTGCGCGGATTATTGGCTTGTCTGGGTTTTGGGGACGGTTCGCGCGAGCCGGCTAACGAATTTTAACCACGGCCCGCGCTATTGGCGTTTCTGCCGGCGGCTTGGCAACCGCTGGGGCCCTGGCAACCATTTACCGCACCCGCTTCATCGCTTCCGTCGCTGCTATGCTTCTGCTTCACAACGGCCAACTGGTGGCCGCCGATGCCTTCGCCCTGCCCCTGCCCAACCGCGGCCTGGCCTTCGGCGACGGCTTCTTCGAAACCCTGGTTTTCGCCGGGAACCGCCTGCGCTACGCCGCCGGCCACCTCGCCCGGATGCAGCAGGCCGCCGCCACGCTGCACCTGGCGCTGCCGGCCGCCCTGGCCACGCCGGAGGGCCTGGAAACTACCATGGGGGCCCTGGCCGCCGCGAATGGCCTGCCCGCCGCCCGCTTGCGCCTGCAACTGTGGCGCGGCGGCGGCGGCCGCTACGCCCCGCCCACCGCCGCCGCCGAGTGGCTGGCCACCGCCGAAGCCTTCGCACCCGACGAAACGCCGGTGGCGCAAGCCGGTTTTGCCCAGGAAACGCATGCGCTGTTTTCACCGCTCAGCTTCTGCAAGGGGCCCCAGGCGTGGCTCTACGTGCGCGCCGCCCACGAGCGCCAGCAGCGCGGCTGGGAGGAAATCATCCTCTGCGACGCGGCCGGGCACGTGGCGGAAGCCGGCGCCGCTGCCATCTTCTGGCTAAAGGATGAGGTACTCTTCACGCCGGCGCTGGCCAGCGGCTGCGTGGCGGGTGTACGCCGGGCCCAGGTGCTGCGGGCGGCCCAGGCAGCAGGTGTAGCGTGCCGGGAAGGGCTTTTCCCGCAAGAGGAATTATTGGCAGCCGACGCGGTTTTTACGGCCAACGTGGCGGCGATACGGGCGGTGCAGCAGATTGCTGAAAGCTCGTTTACACCGCCTAACCTGGAATTCATTATTGAATCCCGAAAATCTGCACTATAGTGACCGTGTCTGAGGCGACTTTACTTGCTTCGAACCGTAGCGTCTGCACCACCCGCAACAACTCTTTATCCAGCGCTGCTTCGCCAAGGTTCGCAGGGCCATCGTACTCACCTTGAGCTTCCTTTGACAACTCGCGCCGCGTGATGACAGCGCGGGCAACTGCACCGGTCGCCAATACAGTCAAGTGGACATATAGCTTGCCGCTGATGCCCGCAGCTAGGGTGGTAGCTGGGTACTTCAAATGCCCGCTAATAAACCGATATACGGGTTGAGCAGCTGGGCCTTTGGCGTCGTCTGCCAGGTGCCAGTAACGTGGCAGTATTGGTGAAACCAACGGGGCCCGGGGCACTGCCGAGGTGAGTTGCACTTTCCTTTGCACTCTAATCGGCATACCTGGCGCGGCATATGCGGCGTCAGAGTTTTGGGCCCAGGTCCTACTCTCAAAGCCCAGGATCAAAACGACTAGCAACCCTTTCATCCTGCTAAGCTACACAGACCAATTTTCGGTTTGCTGCCGAACACCCGGGGCCCCTACTCCGCGATGAAGCGGATGGGCACGAGCAGCGAATCTTGCGCGGCCTTGGAGCGCACGAAGCGCAGGGCCCCCAGCACCCGCTGCGCCTCGGCGTCGAGGGCGCGGAGGGCAGCGGGCGGGTAATCGGCGTCGGGGCGGGCCAGCTCGCGCTTGGTCACGCGCGGGGGCTGGCGCACCGAGCCGTCGGGCCGCACCTGCACGCTCACCAGCAGGCGGCCGGTGGGCAGCAGGGCGGTGGGCTGGGCGGCCGTGGGCCGGGCCGCTTCCGGAAACTTGGCCTGCGCCGACACGAAGTCGAAAAACTTGTTGCGGCCCGCCGACTGCCGCTCCGGGTCGGGCTCGTGCCAGAAGCGGGGCAGCACCGGCGAGGCCAGTTTGGGGGGCCCCGGGGCGGGCGGCGGCTCGCGGCGCTGCGGCAGCATGGGGAAACCGGGGGCGGCGTATTGGGCACGAGCGGGCCGGGCGGCCAGGAGCCCGCTTGCCGCCAACATCAGCCCAATTATCCAATTTTTCATTCAGCCCGTTATACGGCCACCGGTGCTTTGATGGCTGGCCACGGGTCGTAATTCTCCAGCTTAAAATCGTCGTACTGAAAGCCGAAGATATCCGTCACGGCCGGGTTGAGGCGCATCTGGGGCAGCGGGCGCGGGGCGCGGGTGAGCTGCAACGCGGCCTGTTCCAAGTGGTTACTGTAGAGGTGCGTGTCGCCGCCGGTCCAAATGAATTCGCCGGGTTGCAGGCCCGTCACCTGGGCCACCATCAGCGTGAGCAGCGCGTAGGAGGCAATGTTGAACGGCACGCCCAAAAACACGTCGGCCGAGCGCTGGTAGAGCTGGCACGAGAGCCGGCCGTCGGCCACGTAGAACTGAAATAGGGCGTGGCAGGCGGGCAGCTTCATGGCCGGCAGGTCGGCCACGTTCCAGGCCGACACCACCATGCGGCGCGAGTCGGGCTGGGTGCGGAGCTGCTGGATGATCTGGCTGATCTGGTCGATGTGGCCGCCGCGGCCGTCGGGCCATGAGCGCCACTGGTGGCCGTACACGGGTCCCAGCTCGCCGTCGGCGTCGGCCCACTCGTCCCAAATTTTCACCCCGTTGGCCTGCAGGTAGGCCACGTTGGTGTCGCCCTGCAAAAACCACAGCAATTCGTGGATGATGCTCTTCAAATGCACCTTTTTGGTGGTGACGAGCGGAAAGCCCTCGGCCAGATCGAACCGCATCTGGGGCCCAAACACCGACTTGGTGCCGGTGCCGGTGCGGTCGGTTTTAACGGTGCCGTGGTCGAGGATTTGGCGAACGAGGGCGAGGTATTGGCGCATGGGATGAAACTAGAAGCTGCAAAAGTATAACTTGCAGAGTGGCCCAAGCGCATCAATAAGCTTAGCTCTCCAATCCGCTAAGAGTCGAATTTTATGGCTAAAAAACTCTTCGAAGAAGTCGATGACCTGGACGTTAATGGTATGATTCTCCAAGTTGAGGCATCTTTTGGCATCCATTTTGGCTTGCACGAGCTTGAACACGTAGCCACATTCGGCGAGTTTTGTGACATCGTGCTGGCCAAGCTTCCGCAGGCTGAGGCGAATAATTGCACGTCGCAACAAGCATTTTACAAACTGCGGCGTGCCTTCGCACGGCACCTGCCTGCCGCTGTTCTTATGCCCGCCACTCCCTTAAAATCAATCCTCCCTCACGCCGATGCGGAACGCAAGCATCTCATGCATTTTGTAGAAACCGAATTAGGTTTTACGCTGAGGATTTTCGGGATTTCAGACGCTGCAACGACCGCAGTTTTTTCTGCTTTTGTTGTTTCGTTTATCACGCTCTTTATCAATTGGCACCTTGGAGTCGTTGGGTTGCTGTTCTCCTTCGCAGGTGCTGGCGTTGCAGCTGAGTTTTTTGACAATGCTCTCCGTATTAAAACAGTTAAGGATATGGTGGAGCAAATGGTGCGGGAAAACTACGCAAAATCAAGGCGTAACCCAGCAACAGTAAACCGAAGCGAAATTATTGAGCAGATTAAAGCATTATTTAAAAATCAATTCGGGTTTGAATCATCGGACTTAACCCGCGACGCTTGTTTTTAAACACAAATTTCTAATCACAAAAAAGGGCCGCCCCTAACCGGAGCGGCCCTTTTTCATTGAACCGGCGAGCCGATTCTTACATCGTTTTGGCCAGCGGCTTGGCGGTGGCGGGGGCCCCGGCGGCTTTAGCGGCGGCCATTTTGGCGCGGCAGCAGGCGGGCATGCCGGCCATATTGCCACCAGCGGTCATGCCCTTGGTGCACTGGGCGGCGGTGGCGCCAGTGCAATTATCTTTTTTGGCGGCGGGCTTGCCGGGGCCTTCGTGGGCGAAGGCGGTGGTGCCGGCGGCGAACAGGGCGAGGGCGAGCAGGGTATTTTTCATGGCAGCGAGCGGGAAATAAGTTGGCAGAAACAAAAGGAGGAAAGCGGGCGTTTTCGACCCGCCGCCACGCAAGATAGCACGCGCGGCCGACACTGTGGCGCGGCCGGCCGGGGCCCTGCCTTTCCCGCAAAACCGGGTTTTGCGCCTTGCCCGTTTATGTCCCTCCGCCGTTCTGCCTACTTCGCCCTGCTCGTGCTGGGGCTGCTCTCTGCCCTCAGCGCCTTCTACGTGGCCCAGCTGCGGTTCAACTACAACTTCAACGATTTCTACCCCGCCGGCGACCCCGACCTGGACTACTACCAGGGCTACACCCGGCGCTTCGGCAACGACAACGACTACCTGCTGCTGGGCCTGGAGGCCCCCCGGGGCCGCACCGTGTTCGACGCCGATTTCCTGGGCCGCGTCGACTCGCTCACGCGACTGGCCCAGCGGCAGCGGCACGTGGTGGCCGTCACCTCCCCCACCACCCTGGCCAACCCCGTGGTGGAGGGCCTGGGCTTCTTCAACCTGCCCTACCTGCACCCGGCCGCCTACCGCGCCGACCCTGCCCAGCGGGCCCGCGATTCGGCGCTGATTTACCGCACGCCGGGCCTGGTGGGCAACGTGTTCAGCCCCGGCGCCCGGGCCGTGGCCTTGGCCATCCAAACCACGCCCGACCTGAAAAAGCCGCCCGGCGACTCGCTGCTGGCCGCGCTGCGCGGGGGCCTGCGGCGCTACGGCTTCCCCGACAGCAGCTACCACCTGGCGGGCCGCGCCGTGGCCCAGTCGGTGTTCGTGGACCGGCTCCAGCGCGAATTGATCGTGTTCATGAGCCTGTCGGTGCTGCTCGTGACGGGGCTGCTCTGGTTCACGTTTCGCACCTGGTGGGGCGTGGTGCTGCCGCTAGTGGTGGTGCTGGGGGCCATCCTATGGGGCCTGGGCGTGATGGGGGCTTGCGGGGTGAGCATCGACCTGATGACGGCCCTGCTGCCGGTGATGATGTTCGTGGTGGGCACCTCCGACACGGTGCACATCATCACGCGCTACGTGGCCGAGCTGGGCTACGGGGCCAGCAAAAAAGACGCGCTGTGGGTCACCATCAAGGAATCGGGCTTCGGCTCGGCGCTGTCGGCCGTCACCACCAGCTTGGGCTTTTTCACGCTGATGACCAGCTCCATCCGGCCCATCTACAACTTCGGGCTGTTCACGGGCATTGCCGTGCTGCTGGCGTTCGTGCTCAGCTTCACGCTGTTGCCGGCGCTGCTCACGCTGCTCAAGCGGCCGCAGCTGCGGGTGCCGCGCAGCCAGGGCCACAGCTGGGACGGCGTGCTGAGCCGCTTGTTTCGGCAGGTGCTGGCGCGGCGGCGGCTCATTTTCACGGTGAGCGGGCTGGTGGTGGCGGCCTCCATCGGGCTGGCCACGCGGGTGCGCATCAATTCCTCGCTGCTCGACGATTTGTCGAAAAACGACCCCGTGCGGCTCGATTTCGCCTTTTTTGAAAAGCAGTTCGCCGGCGTGCGGCCCTTCGAGCTGGAGCTGAAGCCCGCCCCCGGCCGCACCGTGTACGACCTGGCCGTGCTGCGCGAAACCGCCCGCATCGAGGACTACCTGCGGGGCCCCTACGGCCTGCGCTTCGCCGCCTCGCCCGTCACGCTCGTCAAGTCGGTGCGCAAGGCGCTGCACGGCGGCGGGCTCGAAGCGTACCGCCTGCCCGCCGATTCGGCCGAGCTGCGCGGCCTGCAAAGCAAGCTGCGCCTGTTCCGCAAAAAGCCCGAGTTTAGGGCCCTGGCGCTGCCCGACGGCAGCGCCGGCCGCCTCACCGGGCGCATGGCCGACGTGGGCAGCATCCGCGCCGACGCGCTCAACGCGGGGCTGCGCCGGTTTTTGCGCACGCGCATCGACTCCACGGTGCTGGGCACGCGCCTCACGGGCTCGTCCAACTTGATCGACAAGAACAACGAGAACCTGACGCTCAACATGATCACCGGCATGAGCATCGACGTGCTCATGGTTACCATCATCGTGCTGGCGCTGTTCAAGTCGTTCAAAATGACCATCGTCGTGCTCATTCCAAACCTGGTGCCCATCCTCGTCGTGGCCGGGGTGATGGGCCTGGCCGGCGTGAGCATGAAGGTGAGCACGAGCATCATCTTCACCATCGCCTTCGGCATTGCGGTGGACGACACCATCCACTTCATCAGCAAGTTGCGCCTCACGCTGGCCCACGAAACGTCCGTGTTCCGGGCCGTGCGCCACACCTACCTGCTGGCCGGCAAGGCCGTCATCGTCACGTCGCTGATCCTGGTCGGCGGCTTCTCCACGCTGCTGTTTTCGTCGTTCGACGGCACGTTCTACGTCGGCTTCCTCATCGGCCTCACGCTGCTCTTCGGCGTGGTGGCCGAGCTCACGCTGCTGCCACTGCTCATTTTGTACTTCTACAAGCGCAAGCCGGCCATCGCGCAGGTGCTGAACTAGGGCCCCAGCTGCGGCGCGCTACTTCGGCAAGTACACCGTTTTGCCTTCCTTGGCCGATTGCTTGGCCGCTTCCAGAATCTCGACCACGATGAGGTTGGTGGGCAGCGCGGAGAGCACATCTTCCGGCGCGGTGCCGCGCACCACGGCCGCCAGGTAGGCAAACGGCTCGTCGTAGGGCGCCGGGGGCGCGGGGGCCGTCTGGTCCTGGGCCGGCTGTTTTTCGCTTAGCCGCACGCGCAAGTGGCTGCCATCCAGCGCAAATACGGCGCCGGTTTGCCCGTACACTTCCATGTCTTTGCGCGCGTACGGCCAGTTCCACGACGCCTGGATGACGCCCTCGGCTTTCGGGTAGTTGACCAGGATCGTGGCGTCGTCGTCCACCTTGGGGTACACCTCGGGCTTGAGCTGCCGGGTGACGGCCGTGACCGACAGGGGCCGGGCGCCGTGCATCAGCCACGTCAGCAGGTCGGCGCCGTAGCAGCCGAAATCGACGAGGGCCCCGCCGCCGTTTTGCACCGGATCGGTCAGCCAGTCCAAAAATTCTTTGTTTACGTTAATTTCCTGGGGGCCCTGGTGGCCGTCGTGCACCACCACCTTGCGAACGTCGCCGATGGCTTTTTCCTGGTCCACCAGTTGGTAGGCCCGGCGGTTGGAGCCGTACCAGGTGGTTTCGTAGTTGGTGAGCAGGTGAATGTGGTGCTGGGCGGCCAGCGCCGCCATTTGGCGGGCGTGGTCGACGCTCACGGCCAGCGGTTTCTCCACCATCACGTGGATGCCGCGCGGCGCGCAGGCCTGCACCACGGCCAGGTGCTCGTAGATGCTGCCGAACGCGGTGACCGCTTCCGGCTTGGTTTTCTTCAGCATCTCGTCCAACGAGTTGTACACCAAGGTCATGCTGAAGCCGTACTGCTTGGCGAAGCGTTCGGCCAGCGCCCGGTTGGGCTCGGCGATGCCCACAATTTCGATGTCGCCCCGCTTGGCGCGGCCCAGGATGCCGTGCACGTGCGCGTGCGTGAGGCCCGCCACGCCCACCCGCACGGGCGCCGCAGGCTTGGTTTGGGCCCCGGCGGGCGGCCCCGCCGTTAGCAACAGCAGCAGGAAAAAGAAGGCGGCGAGGGTACGAAGCATGGGGTGCGGGCTTGAATAATGGCACGGAAAGTTAGCAGTATTTCGGCACCGTGGGGGCGTCAGGTACGGCCGCGGGGCCCCGGGCGGCCACTCGCTGGCTGCCTGGGGCCGCACTGGGCAGCGGCCCTCCGCCTTTTTGCCGGTGCGGTTCCGCCTACGAGTAGCCACCCAAGATTCAGTCCGGGATATAAATCTTGGCTTAAGTGGTTAAGAAAAGATAGAAATACGTTTACTTTGTATTTGAAAGTACTTTAAAAATACTCGCCCCACTGGGGCTGGGCTACTGCTTTCGGCTCGTCACTTCCCTCTATTGCACATGACTTATTTCGTTGCGCCGGGGTCCATCGTGCGCCGCATCTGGGGCACTGCCGATACGGTGCTGTTCATCTTCGCCGGGGCCGCGGCCGAGTTTGCGCTCAACCAGGCCGTGGATTGGCTCTACTTCACCGGGCGGCTGCCGGCCGACCCGCTGGGCCGCTTGTTTTCGACGGTGGACTACGCCCGCCGCATCGTGTTTGCCAACCGTGCCGGGGCCGAGCGGGCCATCGACGCCATGGCCGCCATCCACGCGGCGGTGGAGGCCAAGCGCGGCCGGCCCATCCCCGCCGGGGCCTACCGCGACGTGCTGTTCCTGCTCATCGCCTACTCCATCCGGGCCTTCGAGGTGCTGGAGCGCCCCCTCACGGGCCCCGAGCGCGAAGAAATCGTGGCCGTGTTTGGCCGCGTGGGGCAGCGCATGGGCATCCCCGGGCTGCCCACGGGCCACGCCGCGTGGCAAGCCGCTCGGGCCCAGCACCTGGCCGCGCACCTGACCCCCAGCCCCTACACCGCCGACCTGTACCGGCAGTACCGCCGCCACCTGGGGCCCCTGCGCTACCCGCTGCTGCGCGCCGTGCAGGGCTTGGTGGTGCCGCCCGCCGTGCGCGCACTGCTGCGCCTGGGCTCCGGCGCAGCGGTGCGGCCGGCGCTGGCCGCGTACCGGCGCACCCGGCAGCTGGCCGTCAGCCAGTGGGCTAAAAGCGCCCTGCTGCCGGCGGCGTACCGGGCCCGCATCCACGCCCTCGACGGGCCCCCGGCGGCCGACGCGCCGCTGCCCCCGCCCACCGCCGCGCGCTGCCCGGTGGGGCCCCACCGCTCCCCCACGCGCTGATGGCAGCCACGTTTCGCCGCGAGTATTTCCTACTCACCACGCTCCTGTTTGGCATTGAGGCCGGCATTGCCGCCTTCGCCCATGACGCCCTGCTGCGGCCCTACGGGGGCGATTTGCTGGCCACCGTGCTGCTTTATTGCCTGCTGCGCAGCTTTTGGGCGGGGCCGGCCGCGCGCACCATTTGGGCAGCGCTGCTGGTTTCCTACGTCATCGAAGCCTCCCAATACGCCCACCTGCTGGCGCGCCTGGGCCTGCTGCATTCGCTGGCGGCGAGGCTCGTGCTGGGCAGCCAGTTCGAGTGGGGCGACGTGCTGGCCTACACCCTGGGGGCCCTGCTGGTGGCGGCCGTGGAGCGCGGCCGGGCCGCCTGGCCGGAGTAGGGAACCCAGAATGGGCTGGCTGCTAATCGTAGTTAATTGCAATGCTACTGCTTGCGCTTTTCATGTCATAATCCGCCGTGGCAGTCCCCCAGGAAAAGCGTCCTTCGTGGCCCAATTCCGCACGTATCCACTGCTTAAGTTTTACTAAACGCTGCATCTCGGCTTGCTCCGACCAATTGTCCCAACTGGCGAGTGCCTCAAACCGCTCACGCGAAACCACCAGCGAAACCCGCTTCAAGCCGTTGTTGCAAAACCCGAAATGCAGAATAAAATACCACGGCCCTACTTGTACGTTTCGAGCGAATAACCATTTCCACCCGGTGTGCATATCGTGCACCTCGTTTGATTCGCCCAAGGTAAGGGCAGCAACTGTTTCCAATGAATCGCCAACGTGGACGGACACTGACGGAGCGAAATTTAAGCTACCGGTCTGTTTGTCAAACATATTTGCCTTCTTATACAATTTTAATCAGCCTACCCATCCCACCCAACCTGCTTCACCCCATCGCAAATTCTTCACCGGGGCTGCTTGCGCAGCTGGGTGATTTTGGCGACGGACAGCGGCATGGGGCCCCGGAGAGCGGGCGAGCGTCGGGGAGGGAGGCGGGGTCCGGCGGGGGGGGGGCGGGGGGGGGGGGG
>JBPBPC010000024.1:0-9901 GCA_050954665.1 Janthinobacterium lividum
GCCGTGGCAACTCGCTTTGATAAGCGCGCCGCCAACTATTTTGCCACCTGCTGCTTGATTGCCACTCTAACCTGGCTCTAACTGTAAACACCCCCTAGTTGCTCTTAGGTGTCCGTGACTCTGCTGATTACAACATGGCTGTAATTTTGATAAAAGGAAGTTGAAAAGTTTCGTCTTGGTAAGCCAGGCCTAACCTTCCTGACGCGGCGGGTAACGCTATCTCCGATAAGGCGAAGAATGGCCGCGGCCCACCAGGCAAACCGGTGGTGGCCGTTGATACGGGCGCGAGGGCAAGGCCCTGCTACCAGCCTCTTGAGGCCGGGGGGCTCGAGGGCCGCTTTCCCCAGTCGCCAGTTCCGATACTGCCATTGCCTAAGCGCGGCCCCGTCTTGGGCCGACACTTTGGCCGCCGGGTGCACTAGGGGGTGGTCGGGGCGCGGCGCCCGCGAGGACTTGGTTAACGGCCCCTCAGCACTTGACGCTTAGGTCGGCCGGAGCCGGACGCTGCCCGCAGGAAGCGTTCGGCCCGGTGCGGCCTTGCTTAACGGGAGCAGTTGCCAGCCCGTACACGGGCGCTATTTTGTCGAACCAGCGCCCCTTTGTTGGGTTGGCGCGGCAGGCGGGTGCGGGGCTCGGAGCGTTTCGCAGCAACTGGGGCCTAATAATCCCCCGCAACCAGCGGGTTGGCCAGCAGCGGGCAACCAACGGGATGCCTCCAAACGAGGACCCCACGGGGCACCGGCGGGAAGATTAAGCCCGTTCGGAGTATCTTTAAAAATAATTATTAAAATGAATTATACCCTATGAACGATGCGCTGTCAACAGTTCCTGCGCTCCGCCCCGACGGGGCGGCGAAACGTTTCTCCAGAGCCGGGCAGGGGCCCGACGCCCCCCCGCCTTCGGCGGCGCCGGCCCTGGGGCTGACGTACGTGGTGGAGGACGACCCCATCGCCGCGGCCCTCGCGCGGCGGCGGCTGGAAACCATCCGGCCCGGGGGCCGGGTGCACACGCACCCCACCGGCCAGCACGCCCTTGACTGCCTCGCCGCCGCGCTCCGCACCGGGGCTGAACTGCCCGACCTGATCCTGCTGGATTTGAACATGCCGCAGATGGACGGCTGGGAGTTCCTCGACGCCTTCGAACGCCTGCCCCTGCCGCGCCCCACGTGCGTGCTGGTCCTGACGTCCTCGATTGACCCCGCCGACCGCGCCAAGGCCGCGCGTTACCGGGCCGTGGCCGGCTACCTGGCCAAGCCGCTCGACGCGACCGGGGCGGCGCGGCTCTGGCGCAGCAGCCGCGCCGGGGCCGGCGCGGCGGCCGGAGGGGCATTGCACCACTTGGTGTACCAGAGTTCGGCCACCGTCCCGATGAGCGAAGCCGAATTGACCCGTCTGCTGGCCCATTCCCGCGCCCACAACGCCACCCATGGAATCACCGGGCTCCTGTTACACCACGACGGCCGCTTTGTGCAACTGCTGGAGGGCGGCGAGGCTGCGGTGCGCGCGGTCTTTGCCCGCATCGCCCGCGACCTCCGCCACGCCGGGGTGGTGACGTTGGCCGACGGCCCGGCGGCCCACCGCCGGTTCGCCGAGTGGTCCATGGCGTTCCGGGCCGTTGACCGCGCCGCGTTGGCCACGTTGACGGGGTACACCGACCCGGACCGGGCGGAAGGCTTCGCCGGGGCCCCGGAGGTCCCGCCCGACCCGGGCCTAGGCGCGCTGCTGGCCATTTGCTTCGCCGACCCCAACTGGTCGGCGTGAGCCCAACTGGTCGGCGTGAGCGGGTCCGGAGCGTGGCGGGCGACCAGCAGCGCCCTTGACCGTTCAGCAAACCGGAGCTTACTGCAAACGACGTCCGGCAGAGCGGGTGTGGCAAGCGCCCGTCAGCACCTTTAGTGCTCGGCACAGCAACCAGTAACGGCTTGGCCCGGTAGCGGCGGGCCGCCGGGGCGCTTCAACGCGCGGCGGGGGGCCGAACGCGCGGGAGGGAACACCAACCGGGACCACCGGCGGCCTACCGACCGGGCAAATGCAGTCAGAAAAGCCGTTAGGGCAGATTGTCGCTTTTCTTCTCAAGGGAGCTGGGCAGCCCCTGCCAACCCGCCGGGGCCGGTCGCGTGGTGGGTGGCGGCCCACGCAGCCGGGCCCCCACGTCGAGGATTTGCAAAGACAGCTGCTTCAGCGGGGCCGCGTTCCGAGGCGCGTACCCCCGTAATCGGGCGCCGCCGCGGGCGCGGGGGCCCCGTGCCAGCGGCTAGGTGCAGTGGCACCGAGCCGCTGCGCCCGGCCGCTGGCCCCGGCCAGGTGCACGAAGTGCTGCATCCACGCCACGCTTTCGCTGCTCAGCGGCTTCGAGAAAAAGCCTTTGACCTGCGGGTAGCGCTTGGCCTTCCCCGCGTCGTCGGGGTGAATGGACGAGGTCAGCACGAACACGCACAGGTGCTTGGCCACGGGCACGCTCCGCAGGGCGTCCAGGAATTCCCAGCCGTCCATGACGGGCATGTCCAGGTCCAACAAAATCAGGTCGGGCACGGCGTGTCCGCTGCGCAAGGCTTCCCCCAACCCGTCAAGCGCCAACCGGCCGTTGCCGTACGTGCGCACTTCGCCGCGCCGCAGGTGCTTGCGGAGCACCAGTTCGGTGACGGTGGCGGTGATGCGGTCATTCTCGATGACGTAGGCGAGCGGGGCGGTAGGCATGGGCGGGGAACGGCGGGGTGAAACGAAGCAAATGGGTGGGGCGGGGCACAGAGCCCAGCGCCAGCGGGCAACGCTTGAATTAAATGGGGGAAAAAGGCCGAACGGCAACCTATTTTTTATTAGAAAAATTTAATTTCAAAAGCCCTCTTTCAGTCCAGAAGCAATGGTAGCCTGGGAAAGTTTTACGCGGCACTTTATTAGGCAAACGGCTTGGCTTGCTCGGCCAACGCCCACGAAAACGGGCCAAAATTCAGCCATTGCTCGGGTGGGGGAGGCTGCCCCAGGCGGGCAGTGACGGCGGCCCCGCCTAGTATCCGTTTCGCGCCGCGCCTGGCGGCGTTGGGCGGCGCCAATCCGTGCGTTGCCTCCGTGGGCCGGGCCGTGGCAGGAGCCGGTCCCCGCAGGGGGCGGCCCGCGCAGAAGGGCAGATTGTGGTGGCCAAACCTAGCCCCGCCGCTCGTCATGCCCAGCCCTCAATCAATCAGTCGCCTTTCCAAATCGATCAATCTGGTTACGCCAGCGAATCCGCTTGCTAACGTTCGTGTCGTCAACTTAGTAGCCATTCCAACGATTGGGAAAATGCGGCGGGGGAACTGGTCCCATGCGGCTTCCGAACGGCTCTGGTAACGGGGCGCCGGGGCTGGGCAGGTTCCCGCCCCGGTGCCCGTTCCGCTTAGAACGTGAAGCTGTTGCCGTAGTCGCGGGTGTGGTCGCGCCAGGCGCTGTGATAGTGAATTTGCGCGGGGAACACCACGCCCGATTGGCAGACGAACTCAATCCAAGCACTGGGCCCGTCGATGCGCACATAGTCGGCGTTGTTGGCCAGCGTGGCGGTGCCCGAGTAGGCGATGTACGTGTCGGCTAGTTCGCCTTGGTAGGTGGCCAGCAGCATGGCGGCGGTGGCGTCGTCGGTATCGGTCACCCAGGGCTTCATGGCGGCCAGCACCAGGGCCTGCTGGGCCGTGCTAAGGGTGCTCACGGCCAGGCCCACTTTGGTGACCGAGAACTTGCCGTCGTTGTTGGGTCCCAGCACCACGTCGCTGAAGGTGCTGGCCAGCCTGAGCACTGGCCAGCTGGCCAGTGCTCAGGCTGGCCAGCATGGCCGCCATGGTGGCCTGCTCGCTGGCAAGCGGGGCGTAGGTGGTACCGTTGGCGGTGTACGCTTCCCCGTCTGATAAGCCGGTGGTTAGTAGAGATTAGGCAGCTTGTTTAAATTCTAGAGGCGTCATGAAATTCAAGGCTTGATGGGGCCGCAAGGTGTTGTAATCGAGCATCCATTCGCCTACGAGTTGCCGCACATGCGCCAGGGAGCGGAACAGGTACGCATCGAGCAGTTCGCGGCGAAAAGAGCCATTAAAGCGTTCGATATAGGCAATTTGGGTCGGTTTGCCCGGCTGAATCCAGTGCAAGACAATGCCTTGCGCTTCGCACCATTCGCTGAGACGGGCACTTATAAATTCGGGTCCATTGTCGGTGCGCAGCTGCGCCGGTCGGCCGTGGCATTCGACCAGCCGGGTCAGCACTTGCACGACCCGGGCAGCGGGCAGGGAAAACTCGATTTCGACGCCCAAGAGTTGCCGGTTGTAATCGTCGAGCACGTTCAGCGTGCGAAAGCGCCGCCCGTCGGTCAGCACGTCGCTCGTAAAGTCGAGCGACCAACACGCATTGGCGGCCTTGGGCACGAGCAAGGGCTGTTTCACGCGGGCGGGCAGGCGCTTTTTTAGCCGCCGGGGCAGGTGCAAGCCCATCGCCCGGTAGATGCGCCACGTGCGTTTATGATTGATAGCCAGGCCATTTTTGCGCAGCCGGTGGTGCAGTTTCCAAAAGCCCCAGCCCGGATGCCGCACCGATAAGACCCGCAGTGCTTCCTGCACCGGCTCGTCTTTTCCGTTCGCCGACGGGCCGGCGTAACTGCCCCGGCATAAGCCCACCAGGGCACACGCCCGGCGCTGGCTCCAGCCTTTTGTTACTAAGCCCTGCGCTGCTTGGCGCCGCGCCGCAGGGCTGGCTACTTTTTTCGCAAAATCTCCTCAATAGCCTGGTTCTCCAAGCTTAAGTCCGCGAACATCTGCTTAAGCCGCCGATTTTCCTCTTCCAAGTGCTTAAGCCGCGTTAGTTCGGCGACGCTGGCCCCGGCGTACTTGCTTTTCCAGGTGTAAAACGTGGCCTCGCTCAGCCCGTGCTCCCGCACGATTTGGGCCACTGTTTGCCCGCTTTGTTGTTGCTGCAGAATTGTGACAATTTGCGCTTCGCTGAATCGTCCTTTTTTCATAGGTCAGGGATGAGGTAGTGAAAATACGCTTTTCTCTACTACCAACTGGCTTCCGATTTGGGGAAGCGTACAGTGGAAAACGTGCCGCTCACCATCCAGCCCTACCGCCAGCTCGACCTCATGCGCGTCCCACCCGAAGGTCCGGCTAGGGCCATGCCGGCCGGCGCCATGGCCGGCGAAGTGCTGGCCCAGTAGACTTCCAAGTTCTCGGCAGGACCGGCCCCCCGGGCGGCGGGTACAGGCAATACTGGAGCGCGTAATCCAGCGGGTTGGGGAAGGAGCGGGGCGGCGGGGCAACCGGCCCACGCCGCCAGGCCCGCAGCCGCGCGGGCCACCTTACGGCGCGGCGGTACCAGGCGGCACCAGGTGCCAGCTGCTGCGCTGCCCTTGCCGCACCAGGCGCAACACCTTGGCATTGGGCAGCTTGTATACCGAGTCGCCCTGCGCTAAGTAGTAGCCCAGGCCGTTGCGTTGGGCTAATTCCTGGTTTTCGAAGCGGTCGA
This sequence comes from Janthinobacterium lividum, assembly GCA_050954665.1. Classification (GTDB taxonomy): domain Bacteria; phylum Bacteroidota; class Bacteroidia; order Cytophagales; family Hymenobacteraceae; genus Hymenobacter. Next base: position 5,472 of record JBPBPC010000024.1, read on the forward strand.
AGTTGTAGGGCACGTCCGAAGCGTTGAGGTAGATTTTGTACCCGCGGGCCTTGTTGTACCCGGTTACTTTGCTAGCCAGGCCCAAGTCTTGGTTGACCACCACCACGTTACGCGTTTGGGGTGCTTCGGCCAGGAACAGCCAGTAGCCCACCCCGGCCGCCAAGCCGAACCCCGGCAACCGGGCGGCAACCGCCGACCAAGAGATTTTCATGCGAACAAAGCTAGTGGGCCAGGGCCCGGCTGGCCAGGGAGGTCGCGTGGTCGTCGGGGGCATCGGCCAGGCCAGCCCACACGGCCTCGCGCCAGGGGGCGTGTGCAGCTAGGCCAGCACTTGCACCGCCAGCGGTTCACCAGGCCCCCGCCGGTGCAGTGCCGGGCCAGGTCCACCAGGGCCCCCGGAACTATGCGACCAGCGCAGTCGAGCGCTAGCAGCTCGCGCAGCGCATCCCGGGTGTGCCGGGGCAGGGGCTGCGGGGCGGCCAGCGTGGCCGTGAAGTAGGCGCGCAGGTCGGGCCGGGAGCGGCCCTGGTTGGTCAGCACTCGAAATAGGTTATCACTTCATTGGGACTGAACGTGGGAGGCAGCGCGGCCCAGACTCCAGCTCAGACGGGCTTCTAATGGGAAGCGGACAACCAGCGAACGGCCGCGCCGGCGGCGCGCGTAGTACCCGTACGGGGGTATTGCACTTAGCTATGGATTAGTTGTTTACGCGCTTAGTATTTACCTTGGGTGCATGGCCCGCGCTTGCCCGGCCTTTCGGGCGATCCTCTTTATTTTAATCATTTTATTCCCGTGCGTTTACAACTATTGCAGAGAATCCCGTGCCTGACCATTTACTACGATTCGTTTAACAACTGGCTGTTTCTGGACTGGAAAGGGAGCGTGGCGCTGCCGGACGTGCAAGCGGCGTGCTTGGCCGTGGCCCGCTGCTACCTGCTCCGCCCCTACGCGCGGGTGCTTAACAACTACGCGCCGGGCGTGGGCGTGGGCGGGCGCGAGGCGGCGTGGCTGGCGCGGGAGTTCTTGCCGTACTTGTCCCTGGCGGGGGCCTTGCACGTGGCCTGGGTGCTCTCGCCCGTGCGGCCAGACCACAGCCGGGGGCAAACCGTGGCCGATGGGCTGTCCGGGCCGACCGTTGCGTGCTTTCCCTACCTGGAAGAAGCTATGGCTTGGCTGGGGCAACTGGGCCCGGCGCACGCCTTCGAAAGCACCGCGCCGCGTTCGCCCGCCCGGCAAACCCAACTGGAGCAGACGGTGCACAAACTGGCGCAAAAAATAGGGGCGCCCGTGCTGGCGTAACGCCCCGTAAAAAAAGGCCCGGTCGCACGACCGGGCCTTTTTTTACGGGCGCTTTTGCTGGCTAGGCTTCGGCGTTGGTCAGGAAAGGCAGCAGGGCAGCCAGCGTTTCGACCGGGGCGCTCAAGTGGGGGCAGTGGCCGGTGGCGCGCAGCGTCATGAGCCGGGCGTCGGGCAGGTGCTGCAGCAGGTACGCGCCCACGGCCGGGGGCACGACCATGTCGTGGGTGCACTGCAGCACCAGGGTGGGCAGGCGCAGGCGGGGCACGTCGGCCCGGTGGTCGGAAAGGAAGGCCACCCGGGCAAAGCGGCGGGCCGCGGCCGAGTTCGACGCGCAGAACTGCTCGGCCAGCTCCTCGGCCACCGAATCGGGGTTGGCGGGCCCCGTGAGCAGGTGCGCGAACGACTGGCCCCAGGTGTCGGTGTCGAGCAAGGCCAAGATGTCGTCGAGGTCGGTGCGCTCGAAGCCGCCGTAGTAGCCGGGCCGGTTGAGGTAGCAGGGCGAGGGGGCCAACAGCACGGCCTTGGCAAAGTGTTCGGGGGCCTGCGCGGCGGCCAGCAGGGCAATGGTGGCCCCCACCGAGTGGCCCATGATCACGGCCCCGCGCAGCTCCAGCGCCTGGCAGATCTCGACCACGTCCTGGGCGTAGCCGGCCAGCGTGCCGTACTTGAGCGGGTCGTAGGCGTCCGGGTCCGAGGCGCCACTGCCCACGTGGTCGAAGAGGATGACTTGGTGGTGCACGCCCAGGGCCGCGACGAAGTGGTGCCACACGGTCTGGCTGCAGCTGAAGCCGTTGCAGAGCAGCAGCGGCGGCTTGCCGTGCCCGAGCACCTGCACGGCGTTGCGCGCCAGCACCGTGGCGGGGGAAGGGGTGGGCAGAGGAGGGAGGGGCGCAGTAACCGTAAGAAGCATATAAAGGATGGGAAGAAATAAATGCGAGTAATTAAAGGTAGCCGGACCGCCCAGGCCGCGGCACAAGGATTCGGCCAATGACCTGTTCTTGCCGACTAACGATTAGAAAACAGCGCATTTAAGGCGCAAATACGTCCAATTTCAGGTAGTGAGGAAATTAAATTATTCATAGAAAAGATAGTTAACAGGGTACGCCCTGGGGCCGCCGGTGGGAACGCCCGCCGGTAGCCCCCCCAGCCCCGGCCGGGAGTTTTTGGTGTCCTTTTGGTATCTAGTGGGGGCCGGCAGCTTGGGGATAAAAAGAATCCTACTGCTGCTGTTGAGCCTGTTCGCTTTTGCGGCCCCAGCCCAGCCTCTACCGGGGCACTGAACACCAGCCTGGCTGCCGCGTAGTAGGCGCGCAACAAAAAGATTCATTTAACAACACCCAGAAATGGACAGTGGCAAGGGAATGGACAGTGGCAAGTTTTACCTTCCACTGCCCGTGTCCGAAAAAATCAATTCGAGCGGCTGGCCACTGACTCGCAAAAAATATACGCCCGCTTTCAAAGCCAAGTACGTGCGCCAAGTGGGATTCTCGTTACAACGGGGCGAAAAATTACGGTAAGATTCAAAGCATTTTTTATCAATGTGCTTTGCTAGCGTCTCACCAAATGTTCCCTGTTTGGTACGCCAGCCGATGCGGGAGGGTAAGCCAAGCCTGACCTCCTCCCATTTACTGGGCCGGTTGAAAGTAGAGCATCAGGCGTTCTGAAGCTCGACCGTAGTGGCGGCCGCCACTACCTCATCGGGCGTTAAATTCTGTAGCGAGCTGTGGGGCCGAAAGCCATTATATTCCTGGCGCCAGTGCTCGATTTTCTCCTGCGCATTGGTCAACGATAGAAACCAGTGCACATTCAAGCACTCGTCGCGGAAGCTGCCGTTAAACGATTCAATGGACGGATTATCGGTGGGGTTGCCAGGCCGCGAGAAGTCCAGTGTCACGTGCTGATCATAGGCCCAGCGGTCGAGCGCCTTGCTGATAAACTCACTGCCATTATCGACCTGGATGCGCTCCGGTACCACGCCTAACTGCTGGTGTAAGCGTTGCATCACGGCCACGACGTCTTCCCCTTTGAGCGACTGACCCACGTGAATGGCCAGGCATTGGCGACTAAAATTATCGACTATCGTTAAGGCGCGGATTTTGCGGCCATCGAAGCGGTTATCGGCCACAAAGTCCATGCTCCAGCTCTGGTGCAGCCGACCCAGTGGGAGACGTTCTAGCCGGTGGGCAGCGGCGCGATTACGGCGCGGGCGCTTGCTACGTAAGTTTAAGCCCTCCAGGCAGTAAAGTCGGTGTACGCGCTTGTGATTGTCCGGCCAGCCCTCGCGGCGCAGCAGAATATAAAGGCGCTGACTGCCGTAGCGCACCCGCACCTGGGCTAGTTCGCGCAGGCGCTGGCGCAGGACCGTATCATCCCGCCGGTGTGGCTGATAAGCGAAGCTGGCGCGTTGTAAGCGGAGCACTCGGCAGGCTCGGCGAGCCGAGATGCGGTAGGCGTCGATAAGGTGGTGAGCCGCGTGCCGACGCTGCACGGGCTTCAGAAGGTTGTTTGAGCACATCCTGCAGCATCTGCTTGTCGAGGCTCAGGTCCGCCACGAGTTGTTTGAGATGCTGATTTTCCTCTTCCAACTGCTTAAGCCGCCGCAGTTCGGGCACGCCCAAGCCACCGTACTTTTTCTTCCAGTTGTAGTAGGTGGCCTCGCTGATGCCCATCTTGCGGCACACCTCCGCGACGGTCACGCCCGTGTCCGCTTGGCGCAAGGCAAACACGATTTGAGCCTCGGTAAACTTAGTCTTTTTCATGGCATTGTCTGGGATTTTAAGGTACGACAAGTGCCCGATTTTCTTTAATTTACAGCGGCCTAGTTTAGTGGGAGGAGGTCAAGCCTTGGATGAAGTGGAAACAGCAAGGAGTGCCACAAGTGCATCTTCCGCGCCCCGCTTAGCCACCGGCCCGTTGGAACCGGCTTAGAGGGTGTTAGGGAATTAGGTTTGAGTTAAGCGATTGAGACCCATGGTTAAGTTGGCAATAAGGAGCCAGGTTTCGTGGGAGCGCGGGGTAAATTCGTAGTCGATAGCCAGGCGGCGGTTATTGCCCGCCCAAGCGGTGCTGCGCTCGACGACCCAGCGCTTGGCGTGGATGAAAAAGCGGCCCTTGTCGGCCACCACGCCCGC
>JBPBPC010000022.1:0-8692 GCA_050954665.1 Janthinobacterium lividum
CACCCCCACGCTCGTGGCCGGCACCTACACCCAGGTGGCGGCCGGCGGCAGCCACAACCTGGGGCTGCGCGCCGACGGCACCCTCTACGCCTGGGGCTACAACTACTACGGCCAGCTGGGCAACGCCACCAACAACGGCACCGCCACCGCCACCCCCACCCCCACGCTCGTGGCCGGCATCTACACCCAGGTGGCGGCCGGCGGCACCCACAGCCTAGGGCTGCGCGCCGACGGCACCCTCTACGCCTGGGGCAATAACTACTACGGCCAGCTGGGCAACGCCACCAACAACAGAACCATCACCGCCACCCCCACCCCCCAGCTCGTGGCCGGCACCTACACCCAGGTGGCGGCCGGGCAAAACCACAGCCTGGGGCTGCGGGCCGACGGCACCCTCTACGCCTGGGGCATCAACTACTACGGCCAGCTGGGCAACGCCACCAACAACGGCACCTACACCGCCACGCCCACGCCCACCCGGGAGGCCACTGCCGGCACGGGCTGGACCACGCTGGGCACCGGTCCCGTTGCCACCTTCTCGCTGGTGCGCACCCCCTCGGCCCAGACCTTCGCCAGCGCCGGCCAGAACACCAGCGGCCAGCTCGGCGATGGCACCACCACCAACGCCACCCGCTTCGACCGGGTGAGTCCGCTCACCAGCCTGCAGCCGCTGCCCGTGCAACTCGTGCAGTTCACGGCCCAGGCCAGCGGCCCGGCCGCCGTGCGGCTCGCCTGGGCCACGGCCAGCGAGGTCAACAGTGCCCGCTTCGAGGTGGAGCGCAGCCGCGACGGGGTGGCCTTCCATAAGATAGGCGAAGTAGTGGCAGCGGGCCGTAGTACCACGGCCCGAACCTACGGCCTGACGGATGCCAGCGCCCCGGCCGGCCAGCTCTACTACCGCCTGCGCCAGGTAGACCAGGATGGCACCGCCGCTTACTCGCCCGTGCGCACGGTGGTGCTGAGCGGCGCGGGCGGCGGCCTCAGCCTCTACCCCAACCCCGCCCCCCACGGCGCGGCCACCCTCAGCGGCGCGGCCCCGGGCCAGGCGGTGCAGGTGCTTGACGCCCTGGGCCGCGTGGTAGCCACGGCCACCGCCGATGCCACGGGCCCAGCCGTGCTGGCCGGGCTGGCTCCCGGCCTCTACCTCGTGCGGGTGGGCGCCAGCAGTGTGCGCCTGACCGTGGAGTGAGCGAACAGGGGCTTCTCTACCTGGCCGAGTGGGCGAAAGGCACACCACACGGACCGGGAATCAGATGAAGCCCTCCTGCTTTATAAGTAGTTGATACAAAGCATAATAATCAGAATCCGACAACTACTCGTGCGGTAGTTGAGCCTTGGTTTCTGAGCCCGTTCCATCGTCTGGGCAGGAGTAATGCGTCCACTACCTGCCCGTGAGAGGGCAAAGCGTTCGCAAACGCGACTTTTAGACCAGCCTTTTACCCAACACCCAGGTTGCAGCTTGAAGAAAAGCCAAGCAATACTTGAACAAAAGGGAGAAAATGCCTGTGCTTAACTCCTGAGCCTGTTCTCTCTTTTGTTCAAGTACATAATTCTGCTTCCAGGACAAATATGGAAAAAGTAGTGATTTGAGTAGGCTGACCGCAGTGTAACCAGCGTGGTACTTTGGAGGGGGCAGGGCCGATTCGCAGCGTTTACTGAAAGGAGAATTACTCTCGAACTAGCTTGAGCGTCCTAACTTGTTGGCCTTGCTGGATTTTTAGCAAGTACACGCCCGAGCGCAAGGCGCTCGCTACGGTCAATGACAAGGGCGTCGTCCCAACGGGTACTTCCACTGCCTGGCGGAGCAGCGTGCGGCCTAACGGGTCAGCCAGCTCCCAGCGGACAGAACCGGGTGCGCGGGTGCGCACCAGCACGGTCGGCACTTCGCTGCTGTGGGAAGGATTGGGGTACAGCTGCGCCATGAACTCTGCAGAACCGCTCACCCACACAGCGCGCACGGGCGAGTATGTGGCCGTGCCATCGGCATCCACCTGGCGCAGGCGGTAGTACACGGGTTCGGCTGCGTAGTGGCTAATGTTTTTGTCCGTGAACTGGTATTCGTGAGGCTGGGTGGTAGAGCCCTGCCCGGCAACCTGGCCAATGTGGTTGAACACCTGGCCGTCGGCACTGGCTTCTACTTCAAAATGGTCGTTGTTTTTTTCGGAAGCCGTGGCCCATCTCACTAGCGCATCTTCGCCCAGCGGCTCGGCCGTGAAGCGCGTAAGCTCGACGGGCAGCGGCACCGCACTGTTGCTGATAGTGAGCGCACCCAACTCCGTTATATCGGCCGCGAAGCTGCGGCCGGCGGCACTACCCGGCGCGCCCATCTTCGCCCAGGGCCCCGCTGCTGAGGCGGCGCGCCAGAACTGAGAAGTGGCGCCCGGCGCAAAGCCATTGTCATCATCGGCCAGCCAGCTCAGAGCCACGGTGACGGGAGTTGCGGCCGTGGGTTGCGTACCGGTAGCGGCCACGGTCCATATCCGGTCGATGCCTTGGGTGGTGCCGGCGAGGTTAGTACCGTAGCTCACGCCTGCCGTTTGCAGCCCGGCAGTCCGGGTGATTGTAACGGTGCCCAGGTTCTGGCCGTTAGGGTTGAGGGTGGCGCTGTTGGGAAATGCCACGGCTGTGCTGCCGCTCACGGCATTGCGCACGGCCCGTACCTGGCCCTGCACATAGCGGCCGGGCGCTTCGCCGGTAAGGGTGGCTCCCTCGGGTAGGGTGAGGGTAGCACTTGGGGCAAGGCGTACCAAGCCGTTGAGGAGCGTGAGGGCGGTGCCCACGGTGAGGTCGGCCGAAATGCTGAGGGTATTCTGGCCGCTGGCCCTGGCGTTGTCGAAGGTGAGGCGGGCCACGGTGGGCGCGGTGCCCGGCGCGAAGGTCTGGTTGGCGCTGCCCGAGAACAGCAGCAGACCGCCGGAGTTGAGCGTGCCCGCGTTGGTCAGGTCGCCGGTGAGCTGCGTGGTGCCGGCGTTGACTAGGGTGCTGCCGGCTTGGTTCAGCACGCCGCCAGCTACGTACAGCGTGGCCCCGGCGCCCACGGTTATCGTGGTGCCGTTGTTGGTCAGGCCCTGGGCGAAGCCGGTTAGGGGTGCCAGCGCCAGGGCAATTCGTAAAAGCTGTTTCATGAGCGATAGGAAAGAGGCAGAACGCCAGGTTCTTCAATAAAAGCTGCTGCTTGTCGAGGAGGGCCCGCGCCAACCGCCGCTAGCGCTGGGCCTCAGCGCGGGCGCCCCCGGCTTCCAGGGCCCTTAGGCGCTGCTCGAAGCTGGCGGTGCTGGCCGCTGCCTGCTGGTGCAGGGTGGCGTTATCGGCCTGAAGCGCGTCAACCTGAGACTTCAACTCCTTGATGGCCTCGATGAGCACGGGGGTGAGCTGGGCGTAGTTCACGCTCTTATAGCCGTGCTCATCGGTGCGCACCAGCTCGGGGTACACTTTTTCCAACTCTTGGGCTAGCAAACCGATTTGCTCGGCGTTGGCCTCGCCACCGTGTTCGATGCCCAGCGCGTTCCAGCGGTAGCGCACGCCGCGCAAACTCAGTACCGAGACCAGCGCTCCGGCCAAGGGTCGCACTTGCTGCTTAAAGCGGGCATCGGAAGTCAGGGTCACGCCGTTGGCCGTGACGGTACCAAAGAACACCGCCGAGCCGTTGGCGTTCAGGCGCAGGGCATCCACGAGGTTGCCGGCGTTGGTGGTGCGCAGAGTAAGGCCGATGCTGGTGCTGGCCGTGGGGTTGGGCACCCGCGCCTGGATGAAGGCCGTGCCGCTAGTGCCGCTGTACGGGGCCAAGTAGAGGTGGCCGGGCAGAAAAACGCTCTGGTCGGTCGTGCCGTTGTTGGGGTCATCCACCAGGTAGCTGTTGCCGGGACCGTTCACGTCGAAGCGGCCCCGGGGGACGTCGGGGCCAATGCCCACGTCGCCCCCGTTGCTGATGCGCAGGCCGGTGCTGCCGCCGTTGCCCACCAGTAGGAAGGTACCTAGGTCGAAGTTGGAATTGGCCTTGGGGTTTTGCCAGGTGCCGTAGCCAATGGCATTAGAAGTGAGCACCTTGCCCGCACCTTCGCTGCCGTCTACGATGCGGATGACCCCGCCGGAGCCGACGTAGCCGGGGTGCTGAGCCAGCCCCACCCAGCGCTTGGGGCCGCCGGGCTTGCCCGCCGAAAAGATGCCGCCCCAGCCGTCGGCGCGGTAGGCGTTGCCCCACACGGCGTAGTCGATTTCCTGGCCGTAGGGCCCTACGCCGTAGCCGGAAAGCATCGTCCGGCTGTAGAGGCGGCTGTAATTGCTGCGCGTCAGCAGGGCCGCGCTGGGGTTGGGAACGGTGGCGATGAGTTCCACCTGGGCCGCCGAGTCGCCCAGCGCCGTGGTGGCCGAACCCCGCAGGCGCTGGCTGTTGAGGCTAAAGGCCTGCGTGGCGGTGTGGTTGCCCAGGTTGTCGCCGGCGCGGGCTTTGTCGGGGATAAAAAGCCAGCTGCCGCTCATGGCGTACCAGAAGCCCTTGCGAAAATCGGTTTGGAACACCATCAGCCCATCGGGCGGGGTAGCAATCTGGGTGCGGGTAAGCGAGTCCATGCGCGGAATGAGCAGGCCCTTGCCCGTGGCATCTAGGTCGAGCACGGCCGCCGCGTTGGGCGTGCCGGCGGTGCCGATGCGCACGCCGCCGGGCGTGGTCTGGGCCAGGGCGGCCACGGGCAGCGCCAGCAGCAAAGTTCCCAGGCAAAACCGCTGGGGGGTGAGGAAAAAGTGTTTCATAGGAAGAGTAAATAGAAGGGATTCCAGGCCGCTTGGTAGCTTAGCAGGTTGAAATTGGTCCAGGTCATCCTGACAGCCAACAAAATGTGGTGGAAAGCGCCAGATGGTAAGTGAACGGCACCTTGCCGGTATGCAGACGCGGCGCGCAGCCGGCGCGGCTGCATACCATTCGTAACTTTCGCAACCCGCTTCGCCCTTGCCCGCCGCATGCCCGCCCCCCTCCAACTGCTCATCATTGAAGACGAGGCCGTGCTGGCCCTAGACCTGCGCGCCACCCTGCTAGCCGAGGGGTACGGTGTGGCCGGCATTGCCGCCACTGGCCCGCAGGCGCTGGCGCTCTTCACCCAGCACCCGGTCGACGGCGTGCTCTGCGACATTCACCTGCAAGGGCCCTGGGACGGCATCGAAACCGCCCGGCGCCTGTTGGCCGTGCGCCCGGTGCCGCTACTCTACCTCACCGCCCTAGCTGACCAGCCCACCCTCGACGAAGCCCTGACTACCTCCCCGGCTGCCTACCTGCCCAAACCGGTGTCCGCGGCCAGCCTGCGGGCGGCGCTGGCGCTGGCGCTGCACTCCTTTGCCCAGCCGCAGCTTGTTGCACCGGAGCCCGCGCCCAGTTCCGACGCGCTCACGCGCGACACCATCCTGCAGCTCGATGACCACGTCTTCATCAAGGACAACCACCAGTTTGTGCGCATCCCGTTAGCAGACATCCTGCTACTCGAAGCTGATAATACCTACACCGCCCTGCGCACGCCTACCCGTAAATACGCCCTGCGCCTCACGCTGGGCGCCGTGCTGGAACGCCTGCACTTTGCCCAATTGGTGCGGGTGCACCGCTCGTTTGCCGTCAACATTCAGCGCGTTGAGAGCTTTTCCGACACCGAAGCCACCGTGGCCGGCCAGGCCGTGCCGTTAGGCCGGCAGTACCGGGAGGCGTTTCTAAAACAGTTTATGTTTCGGTAGAGGCGGACGGCTTACCAAACGGCGTTGTTCACTGGCGCAACCAGGCCGTTGGCTCCCTTTTTGGAAGAAGGGTGAGGACGCGGCGCATACTTTAGCGGCGAAGTAGCGACGGCGCTGCTGATGGGGGAATCCGTTTTGTTCCTTTCTGTATTTTTCTCGTGGCCATGCTTCGCCGATTGTTGATTTTGCTGGGGCTACTGGGTTGGCTGCCCGCCGCCGGGCAAACGCCCGCTCCCGCCGACACGGCTCAGGTGCGGACGCAGTTGGAAGTGGCCCGGCTGCTGCTGCTGCGCAACAACGATTCGGCCCTGGTGCTGTGTCGGCAGCTGGTGCGCACCAGTGAGCGGCTGCGCTTTCCCTACGGCTTGGCGCAAAGCTGCCTGCAATTGGGCACGGCCCTGCGCAATACCAGCGAGTTCGACTCCAGCTTTTATTACGCCCGGCGGGCGCAGGCCTTGTTTGAGGCCCAGCACCGGCCCGACGGGGTGGCCTGGGTGTACGTGCTCAATGCCCAAACCTATAAGCGCATGGGCGACGCCCAGGAAGTGGTGCTGTTTTCGCACAAGGGCCTGCAACAGGCCACCATGGCCCTAGCAGTGGCCCGACAGGGCCCTTATCCCGCCGCTATGGTGGCCGCGCTGCTTAACCAAGGCATTATTTACCGCGACCTGCACCTACCCGATTCGGCCCGCGCCTGCTACCAGCAGGCCATCGGCGTGGAGCAAGCCCTGCACCCCAAGCCCTCGGCCCTGGGCGTGGCCTACGCTAACTACGGCCAGCTGCTGATGGACCACGACCGCGCGTATGCGTCGGCTATCCAATATTTCCGGCGGGCGCTGGCGCTGCACCGCGCCCAGTACCACCGCAACGGCCTGGAACACGCCTACCGCCAGCTCAGCTGGGCCTACCGCCAGCAGGGGCACCTCGCCCAGGCTGTGGCCGCCGCCGATACTTGCCTGGCCCTGGGCCGGGCCATCGGCGACCCGCACCGGCTCAGTAATTCCCTAGAGGCGGCCTGTCTGGCTTACCGCGCCGCCGGCCGTTACCGCGAAACGACGGAGCTGATGGAGGAGCGCCGCCGGCTGGATAACCAAACCAACCGGCTCGAAAAAACCACGGCCGTGGCTCGCATCGAAGCAGCCTACCGGCTCGAAAAGCAGCAGGCCCGCATTGCTGGGCTAGCCCAGGCCAACCTGCGCAAACAGCACCAATTGCTGGCCCTAGTAGTAGGGTTGCTAGTGGTGGTGGGGTTACTGGGACTTGGCAGTTGGCAGCAGCGGCTGCTGCGGCGGGCCAACGCCCAACTGCGCGCCACCAACCATACCATCAGCGACAACAACCGGCGCATGCAGGAGCAGGCCCACCGCCTTACGCTGCTGCTGCGCGAACTGCACCACCGCGTGAAGAACAACCTAGCCATCGTGAGCAGCTTGCTCAACCTGCAATCAGGTAGCCTAGCCGACCCGGTGGCCGCCCGGGCCGTGCGCGAAGGCCGGCAGCGCGTGGAGGCCATGAGCCTGATTCACCAGCGCCTCTACCAGACCGACGACGTGGTAAGCGTGGACATGCGGCCCTACCTCACCACGCTGGTCGAAAACCTGCTGGCCGCCTACGGCTTCGATGACGACCGATTTGACCTGGTGCTAGCGCTAGAGCTGCCCGTGCTGGACGTAGACCGAGCCGTGCCGCTAGGCCTCATTCTTAATGAGCTGGTGACGAATGCCCTGAAATACGCGTACGAGGATGTGCCCCGGCCTTGGCTCCGCATTCAGTTGACCGCAGCCGGGCCGGATCGGACCGGGCTGCTACTAGAAGTAGAAGACAACGGGCCCGGCATCGCTCCAGCCTTGTGGCAGGCGTATCACGGCTCGTTTGGCCAGCAGCTCATTATGGCCTTAAGCGCGCAGCTGGGCGGCCAGGTAAAAACCGGCAACCAACCCGGCGCCTTCTTTCAACTCACGGTAGCTGGCAGCGTGCAAGAAATCGGTGCCCCCCGTGGCTACGAGGCAATGTATAGCGGAGGCTGAATATCCACCGCAAGAAAGTCACACCTTTCGAAGCCAGTCACCACTTGCTAACAGCATGCCGGTAACTCTGCCTTTGCAGCGCACTTCTTGAAAAAGCGCCAATTTTGGATTAATATTAATTAAGATTAATCTAAAATTAGCCATTCGCCTCGTTTATGCCTTACCAGCCTGTCCCGACTGTTGCGCGCCTTTGTGCCTTTTGTGGCACTACCTTCACCCTGCCCCACCAGCGCCGCATCTACTGCTCCAACTCGTGCAACACCCGCGCCTGTGTGGCGCGCAAATCTGCTAAGACGAGCGCCGCTCCTCAATCGAAGCAACTGGGAGCGCCTACATCAGCGGCCTCGACTAACGTGACGCTAGCCGTGAATGCGCAGAATGTGGCGCTGCTAGCCCTAGCGCCCCAAGTACCCAAAGTTTTGGGGGCAGTGCTGCAGTTCTTGGGCGAGCTCTTCACGCCGACCGTTGCGGGGCCCAACACCTGGCTGCCCGCTGACTTGCGCCAGCAGAAGCAGCCGCTCGTGGCCATTGAGCACGCCAGCTGGGAGGAGCCGCGCTTTTTCGTGGTCCTGCCTTATGGAGACCACACCCTCTACTACCGCGCCGCCCACAACTTACTCGTGCTGCGCCAGGCGGACGGCTCCTGGCGCCAAGTATGCACGGCGGCGGAGTTGGCGGCCCTACGGCCAGCCCCCAAAACGGGGCTGCAGGCTCTAATAGAGCAGTATGTTCCCGACTATGTGGCCCCCGTCCAGGCGTCCCCCGTGGCGGCCCTCTACCCCTATGCGCCCATAACTGGCGTCCTCAACCGACTGGCTAGCGAGGAAGCTTAACAAGCGCCCTATTTTACATAACTGAAAATTATAAGACTGCACTTGCGCGTGTGCTCAGAGCAATCTATGCTACCTGTTCGCGTAAGACTAGGCAAAAATCAGCGGCCCTGAGCGAAG
>JBPBPC010000005.1:0-7832 GCA_050954665.1 Janthinobacterium lividum
GTCATCCAAGACGCCACCGATTGGATAACCGAACTCGACGCAAAAAACTGGTTCGACCACTGTGGTTACCATGTACACTAACCTGAAATCTGCTCTAAATAATAATGAAATATTAATTTTGTCAAGGCATTGGTGGGACCCCAGCGGCGGCACGGCAAAACAATTCGCGCCCGCCAGCCGTCTTACGCACCTGGTATTTTCACCATTTGCAAAAACGACTCATGCCCAATTCCCCTAAAAACTGGTTTATCACCGGCGCCTCGTCCGGCTTCGGCGAGGCCCTGGCCGAGCTGCTGCTGGCCAACGGCGACAAGGTGGCCGCCACCTTCCGCCACCAGCAGCAGGCCGACGAATTCACCCAAAAAGCCGGCGCCAACGGCCGCGGCGTGGTGCTCGACGTGACCGACGCCGCCCGCGTGCCCGGCGCCGTGCAGGAAGCCATCGGCGCCCTCGGCCACCTCGACGTGGTGGTGAACAACGCCGGCTACGGCTCGCTGGGCCCCATCGAGGAAATCGGCGAGGAGGAAGTGCAGCGGCAGTTCGACGTGAACGTGTTCGGGGCCCTGCGCGTGCTGCGGGCCGTGTTGCCCCACCTGCGGGCCCGCAAAAGCGGCCACATCCTCAACGTCACCAGCATCGGCGGGCTGCGCGCTTTCCCGGGCGTGGGCATCTACAACGGCTCCAAATTTGCACTGGAAGGCATCGGCGAGGCGCTGTCGAAGGAAGTGGGGCCCCTGGGCATCCGCGTCACCAACATCGAGCCCAGTGGCTTTCGCACCAAGTGGGCGGGCGAATCGGCCACGTTCACGAAGCCCAAAAACGCCGATTACGACGCCACGGCTGGCAAAAACATGGGCGACATCCAGGGCTACAGCGGCAACCAGCCCGGCGACCCGGTGCGCGCCGCCCAGGCCATGTACGACGTGGTGAACCAGGAAAACCCGCCCCTGCACCTGCCCCTGGGCGCTGCCGCCGTGAAGGGGGCCCGCGCCAAAATCAAGGAGCTGAGCGACGAGGTGGAGCAGTACGCCAGCGTGGGAGAAGGCGCTGATTTTCCAGCGGATAAGTAGGCTCCCACAGCGCTGAAGCGGTAAGTAAAGCCGTCGTGCCGAGCGCAGCCGAAGCACGACGGCTTTGTTGCGGCCCAGCGGCCTGGCTGCATTCGGAGGGCCCCGGGTACGGCCGTACCTTCGGGCCATGCCCTACTCTGCTACCGACCATGTTGCCACTTCCTGGGCCCACTTGCAGGAATTGCTGTTTCAGGACACCTGGGACGGGCACATTGGGCGGTTCCGCTCGCCGTTTGTGTACCGTGGGCAGCGCTCCAAAAATTACCTGCTGACGACCAGCTTGCAGCGGTTGGGCGGCGATTACTTCGAGTTGGAGCACCACTTGCTGCGCAACTTCCGCAAGTACGCCCGCGACACGGCGGCCGTGCCGGCGGCCACGGCCTCGGTGTGGGACTGGCTGGCCCTGGCCCAGCACCACGGCCTGCCCACGCGCCTGCTCGACTGGACGTACTCGCCCTACGTGGCCCTGCACTTTGCCACCGACGACTTGCAGGCCTACCACCAAGATGGCATTATTTGGGCCCTGAACTACGTGAAAGCCGCCGAACACCTGCCCAACTCTTTGCGCGACGCCCTGCGCCACGAAGGCTCCAACGTCTTCACTTCCGAGCTGCTGGCCCCCGTCACCGATAGCCTGCGCAACCTCGAAAGCCTGCAAAACGAGCCGTTTGTGCTGTTTTTGGAGCCGCCCAGCCTCGATGCGCGCATTGTGCACCAGTACGCGTTGTTCTCGCTGATGAGCTCCAGCCAGAGCGTGCTGCACGAGTGGCTGGCCCGCCACCCCGAATTGTACTTTCGTATTGTTATTCCCGCCGCCCTCAAGTGGGAAGTGCGCGACAAGCTCGACCAAGCCAACATCACCGAGCGGGTGCTGCTGCCCGGCCTCGGGGGCCTCTCGCGCTGGCTGCACCGCCACTACGCGCCCCGCACCGGGGGCCCCAGCAGCGCCTTCGCAAACGAAGACGACATGCGGTGAACCCGCAGCGTGGAAGCTGTGAGTATGCGCTACAGGTTATCCAACCGTTTCTTGGTCAGTTTGGTGGGAACGTGCTCCATCGGCTTGTCGGGCCAGGGGTGGCGCGGGTAGCGGCCCTTCAGGTCCTTGCGCACGTCGAAGTAGCCCTTCTCCCAAAAGCTGCGCAAGTCGCGCGTCACCTGGGCCGGGCGGCCGCCGGGCGAGAGCAAGTGCAGCAGCAGCGGCACCCGGCCGCCGGCCACGGTGGGCGTTTCGGTGAGGCCGAACAGCTCCTGCAGCTTCACGGCCAGCACGGGCGCGGTGGGCTCGGCGTAGTCGAGGGTGACGTGCGAACCGCTGGGCACTGCGAGGGCGGCGGGGGCGAGGCGGTCCAGGGCCTGGCGCTGGGCCCAGCCGCCGGGCAGGCGCGCCAGCAGGGGCTCCGTCAGGTCGAGGCGCTGCACCTGGTCGAGGCTTTTGAGGCCGGCCAGGTGGGGCCCCAGCCACTGCGGCAGCTCGCGCAGCAGCGTGGCCTCGTCAGAGGCAGGCCAAGTGTCGGCTGTTAGCGGTTGGTTGTCAGTTACTAGCGCTTGGCTTTCAGGGGGTGATTGGTTTTCGTCGCCGCCGGGCCCCGGGAAGTGGTGGCGCAGAAACTCCAGCCGCTGCTGCACCTGCCGGGCCCCGGGCGTCCAGTTCAGTTTGCCCAGGCCGGCTTCCTGCAAATACGCCACCAGGGCCCCCGCCACCAGCGCCGCGTCGGGCTGGCCGATGACAGTATCGGCCAGGCGCAGGGCCCCCAGGCGGCGCACCCGCCGGCCGGTCACGCGCTGGGCGGCGGGGTCGTAGCGCACCTCGTCGGTGGTCGTAATCTGCTCGGCGAAAGCGGTTTCCAACTCCTCGCGGCTCACGGGCGCGGCCAGGGTGGCGCGGGGCGCGGCGGCCGTGCCCGCCAGGTGGGCCACGGCAAAAAACTCGGCCTGCGGGTCCACGTCCTCGGTGCGCAGCTCCACGCGCTGGCCGGTGGCCAGGCGCAGGCGGCCGTCGGTTTCGCGCTGGGCCACGCGGTCGGGGTAGGCCAGGGCCGTGAGCAGGCCGATGGGCGCGTCGGCAAAGAAGGCATTCGCGGCGGAGCTTTTGGGGCCCTGGCGGCTTTGCAGGTGGCGGGCCACGTCGCGCACGCGCTGCAGCGTGGCCGGGTGCAGGGCCAGGCCGGGCAGCGGGGCCCGGCCGCTGGCCAGCGCTTCGAGACGCAGTCGCAGGTCGGGCGGCAGCGGGCGCGGGTCGTGGGGCGTGGCCCAGCGCAGCAGGTCGCGCTCGGCCAGCAGGGCGGCCAGGGCGGTGGCGGCGGGGCCCTGGCCCAGCTCCTGGCCGCGCACCACGAGGTGGCCCAGGCGCGGCGGCAGGCCCAGCCTGGCCAGCTGGCGGCCGTGGGCGGTGGGCTTGAGGGTGGAATTAGAAATTAAAAACGATGAATTAAAAACGGGTTGTTGCGTCCCGGACTCAACAGCAACGGAATCAACAGCAACGGACGCGTTAGCCGGTACATTCTTACTTGTTAATTCTTCCTTTTTAATTCCTTCCAGGGCCCCCAGGCGCACCAGCAGGTCCTGCGCCTGGGCGTAGGCGGCGGCAGGCGGCGCGTCCAGCCAGCGCAAATTGGCCGGGTTGGCGGTGCCCCACAGGGCCAGCTCCAGGGCCAGGGCGCTGAGGTCGGCGGCCTGGATTTCGGGGGCCCGGTGGGCGGGCAGCTGGTGGTGCTCGGCCTCGGTCCAGAGGCGGTAGCAGGTGCCGGGGGCCAGGCGGCCGGCGCGGCCGCGGCGCTGGTCGGCGGCGGCGCGGGCCACGGGCACGGTTTCGAGGGTGGTGAAGCCGGTGCGCGGCACGAAGCGCGGCACCCGGGCAAAGCCGCCGTCCACCACCACGCGCACGCCCTCGATGGTGAGGCTGGTTTCGGCGATGCTGGTGGCCAGGATGACCTTGCGCCGGCCGGCCCGCGCCGGGCGCAGGGCGGCGTCCTGCACGTCCAGCGGCAACTCGCCGTGCAGCAGGTGCAGGTCGACGTCGTCGGGCAACGACTCCAGGGCCCTGGCGCAGCGCTGCAAGTCGGCCACGCCGGGCAAAAACACCAGCACGTCGCCCACCGGGTGGGCCCCCAGCGCGGCGCGCACCTGGGCCGGCACCAGCGCGGCCAGGCGCTCGCCGGGCCGGTTGGGCAGGGCGGCGCGGCGCGGGTCGAGGTAGTGCGTGTCAATCGGAAACAGAAAGCCGGCCGACGACACCACCGGCGCGGGCAGCCACTGCCCCAGCCGCTGCGCCTCCAAGGTGGCGCTCATGATGAGGATCCGCAGCTCGGGCCGCAGCACGGCTTGCGCGTCCAGGGCCAGGGCCAGGCCAAGGTCGGCGTTCAGGCTGCGCTCGTGGAATTCGTCGAACACCACGCAGGCCACGCCTTCCAGCGCCGGGTCGTCTTGCAGCATGCGCGTGAGAATGCCTTCGGTAATGACTTCTACACGCGTGTCTTGGCTCACCTTGCTGTCGAGCCGCACGCGGTAGCCGATGGTGCGGCCCACGGGCTCGCCTAGTAGCTGGGCCAGGCGGGCGGCGGCCCCGCGCACGGCCAGCTGGCGCGGCTCCAGCACCAGGATTTTATCGCCGGGGCCCCGCCAGGCGGCGGCCAGCAGCTCCAGCGGCACCACCGTGGTTTTGCCCGCGCCGGGCGGGGCCTCCAGCACCACGCGGGCGTGGGCGGCGAGGGCGGCCCGCAGCGCGGGCAGCGCCGCCACGATGGGCAGCTCGGGCAGCGGGGGCAGGCGGAAATCGTTGGGCAAGGACAAGGACGAAATGGGCGGAAGAAACGGTGGTTCGGCCAGCAGCGGGCGCGGCGCCGGGGCCCGGCACCACCCGCAGGGCCCTACTTTGGGCCCGCCGCAACGGGGCGGATGGAGGCCGCCATGGGCGCGCCCTGGGCCAGGAACCGGGCCAGGCGCAGGTACTGGCGGCCGCGCCGGGCCCGGAAGAGGAGCTTCACCACGAACAGCCACCGCACGGCTTCGGCGTGAATGGGGTTAAAGTTTTTGCGCAGAAAGTAGGCGAGCGAGATGTAGAATTCGCGCAGCAGGCCGTAGCTGGGCTGGCTGCTGCGCCCGCCCAGGTGCACAAACTCCGACGCGGGCACCACCACCACCTGGCGCCCGGCCTGCCACACGCGCCAGGCCAGGTCTTCTTCTTCGCAGTACAGAAAATAACGTTCGTCGAGCCCGCCGATGCGGGCGAATAGCGCCGCGTCGGCAAACATGGCGGCGCCGGTCACCATGTCGGTGGGGTAGGGCTGGCGGGCGGCGCGGGCGGGGCGCGGCGGGTGGCGGCCCAGCCCCAGGGCCCGGCACAGCGCCCGGCCCAACAGCTTGTCGCCCAGCGTGGGGAAAAAGCCGTAGCTCTCCAGCCACTCGCCTTCGGGGCCAAACATTTGGGGGGCCGCCAGTCCTATTTCGGGGCGGGCGGTCAGCAAGTCGGTTAGCTCCGTCAGGCAGTCGGTGCGCAGCAGCGTGTCGTTGTTCAGCAGAAATACGTGGGTGGGCTGGTGGGTGGCGGCCGCGGTGCGAAAGCCTAGCATGTTGCCTCCGGCAAAGCCCAGGTTGACCGCCGAATGGCACAATTCTACCTCGGGGTACTCGGCCAGCGGCTGCAAAGCGGCGCGGTCGGCGGGCGCGGAGGCGTTGTCGACCACGATAACTTGGTAGGCGGTGCCGGGCCGGGTGTGGGCGCGCAACGACTCTACGCACGCCCGTGTGTGGCCCGCGGAGTTGTAGTTGACCAGCACGACGAGGACCATAGCGGAACGCAAAAGGTGAGCAAGCAAACCGCAAAGGAAACGGAATTGGCTGCGCTACACCCGCTGCAGGGGCCACAGCTCCACGGCCAGGGGGCCCCCGGCGTACAGCACCGGGGCCCCAGCGGGCGTGGGCAGGCCGTGCGCTTCAATCAAATTCGAGTCGAATTCCAGCAGCTCGGCGGCGTGCAACGGCCAGGGCGCGTGGTGGATGCGGCCGCGGTAGAGCCGGGGCCCCCAGGCCGCGTACAGGCAGTAGCGCTCGGTGAGGAAAAACGCCAGCGAGCCGGGCGCCGTGGCCGCGGGCGGCAGCACCTCGCCCACGCGCCAGGTAGCAGCGAAGTGCGCGGCCGGGGCCCCGCCGTGGGTGCGGTGGGCAGTGTAGCGCACCTGGCCGGGGGCGGGGCGCGCCAGCGCCATGCGGGCGCGCAGGTAGGGCAGGTGGAAGAAGGTGCGCGCCGCCCACACGGCCAGGGCATTGGTGGCGTCGAGCGATAGAAACCACACGCCGGGCACGCCGTCGAGGTGCACGTAGGTGCGCACGTTCAGTTCCAAAAAGGCGCGGGCCCCTGGGATGGGCGGCGTGAAGCGGGTGCGCACGTCCCACATCCGGAACGGCACGATGGCCAGCCAGGCGTGGCCGTCGTGCAGGTCGAGGGCCAGGCGCGGGGGCAGGTGGGGGGCCAGCACCGCCGGCGGCACCGGCCAGTGCACAAACAGCAGGTCGCCCCAGCTTTGGCGCATCAGCGGCGGGCCGGCGGGGGGCTGGCGCAGGGCCAAGCGGCCGGGCAGGGTGGGGGCAGGGGCAGTCGGAAGCAGCATGGGCCCCTACAACCGCCGCCGGGACCCAATTGTGCTGGGCGGGGCCCTAGTACCGCGGCACGGAGGGGTCCACTTCGCGGCTCCAGGCGTCGATGCCCCCGCGCAGGTTCAGCAGGTTGGTGCGGCCGTGGCGCTGCTGCAAGTAGTTGAGGGCCTGGGCCGAGCGCACGCCGTGGTGGCACACGAGCACTACTTCGCCCGCGGCGGGCACCTCTTCGGTGCGCTGGGGCAGCTCGTCGAGGGGCAGCAGCACGCTGCCGGGCAGGTGGCAGTAGTCGAACTCGATGGGGTCGCGCACATCAAACAAGTAGAGCGAATCGCCAGCGGCGAGGCGGCTAGCTAATTGAACCGGGCTGATCGCGGCGATATTCATAAAAATAGCTAAGCGGATAGAAATCAAAGGTAGGCCCGCGGCCGGAGCTTATTCAGGCGAAAGTCCCAAATCTGAGACAAAACTGATTTTAATCAGTTGGAGCCAGAATGAAGCCAGTAACGTAGTGCCGCGGTAATCGCGCGGTGGCCAGCACCTTTGCCCTGGCAAAGCCGCGTGTTTTTTGCCAAGCTTCCCAAAAACTTAACATTCGCCATGCTCCGCGTTGCACTTACCGGCCCGGAATCGACGGGCAAATCGACGCTGAGCCAGCAGCTGGCCGCCCACTACGGCGCCCGCTGGGTGCCCGAGTACGCCCGCGCCTACCTCGCCGGCCGCCAGCCGCCCTACGCCCTGGCCGACCTCGAAGCCATTGCCCACGGCCAGCTGGCCGCCGAGGCCGCCGCCGAAGCCACTGGTGGGGCCCTACTGGTGGGCGATACCAACTTGCTGGTAATTAAAATTTGGGCCGAGCACGCCTTCGGCCACTGCCCCGCCTGGATTGCCGAAGCCGTGGCCCAGCCGCGCTACGACCTGGTGCTGCTGCTGGGCGTGGACGTGCCCTGGGAGCCCGACCCCCTGCGCGAGCACCCGCAGCTGCGCCAGCACTTTTACGACCGCTACCGCGCCGAGCTGCGCGCGGGCCCCGACCCGTTTGCCGAAATCTGGGGCCCCCCGGCGCCGCGCCTGGCCGCGGCCCAGCAGTTGGTGGACGGGCTGCTGCGCGCCGCGCCCCCGGCCGTAGCTTAGGGCCGGTAAACCTTCGCTCTCGCCACCCCCCCCCCC
>JBPBPC010000042.1:0-7543 GCA_050954665.1 Janthinobacterium lividum
CCCCCGCGGTTGCGCAACCGCGGGGGCCCCTCGTTTCGTTCGGGCGCGGCAGGTAAATTAAAACGGCAGCTTGAACTCGTAGAAGCTGCCCTGCTCGGTGCTGATGAGCAGCGTGTTGGCGTCTTTGAATACGGCGCCTTCGGTTTGGCCGGCGCCGGCCAGGCTCACTTGGCGGGGCGTGGCCTTGAGGAGGTCTTCCCACGAATCGCCGTCGAGCACGAACAGCTCGCCGCGGCCCAGCAGCACGAGGCGGTGGCCGTCGGGGCGCAGGGCCGCGTCGGTCACCTGGCCGGGAATGGCGAGCTTCGTGACGAGCTGCGCGGTGTAGCTGCCCGGCTGGTCGGGCACGGTGTACACCTTGCTGGTGGCGTCGGCGCCGCGGTCCTTGCTGAAGAGCCACACCCGGCCGCCGTGCCAGAGGCTGGCCTCGCAGTCGAAGTTGCGGGCTTTCTTTTGCTCGGGCGGAAACTCGGTCTGGTCGGGGTACTTGAACTTGATGTCGGCCACTTGCCGGGGCTGGGCTGGGCGGAAGCGGTGGATAACCAAGTCGCGGCGGTCGTTTTCGTTGTTGCCGCAGTCGCCCACGAAGTAGTTGCCCTGGTCGTCGCGGCTCAGGCTTTCCCAGTCCGTGTTGGTGGTGCCCAAGGCCAAAGTACCCAGCAACTTGCCCGTGGCGCCGAGGCGGTACAGCGTGGCGTCGTTGCCCTCGTCGCCGAAGCTGAAGTAGGTGCCGGGCTGGTCCGCCAGGCACAGGCCCGAGCTTTCGGGCACCACGTTTTTGAGGGAACCCACTTGGCGCAGGCCCGGAATTTGGGCCGCGGCTTCCTTGTCTTTGTGGCGGTCGCCGCCCTTGCCTTTTTTCTTTTTGCCGCCGGGTTGTTGGTCCTGGCCAGGATCGGCCGATGCCGTGGCATTCGCTGGCGTCGTGGCGGTTTGGTCGGTCTGGGCCTGGGAGCAAGCCGCAGCCGTGAGCAGCAAGGCAATGCTGGCGGGTAAAAAAGAGGAAAAGCGCATAAGCGGGGGTACGGCCGAAAGCTCGCTTATACGGGCCCTGGCGGGCTTATGGTACAGGATCGTAGCCGTGGCCGCCCCAGGGGTGGCAGCGGCCGATGCGCCGCAGCGCCAGCCGGCCCCCGCGCCAGGGCCCGTGCTTGGCAATGGCCTCGGCCGCGTAGGCCGAGCAGGTGGGCGTGTAGCGGCAGCTGGGCGGCGTGAGGGGCGAAACCAGGTGCCGGTACAACCAGATGAGGGCCAGAAAAAACGAGCGGGCCAGCGAGCGAACCATGCCTTAAAGGTACGGCGGGTGGGGCCCCTGGCTTGCGGGTTTTGGTGCTTCCTTTGGCGCTGGGCTTCACCACCGACCGGCTTCGATGCAAGACATTTTACTGGACATCCGGCAGCGCCTGCGCCGCCAAGAATACAAAAACGAGGAGCACGTGCGCCTTTCGCTGGTGGCGCGGGTGGTGCAGGCGCTGGGCTGGGACGTGTGGAACCCCACGGAGGTCTACACCGAGTTCAAGGCGACCAAAAAGGAGGACCACACGCGGGTGGACGTGGCCCTGTTCGCCCACGACTTCGAGGCCACGGCCGTCTTCATCGAGTGCAAGGGCGTGGGCGCGTTTGCGGCCGATTTGGCGGCGGTGGAGCGGCAGCTGCGCGACTACAACCGCGACCACACGGCCCTGTTCACCGTCATCACCGACGGCCGGCATTGGCGGTTTTACTTCTCCTTCACCAGCGGCGAGTTCAAAGACAAGCTGTTCTGTCAGTTCGACTTGCAGGACGATGCGTTGGACGAAATTGCCGGCTACCTCGACACGTTTTTGCACCGCGACAACATTCTAAACGGCTCGGCTAGCGGTAAAGCCAAGGCTTATTTAATGTTGGGTAAAAAGGATCGGGCTATGAAAGATGTATTGCCTGATGCTCGGAAGCTGGCATCGCAACTGTCGGCACCGTGGGTGCCATTGCCCGATGCTATGGTGCGACTGCTAGCTGCCAAGGGGCTCACCATAACTCCCATTGAGGCTCAGGCGTTTCTAACGGACATGGCAAGGGCGGCTGATGGATCTTCCGCACCGGCGGAGGTTCAATTCGAGGCAACCGCCGTAACCTCGGCAAAGCGCGCAACTTCAAGAAAGCCAGCCATTGCCGCAGCCCCATCGGCGGCCAAGCCGGTGCCCGCGCCAGCCGAGCAAACGCCGGCCGGGGAGCGGTTTGTGCTGAAGCAGGGCCCCGCGCACGCCACGGCGCACTTGCGGCCCGGGGGGGGCCTGCTGGTACTGGCGGGCTCGGTGGCGGCGGCTACGGCGGCGGCCAGCTTGTCGGCGGGCGGGGCGGCCGCGCGGCAAAAATTGCTGGCGAGCGGGGTGCTGAAGCCGCGCGGTGAGCAATTGGTTTTTACGGTTGACTCGCTGTTTGAATCGGCAAACTTAGCGGCAGTAGTACTGGTGGCCCGTTCCGTAAACGCCCAAACGGCTTGGCAACACCCCAGCGGCAAGCAGGTGCGCGACTTTAGTAAGTAGATGATTATTATCTATTTGGGTAATGCGTTCAGGCGTTGCTTCCACAGCTCCCAGTCGGGCAGCAGGCGGGTTTGCAGCGCGTAGAAGGCCGGCGAGTGGTCGGGCACTTGCAGGTGGCAGCACTCGTGCAGCAGCACGTAGTCGAGGCAGCCGGGGGTGGCGCGCACCAGGTCGGGCGTGAGGCGGATGCGCGCCGTGGTGGGCGTGCAACTGCCCCAGCGCGTGCGCATGTGGCGCACGTACAGCGTGGGCCGGGGCAGGTTCAACCCCTCAAACGCCGGCCACACGCGGGCCAGCGACGCGGCAAACAGCGCCGGGGCTTGCCGGGCGTACCAGGCGTGCAGCACGGCCTCGGTGCGGGCGGGCGCGTGCGGCGCGGGGTACGTGATGACCAGCTCGTTGCCGGCCACGGCCACGGCGGGCCGGGGCCCCTCGGCCAGGCGCAGGGCCAGGGGCCGGCCCAGGTAGTGGTGCGAAGAGCCGGCGTGGTAGCGGCGGGCGGGCGCGGGCGGCGGGCGGCGGGCAAAGTCGGCCAGGTGCTGCCGGATCCAGTCGGCCCGTTTCAGCACCTGCGCCGCCACCCAATCGGCCGGCACCCCGGCCGGGGCCGACACGTGCACCGTGCCGTCGGGCCGCACGGCGAAGCCAATGGTGCGCCGCGCCCGAAACACGAGCGTGTAGTCGAGCGGTTGGCCCTGGTGAAAGACGGTTTCGCGGCGCGGGGCCGCAGCAGGGAAGCGGGGCATGGGGAAGCAAGTTCGGCAGTAGGCGCGAAACGTGGCCGGAGCCGGGGCCCCGCGGACGCCCAGCCCGCGCTTTTGCGCCGGGGCCCCTATCTTGTACCCTGGCTATTCCTATCTGTTATTATATGCCCCAACGGCTACTCATACTTGTATTATTAGGGGTTTTATTAGGGTGGGTGATGGGTGCTGGTGCGCACGCCCAAGGCAACGGCCCTGGCGTGCGCGGGGCCCGCGCCGCCGCCCTCGGCAATGCCTCGGTGGCCCTCGACGGCGAGGCCTGGGCCGTGGCCAACAACCCCGCCGGCCTGGGCAGCCTGGCCCGGCCCACGGTGGGCTTCTACGCCCAGAACCGCTACTTCAGCACTGCCCTCAACGTGGGCGCGGCCGTGGTGGCGTTGCCGCTGGGGGCCTCCCAGGGGCCCGAACCGGCCGCCGATGAGCCCGGCGCCGCGCCCGTGGCGGGCCCGGCCGCGCCGCGCGCCTGGGCCCGCCGCGGCGTGGTGGCGCTGGAGGCGCAGCGCTTTGGGGGCCAGCTGTATAACGAAACGCGGGTGGGCGCGGGCTACGGCTACCGGCTGGGCCAAATCAGCGTGGGCGGGCGCGTGGAAATGCTGCAAATCAGCATCGAAGGGCTGGGCAGCCGGCGCGTGGCCCTGGCCTCGCTGGGCGGGCAAATCGAGGTGCTGCCCAACCGGCTGACGCTGGGCGTGTACGGCTACAACCTGGGCCAGGCGCGCCTGGCCAGCTACCAGGACGAGCGGGTGCCCACCGTGTTGAAGGCCGGCCTGGCCTACCGGCCCACGGCGCAAGTGCTACTGGCCCTCGAAACCGAGAAAGACGTGGAGCGCCCCGCCAACTTCAAGGCCGGCGTGGAGTACCGGCCGGTGGGGGCCCTGGCCGCCCGCGTGGGCGTGGCCTCGCTGAGCGAGGAAATCAGCGCGGGCCTGGGCGTGCGGCTGCGCGATTTTGGGCTGGACTACGCGGCCGCGTTTCAGTCGGTGCTCGGCTTCAGCCAGCACCTGAGCGTGACGAAATCCTGGGGCCCCAAGCGATGAAAACCCGGATTTTAGCCGTGGCCCTGGCGCTGCTGGCCGGGGCCGCCCGCGCCCAGGACTACCCGCGCCGCCCGCCCGACCTCGACCGGCTGACGCAGGAGTTATTCGCCGAAATCGAGAGCGACCAGGTGCCGGTGGAGGACATCTACGAAACGCTGCTCAACTACTACCAAGCCCCGCTCAACCTCAACGCCGCCACGCGCGAAGACCTGCGCGCCCTGCTGCTGCTCTCGGAAACCCAGATCACCAGCCTGCTGCGCCACTGCGAGGCCAACGGGCTGCTGCTGAGCGTGTACGAGCTGCAAAGCATTGAGGGGTTCGATCTGCGCACCATCGGCCGGCTGCTGCCGTTTGTGGCGGTGGCCGGGGGCGACGGGCGCGCCGCTCGGGGCCCCCTGTGGCAGCGCATTCTGCGCGAGGACAACAACTACCTGCTGCTGCGCCACGAGCGGGTGCTGCAAACCCGCCAGGGCTACACCCCCGCCACCCTCTACCAGGGGCGGCCCACGCTGCGCTACCTCGGGGGCCCCGACAAGCTGGCCGTGCGCTACCGGGCCAGCCACAGCCAGGATTTCAGCGTCGGGTTTTCGCTCGAAAAAGACGCCGGCGAGCCCTGGGCCTGGCAGCCGGGCCAGGGCCGGGTGGGGTTCGATTATTTCTCGGCGCACCTGGTACTACAGGCGCGCGGCCGCTGGAAAACCCTGGCCCTGGGCGACTACCAACTGCAATTCGGGCAGGGGCTGCTGCTCTCGTCGGGCTTTGCCGTGGGCAAGGGTGCGGAAGTCATCACCACCGTGCGGCGCTCGTCGGTGGGCGTGCGGCCCTACGCGGGGCTGCTCGAAAACTCGTTTTTCCGGGGCGCGGCCGCCACCTACCAACTGGGGCCCCGCTGGGAGGCCACGGCCTTCGCCTCGCACCGCAACGCCGACGCCAACCTGCGCCAAACCCAGGACTCGCTGGCCGAATACGACGAGTTCAGCTCGGGCCTGCTCTACACCGGGCTGCACCGCACGGCCACCGAGCTGGCCAGCCGCCACCGCCTGGCCGAAACCGTGGGCGGCGGCCACCTCGGCTACGCCAGCGCCAACGGCGACCTGGCCGTGGGCTTCACCGCCGTGGGCACCCACTACGGCACGGCCCTGCTCAAGCGCCCCGAGCCGTATAACTTGTTCGAATTCAGCGGGAAAAACAACCTGGGCCTGGGCTTGCACTACAGCTACGTGTGGCGCAACCTGCTGCTGTTCGGTGAAACGGCGCGCACGTCCGGCGGGGCCCTGGGCACCGTGGATGGCCTGCTTGCCAGCCTGGGCCCCGCCGTGGACGCGGCCGTGCTGGTGCGCCACTACCCGGCCGATTTTCACTCGCTCTACGGCAACGCCTTTGGCGAGAACTACCGCAACCTCAACGAAAGCGGCGTGTACTTCGGGCTGAAAGTGCGGCCCGCGCCGCGCTGGGAGGTCAGCACTTACTACGACCAGTTCCGTTTCCCCTGGCTGCGCTACCGCGTGGGGGCCCCCAGCCACGGCCACGACGCGCTGCTGCGCCTGGCCTACACGCCCAGCAAAACCACGATTCTCTCGGCCCAGCTGCGCCAGCGCCTCAAGCCGCGCAACCTGCCCACGAGCCCCGACTTCCCGGTGCCGCTGCCCGGCAACTACTTGCAGCAAAGCCTGTTGCTGTACTACGACGCGGCCCTCAGCCCGGCCTTGGAGGTGCGCACCCGCCTGCAAGCCTCGCGCCTGCGCCTCGACGACGGCCAGCCCTGGCGCGCGGGCTACGTGCTGGCCCAGGACGTGGCCTACCGCTTCGGCCGGGCCCTGAAGCTGACGGCCCGCTACGCCGTGTTCGACGCCGACAGCTACGACGTGCGCCAGTACGTGTACGAGTCCGATGTGTGGCTGGCCGTTTCGGTGCCGGCCCTCTACGGGCAAGGCACGCGGGCCTACGCACTGGCCGAAATCCGCCTGGGCAAACCCCTCACGCTGTGGCTGCGCTACGCCGAAACCCGCTACCGCCACCAAACCACCGTGGGCACCGGCCTGGAAACCATCAACGGCGCGGCGCGCAGCGAGGTGAAGGCGCAGTTGCGCTACAAGTTTTGAGCGGGTTCCTGTAAAACCCAATTCCCCGGATTTTACATGCGGTGGACGGTGGGCTATGGCGTATGAATACCGATCTTGTTTGCTAACCACTAGCTCACCAGAGGAGGAAGCGTGCACCATCTTGGGGCCCTAGCTGGAATGATAGTCAACCACTGCCCAACCGCCGTGGGCTTGGCCGCAGCTAGGCGGCTGCGCGCTACTTTAGTAGCCACTCTCCATCCCGTACTGCCATGAAGCCTCCTCGCCCCACCCGTCAAGTTGCGTTTTGCCTGCTGGGGGCAGGCCTTTGGCTGGGCAAGCCCCTCGTACCAGCAGCGGCGCGGGGGGCAACGACGTGCTTCGAAAGCCCGGCCCCGAATACCTTAACGGCGGCCGAGCGGCGCCAGGGCTGGCGCTTGCTTTTCGATGGCAACACCTCAACGGGCTGGCGTAGCGCCAAGGGGCCCGCCTTTCCCACCCACGGCTGGCAAATCGCTGACGGGGCGCTAACGACACTCGCCGCCGACGGCAAAGAGTCGGCCAACGGCGGGGACATCATTACGACGGCCCAGTACCGAGCTTTCGACTTCTCATTCGAGTTCCAACTCACGCCCGGGGCCAACAGCGGAATCATCTACTTCGTGACGCTGGCCGAACAGACTCCCGGCTCGCCCATTGGCCTGGAGTACCAACTACTCGACGATGCCCGGCATCCGGATGCGAAACTTGGAACGAACGGGGACCGCACCCTGGCCTCGCTCTACGACCTGATTCCCGCCGTCAAACCCGCGGCCTGCCAGCGGCCCATCGGAGCTTGGAATGTTGGGCGGGTGGTGGTCTACCCGAACCAGCGCGTGGTGCATTACTTAAATGGGGCCAAGGTGCTGGAATACGTGCGCGGCTCGTCGGCCTTTCGGGCGCTGGTAGCGGGCAGTAAGTACCGTGTTTGGCCCCAGTTTGGCGAAGCCTCCGCCGGACATTTACTCTTGCAAGACCACGGCAATCAAGTCTCCTTTCGTAATTTGAAAATCAAGGAATTGCACTAGGTTGTACGGACAATTATCTTTGCGTTCGTGACTAATCTGGATGAAATCAGTGACCGTGCGTGGGCCGCTTTGGCCCCCCATTTGTCAGGCAAA
>JBPBPC010000030.1:0-5425 GCA_050954665.1 Janthinobacterium lividum
CGCCTGGGCCTGCGCTACGTGGCCCACGTGGTGCAGGCCGACCGGCACGCCGACATTATCCCCGAGCGCCTGCCGCCCGGCGCCCCCTTCGAGCTGCAAGTGTTCCACGACCTGGCCCAGGCCCAGCGCTGGCTGCGCCTGTGCCGCGACGCCGCCGTGCCGGCGGCCTAGCGGGCGTCGTCGGCGCGGCACTGGCACATTTGCTCCCAACGCAGCTCGCCGGCCACGTAGCAGGCGTGGCTTTGCGCAAGGTGAAAGATGATGCTCTGCACCTGTTACAACATCCAAGTGCGTGGCGGGGGTTTGAGTAGCGGAACCGAAGCGAGAATCGTAGGATATGGGCGCAGGAGGAACACCGTAAAGGTCCAATTTGACAAATTGCCAGTGAATGAGGTAATTACACAAAATCCGTGCGTAGTAAACACTATTTTTTCTGCGCTGTGTGCCATCGCTGGGCCCGGGCGTTGCCGGCGGCCATCGGCTGCTAGCAATGGCTCACGGCCAGTAAAAGCAGTACAGATGCTCGTTAAAATTTTTGCACAGCGGGCCAGCTGCTCCGCCGGGTGTTGGCCCCCACAGCTTGCGGGCCCGCACCCGGCGGAGCACCAAGGGACGGAGGGGGTTGGTCAACTGTACCGCCGGCGTCAATACACCCTTGGCCATGTACTGCCGCGGTGCCCTGGGTAAGCGCTACCGCGGGGCAAGTAGTGGGGCCGTGCAGTCATGGGCCAGCACTGCTTGGACCGCGCGTTGCCGGGCCCAACACGGGGCGCTGCTGCTGCGTAAAATTGGTCCGTCCTTGCTACCTCGCTTCCCCATCATGCACCGTCCCCGCCCCCGCCCCCGCCCGAGTATGTCTTTGCGCACCACTGGCATCGCCGTGGCTTTGGTCGTCGTCGCCCTGCTGGGCTTGCGCGCCTGCGACCAGGCAACGGCCCCGCCCGCCGCCCCGGCCCGCGGCGCTCGGTAGCGGCGCGCCTTAGGGCAGGCCCAGCACTTTGAGGACCCGGTCGGGGTCGGAGAGGTCGCCCACGAGGCGGCGCACCAGGCCGGGACGCCGCTTGAGTAACATGGGTAGGCCGATGACCCCGTCGGCTTCGGCGCGCGCCGGGTCTTGGTGCAAGTCCACAACGGTTAGGGTGTAGCGGCCGGCCAGGTGTTGGGCGCACAGGGCCTGGAGGTTGCGTAGGGCCAGGGCCCCGTGGGGCGAGTCGCCTGCCACGAACAGTTCAAGCTCGTACTCCAAGGCAGGCAAATCGGGCATGAGAACAAGCAGGCGGTGAACAGGGCCGCGAAATTACGGCAGGGAAGGGCATGACGGCCCCGCAACGGGCCGGCCCCGGGGCTTGTACACCCGGGCGCACCGTTCTCGCCGCGCATAAATCCGCCCTGACCCACCCTGTTCACCGCCCCGTCTGCGTCGCTGCATATCTGCCCAACCCCTCACCAGCAGAGCATTGCGATGGGCATAGGCCGGGCCCTGTTCCGTACCCCCACGTCTGAGGAAGCGACCCGGCTGCGCCATGATCGTCCGCTGGGGCCCCTGTCTCCGCCAAGCGGAGCAGCTGCCTGTGCACGCTGCTCTACGCCTCGGCACACTGCTGCAACTACTTTCGACCCCCCGGCGTCGCAGCCCGTTTTAAGGCTTGCGGAGCGATGGAAACGTGCGCCAGGTGGCATCGAGTGAGTACGCGGCAGGGCCCCCAGGCCGAAGCGCGGAGGCCGTACTAGTCGAAGCAGCCGCCGGCACGTGGGCAAGCGTTGATTGCATGAACACCTCGTGCGCCAGCACGCCGCTGAGCCCGGCCGGCACCGCCACAGATAGGGGCCGCTGCGCCGGCTTGTGCCAAGCTAAAAAATAACGTGAAGCTAAGCACAGCTAAAAAGTTGGGCAGGCTGCCAAACGGCACGTCGGGGGCCGCGCCGTGCTGTTTGGCAGCCTGCAGGCACAACTAAATGCTGGCCGCCGCCACGCCGCACAATGCCCTCACCAGTAGCCTTTTTGCCTGCAGTTAAGCACGCACCCACGTCGGCTTAGGCCCCCAACCCGGGGACTTCCTAGAGCTTGCGACGCAACGCCCTTGCCTGCCTATTCAATAACTGCTTCAGATAGCCGAATGCCTTGGCCCTCACCGCTGAACCCTACTGCGTTACTATTGCACGGGGCATGCGTGGGCGTTCACGGTGGCACCCCCAAACAGCGCCAGCGGCGCACCGCCGACACCGTGCGCCACTACCGCCTGTGCGTGCGCTTTCACTCTCTCGAAACCGCTTACGGCCAGTTCTCGGGGGCCCTGATCTCATTAGAAAAATTCTTTGTCTACTGCCACGGCAACCTCACCCAATCCGCCGTTGAGAACCGCCTTCAGTCCATCGACGGATACTGCAGCAGCGAAGAAAGCGGTTAGGAAAAAGATGGCCTCGGTGAGCAAGGCAAATAAAAGTGGAAGATGGCCTGCAAAGACGCTTCTGAAAGCCTGGTTCTCTACAACTTACGGCGAATTGGCTTTGGACTCCGGCGATGGCGGCACGCGAGGTGAGTGCCCAAGCCTGTCAGACTATCCCGATTTTTATCCCCACACCACCGCCGTCGAATGGGCCAACGCCTTCGGCCTGCGCAAGATGTTTGCAGTCATGGCGGGCCAGGAAGTCACGTTTCACACTGTCAAACCGACAGCAGCACCCGGCGAGTCTAACCGATTACCTCGAAGATGAGGTGAACAAGAACATCCGCAACACAGACGTAGTGGCGCGCTCCAACGCTATGCTGCACAACTTCTACGAGGCCGCGCAAGTCCACCGCCAGCCGGTCCTGCGCAAGACCAAACGCCCCGCTCTCCAGTAACACACCCCTTCGATTAACGTCCTAAATCACGGTTTCAGTACCGCCGGCGCCACCCACGCCGCTGCAACGGCCCGCCGTGCCCCGACGCAACCGGCTTAGCGCGCGGCGGCACAGCCCATCCTTGTCCAGTGAGGACCAGCCCCAGCTTCGACCAGGACGCTGCCCCCAGATCGCCGTGTCTGCGCGGCGGCACCGCCACGGTAGGAGCCCCTGGTAAGGGCTTGCGCCACCGGTTAATTGAGAATTTTACCCACCTATTAATGCGTTCCCAGATCATTCCCAAGGCCAACAGTTGAAGAATACGTTGCCTCCCATACCAATACCCCAGCCACTAAGTTTCATTAAATCTTCATTTACATTCTTTTTAACCTCGTTTTAATTCAAATGCGGGGCCAATTCTGTCCATTTTTCTGCTAATCTGTGGTCTTGTGAACCGCCTCCCGCGCCGATGCCAACCCGCCTCGACGCTACTGGCCCCCGACGAAGATTAGCGTAGCGTCCGTGGTTTGGTTTGGTGCAAACGTGCGCCTGATGGGGTGGCCCTTTTAGCAGCGCTTGGTAATCAACTGTACCTTTCGGAGAGCATATTTTTTTTCGCGTTGCTGCCGCCCGGCTCAGTTTCCAACGCC
This sequence comes from Janthinobacterium lividum, assembly GCA_050954665.1. Taxonomy (GTDB): domain Bacteria; phylum Bacteroidota; class Bacteroidia; order Cytophagales; family Hymenobacteraceae; genus Hymenobacter. The sequence continues at coordinate 3,475 of JBPBPC010000030.1, forward strand.
TCGCTTTAGCCCACTCCGTGGGTAATAACGGCCTTGGCGGTGGTCACGGTGCGTCCGTGATTTAGGCTGACGGCCGGTCCGCCTGTCCGGGCCCGCGCCGGGGGAGAAGCCAACGCCACCAGGCAGGCCCCCACCAGGAAGATTTCTTTTATGGCTTCAAATCAGGACCTCCTGCTTGGGCCCCGATGAGCGCTGGCCACTACGGCGCTGGGGGGCCCGGGGCAGGCACGGCCCACCCCGCATCGGAAGCCACCAGGCCGCAGCCGTGCCGCACCCGTTCGTGCGCCCGGTGCTGCCGCACCGCCTCCAACACAGTGCCTAGCGCGTGCGGCTGGCTATCTAACTGCCTGGGGCTCGCCCACTCATCCTCGCGGAAAGGGTGCGGCGCACAGGCGTCGGCCCACCAGCGGCGAAGCAACGGACGAAAAGCGGAAAAAATCCCCATGGCAAGTGGATTAACGAAGAAACTGCCCCGTTTACTCCCACTAGCCGCCTTAAGTTCTAAGATAAGTGTCAACCATTATCATTTAAGTAATACCCAAATCGCTGATGCTCCTCATTGGCCCACGCGACCTGCCCAAGCACTACCGCTTCGCCTGCATACCCGCCGCCCTCGACGACGGCCGCACCCGCGCCGCACCTGAGGGTGACTGGCTGGCCCTACTCAAGTTTCTCATCGACCCATTGCACGGCCAGCGCTACGTCTGAACCCGTGAAATACTGCGCCTAAGCCAAGGGCAACCAAATCGGGAGCTTTCCGTGGCCGGACTAAGTGTGCTTATTTTGAGCTTCGTTGTTGGTCTACTTTAGTCTGTTTTCCTCGTGTCACTCCCGCAAAAAGCGGTTTTCCTCAGTCCCTCACTGCCCTCCCGCTCCGGTTCTTGAAGGGGGGTGCGTGGGCTGAAAGAAGACCAAGGCGGCCCGCGCGCGGCCTGCAACGAAGCTTCTACAAAACGCATAATAACCGGTCACGGAAAGGCGAATGCATAGGGCGGCGGTGGCCGCGTGGGCCGCGGGGCTAGCCATGAACACTAGCGAGGCCGTGGACCGTATGGCGCCTGAGGCCGGGCTAACACAGCCAACGTATTACCGGTAAGCCCGCGCCGCCCGCCACCGAGCTGAAAGCAGAGACTGAATTTAAGCAACAGTCGGCCATCCGAGCGGAAGCGCTCATCGGCAACAAGCAAGGACTTGGCAGCCATCGGCCGGCGAGAGGATCACCGGTGCCGCGCATGGGCTGAACTGACCCTGAACATCGCTTATTCTCGCGTTCTGGCCTGGGCCCGTTAACGGAACCGTTCGAGTGAGACGACGTACCCGTCGGTGTTTCCCCGTGCCGCTGCGGGTGCGAGCCTGGTAAAGAGAAACCCGATGACTCGGTAGCCATGCTGCAGCACGAACCCGACTACGGCCGCCGCTTGGACAAAGTTTTTTGCTCAACTCCGCTTCCGTTAACCTATTCAGCGGCACTGTTTCGCAAGGGCAGCAGAGAATAAAAGACTATTAACAGCAAAGTTTCAATGCCCAAAAACTGCGTCAAAAGCGCGAGCGACTCCGCCAATGCCACTGCGCCCGCCAGGGCCCCTTCGAAGTGCCGGCGACGGGCCCAGGCGCGGCAGTAGCGGAACTGGGGCGTAGAACACGGCCGCAGCTGCAGTGCTGGCTTCAGCGGGTGCGCAAGTACAACTGCCACGAGGTAGGCGTTGCCGAACGCAGGACCGGTGGAGGCGGTGCGGCGTTAGCTTAGGCGCCCCGCGGTTAGGCAGCTTAGCCCCATCTCTTTTCACCTCGGGGATGAGAGCGGTACCCCCTAAGTCGCATTAAATTCGCCGCGGTGCCCTATACTGGGCACGGCGGCGTTGCGGCACAGGCGGAGCCAGTGCTGGGCCTGGGCCAGGTCGTGGAAGACCTGCAGCTCGAAGGGGGCGCCGGGCGGCAGGCGCTCGGGGAT
>JBPBPC010000038.1:0-5303 GCA_050954665.1 Janthinobacterium lividum
CGCTGCCTAAAAGGCAAGTTTAACCAAAATGCCCTTTGTGTTAGGCAAAATGACGCGGCCCCCAAACTCCTGGCAGCCGGTACGTATGATAGGTGGGGCACCACTGCGGCCCGCCCTTAAACCGAGTACTTAGGGCACCTGAATTGAGTACTTATTACTTTCTCACTCCGTAGTTATGCCCGTCGAAGCAACTGAATTCTCCGCGCCAGAGCAGGCCCGTATCGTGGCGACTGCCCAGGACCTGTTCCTGGAGCGCGGGATTAGCGCCGTGTCGCTCGCCGACGTGGCCCTTACCGTGCGCGTACCAGCCGCCGCGATGGAACGCTATTTCCCCGGGGGGAAAGCCGCCCTGGTTTCGGCCGTCGCCGACCACTACGGCGACGCTCTCCGCCAGCGCCTGGACCAGAACGTGGCGCAGAGCAGCAACGCGGTCGAGGAAATGCTGCGCCTGCGCCGCACGCTGACGGATAGCGCCGAAGAAACGCGCCGGCTGTTCTTGCGGGAGCTGGCCAGCAACTATCCCGTGCTTTACCAGCACGTGGAGGCGGCTCGCCAAGCCAGCGTTCTCGCCTATATGCGCCGCAACCTGCTGCGCGGCCAGCAGCAGGACCTCTACCTGCCGGCGCTCGACGTAGAGGAGCAAGCGCAGCGGTGGCTGCGGCAGGCCACGGAAACCCTCCAGGCAGTCGCTGACCCGCGGGCGCTGGCCGAGACGATGGCGGCCCATACCACCGACTTCTTAGGCCGCGTGACGACGCCCGCGGGTGCCTACGCCGTCCGTCGGCTACAGGAGGCCGCGCCCTACTACTAAGCCCCGCGCGTACGGTGCGCCCCAACCTCCTTACCAGCTAGCTGCTGCGCCGATTCGGAGGTTTTACGCTATTTGTTTAACAACCCCCTTACTTCGGGAGATAGTCCGGCGGAAACACCTCCTGGCCGTGCTGGGCGGCCAGGGCCTGGAGCTTTTTCAGGTCTTCCGGGCCCAGGGGCGGGGCGGGCAAAAACTGGCCGGCCGCTACGGGCTGGCCGATTTTGGCAAAAAAATCGTCGAGGCCCGCCGGGACCACCACGCACAGCAGGTGCGCCAGCGTGCCCGATTCGTTGCGGAAGCTGTGGATAGCCCCGCCCTTCGGAATCTCAATCACGGCCCCTTGGCGCGCGGTGTACGTCTGCGTTTCCGACCGGAATACCACCTCGCCGTCCAGCACGTAGAAGGACTCCTGAATGAGGGCGTGGGCGTGGGGACCGGGGCCGTCACCGGGGGGCACCAGCATGTCGATAATGGCGTAAGCGCCTGCGGTCTGGGCCCCGCTGGTCACGATGCGGTACGTGTTGCCCACCACCGAGAGGGTGGGGCCCGCCTGCGGGTCAAGGGTTCTGATGGAAGTAGGACGCATACAAGGAGAAAGTGAAAAAAGGGTGGTACGCAAGGGGAATGCCGCCCCACCTACTGCGGCCGCCGCCGCGGCAATGGGCCTAGTGGGGCAAGTGCAGGGCGGCCCCTATCAAGGCCGCCACGGCGAGGGTGAGCGCCCCGGCCCGCAGGCCGATGACACTATCCCAGCGGTCTTGCAGAGCGCGGGCATCAGGGGGCGTCTGGTTTTGCAGAGCCGCCGCCGTTTGGCGCTTGTTGACGGGCTGAGCGACGCGCACGTACGCCGCCAGCTGCGTCAGCAACCCGGCCAGCGCCAGCAGGGCCAGCCGGCCGGGCAGCGTCGGCCAGCCGCCGGCCACCCAAAAGAGCGCCCCGGTACTGAGCAGGGCCGTCGCCCCAAACAGGGGCATGCGCGCATCGGCCACGGCGTGCAGGTGGCCCAGCACCTGCGTGAGGCTGGCCGCGTCGACGCGCCGCAGAGCCGGGCGGGCGACGAGGGCAAAGAACACGTCGACACCGTACACGACGCCGCTGCTGAGCAAGGCCAGGGCCACCAGCCCGGCCGACCACCCGGCGCTCATACGGCTTGCCGGGCGAGCGGCGCCGGGCGCTGAAGGCCCGCCGGGGTGGCCAGGCGGGGCGTGGTGAAGAAGGCGGCTGCCAGGCCCAGCAGCAGGCCAATGGCCATGATGTGAGGCAGTTCCAGGGCCAGCGAGGCGGTGGGCTGGGCCCGCACGATGGTCAGGTCCACGCCGGGAATCAGCGCGCCCAGCAGCAGCACCCAGGCCAGGGCCCGGTCGTAGCCCAGGCCCGCAAAAGCGACCAGGAGCAGGCCCGAGAATACGTCGCGGATGCCTTTGGCGTAGTGAAAAGCATAGTTCACATCGGCCGGGGGCAGGAACACGCCGAAGCCTTCGGCCCCTGCACGAGGGGCCAGCAGGAAGCGCAGGCCGATAAAAAGCATGCCGAGGCCGAGCAAGAGACTCAGGCTGCGAGAGAGGGTACGACGCATAACAGATGGGGGATTGGTACAACACAAAGGTCCTGCCGCCCCAACCCGTCAGTCATGCACCCAAGTGCATAAATGCGGCGCGGGCTACGCGGCCGCGCGGCCCCGAATCCGGCTCAGCGACTGCGGCTTGACCCCGACGTAGGAGGCGATGTAGTACTGCGGCACGCGCTGCACCAGGTCGGGGTAGGTGCCCACGAAGCGGGCGTAGCGCTGCGCGGGCGCGTCCTCGTAGAACGAGGTGAGCTGGCGCAGCACATCCACAAATAGGGCCTCGGCCACGAGGCGGCCGAAGCGCTCGCCTTCCCGGATTTCCCGGTAGAGCCGCTGGAGGTTGTCGTGGGAGATGGTCAGCAGGTGCGCTTCCTCCAGGGCCTGGATGCCGTGGGTGGCCGGCTGGGCCGCCAGAAAGCTGGCGTAGTCGCCGATGAACTCCTGCTCGCGGCCGAAGTAATACGTCATGTCCTGGCCGTCGCCGCCCTGGAAGTAGTGCACCACGCCTTGGCGCACGAAGCCGATTTTGCGGCTCACCTCGCCGGGCCGCAGGAAGTAGCCGCCCTTGGGCACGGTTTCGGGCACGAACCACTGCCGAAGCAGGTCTTCCTCGGCCGGGGCCAGGGCAATGAAGTGGCGAATGGCGGCTAGCAGCGAGTCATGCATCGGCAGGAGGCCCGGCCTGGAAGCTACTTGTGGGCAGTGGGCTGGCAGAGCGGGGAGCAACAGGAACGGGGCAAAAGTACCGAATGGCCAGCGCAATCAGCAAGACGCTACCAGCTGGCCACCGGCTAGGGCAACGGCGCCTGTCAACCTACCCTTTTACGCCAGGCCACATTGGCTACTGGCCATACGCACTTTGAAAATAGGTTTTTAGAGAACTGCTACTTCACGGCGGCGCGTTTACCAGTTTGGAAGAAGCCCGGCTGGCAGTAGTCTACTACCTCGACCCTTGCTTCAAGCTTGGCCGCCACCACACTGCCCTGGGCTACCGCTCCCCTCCTCCAGTTGAGGCCTGCAAGTGGTCTGGCTGGATGACCAACGCCACACGCCGTGGCGGTTTCAGCCCGTATTGCAAGAGCTTCTTCAGGTTGTAGGCTGCTGCTGCGAGTAATATCGTTGGGGCTTAGGAAGCAGAGTCAACCTGTAAGGGTCGTTGACGAAGTTCTTTAAGAAGCTGTTTGAGTTAGGAGAATTTGAGCACTCGCCGGATATTGGCCAAGCAAATCCACGCGTTAGCGTGGGACAAGCTCCGGTCGTATTCCTTTGACAATCTGCGATTAGCGCTGAGCCAGGCAAAGGTGCGCTCGACAATCCAGCGCCAGGCATGGATGCAAAAGTTCGTTTTCTCCACCAGCACATGCGCCGGTTTTTCTACGCGGATGCCGTAGCGCTGGGCCAAGTGCGCGCGAAAGACGCCGTTAAACGAACTGTCGACGAACACCACCTGCACCCGGCCCAGCAAGTCGTGGGCGGCGGCTACTTCGTCCCAAAAGGCGATGGCGGCCGGACCGTCGGCCGCGTTGGCTGGCAACACGCGGCTGGCCAGCACGTGGCCGAACGTATCGGTCAGCACCAGGCGCTTGCGACCCTTGACGAGCTTGCCCGCGTCGAAGCCCACCGTCTGGCCCGTGGCCGTGGCCGCGTTCTTGACACTTTGCGAGTCGAGGATTACGACACTAGGCCACGCTTTTTTTCGGCCCGCTCCCGGCTACTCACGTTCAGGCACGTGCTCACCCGTTGCCACGTGCCATCGGCTTCCCACTTGGCAAAATACCAGTAGACCGTGCCCCATGGCGGCAAATCACCTGGCAAATCCCGCCACACGCAGCCGTTTTTGAGCACGTACAAAATGGCGTTTACCACCTCCACCAGCGGCCATTTACCGCGCCGGCGCACCACTAACAACGGCTCCAACTGCTGCTGTATAGTCCCAGGATGTGATGGTGTAATTTCGGGCCCGAAATTTCGTCAATCCTTATGGGACAAGTGCTCCACGGCAGCGCCCGTACAACAGCGGCAGTTCGGGCTGCTATCCAACGTAGTCAGGAAAGCTTACAAACGCTTGCCGCCCGCCATGGCATCGACCCCAAAACCGTAGCAAAGTGGCGCAAACGTTCGACGACGACGGATGCGGTGATGGGGCCCAAACCGGTCTCGACGGTGCTCACAGCGGGGGAAGAAGCCATTGCCGTGGCCTTTCGCAAGCATACGCTGCTGCCGCTCGATGACTGTTTATACGCTTTGCAAGCGACGATTCCTCGCCTTTCTCGCTCGGCGCTGCACCGCTGTTTTCAGCGCCACGGCATTAGCCGCCTGCCGCTGAGCGAAGAGGGGCAAAGCCCGCCGAAAAAGAAGTTCAAGGACTACCCCATCGGCTACTTGCACGTCGATTTCGCCGAAGTCCACACGGAAGAAGGACGGGTCTACTTATTCGTCGCCATCGATCGCACCAGCAAAGTGGCTTTCGCCGAGCTGCACCCACGAGCCACGAAGATGCTGGCGGCAGAATTTCTGCGGCGGGTACTGGCTGCGCTCCCGTATAAAGTGCATAAGGTGTTGACTGACAATGGAACGCAGTTTGGTAACATGCCGCACCAAATCTACGCGTGGCGCCACATTTTTGACCGTGTGTGCGACGAACACGGCATCGAACACCGCTTTACCAAGCCGGCCCACCCCTGGACCAACGGCCAGGTCGAACGCATGAACCGGACCCTAAAGGAGGCCACGGTGCAGCGCTACCACTACCAAACCACGCCCGAGCTAAACGAGCACTTGCAGACCTTTTTACTCGCCTACAATCACGCCAAGCGGCTCAAGACGTTGCGCGGTCTCACCCCGCACGAATTTGTCTGTGCGCAGTGGCAAAAGGACCCCACTATCTTTACCCGAGACCCGACCCAGCTCACCCTGGGACTATAC
>JBPBPC010000018.1:0-4484 GCA_050954665.1 Janthinobacterium lividum
CGCTCATTTTGGGCATTTTTATAATTTCGGCCATCGGAATTGCGGGTTGGGATTGGGGCCCAAAATTAGCCGCGAAAAGTCGGGGAAACAATCGGGGCCAAAGCGGGCGGTTGCGAGCGGCCCTGGCTACTCGGCCAGGTGGCTTACGTCTAAGAAATTGCGGATGGTAAACTGCGTGCCGGTATAATGCACTTTGTACAGGCAAAGGTTCTGGTGCTCAAACTCATCCATGCAGCTGAGCGGGTAGCCCATGAGCTGGCACAGCAGCACGCGCAGGGCCCGGCCGTGCAGGCACACGAGCACGATTTCATCCTGAGGCCGACTTTTGAGCAGCTCGATGAAAGGGCGCTGGCGGGCGGCTACCTGGGCGGGGCTTTCGCCGCCGGGCAGGTGGGCAAGGTCGTTGCCGGCCGTCCACTCATCCAGAATAAACTTATACTCAGCATCTTCGGCGGGCGTGATGCGGGTGCCCTCGCGGGTGCCCCAGCTTATTTCGTTGAGGGCAGCGTGCGACTCGTGCGGCAGGCCTAGGTCGATAAACTGGTGCACCGACTGGTAGGTGCGCTTGAGTTTGGAGGTATAAACGCGGGCAAACGGCACGTCCTTATACGCCTGCCAAAAGCGCTCGGCCTGCCAGCGGCCGCGGTCGTTGAGGTCCGAATCGACGCCGCTGCCCTGCACGATGCCTTGCACGTTAAAATCGGTTTGGCCGTGGCGAAGGAGGTAAATCTGCTGAACAGGCACGGGCGTAAGCGAGTAGTTTTGCCGAACGATGCCGTAAAGTTGGTTGTCAGTTAGTAGTTGTGCGTTGTCGGCAAGCAAATAATTCGCAATTAATCCTGGATTTATACTGATTTCGCTCGTTTTCTCCTTCTCGCTACCCCTCCCTGACTACCTAACCCATGACCCTCGACGACGTTAAAATCTGGGCTTCCCACCGCCCCACCCTGGCCGATTCGCTGGGCATTGAACTGACCGACATTACGGAGCACTACCTCGAAGGGCGGATGCCTGTGGATGGGCGCACGCACCAGCCCATGGGCCTGCTGCACGGTGGCGCCTCGGTGGCGCTGGCCGAAACCCTGGGCAGCATCGGCGCGGCCACCCACATCGACGTGACGAAGCAGGCCTGCGTGGGCCTGGAAATCAACGCTAACCACATCAAGGGCGTGCGCTCGGGCTGGGTGCGCGGGCGGGCCATGGCGCTGCACATCGGGCGCAGCACCCAGGTGTGGGAAATCCGCATCACGCACGAAGAAACTGGGGCGCTGGTGTGCATCAGCCGCATCACGATGGCCGTGATAGACCTGCCTGCCGCGGCCAAGGAGCAGGTGGCCTAATGGGTGGCCCCGAACCCCGGCAACTAGTTTGGCCCGCAGCGGCTAATGGCCTCGATGCGTGGGGCCGGCTGCGCCACCTGGCGGCGGGGGCCCTGCGCACGGGCCGGCCGCTGGCCATCTGGCGCGAGCCGGGCGTGGCCTACCCCCGCCTGCTAGCCGCGCGCTCGTTAGAAGCCTCTTACGCCGGCCTGCCCCCGGCCCTCGACGCCCAGGCACCAGCTGGCTTCGCGTTTTTTCCGTTTCGCGATTCTGACCACAATCCGGCGCTCTTTTTACCGGCCGATGTGCTCTACGACGTGGCGCGGCCCGACACCGTGACGGTGGCGCCCGCCGCCCGCGTGCTCGTGCCCAACCTCACGGCCTGGCTGGCCCTACCCCCCCTGCCCGCGCTGGCCTGGCACCACAGCGCGCAGCCCGCACCCGTGGCGGCCACCGAGGCCACCTACACCCAGCTAGTGCGCCGCGGCGTGGCCGCCATCAAGGACAAGGCGGTGGTGAAGGTGGTGAGCTCGCGGGCGGCGCGGCGGCCCCTACCCCCTGGCTTCGACCCGCTGGTGGCTTTTCAGGAGCTGTGCCGGAAGTACGAGCGGGCATTTGTGTCCTTGGTGAGTGTGCCGGGGGTAGGCACCTGGCTGGGCGCCTCGCCCGAGGTGCTGGCCGAGGTTACGGCCGATGGGCAGTTTCATACCATGGCCCTGGCGGCTACGCAGCCGCTGGTGCCGGGCCACGCGCCGCAGGATGCCATTTGGCGGCAGAAGGAAATCGAGGAGCAAGCCCTAGTGGCGCGCTACATCGTGAGTTGCTTCAAGCAGTTGCGCCTGCGCGAATACCAGGAAACGGGGCCGCGCACCGTAGTGGCCGGGCAGCTGCTGCACCTGCGCACCGACTTCGAGGTAGACCTCAAAAACGTGCCCGCGCCCGCCTCGCTCGGCACCGATATGCTGCGGCTGCTGCACCCTACCTCGGCCGTGGGCGGCATGCCGAAGGTGGCCGCGCTGGAGTTTTTGCAGCGCCACGAGGGCTACGACCGGGCCTACTACAGCGGCTTTTTGGGGCCGGTAAACGTGGCCGCGCCCGGCGTGTCGCGCCTGTTCGTGAACCTGCGCTGCCTGCAAGTGCGGCCGCACGAGGCTATCCTCTACGCCGGCACGGGCCTGACGGTGGACTCGAACCCGGACCGCGAGTGGCAGGAGACGGAAATGAAATTGCAGACGGTGGGGTCGGTTTTGGATTGATACAAAAAACCGGTTCTTGCGCGGAGGCCCGACGAAACAAGGACCGCCTAGTTTTAGCTTTATATGAAAAGTATTCAAGCTGTTTTTAACATCGCCGAAATCTGCGCCCAGCACGGCATCACCGACGTTGTGTTGTCGCCGGGCTCGCGGTCGGCGCCGCTCACGCTGGCCTTTGCGCGGCACCCGGCCTACCGTGGCCGGCTGCGCGTGGTGCCCGATGAGCGGGCGGCGGCTTTCATTGGCCTGGGCCTGGCGCAGGCCACGCGGCGCACCGTGGTGCTGGTGTGCACCAGCGGCACGGCGGGCCTCAACTACGCGCCTGCCGTGGCGGAGGCGTTTTTTCAGCAAATTCCGCTGCTGATTCTCACCGCCGACCGCCCGCCCGAGTGGATAGACCAGCTCGATGGCCAGACCATCCGGCAGCGCGACTTGTACGGCGCGCACGCCAAGGGCACGTTTGACTTTCCGGCCGACACCGCGCACGCCGACGCCAAGTGGCACGGCGAGCGCATTATCAACGAGGCCATTAACCTAACCCAGACCGGGCCCGCCGGCCCGGTGCAGGTGAATATCCCGCTGCGCGAGCCGTTTTACCCCAAGGCGGGCGAGGACGTTGGGTACGAGCAGGAGGTGAAAATCATCCGCGACGACCACGCCAATACCATCTTGCCGCCGGCCGAAATCCTGGACCTGCGGCGGCAGCTGCGCGACGCCGGCCGGGTGCTGGTAGTGGCCGGCCAGCAGCCCGAAAACCCTACCCTCACCGCTGCACTCTACGAGTTTGCCGAGGCGCGGCAGGTGCCGGTGGTGGCCGATAGCATTGCCAACCTGGGCGATGTGCCGGCCGTGCGGCGACACGACATTTTCCTGGCGGGCTTATCGAAGGAGCAAAAAGCTGACTTGCGGCCCGACTTGCTTATCACCTTCGGGCAGTCGCTGATTTCGAAGGCCTTAAAGCTGTTTTTGCGCGACGCGGCGCCCGCGCAGCACTGGCATTTGCAGCCAGCCGGCGAGGTAGCCGATACGTTTCGCAGCCTCACGCGCATTGTGCGGGTGCAGCCGGCGGTGTTTTTTCAGCAGCTAGCGGCTTTTGAGACGAAAGACTACAACCGGACGGAAAAGCTACCTGCTAGTGAAACCTCAGAACCTATTGTCACCTGGCAGCGGGCCGACGCGGGGGCCGGGCAGTTTTTGATTGAGTTCTTCGCTACCGAAAGCCAGCCCTTCAACGAGTTTGCGGCGATGCGCCAGGCGCTGGCGGCCCTACCCGATGGCACGGCGCTGCACCTGGCCAACAGCATGGCCGTGCGCTACGCCAATATTCTGGGCCTGCCGGAAGGCCGGCAAATCGACGTGTTTGCCAACCGCGGCACCAGCGGCATCGATGGCTGCACCAGCACGGCCGTGGGCGCGGCGCTGGCCCAGCCCGCGCGCCCGGTGGTGCTGCTGACCGGTGATGTGGCGTTTTTCTACGACCGCAACGCCTTCTGGCACAATTACGCTACCCCCAACCTGCGGGTCGTCCTGTTTAATAACCACGGCGGCGGCATTTTCCGGCTCATCGACGGGCCGCGCCAGCAGCCCGAGCTAGACGAGTTTTTTGAGACGCACCAAGCGCTCACGGCCGAGAACCTGTGCCGCGATTTTCAGCTGCGCTACCTGCCCGTGTCATCGTTTGCCGAACTTGCGGCGGCGCTACCGGTTTTCTTTGCGGCCGAAAGCGGCGCGGCGGTGCTCGAAATCTTCACCGATTCCAAAACCAACGCGGCGTTTTTTGAGGAATATCGTCAAGCAGTTAAACAAGCCTTTTCTTAACCTCCTCTGCGCACCTCAGCGGTTGCCTCCGCGCACCTCTGCGGTAACTTCTGAATGAGCTTATACAAGAAGTTACCGCAGAGGTACGCGGAGG
>JBPBPC010000034.1:0-3335 GCA_050954665.1 Janthinobacterium lividum
TACAGGATGCCGTTAACCACCTCCAGCAACGGCCATTTGCTGCGGCGCTTGACCACAATCAATCGCTCAATTCGCTCCCAGTCTTGGATATGCAAATCAGATGTAAACTTCTTTATGCGCATTAGTAGGTAGATAGCTTGAATCCTCAATAAATTTAACTTAAACAGTCTCTAAGAGTGGCCAGCGCAGGACCCGGCCCTCCTGGACGCCTACGTGGACCCGGCCCTGCCGCTGCCCGGTTTCCGACCGTTCGCTAAGAACCGGGTATACCCGAGCCTGGCCGACTGCGCCGAGGCTCGGGAGCGGATTTCCAAGACCTTTTTAGCGGCGCTGCAAGCCGCCGACGAGCCCGTCCTGCGCACGGTGCTGCCGCTCAGCGGCCCGACCGGGGGCAATACGGTAGCCGACTTCCTGGTGGCGGCGGTGCTGCACGAGTCCTTTCACATCGGGCAAATGAGCATCATTCGTAAAGCCCTCGGCTACCCCGCCATGTACTGGTTCCCGCGCCTGGAAACCGCGTAAACAGGCCGCCGCGTTAACTGGCGCAGGCGGCCAGAAATTGCAGCAGCAGCGCGTTGGTTTCGGCGGGCGCGTCCACGTTGGTGAAGTGCGCCGAGGCGGGGATAACCGCTAGCTTCGTCGTGGCCAGCGCCGTGGCCAGCACTTGGGCGGCTGCCAGGGGGGTGCTGGCGTCCTGCTCGCCGACGAGCACCTGCGCGGGCAGGGTGCACTGGGCCAGGGCGGCCACGGTATCGAGGGTGGCAATCAACTCCCATACGTCGCCGTGGAAGGCCGCCTCGTGCTGAGCCAGCAGCTTGCCTACCCGGTCCAGGACCTCGGGCCGGCGGCGGCTGAAGTCGGGGGTGAACCAGCGGGCCAGCGAGAGCGGGGCGAGGGCCGCCAGGCCATTGGCCCGCACAAAAGCGGCCCGCTCCCGCAGCGCCGCGCGGCCGGCTTCGGCAAAGGTGGCCGCCGTGCCGATGAGGGAGAGCGAGCGCACCAAGGCCGGCTGCGTACTGGCCAGGGTCTGGGCCAGCATGCCGCCAAACGAGATGCCCACCAGGTGAACCGGCCCGGTCTGGAGCGTGTGCAACAGGTGGGCGATGGGGGCCGTGAAGCTGGCAAAGGACAGGGGGTAGGCCGGCGGCGCCGATTGGCCGTGGCCGGGCAAGTCCAGGGCAATCGTGTCGTAGGAAGCACCCAGCACGGCTATCTGCGCGTCCCAGAGCGTCAAATCCATCCCGAAGGCATGTAGCAACACCACGGGCGGGCCCCCACGGGGACCCGTGCGGACGTAATGAATCTGGGTAGTGTCGGGCCAGGAGGGGGGCGTAGGCATGAAGCGAGAGGCTGTAAAAGCGCGTAAAGTATTGGCTGGCAAGGCGGAGCTACCAGGTTCGGGCTAAGCAGCCACTTGCCCTTCCAACTAGGTACACAGCGGGCCCTAGCGGCTTGTTTGCACCCTCTACCGGCTAGCAGATGCGCCGAGTCGGCGGTTTTTCCTAGTTGTTAGACACCCCCCCTTACTTGGTGAGGTAGTCCGGCGGAAACACCTCCTGGCCGTGCTGGGCGGCCAGGGCCTGGAGCTTTTTCAGGTCTTCCGGGCCCAGGGGCGGGGCGGGCAAAAACTGGCCGGGCGCTACGGGCTGGCCGATTTCGACAAAAAAATCATCGAGGCCCGCCGGGACCACCACGCACAGCAGGTGCGCCAGCGTGCCCGATTCGTTGCGGAAGCTGTGGATAGCCCCGCCCTTCGGAATCTCAACCACGGCCCCTTGGCGCGCGGTGTACGTCTGCGTTTCCGACCGGAATACCACCTCGCCGGCCAGTACGTAGAAGGACTCCTGAATGAGGGCGTGGGCGTGGGGACCGGGGCCGCTACCGGGGGGCACCAGCATGTCGATAATAGCGTAAGCGCCCGCGGTCTGGGCCCCGCTGGTCACGATGCGGTACGTGTTACCTACCACCGAGATGGTGGGGCCCGCCTGCGGGTCAAGGGTTCTGATGGAAGTAGGACGCATAAAAGGAGAAAGTGAAAAAAGAGGTGATACGCGAAGGGCAATGCCGCCCCCACTACTGTGGCCGCCGACGTGGCAAGGGGCTTAGTGAGGCAAGTGCAGGGCAACCCCTATCAAGGCCGCCACGGCGAGGGTGAGCGCCCCGGCCCGCAGGCCGATAACGCTGTCCCAGCGGTCTTGCAGGGCGCGGGCATCGGGGGGCGTCTGGTTTTGCAAAGCCGCCGCTGTTTGGCGCTTATTGACGGGCTGGGCCACGCGCACATACGCCGCCAGCTGCGTCAGCAAGCCGGCCAGCGCCAGCAGGGCCAGGCGGCCGGGCAGCGTCGGCCAGCCGCCGGCCACCCAAAAGAGCGCCCCGGTGCTGAGCAGGGCCGTCGCCCCGAACAGGGGCATGCGGGCATCGGCCACGGCGTGCAGGTGGCCCAGCACCTGCGTGAGGCTGGCCGCGTCGACCCGCCGCAGGGCCGGGCGGGCGATGAGGGCAAAAAAGACGTCGACGCCGTACACGACGCCGCTGCTGAGCAAGGCCAGGGCGACCAGCCCGGCCGACCACGCGGCGCTCATACGGCTTGCCGGGCGAGCGGCGCCGGGCGCTGAAGGCCCGCCGGGGTAGCCAGGCGGGGCAGGGTGAAGAAGGAGGCCGCCAGGCCCAGCAGCAGGCCAATGGCCATGATGTGAGGTAGTTCCAGGACCAGCGAGGCAGTGGGCTGGGCCCGCACGATGCTCAGGTCCACGCCAGGAATGAGCGCGCCCAGCAGCAGCACCCAGGCCAGGGCCCGGTCGTAGCCCAGGCCGGCGAAGACGACCAGGAGCAGGCCCGAGAACACGTCGCGGATGCCTTTGGCGTAGTGAAAAGCGTAATTCACATCGGCCGGGGGCAGGAACACGCCGAAGCCTTCGGCCCCCGCGCGGGGGGCCAGCAGGAAGCGCAGGCCGATAAAAAGCATACCGAGGCCGAGGAGCAGACTCAGGCTGCGAGAGAGGGTACGACGCATAGCGGAGGAGGGGGTTTGGTACAGCACAAAGGTCCGGCCGCCCCCACCCGTCAGTCATGCACCCAGGTGCATAAATGCGACGCGGATTACGAAGCCGCCCGGCCCCGAATCCGGCTCAGCGACTGCGGCTTGACCCCCACGTAGGAGGCGATGTAGTACTGCGGGATGCGCTGCACTAGGTCGGGGTAGGTGCCCACGAAGCGGGCGTAGCGCTGCGCGGGCGCGTCCTCGTAGAACGAGGTGAGCTGGCGCAGCACGTCCACGAACAGGGCCTCGGCCACGAGGCGGCCGAAGCGCTCGCCTTCCCGCACCTCGCGGTAGA